>NZ_JBIAII010000012.1:0-225305 GCF_042871345.1 Streptomyces sp. NPDC005863 | reverse complement strand
CCCACCACCCCCGGTTACAGCCCCCCGGCGGGGGCCGCGTTGCCCCCCCCCGGCCGGTTTTCCCCCGGGGTTTCTTGCCCTACCCCCGCCCGGGGGGGGGGGGGGCCCGGGGGGGGGCCCCGGGCCCACCACCGCGTACCCGACGGCGGGTGAGACCTGCTTTCTCTCCTTGCCGCCTACTGCGGCCCGGCGAACGTCCACACGGCGCGGGCGCCGGGACCGACCGTGAGCGTCGACCGGCCGATCTGCTCCACGTGCCGCTGCTTGACGCTCTTGTTGAGCGCGAAGGTGATCTCGCGCAGGCCGGCGCCCGCGCGGGGCGTCGCGTCGAGGCGGATCGTGGTGCCGCCGCGCAGGGCGACGGCGCTGCCGCCCGGCAGGGTGCGGACCTCGAACCCGCCCGCCCGCAGCAGCGGCACGGTGCTTGCGACGTCGCGAGCCGTGGTGGCGAGCCGGATCGACGTCACGTCGCGCATCTGATGGTCGCGGTAGTCGTCGTTGAGGTACCGCTCGCGTCCGACGTCGCCGGGGTGGGCGGCCGGCTCCGTCTTGGAGCGCGGGTCGGCGAAGTACTCCGGCCGGTACTCCATCGTCCAGGCGCCGAAGGAGTCGTACGCGTCGGCGGCGATGGCGAAGAAGCCGTCGAACCACGGCACCGGGACGCCGTCGCCGAAGTCACGGGTCTGCCGGAAGTCGGCCGGGGTGACCCCGAGGCCGACGAGCCGCTCGCGCACCGTCGCCAGATCGCCCGCGCGCTCGACCGAGACGCCCATGCCGCCGGCGCCGAACTCGCCGTCCTTGCCCGGCAGATCACCGACGCCGAACAGCTCGACGTAGGTCTCGCGGCCCATCAGGTAGCGGCCGGTCCAGGTCTGGCCGTCGGAGCCGGTGGTGGTGCGGACCTGGAAGTTGGCGAAGTCCCGCAGGTAGGCGGAGTGCTCGATGGCGTCGGCGGTCTCGCGGTCGAGGACGCCGTACGCATGGTTGAAGAAGAGGAGTTGACGGCCGGTCGCGGGCCGGTCGTCGCCGGCCGGCGCCGCCCACGCGCCACCCCCGGGGGCCCAGAGCAGCGCGGCGGCGAGCACCGCGACGAGGGCCATGAACGTACGCATCTTCCGGCGCAGCAGCATGCAGGCGATCGTAGGGCGGCCGGCGCCCCGGACGGGCGCACTCCGCCGAGTTGGCCCCCGAGTGGGTCATGGGCTAAAGTCGATCTTGTGCTCGCGCCGCCGGAACGACGGTGCCGGGCCCGGCGTTGGTGGTCCAAGGAAAGGCGCCCCACTTCCTGTGGGGAGATGCAGGTGCAAGGCCTGCCCAGCGCTCGCGACGGAAGGCCCGGTCTCCCCAGGGAGGCCGGGCCTTCTGCTGTCCCCCAATGGGTTCCCCCGTCCCACCGGGTCCGCCTGTTGCCCGGGGCGCCCGGGGCGAGGCATGGGGCGCGTGGGGTGCTCCGTACTTCAATTGGTGTGCGCGGTGTGCTCGGGGTAGAGATGAAAAGGGGCCCTGCCCGCATCGCCTTCCATGCTCCTACTGTCTTGGTGAACTCCCGCGCACCGAGGCCGTAGTTGAGGCGGGTCGGCCGCGCCGCACGGGGTGAGCCCGGCGCGGCCGGACCTGCACGGCCGTTCGTCCGCGGTGGCCCCCCTGCCCGGCGTACGCTGGCCGTACGGTCATCCGCCGAGCAGCATGCTCCTGCGGTCGCGGGAGGCGGCGGGGGCATGCCCGTCCGAGCGGATCCCGCGAGGCCGCGGGGTGGCCGTCAGCGCACGTCAGCGCAGGAGGCCGCCGCGGCGCGCCCTCGCCGTGGCGACCAGCTCGTCCACCGTGGCCAGTTTGACCCGCGGGCGTCCCGCGCCCTCTCCCCGGGTGACCTCGGCCCGTTCGATGGCGGCCAGGCCGCGCGCGTCGACCACCTGGCGGTTGCGGCGCCGGGCCAGCCGGTGGAAGGCCTTCGGGGCGTGCCGGGGCGCCGGAAGCGTGCCCGCGACCGCGTCGGCGAGCAGGGTGGAGACCGTCTCCGCGGCGCAGGTGCGGTTGGCGCCGATGCCGCCGGTGGGGCCGCGCTTGATCCAGCCCACGACGTAGGTGCCCGGCTGTCCGGCGACGCGGCCGCCCTCGTGGGGCACGGTGCCGTTGCTCTCGTCGAAGGGCAGCCCGGCGACGGGCACCCCGCGGTAGCCGATCGCGCGCAGCACGAGGCCCGCCGCCACCGTCCGCTCCCCGGTGCCCGCGGTCACCCGGACCGCCTCGACCCGTTCCGCGCCCAGGAGTTCGGCGGGTTCGCAGAAGAAGCGCAACACGATCCTCCGGCCCGGCACCGGCGGCTGTTCCCACTCCGGCCGGGAGCGCGGGACGCCGCGCAGGATGGCCGCCTTGTCGTGGGCGTCGGCGGCGTCGACGGCTTTCGCGACGCGCGGGTCGTGGTCGTCGACCGTCAGCTCCACGCCCGGCAGATGCTTCAGGGCCAGCAGCTCGGAGCGGGTGTACGCGGCGTCCTCGGGGCCGCGCCGGGCGAGCAGGACCACCTCGCGCACCGCGCTGTCGCGCAGGGCCCGCAGCGCGTGGTCGGCGATGTCGGTGCGGGCGAGGGTGTCCGGGTCGGCGAGCAGGATCCTGGCCACGTCGAGGGCGACGTTGCCGTTGCCGACGACGACGGCTCGCTCGGCCGACAGGTCGACGCCGTCCGCCGCCGCATCCGGGTGGGCGTTGTACCAGTTGACGAACGCGCTCGCGGAGGTGCTGCCGGGCAGCTCCTCCCCCGGTATCCCCAGGCGCCGGGCGGCCGATGCGCCGACGGCGTAGATCACCGCGTCGTGGTGGGCGGCGATCTCCTCCGGGGTGACGTCGGTGCCCACGTCCAGGCCGAGGTGCATCCGTACCCTCGGATGTCCGTGGAAGCGCGCGAACGTGTCGCCGACCTTCTTGGTCGCCGGGTGGTCAGGCGCAACGCCATAACGCACCAGGCCGCCCGCCACCGGCAGCCGGTCGATCAGCGTCACCTCGGCGCTGGTGTGCAGCAGCAGATCCTGCACGGCGTACATCCCGGCGGGCCCGGTGCCGACGACGGCGACCCTGAGCGGTGCGAAGTCCGCGGGCAGGACCCGGGGGAAGGACGGCTCGCCCCAGACGTGGAAGTTCGGCCCCTGCCGGGCGGGTTCGGACACCGACTCGGTTCCGGGCTCGGACTCGGACTCGGACTCGGACTCGGTCTCGGTCTCGCGGGCGTCGTCCGCCGTACCCGTATCGCCTTCGTAGTACGCCGCGTTGAGGGCGGCGTACTCCTTCTGTCCGGGCAGCAGGCTGTCGACCGGGAAGATCGCGTCGACGGGGCAGGCGTCCGCGCAGGCGCCGCAGGCGATGCACGTCTTCGGGTCGATGTGCAGCATCTCCGTGCTGCCGAACGCCCGCTCCTGCGGCGTGGGGTGGATGCAGTTGACCGGGCACACGGCGACGCACGTGGCGTCGCTGCAACAGGTCTGCGTGATGACGTAGGTCATGATCGTCGGCTCAGCTCGCTCGGATCGGCTCAGATGAGGTGGGCGCGCTTGTAGAACACCAGGGCCGGCTTGGTGAGCAGCCCGCACGAGGCGAGGAACTCCATGAGCCCCGAACAGCTGGACCGCATCATGGACTTGTGGTGCTCGTTGGCCTTCGCCTCGGCCAGCGCGCGCTCCTCGTCCAGTCCGGCGTTCGCGTACACCTTGCGGTTCACCATGCTGGTGACGATGACGTACGACGCGATGGCGATGACGAGGGCGTTGATCTGGCGCCGCGCCCGTCCGGCGCCCGCGAGCCGCTTGCGCGTCTGGTCGCGGGCGAACTTCATGTGCCGGGACTCCTCGACGACATGGATGTTGTTGATGGTGCGCACGAATGGCACGACCCGCTCGTCCCGCATCCAGTCGCGCTGCATCACGTCGAGGACCTCTTCGGCCACCAGGATCGCGGCGTACGCGGCCTCGCCGAAGGCGACCGACTTGAACGCCCTGCCCATTTCGACGGCCCACCGGCGCGGCCGGTAGGCGGGCGCCCCGAGCTTCTCGGCGCCCCGGGCGAACATGATGGAGTGGCGGCACTCCTCGGCGATCTCCGTGAGCGCCCACTGCACCTCGGCGCTGGTCGGATCCTTGGCGTAGACGTCGCGCAACACCATCTGCTGCAGGATCATCTCGAACCAGATGCCCGTGCTGGCCACCGACGCCGCCTCCTGGCGGGTCAGCTCCTTGCGCTGCGCCTCGGTCAGCTCCTGCCAGTAGGCGGTGCCGTAGAGCGTGCACCACTCGGGGCTCGCGCCGTGGTACTCGCGGTCCAGCGGCGTCTCCCAGTCGACCTCGGTGGCCGGGTCGTACGCCAGCACGGCGGCCGAGTCCAACAGCCGCCGGGCGATGTCGCCCTCCGGTGAACTGCCCTGTGTGCTCGGCCGAACAGTGCTGCTTGCCATGCTGCGGCTCCCTTGGCTCTCGAAGTCCGGGCAGCGGGCACGGCGCCGCGTCGCACGGCAGACCGCGACCCCCTTGTTAGACGGAATGTATAACAAGGGGGCCGGGCGCGCCTACCCTCGGGTAAGTACGAGATGCGGCAGTGCAGGTGGGGCGGATGAGACGGCGCGGACCGGCGGCCGGGACCGCGCGAGGGAGCCCGCGCGAAGGCTCAGCCGCTCGTCGTCGCGGGCCACCGGATCCGCGTACTGCACGCGGAGACGACGAGCGCCGACGCCGCGACGGCGGCAAGTCCCCACACCAGGCTGCTCGCGTGGGCGATGAAGCCGATGAGCGGCGGGCCGGCCAGCAGACCCGTGGTGCCCATGGCGGCGACGAGGGTCAGCGAGTCCGAGCCCTGTCCCGCCGCGGCCACATAGACGCACGGGGTGACGGCCGCGATGCCGAGGCCGACACAGGCGAAGCCGAGCAACGCCGGCACCAGACCTCCGCTGAGCAGGGCGAGCGCCAGGCCCGCCCCCGCCAGCACGCTCCCGGACAGGACGATCCGGCCGTCGCCCCAGCGGCTGCGCCAGCCGTCGGCGAAGAGGCGGGCGACGACCATCATGCCCGAGACCACGGCGATGCCGAGGGGCGCCAGCTCGGCGGAGGCGTCGGCCACGTCCTTGAGATAGAGGGCGGACCAGTCGTTCATGGCGCCCTCGGTCACCGTGCCGAAGGCCATGGCGACGCACATCCACAGCGTCATGCTGGACGGCACGGTCCACTTGCTCTTCGCCGGCGTGACCGTCTGCCGCTCCTCCCCCGCCTCGGCGGTCTCGTTCGCGGCGTCCGCCTTCTCGGCGAGTAGCCCCGTGCGCGCGTAGGCGACCAGCAGGAGCAGGAACGCCGCAGCCGCGCCGAAGTGCACGGCGACCGTCGACGTCACCGCGTTCATGCCGGAGGCGAGCAGCGCGGCGAGCAGCGAACCGCCGCTGAACGTGGCGTGCAGGCGGGCCATGGCGTTGCGCTCGTACCGGCTCTCCAGCTCGGCGCCCTGGGCGTTCATGGCGACGTTCAAAGCGCCGACGAGCACGCCGTCGACGCACATGACGAGCAGCGCGACGGGGTAGTTGGGCGCCCCGGCCAGGGCCAGCAGGAGCAGGGCCAGGCAGAGCGCCGACAGGAGCGCGAGGCGCTGCGAGCCGAGGCGCCGCATCAGCACCGCGACCACGGGGAACGACACGGCCGCGCCGATGCCCGCGGCCATCAGGAGCACGCCGACCTCCGCGTCGCTCAGGTCGAGGTCCGCCTTGATGGCCGGGATCCGCGACGCCCAGGTGGCGTACTGGAAGCCGAGCGAGCAGAACAGCGCCGCGATCGCCAACTGGCTCCGGTGAAAGGGATCACGCAACCTGAGCACTCGTATCAGTCCACTTCTCGGTGTCCGTCGATGGTTCTGTCCCGCTCCGCGCCCTGAGGTCCGTGTCTGCGTCCGCGCCCGCGCCCGCGGGGATCGCACGCGCCATGTAGACCGCCGTCGGGCCGTACCCGGCCGGCGGCGGGCCCCCGCGCCGGGCCACGAAGCCGCGGCCCGCCCAGAACGTCTCGCTGCCGCCGACCGCGATCAGGGAGATCCAGTCGTACCCGAGCGAGCGCGCCGTCGCGGTGAGGCGGCGCAGCAGGTGTCGCGCGAGGCCCCGGTGGCGCAGGTGTTCCGCGACGACGATGTCGTGCAGGTGCAGGTTGCCGGTGGGGCGGACCGGCCCCCGTTCGGTGCCGCGCAGCTCCGGGTACTCGCTCTCCGGATACGGCAGGGCCAGCAGGTAACCGGCCAACTGCCGCCCCACGTCCAGCGCGAAGCACGTACTCGGAGACGCCCGTACGCGGGACTCCAGCGCGGGCCGCCCCTCCGACAGGCCGAGCGGGCTGTAGGCCCGGGACTCCAGGGCCGTGATGGCGTCCCAGTCCCCTGCGGCGATGGGGCGCACCCGTATCTCCTCGGTCATGCGCCCTCGCCCCGGTCGTCGACGCAGACGTACGGCAGGGGGCCGAAGCCGTTGAAGCCCTGCGTCATGTAGCTGGTCGCGTAGGCCCCGCAGGAGAGCACCCAGACCGGGTCGCCGGAGGCGAGGTCGGCGGGCACCTGGACGAGGCCGTCCTCGTGGGAGTAGGCGTCGTCGCTGTCGCAGGTGGGCCCGGCGACGACGGCGGACACGGATGGGGCGCCGGGATGGGTGGGGAAGACCAGGCGGTACTGCAACTGGTCCATTTCGTAGAGGCCGTTGAACTTGCCGCAGCTGAGGTAGAGCCAGTGCCGGCGCTCTCCGTCGGGGCGGCCGCGTGCGGAGAGCCGGGAGACGTGGGCGCGGATCGCGCCGTGGTCGGCGACGAGGTGACGTCCCGGTTCCACGACGAAGCCGAGCCGGTGTCCGGGGATGGCACCGAGGCGGGCCATGCCCTCGCGGATCACGGTGAAGATCTTGTCCATCGGCGGGTCGAGGGGCCTGCCGTGCTTGTCGTGGTAGCCGCGGGCGGGCAGGCCGCCGCCGAGGTTGACGTGGTCCAGTCGGATCCCGCGCGCCGCGAGCGCGGTCAGCACGTCGGCGATGCGGTCGAAGGCGCCCTGCCAGGCGTCGGCCGTCATCTGCTGGGAGCCGACGTGCACGGAGAGACCGGCAGGTGTCAGACCCAGGTCGCGGGCGGTCTCGAGGATCGCGACGGCGTCCTCGGGCGAGCAGCCGTACTTGTTGCTGAGCCCCCACAGCGCGCCCTCGCCGGTGGTCGCGAGCCGGCAGAACACCCGGCTGCCCGGCGCGTGCACGGCGACGGCCCGCACGTCCTCCAGGCTGTCGGTCGCGAAGTCCCTGATGCCGAGCCGGAACGCGTCGGCGATGTTCCGGTCGGACTTGACGGTGTTGCCGTAGTGCATCCGCTCGATCGGCACGCCGGCCCGCAGCGCCTGCTCCACCTCGGCGGGTCCGGCCGCGTCGACGCCGCAGCCGCGCCGCGCCAGCAGGGTGAGCACCTCGTCGACGGGGCAGGCCTTCATGGCGAACCGGACGGCCACGCCCGGGAGTTCGCGGAGCAGCGCCTCGTAGCCCTCCTCGATGCCGGGGAGGTCGAAGATGATCCGGTCCTCGGGCGCGGCGGCCAGTGCGTCCAGGAGGCGGGCGCCGTCCTGCCAGGGCGCCGGGGTGTGGTGCGGCTGTTCCCTCTCGTGGGTCGTCGTCACGCTCACGCCGGGTGTCCCGCCGTCAGGGTGGGTCCCGCGTCCTTGCTCGCGCGCACCAGGGGCTGCCACGCCTCGGTGAGCAGGGCGAAGTCCTCGATGTCGCGGCGCGCCTCGTCGAGCAGGCGCTCGCGCCGGGTGGCGAGGTGGTCGGCGCAGTCGGCGTACCGGCCGCCGAGCGAGCGGTACGCGGCGTCGATCCGGTCCAGTCGACGGTGGTTTCCTGCCTGGTCGAGCAGGGCGCTCTCACGGGCGAACCCGGCGATGACGTCGGGGCGGACCTGCCCATGTTCGTCAAGCAGGGCTTCGCCGGCCGCGGTCATCCGGTCGTAGATGTGGTTGAAGTAGAGCATCGACAGGAAGAACTTCACGAAGCGCGTCTGGTACGCGAGGAAACCGGCGTCGGTCCTGCGTTCCGCGGTGTAGTAGTTGACGATGTTGCGGTTGTGCAGGACGCCGGGGAGCGCGGCGTCGTGGACCAGGTGGATGAGGAAGTAGTCGCTGCCGATGGTGTCGGTCGCGGGCGGCAGCGGCACGCTCTCCTGCACGCCGTGGAAGCTGATGTTGCACATGTCGACGCGCATCGGGTCGATGAGGCCGAGCGTCGTGTGGTCGCTCACGAAGGGCTCCGTGCCCGCGCCCCGGAACGAGTCCTCGACGAGGTCGCGCTTCTGGCTCTCGGACCAGTCGTCGGGTGCCCAGAGGCTGACCACGTCGTGGTACACGTCCGGGTCGAGCCGGCGGATCTCGCCGATGTCGACGGAGAGTTCGCCCACGAAGGAGCTCCCGACCATCGCCACCCGCCGGTGCGCGTGGCGCGGTGCGAGGGTGTTCTCGGTGACGCCGGGGGCGGCGTCGGCGGCGGGCCTGCCGAGCGAGTCGAGTTCGTGGTGGACAGGGAAGACGGGCTCGCCGTCGCGGGTCTGGTAGCGGCTGTCGGAGTCCCTGCGGTGGACGGACTCGCAGCCGAGGGCCGCGGCGACGAGGAAGGCGCGGTTGGTGCAGGCGCCGTAGGAGAGGCCGTCGGGGAGCATCAGGTCCAGCATCAGCTCCGGCTTGGCGACCTGGGCGGCGGCGATCACCCGGCGCAGGAAGGCGCGTTGCGCGGCCTCGTCCAGGTGGTGCACGACGACGCGCGGCACGTCGGGCAGCGCCTGTACGGCACGGGCGTGCGCGGCGAACGTGGCGGGGTCGGAGGAGTCGAGGATCAGCAGGTGGGCCTCGACGTCGAAGTGCCCGGCGGCGTAGGCCGCTTCCTCGCCGATCGCCGCGATGGTGTCCGGGCAGGCCCGGTTGGTGGGCAGCGTCAGGCAGATGCGGCGCATGCGGCTTCCTCGTTCCAGGACTTGAGGCCGAGCAGCTTGGCGCCGAGGTCGTTCAGGGCGGCGGTGCCGTAGCGGAGCGACTCGTGCTTGTGCGCGTCGCCGAGCAGCGTGGCGTTCCAGTCGGGCGTGCTCAGGTCGCGCCAGGAGTCGACGCGGGAGCGGCGCAGCTCCTCGTGGCCCTCCAGCGCGGGCATCATCGAGAGGTACTGGACCGCGCGGACGCCGTTCTCGGAGGTGTTGGGGGCGACGCCGTGCGCGAGCAGGCCGTTCCAGATCAGCAGGTCGCCGGCGCCCAGCTCCGGCCGTACGACGGGCATGTCGTCCCGGTCGATGGCGGGGCGGATGGGGTCGCGGCCGTCGGGCTGGAGGGCCTTCCACCGGTCGAAGCGGCGGAAGAGCTCGGGGCAGCACTGGAAGCCGCCGTGGTCCTCACGGGTGTCGTCCAGGGCGATGATCCCCTGGACGCGCTGGGGCAGCACGCCGAGCGTGGTGTCGACGTCCCAGTGCAGGTTGATGTCGAAGCCGCGTTCCGTGGGCGCGATCAGGGAACGGGAGCGGTTCTTGACGTTGGGCGGGTTGAGGTTGAGCCGGTCGAGCGTCACCCAGAGCTCTTCGCAGTCCCATACGTCCACGAACGCGTCGTAGACCCGCTGGGTCTGCCGGCTGTCCCAGATCAGCTGGTGGTGGTAAGCCTCGACGAAGCCGTAGACGTGCAGCTCGCGGTCGAGGTCGGAGCGGAACTCGCGCTCCTCGTACCAGGTCTCCGGGCGGCCCCGGTCGAGACCCTGGAACTCCCAGGCGAAGTCGAGCAGGTCCTTCGCGGCGTCGGCGGGTATCGCCTCCTTCACGACGACGTAGCCGTACGTCTGCCAGTGGGCGAAGTCCTCCTCCGAGAGGACGCGCAGGGGCCGGGTCTTGTGCAGGTCGCGCAGCTGGGTCTGCGCCAGGTACGTGTCGCCGTCGGCGCTGAAGTAGGGGACGTCGGAGGGGGCGCGATGGAGGTAGCGGTCGCTCGCTGGCATGTGGTGCTCCAAGGTTCGGTTCTGTCGTCCGGCGGCAGGACTCCACGCCGGGTCGGGCCACGGAGGGCCCGCCGGGGCAGCGCGTACTCACCCGCCCCCTGTCGAACTTGCGTACCACCAAAATGGACTAGACCAACTCTCCGTGTCAACAATTGAATTGGGCGCCTTGAGGGTCAAAAGGGCGATATTTACCCCGTGTTCACGCGCCCGCCATAAGGGGATTTGGCGAAGATTCCGCAGCTCAACTGCGGTCTACCGAAGGGTAGTTGGTCCAGACCAAAGGAAATCGTTGAGCGGTGAAGGACACCACGAAGAGCCGCCCGGCGCGGGGCGCCGGACGGTAGACATGGTTACGGAACGCACGTGCCCCCTGCCGCATGCGTACGGACCGCATGCGGCAGGGGGCACGTGCGTGGGCGGCCTCCGGACGCGGTGGCGAGCACGTTCCGCGATGATGCACGGAGCCGGCCGCTCGCCACCTTGCCCGGAGGTCTGCCCCTCAGGGCATCGGCGTCACTCGTCGATCGCCGCGCCGAACGCCGACCCGGTGGCCGGCGCCCCCAGCGAACCCGCGCCGTACGTCCACGAACCGGAGCCGGTCACGCCGCCCGACCCGGCGGAGAGGACCCACACCACGCCGTCCCCGGCGTTCTCACCGGGCGCGGCCGCGAGGAGCCCAAAGCGGCCGTCGCGGTTCGGGTCCGAGAGCCGCACCTGACCGCCCCACTTGTCGCCCTTCTCGGGCGCACCCGGGATGTCGGCGTCGTCCTGGTCCCACGACTTGGCGCCGGTGGCCGTCATGCCGTTCTCCGAGCCGTTCAGGACCCACACCGCGCCCGCGTCCGCGACCGTCCCGATGTCCTCGCCGGGAGCGCCGATCGCGACGTCCGCGAAGCCGTCGCCGTTCGTGTCCGCCACGGAGAGGTCGGCGCCCCAGCCGTCACCGCGCTCGGCGGTGCCGGGCACGCCGGCGGAGTCCTGCGTCCACCACTTGGCCTCCTCCAGCAGACCGTCCTCGGTGCCGTAGCGCACGCCGACCTGGCCGCCGGTCGTCGTCGCGCCGCCGTCGTCCGGGGAGGCCGGCTCGCCGGTCACCAGGTCGTCGTAGCCGTCGTTGTTGATGTCACCGGAGGCGGTCGCCGGGCCGCCCTTCAGGTCGTTCTTGTACGTGAGGCCGTCCGCGCCGCCCGCGAACTGCACGGACAGACCGCGCCCCGGGTCGTCGCCCCCGGTCAGACCGGAGACGACGAGGTCGGCGTAGCCGTCGTCGTCGTAGTCACCGGTGGTCAGCGACTTGGGCTGGAAACCCTCCGCCGCGGCGGAGGCGGCGAGCCGCTCGCCGGCCTGGCGGCGCAGCGGCGCCCGCTCGCCGGGCTGCGGCGCGGGCTCGTAGGCGAACAACTGCATGTGGTCGCGGTCCAGGACGGCGAGCTCGTCGCCCGGCGTGACGCCGGAGAGGTGCGCGGCGGCGAGGGCCGAGCCGAACTGCGCGCCCGCGGCGGGCTCCCCGGCCTGCAGCCAGTCGCTCGCGGCGCCGGAGAGGCCCGTCTTCGAGCCCCACAGGACGGCGACGCCGCCGGCGTCGGCCGTGGCGTCGAGATCCTCGCCGGGGATGCCGATGACCGCGTCGTCGAATCCGTCGCCGTCCAGGTCGCCGGTGGCGACGGCCCTGCCGAAGGCGTCGCCCGCCTCCGCCGCGCCGGAGACGCCGGCCGTCGACTGGCTGAACCGGGCGACGTTCGTGGTGCCGATGCCTCTGGTCGAGCCGTACTGGACCGTGACCAGTCCCGCGCCCTTGGCACCGCTCACCGTCGCACCGGGGGCGCCGACCAGCACGTCCTCGTACCCGTCGCCGTTGAAGTCGCTGTTGCGGTCGTCGGCGTGGGTTCCCCCAGGCGTGCCGGCGAGGGCGGAGGGGGCGGCGGCGATACCGGCCCCGGTCAGCAGAAGGAACGATGCCGCGGCGAGGGCGGCCGAACGGTTCTTGCGCACGAGCGGCTCCTGAGAATGAAGGTGGCCGGGCAGGCGCGGGGGGTGTCCGGAAAGGGCCCGTTCCTTGTCCGGCGCCCTGTTCGACACGGGATGCGGCACGAGGGTTGTACGACGTGCCCGAGCTCCTTGCGCGCCCGGACCACGTTGATGCGGGCGCTGTAGTCGCCGTACGTCATCTGCATGAGGGCGCGTGGTACGGGGCCGGGAAGCGGACGGGCCCGTCCCGGATGTCTGCGGGGCCCGTCCCGATGTCTGCGGGGCCCGTCCCGGATGGCGCAGTACTCGTCCTTTGCAGTGCTCTTCGTTCGAGGCGCGGACGGCTTCAGCGGTCGCGCCCGCCGATCGTGCGAGCCTCCTCGACGTCTCTGTGATCACGTGAGGAGCTGATGTGCGCGCAACCCTCCCTTCCCTCATCCCGTCCGGCATGAGGTATCTGTGTCTCCTCGGCGTCGTCGCGGGCGGCGGCCTGTCGGCCGTGCCCGCCGCCGCGCACTCCTCCCCGCACCCGGGGCACGCCCCGGCCGGGTCCTCCGTGGCCGCCGCCAAGCCCCTGCCGGGCGGGCTCGGCCCGTGTGTGCCGGGCACCTGCCCCGACGGCGGCTATCCGCCGGTCAACAACGACCGGATCAAGTACCGCGACAACGCCGTCAACATCTATGTCGGCGAGGACTTCCTCGTGCGCGGGCGGGCCTCGGAGGCCGAGGGCCGCGTGGTGGTCCTGGGCGACTTCGACCAGAACAAGACGGCCGGGGCCAGCAGCGTCTACAACGTCGGCGAGGCCGGCGTCGGCTCCCGGGTGGCGCCGCCCGTCGGCGCGGACTGGCTCACCACCGGTGGCGACGTCACCGTCGCGGGCGGGCAGCGGCTCCTCGCCGAGGGCGGCGTGGTGCGGCACGCGGGCGACACCTCCGGCAGGATCGCCGCCACCCTCCGCAAGGACCCCGACGCCGCCGACCCCTATGTCCCGCTGCGGGACGAGCTGACGGCCGCCAGCCGGTGCTACGCCCACCCCGACGGCGGCACCCGTACCCCCACGGGAACGGTCCGGCACGCGGGCGGCGAGACCCTGTTCCACGGCGACAACAGCCCGGACCTCCAGGTCTTCAACGTCGACTTCGATCTGATGGGCGGCAACGGCGGCCAGGAGGGCATCCGTTTCGAGGGGATCCCGGACGGCGCCACGGTCCTGGTCAACATCCTCGGCACCCACCGCACCATCAACACCTACAGCGGCACCATCGACGACAGCAGCGGGCTCAACAAGCTGCGCACCCGGCTGCTGTGGAACTTCCCCGACGCGACGTCGGTGGAGCTGAAGGGCACCGGCCAGTTCCAGGGCAGCATCCTGGTCGGCCACCAGAGCTCGAACACCACGGTCAGCGTGCCCGGCATCAACGGCCGCTTCTTCACCACCGGCTCGCTCACCCACACCAGCTCCGCCTCGGGCGGCGGCGGCCAGGAGTTCCACAACTACCCCTTCGACGGCGACCTGCCCGACTGCGCCACGGTCTCCACCTCGGGCCAGGTCAAGATCGTCAAGAAGGACGAGGCCAGCGGAGAGCCGCTCGCGGGCGCCGAGTTCGAACTGTGGCGGGAGACCAACGGCGACGACGGCCTGCAGACCGGCGGCGCCGACCCGGACACCGAGGTGGGCAGCCGGTGCGTCACCGAGGAGCCGGGCACGTGCGCGTCGAGCGTGCCGCTCGGCACGTACTACTGGCGCGAGACCAAGGCCCCGGCAGGCCACGTCCTGCCCGATCCGAACGTCTTCGGCCCCCTCGAACTGACCGCGGCCAACGCCGATGAGGGCGTGACGGTCACCGCCACCAACAAGAAGAAGCCGACCGTTGAGGAAGGCAGCGTCACCGTCGTCAAGAAGGACAAGAAGACGGGCAAGCCGCTGGCGGGCGCCGTCTTCCAGCTGTGGCGCGAGACCAACGGGCGCACGGGGCTCCAGACGTCCGGGGCGTCCCGCGACACCCTCGTCGACGCGGGCTGCGCCACGGACGGCCGGGGCCGGTGCGCGTACCGGGGCCTCGACCTCGGCTCGTACTACCTCAGGGAGACGGCCGTCCCCGACGGTTACGTCCTGCCGAGGAACAGGGTCAGCGGGCCGCACAAGGTGACCGCCGGCAACGCCGCCAAGGGCGTCACGGTGACGCTCACCAACCAGCGCGGCGGCGGCAAGAAGAAGTGACGCACGCGGCTGTGGGCCGCGTGATTTCCGCGCACCGGGTACGGGTGGTGTCAGCCGCCGGTACCCGGTTTCGTGCCCCAGAGGTAGAGGCGGTCGCCCTTCAACAGCAGGTCGTACAGGCGCCTCGCGTCGTTCATGGCGAGGTTGACGCAGCCGCCCGAGCCGGACGAGAACAGGTCCTTGCGGGTGCCGTGCAGGGCCTGACCGCCGTTGAAGAACTGGGCGTACGGCATCTCGACGTCGTAGAGCGTCGAGTAGTGGTCGCGGTGCTTCCAGTAGATGCGCTGCCAGCCCCGGCGGGTCTCCAGGCCGTCCCGGCCGGTGCGGATCGGCACCGGGTCGAACACCAGCCTGCGGCCGCTCTGGGACCACAGGATCTGCCGGGTGAGGTCCACACAGGTGATCCGGTACGGCCTGACGGGGCACGCCCGCCGGGCCGCGGGGTCACGCCGGATCCGGTCCGCGACGACCAGACGGTACGTCCGCAGGGTCGCCCGCCCGTCCGCCGGACGGATGCCGAGCCGCTCCTGGAGCCGGCGGATGGCCGCGCAGTCGGCGGGCGACTGGCGTCCGTCGACCGGCAGCCGCAGCTCCCGCTCCAGCTCGCGCTGGTAGGGCGCGGTGCCCGCGCGGCACGGCGGTTGCGGGCCGGCGGCAGAAGCTGCGGGTGCGTGCGGGGCGGGCACGGCCAGGGACAGGGCGGCGATCGACGAGAGGAGCCAGCGCATCGCCCCAGCTTCACCGCCGCGCGCCCGCGACCGGGGCGACACGGCACGACAAGCCCACGATTGGTCCATCGGGGATCCTGCGCCCCCGCCGTGCAACCCTGTTGCAACGTGGTTGGAGGAAGAGTGATCCCATGGACCGTCATGAGACCAAGGACAGCGGGGGTGTTGAGCCCGTCGTGGAGCTCACCCCGGCGGCCGCCCGGCTCCTGCGCCGGCTGCGCGAGCAGCACGGGCCGCTGATGTTCCACCAGTCCGGCGGCTGCTGCGACGGCAGCGCCCCCATGTGCTACCCGGACGGCGAGTTCCGCACCGGCGACTCCGACGTGCGCCTCGCGTCGCTGGCGGTCGAGGGGGTGGCCGAGCCCGTCGCGTTCTGGATGTCCCGGAGTCAGTACGCGGTGTGGAGCCACACCCGGCTGATCGTGGACGTCGTGCCGGGACGGGGCAGCGGCTTCTCGCTGGAGGCCCCGGAAGGCGTACGTTTCCTCATCCGTTCCCGGCTGGTCGGTGCGGAGCCACCGGCGTCTGGTGAACTCCTTTGACTGCTGGGACAGTTGGTCCGCCGATCGGTCGACAACAGGGGGTACCTGTGACACGTCGCACGCAACGGAACGGCCGGTTCAGAACGGCCTGCACCCTCATCACGACGCTCGGCACGCTGGCCGGCGCGGCTCTCCTCGGAGCGGCTCCGGCCGACGGCGCCGCCGGGAGCGCGCGAGGCCCGGCGGGCCGGAGCGCGCCGAGCCCGATCGCACCGGGCGTGGAGTACCGGTACTTCGACATCCCCACCGCGCGCGGCACGGCCCGCGCCCACGTCCTCGACGTGGATCTGCGCGACCCGCGCGCGAGCGTCGGGCTGCTCTACCCCGGCAAGGTCGCCGCGCGGGCGCCCGTCTCCGCGCTCGCGGACGGCGTCGGCGCCGTCGGCGGCATCAACGGCGACTTCTTCAACATCACCGAGACCCAGCACCCCGGTGTCGAGGCGACCGGGGCGCCGGTCGGCCCCGCCGTCGCGAATGGCCGCGCCCTCAAGGCCGCCGTGCCGAACGGGCAGCGCTTCGGTCCGGCGATGCCGCCGGGCGTGACCACCGAGGCCGTCCTCGGGGTCGGGACGGACCGCCGGGCGCGCCTGGACGACCTGGCCCTGGAGGGGCAGGTCCGCACCCCCGGGAGCAGCCTCCCGCTGGGCGGCCTCAACCAGTACGCGCTGCCGGTGGGATCGGTGGGCGCGTTCACCGACGACTGGGGCTCCGTCTCGCGGACGCGCGCGACCTGCGGCACCGACACCAGTCGCGGCGCGCCCTGCAGCACGGACACCCATGAGGTGACGGTCCGCGGCGGCCGGGTGGTGGCCTCGTCCGACACGCCGGGCACCGGGCCCATCGCGCGTGGCAGCACGGTCCTGGTCGGGCGCGAGGAGGGCGCGCAGCAGCTGCGCAAGCTCTCGACGGGCGACCGGGTCTCGGTCAGCCACCGCCTGGTGGCCGCCGCCTCGCACGTCCCCTTCCGCTTCGCGCTCGGCGGCTTCCCCGTGTTGCGGGGCGGTGTGCCGCTGCCCGGCCTGGACACCACCACCTCGGCGGTGCGCACGGCGGCCGGGATCTCCGACGACGGGCGCCGGCTGCTGCTCCTCTCGCTCGACGGGTCCCCGGAGTTCCGCACCGGCCTGACGGTCGCGGAAGTGACCGACACCCTGCGGGAGTTGGGCGCGCGGGACGGCTTCAGTCTGGACGGCGGCGGCTCCTCCACGCTGGTGTCGGCCACGTCCACGCTGGTCGCGCGGGCGCCGGGCGCCGATGCCGTGACGGTGCGCAACCACCCCAGCGGGGGTGCGGAGCGCCCGGTGCCCAACGGCATCGGCGTGTTCTCCCGGAAGTGAGAGGTGACCGGCCGGTCCCGTCGCGGGGCGGCCGGTCACTTCGTGTCGCGCACCGCGACAAGGCCGTTGAAGGCGCCCACGTAGGCGGTCCCGTCGGGGCCGAGCGTCACCGGCGCCCAGTTGTTGTCGTACGCGATGCCCGTGCCGGCGAGCCGCTTCCACCGCGTGCCGCCGGTACGGAAGTCGACCGCCGTCAGGTACCAGGCATCGATGCCGAGGCGGTTGGGCTCCTTGGTGTAGAAGTACAACAGGCCGTTGGCGGTGGAGAGTTTGGGCACCGTGGACGGCGAGCGTTCGCCGCTCTCCCAGACCGTGTCGCAGCCGCTGCCGTCCTCGCGCACGTCGATCCGGCTGACGCCGCCGACGACGCTGCGTCCGAAGGTGAGCGACGTGATGTTCTCGTAGCCGTAGTTGTTCTCGACGACCAGGCTGTCGCCCCAGGTGATCAGGGAGTTGTCGGTGGTGGAGGCCCCGGAGCCGAAGACGGGGACCTTGCAGACGAGCCGCTTGTCGGCGGGCACGTCGGTGCCGCGCCGGTAGACGAGGACGTTCATGCGGTCGTCGGCATTGTCGGTGATCGCCACGTAGTCGTCGTTCTTGCCGAAGAGGTCGGGCGTGGTGCCGGAACCCTGGTTCACCGAGCCGGGCTTGGTGCCGCTGCCCCGGTCGTACGTCTGGCGCCAGATCGCCTTCGGCGTGCCGTCCGGCCCCGCCCGGAAGCTGTAGAGGGCGTGGTCGGAGACGATGGAGACGCCGTCATCGGCGACGGAGAAGGAGTTCTGGATCTCCTCGCCGTCGAGCCGGACGGAGCGGATGTCACCGCTCTTCGGGTCGACGGTGCCGATGCGGCCCTGCCGGGTCACCCACCAGACGCGGCCCTCCCAGTCGGGCATCACGGAGGTGACCGGATCGCACGTGCCGCTCGGGTAGAGGTTGGTCCAGCTGACGCAGTCGTGTGGGACGTGTGCCGTGAGGTCCCACTCCTTGTCGACGACAAAACGCCAACTCCCGTCCGCCGCCTGCTCGTGCGCGAGCCGGACGATGTGCTGGCGGGAGTCGGCGAGGACGAGCCGGTCCTCGTTGTCGAGGTAGGAGTATGCGCCGCCCGAGGTGTCCTTGAAGATCCTGGAGAAGTCGAGCCGGGTGATGGCCTCGATCGTGGAGGGCCGTTGCGGGAGCTTGTACTCGGCGAGGGTGTCCAGCGTCGTCGGGTCGAGCAGCTTGACCAGGAAGCCGGTGAAGGTGCCGCAGACGGTGACGATGCGCCCGGCGCGGTCGAAGGTGACGGTGGCGCACTCGCCGCCCAGCGCGGCCATCTTCTCGCTGTCGACCGCGGGCCGCTGCCCGAGCGGCCCGTTCCAGGGGTACGTTCCGCTGCCCGCCGCGTCGGCGTGCATGCCGCTGCGGCCGTTGGCGGCGAGGTACGGGTGCTGGGGCGGTGGGGTGCCGGGCAGCGGGCGGGCGTCGGCGGGCGCGCCCTCGTAACTCTCGACGAGCCGGTGGCCGGGGGCGTTGGGGATCTCGTCGGCGTACGCGGGGACCGTGAGGGAGACGGTCAGAGCCACGGCGCTGACGGGAACGAGGCGGCGCAGTCTGCTGGGCATGCGCCGAAGCTAGAGCGGGGCCCGGCAAGTGTCCATGAAACGGCGTCAGTTGTTCATGAAGACGCAAAGAACGCCATCGGTCATGGCTGGATGCCGCTGACGATGCCCGCGGTGGCGGTCAGTCCCTCGCGGATGGTGGGGGCCATGCTGGTGCTCGCCAGGTAGAAGCCCAGCAGGGCGCAGACGATGGCGTGCGAGATCTTCAGTGCTCCGTTGCGCAGGAAGACCACCGCAAGGATCAGGAGCAGCAGTACGACTGAGATCGAAATGGCCACGGGAGTACCTCCTCCGCCACGCGACACCGCGGGCTCACGGCCGTCAGTGTGGCGTAGCGGAGGGTGCGTCCGGGCATCTGACCTGTGCTCCGAACGGGTGCTCCTTGTTGTGGTGTTGGCTGTGGTGTTGCTCGGCGGGGTCAGCGGCCGTGCGCGTCGAGGAACCCTTCGAGGCCGGCCAGGTCGTCGGTGTTGAGGTGATCGACACCGGCGGCGAGCAGCTCGCCCCAGACCGCGTCGCGCTGGGGTCCCGGCAGGTCCGGGGTCGCCCAGAACCGGACGCGCTGTCCGTGCGCGTGGGCCCCGGAGACGATGCCGCGCAGCTTGGCCCGTTCGGCGGAGGGCATCGGGCCCGTACCCGCCCAGCTGAAGTTGAGGGACCAGTTGTCGCTGATCAGCGGGATGAGCGAGGCGGGCGCCGGGGTGCCGAGGTCGGTGAGCCGGCCGTCGTAGAAGGCGTACCGGACGCGCTGCGCCTCCATCGGGACGCGCGCCGCGCGGTCACCGGAGACGACGGCGGTGAGGGCGCCGCGGCGCACCTTCCCGTGGACGTACGTGGTGAACAGGTGCCGGTAGGGCCGCAGATGCTCGTGGAGCGCGGTGTACGTGACCGCGCCCTCGGTCTTGATGTCGATGAGCAGCTGGAAGGGGGTGCGGTGGTAACCCCGGTACACGGAGCCGTGGTTGGCGCGCACGCGGGCGGCCAGCGGGTCCAGGTAGAGGGATTCGAGGGTGCGGGTGGGGTCGAGGTCGACCGGGTCATGGGCGACGAGCAGCTGTCCCTCGACGAGGTAGATGTCGGCCTCGACACTGTGGAAGCGGTGGTCGAGCGCGTCGAGGAGGGGCCGCGGGTGGTCGTAGTCGTTGTGGGCGTGGGCGCGGAGCAGCGGCCGGGGCTGGTGACCGCGGTGGCTCGCGTGCGCGTAGGCGGGCGTCACCATGCCACCGGCGAGGGCGGCGCCGAGGGTGGTGAGGGCTCTGCGACGGGTGATGAGGGCCATGTTTGCCTCCCGGGAAGACGGGTGGGTGCGCCGCCGGAGTGCGACGGCGCGGGGAACGACGACGGGCGGGACCCAGTGAGTATGAGGCCCCACCGGCACGGGGAGACCCTGCCCGTAAGGGAGTTGGCGCTATCGACGCCGTGCGTTCACGTCCGCCCGGGGTGGGGCAGCCTGCTACCCGGTAATGGGGGCCGTCAGGTCGTCCCAGTGTGCCGTGCGGTCGCACCACCGCTCCAGCAGGACGCGGTCGTGGCCGACCGCGAGCAGGCCCGCGCCGCGCTCGGCCCGGTACTCCTCCACGACGTGGACCAGGGCCGCCGTCGTCGAGGCGTCCAGCATCGCCGTCATCTCGTCGCAGATCAGCCAGCGCGGGCGCAGCACCAACGCGCGGGCCAGGCAGGCGCGTTGCAGCTGGCCGTCGCTGACCTCGTGCGGGCGGCGGCCCAGGAGGTCAGCGCCGAGGCCGACGCGGGCCGCGAGCTCCGGGACCAGTGCGGCCCCGTCGGCGCCGCGGCCGACGGCCCGCAGCGGTTCCGCGATCAGCGCCGTGAGGGTCAGCCGCGGGTCCGCGGAGAGCCGGGGCTGCTGGAAGACGACGCCGAACGCGGTCCGCTGCGCGCGGGGCGCCCGGTGGCGCCAGCCGGCGGCGGCCTCGCCGTCGATGACGACCTGCCCGGCGTCGGGGCGGTGCAGCAGCGCGGCGACCCGCGCCAGCGTGGACTTGCCGCAGCCGCTGGGGCCGAGCAGCCCGACGGAATCGCCGGGCGCGAGGGTGAGGTCGACGCCGCGCACGACGGGCGCGCGCCGGTCGTAACCGGCCGTGATGGAGCGCAGTTCAAGCACGGGGCGCCTCCAGCACGTCCGCGTGAGGGTGGTGGCAGGCCGTGCCGCCCGTGAGCGCGGGCAGCGCCCGGCACGCCTCGTCCGCGCGGTCGCAGCGGGCCGCGAACGCGCACCCCTCGGGGAGCGCGGACAGTTCGGGCGGCATGCCGGGGACGGACGTGAACTCCCGCTCGGGCAGGGCGTTCAGGAGCCCGCGGGCGTACGGGTGGCGGGGGCCCGGAGCGCCGAAGAAGGCCGCGGCGTCGGTGAGTTCGACGATGCGTCCCGCGTACATGACGGCGACGCGGTCGGCGATCCGTTCGGCGGCGGCCAGGTCGTGGGTGATCAGGAGCAGCGCGCGGTCGTCGCCGACGTGCCGGCGCAGCTCGTCCACCGTGCGGTCCACGAGGTCGCGGTCGAGGCCGGTCGTCGGTTCGTCGGCGAGCAGCAGCGGTGCGTCGCCGATGAGGGCGAGCGCGGTGGCGGCGCGCTGCGCGAGTCCGCCGGACAGCTCGTGGGGGTAGCGGTCGAGGTGCCCCGCGGGGAACGCGGCGCGCTCGGCGGCCGCCTCCGCCGCGGCCCGCAGGTGTGGCCGTCGCACTCCCGCGAGTTCGCGCAGCGTCTCCTCCAGTTGGGAGCGCACCGTGCGGACCGGCGTGAGGTGGGCGGCGGGGCTCTGCGGGACGAGGCCGACGCGCCGGCCCCGCACGGTACGGGCCAGGGTGCGCTCGTCGGCGGTGAGGAGGTCGACGCGATCGGCCGTAAAGGGGTCGACGCCGTCGTCGGTGTCGGCGGCCGGGAGGAGTGCGCTGCCGGCGGTCTCCGCGTTCTCCGGGAGCAGACCGAGCAGCGCGGAGGCGAGCACGGACTTGCCGCAGCCGCTCTCGCCGACCAGGGCGAGGCACTCCCCCGCCGCGAGGTCGAAGGTGGCGTCGGTGACCGCGCTGACGTGGGTGCCGCCGCGCATGCGGAAGCGTACGGAGAGACCCTGCACGGAGAGGACGGGGACCGTCACAGCATGAGCTCCGATCGGCGCCGGGGATTGATCCGCTCCCGCCAGGCGCCCGCGAGGCCCGCGATCGCCAGGGTGGGCACGATGATGAAGAGGCCGGGGAAGAGCGTCGGCCACCAGTCGCCGGCGAGCAGCGAACCGCGCGCGCTCTGCACGAGCGTGCCGAGGCTGGCCTGGTGGGTGGGGAGTCCGAGGCCGAGGAAGGAGAGCGCCGACTCGTGCCAGATGGCGTGCGGCACCATCAGGACGGCGGCGAGCCCGGCCTGCGGCAGGACGCCGGGCAGCAGGTGGCGCACGGCGACGCGCAGCCGCGAGGCGCCGCCGGATATCGCCGCGTCGACGTAGGGCCGCGCGCGCAGCGAGAGCACCTCGGCGCGCACGATGCGAGCGGTGGACAGCCAGTGGGTCAGCGCCACGGAGACGACGACCGGCCAGACGCCCGGCCGGAACATGGCGACGATGAAGATGCCGAGCAGCAGATGCGGCACGGAGGAGAAGACGTCGACGAGCCGCATCACGAGCCGGTCCACCCACCCTCCGGAGGCGGCCGCGAGGGCGCCGACCGCCGTGCCGATGACGGTGGCGACGACGGCCGCGACGACCCCCACGAGCAGCGAGACGCGCAGTCCGTAGACACAGCGCAGCAGCAGGTCGCGCCCGACGTCGTCGGTGCCGAAGGGGTGTGCGAGTGACGGCGGCCGCAGCTTCGAGGCCAGGTCGACGGCCTGCTCGTCGAGGTGGCCGAGGGGCGGTACGACGAGCACGGCGAGGACGACCGCGGCGACGAGAACCGCGGAGGTACGCACCCGCCACGCGCGCGTGGAGCGACGCACACCGCCCCGGGCCCGCCAGACGACGTCGGTCGTCCCAGGCGTCCCGGCCGTCCCCTTCATCCCGGTCGTCCCATCCGAACCGGTCGTCCCGGTGGTCTCAGCCATCGAATCCCACCCTCGGGTCGGCGAGGCCGTACAGGAGATCGGCCACGAGGTTGCCGAGCAGCACCGCCGCCGTGGCGAGTGCGGTCAGCGCGGCGAGCAGCGGAAAGTCCACGGCGGTGGCGGCCTGCACGGTGGCCGCGGCGATGCCGGGCCAGCTGAAGACGGTCTCCACCAGGAGCGCTCCGGTGATCAGTTCGGGTACGCGGGAGCCGATGAGCGTGAGCACGGGGAGCATGCCGGAGCGCAGCGCGTGCCCGAGGAGCACGGTGCGTTCGGCGAGGCCACGCGCGCGTGCGCCGCGTACGGGGTCGTCGCCCAGCGCGTCGCCGACCCCTTGTCGCACGTAGAGCACGAACCAGGGCAGCTGCGAGATGGCCAGGACGCCCGCGGGCAGCACCAGATGGCTCGCGACCTGTCCGGCGGTCACCGTCGAGCTGGCCGTGTCGGTCAGACCGCCGGAGGGCAGCACGCCGAGTTTCAGCGCGAACAGCCAGACGGCGAGCAGGCCGAGCCAGAACGGCGGCGCGGCCTCCAGCGTGTACGCGAGGGACGTCACGGCGCGGTCGACCCAGCCGCCGGGACGGCGGGCGGCGAGGACCCCGAGCGCCGTACCGAGCAGGATCGCCACGAGGAACGCGGTCGCGGCGAGCAGCACGGACCAGCCGACCCGCTCGCCGATGACGTCGGCGACGGGCTGCCGCAGCGTGCTGGAGTCCCCGAAGTCGCCGGAGAGGGCGGAGGTCAGCCACTCCCACCAGCGGGCGGCCAGCGGCCGGTCGACGCCGAGGTTGGCGCGCAGCTGGTCGAGGTTCTCCTGCGAGGCGGTGAGCCCGGCGGTGCCCGCGTACGCCTTGACGGGGTCGAAGGGCGAGGCGGCGGCGACGGCGAAGACGCCGAAGGTGACGACGAGCAGCACGGGCACGGCGAACAGGGCGCGCCGGCCCGCGAGCCGGGCCATCGGCCCCCAGGGGAGGCGACGGCGCGTCGTCTCCCCCGGGGCCTTGGTCGTCGCGGGTGTCACTTCTTCGGCTGCCAGTCCTCGACGTTCCACCAGGGGCCGGACGCCAGGCCGTGGTCGTGCGGCTCGATCTGGGTGGTCAGGTCGCCGAACTTCTTGTCCACGACGTAGAGGTGGTCGATGTGGGTGAGGAAGGTGTAGCCGGGGTTCTTCACCAGCTCGCGCTGGATGGTGTCGTAGGCGGCCTGGCGCTCGGCGTGGTCGCCGCTCTTGCGGGCGTCCTCCAGGGCCTTGTCGATCTTGGGGTTGTCGTAGTGCGCCATGTTGTTGAAGCCGTCGCCCGCGAGGGAGGACTTCAGGAGCGTGTACTGGTCGAAGTCCGGGTCGGCCGGGGAGCCGCCGCCGGCGAGGACGGCGTCCTTGGGCATGCGGGGCTCGATGACCTCCCACGTACCGGACTGCACCTCGACCTTGATGCCGAGCTTCTTGGCGTCGGAGGCGTAGGCGAGGGCGTGGTCCTGGCGGAGCTTGTCGCCGGAGAGGTACCAGAGCGGAAAGGCCGCCGTGACGCCGTCCTTCTCGCGGATGCCGTCCTTGCCCGGCTTCCAGCCCGCATCGTCGAGGATCTTCTTCGCCTTGGCCGCGTCGAACTTGCGCTCGGTGCCCTTGGTGAACCAGGGGCTGTCGGTCGGGACGGGCCCGTAGGCCTCCTTGCCCTCGCCGTAGAGGATCGAGTCGACCATCGCCTTCCGGTCGACGCCGACGTCGAGCGCGCGGCGCACGGCGGTGTCGCCCGCGACCTTGTTGCCGGTGGGCAGGGTCACCACGCGGTAGTCGAAGGTCTTGGCGGCGTAGCTCTTCTTGCCGCTGTCGTTCTTGTACTTCTTCGCCAGGTTGGGCGGCAGGATCGCGCCGTCGAGCTCACCGGCGTCGAGCCGGGTGGCGCGGATGTCGTCGTCCTTGATGATCGCCATGGTGAAGTTCTTGACCTTGGGCGCGCCGCCCCAGTAGCCGGGGTTGGCCTTGAAGGTCAGCTTCTCGCCCTTGGACCACTTGACCAGCTCGTACGGTCCCGTGCCGATCGGCTTGGTGGTGAAGGCGCCGGTGTTCACGTCCTGCTTCGCCGCGATGTGCTCGGGCGCGATGGGCAGCACGGTCCGCTCGGCGAACGGCGCGTAGGGGTACTTCAGGTGGAAGACGACGGTGTCGTCGTCCTTCGCCTCGACGCTCTTGACCGCGTCGAGCTCGGTCTTGGAGGCGTTGTTGGTCTTCTTGTCGAGGATCGTCTCGTACGTGAAGACGACGTCCTTGGCCGAGAAGGGCTTGCCGTCGCTGAACTTGACGCCCTTGCGCAGCTCGTACGTGTAGGTCTTGCCGTCGTCGGCGACCTTGGGCAGCGCGGCGGCGAGGGCCGGCTTGAGCTTCATGTCGGCGTCGTGGGTGAGCAGCCCGTCGAAGATCTTCGAGTTGCCGTCCTTGCCGTAGCCGAGGAGCGGGCTGAGGGTCTCCGGCTCGTAGGCGATGCCGACGACCGCCGAGTCCTTCGCGCCGCCGCCGTCGCCGTCGCCCGGCGCCGAGCAGGCGGAGGCGGCGAGCGCCAGCGCGGCCGCCGTCGCCACCGCGCCCGCGCCCCGTGTCGATCGGGCCGTCATGCTCCACACCCCTACTGAAGATCATCTGTTATTGCGAACAGTTCGCAATTATGCACCACGTAATGGGTACGTAAAACGTGCAGCCCGCACCTGGTAGGTGCGGGCTGCATCGACTTTCGCGGCGGGATCGCTCGGTGGGATCACGCTCGGTGTGGCGGGTGGGTCAGGGGGCCTGGAGGTCGACCAGGGCGGCCAGCTCCTCGCGGTGGCGTCCTGCCGTTCCGTAGGCGATCGAGTCCGCCTTGGCGCGCTTGAGGTAGAGGTGGACGGGGTGCTCCCAGGTCATGCCGATGCCGCCGTGCAACTGCAGCGCCTCCTCGGCCGCGCGGACCGCCACGGGGGCGGCGTAGGCCTGGGCGAGGGCGGCCGCGACGGCGGGGTCGTCGCCGCCCCGCGCCAGCACGTCGGCCGCGTGGCGCGCGGCGGCCCGGGTGTTGACCACCTCGACCCACAGCTGGGCGAGCCGGTGCTTGAGCGCCTGGAACGAGCCCACCGGCCGGTTGAACTGGTGGCGCTCCTTGGTGTGGCGCACCGTCTCGGTCAAGCACCATTCGGCGAGACCGAGTTGTTCCGAGGCGAGCAGCCCCGCGCCGGCCCGCAGC
Organism: Streptomyces sp. NPDC005863; assembly: GCF_042871345.1. NCBI lineage: Bacteria > Bacillati > Actinomycetota > Actinomycetes > Kitasatosporales > Streptomycetaceae > Streptomyces > Streptomyces sp. NPDC005863. The sequence goes on along the minus strand of NZ_JBIAII010000012.1, from coordinate 199,648 downwards.
CCGCGGGTGACCGCCCGCTCGGCGTGCGGGGCGAGCTCACGCGCGCGGGCGCCGTCGAAGCTGACGGCGGCGAGCGCACGCGTCGGGTCGAGGGAGGTCTGCGCTTCCACGGTGACGCCGCGATCCGTGGCGTCGACCGCGAAGAGGCCAGAGGCCGTGGGGACGAGGAACACGTCCGCCGCCCCGGCGTCCGCCACACCGCTCACCCGGCCGCGCAGGGCGCCGCCCTCCTCCCGTACGTCGAACGCCTCCTGCCCGGGAGCGCACGACAGCGGGAGTGCGAGTACGCCCACGGTGCGGCCGGAGGCGAGCGCGCCGAGCAACTCGCGCGCCGCGTCGCCCTCGCACGCGAGCAGCGCCTCGGTCGCCACCACGGCACTGGTCAGATACGGCACGGGCGCGACGGCCCGCCCCAACTCCTCCAGGACGACGGCGGCCTCGCGGTGCGAGGCGCCCTGCCCGCCGAGCTCCTCCGGGACCAGCAGGCCCGCCAGGCCCATCCCGTCGGCGAGGGTCTTCCACAGTTCGCGGTCGTGCGGCTCGGCGGCTTCCGTGCGGGCGATGACGCTCGCGGGGTCGCACCGGTCGGCGAGCAGCGCCCGCACGGCCGAGCGCAGCGCCTCTTCCTCTTCGGCATACAGCAGGTCGCTCATCGCGCGAGGTCCTTCCAGGCGACGTCCTTGTCGGTGCGCGGCTCGGCGGGCAGGCCGAGGACGCGCTCGGCGACGATGTTCAGCAGGACCTCGCTGGTCCCGCCCTCGATGCTGTTGCCCTTGGAGCGCAGATAGCGGTAGCCCGCGTCGCGGCCGGTGAAGTCGACGAGCTCGGGCCTGCGCATCGTCCAGTCGTCGTACAACAGCCCCTCCTCGCCGAGGAGTTCGACCTCAAGGCCGCTGATCTCCTGGTTGAGGCGGGCGAACCCGAGCTTCATGCCGGAGCCCTCGGGGCCGGGCTGCCCGGCGACGAGCTGCTGGCGCAGCCGCTCTCCGGTGAGCCGGGCGACCTCCGCCTCGACCCAGAGCTTCAGCAGGCGCTGGTGGAGGTCGTGGGTGCGCAGTTCGGGCCGCTCGCGCCAGGTCTTGGTGACCGTGCCGATCATGCCGCCCTCGCGCGGGATGCGCATGCCGCCGATGGACACGCGCTCGTTCATGAGGGTGGTCTGGGCGACCTTCCAGCCGTCGCCGACCTCGCCGAGGCGGTGGGCGTCGGGGATGCGTACGTCGCTGAGGAACACCTCGTTGAACTCGGCCTCGCCGGTGATCTGGCGCAGCGGCCGCACCTCGACGCCGGGGTCGGTCATGTCGCACACGAAGTACGTGATGCCGCGGTGCTTGGGGACGTCCGGGTCGGTGCGGGCGATGAGGATGGCCCAGCGGGCGCTGTGCGCGCTGGAGGTCCACACCTTCTGGCCGTTGACGATCCAGTCGCCGGTCGTCTCGTCGCGGACGGCGCGGGTGCCGAGCGCGGCGAGGTCGGAGCCGGCGCCGGGCTCGCTGAAGAGCTGGCACCACACCTCGTCGCCGGTCCACAGCGGGCGCAGGAAGCGGCGCTTCTGCTCGTCGGTGCCGAAGCCGAGGACGGTCGGCGCGGCCATGCCGAGGCCGATGCCGATGCGCCGCGGGTCGTTGTCGGGGGCGTCCGCGGCCTCCAGTACGGCGTCCACGACGGCCTGCAGCGAGCGCGGCGCGCCGAGCCCGCCGAGGCCCTCGGGGTAGTGGACCCAGGCGAGGCCCGCGTCGAAGCGGGCCTTGAGGAATTCGGCGCGGTCCGTCGTGGCGGGCGGGTGCGCGGCGAGCAACTCCTCGGTGTGGAAGCGCAGTTCGGCTGCGTCGGTCATGCGGCACCTCCGTGCGGAAGGACTCCGTGCGCAAGAACTCCGTGCGGGAGGACGACGACACGGCCGGTCGTGACGCCGTCGGCGACGCGCTGCACGGCGGAGGCGGCGCCGGCCATCGGAACGCGCTCGCTCACCAGCGGCTTGATGGCGCCCTTGGCCGCGAGGTCGGACAGCTCCTCGTGACAGCGCAGGATGAGGCTCGGGTCCTTCGTCTTGTACAGGCCCCAATGCAGGCCCACGATCGAGTAGTTCTTCACCAGGGCGTGGTTGAGCGCGGGCGAGGGGATGGCGCCGCTGGCGAAGCCGATGACGACGATGCGGCCCTCGAAGGCCACGCACTTCGCGGACTTGGTGTAGGCGTCGCCGCCCACCGGGTCGTAGATCACGTCGGCGCCGCGGCCGCCGGTCGCCTCCTTGACGGCGCCGATCACGTCGTCCGTGCGCCGGTCGAGGACCAGGTCGCAGCCGAGCTCGCGCGCGACCGCGGCCTTGTCCGCGCCGCCGACGACGCCGATGACCTTGGCGCCCGCCGCCTTGCCGAGCTGGACCGCGGCGCTGCCGACGCCGCCGGCCGCGGCGTGCACCAGCAGGGTCTCGCCCGCCTGCAGGTGCGCGCGGCGGTGCAGGGCGAACCAGCCGGTCTGGTAGCCGATGTGCAGCGCGGCGGCCTCGGCGTCGTCCAGCGCGTCCGGGGCGGGCAGCAGCGCCGCGGCCTCCGCGACCGCGTACCCGGCGAGACCGCCGTACGGCAGCACCGGGTTGGCGATCACGCGCCGCCCGTCCTCGGTCTCGCCGCAGATCTCCAGGCCCGGCGTGAACGGCAGCGGCGGCCGCACCTGGTACTGGCCCCGGCAGAGCAGCGCGTCCGGGAAGTTGATGTTCGCGGCACGCACCTTCAGCAGCACCTGCCCCTCGCCGAGCGCGGGGCGGTCCACCTCGGCGAGGCGCATCACCTCGCCCGGCTCGCCGTTCTCGTGCACTTGCCATGCCTGCATGCGGGGCCTCCACGGGGGCTGTCGTAGACCGGGCTCGTCCGCATACTAAGCGGTCGCTTGCCCCTAAGGGAACAGTCCCGGCCCACCGCTCAGCCGGCGTCTCCCTTACGGGTGGGCCGTGCCCGTACGTGCATGCGCTCGCCCTGTGGCCCGAAGAGACTGATGAACTCCGCGCCCGTCTCGCTCGTGGCCCCGAACCAGTGCGGGACCCGGGTGTCGAACTCCGCCGCCTCGCCGGGTCCGAGCACCACGTCGTGGTCCCCGAGGATCAGGCGGAGCTTCCCCGAGAGCACGTACAGCCACTCGTACCCCTCATGGGTCTGCGGGTCCGGGGCCGCCGTGACGCGGGCGGGCTCCACCACCTTGTACGCCTGGAGTCCGCCGGGCTGCCGGGTCAGCGGCAGCATGGTCCGGCCGTGCCGGACGATCGGCTTGGCCCGCACGCGCGGGTCGCCCACCGGCGGCGCGCCGACCAGTTCGTCCAGCGGGACCTGGTGGGCGCGGGCGATCGGCAGGAGGAGTTCGAGGCTCGGCCTGCGATGGCCGGATTCCAGCCGGGACAGCGTGCTGACGGAGATGCCGGTGGCGGCGGACAGGCCGGCGAGGGTGGCGCCGCGCTCCTTGCGGATGCGGCGCAGCCGGGGGCCGACCTCCGTGAGGACCTGGTCCATCGACTCCGCTGCGCCCGTCTCATCGTCTGTCATGCCCCCATGATGCAGGATTTTGCGGTTACGGCAAGGGAACTTGTCGTAACCGCACGACGGGGTGAGAGTCGGGAGACGTGAAAGGTCCCCGCGACCGACGGACGGACGAGAGGCGAAGAGCGATGAGCGAGACGAGGAACGAGGCCGGCACACCCCGCGAGGGACACGCCGGTGGACAGGACCAGACGTACGACGTGGTGGTCATCGGCGGCGGCGCGGCGGGTCTGAGCTCGGCGCTCGCGCTCGGCCGGTCCCGTCGGAGCGTCCTGGTGGTCGACTCCGGCGAGCCGCGCAACGCCCCCGCCGCCCATATGCAGGGCTACCTTTCGCGGGACGGCATGCCGCCGGCCGAGTTCCTCGCCGAGGGGCGCCAGGAGCTGCGGCGGTACGGGGTGCGGCTGCTGAGCGGGGAGGTGTCTGAGGTGACGCCGGACGGCACGGGAGAGTTCGACGTCACCCTGGCGGGCGGCGGGACGGTGCACGCGCGGCGGGTCGTCGTGGCGACGGGTCTGAGGGACGAACTGCCCGACGTGCCGGGCATCGCCGACCGCTGGGGCCGTGACGTGCTGCACTGTCCGTACTGCCACGGCTGGGAGGTGCGGGACCAGCCCTTCGGCGTGCTCGCCCCGGACCCCTTCGCCAGTCATCAGGCGCTGCTCGTCACCCAATGGTCGAAGGACGTGACGCTGTTCCTGCACACCGTGCGCGAGCTCCCCGACGCGGAGTGGGCGCGCCTCGCGGCCGCCGGCGTGCGGGTCGTCGAGGGCGAGGTCGCGGGTGTGACGGTCGAGGACGACCGGCTCACGGGCGTACGCCTCGCCGACGGACGGCACTTCGCCCGCTCGGCCCTCTTCGTTGCCCCGCGCCCGGTACCGCGCGGCGGCCTGCTGCTTGCGCTCGGCGCCGAGTTCCGGGAGACACCGTTCGGCCCCTTCCCGACGGTCGACGAGACGGGCCGCACGAGCGTGCCGGGCATCTGGGCGACCGGCAACGCGGCCCACCCCATGGGACAGGTGATCAACGCGACGAGCGCGGGCTACCTCGCGGGGACGGCGATCAACGCGGAACTCGTCATGACGGACATCGAGCGAACGGCAACAAGCCGCCGATCAGGCGTCTTCACCCCGGAGACGGAGGCGGCGGTGACGGCGGGGCGGGTGAGGGCGGGCTCGCACGGCTTGAACGACGTGGGAGTTCCCCGCTGACCCCGGAAAGCCTCGCGCGGCAGCACCATGTGATCATCCCTGCATGGCAGTTGGCCGCATCATCTTCCTCAACGGCACGTCCAGCTCGGGCAAGTCGAGCATCGCCCGCGAACTGCTCGACATCCTGGACGACGGCGTCTACTTCCACCTGGCCGTGGACAGCTTCAACGCCATGCGCACCAAGCGGTCCCTGTCGGAGAAAGATTTGGACGCCGCTCTGCGCAGGACGCGGATGAGCTTCCATCGGTCGATCGCCGCGATGGCGGAGGTCGGCAACCACGTCGTCGTCGACCACGTCCTCAGTGAACCCTGGCGACTGGTCGACTGCCTCACCGTGCTCCGCCCGGAGAGCGTGCTGTTCGTCGGCGTCCGGTGCTCGCTCGACGAACTCGTCCGCCGCGAAGCCGCCCGCGGCGACCGCCCCGCGGGCCTCGCCGCGCTTCAGTACGACCTGGTGCACCGGCACGGCGACTACGACCTGGAGTGCGACACCAGCACGACGAGTCCCGCCGAATGCGCCGCACTCATCAAGGAGTTCATCCCGACCCGGCCGACCCCCACCGTCTTCACGCGCCTCCGCGCCCGATACCCGGCGGAAGACCTCGCATCCGCTCCGTCCCCGTAGGCGTACCCCGTCTCACGTCGCCCGCTCGCCGAAGGTCACTGCGCAGTGTTGCTCCACCGTGTTCGCGAAGGCGCGGGACAGGGGGGACAGGGCGTTCCAGCGGCGTACCGCCCAGCCGGTCCACAGAGTGGGGAGGTCCGGGATCGGGATGAGACGCAGGTCGGGGTGGGCCGGGCCGTGCCAGGCGGGCAGGTCGGGGACGATGGCGTGGCCGAGGCCCAGTTCGGCCAGGAGGATCGCGGTGTCCCAGTCGGCGACGCTGGTGTCCGACGTCGGCGCCGTGCCGGACCCGGCGAGCCAGGCGTCCAGGCGGGAGCGGGACGTGGCGTTCTCGGGCAGGGCGATCAGGCTGATGCCCGCCAAGTCCCCCGTGTCGACATGTGACTTGGCGGCCAGAGGGTCGCCCGCGGCGACGGCGAGTACCCACGGGAGCTCGACGACCGGACGCTGCTCGATGCCGCGCACGGGCTCGCCCAGCGTGATCCAGGCGAGGTCGAGGCCGCCGGCGAGCAGCGCGTCGAAGCAACTGCGGCTGGAGTGGGTGGTCTGGAACTCCAGGCTGACGTCGGGGTGGTGACGCCGGAAGTCGACCACGGCACCGGACATGAAGTGGCGGACCGTGGTGGACCCGGTGGTGATGCGCACCGAACCCGCCTCGCCGTGCACCACTTCGCGCAGCCGGCGCAGCGCGTGGTCGATGTCACCGAGTCCGCCTGCCGCGGCGGTCTGCAGGAGCTGCCCCGCCGGCGTGGGCACGACACCGCGCGGGTGGCGCTCCAGGAGGGCGATGCCGGTCTCCCGCTCCAGGCGCTTGATGTGCTGACTCACCGCGGACTGGGTGCAGGTGAGTTCGCGTGCGACGGCGCTCAGACTGCCGGTGCGGCAGACGGCGACGAAGACGCGGAGGTCGTCGAGGGTCATGGGAGGTGAAACTACCGCCCGGGAGCGAAGGCTGAGCTTGGGAGTGGGCAAGGTAACCCTAGGATTGACTTGATGGTCTCCTCGGCGGGACGATCTCCTCGGGCCCAGGGCGGCAACCCGGCCGAGCCCCGGCAACCGGTCCGGACGGTGGCGGGGAGTGCGCCGGGTGCCGACCCTCCCCCCCATCTTGGCCCCGCCGCGGTCCCACCCGTCACGCCTCCGAAAGTTCGCAGCGCGCGGGGCCTGGAGGTTTCACCCCGTACGAGGTATCGATGCGCCCATGGCGAACGACGAGGGCCTGCCCGGATTGCCGCCGCCTCCCCCGCGGGGCGCGTCCGCGCTGCCGCCCGGCACGTACGACGGCACCGTCGTCCTGGTCACGGGCGGCGGGACGGGCCTCGGCAAGGCCGTCGCGGCGGAGTTCGCGCGCCTCGGCGCCGACCTCGTGATCGCGAGCCGCCAGGCGGACCGGCTCCTGGCCGCGCGCGACGAACTGGCCGAGCTGGGCGGGCGCGTGACCACCGTGGTCTGCGACATCCGGGACGCCGACCGCGTCGCCGAGGCCTTCGACGCGGCGCAGGCGGCGTACGGCCTGCCGGGCGTACTGGTCAACAACGCCGCCGCCAACTTCCCCGTGCCCGCGGAGGACATGTCCCCGAACGCCTGGCGCGCGGTCGTCGACATCACCCTCACCGGCACGTTCCTGATGACGCGCGAGTTCGCCCGCCGCCACCTCGCGGCTGGCACGCCCGGCTCCGTGATCGATGTCGGCGCGTCGTACGCCTGGACGGGCGGCCCCGGATTCGCCCACAGCGCGGCGGCCAAGGCCGGCGTGAAGAGCCTGGTGGAGACGCTCGCCGTGGAGTGGGGCCCGTACGGCATCCAGGTCAACGGCCTGGTGCCGGGCCTGATGCCGCACGACGACATGACCGCGGACATCCGCGGCAACCTCGACCGCGCCCGGGACCTGGCCGGCCGCCAGCCCGCCCTGCGCACCGGGCACCCCCGCGAACTGGGCTGGGCCGCCACCTTCTTGGCCTCGCCGTACGCCCGCTTCATCACCGGCCACACGCTGGTGGTGGACGGCGCCAACTGGCAGCGCAGGGGTCTGGTCAGCCCGCCGGTGGTGCCGGTGCGGGAGCAGATGGGGAGGGGCCCGTACGAGGGGTGAGCCTCGTGCACCCGAGGGGCGCGGCCCCCTCCCGCGCCCGAAAAGCGCCTACCCTCTCGCGCCCGACCCCTCGCACCTCCGAGGCACGCCGCCCCCTCGCTCGAGTAGGACCGCCGCCCGCGAAGCCCCGCCCCTACCTACTTCCCCTCGAACACCGCCGCCCGCCCCGCCCCCTTCGCGCCGTACCCCTCCCGCGCGTCCTCCGACGTGAGCGTGATCGCCGCGTTCATCGCGACGCGGTCCAGCGCCCCCGCCATCCCCGCGTCGGCGAACGCGTCGACGCCCCGCTTGATGCCCCGCACGGCGAGCGGCCCGTTCGCGGCGATCTCCGCCGCAAGGGCCCTGGAGACCGCCCCCAATTCCCCTCCCGGCACCACCTGTTGGACGAGCCGCAACCGCTCCGCCGTGGCCGCGTCGATGCGGCGGCCGGTGAGCGCGAGCAGCTTGGCCCAGCCCGCGCCCGCCTCCCGGGCGATGCGCAGATCGCCGCCCGCGTCCACGGCGACCCCCAGCGTCGCCTCGGGCAGCGCGAAGACCGCGTCGTCCGCCGCGATCCGCACGTCGGCCATGAGCGCGAGCTCGAAACCGAAGCCCAGGCAGTACCCCTGCACCACCGCCACGACCGGCTGCGGAAGCTCCGCGAACGCCCGGAAGCGCTCATGGACCCAGCGCATGCCCTCGTAGTAGTTGTGGGCGCGTTCCGCTCCCGAGCGGCCCGTGATCGCGCCGCCCGGCGCCGTGATGTCGATGCCCGCGCAGAACGCCCGCCCCTCGGCGCGCAGCAGCACCGCCCTGATGGAGTCGTCGAACCGGATCCGGTCGGCGAACAGGCCCAGTTGCCGCGTCGACTCCCAGCTCCACGCGTTGAGTTTGCCCGGACGGCAGAGGGTGAGGATGCCGAGCCCGTCCTCGACGTCGAGGCGCAGCCGCTCCGTACCCTCCGGGATGTCCGTACCGATGGTGTCGATCATCCGCGCTCCCCTGCACCCGGCGCTCCTGATGGGCCGTCAGGTTACGGGCGCGGGCTCACCGACTGAAGACCTGGAACCCCACCGCCGGCTTCCCGCCGAAGCGTGGCGCGAGGGCCTGCGCGTTGCCCATCAGGAACGTACGGCAGTACTTCTCGGGGTCCTCGTCCGTCAACACCTCGATGTAGGTGCGGTGTTCGAGGAGCGAGGCCACCGAGCGCTCCAGGCCGGCCGTGGCGTCCGCCGCGTGCGTGGGCGTCGCCGAACCGGCGACGGCGACCCACCGCACGCCGTTCCAGGGTTCGAGCCCCTGCTCCGCGATCAGCTCCGGGAAGATCCAGCGGTTGCCCGCGTCCGCCGCGGCGTCCAGCGTGGCCCGGCCCACCGCCACGTGGTCGGGGGTGTTCCAGGCGACACCGCCCCAGGTGTCGCGGAAGTTGAGCGTGATGACGAGCTCGGGGCGGTGCCTGCGGATCGCGGCGGCGATGTCACGACGCAGCCCCGTGCCGTATTCGACGACGCCGTCCTTGTGGTCGAGGAACTCCACCGTCTCCACGCCGACGACGGCCGCGCTGGCCCGCTGCTCCCGCTCGCGCAGCGGAGCACAGGTCGCGGGGTCGATCGTGTCGATGCCCGCCTCGCCGCGGGTCGCGAGGAGGTACGAGACCTCGCGGCCGCCGTCCGTCCAGCCGGCGATCGCCGCCGCGCACCCGTACTCCAGGTCGTCCGGGTGGGCGACGACGGCGAGCGCACGCTGCCAGTCCTCAGGCATCGGGGCGAGCTGGTCGGAGGTCGTGGCTGCTGTCTGCTCGGTCATGGTGGGCAGCTTAACTCCGGGGTCCGACAACGAGTCGGGCGAAACCCACCGGGTCCGGCGGGTGCCGCACAAGAGCCGCCCCGGCCCCCTCAAGGAGCTCCCAAGAAGCCCCCCTCATGAGGAGCCCCTCAGGCCTCGCCGCGCACCAGCGCGAGCATCCGGTCGAGGACACGCGGCCCGCTCACGCGCAGACCGTCGTGCTCGTACTCGTCGGTGACCCAGGTCCGCAGGCCCCGGATGGCGCGGGCGGTGCGCAGGGAGTGCTCCGTGTCGACGTACAGGTCGTCGTGGTAGATCGTCGCGGCCACCGGCACCTCGTTGGCGGCGAGGCGTTCGGTGTCGTACAGGCGCGGCCAGTCGGTGCGCTCCGCGATCAGCTCCGCGGTCTCGCGCAAGGGCCGCAGCGCCGGATCGCCGTCGAACATCCAGCGCTGCACGGCCTCGCCGGTGAACAGCACCGGTGCGTCGCCCGCCAGCGCCTTCTCCGCGTCGAACCGCGGGAACTCGGCGCGCATCCGCTCGGCCGACCAGGCGGTGGGCCGCCCGTCCCGCCCGTAGATCGACTCGTGCAGGACGGCGAAGAGCGGCACGCGCGCGTGCGAGAGGGCGGCTTGGACGTCCTCCCGGAAGGCGTCGGAGAGGGCCGGCCCGGACGCCGTCGTCACGAAGGCGTCCTCCAGGAGGTAGTGCAGGCGGTGGCTGCCGTCGCCGGAGCCGAGCAGCATGCCGAGGGACTGGAAGGCGGGGACGGTGAGCCGGTAGCCGTTGTCGAGGACCGGCTCGTGCTCGGCGATGTGGGCGGCGATGCGGCGGGCCCGCTCGACGTCCTGCGGGTAACGGGCATAGTGCGCGGCGGACTTGCGCGCCATGCGCGGGTAGGCGGCGCGGTAGACGTCGTCCGCGTGGCCGTCGAGCGTGGGCAGGCCGCCGGTGATGATGGCGGCGGACAGGCCCTCGGGCGCGGCCGACAGGTAGTGCGTGGCGCAGAAGCCGCCGAAGCTCTGCCCGAGGACGGTCCAGGGGGCGCCGCCCGTCACCTCGGGGCGGATCGCCTCGCAGTCGCGGACGATGGAGTCCGCGCGGAAGCGCGCGAGGTAGTCGGCCTGTTCGCGGGGGCCGCCGCGCAGCGGCAGGGTCTGCCGGGTGGCGGGCGTGGAGTTGCCGGTGCCGCGCTGGTCGAGGAGGAGGACGCGGAAGTCCTCCAACGCGCGGCCGAGCCATGACTCCGTGCCGTGGAAGCGGGTCGCCGGGCAGCCGGGGCCGCCCTGCAGATAGACGAGCCAGGGCCGGTCGGCGCCGTCTCGGGAGGCCGACACCGCCTCACGGGCGAAGAGCTCGATGCGCTCCCCCGCCGGATCGTCGTGGTCGAGCGGCACGCTGAAGCGGCGGTCGGTGAAGACGACTCCCGGCTGGCGGTACGTGACGGTCAAGGCTGCTCCTGGGCGCTGCGTCGGACGGGACACGGACGAGGTTCGGATCGGTGAGCGGATCTTCCGCCCCGGTCCAGGACACGCCCCAGTCCAGCACACGGTCCGGGCCGGTCGTCCCCGGGGCCGCCGAAGCTCCGGTCAGCGCGGCGCCAGGGTGGAGCGCCGGACCACCAGCTCGGGCACGAGCACCACCCGCCGGTGTTCGTGCGCGTCGCCGGCGGCCCCTGCGGTGTCCGGCCGTGTCCGGGTCTCCTCCAGGAGGAGCTCGGCGGCCATCGCCCCCATGGTGACGGCGGGCTGGCGCACCGAGGTGAGCGGTACGACCGCGGCGGCCGCGAACTCGATGTCGTCGTAGCCGACGATCGCCACGTCCTCGGGGACGCGCACCCCGGCCGCGTACATCGCCTGGAGGACTCCGAGCGCGAGCAGGTCGTTGGCGCAGAAGACGGCCGTGGGCCGCTCGGTCAGGCCGAGGACGCGGGCGCCCGCGTCGCGCCCCGCGGCGACGTCGAGGCGCTCGGTGGGCAGCTCGCGCATCGCCGAGGAGTCCAGACCCGCCTCGGCGAGGGCCTGGAGCGCGCCGACGCGGCGGTCCTTGACCTGGTTCAGGCCGGGCGGGCCGCTCACGTACGCGATGGAGCGGTGTCCCGCGTCGAGGAGGTGGCGCACGGCGAGCGCGCCGCCCATGACGTCGTCCACGGAGACCGAGCACTCGGTGGCGCCTTCGGCGACCCGGTCTACGAGGACGAACGGAATGCCGTGCCGGCGGAAGGCGTCGATGTTGCGTCCGGTCGCGTCGGCGGGCGTCAGCAGGTGTGGTCGCGCATGCCGGCCGCCGAGTTGTACGCGGCGACGGGCCTGCAGTACGCCCCCTTCAATACCCTGTACCAGCTGACCGCCGCCACCGGGAGCGCTCAACTCGCAGCCGAGCGACACGCGTTGCTGATTCCGGACCTGATCGCGTACTGGCTCACCGGCACGCTCGGCACCGAGCTGACCAACGCCTCCACCACCCAACTCGTCGACCCCCGTACCAGGGACTGGTCGCACGGGGTGGCCGACCGGCTCGGCGTGGACGTCGGACTGTTCCCGCCCCTGCGCCGGCCGGGCGACCCGGCCGGGTTGCTGCTGCCCCACGTCCTGGCGGACACAGAACTCTCCGGCCTGGTTCCGGTGACGGCGGTGGCCTCGCACGACACCGCGTCCGCCGTGGCCGCGGTGCCCGCGGCGGACGGCGCCGACTTCGCCTATCTGTGCACCGGCACCTGGTCCCTGGCCGGCGTCGAACTGGACGCGCCGGTGCTGACGGAGGAGAGTCGCGAGGCCAACTTCACCAATGAGTTGGGCATCGACGGCACCGTCCGGTATCTGCGCAACATCATGGGTCTCTGGCTCCTCCAGGAGTGTCTGCGCGCGTGGGGCGACCCCGACCTCGGGCCGCTGCTTGTCGCGGCCGCCGAGGTCGCGCCGCTGCGTTCGGTGGTGGACGCGGGCGCACCGGAGTTCCTGGCGCCCGGCCGGATGCCTGAGCGCATAGCGCAGGCCTGCCGTGTGTCGGGGCAGCCGGTGCCCGCCACCCCGGCGGAAACCACCCGCTGTGTCCTGGACTCACTGGCGCTCGCCCATCGGCGTGCCCTGGCGGACGCCCGGCGCCTGACCGGACGGGCCATCGACGTCGTGCACCTGGTCGGCGGGGGCGCCCGCAACGCCCTGCTGTGCCAACTCACCGCGGACGCCTGCGGGGTGCCGCTGCTCGCGGGCCCGGCGGAAGCGGCGGCGCTCGGCAACGTCCTGGTGCAGGCCCGCGCCCACGGCCTGGTCGGCAGCCGGGCCGAGGCCCGCGCCCTGGTGGCCCACGCCCTGCCACCGACGCGCTACGAGCCCCGTGGCGACACCACCCCCTGGCAGGCCGCCCAGGAACGGCTCGGCACGAGATGAGAGGGGGGCGGCACTGGGGAAGGGGGCCATACGTCGCGAGCGGCGCAACTCGACCTGCGTGCCCACGACTCCCGCAACCCCGCACGCGCGCGTACGCTGCATCCATCCGATGATCGACAAGGAGGAACCCGCGATGCGAGTCGCCCTGTTCCTGACCTGTGTCAACGACACGCTCTATCCGGACACGGGCCGTGCAGTGGTGAAACTGCTGACCAGGCTGGGAGTTGACGTCGACTTCCCGATGGCGCAGACCTGCTGCGGGCAGGCGCACTACAACACCGGTTACCGGCATCAGGCGGAGCCGCTGGCCCGGCACTTCTCCGATGTCTTCGGGTCGGACGCGTACGACGCCGTGGTGACGCCGTCCGGCTCGTGCGGGGCGATGGTGCGCGAGCTGTATCCGCGGATGGGCGAGCGGGCGGCGGCCGATGGCCGCGGCGAGGACCTCGCGCGCACCCTCGCACCGGTGGTGGCGAAGACGTACGAGCTCACGGAGTTCCTGGTGGACGTCCTCGGTGTCACCGACGTCGGCGCGTACTACCCGCACAAGGTCACCTACCACCCGACCTGTCACGGCCTGCGCGCGCTCGGTCTCGGCGACCGGCCCACCCGGCTGCTGCGGGCGGTGAAGGGTCTCGACCTGGTGGAGCTGCCGGGCGCCGAGGAGTGCTGCGGCTTCGGCGGCACCTTCGCGGTGAAGAACTCCGATGTCTCGGCCGCGATGGGCGCCGACAAGGCGCGCCACGCCGAGTCGACCGGCGCCGAGGTGCTCTGCGCGGCGGACAACTCCTGCCTGATGCACATCGGCGGCACGATGGCCCGGCTGCACACGACGGTACGTCCCGTGCACATCGCGGAGATCCTGGCGAGCACGGAGAGCGAACCCGTCCACGCGGAACCAGGCCCCGTGCACGCTGGAAAGGAGGCCCGGTCATGAACGGCGGCACCTTCGTCGGCATGCCCGCCTTCCCGCAGGCCGCGCGCGAGGCGGTCGGCGACACGACCCTGCGGGCCAACCTCCGGCACGCCACGCACACCATCCGCGACAAGCGGGCCCGCGCCGTCGCCGAGCTGTCCGACTGGGACGAGCTGCGCGCGGCCGGCAAGGACATCAAGGACCACACCCTGCGCCATCTCGACCGCTATCTGGTGCAGCTGGAGGAGTCGGTCGTACGGGCCGGCGGCACCGTGCACTGGGCGGCCGACGCCGACGAGGCGAACCGAATCGTCGCGGAGTTGGTCAAGGCCACGGGCGAGACGGAGGTCGTCAAGGTCAAGTCGATGGCCACCCAGGAGATCGGCCTCAACGAAGCCCTGGAGGCCGAGGGCATCCGCGCCTACGAGACCGACCTCGCCGAGCTCATCGTGCAGCTCGGCAGGGATCACCCCTCGCACATCCTGGTGCCGGCCATCCACCGCAACCGCGGCGAGATCCGTGACATCTTCGAGAAGGAGATGGGGAGTTGGGGCCGGCCGGCCCCGGCGGGGCTCTCCGACGCACCGGCCGAGCTCGCCGAGGCGGCCCGGCTGCACCTGCGGGAGAAGTTCCTGCGCGCCAAGGTCGGCGTCTCCGGGGCGAACTTCATGGTCGCCGAGACCGGCACGATGGTCGTCGTGGAGTCGGAGGGCAACGGCCGGATGTGCCTCACCCTCCCCGAGACGCTGATCTCCGTCGTCGGCATCGAGAAGGTCGTCCCGTCCTGGCGCGACCTGGAGGTCTTCCTGCAGACCCTGCCCCGTTCCTCGACGGCCGAGCGCATGAACCCGTACACGTCGATGTGGACGGGCACGATGGACTCCGCGACGGCGGACGGTCCGAGCACCTTCCACCTGGTCCTGCTCGACAACGGCCGCACCGACACCCTCGCCGACGAGGTGGGCCGGCAGGCCCTGCGCTGCATCCGCTGCTCGGCGTGTCTCAATGTGTGCCCGGTGTACGAACGGGCGGGCGGGCACGCGTACGGCTCGGTCTATCCGGGCCCGATCGGCGCGATCCTCAGCCCGCAGCTGCGGGGCACCCAGAGCGAGATCGACGCCTCCCTGCCGTACGCGTCCTCGCTCTGCGGGGCCTGCTACGACGTGTGTCCCGTCGCCATCGACATCCCCGAGGTCCTCGTTCATCTGCGGGAGCGCGTCGTCCAGGGCGGCGAGGCGACCCGCGACGGGAACAGGGTGAGGCTGAAGCCCGCCAAGGGGCATGCGGCGGAGCGGGCGGCGATGCGTGCGGCGGGGCTGGCGTTCGCGCGGCCCGGTGCGCTGCGCGCGGGCCAGCGCCTCGCGTCGCGCACCCGCCGCTTCCATCCGCGCACCCTGCCGGGGCCCGGGCAGGCGTGGAGCGCGACCCGCGAGCTGCCGAAGGTGCCGGCGGAGCCGTTCCGCGACTGGTGGCAGCGGACGAACGGCGGCAAGGACGACGGGGAGGGCGGCAAGTGAGCAGCAGGGACCGGATCCTGGGCCGGGTGCGGCGGGCGCTCGCCGACGTGCCGGCCGGCGACGCCCCGTACGAGAGCGCGGTGGACCGCGGGTACGCGCGCGGGCACGGCGTCCGCAGCACCGAGGAGACCGTCGATCTGCTCGCGGAGAACCTGGCGGACTACCGCGCGATCGTGCACCGCGCCACCCGCGAGGAGCTCCCGACGACGCTCATGCGACTGCTGGCGGAGAGCGGTGCCCAGACGGTGCTCGTGCCGCCGCAGCTGCCGCACGGCTGGATGGCCGAGGCGGATCCGGTGCTGCTCCACGACCGCGCCGCGCTCACGACCGAGCAGCTCGACCGGGTCGACGGCGTGGTCACCGGCTGCGCCGTGGCCATCGCCGAGACCGGCACGCTCGTGCTCGACGGCTCCCCCGACCAGGGGCGCCGCCGCATCACGCTCGTCCCCGACCACCACATCTGTGTCGTACGCGTCCCCGACCAGGTCGTCTCCTCCGTGCCGCAGGCGCTCGAACGGCTGGACCCGGCCCGGCCGCTCACCTGGATCTCCGGCCCCTCCGCGACCAGCGACATCGAGCTGGACCGGGTCGAGGGGGTCCACGGACCGCGCACCCTGGAGGTGGTGTTGATGAGCGGAGAGTGACGGGCGCGGCTAGCGTGAGGACATGATCCGGTTCGAGCAGGTGACCAAGCGTTACCCGGACGGCACGATGGCCGTGGACGACCTCTCCCTGGAGGTCGCCGAGGGCGAACTGGTCACGCTCGTCGGCCCCTCCGGCTGCGGCAAGACCACGACGATGATGATGGTGAACCGCCTCATCGAGCCGACGTCGGGCCGCATCTTCGTGAACGGCGAGAACATCGCCGACGTGGACCCGGTCAAGCTGCGCCGCCGCATCGGATACGTCATCCAGCAGGTCGGCCTCTTCCCGCACCGGACGATCCTCGACAACACGGCGACCGTGCCCGCCCTCATCGGCTGGAAGAAGGCGAAGGCCAGGGCGCGGGCGGCCGAGTTGCTCGATCTGGTGGGCCTGGACCCGAAGACGTTCGGTTCCCGCTACCCCGAGCAGCTCTCCGGCGGCCAGCGCCAACGCGTCGGCGTGGCCAGGGCGCTGGCGGCCGACCCGCCGGTGCTCCTGATGGACGAGCCGTTCGGCGCCGTCGACCCGGTGGTGCGCGAGCAGTTGCAGGACGAGTTCCTGCGGATGCAGGCGGCGGTGCGCAAGACGGTGCTCCTGGTGACGCACGACATCGAGGAGGCCGTCCGGCTCGGCGACCGCATCGCGGTGTACGGGCAGGGGCGGATCGAGCAGTTCGACACGCCGGGCGCGGTGCTGGGGGCGCCCGAGACGCCGTACGTCGCGGAGTTCGTGGGCGCCGACCGGGGGCTGAAGCGGCTCTCCGTCACCGAGATCCAGACCGACGACCTGGAAGCGCCGCCCATCGCCCGCCTCGACGAGCCCGCAGCGCAGGCCGCGGCCCGGATGCGTGAGGAGGAGGCGCGCTGGGCGGTCGTCCTGGACGCGGACGGCGATCTGCACGGCTGGGTCGGCCTCGACGAGGTGGCGCTGGCCGGCACGGGTGGCACCGTCGGCGACCTGGCGCACCGCATGAACTCCTGGGTGCCGGTCGGCGCACCGCTCAAGCAGGCCTTCGGCGTGATGCTGCAGCACGACGCGGGGTGGGTCGCCGTGCTGGACGGCGCCCGCTTCCTCGGTGTCCTCACCCCGGCCAAGCTGCACGAGGCGCTGCGGCGTTCGGTGGACGCGGATGCGCAGGGGGTCGCTCGGGATGAGGTGGAGTTCGACTCGGTCGCCGATGCGTAGGCGCTGTCGCTTGGCCTGGGCGGAGTGGGGGGGGTGGGGGCGGGGGCGGGGGTGCTTTTTGTCTGCTGGTCGGTGGGGGCTGGGCGCGCAGTTCCCCGCGCCCCTTAGTGGCCCCTGGCGGGGCCTCCCGGGGCCCACTGGGTTATAGGAGGTTCTTCTTCTCCAGGTACGTTCTTGCTACGTCTTGGGGGAGGCGGCGCCAGCTGTCCACCTGTTCGTTCAGGGAGGCCAGGTCCTGGGTGGTCAGGACGGGGTTGAGGCGGCCGAGGGCGTTGGCCACGCCTTTGCTGCCTGCTCGGGAGCGGTTGACCACGGGGACGATGTAATCGGCGTTCTGCAGGTGCTTGTCGTCCTTCAGGAGCACCAGGCCGAAGTCGTCGAGGGTCGCGTCCGTCGAGGTGGTGAGCACCATCTGGTCCTGCCCGCCCTGCACGGCCTTCTTGGCCTGGGTCGTGCCGACGCCCTTGGGGTCCACTCCGGTGATGTCGATCCCGTACACCTTCTTCAGACCCGGCGCGCAGTAGGGGCGCTTCACGCACTCGTCGCCCGCGGCGAGGCGCACCTTGAGTCCTGCCTTTCCGAGGTCGCTGAGGGTCTTGAGCTTGTGCCCGCGGGCGTAGGAGGCGGCGACGGCGAAGGCGTTCTGGTCGACGGCCTTGCCGGGGTCGAGGACCGTGAGGCCGCGTGGCGTGGCCAGGCGACGCAGGGCCCGCATCGTCGCGTCGAGGTCGGGCGAGCCCGCGGGTTCCGCGTCGGCGCCGTTCTTCTTGGCGTTGAGCCAGTCCGCGAAGGTCGCCGCGTACTCGGGGACGACGTCGATCTGACCGGACTCCAGCGCAGGCTCGTACAGCTCGCGGTTGGCGACGGAGAGGATCTTCGTGCTGTACCCGGCCTTGTTCAGGAGCAGCGCGTACATCTGGGCGATCAGGTCGGATTCGGTGAACCCCGCGGAGCCGACGACGAGATGCTTGCTGTCGCCGGGCGGCGCCGTGACCTCGCCCTGGTCCTCCAGCGAGGGCCCGGTCGCGCACCCGGAGAGCAGGGCGAGGAGGGCGGCCGCGGCCGCGCCGGTGCGCCGCCTCATCCGGCGCTCCCGCGGCCGCGCGCCCAGGCGGGCCCGAGCCGTTCGGCCACCTCGAAGACGCCCTCGACGAGCAGCGCGAACACGGCCACGAGGACGGCGCCCGCCACGACCTGCGGCGTGCTCGCCAGATTGAAGCCCGCCGTGATGATCCGGCCGAGGCCGCCGCCGCCCGCGAGCGCGGCGATGGTGGCGGTGGCGACGAGTTGCACGGCGGCGATGCGGACCCCGCTGAGCACCAGCGGGAGCGCCAGCGGCAGTTCGACCCGCCACAGCATCTGCCGTCCGGTCATCCCCATGCCGCGCGCGGCCTGTACGACGCTGCGGTCGACGCCGCGCATGCCCACGTACGCGTTGGTGAGCAGCGGCGGTACGGCGAACAGCACGAGCGCGACGACGGTCGGCCCCTCGCCCCACTTGCCCAGCGGGGTGAGGAGGAGCAGGACGAGGACGGCGAAGGTCGGTACCGCGCGCCCGACGTTGGAGATGTTCACGGCGAGCGCACCGCCCTTGCCGAGATGGCCGAGGACGAGCGCGACGGGCAGTGCGATGAGACAGCTCAGCACCAGGCAGACGACGGTGAGGACGAGGTGCTGGGTGAGCCGGTGCCAGATGCCGTCGTCGCCGGCCCAGTGCGCGGAGTCGGTGAGCCACGCCCAGGCGTCGCCGAGTGTCTTCATGAGCGGGGCGCCTCCGTCATGAGCGGGCCGCCTTGGTCGCTCGTTCCCAGGGGGTGAGGACGCGCTGCACGCCGAGCAGCAGCAGGTCGGCGGCGACGGCGATGATGACGCACAGCACGGACGCGGTGAGGACCTGTGCCTTGAAGTAGGTGTTCATGCCCGTGTAGATGAGGTTGCCGAGCCCGCCGAAGCCGACGATCGCGCCGATGGTCACGAGGGAGACCGCGGAGACCGTGGCGATGCGCAGCCCGGCCATCGCGGCGGGCAGCGCGAGCGGCAGTTCGACCGTGAGCAGGAGGCGGATGGGGCCGTAGCCCATGCCGCGGGCGGCCTGCCGGGTGTCGTCGGGGACGGCGCGCAGGCCGGCGAGGATGTTCCGTACGAGCAGGGTGAGCGAGTAGAGGACCAGGCCCGCGACGACGAGCGAGGCGGAGAGCCCGTACACCGGGAGCAGCAGCGAGAACATCGCGAGCGACGGGATGGTGTACAGGACGGTGGTGAGCGCGAGGACGGGGCCAGCGGCCCACCCCCAGCGGCGCGCCACCACGGCCAGCGGCACGGCGACGACCAGCGCGATCAGCACGGAGACTGCGGTCAGCTGCAGATGCTGGACGACCGCGTCGAGCAGGATCTGGCGGCGGGTGCTCAGATACTCACCGCAGATCCACTCGTTGCGCGCGAGGCAGTCGTCGGGGGGCGCGGTCACCTGTCCATTCAAGGCCGGGGCGGCGGGGCGCGGCGCGTTCTGATGGCCCGTACGGGTCCGGAGGGGGCAGTCGCGTAAAGAGCTGGGGGCAGGGGTCGCGTACGGGGTCGGCGGCGGGGTCCCCCGCGTGACTGCGACCCGCCGGGCCGTCAACTCCCCTTCGTTCGGCCCCCTTTCTCACCCCACCCCGCCCGCACCGGGGTGACAGTCGGCGGGGCGACGCCGCATGATGGGTGCGTCATGAAGACTTCGGGAGCGGTGGCACCTCGTCCTCGACCACGCGGCGGCCACGGGGCGGCCGTGCGGTCGAGGGCCGTGGCGCGGGCGTCCGTGGCGCAGGCCACGGCGTTCTCCGTCATGGGCGCCCTCCTCGCCGTCGCCTCGTACCACTTCGTCGTCGGTCCGACGCCGTCGTGGGACGTACGGGCGGTCGCCGCCGTCATCCTGTGCTGCGCGGCGCTGTCCCGCGGCGCCGCAGCTCGCAGCGACTCCTCCGTCCGGAGCGGTACCGCTGCCCGCCGCGACTCCGCCGTCCGGAGCGGTGCCGCTGTCCGGAGCGACTCCGCCGTCCCGCCGCCCGGCTCTTCGCCCGCGCCCCGGAGCGCGCGCAGGCCCCGCGTGACCCTCGCCGGGCGGGTCGCGGCCCGCCGGTGGACCCGCCGGGTGGTCCTCGCCGGTCGACCGGCAACGCAGGCCCCCGCGCACCAGCCCCCGGACGCCCTTCGCCGCCTCCTCAGCCACGCCACAGGTCTCACCAGGCACGACGCAGCACTCGGGAGCCACCGGGCACTTCGCCGGACGCGTGACTCCCTGTCCCGGATCCTGCGGATGCTGCGCCTGCTGTGCGTCCTCCTGGCACGCGTCCTGCGCCCGGCCCGCACGCCCCGCGCGGTCCCGCTCCCCCGGCCGGTACCGGCCCCGCGCCCCGGTCGACCGGCCCGCGCGATCTCCCCCTCCCTCCTCCTCGCGGACGCCGTCGTACGGCGCGGCCCGCCGGCCCGTCCGCCGCTCACCGTCTGATCCGTGCCGAGGCGCGTGCCCGTGAGGCCGTGCGTGCGCCGGGTCATGTGGACGGGAGCGGTTCCGGTACGCCCGATTCCGCCATCTTCTCCAGCTGATTCCGGCGCGCCCCGAGCCGTGCCCACAGCGCCGCGCGGGGTGGTGCCAGGAGGGACCCCCATGTCCAAGACCGTCGTCATCATCGGCGCGGGCCCGTACGGCCTGTCCGCCGCCGCACACCTGCGGGCGCGCGGCCTGCCCGTCCGTGTCTTCGGCGCCCCCGTCGCGAGCTGGTCCCGGCGCATGCCCGCCGGCATGCTGCTGCGGACCACGGCCGCCGCCTCGGCACTCGCGACGCCACGCGAGGGCTTCACGCTCCGCGACTACTGCCGCGATGCGGGCGAGCGGTGGATCGACGCCGAGGACCAGGTGCCCGTCGGTCTGTTCATGCGGTACGGCGGGTGGTTCCGGGAGCGGTTGGTGCCGCGTGTCGAGGACGAGCGGGTGGCCGCGGTCGACCGGCTCGCGGACGGGTTCCGGGTCAAGCTGTCGTCGGGCGAGGTGGTGCGGGCGGGTGCCGTGGTCGTGGCCACCGGCCTCACCGGCTTCGCCCATCTGCCGGCGCCCCTCGCGGCGGCGGCGTCCGGCGGCCCTTCGGCCCTCGGCCTCATCTCCCACAGCTCGCAGCAGACCGACCCGCGCACTTTCGCCGGGCGCACGGTGACCGTCGTCGGTGCCGGGCAGTCCGCGCTGGAGAGCGCCGCGCTGCTGCATGAGGCGGGCGCCGACGTGCAGGTGCTGGCGCGCGGCGCGGGGGTCCGGTTCGAGGCGCCGCCGTCCGGCCGCCCGCACTGGCAGCCGGACACGCCGGCGGGCCGTTCGTGGTCCCTGTACGGCCTCACCCGCCATCCGGCCGCGTTCCGGCGGCTGCCGCCCGCCGCGCGGCTCCGGCTCGCCGAACGGACCTCGCGGCCGCGCGGGGCCTGGTGGCTCAAGGATCGCTTCGAGGGCAGAGTCCCGGTTCTCGCGGAACAGCGGATCACGGCGGCGGAGACGTACGGGGGCGGGATCGCCCTGCGCACGGTGACACAGGACGGGCGTACGCACACGGTCGAGTCCGAACACGTCCTGGCCGCCACCGGTTTCCGGGTCCAGCTGGAGGCCCTGGACTTCCTCTCCCCCGAGCTCCGTGCCGACCTGATACGCATCGGCGGATTCCCGGTCCTGGACAAGGGGTTCTCCTCCAGCGTGCCGGGCCTGTACTTCACGGGGCCGTCGGCTGCCGCGTCCTTCGGTCCCGCGCTGCGCCTCGTGACCGGCACCCGGTTCGCGGGCCCGCGCCTCTCGAAATCGGTGGCGGCGTGCTGTGACGAGTGACCGTGCGGAAATGGAATGGGCGGAATGGAGTGGCGCTCGGAGTACTTCATCCGCGTCGAGCTCGCGGCGCGGGAGGCCGGCCGGGGTGCCCTCGGCCCGGCGGCCGACCCTCGCTACGATGCGCTGCGATGAGACATACGCAGTGGACCGGAGCCGCTCGGCACGCCTGGTGCCGCGCCGTGTCGGCCGCCGCGTTCGTATCGCTTGTCGCCGCGCTGTTGATGTGTCTCGGCGCCACGGCGTCCCATGAAGCCCGCCCGAACGCGGGCGCGCCAGCGGGTGCGGGCACGGGCTCCGTCTACTCGGACTCGGATGAAGCATTCGCCGCTTGCACGGCCCCCCTCGACGACTCCGACTGCCCGCCCGCCGACCGGTGTTGCGCGTCCCTCACCCACGGCGTACGGGCCGCACCGAAGCCGGCCGGCGCGTCGCCGGTGGCCGGCGCACCGTACGTACCCCGTCCCCGGGCGCAGTCGGCGACGGGCCCGGCGTCCGAGCCCCCCTCGGACCGCGGCTCGACCGATCTCCACATGCTCCAGGTGCAGCGGATCTAGGCGGATCCCGGCAGGGCGGCCCATGTACGGGGCCGGCCCTCGCCTCACGGCATCCACCGGACCGCAGGCACCGCCGCGCCCAGCGGCGGGGACAAGGAACACCCATGGCCAAGGCCAAGTCCCGCAAGACGACCGACAGATCGAGCAGCACATCGGCGAGCACGTCGACCACCAACTCCCCCAAGGGGCCGGGCAACAGACCGAGCAAGAAGGCGGCCGCCGCCGAACGGCAGGCCCGGGTCGAAGCGATGCGCCGCGCCGAGCAGGCGCGCGAGCGACGGAACCGCGTCATCACCGTCACGGCCGGCACGGTGATCGTCGCCGCGCTCATCGGCTTCGGCGCGCACGCGATCGACAGCGCCAACGACAAGGAGGCGCAGAACTCCGCGGCCGCCAAGAAGTCCGTGCGGGGCGAGACGACGTGGGACGCGAAAAAGCTGGGGCGCGACCACGTGGCCAAGAGCGTCGCCTACCCGATGACGCCACCGGTCGGCGGTGACCACCACCAGGCGTGGATGACCTGCGACGCCAGCGTCTACGAGCAGGAGATACCGAACGAGAACGCGGTGCACTCCCTCGAACACGGCGCGGTCTGGGTCACGTACAACGACAAGGCGCCCGACGCCGACGTCAAGAGGCTGGGTGACAAGGTCGCCACGACTCCGTACAGCCTGATGAGTCCGGTCGCGAAGCAGCGGAGCCCGCTCATGCTGTCGGCCTGGGGTCACCAGCTGACCGTCGACAGCGCGGCGGATCCACGGGTCGCGGAGTTCTTCAGCAAGTACGTGCAGGGGGCGCAGACGCCCGAGCCCGGGGCTGCCTGCACGGGAGGCGTCGACTCGGCGTGACCGCTGCCCGGGTCGGCCGGCGCGCAGGGGGTGCCGTGCACCACCGCGCGCCGGCCGACCCGACTCCAATCCTCAGTGACTGGCCGTCAGACCACCGCCGACAGTTGCACCTTGGGCGCCGAAGCGGACAGTCGCCCTGCCCGGTGCAGTCCGTACAGGGATGCCGAGCAGCCGAGGCCGAGGAGGAGCAGCGCGAGCCAGGGAAGCGCCGGCATGCCCGCCTCCCGCGCCGCGTCGAGGGCGGCCCCCGTCAGCAGGTTGCCGACCGTGATGCCCACCCCGCAGATGGTGTTGTAGAGGCCGTAGTGGGTGGCGCCGAGGCGGTCCCCCGACAGCCGGACGATGGTGTCCATCTCGAAGGGGTACGCGATCATCGTGCCCAGCGCGAGCAGCAGCGCCGCCAGCGTGGGCGGGACCGCGGCGTACAACCACCGCCCCGCTCCCCCGCCGGGCTCCGGCACCGCGGTCACCGCGAGCAGCGGTACGAAGGCGGTTCCCATGCTCAACAGGCCCCAGGCGAGGGCCTGTCCGGGCGCCATCCGTTCCTTGCACCAGGCCGTCACTCGGGTCTGCCCGAGGATGGTGGCGAGTCCGGACATCGCGAAGAGCAGCGCCACCGCGACCGTACCGAACTCCCCGTCGCCGCCCACCCGTCGTACCTCCAGGGGCAGAGCCAGATAGACCTGGAAGGTGAGGACGTACGAGCCGATCATCGCGGACGAGAAGAGCAGGAAGGCGCGGTTGCGTACGATGCCACGCCACTGGGCTAGGACGCCGGCGCCGGGGCAGCCCGGCGCCCGGTCCACCGCGTCGTTCCCCCTGCGCGCGGGGAGGGCTCGGATCTGCACCACGCTGAGCAGCGCGAAGACGGCGGCGGAGGCGAGACAGGTCACCCGGAAGTCGACCCCGGTGAGCAGCATCCCCACCAACGGGCCCAGCAGGATGCCGGCTTGGTAGAAGACGTTGAACAAGGCGAAGGCCTCGACGCGGCGCTCCCCCGCGTCGGCGGCGAGATACGCCCGCACCGCCGGGTTGAACAGGGCCCCCGCAAAACCGGTGGCCGCCGAGGCGACGAGCAGCGCCGGCACCGAGTCGACGAGCCCGAGCGTGGCGAAGCCGACGGTGCGCAGGACGCACCCGGCGACGATCAGCGGCTTGTAGCCGAGCCGGTCGGCGAGGGTGCCGCCGACGAGGAACATGCCCTGCTGGCTGAAGTTCCGTACGCCGAGCACGAGTCCGACCAGCCAGCCGGCGAGACCGAGCGTGCCGGAGAGGTGCTGGGCGAGATACGGCATCAGCATGTAGAAGCCGAGGTTGATGGTGAACTGGTTGGCCAGGAGCAGTTGGATGCTGCGGTCGTAGGAGCGGTATTGCGCGAGGGTGGTCCGGCTGGTCCTCGCCACCTTCGCCGACTTCATCGGATTCATCGGCTTCATCGGATTCCGCCACCCTCCGCCAACGAGGCCGCACCGCTGGCCTGTTGCGGCCGCACGGGCGCCGGATCGTGCACAGTGGCGCAACGCGTCCAGCGGGTGACCTCCCTTTCGTCCGGCCGGTCGAGTACGTCGGGTTCGGGGGCCGGCGCGTGGCCCAGCAGACCGCGCTCGGCGCAGTACGCGTCGTCGTACACCGTCTCCAGATAGCGCTGGGGGCCGTCGGGGAAGACCGCGACGATCCGCGCATCCTGTGGGAGCGTCCGCGCGAGCCAGCCCGCCACCAGCGCGACCGCCCCGACGCTCCAGCCGCCGGTCGCGTGGTGGGAGGTCGCCAACTGGCGGCAGGCCCACACGGATTCGGCGGGGGCGACCCAGTGCACCTCGCCGAAGTCGTCGTAGGCGACGTTGCGCGGGTAGATGCTGGAGCCCAGACCGCGCATGATCCGGGGCCGGGCGGGCTGCCCGAAGATGGTCGAGCCGACGGTGTCCACGGCGACCAGCCGCAGTCCGGGGCAGAGTTGCCGCAGGACGCGGAAGATGCCCGCGGAGTGCCCGCCGGTGCCGACGCTGCAGACCAGGACGTCGATATGGCCCAGTTGGGCGGCGAGTTCGAGGGCGAGAGGGGTGTACGCAGTGACGTTGTCGGGGTTGCCGTACTGGTCGGGAGACCACGCATCCGGGTGTTCCGCGA
Source organism: Streptomyces sp. NPDC005863 (assembly GCF_042871345.1). Classification (NCBI taxonomy): domain Bacteria; kingdom Bacillati; phylum Actinomycetota; class Actinomycetes; order Kitasatosporales; family Streptomycetaceae; genus Streptomyces; species Streptomyces sp. NPDC005863. Next base: position 174,402 of record NZ_JBIAII010000012.1, on the reverse strand, counting down.
GGAGTTCGGCGACGCGGTCGCGGCGGGCCTGCTGCCAGCCGCCCACGGGGTGGGGCTCGGGAACGGTGTCGACACGCACGCCGTACGCGGTGAGCAGTCGGGTCATGGACGGTTCGAGTCCGGGGTCGGTGACGAGGGTGACCGGGTGCCCGTGGACGGTTCCGGCCAGGGCGAGACCGAGGCCGAGGGTGCCGCTGGTGGACTCGACGATGCGGGCTCCGGGCCGCAACGCGCCCCGTGCCCTGGCCCGTTCGACCATGTGGAGTCCGGCTCGGTCCTTGATGCCGCCGGGGTTGAACCCCTCCAGCTTGGCCCAGAAACCGCGGCCGGGCGGGGCGAAGGGCCGCGAGACGTGCAGGACGGGGGTGTTTCCGACGAGGCCGGGGAGGGTGGCGGTGGCTGGGTTGGGTTCGTACGTGATCGAGGGGTGGGGCGTGATCGGAGGGTGGGGCGTGATCGAGGGGTGGGACCTGATCGGGGGGTGGGGGTGCATGCTGGGCTACTCGCTCTCGTTCAGCGGGTGGACGTGGACGCGCCAGAGAGGTGGGCGCGTCGGGAGAAGGCGGGGGCGGAAGGTCCACGGCACGCATGTCCCGGCACGACGAGCGGCCGGAGCCTGCCGTGAACGCACGACGAAAGGCGCCGACGGAGTGCGTTGACAGAAAGCGCCGACGCAAGGCATCGACGGAAGGCGCTGACGTAAGGCGCTGGCGTGCGGCGCTGGCGTAAGGCGCTGGCGGCAGTCGTCGGTGAGACGCGGACCGGTTCGGAGAACCCCTCGGCCTAGATGCGCAGAATCGTGGAGTCGGCCGCGTGCGCTATCGGGACCACGAAGTCCCGGCCCGCGATCCGGTGGGCGGCGTGCGTCGAGGCCGGCGTGCCGGGCCGCCACCGTGAACCCAGCGGCGAGAGGCACGGCAGGTCCACGTCGGGCCCCTGCGGAGGCTGGCCCAGCGCGCACTCCTCGACGGTGTGCTGCTGACGGTGGTCATGACGCGAGCCTCCGGGCGCCCCGGCCCAAACGGGGGCATCGGCAGCCGGGCCATCCGATGAGGCAACGCGTACCACCGCACCGGCCCCCGGCATGCCGACACCGCCGAACCCGGTGAGGTGACGACTCGTCGTCTCTGGGCTGGCCACATGCACGAACACCAGACCGAAGAGAAAGAACCCCAGCCCCACCACCCGCCACAGCACCGCCACCGAGCGGTTCCGCCGGGCACCGGAGGGAGACCAGGCCGTCATCACGCCGCGATCCTAGCCCGCCGGACCGACCCCGACCTGCCACGACCCGGCGACACGGCGACACGGGGCGCGCGCCTCCCCGGAGCCCGTTCAGCCGGCCCCTGTCCCAAGCTCACCGCCCCCCCCAGCGATCAGCCCTCGGCCTTCCCGCCGCGCCGGGCCGTCGCCGTCGCCGTCGCCGCCAGTGAGCCGAGCAGCGCGAGCGCCTCGCCGCTGGGGGAGCCCGGGTCCGCGTGGTGGACGACCAGTTCCTGCCCCGGGGCCGAGCGCACGTCGAAGGTCTGCATGGTCAGTGTCAGCGGGCCGACGTCGCGGTGCTCGAAGGACTTGCGTTCCAGCGCCTTGCCGCGGGCGTCGTGGTGCTTCCACAGTTCGACGAACTCGGGGCTGGTGTCCAGGAGTTCGCCGAGAACCTGACGTATCCGAGGATCGTTCGGCGCAACGCCGAGACCGAGCCGGAAGCCGGCCACGGAGTTGCGCGCGACGTCGTGCCAGTCGCGGTAGAAGGTGCGGGCCGCCGGGTCGGTGAAGACGACGTGCATGAGGTTGTGCGAGTGGGTCCAGCCATGGAAGAGCGCGTCGGCGATGGCGTTGGACGCCAGGACGTCGTACGCACGGTTGTAGACGATCGCCGGATTGTGCGGCCAGGCGTCCATGAGCGCCAGCAGGCTCGGCTCGACCCGGTCGGGCGCGGTCGCGGACCTCGCGCGGGGACCGAGTCCCGCGAGCCGGAACAGATGGTGACGGCCGTCCTCGTCCAGGCGCAGGGCCGCCGCCAGCGCGTCGAGCACCTGGGCGGAGGGCGTCCGTTCCCGGCCCTGCTCCAGACGTACGTAGTAGTCGGCACTGACCCCGGCCAGCAGGGCGACCTCCTCGCGCCGCAGGCCCGGCACCCGTCGGTGCCCGGTGACGGGAAGGTTCACGTCGGCCGGAGTGACGCGGGCGCGCCGGGCGCTGAGGTAGGCGCCGAGTTCGGTGCTTGGCATGGCGCCAGGGTAGGACGCGCCCCGGCCGCTCTGCCTGGGTGCGCCGCACCCAGGAGGACCTCACCTCTCCCCCCGACGCCCCGGCGGGGCCAGCCTCGACGCATGACCACACACGGCGTCACCTCACCCGACACGGCCCCACACGGCGTGACCTCACCCGACACGACCACACAGGGCACGACCCCACACGGCCTGATCACGCGGCAACCCGACCCCGTCGAGCCCGCCCCCTCCCGCAAGGTCGTCCTCGTCACCGGCGCGAGCAGCGGCATCGGAGAGGCCGTCGCCGCACACCTGGCGGCGCAGGGGCACGTGGTGGTGGCCGGCGCCCGGCGCACCGACCGGCTGGAGGCGCTGGCTGAGCGCACCACCGAGGCCGCCCGCCGCTCCGGAGGCCTCCTGCAGCCGGCGCGGCTGGACGTGACGGACCGCGCGGACACGGCGGCCTTCGTACGGGAGGCCCGCGACCGCCACGGCCGCGTCGACGTCCTCGTCAACAACGCCGGCGTCATGCCGCTGTCCCGCCTCGACTCCCTCCTCGTCGACGAGTGGGACCGGATGATCGACGTGAACGTGCGCGGTCTGCTGCACGGCATCGCCGCCGCGCTGCCCGTGTTCTCCGCGCAGGGCTCGGGACACTTCGTGACCGTCGCGAGCATCGGCGCCCACGAGGTGGTGCCCACGGGGTCCGTCTACTGCGCCACCAAGTACGCCGCCTGGGCGATCACGGAGGGCCTGCGCCAGGAGTCCGACCCCTCGATCCGGGTGACGACCGTCTCGCCCGGCGTCGTCGACTCCGCGCTCGCCGACTCCATCACCGACCCGGCCGCCGCCGAGGCCATGCGCGGCTACCGCGCCCATGCGATCAGCCCCGACGCGATCGCCTCCGCCGTCTCATACGCCCTCGCGCAGCCGCCCGAGGTCGACATCAACGAAATCGTCGTACGCCCCGCACGCCAACGCTGAACCCCACCGCGCACCGGGTCTTTCGCGCTCAGGCGCACCATGGCTGCCCGAGGCGGCAATCGTGGTCAATGAAAAGCTAGTGCCGCGTGCAATTCCTGGCATCCCGCGCACGGTTGGTCCCCTGGTAAACCTGGGCGGTAGTCAGATTTGCCCGCTGATGCGCTGGTTGGGGCCACAGGTCAAACCACCGGTTGACGCGTGAATGTTCCCGGCCCCCGTAGCGTCCTGCCTCGACCGCACAGCTCATCTACGCACAGGGGGAAACACATGCGCACCATCCCGAACGCAGGGCTCGCGGCAGCGGGCGTGTCAGTTGCCGTGGGGCTGTTGCTGGCCGCTCAGCCCGCCAGTGCCGCTCCGACCGGGGACAACTCGCCAGCAAAGCAGCCGGTGTTCAGCACCATCCAGGTCGGAACGGCCGGGCAGGCCGGAGTGACCGGAGCGCGGGACTGCAGGGTGACGTCGCCGTGGGGCCACGTCGGCTACCTCAAGTGCGGCTCCCACGCCCAGGCCGCCGACTGGGACGGCAACGGCACGGTCGACGAAGTGTTCGGCGTGACCGGCAACCGCCACATCTGGCACGACTGGAAGAACGCCGGCAAGTGGGTGGAGATGCCGAACTCGGGTCGTGCCGACGACACTTACGACTGGGGGTGGAGCCACAACGGCACCCGGCGGGCCATCGACGTCAAGGTCGGCAGCTCCCAGGTGTGGCGGTCGGAGTTCTACTCCAGCAAGTGGCACACCTGGACCAGGGTCCGCTGACCAGCGGCGTCTGAACGTCTGACGGCCGGGCCCGACCCTGCCCGCCCCGGGGGCGTGTCCGACGGGTTGCCTCTCCCGTCGGACACGCCCCTTGCCTCAGCCACCGGCCGGTCCGGGGGTAGCGCGCCGCTCCACGTCCGGTTCACGGCCCCAGCCTGTTGTGGAAAGCGACATTTGGTGCCCTCTCCGAGGGGTCGGTACGTTCGCGTGCATGGACTCGAACCTTTCGACGGCCGAGGAACTCATGGCCGCGCTGCGCGCCGGTGACGTGACCTCGGTAGAGCTGACCGACGAGGCGATCGCCCGTATCGAACGGGACGACAAAGAGATCAACTCCGTCTGCGTGCCGGACTTCGACCGTGCGCGGGAGGCCGCACACGCCGCCGACCGGGCACGGGCCCGCGGCGAGGACCGGCCGCTGCTCGGCCTCCCGATGACGGTCAAGGAGTCGTACGACGTCGCGGGGCTTCCCACGACCTGGGGCATGCCGCAGCACCGGGACCACATGCCGGCCGAGGACGCGGTCCAGGTGTCACGCGTCAAGGCCGCGGGCGCGGTCGTGCTCGGCAAGACCAACGTCCCGCTGGGGCTGCAGGACATCCAGAGCTTCAACGAGATCTACGGCACCACCAACAACCCCTGGGACCACACCCGCACATCGGGCGGATCCTCAGGCGGCTCCGCCGCGGCCCTCGCCGCCGGATTCGGTGCGCTCTCCCTCGGCTCCGACCTCGCCGGATCGTTGCGTACCCCCGCCAGTTTCTGTGGCGTCTACTCCCACAAGCCGACGCTCGGACTGGCGGCGATCCGCGGCATGGTCCCGCCGGCCACGCCCACCCTGCCGCCCGAGCCGGACCTCGCCGTCGTCGGCCCGATGGCGCGCAGCGCGCGCGACCTCTCGCTCCTGCTCGACGTCATGGCCGGACCGGACCCGCTCACCCTCGGCCTCTCCCACACCGTGGCGCTGCCGCCCGCGCGCCACGAGCGGCTCAGCGACTTCAGGGTCCTGGTCCTCGACGACCACCCGCTGCTTCCCTCCGGGTCCGCGGTACGGGCGGGCGTGCGCAGGGTGGCCGACGGCCTCGCCGAGGGCGGCGCCCGGGTCGAGTGGCACAGCCCGCTCCTCCCCGACCTCACCGAGGCCGCGACGCTCTACATGCATCTGCTGTTCTCCGGCTCCACGGCCCGCTTCCCCTTGGAGACGTACGAGCAACTACGCGCGTACGTAAGTGAATTGAGCCCCGACGACCACAGTCTCACCGCGTCGCGGCTGCGCGGCATGGTGTTCAGCCACCGCGACTGGATGGAGGCGAACGCCCTCCGCGAGGCCCACCGCCACGGCTGGCGGCAGCTGTTCGCGGAGTTCGACGCGGTGGTGTGTCCCGTCACGCCGACCCCCGCGTTCCCGCACGACCACGACCCCGATCTCCTGGGGCGCCGGATCGACATCGACGGTGCCGAGTACCCGTACTTCGACCAACTGGCCTGGGCCGGTCTTGCGACCATGCCGGGCCTCCCCGCCACCGCGGTTCCGACGGGCCCGTCCCCGGCGGGGCTCCCGGTGGGAGTGCAGCTCATCGGCCCGATGCACGAGGACCGCACGCCGTTGCGGCTGGCGGAGCTGCTGGAACAGCAGATCGGCGGCTTCCAGGCTCCTCCCCGGTAGGAGCGGGGGGGGCTCGGGGGTGGGCGCCGTACGGGACCCTTCCGTCACCGCCACCGCCACGCCACCGTCACCTCACCCGCCCCGCCGACCCTCCGTCCGGGCCCCGCGGCGCGGGTACCAGGCGACCACCAGCGCGCCCACCGCCACCACCAGAACGGCGAGCACCCGCATCGACGTGTCCAGGGCGGTGGTGAAGTCCGTGAGGACGGCGTGCCGCAGGCCCGGCGCGCTCAACCCCTGCTCCATCAGGCGCTGTTCGGCGGCGGGAACGGTGGTCGGCACACCGGGCCCGCCCCGCAGCACCTCCGGGAGGCCCGCGGTGAACACGCCGGCCACCACGCTGCCACTGACCGCCACGCCCAGCGCACTGCCCAACTCCCGCGCCAGGCTCTGCAACCCCGAGCCCACCCCGGCCCGGTGCGGGGGCAGCGCGGACATCATGCCGTGCGACAGCAGCGGCGTGGCCAGGCCGCACCCGGCCGCGGTGAGCGTCGCCCCGAGCGCGTACAAGGAGTACGGGGTGCTCGGGCCGACCAGCGACACCGTGCCCAGACCGGCCGCCAGCACCGTGAGCCCCGCCCCGAGGGTGGCCCGCGGGCCGGTGCGCCGTTCGAGCGCGACCGCGCAGCGCGGCGCGAGCAGCAAGGCTCCCGCCATCGGCAGCAACCGCACCCCCGCCCCGAGCGGCGAGTAGCCCTTGGCGTACTGCAGATACTGCCCGTTGACGTAGAACAGGCCGAACATCCCGACGAACACAAGCGCCATGCCGACGGCACCCGCCCGCACCGCCGGGACCGTGAACAACCGCGGGTCCAGCATCGGGTGTTCACGCCGCAACTCCCAGCAGACCCAGCCCGCCAGCAACACCGCCGCCGCGCCGAACCCGCCCAGCACGCGCACGCTGCACCAGCCGGCCTGCGGCCCGGAGACGATGCCCGACAGGAGCGCGAGGAAGCCGACCGTCAGCAGCCCCGCGGACACCGCCGACACCGGCCGGTCGAGCCGTGGCGGCGCCGGAGCGAACGCCACCACCAGCGCGAGTGCCACCAGCGACAACGGCACCACGCACCAGAACAGCGCACGCCACGAACCGATTTGCAGCGCCGCGCCACCACCGACGTTGCCCAGCACTGCCGCCAGACCCGTCATCGACGCCCACACCGCCACGAGTCGTGGCCGACGGTGCGCAGGCGCGCCGCCCACCATCAGCGCAAGGGTCGTCGGCAGCACCGCTGCGGCTCCTGCGCCGCTGACGATCCGGCCCGCGATCACCGTGCCGATCCCCGGCGCCACGGCGCAGAGCGCACATCCGGCGGTGAACAGGCCCATGCCCGCGGCCAGTACGCGTTTGCGGCCGAGGCGGTCGGCGAGCGCGCCGCCCGGGATCAGCAGACAGGCGAAGACCACCACGTAACCGTCGACCACCCACATCACCGACTCCGCCGAGGGACGCAGCGGGCTGCGCGACAGGGCGGGGATGGCGAGGTTCACCGCGGAGACCATGCCCACCACGAGGGTGACGCACAGACACATCACGACGACCGTCAATGGTCCTGGGCCTTCGGTGTGTTGAGGGTTTCGGGGATGCTGGTGGGCTTGCGGATTTCGGTCTTCACGTACAGGGGGTCCGCATGTCGACGACCCGTCCTTGGTCCTGAACCCAGGTTTCACCGTTCACCTCCGTCCGTCGCGCGCACGAGTTCCGCGTGGAACGCCAGGCGGTCGCCGCGGATCCGCAGGAACTCCAGGTCCACCGGGCGCCCGTCGGGCATTCTGCTCAGCCGTTCCACGGTGAACAGCGCCGAGCCCGGTGGGATGTCGAGCAGCGCGCACGTGTGCGGATCACCGCCCACCGCGTGCACGGTGACGCTCGCCGAGCCGAGGGGCTCGCCCGTGGACTGCTCGATGAGTCCGAACAGGTCCCGGCCGGCCAGGTCCGCGGTCAGCAGCGGCTCCCCGATGTCCGCGGCCAGGTAGGTCAGGTCGAGGGACAGCGGTACGCCGTCCAGGAGCCGGAGCCGTTCGATGTAGACCACGCGCCCGCCCTCGGGGACACGCAGCTTGCGCGCCACCTCACCGGGTGGACGCACCACGTCCGCGACCCGCACCTGATTGACCACCTCACCGTGCGTGCCCAGCGTTTCGGCGAGGCCGGTCAGCCGCTCCAAGGTGTGTTCGTACGGGCGCCGCACGATCACCGTGCCCACGCCCTGACGCCTCTCGACCACGCCTTCGTCGCGCAGCACGCCCAGCGCCTCGCGGACGGTGTTGCGCGACACCGCGAAGTCGGCGATCAGCACCCGCTCGTCGGGCAGGACGTCCGAGTCGAACGCACCGGAGGCGATCTGCCGGCGCAGCACCTCGGCGACCTGCCGCGCCCGGTCCGCCCGTGTGCGCCTGCGCCCTTCCGGTGCCGGACCGCACGTACCGGGTGCGGCGGCCGGCCCCGCGCCGGCGAGCGGGGGCGGGTCGGTGGGCGAGGTGTTCATGGGACCTCCGCTGCACGTCGGGGCGGATACGGAAAGGGATACGGGTGCGGGTTCAGGTACGGGTACGGGTACGGGGGGCGAGCCCGGCGAGGCCTGATGGGGCGCCCTCACGTACCCCTTTGCTCGGTGGGTCGATTCGGAGGCGGCCGCGCCCACGCGGCGCTCGCCGAACGGGTCCGGATGGACGGCAACGGGACCGACCGCCGCGCACCTCGTCCACCGCTCAGCCACGAACAGACCCGGCCCGCACGCCACCCGCAAACTTAAGGCGCCGAGGTTTCCGGCACGTTACGCCACCTACCCTGACCTGCTACGACGCCCCTGACGTGCGGTGCAGTGCGGGGCGCTGACGAGTTGCGCCACCCAGCGGTCCCGACGGGCCCGGTGTGCGGGATCCCGCCCACGCCCTCCCCTCGAACCTCACCCTCCACTTCCGTCTGTCGAAACCCTTGTTCCGCCCTCCGGACTCGCTTAGGGTCAGCGCCCCCGGCTCGGCCGCCCCGCGCGGTCGAGCCTTCCCTGTGCGAACGCGAAGGAGCGTGCTGTGGTGCAGCAGGCGTGGCAGGACGGGTCATCGGGCGAGGGCAAGAGCGACGGCTACGGCTACGGCTACGGCTACGGCGGGCACGACGTCGGCCAAGAGGCCGCGCACACCGCGGACGCGGTGCGGGCTGTGCCGCCGGAGGCGGGCGGCGAGAACGGCGGGGCACGTGGCGTGGGGCGCCGGCGCTTCGTCGTGGGGGCCGGGCTCGTCGGGACCGGCGGCCTGCTGGGCGCCGCCGGTGCCGGGGCCACGCCCGCGGAGGCGGCCGCACCCACGGCCGCCGCGGGCCGCGACGACGGCCACGACGACGGCTTTGGCCCCAAGGACTTCCACGGGAAGCGGCTGCTGCTCGTACCGGACGTGGTCCTGTTGCCCGAAGGGCCGGTCAGGGACCGCGCGGTGCTCGTCGAGGACGGCACCTTCCGGGCCGTCGGCCCGGTCCGCAAGCTCACCCAGGAACACCGGGACGCCCGCACGGTGCGGCTGAAGGGCCACCTGCTCATGCCGGGCTTCGTGGACGCCCACCACCATCTGACGCAGAGCTTCGGCAAGGCGCAGGCGTTCGGGCAGCCTTCGGAGATCTTCAAGACCGTGTGGGAACCGCTGGAACACGCCCTGGACGAGGAGACCGCGCACCTCTCGGCGAAGCTCGCGGCCCTGGAGGCGCTGCGCGGCGGATTCACGACCGCTGCCGACGCGGGCACGCGCGCACCCATCGACGTGGGCGTCATCGCCAAGGCCGCGGAGGAGGCCGGGCTGCGCTGCGTGCTGTCCAAGGTCGTCTCCGACGGCAAGGGCGGCAAGGAACATCTGGAGCGCTTCCAGAACTCCCGGCTGATCCACCCCTCGCTGGCGATACCCGTCCCGGAGGACGCCACGGCGGAGGTGCTGAAGAGGACCGCCGACCTGTGCGCGGACGCCGACGCGGTCTTCCAGGTCCACGTCAACGAGCACTTGGCCTCCGTCGAACGCTCGCTCAAGAGCGTGGGGCGCCGGCCGCTCTCCTACCTGCACCACGTCGGCGCCCTCAACGCGCACACACTCGGCGCCCACGCCACCCTGCTCACCCCCGACGAGATGCGCATGCTCGCCGACACGGGCGCCGCGGTCAGCTACAACCCGGTGGCCAGTGCCTGGAAGGGCAACGCCGTCGCACACGCGCTGATGTGGCAGACCATGGGCATCCGCTTCGGCATGGGCACCGACGGCACCCGTGGCAACGGCTTCCGGCTGATCGACGCCGCGGAGAGCGCCCAGCGCCTGACCTACGGCCTGCTGTCCGGCGACTCCGTGTGCGGCGCCGGCCGCGGCTGGGTCGCCCACGCCACCGGCCTGAGCGCCGACGCCGTCGGGCTCGGCAAGGTGACGGGCGAGATCGCGGCAGGCAAGGCCGCGGACTTCCTGCTCGTCGACCTCCAGGTGCCCGAACTCACCCCGTCGTACGACCTGTCGTGGGAACTGGTCAGGCTGGCCGACCGGGACCAGATCACCGCGGTCTTCGTCGACGGCAAGCTTCGGCTGTGGGAGGGCTGGCCCACGACCTGGGACGGGCGCGCGCTGGTCCGCAAGGCCGCGGAGGTGGGACCGAAGGTCGTCCAACGCGCCCGCATCCAACGGGTGGACCCGGACCCGGACGGCACGACACGTCACGTGTCGGCTGCTCACCGACGGTCCTAGGAACCGGTTTCCGGCTTGTGCCGAACGGACGCGCGGGGGAACTCGTGTGCCGCGGCCGCGCCTGAGGGCGACGTCGACACGGGGAGTGATGCCATGCCGTCGATGGGACTCATCGTCTCCACCCATGCGCCGACGAAGGTGCTCCTCGGAGCCTTCTTGGTGAGCCTCGCGGTCATTTGCTTCTTCCACTTCCGACGATGCAGGTAGAGGGATTCCAGGCGCCCGCGGGCTCTCGCGGGCGCCTGCCTTCCTGCGCCGTGGACGGTCCGGAGCAAGCCCCGGGCCGTTGGGCCGCCGTCCCGCCCGCGTGCAGGGCGGCCCGGATCACGAGGGTGGTGCGGACGAGGTGCAGGGCTCGACCGGACCGGCGGCATGTTACTGAAAGACTTCGGCCAATTCCTGCCAGAATGCCCGCCAGTGACTTCCCCCGAAGGTCCGCAAAGCGATGTCGCGGTTCTTCGCGAGTTTCTGCTGGACGACGGGGTCGGCTTTTCGTACGGCCGCCAGCATATCGAGAAGTTCACCGGCCGCCTGCCCGAGTTCGTCGGCCGACGCGCCGACCATCACCGCCGAGTACCCGGGGTAGACGGCCTCGAAAATCTTGAACGGGCTTACCGCACACGGCAATCCGGCCACGGCGGCGAACGCCGGCGGCATGCTCGCGGCCTCGACCCCGGGGACGTTGGGCGTATAGACGACCCCGCCCCACCTTTTCCGCGCGATGTGCAGCAGGTCGAGCTCATCCAGATGCGGGCCCAGCGCGTCGCGATAGGTGCTGAGCGGCACGCCGTCGGCCCAGATCACCAGGTCTTTCAGTCCGAGGCTGTCCGCCAGGTCAAGCATGTCCTGAGCGTGTTCCCGTTCCTCCGCGAGGCTGCCGAACACCACCATGACCGGTATGGGCTCCCCGCGTCTGCGCGCCTCCGCGATCGTCGCCGCGTGCAGGCGCAACGCCAGCGCGACGCCCTTTTCGGGAACCACGCGCTTCGGGACGACCAGAACCGGCTGGTCCTCCTCGACGCCGTGCTCTGCCAGGAACTCGAGCTGATCCGCTCTCAATTCCCCGTCCGGTATCGACAACGGCACCATGGGAGGCAGGAGAATCGGTACCGCGTCAGTCGGGTAGTCGGCCGCCTCGGCCAATTGTGCCGGTGTCAGCGTTGCCCAGCAGGTATAGCTGTTCGCCCCCGGCAGTGGGGTCAGCTCATTCGGAAAGACCGGGTAGAGGCGCTTTCCGTCCGTGGTTCGCGCGTACTCCTTGAGCAGGTCGTGATCCCACCACACGACGCGCCCGGGTCGCTTTCCGTCCCCGAACATCTCGTCCAGCACACGCAGCAATGCCAACGTCACCGGCACCGCGTCGGTGAGCGTCATGTTCATTGCGATCACCACGTCGACCTCTGCCAGCCTCACCCGGAAATGCTGCTCGTACGGGGCCGCCAGCCGGTCGATCTCCTCCCGCAGCTCGGTGCGTTCGGGGGCGCTGAGTTCGTCGAGGCCGGCCACCCGATCACGTACGGCCAACAGGTCCCGCCCCCACTCCTCAGGATTGCCCGGCAGTTTCATGCAGGCCGGTGTCATCCAGTCCGGATATGGCTCATCCCGGCCGTCCGGAGAGAAACCCTTGTCGAATCTCCACGAATATCCCAGATCCGTGATCACCGGTAACTCGACAACGCCCAACCGTTCACCGAGATCCAGCGCGTACCGCAGGCTGGTGAGCAGCCCGGACACGGGCAGTCCATCGCCACATACGACCCCTATGCGCATCTTTCATTCCTCTCCAGTGTCACTTGCCCCGGCGACGTGCTGGCTTTCCGTAGTCGATGTCTCAAGCGCCCGCGCGACGCAAACGCTCCTCGATCCGCCCTGCCAGCCGTGCCACGACAGGGCCGCCGTCGGATCGCAGCGTCGCCTTCTTGGCGTTGAAGCAGTGCACCCAGGTGCCCGCGGCCCACGCGGCCTCGCGGTCGGCAGTGGTCCAAGGCAGTGCCCTGGCCGCCTGGTAGGCCTCGATGAACTGAGCCGTGTGCGGGATCGTCGCCTCGCCGGGACGACTGCCCAGGACGGCGTGCACCGCGGCGGCCGCGCCGGCGACGACGATTTCCGGCAGCGCCACGACGCTGTCCCAGTCGTGCACGGCATGCAGCACGCCGCCCTTCCACGTGACGTTCTGGGCCTCCCAGTCGCAGTGGCCGATGACGGGGGCGCCGAGGTCGTGCTCGCGCAACCGTTTCCGTACCCGCGTTGCCGCGTCGTCGAGCCAGTCCGGCCCCGGGTGCTGGTTGAGGTCCTCCGGCTGATCGTCGGGAAGCGGCCAGATCGCGCCCTGGTCGTGGTTCCACCACACCCACGGCGGCGGCGGGTCGAGGCTGCCGATCTCGTCCACGGCGGGTGCGGCCGACACGAACCGGGCCAGCTCGGCGGCCGACCGGGCCGAGGAACGGGGCGCGACGTCGAGCGTCGCGCCGTCGTCCACCAGCGTTTCCACCGTCACGATCCGGTTGCCGACGCGGTCCGGCTCGCCCAGTGGTTCAGCACACGGCAGCCCTGCCAGCCACATCAGCCGGTGGGTTTGGCCGCAACCGGTCAGCCGGTCGGCGAACGGGCGGATCTTGACCACCACGCGGCGCCGGTCCGCCAGTTCCAGGGCGAGGACCGTGGACAGATGCGCCCAGCGCCACAGCACTGCCCGGGGGCGGCTGCCGAGGCGGGACTCCACCCATGCGGTAAGGGAAGGAAGATCGAGTGTGGTCGTCTCGCCGAACATTGCTTTGATCCCTGTCCTCGGTCGTGGTCCTCGGTCGTACGCAACTGAGACGGTGTGCCGTGAGCGCGCTGTGCGGCAGGCCGGGTGAGCGAGGAGCAGCCTCTCGTGCCTCTTGCTCTCAGGGAGGGACCCGGGCCGAGGCCGGCCGCGTGTCCGCTCGTACTGCCGCCCTCATGACAGAGCGAGCGCCCGGCTCCCGGCCCGTCGGCGGCCGGTGGACTGCGGAAGGTCGAAGGTGAGGGTGAGCTTGCGCAGCCAGCGGTCGGTGCCGTCGTAGCGGGGCTGGAACGGCTCCCTGCCGTGCACCGCGCGGTAGTTGTCGATGAGCAAGAGGTCGCCGGGTTTCAGCCGGACCGGCGCGAGTGCTCCCTCCAGTCGGCGGCACAGCCGCGAGAACACGCGCGCGGACGTGTGGTCCCCCGGCGCGGTGGTGGTGTAGGCCGGGTCGACCCTCAGATACGGCCGCGCGCCGCCGAAGAGCACCGGGCGCCACACCGGAGACGGATCGACGGATCCGCCGGCCTTGAGGTGTTCGGGGTCGGGAAGGATGCCGAATCGAGGTTGGCGGAGCAGCTCCTGATCATCGGCGCTGACCTCGGCGAGCCCGTCGGCGGTGGCGACGGTCGTCGCGGTCAGGTCCTGGTTGCGCAGACAGAGCAGTGCCAGTACGTCACAGCGATCGTCGTCGAAGGCGTCCTCGACGTGGAAGTCGAGGTTGTTCGCGCTGCTGTGGCCGGTCTGCGCCTGTTCCTGGCCCGCGATCGGCAGTACGTCGTTGAACAGCCTGCCGTCTTGCAGGGTCTGCCAGCAGACCGGATCACCGACCTGTAGCGACACCATCGCCAGCCAGAGGTCGTGGGCGGCCGTGGCGGTGCGTCCGCGCAGTCTCCAATGCGACGGCGTCGGGCCGATGTTCTCGTCCAGGCAGGGTCGGCGTACCACCGTGACCGCGCTGCCCAGCCGGGACCGGACACCGGCCAGTGTGTCCGCCAGCCGTACGGGGAGAGTGTCCCGGTGTTCGGCGAGCGTTGCCAGGAGGGCGAGTTCGTCCTTCGTGCCGTACTCGCGCACGACCCTGCGAATGACGTCGTCCGCGGGACGTGTCTCCTGCGCGGTGAGCGTGATCTCCTGGATGTCGGGCATCGGGACGGATCCACGCATATGTGTACCCTTCTGCTGTCTCGATCCGGCCGGCCGAAGTGATGGTACGTAACGGCCGACTATCCGGTGGCCTCCGCCAGTTCCATGAGCAGCTTGGCCCACGGGCCGGTGGGGAACCGGCGGTCGACGATCCGGCGGTTGCGCCGCAACCTGGCGGCCATGTGGGGCTCGCCGACGCGGTTCGCCCGCATGGCTGCCACCAGTTCGACGCCCGACCGGGCCATGTCGGCGGGGCGGGAGTGCACCGGGACGACGTAGAAGTCCTTTCCGTACGTCGGTGCGAAGGCGGCGTAGTTCGTGCTGGCGCAGGGCAGTCCGGCGACGGCGGCCAGCGCGGGCCCCAGCCCGACCGTCTCGACGTCTTCGGTGTTCGGGGTGAAGACGACGCCACCACCACTCGCCGCGGCTGTCCGAAGCAGGTCTATCTCGTCCAACCGCCAGGCGCCGGTGCTGTCCTGGACGCTGCACAACGGGACACCGTCGAGGAAACGCACGTCGGGCAGCAGGTCGAGGCGCCGTGCGGTGTGCAGCACCTCGTCACAGTAGGCGGGGTCCTCCGCCAGGCTGCCGAACACGAGCAGGTAGGGGGCGGGAAGTCCGCGGTCGGCGGCGGCCGATCGGGCCGCCGCGAGGACTTCGAGGGCGAGCTCCACCCCCTTGACCCGGAAGACCCGCACCGGGTTGAGCAGAATCGGCCTCCGCGGGTCGAGGCCCAGGCCGTCGAGGAACTGCCGGAGCCGTGGCTCCAGTTGGCCGGTGGGCACGCGGGGCAGGATGTTGGGCACCACCCGCGGCCTCTCCGGTACGGGGTAACTCGCCGCCTCCTCCGCGAGCGCCTCGGACACCACCGCCCACCGCACACCGGGTCCGGCCGCGGGAAGCGGAGTGAATTCGTTGGGGCGTTCCGGGTACCTGCGTACGCCTTCGTCGTAGTCGGCGCAGCTGCCGAAGAGATCGTGGTCCCAGAAGAGCACGCCGCCGGCTCGCTTCTCGTGGTGGCGGTCGCGTGCCACGGCGTGCAGGGCCCTGGTGACGGGCACGGCGTCCGAGAGCGTCATGTTGACCGCGATGGTCCAGTCGACTCGGTTCCGGCGCATCCACTGTGAGAGGTGGTCTCGGTAATGGTCGGTCAGGCGGTCGATGCGCTCGTGCAGCCGGGCACGTTCGACGGTGTCGAGAGTCGCTCCCTGTGCGACCGACGTCCGGATGGAGGTCCACTCGGCCGCCGCGCGGTCGAGGTCCCCGGGGAGGGGAGGCGCCAGCCGGGCCGGCTCCAACAGCGCGGACGACTCCTGCTCCGCCGGCCCGTACGGGTAGAAGGCCGGCTTGTCGGGTCGCCACGCGTAACCCAGGTCAGCGGGTACGGGCATGTCGAGCAGCTGCAACTCGACGCCGAGGCCGACCACGTTGCGGAAGATCGTCAGCAGGCCGCTGGCCGGCACTCCGTCCCCAGAGACCAGTCCGATGCGCACCCCGGCGTCACCGGCCCAGCTGCGTGTTGATGATCGCCTCCACCAATGTGGCGCCCGCTTCGGTGAGGGTGATGCTGCTGTCGCCCCGGTCGATCCGCACCAGCCCGCGGTCGGCGAGCGAGTCGAACATCGCACCCCACCTGCCGGACAGGAGAGAGCTGCCGGGGAAGCGGGAGCGATGGACCTCTTCGAGGAGTGGCTGACAGGTGGACAGCGCCATCTGCACCGCCCGCACCTCGCGGTGCTCGGCGCTCACCGTCGTGACGTTCTCCAGCGGGATCTCGCCCTTCTCGACCAGGCCGAGATATTTCGCCGGAGCGGCCACCGCGTTCGCCTCCGCATCCCCGCACCAGCTGTAGGCGCCCAGGCCGATGCCCACCTGTGGAACCTGTTTGTCCTGGTCCAGGTTCAACGACCGCCACAGTTCCGGTCCCACGTCGCGCTGCGGGAAGTAGGTGGTGGGGTGCTCGTAGTAGCCGGCGGCGGCGAGCCGGTCGACGGCTGCCTCCCGCATCTGCAACTGCTGTCCCAGTGACGGCCACAGGAACCCGCGCTGCGCCAGTTGCTCGCGTACCCGGGGGTCCTCCCACGGGGCCGGGGACACATGCCCGATGGCCGCTTCCACGTCGTGGAAGGACTGCAGATGGAGTTTGATCGCGACGATGGTGCTGAACCGGGCTTCGATCAGCCGGTCGATGTCGTCGAGGAATCCGGTGACCGTCTGGCCGGGCAGGCCCCAGACGAGGTCGCCGTCGACCCGGGTGAAACCCAGCCGTTCTGCCGCCGCCCGGACCTGTAGCGCCTGGTCCCCGGTGTGCCGGCGGTTGGCGACCTCCAGCAGCCGGTCGTCCAGGGACTGGATCCCGTAGGAGAGCGCGGTGAACCGCGCGTCGCGCAGCGTCCCCAGGATCTCCTCGGTGAGGGAGTCCGGGCTTCCCTCCGCCCGCATCGAGGTCCGCTCGTCGAAGGCGAACGTCTCCCGGTAGAAGTTCACCAGGCGTTCGATCTCGTGCGGAGGCAGGATGCTCGGCGTACCGCCGAACAGACAGAACTCGCCGACCGGCGTGGTCCGCAGCGCCGGGACCGCCTCCACCCAGGACCGGGCTTCCTTGATGTTGGCGTCCACCCACCGGCGTGCGGTCGCGTCGGCCACCTCGGGCCTGCTGCTCGTCACGAGTGTCGGGAACTGGCAGAAATGACAGCGGTACCGGCAGAGCGGGATATCCACCCACAGGTGAAAGGACGGCGCCTCGCGGAGCTCTCGGTCCAAAACGCGGAAGAACTGCTGCGGATCGCTTTCCACGTCTCCCGTGAAGACATGCGTGAATGCTTCGGCTTGCAGGTATCCGAGGAGTTCGTTGTTGCGCTCCTCGGAGAGCAGCGAGGAAACCCTGGGTACCGGGTAAGCGGGATCGATCTCGGAGAGGCTGGAGAGCGCCTTCCTCCGGTCGTATAACGTTGCCGTGCTAGTCCCCATGCGTGCGACACTCCGTATCTGCTACGTCGATGATCGTTTGCGTTTTGGGTACGGCCCGAACAGGCTAGGCACGTTCCCCTGCACGGTCAATACGGCCCGTGAGGGGTCAACAGCATGGCGTGATCCTTGCGGTTTGAGGCGTATGGATACGAGGAGTGCTTCCGGTCCTCCGTCCTGTTGGCGGATAATTCAGTGATCACCTGCGCGAGTGCAGCTCACGCTATGCGAGTGACACCGGCAAATGGATGACGGACGACGCGATTGGCTATGAGCGATGACCGAAAAGTCTGCTGCAATGCACGCCATGGCAGGGCCACCTCGACTCGCCATGACGGATTCGACCGCCGCCGCACTGGCTGAATTCAGTGCAACCTGGCGGCCGGAAGAGCTCAAGAGCGAGCAAACCCAGCAGGCGGCTCTTCGCCGCGCCCGTGAAGAAATCCCCGAACTGCACCGGCTCCTGGACGAGGCCGTCACCGCTCTGCGCGCGTCGCTGGCCGTGGTCATCGAGAACTTCCCGCTCGACGCCACCGCACTGGTCATCGCCGCCGGCGCCGTCGGCAGGGTCGATCCGAGCTACAACGGCCCGAGGCCGGACTCCCTCGTGCACGACGTGGTCGACAGCGAAGCCAGGCCCTACCGCGATCCGGACCCGTTCCACACCGACTCCCCCTTGCTGGCACGCCCGCATGCCTGCCTCGGGCTGCTGTGCGTCCGCCCGAGTCCCGCGGGCGACGGGCAGACGGTTCTGGTGAGCGCGGCGGATGTTGCCGCCGAAATCGCCGACCCCGGCCATCTGCGAGCACTCCAGGACCCCTGCTATCCGTTCGCTGTTCCCCCTGAGCCCGGGAGCGACGAGCCGTCGATCACGACCCACCCGATCCTTGAGATGTCCGGCGGGGGCACCACCGTGCGGTACTGCCCGGTGCGGGTCACCGCGGGCGTGGAGCGGGCCGGACATGCCCTGGACGACGAACACGTCGGCGCGCTCCGCGCGTTCGAACGCGCGCTGGACACGCGGCACCTGCCCACGGTCTTCCTCCTGCGGGCGGGCGAACTCCTGCTGCTGGACAACAGGCGCCTGCTGCACGGCCGCACCGACGTCGGACCCGAAGGCTTCGGCCGGCACCTCATGCGCGTCAAGGTGCATGACCTAGAGGAATAGCGCTGGCCAGGAACAGCTGACGCGAAGGCCCCCGCATCCGCCGGATCCATCGCATCCCCCGCATCCGCCTGTAGGAGTCATCACGGTGACCATCAGCATCGGTGTCGTCGGCGCGGGGCAGTTCGCCCGCGCGTTCATCCCTCTCTTCCAGGCCCACCCGGGCGTTCACGACGTCCGCCTCACGGAGGCCGTGCCCGAGCGGCTCGTGCGCGAGTCGGACCGGCACGCGATCACCACCACCCACCCGTCCTTCGAGGACATGCTCGCCTCCGACGTCGACGCCGTCGCGATCTTCACCCAGCGCTGGACCCACGGCCCCCTCGTCGTCCAGGCCCTGGAGGCGGGAAAGCACGTCTACTCGTGCGTGCCGATGGCCGTCTCCGAGGAAGAGATCGAGGCGATCGTCGAAGCCGTGCGCCGCACCGGCCTCACCTACATGATGGGTGAGACCAGCTACTACAGCCCCGCCGCCGTGTACTGCCGGGGGCGGCACGCCGAGGGTGCGTTCGGCGAGATCTTCTACGCCGAGGGCGACTACGTCCACGACATGGACCTCGGCTTCTACGACGCGTACCGCTTCAGCGGCGGCGACCGCTGGAAGGAGACGGCGAGCTTCCCTCCCATGTACTACCCGACCCACGCCCTCGGCGGAGTGCTCGCGGTGACCGGCTCGCATGTCACCTCCGTGTCCTGCCTGGGCGTCCGCGACACCCGCGGCGACGGCGTCTTCGACCGTGAGGTCAGCCGCTGGGACAACGACTTCTCCAACGCGACCGCGCTTTTCCGCACCGCGGACGGCGGCGTCGTCCGCACCAACGAGATGCGGCGGGTGGGCTATCCGTCCCGGCTGCGCGAATCCCGGTTCCGCTTCTTCGGCACCGAGGGCAGCTTCGAACAGCTGGCCACGACCACGCTGTGGCAGGACCGCGAAAAGGCCGAGGACATCGAGGAGTTGATGCGCACGGCGCCGTCCTCCGGCCTCGACGACGCCGCGCTCGCCGCCATCGCCCCGTCCCTGCGCGACGCGTTCGGCAGCGGCTTCGCGCCCGTCCACGACGTCGGCCGACTGCCCGCCGAGTTCACCGGGCAACCCAACGGCCACCAGGGCTCCCACCAGTTCCTCGCGGACGACTTCGTCTCGGCGTGCCTGACCGGGAAGACGCCTCCGGTCAACGCCTGGACGGCGGCCCGCTACACCCTGCCCGGCCTGACCGCCCACCGATCCGCCCTGGCGGGCGGCACACAGCTGAAGGTACGGGACTTGGGGGACGCCCCGGTCTGACCCCACCCGGGCCACCGGCGTGACTCCCACCCCACCGCTCGGGGGCCGGCTGTACAGCCTCAACGGTGGGCGACCGACGTATTCGTTCTCCCTCCGAACACGGAAGCGGCGGAGAGGTCCGAGGCGAGCACGGCAGTGGTCAACGTGCCGTGCAGAGAGACGCGCGAGGAGCGGTCCCTGCCGCGCCGCCCCCACGCAGACAGTGAAGACAGCAGGCCGAGGCGGAAAGTGGTACGTACGCGATGAGTCGGTGTCGGCATGCACGGAACGCTTCCGTGGCCCGGCGGAAGGAATCAAGAAGGATTGGCGGCCAGTGCCCCGCAGGACGCTCGGACGGTCAGCCGGGGCCGCAGCCAGACCTGGCGCAGCTCCGCGTCCGGTTCGTCGATGCGGCGCAGCAGGGTTTCCAGGCCCAGCGAACCGAGGCGGAACTTCTCCGGTGCGACCGAGGTGAGCGGCACCTGCTCAGTGGCCGCGTGCCGGTCCTCGCAGGAGACCAGGGCGAGGTCTTTGGGGACGCGTACTCCGGCGCGGCGGGCGGCGGCCAGCAGCGCGGAACCCTCCATGTCGCCGAAACAGATCAGTCCGGTCGCACCGCTGCCGATAACGCCGCCGAGGACGGCGTCTGCGAACGGAGGCTGGGCGGCAAGGACCTCCTCGAAACTCTCGCAGTCGGTGGTCGACGGCCAGTCCAACCGGGCCGTCACGCGCAGTCCGAGTGCGGCGGCGCCTTCTGTGAAGCCCGTGGAAATGCCCCGACTGGGTGCGGCATCAGTCCGGCAGACGAGCGCCACATCGTGGTGGCCCAATCCGGCGAGGTGCGCGAGGGCGAGGTAGACGCCGCCGGCGTGGTCGGTGGAGACGTGCTCGCTGGGGTCACCGATGCCGGCCGGCGCACGTTCCAGGAGGACGTACGGCAGGGGGAGTTCCCGCAGCAGACGGGTGTGCGCGGCGTCGGCCGCGTCGGCGGGGCCCGGGTGCGCGATGAGCAGTCCCTCCGCCCCCGCAAGGCGGTCGGCAAGACGGGTGAGCCGGTCCCAGCCACGGTCCGCATAACCGGTGGTGTGCACGTCGATCGTGGTTCGGGTATGCGCGGCGGCCGCCTCGATACCTGCGATCACAGGAGGGAAGTACCAGTCGCGTTCAGGCAGCACGACCGCGATCCGCCGCCGCGCACCCGGTGGCGGAGGCACTGACCGCGCGAACGTCCCCGCACCCTGGCGCCGCTCGACACTCCCCTCGCCGGCCAGTACCTCCAAAGCGCGCCGCACGGTATTGACCGACAGGCCGTGGGCCGCAGCCAGTTGCACCTCGGTCGGCAGTCGGCTGCCGGGCGGCCAGTCGCCGCCCCGGATTCCGCGGCGCAACTCGGCAGCGAGTTGCAGGTACTTGATCGGATCGCCGGTGGCCATGCAGGCATTCTGGATGACGTGTGATCACCGGGACAGCGGCGCCGTCGATGGAGCCCGAAAGAGTTCACTGCGCCGGGAACGGAGTGCCCCATGGCTCTTCGTCCAGGAGGAGGCCGTTGGCCAGGTAGCTGATGGTTCGGTACCAGCCGGCCAGGACCAGGAACTCCAGGAGTTGGGCGTCTTCGTAGTGGGCGCTCAGGGCGTCCCAGGCAGGTGGGGAGAGCCGTGCCGTGTCGTGCAGTTCGTCGACGGCGTTGAGCAGTGCCGCATGGCGTGGCGGCCACGCGGTGTTCGCTGCGGTGTCGATGTCGGTTGTCGCTTGGAGCTGTTCGTGGCTCAGTCCGGCCTGCTGAGCGAGGGTCGCGGCGTGTGCGCCCCATTCGTAGGCGCAGCCGGTGCGTGCGGTGACTCGGGCGATGACGATCTCGCGGTCGACGGCGGGCAGCAGCCCGTGGCCCAGCAGGCCGGACCCCAGCGCGAACATGCGTGAGGCCAGTTCCGGGTTGCGGTGCAGGACCCGGAACAGTGCGAGCGGCTCGTGTGGCGCGCCGGGAGGCATCCATCGGTGGAGTGCCTGGTCGATGGGTGCGGAGTAGGGCGGGGTGAGCGGTTCGATGCGCGGCATGGGCGCCTCCTGCTTCGATTTTCGCATCACTATGATGCTTCGAAAGTCGAAGCGCAAGGAGTGGACGTGAAGGAGTGGATGTGGTGGACGCCAGAACGCCTCGGCCGGGCTCATCGGTACGGGGGTCCGATTCAGGGCGCCCGGTCATGGCCGCACTCGATCTGCTCGGACGGCGCTGGACGCTGCGCATCCTGTGGGAACTGAGCCAAGCCCCGGCAGGATTCCGGGAGTTGCAGCGCCGTTGTGAACGCATGTCGTCGAGCGTGCTCAGCACCCGGCTGGGCGAGCTGACCGGCGCCCGCGTGCTCACCCTGCACGGCGACGCCTATCACCTCACCCCGCTCGGGGACGACCTCGTCCGGGCGCTCGACCCACTCAACGCCTGGAGCCGACGATGGGCCGAGGAGGTGGGGAGTGACGGGGAAGGAGACCGGGTGAGTTGACGGCGGGCGCCAGCGGCAGGATTCCTTCGCATCACGCCGTCCGGGCCCAAGCGCGAGTCGCGGGCCGAACTGGCCGATGATCCGGTTCGCTGCCGAGCCGATCCGGGGCCCGGACGCGCCCCCGCGGTCCTCGTGCGTGACCTTCGCCGCCGCAAGGTCGATACTGCCGACAGCACCCGACAGCACTACTCCAGCCGCGACTCGGTCGAGCAGACGACCCGCCTGACGGTCGTCGGCAAAGTCAGCGGCAGGTCAGCGACAGTACCGCCGGAAGCCGCTTCGAAGCGCACGCACACCGCCAGGACCGCACACCGACCCCACCCACTCCGACCAGGAAAAGCGCCGATGAAGGGCCTGTCTGCCCACCTTCCCAGGAGACACCCATGAGGATGCTGATCAATGTCGCCGAGACCGTCGTCGCCGACGCGCTGCGCGGGATGGCCGCCGCTCACCCCGAGCTGACGATCGACGTCGAGAACCGTGTGATCGTACGCAGGGACGCCCCCGTCGACGGGAAGGTCGCCCTCGTCTCCGGCGGCGGGTCCGGGCACGAGCCGTTGCACGGCGGGTTCGTGGGGCCGGGGATGCTGTCGGCCGCCTGCCCCGGCGAGGTGTTCACCTCGCCCGTACCCGACCAGATGGTACGGGCGGCCGCCGCCGTGGACAGTGGCGCGGGCGTGCTCTTCATCGTGAAGAACTACACGGGCGACGTGCTCAACTTCGACATGGCCGCGGAGCTCGCCGAGGACGAGGGCATCCAGGTGGCCAAGGTGCTCGTCAACGACGACGTGGCGGTCACCGACAGCCTCTACACCGCCGGGCGCCGCGGCACCGGCGCCACCCTCTTCGTCGAGAAGATCGCGGGCGCCGCCGCCGACGCGGGCATGCCCCTGGAGCGGGTGGAGGCCGTCGCCCGGCGGGTCAACGACAACGCGCGCAGCTTCGGCGTCGCGCTCAGCGCCTGCAGCACGCCCGCCAAGGGCAGCCCCACCTTCGAACTGCCGCCAGGTGAGCTTGAGTTGGGCGTCGGCATTCACGGGGAGCCGGGGCGTGAGCGGCGGCCCATGATGACCTCGCGCGAGATCGCCGACTTCGCGGTCAACGCCGTACTGGAGGATCTCGACCCGCACAATCCCGTCCTGCTGCTCGTCAACGGCATGGGGGCCACTCCCCTGCTCGAACTGTACGGATTCAACGCCGAGGTCCAGCGCGTCCTCGTGGAGCGCGGCGTACCCGTCGCCCGCACCCTCGTCGGCAACTACGTGACCTCACTGGACATGGCCGGCGCCTCCGTGACGCTCTGCCAGGTCGACGAGGAACTGCTCAGGTTGTGGGACGCGCCGGTCCGCACGCCCGGCCTTCGCTGGGGAGTCTGAGCGCCCTTCCGCATCACCACGGCCGTCTGTTCCTGAGCGCAGCCACCCCGCAGCCGCCCCGCACCCACCACTACGCAAGGAGACCCCCGTGCTCGACGCCGACTTCTTCCGCCGCTGGCTGGCGGGTACCGCCGCCGCCGTCGACCGCGAGGCGGACCGGCTCACGGAGCTGGACTCGCCCATCGGCGACGCCGACCACGGCAGCAATCTGCGGCGCGGGTTCACCGCCGTCGTGGCCGCCCTGGAGAAGGAGGCACCGGACACCCCGGGCGCCGTACTCACGCTCGCGGGACGGCAGTTGATCTCGACGGTGGGCGGTGCGTCGGGGCCGCTCTACGGTACGTTGCTGCGCCGCACCGGCAAGGCGCTGGGCGATGCGGCCGAGGTGGGCGAGGCGGAGTTCGCCGATGCGCTGCGGGCCGGCGTCGACGCGGTGGCCGGGCTCGGCGGCGCCGCGCCCGGGGACAAGACGATGCTGGACGCGCTCGTCCCCGCGCTCGACGCGCTCGGCGAGTCCTTCGGCGCGGCGCGCGAGGCCGCGCTGCACGGTGCCCTGGCCACGACGCCGCTGCAGGCGCGCAAGGGGCGTGCGAGCTACCTGGGCGAGCGCAGCATCGGCCACCAGGACCCGGGCGCGACGTCGGCCGCGCTGCTCTTCGAGGCGCTCGCCGAGACCGCGGAGGGTGCCGAGACCGCAGAGGGTGCCGAGACGGCGGAGGGTGCCAACGGGCCGGAGCGCGGCCGTGGCTGACGCCCCGTTGGTCGGCATCGTCCTCGTCTCGCACAGCGGCCCCGTCGCCGAGGCGGTCGCCGCGCTCGCCACGGGCCTCGCGGGCGGGGGCACGACCGCGCCCGTGGCGGCGGCCGGCGGGACGGACGGCGGCGGCCTCGGCACGAGCGCGGGGCTCATCTCGGCGGCGGCCGAGCAGGTCGACCGCGGCGCCGGCGTCGCCCTCCTCGCCGACCTCGGCAGCGCCGTCCTCACCGTGAAGGCGCTGCTTGCCGAGGGCGACGAACTCCCGGCCGGGGCGCGCCTGTTGGACGCTCCGTTCGTGGAGGGCGCGGTGGCGGCGGTGGTGACCGCGTCGGCCGGCGCGGACCTCGCCGCGGTCGAGGCGGCGGCCACGGACGCGTACACCTACCGGAAGGTCTGACCCGGGGTTCCGCGCGGCCGCCTCACCCGAGCGACGACACGCCCTGCTCCCCCCGTACGAACTGCCGGGCCAGCGCCTCGCCCCGGTCGACCGCGGCCCGGTGGCTCTCGATCGGGACGGCCTGGGAACCCTTGAAGAAGATGTACGTGACGTCGGCGGCCGTTCCGCCCGACCGGGGGTCGGGACGGATGCCGAGCGCCTGGGCCGTCGCGTACGACGCCTCGCCGATGAGGTCGACCGGGCCGGTGTCGCCGACGACGGCGTACTGGACCTTGTCACCGTGGACGACGGCCGCGACGGTGCCGCCGGTGACGCCGTGCCGGGTGTGGTTCCAGCGGTGGCTCGGGCCGGGCACGACGACGTAGGGCAGGTGTTCCGCGGCCAGGTGCCGGCCGTCGGACTGCTGGAAGGCCGTGGTGTGGAGGAACAGCGGGTCGGTGCGGCGGTTGCAGGCGGTGGTCGGCCGGCCGTCGCAGTCGATGTCCATGTCCGCCGTCCAGAACACGGTGTCGCGCGTTCCGCAGACGGGGACGACGGCGCGTTTGCCGTCGTCGGTGCGGTACTTGCCGTGCGAGATCTCCGTGCAGGTGCGGGTCGCGGCAAGCAGGTCGGCCGCTCGTACGGTCCCCTCGCCGCCCGGGGTGCTCGCCGTCCCCGGGGCGTTCGCTTCGGTCGCGGGCCGTTGCGCGGCGGCGGAGTACGAGGCGGGGGCGAGCAGGGTGACGCCGACCGCGGCGAGTACGGCGACCGTTCTGATGCGCACGAGGGGGAACCTTTCGCAGGGGGAGTCTTCAGGGGGAGGCTGACGGCTCGTCAGCACCACATATCCCACGTCGCACGCGGCCATAAGCCCCGTACTAAACCTTGCACTCCAGCCCGACCCCTTGATGTGCCCCCGTCACCTGTGTCAAATAGGTCCGGACCAATGCCGTCGAGTGGAAGGCAGCACCGTGCGACGGATCCCCCCTCTGTCCACCCCTCTCGCCCTGCTCTCCGCGGTCGCCGCGACGGCGGTGGCGCTCGGCGGCTGCGCGTGGAGCGGCGACGACGCCGGCGACACGCATCCCCCGGCGGCCCCGCGCGGGCTCACCGTGCAGGCGGGCAGCTCCACCACCGCGCACGTCATGTGGA
This sequence comes from Streptomyces sp. NPDC005863, assembly GCF_042871345.1. Classification (NCBI taxonomy): domain Bacteria; kingdom Bacillati; phylum Actinomycetota; class Actinomycetes; order Kitasatosporales; family Streptomycetaceae; genus Streptomyces; species Streptomyces sp. NPDC005863. The sequence goes on along the minus strand of NZ_JBIAII010000012.1, from coordinate 148,596 downwards.
ACCGGGCCACCGACGACACGGAGGTCACCGGGTACGAGGTGTACCGCGACGCCAAGAGGGTGAAGGAGGTTGCGGGCGGCGAGCAGATGGTGGACGTCGTCGGCCTCGAACCCGACGCCACGTACACGTTCACCGTCCGCGCCCGGGACGCCGAGGGCAACGTCAGCGAGGACAGCGAGCGGTTGTCCGTCACGATGCCCGCGGCGGCCGCGGCGGACCGTAAGGCGCCGTCACGGCCAGGGCGCCTGACGGGCAGGGCCGCGGGGAGCAGTTCGGCGATGCTCTCGTGGGGGAAGTCGTTGGACGACCGGCGCGTGGCCTCGTACGAGATCTATCAGGGCGGTTCGAAGGTCCACAGTGTGGGCGGGGGTCAGACCGCGACGCTGGTCACCGGGTTGCGGCCCGGCACCGACTACACCTTCACGGTGAAGGCGCGCGACGCCGCCGACAACTTCTCCCCCGCCAGCTCGCGGGTCCGCCTCACCACGGCCGGGGGTGGCAAGGCCTCGGGGCGCGGCACCGCGCCCACCGCCTTCCGGGCCGGTACGCACGAGAAGGGCGGGGCGTACTACATCGACTTGTCGTGGGTGCCCCCGCGGACCGGCGGGGCGGTCGCGGAGTACCAGATCCAACTCGACGGCCGCACCGCCACATCCCTCGTCTTCGGCGGCACGGCGCCGAAGGACAGGGCGGAACACAGCTTCTACATCGGCAGGAAACCCGGGGAGCCCCACCGGGTGAAAGTCCGCCCCAAGCTCCCGGACGGAACGTGGGGCGGTTACACGCCGGAGCGGACGGTCACGACGGGCTGAACTCTGTCACCGGCGTCCGCACCTCATCGGGGCCGGACGGGACCGTCGACCGTGCGCGGCCGCGCCCCGGTTCAGCTGGCCGAGGGCTCGTCGTAGTAGCCGGGGCGAGCCAGGAGCACGGAGTTGAAGTAGTGGCCCTGCTCCTCGTCCGGGTCGTCGTCTGCCTCGAACGGTCGCCAGAAGCCGAGCAGCAGGTCCGGTGCGACGACGGAGGCGGGGTCGTCGCCGGCGGGTCCCACGGCCGTGATCTTGGCCAGGCGGTCCACGACCGTGCGGGCCGGCAGTGCGAAGACATCGATACCGCGGAACCGTACGGCATCCGAGGGATCCGAAGGCCGGCCCAACTCCACGTGCGCGAGCCGGTCGTGCGTGCAGCCGATGCTCACCATCAGGCCACTCGCCCGGAAGAAGCGCCGGCCTGCGGCCCGTCCGTCGCCCGCGGAATCATGCTCGTCGCGCAGCGATTCGAGAGCGCGATGTGCCGCCGGGCACGGCATGCCGATCCGCAACGGGCCGACGCCCAGCGGTGGTGTGAGCTCGAAGTCCATGCTCGGATGTTGCCACGGAGCCCACCGCGTCTTCATCCGCCCTCTGTGGTTTCTGCGCATTCCTGAGGTCTTGCCGGTCTCTCTCGGTCAGAATCGGAACTTCTCAAGGGGCTTGCGCAAGGGGCCAGTTGGTGGAATCCGTGAGGGATGGGGCAGATGTGTTCGGTGAGTGGGACTACGTCGTCGTGGGGGCCGGGTCGGCCGGGTGTGTGGTGGCTGCTCGGTTGTCCGAGGACTCGGAGTGCCGGGTCCTGCTGATCGAGGCCGGTGGGGAGGACCGCAAGGCGGAGATCTCGGTGCCCATGGCCTGGCCCGCGCTGCAGGGGTCCGAGGTCGACCACGGCTACACCACCGTCCGGCAGACCGGTGCCGACGGGACCGCGCGGGCCTTTCCCCGGGGGCGGACGCTGGGTGGCTCCGGTGCCATCAACGGGCTCATCCACCTGCGCGGGCACCGCGAGGACTTCGACCACTGGGCAGCCCTCGGCTGCACGGGCTGGGGGTACGACGAGACGTTGCCGTACTTCCAGCGGATGGAGACGGTCCACGGCAAGGACCCCAAGTACCGGGGATGTGAAGGGCCGTTGCTGCCGGCGAGCGCGGAGGAGGGCGGTCATCCGCTCTCCCGGGACTTCGTCGACGCCGCCACCTCGGTCGGGTTCACGCGGACCGACGACTTCAACGGGAGCGCCCAAGAGGGCGTCGGGTGGCATGACTTGAACATTTCGGGGGGCGCTCGGCAGTCCGCCGCGCACGCCTACCTCCATCCCGTCCGGGCCGGCAGGAGCAACCTCACCGTCTCGACCGACTCCCGCGCCCTGCGCCTGCTCTTCGACGGGGACCGCTGCACCGGCGTGGAGTTCGAGCGCGACGGTGACCGGCATACCGTCCGTGCGACGGCGGAGACCATCGTGAGCTGCGGAGCCGTCGACTCGCCCCGGCTCCTGCTGCTCTCCGGCATCGGCCCCGCCGACGACCTGCGGGAGGCGGGCGTCACCGTCCGGCACGACCTGCCCGGGGTCGGCCGCAACCTGCACGACCACCCGCTCTGCCCCGTCGTCCACGAGGCCGGCCGCACCCTTCCCCCGCCGCAGACCAGCCTCGCCGAGACCTCCCTGTCCTGGCGCAGCGACGCCGCCCTTTCGGGGCCCGACCTGCAGTTGCTCTGCATCCACGTGCCGTACCACCCGCCCACGATGCCGGTGCCGGCCAACGGGTTCACCTTGGCCGTGGCCACCGTTCCGGCCAGTCGCGGGACGGTGCGGCTTGCCGGGCCCGACCCGGACACCCCGCCGCTCATCGACCCCAACTACCTGGGCCGGGAGTCGGACATCCTGCGCATGCTGCAAGGCATCGCCACCGCACGGGAGATCGCGGCCGCGCCCCCGTTCGCGCGGTGGGCCCCGCGTGAGGTGCTGCCCGGCCCGGGCGTCACCGCCGAGGCGGGGCTGCGCGACTACCTCGCCGCCGCAGTGGGCCCGTACTTCCATCCCGTGGGCACCTGCGCGATGGGCACGGGGCCGGACGCGGTGGTGGCGCCGGACCTGAGCGTGCACGGCATCCGGGGTCTGCGGGTCGTGGACGCCTCGGTCATGCCGCGGATCGTCTCGGTCAACACGAACGCCGCGACCCTCATGATCGCGGAGAAGGCGGCGGACCTCATCCGGGGAGACGGCACGCCGCGTCCCCGACGTCCTGCGCCCACGGGCGGCGTCTGACATCCTGACGCGGTGCGCGTACTCATCGTGACCGCGGGGAGTTGGGGCGACGTCGCCCCGTACACGGGACTGGGCGTGCGGCTGCGCTCGGCGGGCCACGAGGTGTCCCTGGCCACCCATGAACGCTTCGAGCGGGCGGTGACCGCCCACGGGCTCGGCTTCCGGCCGCTGCCCGTCGACCCGCGGCAGGAGCTGGCCTCGCGGACCGGCCAGGGCCTCGCCAGGGCGGTGAGCCCGCCCGTTGCCCTGGCCCAACTGATGCGGATGGCAAGGGCGTTCATGCCCGGACTGGCCGCCGGGGTCGCGGACGCCGTCCGGGCGGGCACCGACGTCGTCCTCAGCTCCACCGTCACCGACCCGATGTGTGCGGCGCTCGGCGAGGCCCTGGGGCTGGAGAGCATCGGGGTCTACCTCCAGCCGGTCCATCCTTCCGGCGCCCATCCGCCGATGATCACCGGTGCCCGCACCTTCGGCACCCACGGCAACCGGCTGGCCGCACACGCCCTGTGGCTCGGCAGCGAACGGATCTTCGCCCCCGCCGTCACCGCCCTGCGCCGCGAACTCGGCCTGCCGCGCCGGAGGTTCAGCGGACCGCTCGGTCTGCCGCGCGAGCGCCACGTCCTGCACGGCTTCAGCGCGCACATCGTCCCTCGGCCCACGGACTGGCCCGCCGGGCACCGGGTGAGCGGCTACTGGTGGCCCGAAACGCCGCCCGAGTGGAAGCCCGACCCGCGGCTCCTCGACTTCCTCGCCGCGGGACCGCCCCCGGTCTTCGCCGGCTTCGGCAGCTTCGTCACCGCCGAGTCCGAGCGGCTGAGCTCCCTGCTGGTCGACGCCATGCGCCGGGCCCGGGTGCGCGGCATCGTCCAGGCCGGCTGGAGCGGGCTGCACGCCGAGAACGATGACGTGATCACCGTGCAGGAGGTCCCGCACGCCTGGCTGTTCCCCCGGACGGCCGCCGTGATCCACCACGCCGGGGCCGGCACGACCGCGGCCGGACTCCGCGCGGGCACCCCCGCCGTCCCCGTTCCGGTCCAGCTGGATCAGCACTTCTGGGCCAACCGCCTGCACGGCCTGGGACTCTCACCCCGCCCGTTGCGCTTCCAGCGGCTGACCGCGCCGAGCCTGGCGCAGGCGATCACCGTGGCCGTCCACAGTCCCGTCCTGCGCGCCCGCGCCCGGGACGTCGCCGACACCCTCGCCCGCGAGGACGGCACCCGCCAGGTCGTCGAGACCCTCGACCGGCTCGGCTGACCCGCACCGTGACCTGAACACGCCGTACGCTGAAAACACCGCGCCCTGCAGACACCGCCCCTCAAGACATGGCGGCGGTCCGCTCGGTCAGCAGGGCCGCCGCACGCCGGCACCAGTCCCGCGACTCCCGCTCGAAGGCAAGCCCGCGCAGGCACGTCAGATAGGGGCCGACACGCTCGCCGGTGCGCAGGAACTCCTCCTCGTCGGCCCCGCCCCGCAGCCGCACCAAGAACGCCTCCAGGACCTCGATCTTCGCGTCGGCGACCGCGGCCCGTTCCGTGAGCTGCGCGATGACGGGCGCGGCGGCGACGCCGTCCACGGCCTGCACCTTGACCAGCAGGTCGTCGCGGATGAAGGACGGCTTCGCCGCGCGGGCGGCGAACCGCTCCATCTCGGCGAGGCCCTCCTCGGTGACCCTGAACAGCCGCTTGTTGGGCCGGCCCTCCTGGACCACCTCACGCCCGGCGACCAAGCCCTCCGCCTCCAGCCTGGCCAACTCGGCGTAGAGCTGCTGGGGCAGGGCGTGCCAGAAGTTGGCCACGCCGATGTCGAAGCCCTTGGCCAGTTGGTAGCCGCTGTACTCGCCGTCCAGCAGTGCCGCGAGCACCGCGTGCCGCAGAGCCATCGCCCGGCTCCCCTTCCCTTGCGCCGCCTCGTACCCCCATCATAGTCATCAATGTGACTACTCAGATTCATGACTATGGAGGCACCATGATCCACCCCACCGCCGCGCGCTTCCGCGCCCTCGTCGAGCAGCGTGACCTCGACGGGATCGGGGAGCTGTTCACGCCGGACGTCCGCCTCTACAGCCCGGTGAAGTTCACGCCCTTCGACGGGCGCCCGGCGGTCCTCGGGCTCTTCGGTGTCCTGCTGCGGACGTTCGAGGACTTCCGGTACGTCGGTGAGTACGCGGGCCGGGCACGGACCAGCGTCGACGACACCGAGGCCGCGTCGGACGTGCTGCTGTTCCGTACCACCGTGAACGGCAAGGAGGTCCACGGCATCGACCTGCTGCACTTCGACGAGGAGGGCCGGATCAAGGAGTTCACGGTCATGGTCCGCCCGCAGTCCGCCGTCCAGGCGCTCGGGCAGGCCGTGTACGCGGGGCTGGTGGCGGACGGCCTGGTTCCGGCCGCGGGCTGACCCTGTCGCCGACGACGGGCCGCGCCCTGACGTGTGCGCCGGACGATGGATTCCGTCACCTGCCCGGCGGCCGTCCGCATGCGCCCGCCGCTCCCGCCACGTTGGCTCTTCGTCAGGTAGCACGGGCGATCCCCGACTCTCGGCGGCGCATGGGTTGTACCGCCTCCCGTGTCACCGGAGGGCAGACTCATGCGTACCACTCAGATATGTGTCCGGGCCGGCGTGACCGTCGCCGCCGCCGCGCTGCCGCTGGCCCTGAGCGCCCCTTCGGCGTTCGCGGGCGGCGACCTCACCGTCACCGCCACCGGGTCCACCGTGACGGCCACCACCACCGCGTGCGGTACCGGTGGCGGCACGGCCTCGCTCATGGGCGGCACCAACGCGAGCTTCGCCGGCGGACAACAGACGGAACTGATGAACGGCACCGCTTCGTGGCGGAACGTCGGAGCAGGCACCTACACGGTGCTCGTCGCCTGCAAGGACGGCTCCTCGGCGGGGCCGAGAACCGTCACCGTCGGCGCGGCGCCGACGTCCTCCTCCACGACGGCGCCCTCGCGCGGCGTCCGCGGAGGGCTCGGGGGCGGTTCGGAGGACCGGGGCACGCTCACGCTCGTCACGGGCGGTGGCCTGGTGGCCGCGGCCGCGGTCGGCGGCGGTGTCTGGTACCTGCGCCGGCGCCGGGGCGCGGTCAGCCGCTTCTGATCCTCCGATCGAGGCCGCGGGCACAGTTCCTGGTGTCCTGAACGACTGCCGCTCACCTGTCGGGACGAAGGTGGGCGGCAGTCGCGTGCGGCGCCCCCCTGCCTCACGCCGCTCCTCCTGCCCCGCACCCCTCCCCTCCCCCTCCCGGCGACGCGCCCTTGCCCGGTCCCGGCGAACCGACTTACCGTCCTCCCAGCCGACCAGGGAGGGCGTGCTCATGCCACGACCGCTCAGCGTTCAGCTCTATTCCGTGCGCGATCAGCTCGTCGCCGACCGGGCCGGGACCCTGCGCCGGCTCGCCGCTCTCGGATACGGCGCCGTGGAGGCGTACGACGTCCTCGGCGACCCGAAGGGGCTGCGGCAGCTCCTGGACGACCTCGGTCTCACGGTCTCCGGCACGCACGCCGTGCAACTGCTCGGCCCGGAGCCGGAATCCGTCCTCGACGCGGTGGCGACGCTCGGCACCGACCACGCGATCGTCCCCGCTGGCATCGCGCCCGAGGAGTTCACCTCGCGCGACGGTCTGGCCCGGATCGCCGACCGCCTCAACTCCCTTGCCGCGGTGGCGGAACGGCACGGCATACGGATCGGCTACCACAACCACTGGTGGGAGATCGAGCCCCGCTTCGGCGACCGGCACGCCGTCGACGTGCTGGCCGAACTCCTCGACCCCGCCGTGTTCCTGGAGATCGACACCTACTGGGCGGCGGTCGGCGGCGCCGACGTTCCCGCGCTGCTGCGCCGCCTCGGGGACCGCGTCCGCGCCCTGCACCTCAAGGACGGGCCCGGCACCAAGGAGGACCCGAACGTGGCCGTCGGCGGTGGCGTCATGCCGGTGCGGGACATCCTCGCCGCGGCGCCCGACGCCTGGCGGATCGTCGAGTTCGACTCCTGCGCGGGCGACGCGGACGCCCTCTTCGACGCGCTCGGCGCCAGCCGGGCCCACCTCGCCTCCCTGGCGGCGTCATGAACCACGCCCCGCTCGGCGCGGGCCCCGTCGGCGTCGCCGTCATCGGCGCGGGCGTCATCAGCGCCCAGTACCTGCGTACGTTGCGCGGGTTCCCCGACGTGCGGGTCGTGGCCGTCGCCGACCTCGACGAGGAGCGGGCCGCCGCGGTGGCCCGTACCCACGGCATACCCGTGGCGGGCGGCCCCGCGATGGTGCTCGCCCTTCCCGAGGTCGAGATCGTTGTCAACCTCACCGTGCCGGCGGCGCACGCGCAGGTGGCCGCGGCCGCGCTGCGGGCCGGCAAGCACGTGTACGGCGAGAAGCCGATCACGCTCGCGCCGGGTGAGGCGGAGAAGCTGCTCGCCGAGGCGTCCGAGCGCGGGCTGCGTGTGGGCAACGCGCCGGACACCTTCCTCGGCGCGGGCCTGCAGTCGGCGCTGCGGGCGGTGGCGGCCGGGCACATCGGCGCGCCCGTGGCGGCGACGACGGTGACCCAGGGCCCCGGTCCCGAGTCATGGCATCCCGACCCGGCGTTCTTCTACCAGCCGGGCGCGGGGCCGCTGTTCGACCTCGGCCCCTACTATCTGACCTCGCTCGTCGCCCTGTTCGGCGGGGTCGCGCAGGTGGCCGCGGTGGCGGCACGCGCGCGTGCGGAACGCGTCGTCGGGTCGGGGCCGAAGGCGGGGCAGGTGTTCCCCGTCGACGTACCGACCCATGTGGCCTCACTCATCGGGTTCGCCTCCGGGGTGCGCGTCGCCTCGACGTTCAGCTTCGACTCCGCGCTGCGCCGCATCCGTTTCGAGATCACCGGGACCGACGGCACCCTCGCGGTGCCCGACCCGAACACGTTCGACGGCCCGTTGCGCGTGCTGCCCCACGGCAGCGACGAGTGGCGCGAACTGCCGGTCCGCGGGCGGACGGACGGGCGCGGGCTCGGCGTGGTCGACATGGCGCGCGCCCTGCGCACGGGCACCGCCCACCGGGCCTCCGGCGCGCTCGCCCTGCACGTCCTGCAGGCGATGACGGCGATCACGGACTCGGCGGCGCGCTCGGAGTTCCTGCCGCTCGCGACCCAGCTCGTGCCCCCGGAGCCGCTCCCCGACGACTGGGACCCCGAGGAGCCGACCCTCGGCGGGTGAACCGGGCGAGGACGCCTGGAGCCGCGGTGAAGCTGAGGCGGCGCCACCTGATGACGACCGGTCCGCGCGGTGAGACGTTGCGCACCCGGGGAGCACCGGGCCGCAACCGCCCGGGCCGACAGCGCCGCCCCGGCGGCATCAGGACGGGGACTGCCATGACGAAGGAGTACAAGGGCGTCGTCTACGCGGAGAGCCAGAAGGAGGCCGAGGTCCTGCTGCTGGCCTTCTGCGACCGCATCGACTTCGCGCGGGAGTGGATCTCCGACGCGACCTGGCAGAACACGCTCGACATCGCGTGCAAGAAGGACACCGGCATCGACACCGCCGAGAAGGCCATCCTCGGGGACCAGCAGGAGCGTCAGAACGCGACGCAGAAGGCGGCCAGGCAGGCGAAGATCTCCGGGGACGAGGAGGAGATCCTGGGCCAGATCGAGGGTGTCAACGCCTTCGACGAGCACGCCGTCCGGATCTTCCAGCAGGTGTGCGCCCAGTACATCGGGGGCGGCGGCCTCAACATGACGTACGGCACGAAGCTCGGCCAGAGCCGCTACGACGATCCGTGCGGCCACTGGCGCCGGGTGGGCAAGATCGCGGCGGCGGCCGACGGCAAGGTGTTCCGCGGCTTCGACTACCTGCCCGTCGAGAACAAGGAGCAGAAGGGCAAGGGCAGCACCGGCGACACCCTGGAGCGCCGCACCAAGCAGGGCAACTTCTTCGTCACGGTGGTCAACATCCGCTTCAACGTGCACATCAACATCAGCTAGCCGCGGAAGTGTCGGCCTGACCCCGCGGACGGGCAGAGGCGCCGTGCCGTCACGGCGCCTCCAGCTCCTCGATCGCCCGCGCGAGCCACTGCGTCCAGAAGGTCTCCAGGTCGATGCCCGCGCGCAGCACGACATGGCGCAGCCGGTCCTCGACGGCGTCCTTGTCCGGCGGGAAGTCCCGCCGTTCGATCTCCTCGTACTCGGCCAACTGGCGCCGGTGCAGGTCGAGATGGCGGTGCAGCTCGTCCTGGATGCCGTCCGTGCCGACGACCGCCGCGGCCCGCAGGCGCAGCAGGAGGGTGTCGCGCAGCGGCTTCGGGTCCTGCCTCTCGGCCGTCCAGCGGGCCAGTTCGGCGCGGCCCGCCGGCAGTACCTCGTACTCCTTCTTCTGCCCGCGCGTGGCCCCCTGCGGGGGCAGCGCGCGGATCGCCCCGTCGCGCTCCAGCCTGCCCAGCTCGCGGTAGATCTGCTGGTGCGTGGCCGACCAGAAGTAGCCGATCGACTTGTCGAACCTGCGGGTCAGTTCCAGGCCCGACGACGGCCTCTCGAGGAGGGCGGTGAGGATGGCGTGCGGGAGAGACATGGGGCAATCCTAGGGACGGCCCCGTACGGGCGAGGCTCTCTCAGAGCGCGGCGGCGAGCTCCGTGCCCTGCTTGATGGCGCGCTTGGCGTCCAGCTCGGCGGCGACGTCGGCGCCCCCGATGAGGTGGGCCGTGACGCCGGCGGCGACGAGCTCCTCGTACAGGTCGCGGCGCGGCTCCTGCCCGGAGCAGAGCACGACGGTGTCGACGGGGATCACGGACGACTCGCCGTCGACGGTGACGTGCAGGCCCGCGTCGTCGATCAGGTCGTAGGTGACGCCGGCGACCATGGCGACGCCGCGGTGGCGCAGTTCGGTGCGGTGGATCCAGCCGGTGGTCTTGCCGAGGCCCTTGCCGACCTTGGACGCCTTGCGCTGGAGCAGGTGGACGGTGCGCGGCGGGGTGGGCCGCTCGGGCTCCGTCAGACCGCCGCGCTCGCGGTAGTCCATGTCGACGCCCCACTGCCGGAAGTACGTCGCCGGGTCCAGGCTCGCCTTCTCGCCGCCGTCGGTGAGGAACTCGGCGACGTCGAAGCCGATGCCGCCGGCGCCGATGATCGCGACCCGCTCCCCCACCGGCGCGCCGTCGCGCAGCACGTCGAGGTAGCCGACGACGCTGGGGTGGTCGATGCCGGGGATATCGGGGATGCGGGGCGTGACACCGGCGGCGACGATCACGTCGTCGTATCCGGCCCCGGCAAGCTCCTCCGCGGTGACGACGGAGTTCAACCGGACGTCGACGCCGCGCAGTTCGAGCTGGGTGCGGAAGTAGCGCAGGGTCTCGTCGAACTCCTCCTTGCCCGGGACCTTGCGGGCGACGTTCAGCTGTCCGCCGATCTCGGGGGCGGCGTCGAAGAGGGTGACGTCGTGGCCCCGCTCGGCGGCCGACACGGCGAAGCCGAGTCCCGCGGGCCCTGCGCCGACGACGGCGAGGCGCTTCTTGGCGCGGGTCGGCGAGAGCACGAGCTCGGTCTCGTGGCAGGCGCGCGGGTTCACCAGGCAGGAGGTGATCTGCAGGTTGAAGGTGTGGTCGAGGCAGGCCTGGTTGCAGCCGACGCAGGTGTTGATGGCGTCGGCCTGCTCGGCCTTCGCCTTCGCGACGAAGTCGGGGTCGGCGAGCAGCGGGCGGGCCAGCGACACCATGTCGGCGGCGCCGTCGGCGAGCAACTGCTCGGCGATCTCCGGGGTGTTGATGCGGTTGGTGGTGACGAGCGGGACGGAGACCTCGCCCATGACCTTCTTGGTGACGAAGGTGTACGCGCCGCGCGGCACCGAGGTCGCGATGGTGGGGATGCGTGCCTCGTGCCAGCCGATACCGGTGTTGATGATCGTGGCGCCCGCGGCCTCGATCTCCTTGGCGAGGTGGACGACCTCGTCGAGGGTCGAGCCGCCGGGGACGAGGTCCAGCATGGAGAGGCGGTAGATGAGGATGAAGTCCGCGCCGACCCGCTCCCGGATGCGCCGGACGATCTCGACGGGGAAGCGGATGCGGTTCTCGTAGGAGCCGCCCCAGCGGTCGGTGCGGGTGTTGGTGGGGGCGGCGATGAACTCGTTGATCAAGTAGCCCTCGGAGCCCATGACTTCGACGCCGTCGTACCCGGCGAGCTTCGCGAGCTCGGCGGCGCGCACGAAGTCCTCGATGGTCTGCTCGACCTCGTCGTCGGTGAGCTCACGGGGTACGAAGGGGCTGATGGGCGCCTGGAGCGCGCTGGGGGCGACCAGCTTGTCGTGGTAGGCGTACCGCCCGAAGTGCAGGATCTGCATGGCGATCTTGCCGCCCTCGGCGTGCACGGCCGCCGTGACGGCCCGGTGCTCGGCGGCCTCCGCCTCGGTGGTCAGCTTGGCGCCGCCGTCCCAGGGGCGGCCCAGCTCGTTCGGTGCGATGCCGCCGGTGACGATGAGGCCGACGCCGCCGCGGGCGCGGGTCGCGTAGAACTCCGCCATCCGCTCGAAGCCGTTCGGGGCCTCTTCGAGGCCCACGTGCATGGAGCCCATCAGGACCCGGTTGGGCAGGGTGGTGAAGCCCAAATCGAGCGGGTTCAGCAGGTTCGGGTATCGGCTCATGCGGCGCCTCCGTACGCGGTGTCTTCGGGAACAGTTGTAGACCAGCGTCACACCCTTATGCAACTAGTTGCATAAGGGTGTGACCGGCGACGCTCCGGCCGAAGCCCGGGCAGCGTCATGTCCGAATCCCGCCAGCCGCGCTCGCGCGCGCGACGCAGACTGGTTCATGCGGGCATTGAGAACCCGCACGGATCACGGCACGACCGAGGAGAGTCCCATGACCGTCCACACGACGTTCGACAGCCCGCTGGGCGAGCTGCTGCTGGTGGGCGAGCAGTCGGCCACCGCCAAGGGCGGCACCGCGCTCGTCTCGCTGTCCATGCCGGGGCAGAAGGGCGCCGCCGTCGTCCGGGACGGCTGGACGCGCGACGACGCGGCCTTCGACGCGGTCACCGCGCAGCTGCGCGCGTACTTCGCCGGGAGCCTGACCCACTTCGAGATCGAGTACGCCGCCGGGGCGGGCACCGCGTTCCAGCGCAGGGTCTGGGACGCCCTGGACACGGTCCCGTACGGCACCACGACCACCTACGGGCGGCTCGCCGAACAGCTGGGCCTCTCCCGAATCGCGGTCCGCGCCCTGGGCTCCGCCATCGGACGCAACCCGCTGCTCGTGGTGCGCCCCTGCCACCGCGTGATCGGCGCCGACGGCTCCCTGACCGGGTACGCGGGCGGCCTCGACAACAAGCGGCGGCTCCTGGACCTGGAGGCGGCATGACCACCACCACCCGGTCCGCGTCCGCGGCGGTCGACGCCGCGGACTGGACCGCGCTCGCCGCCGAGCTCGACGCGCACGGCTGCGCGCTCACGCCGCGGCTCCTCGACCCGGCCGCGTGCCGGCGCATCGCCGGCCTGTACGACGACCTGACGCTGTTCCGCTCCACCGTCGACATGGCCAGGCACCGCTTCGGCTCCGGCCAGTACCGCTACTTCACCCACGACCTTCCCTCCGCCGTCGCCGAGCTGCGGGCCGCGCTCTACCCGCACCTGCTCGCCGTCGCCCGCGACTGGGCGGCCCGCCTCGGCCGCCCGGCGCCCTGGCCGGACTCCCTGGAGGAGTGGCTCGACCGGTGCCACGCGGCAGGCCAGACGAGGTCGGCGCAGATCCTGCTGCGCTACGAGGAGGGCGACTGGAACGCCCTGCACCGCGACCTCTTCGGCGACCTGGTCTTCCCGCTGCAGGTGGTCATCGGCCTGGACGAGCAGGGCCCCGACTACACGGGCGGCGAGTTCCTGCTCGTCGAGCAGCGTCCCCGCGCACAGTCACGGGGCACGACGACGGTCCTCCCCCAGGGCCACGGCCTGGTCTTCACCACCCGCGACCGCCCGGTCCGCTCCGCCCGCGGCTGGTCGGCCGCCCCGGTACGCCACGGGGTGAGCACGGTGCGGTCGGGACTGCGCAGGTCGCTGGGCCTGGTCTTTCACGACGCGTCGTAGGCGCCTCGCGCCGACCGCTCGCGGGCCTACTCGAACCCGCTCACGCGCAGGGTGATGTTCACCCGTCCTGCGAGGCCGAGCTCCGGCGGCCCCGTGCCGGGGCGCACCCGCGGCACCCCGTGGTACGCGAGGCGGGACGCGCCGCCGAAGACCACCAGGTCGCCGCTGCGCAGGTCCACGTCCGTGTAGGGCCGCGTACGCGTCTCGGTGTTGCCGAAGCGGAAGACGCCCGTGTCGCCGAGGCTCAGCGACACCACGGGGGCGTCGGACTTCTCGTCGCTGTCGCGGTGCATGCCCATGCGCGCGTCGGCGTCGTGGAATGGAGAGCGTGATGCGCAGGTCCCGGTACTCAGCCCAACGGGCGTGGTCCTGCGCGAACTTGCCGAACCGGGCGCCGCCCTGCTGGTAGCGCGGCTCCTTCTCGTTCGGCTCCGACGCGAACATGATCGGAACCGAGCTCCATCAGGTCCACCGCCGCCGAGCCCGGCCGGATCGGGCCCGTTGCGGTAGACAGCCGCTTTGCGGCTATACCGTTCTTCGGACACCGCGTACCTGCGGGCGGACAGGATCTCGTCCTGCTCCGTACCCAACCGTCGGTAACCGAGCGGCTGGCAGAAGCCGAGACCGAAGAACAGACCCGCCGCCTCTGCGCCATTGGTCCCACAGGTCCCGCTCCGGGGCAAGGTCCTCCTCCTCGTATATCGCCCCCGAAGGCTTATGGGCCCGCTCCTGGGCCTCCAACTCCTTGACGCGCGCGGCAGGGCCTTCCTTGCTCAAGTCCTGTGGGTTTCCACCCTGGTTGAGACGTTCGGTGGTACGGCGACGCCGGTCGGCGTACAGGGCCTGCTCGTCCTCCTTGAGCTGGTCGCCCCGGCGGGGGCCGTAGGTGCTGCGGTCCCGCTCGGAGCGGCGGCGTTCGAGTTCTGCTTCGACCTTTAGCGGGCACCGAACTGCTGCTCGTCGGACGGGTCCCCCTGCGTGAATGCTGCTTTGCCCTCTCGGAGGAGGGCTAGATATTTCCGGCGGTTCAGCTCCACCGGGCTGGCTCCTAACTCTGCTTCGGCGGGAACAGCGGGTCTTGCCCGCCGTGTTCAGCGTCCACCGTCCCGCCGGCGCCGCTGCCGCTGGATTCGCTGTGGGTGCGGGTCATCTGTGCATCATCAACGTCGATGGCCCAGACATCCGGGTCCGTGTACCGCCGCACCTGGCCGGTGGCATCGCGGACCCACTCGGTAAGCGTGCCGTCTGGGGCCTGATCGCGCCACGCCTCTTCTCCGTCTGCGCCTTTGTAGGCGGCGAACGCGTTGGCTGGCTCGGTTTCGTCGCCCTCGTCATACATATCGCCGGACCATGGACGTGCGTCGTCTTCCGGCTCTGCCACCGGCGTGGCGCCAGCATCCTGTGAAGTTGCGGCCGGGTCGCTGGGCGGCGGAACGGTTTCGTCGGGAACTTCCTCCGTGGCACTCTCTTCGACGGGAAGAGGGTTCACGTCCTCCGCTTCTTTGGCGGGGGTGGCCGCCGCTGCGTTCGCGTCTGGTGCGACTGGTGGCGCGTCTGCCTCGGTGGTCTCTGCGTCGGGGATGTCCTGGTCCTGCTCTTCGTCGTCCCCGAACGGCTTGGCGCCCTTGGGGAGTGCCTTGATGGCCAATCCGTATCTGGTCACAACGAGCACAGTGGAGCACGGCCGAACCTTGCGTCCATGTGAACAGCTGGCAGTAGCGTGTTGGGTATGGATGGTCATACGGCACGCGAGCACAGCATTGAGTGGCGGCAGATAGAGGACGCTTGGCAGCGTATTGAGTCCTGGCTTGAACGGAACGCTCCGGCGACATTCGCGAGCCTGCTGCCCGGCGCTTCCGAGGCGGAGCTCGACGAACTGCAGGCGTCTTTGGGCGTGCGTCTGCCCGTCGGGCTGAGGGCGCTGTGGAGCCGGCGGGCAGGCGTGGGGCCGGAGTCGACGCCTGGATTCATGCCGCGGGAGAGTGTGCTGATGTCGTTCGAGGTCGTCCGTCTCGTCTATCAGGAACAACTGTCACTGCATCAGCGCAAGGCGCAACGGAAGACGGCTGGTGCGGAAGAGGTGACGGGGTGGCGTCCCTCCTGGGTCCCCTTTGCTGCGATCGGTGCGGATGCTCTGTCTGGTCTGTCTGTAGACGCTGAGACCGGCAGGGTCTGGTACTGGTGTGAGTATGCGGAGCTCAGCGTGCAGTTCGAGTCGCTGACGGACTTCGTGGAGGAGATGGCTGACGTCCTCGAAATTCCGTTGCTCGCAGCAGAGGCGCGGGTCGGCCTGATGAACGGGTTCTTGGTGTGGGGGGAGCCGCAGGATACGGCCGAGCGTGCGGCATGGGAGCCGTTGGCAGGGTGAGGCGTGTGGGGTGAGTGTTCGCCCTCACCCCACACGTCACGAAGGTTTAGCTGATCTTCTTCCACGCGCAGGTGCCGCTGGCGGTGGTGCAGTGTTCGAAGCCGGGGTTACTGAGGTAGAAGGCGTCGTTGTCGAGCATGCGCCAGGCGGGAGCCGGAAATTCTTTGAAGGCTTCATTGTTTTGCACGCGGGGGATCGTGGCGCGGCCGCACTTCTCGGCGCTGGAGGGGCCGTTCTTGTCCTTGCGCGTGTCGGCGAAGAGGCCGAAGGAGCTCCCCGACGGGTTGGCGTAGAGCTGTGCGCACTTGTCTCCTGAGGAGACCTGGTACTTGTTGCTGGCGTCGGGGTATCCGCCACTTTCGTGGGTTGAGGCCATGGCGAACTCGTCACAGGACGGCGGCGACCCCATCGAGGCGTCCATGGGATGTTTCTCCCATGAGGTCGGGCAGACCACCTTGCGGCTGTCGTCCGTGGACCACGGTTGGCCGCTCGTGTTGGTTTTGGTGGTGTCCGGACCAAGGTAGTGCATTGGCGCGTCGCCGGTACCGGGCTTTCCGATCATGCGTTGCTGCATGAACCAGTAGTAGGCGCCGGCCGCCGGGTACTTGTTGGTGTCCATCGTGTAGGTCGGGGTGTAGTACGGAAGTACACACCCGGGTGTTTGGCTACCCGTGCTGAGATCGTCGCAGCGAACCTTGAGTTCTTTACCGCTGGTGCCGAAGTTGGCGCGCGCGGCGAGGTCAAGATCGACGTCGACAGCGCCGACCATGTCCCATGTCAGGCCGATGGTCTCCTTGCCGGTGCCGGTCCACTTTGTGGTGGTGCTGGCAACCTGCGTCTGGCCGACCTCGCTGTCCAACCAGTAGCCCCGCTCGGCCTCTCCCGTCTTGTAGTCCTTCCAGGCCACTTGGGTGCTGGTGCAGTGGTCACAGACCGTTCCTGCGTTCCAGGTGAGGCGGACGCCAAGAAGCTGCGGGTCGATGGAGGTGGGAGTGACGAACAGCTGCTGGTCGAACTCCGCGAAGTCACTGCCGCCGGACGTCTTGTTCGGGTACGCCTTCAGCCGTTGCTGGAAGTTGAACGTCGCCACACCGAAGGGCGGCTTGTCCCGGTCTCCGCCCGAAGTGAAGATCAACTCGGCGCTGCCGACATTGTTCAGGCAGGCATCGGCGCGGTTGATGTAGTCGTGGCCCGACGGCTTGTCGGAGCACCATGACACGAGGTCCGGAACCTCTGCCCTGGGGGAAAGCAGAGACTTCTGCTTCTCGGATGCCGGGTGGAACTTGAGGCACACCTGGCGCCCCTGGGCGTCGGCCTTTGAACAGTTCGTTCCTCCGGCCTTGCGGATCGCCAGCGCACCGGGGTCGCTGCGGAAGATCTCTTGTACCTTCTGGGCCACCGGGTCGATGTTTGAACTCGTCTGCGGCGCCGGGAAGGTCGCGTAGGGCGCGATCCGGAACTTGGCCCACGGAGACCATTTCGTCTCATACAGGCCGCCGTCGAACGCGGACGTGTGGAAGGTGTAGGTGACGCCCGGCTTCAGCTTGCCGGGTGGAACGGTGACCTCGGCCGTGCTGCCGGAAGATACATACGAGGAGACGAGGACTCCGTCGTCATTGCCGGGGAACTTGACCAGGTCCTTCGCCTTCCCGTCGGCGTCAGTCGTCCAGACCTCGAACGTCTCGGTGCTCTTGTCGCCGTCCGCGTCGGTGACCGTATTGCGGAGGACCGTCTCTGGGCTTGTGGCGGTCCACACGTCGCCGGTCTTCTTGAACTCCGGACCAGCCTTGGGAGTCTTGCCGGACTCTGGCCTGCTGCCTGCAGTCACGGTGCGCGACTCGGGGCCTGCTGCAGGGCGGCTGGAAGGTGCCGCATTGGGGTCGATGCTTCCCTCGACTCCTACGGCCATTGCCGGACTGGAACCGAGAAGAAGAGCAAGGGCAGCACCTATGGCCGCCCTTCGCACTAACTGCGTCATCTGCCTGCGTATCAACCCATGTCTCCTTACTGGGAAGCGAGTTGCACAGTCCTTACCATGAGCCGTTTTATGCGGGCTGAGCATGCGGAAGCAATGCCACCAAGCGGCTAATGCACCTATTAATGCCGCATGTTTGACTGTGATTGGCATCACGGTTGTGCGGAATCCCGCCATTCCGTGGATCATGTGTGGCCAATGCATGCCGCCTCGACGCCTGTTGCAGATCATGCATACGGAACCCGGCTGTGTGTAGCTACGAATCGCCTGGTGGACGAACGGGTAGATGGTCCCGGACTTCAGTCCGGGACCATCACTTGTTCTTTCCTGCGCCGCTGCTTTCAAGGATGCTGGTATACCGGCGGAGGACTGCGAGGACAGTGGCCTCGTCGTTCCCGGCCACCACGCACAACGGGCCCGTGGGTGTCAGCGAGATCGATTCGCCTGTGTGCAGCTCGACGAGCGCGGCCACGCGGACGGAGCCGATCACCGGCCGGTCCGTGTCTCCGGTGACCTGCACCTGGTAGCAGAACCATCGTCGAACCGGCCAGTGGCGGTGTGCGGCATCGTCTCCTCCTTCATCGGGTGGCGAGCAGGCCCAGGAGGAAGGAGCGCATGTCGTCGTCCAAGTACCGGTCGCCGGTGAACATTGCCTGCAAGGAGCGCGCCAGGCTGTCACCCGTGTCGGTCCGCGTCTGTTGTTGCGCCAGGAGACGTCCCAGAGCGGTGCGGTCGAGCGTGCGGGCGCCGGGGCGGCCGGTGTGCGTGCGTGTGTACCAGAAGGTGCGCTGTGCTGCGTCAAGGTCCGGCAGGTGCGTCGCGAGGTGCTGAGCCAAGGCGTGTGCAGCCGTGCCCACCCCTGCGTCCTCAAGGGCAGCGACCGTGGCGCGGCCTGCCCCGGGCTCGTACCGGCCAGCAGCACCGGTCACCGCGGTGAGCCGGCGCCCTTCCGGCGTGGCCAGCCAGTCCCTGGGAATGAGGCGCTGGACGTCACGTACGGCACGCTCCGCATCAGATGTGGTGTCGCGGCCGAACACGATGCCCGCACTTCCCTGGGGGCCGAGGTCACGGACGTCGGCCAGGGCTGCGGCGACAGCATCCGGCACCGCGGTGGCGTACGAGGTCCGGAGGTTCGCCCCTGTGCGGCGGGCAGCTGCGGCGTCCCGGCGGGTGGCGGCAATCTCCACGTCGATGTCCAAGTCCAGGACGGGTGATCATGCCCGACCCGGCACCCCTCTTCTTCAGGTGCAGGGCCGCCGCAGCGTCGGAGCGCTCGGTGTACGGGAGCCCGCCGAGGCTCATGGCGAAGGAGCCGCGGACGTCATGAACAGTTCGTCGGCCGGTGCCATGCCCCCTCCTCGTGTCGCGGTCGTGTGGTCGGATCAGAACGGCCAGGTCCAGTCGGCGACCTCCGGCAGGTCCGTGCCGTGTTCGCGGATCCAGGAGTGGTGGCGGGTGCGGGCGTCGGCCATCGCCTGGCGTACGGCCGTCGCGCGCACGGCCAGACCGGGCACCCGGTCGATGACGTCCATGACGAGGCGGTAGCGGTCGAGGTCGTTGCGAACCACCATGTCGAACGGCGTGGTCGTCGTGCCCGCCTCCTTGTAGCCGCGCACATGCAGATGGGCGTGGCCGGTGCGGCGGTAGGCGAGGCGGTGGATCAGCCACGGGTAGCCGTGGTACGCGAAGATCACCGGCTTGTCCGGGGTGAACAGCGCGTCGAACTCGGAGGCGGACATCCCGTGCGGGTGTTCCTCCTGCGGCATCAGCCGGGCGATGTCGACGACGTTGACGACGCGCACGGCCAGATCGGGCAGGTGCTCGCGGAGCAGCGCCGCCGCGGCGAGGATCTCCTGGGTGGGCACGTCCCCGGCGCAGGCGAGGACGACGTCGGGCTCGCGGGAGCCGGCGTCGGTCCCGGCCCACTCCCAGGCGCCGGCGCCGCGCGCGCAGTGCGCCCGGGCCTCGTCGAGGGTGAGCCAGTCGAAGCAGGGCTGCTTGCCGGCGACGACGACGTTGACGTAGTCGCGGCTCTGCAGGACGTGCTCGGTGACGGAGAGCAGGGTGTTGGCGTCCGGCGGCAGGTACACCCGTACGACCTCGGGACTCTTGTTGAGCACGTGGTCGACGAAGCCGGGGTCCTGGTGCGAGAAGCCGTTGTGGTCCTGGCGCCAGACGTGCGAGGTCAGCAGGTAGTTCAGGGACGGCACGGGCGCGCGCCAGGGCAGCGCGCGGGAGGTCTTCAGCCACTTGATGTGCTGGTTGACCATCGAGTCGATGATGTGGACGAACGCCTCGTAGCAGGAGAACAGGCCGTGCCGGCCGGTGAGGGTGTAGCCCTCCAGCCAGCCCTGGCAGAGGTGCTCGGAGAGGATCTCCATGACGCGGCCGTCACGGGCGAGGTGCTCGTCGGTGGCGAGGGTGCGGGCCTGCCAGGCCTTGCCGGTCGCCTCGTAGAGCGCGCCGAGCCGGTTGGACTCGGTCTCGTCCGGGCCCACCACCCGGAAGTCGCGGCGCCCCGCGGTGTCCGCCATGACCTGCTCAAGGAGGTCGCCGGCGACGCGGGTCGGCTCGTGCAGGGTGGTGCCGGGCTTGTCGACGGAGACCGCGAACCGCTCCAGGGACGGCACCGGCAGCGGGCGGGTAAGACGTCCGCCGTTGGCGTGCGGGGTGGCGCCGAGCCTGCGGTCGCCCGCGGGCACGCAGGCCAGGACCTGCGAAGTCGGGCGGCCGTCCGCGTCGAAGAGGTCGCGCGGGCGGTACGAGAGGAGCCACTGCTCCAGTTGGGCCAGGTGCTCCGGGTTGTCGCGCACCCCGGCGAGGGGCACCTGGTGGGCGCGCCAGGTCCCCTCGACCGGCTCGCCGTCCACGGTCGCCGGGCCGGTCCAGCCCTTGGGCGTGCGCAGGACGATCACGGGCCAGCGCGGGCGGCCCTGCGCCCCGTTGCTCCGGGCGGCCCGCTGGATGGCGGTGATGCGGTCGAGGGCCTGGTCCATGGCCTTGGCCATCGCCTGGTGGACCTTGCGCGGGTCGTCGCCGCCCACGTACAGCGGCTCGTGGCCGTACCCCCGCAGCAGCGCGTCGAGTTCGGCCTCGGGGAGCCGGGCCAGCACGGTGGGGTTGGCGATCTTGTAGCCGTTGAGGTGCAGGACCGGCAGGACGGCGCCGTCGTGCACGGGGTCGAGGAACTTGTTGGCGTGCCAGGAGCCGGCCAGCGGTCCGGTCTCGGCCTCACCGTCGCCGATCACGCAGGCGACCAGCAGCTCCGGGTTGTCGAACGCCGCTCCGTAGGCGTGCGCCAGGGAGTAGCCGAGCTCGCCGCCCTCGTGGATCGACCCGGGCGTCTCGGGCGCCACATGACTCGGCACGCCGCCGGGGAAGGAGAACTGCCGGAACAGCTTCGCCATGCCCGCGGCGTCCCGTGTGACGTCCGGGTACACCTGCGTGTAGCTGCCCTCCAGCCACGCGTTGGCGAGGACCGCGGGACCGCCGTGTCCGGGACCCCACACGCAGAGCGTGTCCAGGTCACGTTCCTTGATGACGCGGTTGAGATGGGTGTGGACGAAGTTGAGGCCCGGCGAGGTGCCCCAGTGGCCGAGCAGCCGCGGCTTGATGTGCTCGGGTCGCAGCGGCTCGGTGAGCAGCGGATTGCTCATCAGGTAGATCTGACCGGCGGCCAGGTAGTTGGCGGCACGCCAGTGGGCGTCGAGCGCCGCCAGATGTTCCTTCGCCAGGGCTGCCACGGGCTTCTCTCCTCGCGGGGTTCGGGACGTACGACCGGTTCGGCGGTACGGCGGTGTACTGGCCGGGTTCCACGAGAGCGGCGGGTCAGTCGTACGGAACGGCTCATGCGCGTCCAGCACACCAGCCGTGCGGGACGCGCGCCACCGGGCGGGGCGCGTGGGCGAGGAGAGCGGGGCCGTGCGGGCGGCGGGTCAGTGGCCGCCCTTCACCGCCCGCAGCAGCACGAACTTCGGGTCGCTCGCCACGACCTCCGCGTTGCCGAAGAGCTTGCGGAGCTTGAGGTGGTAGCCGAGGTGGCGGTTGCCGATGACCCAGAGCTCGCCGCCGGGGCGCAGGGCGGCGCGGGCCCCGGAGAACATCCGGCGGGCCGTCACGTCGGTGGTGGCCTGGTGGCTGTGGAAGGGCGGGTTGTTCAGGACGAGGTCCACGGTGCCCGGCGGGACCACCGCGAGGGCGTCGCCGGCCACGAAGTGCGCCTCGGCGTCCTCGGCGGCGTTCGCCCGGAAGGTGGCCTCGGCGGAGGCGACGGCCTGGAAGGACTCGTCGATGAAGGTGACCGTGGCGTCGGGATCGGCCACGGAGGCGGCGGTGCCGAGCACGCCGTTGCCGCAGCCCAGGTCGACGACGTGGGCGCCGCCACGGGCGCGCGGCAGGTGCTTGAGGAAGAAGCGGGTGCCGATGTCGAGCCGGTCGGCGCAGAAGATCCCCGCGTGGTTGACGACGGTCAGGCCGGCGGCGGCGCCGGAGTCGGCGGGCAGCACGTAGCTGCCGGGCCAGGGGTTCGGGCCCGCCGCGCGCGCCGGGTCCGGCGTGCTGAAGATCAGGCGCGCCTTCTGCCGGGCCAGCGACGTCCTGGTCGGCCCGATGATCCGTTCGAAGAGCTCCAGGGTCGACGTGTGGATCTCGGTGACCATGCCGGTGCCCACGACGACGGTGCCCTCGTGCAGGGCCGGGGCCAGCCGGTGCAGCTGGTCCTCCAGGAGCGCGAGGCTCTTGGGTACGCGGACCAGGAGCACGTCGACGCGCTCGGGCGGGGCGTCCCGGGTGGTGAGGAGCCGGGCCGCGTCCGGCACGTGGCCCGCCCGCGCGAGATTGGCCCGGGTGGCCTGCTGGGCGAGGAAGGAATCGGTGATCTGCACGGGCACGCGCGCGTGCCCGGCGAGAGCGGTGGTCAGCGCGCCCCACCGATCGCCGACGACGACCACCGTGCCGGTGAGAGCGACGGCGTCCGTCCCCTCCTCCCCGGCGAGGTGGCGCAGCAGGTACGCGTCGGCGGCCGACCAGGCGCGCAGCTGGTCGCGGGGGTCCTCCGGGAAGCGGGTGAGGTCGTACGCGCCCCATGACGTGCTCAAACGGTTCATCGTGCCCTCAGGCTAACGGAGTGCGGCCGGGCTACGGATTCCGCGCGGGGTGCCACGGGCGCACGAGGTGTCGGCTCGCCCGCGCGCCGTGAACGTTCGTGCCCCTCGCGGGCGGATCGCTACGCTCGGCCGCATGATCATATGGCTGAACGGAACCCACGGCGCGGGCAAGACGACGACCAGCCGCCTCGTGCAGCAACTGCTGCCGGATTCACGGGTGTTCGACGCCGAGAAGGTCGGCGAGACGCTCATGGACATCAAGCCGGGGCTGCCGTGGACGGGCAACTTCCAGCACTGGCCGCCGTGGCGGCCGCTGGTCGTCGAGACGGCCCGGCACGTCCTCGACTACACCGGCGGCACCCTGGTGGTCCCGATGACCGTCCTGGTCGAGGAGTACTGGCGGGAGATCAGCGCGGGCCTCGCCCAACACGCCATCCCCGTACGGCACTTCGTCCTCCACGCCGACCAGGAGACCCTGCGCGGCCGCATCGACGGGGACACCGTCCTCGGCCCCTCCGAGTTCCGCCACGCCCACCTCGAGCCCTACGCCGAGGCCGCCCGCACCTGGCTGCACGCCGAGGCGGAGGTCGTGGACACCACCCGTCTCAGCCCCGAACAGGCCGCGCTGCGCATCGCGGACGCCGTCAAGAACTGAGGCCACCGTCACCCTCAGCCGGGAAGCCACCCTCGGCCAGGAAGTCGCCCTCGGCCGGGAACACAGGGGTGGCGTCCGCTTCGTACGGCAGCGTGGAGATCGCGTCGGCGTACCCCCGCGCCAGCGCCTGACGTTGCCGCTCGACGTGCGGGTCCGCCGGGCGCGCGGCCAGCCTTGCCCGGTGCGCCTCGTGGCCGTCGGTGATCTGCGCGGCGACCGCCCGCCAGTCGGCGTCGTCCGCGGTGCGGACCAGCTCCACGGCCGCGGGTTCGGTGCCCTCCGCCAGGGCGGCCGCGGCCCGGTCGTGCCCGTCGAGCAGCAGCCAGCCGTCCAGGAAGGACACCCACCACAGCAGGACCGGGGCGAGGGTGCCGTCGCGGGCGTTCTTGCGGTACGCCTTCACGCGCGGGGCGTCGGGCGCCGGGAGCGGGCGCAGGGGCAGCACGCCGTGCCAGCCACCGCCGCAGAGCAGTTCGAGGGTGGTGTCCGGCCACTCCTGGACGAGGTCGGAGCTCCAGATGCCGGGGGCGAAGCGGGCGCGCGGATTCAGCAGCCAGCGCCCGTGGTGCAGCGGCCCCTGTGCGGCATCCTCGAGCCACCGTGCGTACAGGTGGGGCCAGTTGGGGCCGCCCCTCGTCGTCGCGGCGGACACGGGTGGCAGTACGGAACGGTAGCCGGGGCGGCGGTGCAGCCGGAGGTCGCGACAGCACCCCTCGCCCTCCGACCGGGCCCGTATCAGCAGCCGTTCGCCCTGCCGAAGGGCCCACTCGCGGTCTCCGGTGCGCTCGAAGCGCAGTGGGGGCCGGTCGCCCCGGACGCCGGTCACGGCCAGGACGAGCCCGCCGCCCGGCGCCGGTTCCCGCCTGCCGCGCCCGGTCGCCGTCATCACTCCCGGCGCGCCCGGCGCTCCCGGTCGGCGCGTGCCATGATGCCCGCCACCACCTCGGACTTGGCGTCGGCGTAGTTCTGCACGTACTCCCACGTCTGCCGGGACAGCGAGCGCTTGGTGTCGGCGTACAGCTCGCGGTCGCCGCGGTGCTCCCGGAGCCGGTCGCGGAAGAGCAGCATGCGCTCGGCCGCCGGGCAACCCGTCGACAGGACATGCAGGTTGGCCGTGTCGGCGCTCGGGTCGAGTGCGTGCTTGCGGAGCATGCGGTGCTCGTACCAGTCGGGCTCGCGGATCACGAGCTCGAAGCCGAGCGTCGCGAGGGCCGGTGCGTAGGAGCCCTCGTCGGCCGGGTCGGGGACGATCAGCAGCATGTCGACGACCGGCTTCGCGGGGAGGTCCGGCACGGAGGTGGATCCGACGTGCTCGATGCGGTGGTCGACGTGGCCGAGGCGCTCCCGTATCCGCGCCGCCTCGCGCTCGAAGACGTCCGGCCAGCGCGGGTCGTACTCCCGCAGGGTGATCCGGCCGTCGAGCCTGGGCGCGGCGACCACGTGGGCCGCTTCGATCTCGTCGGCGGACATCGCGCCGTGCGGGGCGCTCCGGCCGGGCGGGGACGGCTGCTCCCCTTCCCCGCCGGTCATGCCTGGGTGCCCTGGGCGTCCTGGGTGTCCTGGGTGTGCGGTGCGAACCAGGCCGGGCCCTCCGCCGCCATCGCCTGCTTGATCCGGAACAGCGAGAACTCGTGCAGGCGGGGCAGCGCGTCCACGTCGAACCACCCCACTTCGAGCGACTCGTCGTCGTTGACCTTGGCCTCGCCGCCGACCGCGCGGCAGCGCAGGGTGATGTCCATGTACTGGCAGTTGTCGCCGTTGTCGTACGTGACCGGTTCGAGTGCCTGCACCAGGACCACGCGCTCGGGGACGCAGTGCACCGCCGTCTCCTCGTACACCTCGCGCACCGCACACTCCGCGGGCTGCTCCCCCGGTTCCGGGATGCCGCCGATCACCGACCACCTGCCGTTGTCGGAGCGCCGTCCAAGCAGCACCCTCCCGTCGTCGTCGAAGACGATGGCGGTGACTCCGGGGAGCCACAGGAGCTGTTGGCCGGCGTCGGCCCGGATCGCGCGGATGAAGTCAGGGGTAGCCATGCTCCGACCCTAACCGCGGGGAGCGGTCCGCCCGGCAGCGTCCCCGGTCATCCCCGCGCGGCCCGCCGGGCCCGCGCCGCCGACGTGACGGCCCAGCCGAGGCCGCCCGCGGCGATCAGCACCAGGATGCCCTCGGGCAGCACGCCGAACCGGGTGGCGGGCGTCCGGGACGAGCGCAGCGGCACCTCCTCGACGAGCGAGTCGGCGGTGTACCAGGTCGTCTTCGCCCTGACCTTGCCGTCGGGCATGATCACGGCGCTGACGCCACTGGTCACCGGGACGGCGACGGCACGGCTGTGTTCGACCGCGCGGATCCGGGACATGGCGAGCTGCTGGTAGGTCATCTCGCTGCGGTCGAAGGTGGCGTTGTTGCTGGGCACCGAGATGATCTGCGCGCCGTGCGTGACCGTGTCGCGCACGGCCCAGTCGAAGGCTGCCTCGTAGCAGGTGGCGATGCCCACCCGGGTGCCTGCCATGGTGAAGACGCCGGGCTCGGTGCCGCGGCTGAAGTCCTGGCGCACCTTGTCGACGTCACTGCTGAACGCGCTGATGAGGGACCGCAGCGGGATGTACTCGCCGAAGGGCTGGATCTGCCGCTTGTCGTACGTGGCCGTGGGCCCCTTCTCCGGGTCCCACAGGATCTGCTCGTTGAACAGCTTGCCGTCCTCGGTCTCGACGACGCCGCCGACGGAGACCGGCGCCCCGATCGCCTTGACCGCGTCCTCGATGGCGACGCGCGCGTCGGGGTTGGTGAAGGGGTCGATGTCGGAGGAGTTCTCCGGCCACAGGACGAGGTCCGGGCGCTTCGCCTTGCCCGCCTTGACCTCGGCGGCGAGGCGTTCGGTCTCGCGTACGTGGTGGTCGAGGACCGCGCGGCGCTGTGCGTTGAAACCGAGCCCCGCGCGCGGGACGTTGCCCTGGATGGCGGCGATGGTCGCGGTGCCGTCCTCCGCCTGGTCGCTGACGAGCGGCCGCGCGGCGAAGGCGCCGGCCACCGGTACGAGCACGCTGAGGACGGCCACCGCCGCCGCGCCGCGGCGTACGGTCCGGACGCCGTCCGGCGAGGGCTCACGTGCGGCGCGGATCTGGCGGACCACCTCGTACGCCCCGAAGCCGCAGAGGACGACGGCGAAGCCGAGCACCGGGGTGCCCCCGAGCGCGGCGAGCGGCAGGAAGACGCCGTCCGCCTGGCCGAAGGCGATCTTTCCCCAGGGGAAGCCGTTGAACGGCACGCGCGCGCGTGCCGCCTCCCCCGCGATCCACAGGGCGGACGCCCAGAGCGGATGACCGGGCAGCTTGGAGACGGCCGCGATGCCCGCCCCCACCAGGGCGACGAAGACCGCCTCGACGGCGGCGAGCGCGAGCCACGGGCCGGGGCCGACCTCGACGCCGGTCCAGACGAGGAGCGGCAGCAGGAAGCCGAGGCCGAAGAGGTAGCCGAGGCCGAGGCCCGCCTTCCAGGTCCGGCCGTGCAGACACCAGGCGAGCAGCCCGAAGGCGGGGAGCGCCAGCCACCACAGGGTGCGGGGCGGGAAGCTGACGTAGAGCAGCACTCCGGAGAGGGCCGCCACGGCGGCGGGAGCGAACCGTCGCAGGACACGCAGGGCACGGCCACCCTGCGGGGGCTGCGGATCCAGCTGATCCGGTTCGTCTACGGGAGTGGTGGTGGCGGTCACCCGGGGAGTGTACGGCGCGCCGTGTGGACGCCGACAGCTCGGTCGGCGGGGAACGGCGCGGGCCGGGGCACGCCTCGTGCGCCGGATCGTTCCTGCACAACTGACCCCATTTGGGGGCGCCAGCGGTTAGCGTGTGGCCGAGTCCCCGAGGCCCGGCCGGTGCACGCCACCGTGGAACGGTCCGCGCCGGCAGGGGCCCGTCATACACCGGGGGGCGACGGGGTGGGGTCAACGGGGACAGCTGTGTCGACCGGTCCCGCGGCGGGGGAGCTGCGGAGCGCGTCCGACGCCACGGGCGGGGCGCTGCTCGGCGGCTGTGCCGCCTGGGCGCTGATCACGGCAGGGGTGCATGGCGGCAGCCCCGAAGGAATGCTCCTGGCGGTGCTCGCCGTGGCCGCCGGCTTCGCGGGCGGGCGGATCTGCGGGCCGCTGCTCCCGGTCGCCGCGCCCTGCGCCGGGGCCCTCGCGGGGCTCGGGCTCGCGGTGGCGGCGCCGCGTCCCGCGCTCGGTGCGCCGTCCGCGCTCGGACACGCCGGTGCCACGGCCGGGGTGCTGATCCTGGCGGCGGGTGCGGCGTGCTGCGCGGCGTGGGCCGCCGGTCGTCCGTCCGCCCGTCTCGCGCTGCGGCTCCTCGCCGCGGTGATCGCCGGTACGGCGGCGGCGCTGGGGTCGCCGGTCGGCTGCGCGGGCGCCCTCGTGGTGCTGCTCTGTTCGCTCGCGAGCGCACGGCTGCGCGGCAGGACGTTCGGCATCGTCGCACTCGCGCTCGCGGCGGTGCTGGTCACCGGAGTCTCGGTGGCGGTGGCCGACGAAGCGCTGCCGGAGGGCCTCGCGGCTCCGCTGGAGGGCGGGCTCGGCCGGCATCGCGTGCTGCTCTGGCAGGACGCGCTGGGCCTCGCGGAGCGGGACCCCGCGACGGGCGTCGGGCCGGGGCGGTTCGGCGAGGTCCGCCCCGTGGTCGCCGAGGACGTCCCGGCGGACGGCAAGCCGCATTCGGCGCCGCTGCAGCAGGCCTCGGAGCAGGGGCTCGTCGGGGTGGGGCTGCTGGCGGGGGTGTACTGCTGGCTGCTGTACGCGCTGTGGCGTTCGCCCGGCTCCACGCAGGTCGTGCTGTCGGCGGGCGCGGCCCTGACGGGGTTGACCGCCGTGGCGGCGGTGGGCAACGCGCTGAGCGTGACGGTGGTGACGACGGGGGCGGGGCTGCTCGCGGGGATCGCGACGGCACGGCCGCTGGACGACGCCGCGCGGGACGGGGACGGCCCGGCGCCACACCCTCATTGAGGGAGGGGCCCTCATTGAGGGAGGGGATCGCCGGCCGCCGAGCCCGCTCCGGTCAGGAGCCGTTGCCGCCCTTGAGCCCCAGGCGGGCGCGGATCGCGCGTACGCCCGCCTCGGCGTTGTCGACCGTCACCGTGAACTTGTGGCCGTCGCCCAGGCTGATCACCAGGCCCTCGCCGCGCCGGACCACCACGGCGGTGCCCTTCTCGGGCCGCCAGCGGTAACCCCAGCCGCCCCACTGCCGGGGCGTGACGGCGGGCGCGAAGTCCGCGCCGACGACATGGGAGAGCGGAATGAGGCGGCGCGGCAGCCCCAGATGGCCGCAGCGCACTTCCAGCACCTCCTGGTCGACCTTCACGGCCACGTGGACGAAGGCGAGCGTCCCGAAGAGCATCAGGAGTCCGACCGCGATGCACCCGACGACGGACATCACCAGCGGGGCGATGCCCGACGTCCACATGGAGTCCACGGCGAGCTCGATGCCGAGCGCCACACAGGCGGCGCCGGCGCAGGCGAGGAGCCACTGCGCGCGGTTGGTCGCGCGTCCGGTCCAGACTTCCGGCGGGCCGTCGGATGCGGCCCGCTCACCTGGGGCTTGGTCCTTCATGGTTCGAGACTACTCAGATTCCGCCGCGAAGCCACCTCGTCGCGGAGAGTGACCACCGCCCCGGGCCGGGCCCTCAGGCGCCGGGTCGTGGCGGGGTGCCCCGGTGCGGGCGCGGCTCAGAGCGCCGGGCTGACCGCCGCGAGCAGGCGTCCCTCGGCGTACGCGAGCGCGGCGGGCGGCAGCTGCTCCTCGCGGCCGCTGAGCAGGACGGTGAGGCCCGGCGCCGCCGCACCGGCGTCGGTCCCCGCGAGCGCTCCGGTCCTGCGCAGCGCCTGGGCCGCCACCGCGCCGGCCGAGCCGTGCAGGACGAGCGGCGGCACGCCGGGCTGCTGGACGGCGGCCCGGATGCGTTCGGCGACGAGCTCGTAATGGGTGCAGCCCAGGACGACGGCCCTTACCTCGGGCGGTGTGAGGGCCGCCGCGGCGGCGATCGTCTCGTCGATGGCCCGCTCGTCCGCGTACTGCACGGCGTCGGCGAGGCCCGGGCAGGGCACCTCCGTGACGTCCACACCGTGCGCGAAGTCGTCGATGAGCCCCCGCTGATAGGGGCTGCCGGTGGTGGCGGGGGTGGCCCAGATGGCGACGGGTCCGCCGCCGGCGGCCGCGGGCTTGATCGCCGGGACGGTACCGATGACCGGGATCCCGGGCTCCAGGGCGGCCCGCAGCGCGGGCAGCGAGTGCACGGACGCGGTGTTGCAGGCCACGATCAGCGCGTCGGGGTGGTGCTCGGCGGCGGCCTCGGCGACGGCGAGGGCGCGCTCCGTGAGGTCCTCGGGAGTGCGCGGTCCCCACGGCATGCCGTCCGGGTCCGAGGAGAGCACGAGATCGGCGTCGGGCCGCAGGCGACGTACCGCGGCCGCCGCGGCGAGCAGTCCGATACCGGAGTCCATGAGCGCGATCTTCACCCGGTCACCATAGTCGATGGGCCCCACAGCACCCCTTGGGTGGGGCAGACTTCGGCGGATGAGCGCCGTTGCGTGGATCGCCGCCGGATCGCTTGCCGCGTGGCTGTGGCTATTGGTGGGGCAGGGCTTCTTCTGGCGTACGGACGTCCGGCTGCCACCGCGCCGGGACCCCGCGGACTGGCCGCCGGTCTGCGTGGTCGTCCCGGCCCGGGACGAGGCGGAGGTCCTGCCGCTGAGCCTGCCCTCGCTGCTCGCCCAGAACTATCCGGGACGGGCCGAGGTCTTCCTTGTCGACGACGGCAGTACGGACGGGACGGGTGAGCTGGCCCGCGCGCTGGCCGAGCGCCACGGCGGCCTGCCTCTCACCGTCGGCTCCCCCGGCGAACCGCCCACCGGCTGGACCGGAAAGCTCTGGGCGGTACGGCACGGCATCGGCCTGGCCCGCGCGCGTGACCCCGAGTACCTGCTGCTCACCGACGCCGACATCGCCCACGAGCCGGACAGCCTGCGCCAGTTGGTGGCGGCGGCCCGCCGCGGCGGCTACGACCTGGTCTCCCTGATGGCCCGGCTGCGGGTGGCGAGCGGGTGGGAGCGCCTGGTGGTCCCGGCGTTCGTGTACTTCTTCGCGCAGCTCTATCCCTTCCGGTGGATCGGCCGGAAGGGGTCGCGGACGGCCGCCGCGGCGGGGGGCTGCGTCCTGCTGCGTACGGACGCCGCCGAGCGCGCCCGGATCCCCGACGCCATCCGGCAGGCGGTGATCGACGACGTGGCGCTCGCCCGCGCGGTCAAGCGCGCGGGCGGCCACATCTGGCTCGGGCTCGCCGAACGCGTCGACAGCGTGCGCCCGTATCCGCGTCTCGCCGATCTGTGGCGGATGGTGTCGCGCAGCGCGTACGCCCAGTTGCGGCACCAGCCGCTGCTGCTGATCGGCACGGTCGGCGGCCTCGCGCTGGTGTATCTCGCCCCGCCCGTCACGCTGTTCACGGGACTCGCCATGGGGAACACCGCAGCCGCGGTGGCGGGCGGTCTCGCGTGGCTGGTGATGACCGTGACGTATCTGCCGATGCTGCGCTACTACCGGCAGCCGCTCTGGCTCGCCCTGTCGCTGCCCGCCACCGCGTTCCTGTACCTCCTGATGACCGTGGACTCGGCGGTGCAGCACTACCGGGGGCGGGGCGCGGCGTGGAAGGGGCGGACGTACGCCCGCCCCGACGCCGCCGCGGCGGAACCGTCGCCCGAGCAGCACTGATCTGTGCCATCCCGGCCTGGGCGCCGCCGACCCGGGCGGCGCCTGCGCGTCACTTCCTGCCGGGCGTCCAGTTCATGCCCCACCCGTAGGCGTGGTCGACGGTGCGCTGCGGGCTGACGCCGCGGTCCGGCACCAGGTAGCGGGCCTCGCGCTGGACGACGATGTCGCCGCCGTTGTTGGTGAGCAGGGCGAGCGCGCACACCGTCGAGGGGACCGTGCACTCGTCGAGCGAGAAGTCGACCGGGGCGCCGTGCTGCGGCTGGAGCGTGACCGTGGCGTTGAGGTCGGCGAAGCTGCGCGCGCCCTCGTAGACGGTCACGAAGATGAGGATGCGGCGGAAGTCCTTGATGTGGTCGAGGTTGATGGTGAGGTTCTCGCCGGTGGCGACGGCGCCGGTCCGGTCGTCGCCGTCGAGCAGGATGTACGGCGGCTGGTGCAGCGCCCCGAAGGCGTTGCCGAGCGCCTGGACGACTCCCTTGCGGCCGTCGGCGAGTTCGTAGAGGGCGCAGAGGTCGAGGTCGAGGTCGGCGTGCATGGCGACGGCCCTGCCGAGTTTGGCGCCCCACCCCTTGAACTGCTTGCGGACCTCCCAGTTGAGGTTGACCCGCATGCCTCCCGAGGTGCCGCCTTGCTTCATCAGGGAGACGGAAGGGGCGTCCTTCGTCAGGGTGACCTTGGTCAGGCGCACGGGGGCGGCGGGGGTCGCGGGTACGCCAGGGGCGGTGGCTGCGGGCGGGGCCGCCGGGGCGGGTGGGGCTGCCGGAGCGGGCGGGGTCATCGGGGCGGGCGGGGCCGGAGGGGCGGGAGCGGCCTGGGCGGGGGCCGTCGCGGCGGAGGCCGTGGGGGCCGCCTGCTGGGGCTCGTCCACCGTGATGCCGTAGTCGGTGGCCAGCCCTTCGAGCCCGCTGCCGTACCCCTGTCCGACGGCGCGGAACTTCCACGCGCCCTGGCGCCGGTAGAGCTCGCCGAGGACGAACGCGGTCTCCACGGTCGCGTCGGAGCTGTCGTACCGGGCGAGTTCGGCGCCGCTGGCCGCGTCGAGGACGCGGATGTACAGGCCGGGGACCTGCCCGAAGGTGCCGCCGTCGGCCGACGCGGCGAGGACCACGGTCTCGATCTGCGGTTCCACGCGCGCGAGGTCGACGGTCAGCACGTCGCTCACCCCGGCGTCCGAACGCTGTTTGCCCTCGTGCCGCACCGCGCCGGACGCGTGCCCGGGCTGGTTGTAGAAGACGAAGTCCGCGTCCGAGCGCACCTTTCCGGAAGCGGCCAGCAACAGTGCCGACGCGTCGGCGTCCGGTACTCCGGCGCCGGCACCCCATCCCAGTTCGATCCGTACCGCGGGTGCCGGTACGGGCACGTTCGATCCCTTAGGCATGGTCATGTCCGCCCCCATCACAAGTCGCCGCGTCCGGCGGGGTCGCTGTTCACGTTCGCGGCCAACCTATATCCGGACCGCGCGAAGGCCACTCCCGCCGGCGCCCGTCGCTTCTCCGGTCACGGGCTCCCGTCCGCACCGGGGGACGACGGCGGTTGCGCGGGCTGGGACGCCGACGACTCCTCCTGGGCCGACGAGGGGGGCTGCGTGGCCGGCGAGGAGGACGGTGCGGACGGCGACGCGGACGAGGGCGGGCACGAGCTCCCCGACGACGCACCGGCCGCCCGCGAGGCGCACGGCGGCGCAGTGCTCGTCGAGGACGACTCGTCGGGGGAAGCGGACGTGGGCGGCGGCGAGGAGGGGTCGGTCACCGGCGGCTTCGTCGTGGTGTCGCCGGTTCCCGTGTCGCCCTTGGTCCGTTCGAACCAGGCGCCGCTGTCCCGGTCGTACATGACGAACGTGTGCACGGCCTGGGGGGCGGGCGCCACGGCCACGACGTTCGACGGCCGGTATCCGGGCCACGCGTCGCCCGTCCGCTTCGGCGTGCCCTTCTGCGCGACGGGCGGCGTCAGCGGGTTGCCGCACGCACAGCGCACCCGCGGCACACCGCGGTCGTCGACCAGCACGGCGGTGCCCGCCTGCAGGACGGCCTGATAACTCGTGGCCCGGCCGTCGCGGAAGCCGTGGTTGGTCACACGGGTGTCCCACCGCAGCTGTACGGGGGTGAGCGCACGCAAGTATGCCGGGACGCCGGTCGGTTCGACGCCGACGACCGAGGCGAACGCCTTGTTCTTCGCCGGGTCCTTCCGGAGCGCGTCGACCTGCTTCTCCACGTCGCAGCTGGCGACCTTCCGGGTCCCGCCGTAGAGGCCCGGCGCTCCGCCGTCGACGCCGCGCGTCACGTTGGCCGACGCCGAGGAGCTCGGGAAGGCGCTCGGGGACGGGGGCGTGGAAGCGTCGCGGGCCGTCGACCCGGTGAAGGGGTCGGGCCCCGACTTGCCCGCGGGCTGGAGGAGGACCTCGCCGCCGGCCTGCGACGAGCCGTCGGGGCGGGTGAGGACGAGGGTCACCACCACGGCGGCCACCACCGCGGCGGCGATCGCCGCGACGCGGGGCACGGACTTCCACCACGGGCGGGACGGCCCTGGACTCGCGCCGGAACCCCCGTCCGGGCCCTCGGGCCCACCACCACGGCCTCCGCCGCCGCCCGGACCGCCCGGGCCGCTCGGCGGACCACTGCCGGAAGGCGGTCCCGAAGGCCGTTCGCCGCCCGGCGGCGGCGTCGCGGGACCGGCGCGGGTCGCGCCCGCCCGGGTCTCGTCCGGCCCCGAGGGGCTCGGCTGTGAGGGGCCCGAGAGCGGACCCGAAGGGGGCCCCGTGGGGCGTCCTGACGACGGCGGCTCGACGCTCACGAACACTTCTTCCCTGCGTAGGGGGAACCACGACGTACAGCTTTGTCCGTTACGCGCCTATTGTGTGCCTGGGTTTCCGGGGGCCCGCAAGCTGACGCGGTCGGCCCTCCCGACGGGCGGGCCGGTCCGGTGCTGCTTAGCGTGACAACGTGAGCGAGCAGACACCGCCCCGGCGGGCAGCGGCGCAACGCGCGGAGCAGGGCCGACGGGCACCCCACGGTTGGCCCCACGCCGTGGTGGCCGTACTTGCCCCGCTGGTGGTCATGGCGGTCGTCGCGGCGCTCGGCCTGTGGGCCGCGGGCGCGACCGACCTGCCCGGCGGGGCTTTCCCGAGTGTCGTCGCGGCCGTCGCCGTGATGGCGGTCGGCGGCTCCGTGGGGCTCTCCGGCGACGCCGGGATGATCGCCGAGACGAACGCCGGGCTCTCCGTGCTCCCGCTCTCCGTGAGCCTCGCCGGGGCCCTGATCCTTGCCGCGGGTTTCCTCCGGCCGCTGCGGCACCGGGCCGTCGCCGATGCCAAGGAGCTCGCGGGCTGGGCCGGCCGGATCGCCGTGCTGTGGGTCCTGGTGCTCGTCGGCCTCGGCCTGCTGGCCCGGCACCGCTTCGCCATCGGGCTCGGGGACGGTCCCGCCGACGAGATCGGCGATCTGCTGGACTCCTCGCCGAAGGTCGGGTTCGAGACCGATGTGCCGCTGACCCTCCTCTTCGGGCTGCTCTGGCTCGCCGGCGTCCTCGCCCTGGCCCTCCTCGTCTCGCGCGGGGCCCCGCTCCCCGCCCGCCTGCTGCGCTTCCAGGAGTCGGTGCGCCCCGCGGCGTTCGCCATGGTCGTCCTGCTCCTGTCGTACGTCGCTCTCGGGATCGTCATCGGGCTCGTCGTGGCGGTCACCCGGGGTCATGCCACCGAGACGTTCGCGGTGGTGCTGCTCGGCCTTCCCAATCTCGTCTGGCTCGCCTTCACCCTGGGGCTCGGCGCCTCGTGGGAGGGCCGGGTGGACGGGCCGTTCGGGCTGCCCATGCCGCAGGTCCTCGACGACGTGCTGCGGACGCCGGACATCTCCACGCTCAGCCTGCACACGCTCGCCGACCACGACGGGCGGGTGTGGTGGCTGCTAGTCGTCGCGGCGCTCCTGGTGCTGGGCGCCGCGTTCCTGATGGCGGTCCGTTCCCCGGCGCGGATGCGGCTGTGGCAGCACGCCGTGCACATGGCGGTGGCGCTGGCCCTCACGGTCCTCGCCGTCTGTCTGCTCGCCGGCGTGTCCGCCCATTACGGGCTCTCGCTCCTCGGCATCGGGGACCTCGGCGGCGGCCTGTCCGGCCTGGTGCGGCTGCGGCCCCAGCTGGGCAGGGCGCTGATCCTGGCCGTGGCCTGGGGACTGGTCACGGGCTTCCTCGGCGGCCTGCTCGCACGGCGGGTCCACCGGCGGGGCGAGGTGGAGAACGACCACGTCTGAGGGTGGGCCGGTCGGCGTTTTGAGCCGACCGACGGGACACGCTCAGCCGGTCAGGGGCCGGAAGACCGGCCGGGCCCAGCCGGGCGGTTCGGGAGGCGCGCCGGGGCCCGCCGACGCTCCCACGACCGGGCGGTCCACCCGGGTCGGAGGGTGGTCCCGCCCCGTGCCGCCCGTGGCCGCGGCCCGCAGCGCGGCGGTGAACGCGAGGCAGGAGCCGTACCGGTCCTCGGGGCTCTTGGCCAGCGCCCGTCCGAGCACGTCGTCGAGGGCCGCGGGGACACCGGGGCGTTTCTCCGTCAGGCGGGGCGGCCCGTCGTACTGGTGGGCCCAGAGGAGGGCGATGTCGTCGTCGCGCTGGAACGGCGGCCCGCCCGCCATGGTCTCGTAGACGACGCAGGCCAGACTGTAGACGTCGCATCTGCCGTCCACCGGGCGGCCCGAGATCTGCTCCGGGGCCACGTAGTCGAGGGTCCCGACGAACTGGCCGACGGTCGTGAACCCGGTCAGCGAGAGCGACTTCTTCGTGAGGCCGAAGTCCGTGAGGTACGCGTGCTCCGGGTGATCGCTGTCCGTGCCCTTGGCCACCAGGATGTTGCCGGGCTTGACGTCGCGGTGGACGAGACCGTGGTCGTGGGCCGCGTCGAGCGCGGACGCGACCTGCGTGGCGATGCGCAGCGCGGCGCTGACGGAGAGAGGGCCCGCGTGGTCGAGGAGGTGCCGCAGATCGCGGCCGGGGACGTACCGCATGGCGATGTAGAGCACGCCGTCCGTCTCCCCCGCCTCGAAGACCGGCACGATGTGCGGGTGCTCGATCGCGGCGGCCACGCGCGACTCGTGGGTGAAGCGCTGCCGGAACGTGTCGTTGCGTGCGAGCTCGGGGGCGAGCAGCTTGAGGGCGACGGTCCGGTCGAGGCGCAGGTCCTTGGCGCGGTAGACGACGGCCATGCCGCCGCGTCCGATCTCGTCCTCGACCCGGTAGCCCGCGATCTGTTTCCCGATCAGTTCGGAGGGCCGGCCGGAGTGCGGGCTCGGACCGCGTTCGCCCGGGGCGGGTACGGGAGCGGCGGGCACCCGTGCGGGGGTCATCAGGCGTCACCGGATCGTGGGGGCGGCTCGGAGGCGTCCGCCTCGGGTGGGAGGAGCGGGGCGGGGCGCCCGCCTTGGGGAGCGGTCCGCCCGCCGCGCGGAGCGGCAGCCCTCCCGGGCGCCACGACCTCCACCAGTTGCGTCTCGTCCGGCTCCGCCGTCTGCGGCGGCCCGACCTCCCCGACCACTTGGGTCTCCCCCGTACCCACGCCATCCCCCGATGTCCCCTCCCCCTCCGCGCTGGGGCCGCCCCCCGCCGCGTACGTGCTGAGCTGTGTCCCGTCGCAGTACACCCACCGTTCGTGTTCGGCGTCGTAGAGCCAGACCGACTCGCCCTCCACGACCACGCCCACCCGCAGCCCCCGCGTCCTGCGCCGGAAGGACTCCCCGTCGACGCCGCCCTCGGCCAGCTCCTGCGCCGCGCGCCGGTAGCGGCCCAGGGTGTCCTCGGTCCTGGACAGGAGCGGCCCGGGGTCGGCCGTCCGGGTCAGGGGGCCACCCGCGCCCGGCGGGTCCCGCGGGACGGCGACCAGGAGCCTGCCGTCGACCCACGCGGACCACCCGTTGGCGCAGACGATCCGGCCCCAGTCGCCGAGCCGGTCCATCAGTTGTACGGGCAGCAGCGCGTCGAGCGGGGCCGCCGGGCGCCGCACGTCCGGCGCCTCCCAGGCGGGCAGCCCGTCCTGGGGGACGACATGTGTGGGGCGGAACTCCGCAGTGGTCATCGCTCGCGCTCCTACTTCCGCATGACGGCGGGTTCGTGGCGGCGCAGCAGTCTGGCGACCGCGTACCCGAAGACGGCGGACAGGGCCACCAGCATGCCCAGGTCGAGCAGCCAGACGCCCAGGGAGTGGCGGAACAGCGGGTCGGCGGTCAGGTCGCCGGGGACGATCCTGCCGAGGCCGATGGTCCCCGCCATGGCGCCCAGCGCCCAGCGGGACGGCACGAGCCACGCCAACTGCTCGACGCCCGGCACCCCGTTCAGCTTGAGGAGTGCGCCGCAGAACACCACCTGGACGATGGCGAGGAGCACGAGCAGCGGCATCGTCACCTCCTCCTTGCGCACCAGCGCCGACACGAGGAGTCCCAGCATCATGGCGGTGAACGCGAGCAGGGCCACCGCCAAGGTGACCTCGACGAGGGGTGGCAGGACCACGCCCTTGCCGCCGGGGGCGTTGAGGTCGACGCCGAACAGGGCGACCAGGGTCAGCACCACCGCCTGCAGCACGGTGATCGTGCCGAGGACGACGACCTTCGACATCAGGTACGCCGATCTGGAGAGCCCGACGGCCCGTTCCCTCCGGTAGATCACACGCTCCTTGACCAACTCCCGTACGGCGTTGGCCGCGCCGGTCAGAACGCCGCCCACACAGAGGATGAGCAGCGCGTTCATCGCCGTCTCCTGCGTGAGTCTGCTCCCGGCGAGCGCACGCGCCATGGCGCCCATCACGAACGGCAGCGCGATCATGATCGCCAGGAAGGTCCGGTCGGCGCCGAGCGCGGCCGCGTACCGCCGTACCAGCGTGCGCAGTTGAGATCCCCAGCTCTGCGCCTTCGGCGGCGGCGCGAAGGAGGCGGGCGGGGCCGCGCCGCGCCGTGCGCCGCCCGCGAAGGGCTGGGCGGAGGAGTTGGCGATGTACTGCTGGTGCAGGGGCGAGCGGCGGTACTCCTCGGCCCAGTCCCGGTCGTGGTCCCCTTCGAAGGCTTCGAACGCCTCCGGCCACTGGGTGAAGCCGAAGAACGGCAGCGCGTCCTGCGGCGGCCCGTAGTAGGCGATCTTTCCGCCCGGGGCGAGCACCAGAAGCCGGTCGCACACGTCGAGGCTGAGCACGCTGTGCGTGACGACGATGACCGTGCGGCCGTCGTCGGCCAGGCCGCGCAGCATGTGCATCACCGAACGGTCCATGCCGGGGTCGAGGCCGGACGTCGGCTCGTCGAGGAAGAGCAGCGACGGCTTGGTGAGGAGTTCGAGCGCGACGCTCACGCGTTTGCGCTGGCCGCCGGAGAGGCTGTGGATGGGCTGGTCGACGCGTTGTTCCAGGCCGAGTTCGCGGATGACCTCGTCGACCCTGGCGCGGCGTTCCGCCTTCTCGGTGTCCTGGGGGAAGCGGAGTTCGGCGGCGTATCCGAGGGCGCGGCGCACGGTCAGCTGGGCGTGCAGGATGTCGTCCTGCGGTACGAGACCGATGCGCTGGCGGAGCTCGGCGTAGTCGCGGTAGAGGTCGCGGCCGTCGTAGAGGACGGTGCCGTCGTCCGCGGGGCGCAGCCCGGTGAGGGCGTTGAGCAGGGTGGATTTGCCCGCGCCGCTGGGCCCGACGACGGCCAGCAGGCACTTCTCGCCGACGGGGAAGGAGACCCGGTCGAGGAGCGTCTTGCGCCCCTTGTCCACGGCGACCGTAAGCCCCTGGACGTCGAGCGACACCTCGCCCGTGTCGACGTACTCCTGCAGTGCGTCGCCGACGAGGCAGTACGCGCGGTGGCCGACGCCGATGATGTCGCCCGCCGCGACCGGGGCGCGGGCCACCGGCTGGCCGTTGAGGTAGGTGCCGTTGTGGCTGCCGAGGTCGACGATCTCGTACGTGCCGTCGGCGAGCACCCTCAGTTCGGCGTGCCGTCGGGAGACCACCAGGTCGTCGATGACCACGTCGTTGTCGTCGGCGCGGCCGATGCGGACCGTGCGGGAGGGCAGTG
Source organism: Streptomyces sp. NPDC005863 (assembly GCF_042871345.1). Taxonomy (NCBI): domain Bacteria; kingdom Bacillati; phylum Actinomycetota; class Actinomycetes; order Kitasatosporales; family Streptomycetaceae; genus Streptomyces; species Streptomyces sp. NPDC005863. The sequence goes on along the minus strand of NZ_JBIAII010000012.1, from coordinate 109,616 downwards.
GGCGTACGGACGTCGGCTGCCGGAAGGTGCCCGTGGCCGAGGGGATGCTGACGGAGGAGGGCCGTCCGGCGGCGACAGGCCGGGCTGCGACGGGCTCGGGCGGGGCGCGGCCGACGAGCACCGCGCGGGGGCCGTCGGTGACGCTGCCGAACCGGATGACGCTGCCCGGTCCGATGTCCCCCTCCTCGACGCGCCGTCCGTCGGCGTACGTGCCGTTGGTGCTGTGCTCGTCCTCGATGGTCCAGTGGTCGAGCTCGGCGTGCAGGACTGCGTGGTGCCAGGAGACGCGGGCGTCGTCCATGACGATGTCGCTCAAGGGGTCGCGCCCCACGTGATAGTCCCGCCCCGGACTCATCACCGTGGAGCCCGAATCGGTCTCCAGGACGAGTTCGGGCGCGGTCGACGCCATGGGCCGCCACTCTCCCATGCCCGAATTCTACCCATTTGGGCGACAGGCCGCCTGGGCGGGAGCGGGCTGCGTCGAATGTGCGCCGTTCCCCGCGGGGGCGGCTAGTTCCGCAGCGAACGGTTCAGCCGGCCGAGGGCCCGGCGGATGTGGCTCTTCACGGTGCCGAGGGGCAGCCCGGTCCGCTCGGCGATCTGCACCTGCGTGAGGTCCTCGAAGTACGCGAGACCGAGGACGTGCCGTTGAGTCGCGGGAAGCTTCGCGAGCTCCTGGCCGAGCAGGACGCGGTCGAGCGCGGCGTCGAGATGCGCCTGCGGCACGGGGTCGGCCTCCGCGGCGGCGGCAGCGGCCCCCCGGTCGACGACCTCGCCGCGCCGCGCGCGGGCCGAGAGGGCGTCGACGGTCTTGTGCCGGGCGATGCCGACCAGCCAGGCGGAGACGGGCCCGCGCTCGGGCCGGTAGCCGCCCCGGCCCCGCCACGCGGCGAGGAACACCTGCTGGGTGACGTCCTCTGCCTCCTTCGGGTCGCCGAGGGAGCGGACCGCGAGCGCGTAGACCAAGGAGCCCCAGCGGCGGTAGAGCGCGGTGAAGGAGTGCTCGTCCCCGCGGGCGAGGCCCACGGAGAACTCCTCGCGCGCGTGCGCCTCTTCGGCCTCGCCCGGCCGCCCGCCGAGCGCATCGTCGACCGCCCGCCCGCCGAGCACGTCCGACGTCGGGCCGGTGCCGGCTGCCTGTGCCGTTGCGGTCATGTGCGTCGCCCCTCCAGCCGAGCCCTGCGCGGCACCGGCACAGCGGTACGGAGAGCCAGTCGCGCCGGTCGTCGCGCGCCGCCCACCTGCACGCCGGTGCACGCCCGCCGCCCTTTCCCGTGCCCCCAACCTCACGGCCACGCCACCCGGGACGCAATGTGCGTCGGTTGTGCGTCGCTTGTGCGTCTTGTGCGTCGGACGGGGCCGGTGACCCCGAACGGCCGTACGCCTCCCGTTCGGCATCCGGCCTGGTCCGTGCATCCGTCGGCCGCTTTCGCGCGGAAGTGGTCGTGTGAACCGGCGGCCCGTTGCGGTCATGATCGGCACAGGACGGCCGTTACGGGCGCGGAGCAGCCGAAGGAGACGATCGTGGCCACGGACGGACAGCCGGCCGAAGAGCCCTTGCACTGTCTGGTCACCGGGGCGTCCGGATACATCGGCGGGCGGCTGGTGCCGGAACTCCTCGCGGCGGGCCACCGCGTGCGCTGTCTGGCCCGCTCCCCCGGCAAACTGCGCGACCTGCCCTGGGCGGGGGAGGTCGAGACGGTCAAGGGCGACGTGACCGACGCCGAGTCCGTCGGGGCGGCGCTGGAGGGGATCGACGTCGCGTACTACCTGGTGCACGCCCTCGGTTCCGGTTCAGGGTTCGAGGAGACCGACCGTCGCGCGGCCCGCATCTTCGCCGAGCAGGCGCGGGCCGCCGGGGTGCACCGGATCGTCTACCTGGGCGGTCTCACACCGCAGGGCGTCCCGGAGCGGCGTCTCTCGCCGCATCTGCGCTCCCGCGCGGAGGTCGGACGGATCTTCCTGGAAGGGCCGGTGCCGGCCACCGTGCTGCGGGCCGCCGTCGTCATCGGCTCCGGATCGGCCTCGTTCGAAATGCTGCGCTATCTGACCGAACGGCTTCCGGTCATGGTCACCCCCAGCTGGGTGCAGACCCGCACCCAGCCCATCGGGGTGCGCGACGTGCTGCGCTACCTCGTCGGTTCGGCCGACATGCCGGCCGACGTCGACCGGGCCTTCGACATCGGCGGCCCCGACGTCCTCACCTACCTCGACATGATGCGTGGATACGCGGCCGTCGCCGAGCTGCCCCGGCGCCTCATCCTGCCGGTCCCGGTGCTGACCCCGAGCCTGTCCAGTCACTGGGTCGGCCTCGTGACGCCGGTGCCCGCCTCCATCGCCCGGCCGCTCACCGAGTCGCTCCGGCACGAAGTCGTCTGCCAGGAACACGACATCGCCCGGTACGTGCCGGACGGCCCGGGTCAGCCGCTGCCCTTCCCCGAGGCGCTGGCCCTGGCGCTGCGCAGGGTGCGGGAGGCCCAGGTGGCGACGCGGTGGTCGTCCGCGTCCGTGCCGGGGGCGCCCAGCGACCCGCTGCCCACCGACCCGGACTGGGCGGGCGGCAGCCTCTACAAGGACGAGCGGGAGCTCACCGTCGACGTGTCGCCCGCCCGGCTCTGGAAGGTCATCGAGGGGATCGGCGGCGACAACGGCTGGTACTCGTTGCCGATCGCCTGGGCGGTCCGGGGCTGGCTCGACCGGTTCGTGGGCGGGGTCGGGCTGCGCCGCGGGCGCCGGGACGCGGAGCATCTGCGGGCCGGTGACTCGCTGGACTTCTGGCGGGTGGAGGAGATCGAGCCGGGCCGGCTGCTGCGGCTGCGCGCGGAGATGCGGCTGCCGGGCCTCGCGTGGCTGGAGATGTACGCGGAGACCGACGAGCGGGGCCGCACCCGCTACCGCCAGCGCGCCCTGTTCCACCCGCGCGGGCTCCTCGGCCACGCCTACTGGTGGTCCGTCTCCCCGTTCCACGCCGTGGTGTTCGGCGGCATGGCCCGCAACATCACGGAGGCCGCCGCGAAGGGCCGCCGGCCGGGCGACCGGGGCTGACGGCCCACCCCTGCGGGCGGTCCTCGCGAGGGGAACGTGCGGGGCGGAACGCCGCCATGAGGCTCACGCCGGTGGCCCCGCCGTGTGGCGTTCGGCCGCTCGGGCCGTCGGGCGGGCAAAACTGCCGGAGCCGCATCCGTATCGGGGTCGGCGGCGGAACCAAGGGTGTGCAGGTGATCGGCGACCGAGAAACCGAGAAGAGGCAGTGCATGCTTGGACTGCGGCCGACCGCCGCCGAACCGGCCGAATCCGCCGGGCCGGTCGGCACGACACGTACCGCCGACGGCACAGCGCGTACCGCTGACGACACATCACGTACCGCCGACGGCACGGCGCGTACGGCCGACGGCACAACACGTACCGCCGAAGGCACACCCCGTACGGCCGACGGCACACCACGTACGGCCGTCGACGCCACCGAGGCCGTGGAGGCTGTCCTCACGCGGGTGCTCGACGCCTCGGCGCGGCGGGCCCGTGCCGTGGACCCGGTGTTCGCCGAGGACGTCGCCGACCGGCTGACCGCGTTCGTCCTGCGCGGCGGCAAGCGGCTGCGCTCCGCCTTCGCGTGGTGCGGGTGGCGGGCCGCGGGCGGTTCGGGGGACCCGGAGGCCGTCCTGCACACCGCCGCCGCCCTCGAACTGGTCCAGGCGTGCGCCCTCGTCCACGACGACGTGATGGACGGATCGCCGCTGCGCCGGGGCGCGCCGGCCGTGCACGTCCAGTTCGAACGGCTGCACCTGGCCGCCGGAATGGGCGGACCGCCCCGGACCTTCGCCGCGTCCGCCGCGGTGCTCACCGGCGATCTCGCGCTGGCATGGGCCGACGACCTGCTGACCGAGACCGCGCTCGCCTCGTCCGACGGCGCCCGGCTGCACACCGAATGGCGGTCCATGCGGAGCGAGATGGTCGCGGGGCAGTACCGCGACCTGCACGCGCAGGCGACCGGCGCGAGCGGCCTCGACGACGCGGAGGCCGTCGCCACGCTCAAGAGCGCCCTCTACACCGTCGCCCGCCCTCTGGCCCTTGGCGCCCTGACGGCCTGCGCCGACGAGCGGACCCTGGAGGCGCTGCGCGCGGCGGGGCGGTGCGCGGGCCTTGCCTTCCAGCTCCACGACGACCTGGCCGGCGCGTTCGGCGACCCGGCCACGACGGGCAAGCCGGCCGACGACGACCTGCGCACGCGCAAGCTCACCTACCTGCTCGCGGTGGCCCTCACCCTCGCCGAGGCGTCCGGTGACGCGGCCGCCACCGCCGCCCTCACGCCCGGCGCCGACCCCTCGCCGGCCGCTGTGGACCAGATGCGGCGGGCTCTGCGGGAGACCGGGGCACGCGCGGCGGTCCACGCCGAGATCGTGGACTTGGCGGCCCGCAGCCGCCGCCACTTCGCGGCGACCGGCGCGGACCCCGCCGTACAGCGGGAGTTCGCGGACCTGGTCGAGCGCGCCGCGGGGCTCGCGCAGCACCGCGCGGAGCAGGTCCGATGAGGACCGTGAGCGGGCCGACCGACCACGTCGTGGTCGTCGGCGCCGGGCTCTCCGGCCTCGCCTGCGCCCTGCACCTCATCGGCGCGGGCCGCAAGGTCACCGTGGTCGAGCGGGACGCGGGGCCCGGCGGCCGGGCGGGGCGGGTCGAGCTGGGCGGGTACCGCCTCGACACCGGCCCCACCGTGCTGACCATGCCGCACCTGGCCGACGAGGCGTTCGCCGCCGTCGGCGACAGCCTGCACCGGCGGGTGGAGCTGGTGGCCCTGCACCCGGCCTACCGTGCGTGCTTCGCGGACGGCACCTCGCTGGACGTGCACACCGACGGCGAGGCGATGGAGGCCGAGGTGCGGCGCTTCGCCGGTCCCGCGCAGGCGGCGGGGTACCGCAGGCTGCGGCAGTGGCTGGAGCGGCTCTACGCGGCCCAGATGCGGCGCTTCATCGACACCAACTTCGACTCGCCGTTCCAGCTGCTGCACGCCGACCTGGCGCGGCTCGTGGCGCTCGGCGGCTTCGGCAGCCTGGACCGCCGCATCGGCGGCTTCCTCTCCGACCCGCGGCTGCGCCGGGTCTTCTCCTTCCAGTCCCTGTACGCGGGGGTCGCCCCGGCCCGCGCGCTCGCGGCGTACGCGGTGATCGCCTACATGGACACCGTGGCCGGGGTCTGGTTCCCCCGGGGCGGCATGCACGCGCTGCCCCGTGCGATGGCCGACGCGGCCGGTGACGCCGGCGCCGACCTGCGCTGGTCGGCCGAGGTGAGCGCGCTGGAACGGTCGGCGGGCCGGGTGCGCGCGGTGCGCCTGACGACGGGCGAGCGGATCCCCTGTGACGCGGTGGTGCTCTCCTGCGAACTCCCGTCCGCCCACCGGCTCCTGGGCCGCGCGCCCCGGCGCCCCGTAGCGCTGCGGCACTCCCCGTCCGCGGTCGTCCTGCACGCGGGAACCGACCGCACCTGGCCACAACTCGCCCACCACACCCTGTCGTTCGGGAACAAGTGGGCGGAGACCTTCGACGAACTGACCCGTACCGGCCGGCTGATGAGCGATCCGTCCCTGCTGATCACCCGGCCGACCACCCACGACCCCTCCCTCGCCCCGCCGGACCGGCACCTGCACTACGTCCTCGCGCCCTGCCCCAACACCGCCGTCGGCCCCTCCCCCTCCACCTGGCGGGAGCTGGGCCCGCGCTACCGCGACGAGCTGGCGGCCGAACTGGAGCGGCGCGGGCTCACGGGCTTCCGGGCCAGCGTCGAGAGGGAGTTGCTGGTGACGCCGCAGGACTGGGCCGCGCAGGGGCACGCCGCGGGGAGCCCCTTCTCCGTCTCGCACACCTTCGCGCAGACCGGCCCGTTCCGGCCGCGCAACCTGGTGCGCGGGGTCGACAACGTCGTCCTCGCCGGCTGCGGCACCACCCCGGGCGTGGGCGTCCCGACCGTCCTGATCTCCGGCAAGCTGGCCGCCGCACGCGTGACCGGCGCCGGGACCGCGAAAGGCCGCCGATGACCCGTCGCGAACTCGCCGCCGCCCGCATCACCGACCCCGCGCTGCGCGCCGCCTACGCCCGGTGCCGGCAGCTCAACGCCCGCCACGGCCGCACCTACTTCCTCGCCACCCGGCTGCTTCCCGTGGAACGCCGTACCGCCGTGCACGCCCTGTACGGCTTCGCCCGGTGGGCGGACGACATCGTCGACGACCTGGACCGGCGGCTGACCCCGGCCGAACGCGACCGGCTCCTCCTGGAGTTGGAGGGCGACCTCGCGCGGGGACTGCGCACCGGCGGCGGCGAGGAGCCGGTGGTCCGCGCGGTGGCCGACACCGCGGAGCGGTACGCCATCGACCCAGCCCTCTTCTGTGACTTCCTGGTCTCGATGCGCAGCGACCTGAGCGTCACCGACTATCCGACCTACGCGGAGCTGCGGACGTACATGCACGGCTCGGCCGCGGTGATCGGACTGCAGATGCTGCCGGTGCTCGGCACGGTGGTGCCCCGCGAGGAGGCGGCGCCGCACGCGGCGGCCCTCGGGGTGGCCTTCCAGCTCACCAACTTCCTGCGCGACGTCGGCGAGGACCTGGACCGGGGCCGCGTCTACCTGCCCGCCGACCTGCTCGCCGCGCACGGCGTGGACCGCCCGCTCCTCGAGTGGAGCCGCCGCACGGGACGGCGTGACCGGCGGATCCGCGCGGCGCTGGTCGCCGCCGAGGCGCTGACACGGGGCGTGTACCGGGAGGCGGAGCCCGGCATCGCCATGCTCGACCCCCGGGTGCGGCCCTGCATCCGGGCCGCGACCACGCTGTACGGCGGCATCCTCGACGCGATCGCCGACCAGGAGTACGACGTGCTGCACCGCAGGGCCGTGGTGTCCCGTGCGCGCCGGGCGGCGACCGCCGCGGCCGGGGTCGCCCGCGTGATCGGCGCGCGCTGGCGGGCCCGCGCCCAGGAGCTCACACCGCACGGACGCGCCGAGGCCCCGAAGCCGCACTCCCCGAACTCCCCCGTGGAAAGGACCAGTCAGTGATCGGCCGACCGGAACGGGCCCGCTGGACACCGCCGTTGCGGCGGCGGCGCGGCCCCGGCTGGGCGGATCAGGCGCCCACCTGGCAGCAGGCGCGGCCCGTGCTGATCGCCGCCGCGCTCGACCGGGCCTCGGCGCGCCCCTCGGGCAACTGGTTCGTCGTCGGCGCCTCCCGTGACGTGCGCGCCGGGGGCGGGCCCTGTGGCCGGACGGTGGGCGGCGAGGAGGTCGTGCTGTGGCGGTCGGACGGCGGTGAGCTGCGCGCGGGGCCGGGGATCTGTCCGCACCTCGGGGCGCCGCTGCGGGACAGCCGGGTGGTGTGCGGGACGCTGGTCTGCCACTGGCACGGACTGGCCCTGGACGGCGGCCCGTTCGCCGGCTGGGAGCCCTATCCCGTCCATGACGACGGGGTGCTGGTGTGGGTGCGGCTGGACGCGGTGGGCGGTGAGGTGCCGTCGCCCCGGCCGATGGTTCCGGAGCGTCCGGCGCCGGGCAGCGGGGTGGCCTCGGTCTTCACGGCGGTGGGGCGGTGCGAACCGCAGGACGTGATCGCCAACCGGCTCGACCCGTGGCACGGCTCCTGGTTCCACCCGTACTCGTTCGTCGACCTGACGGTGGTCCGGGGGCCGGAGGGTGACGCGGCGGACGCGGACGACGCCTTCGTCGTCGATGTGTCGTTCCGGGTGACGCGTCGTCTGGTCGTGCCGGTGCGGGCCGAGTTCACCGCCCCGGAGCCGCGGACGGTGGTGATGCGCATCACCGAGGGCGAGGGAGCCACGTCCGTGGTGGAGACCCATGCCACGCCGCTGACGGGCCCGTCCGCCGAGCGGCCGCGCACCGCGGTGGTCGAGGCGGTGGTCGCCGCGTCGGACCGGCGCGGCTTCGCCCTGGCCCGCGCCGCCGCCCCCGCGTTGCGCCCCCTGATGCGGCACACGGCGGGCCGCCTGTGGCGCGACGACCTGGCCTACGCGGAACGGCGCTGGGCGCTGCGCAGCACGAACCGCTTCCCGGGCTGAGTCTCACCCCTTAGGTGACGTACCGTCATTTCCCTTACTGGCGCCCGCGAACCACACCCTCACGGGTGCTCGCCAGGGAGCCCAGGGCGCGCATCACGGCTGAGCGGCCCGTCCGTGGGACCGTCCACAAGGTCTGGCCCTTGACGCCGTGTTCGGCCAGCAGGGTGTTCGCCGCCAGGAAGCCGGTGGTGGCGGCGCGTTCCATCAGGGCGACCGGGAGGTCGCAGCGCACCACGTCGCCGGCCAGGGTCAGCCAGGGGTGGGGGCTGCGTACGGTGGGCCGCCGGCGGTAGGTGCCGACCGGGAAGAGGGGGCAGTCGGCGTGCCACTCGTGCCGGGCGTCGACGACGCGGGCCGCACGGGTCTCCGGGTACACCTCATACAACTGCCGTACCAGGCGCCGCTCGACGTCGGTCCGCTGTTCGCCTTCCCCGACGGCGTAGGCGTGCAGTTCGACGACCGCGCCCCCATTCCGTGAGGCCCAGCGCGCGGCCTCGTCCTCGTACCGGTCCAGGACGCTGACGTTGTCCAGGCCGCCGTATCCGCTGGTGCCGAGGAACCCCGGCCGGTCGGCGCGGACCGGCCGGTCGAGCCAGAGGCGGCTGACGAGGAACGGCGGCGCGTTGCGCAGCGCCGCGATGTCCTCGCGCCAGGGCGGGGTGCCGAGGTCCGGCGAGTCGGCGACGAGCCGGCGCAGCCCGGCGCCGTCGAGGGCGAGGACCACCGCGTCGTACCGGTCGGCCGCCGCCTCGGTGCACACCTCGGCCCCGCCGTCGCACGGACGCACGGTCTGCACGGGGGTGCCGGTGCGGATGTCCGCACCGAGGCGCCGCAGATAGTCGCCGAGGGGCTCCCAAAGCGCCTGCGGGAAGGGCTCGTTCGGGACGTCGAAGAGGAGACCCTCCGACGAGCCGAGGAAGTAGATGTGGAACATCAGGAGCAGTTCGGCGGCGGAGAGTTCGCGCGGGTCGGCGAAGAAGCTGCGCGAGAACACCTCGAACGCCAGGTGGTGCGCTGCCTCGGGGAAGCGGATGCCTTCCAGGAAGGCGGTGGCGCTGATTGTGTCGAACCGTTCGTACACCTCGGGGACGCGGACGTCGAGGAGCGGCAGCGCGGCGCGGGCGTCCATGGTGGCGAGGTCGCGCCAGCCGAAGGTGGGGCTGAGCGCGACGAAGCCGAGCGCGCTGAGCGGGGGCGTGCGCGGGACGCGGGCGAAGCTGTCGGTGAGGCCGCCGCTGTGCCGCAGGGGGTAGTCGGGCAGGGCGGTGAGCCGGGCGAGCGTGGGGTCGGTGCGCCGCAGCAGGCCCCGCAGGTTGTAGTACTGCCGGAAGAAGGCGTGGAAGCCGCGGCTCATGGTCGCCGCCGAGCCGTCCGCCAGCCGGATCCGCCGGCCCGCGAGCCGCCCGCCGAGCGCGCCACCGCTCTCGTACACGGTGACGCGGGCGCCGCGCTCGGCCAGTGCGGTGGCGGCGGCGAGGCCGGCGATGCCGCCGCCGATCACGGCGGCGCGGGGCGCGTCGCCGGGGGCGAACCGCGCGCGGCCGGGGATGGCCCGCAGCACCTCGGCCCGGCGGTCCCGGCCGCGGCGGGGGATGTCGTACGGGGTGTTCACGAGGTGCCCTCCGAGGCCGCGGCGGCGCCGCCGGTGGCGAGGAAGGTGTGCACGATGCCCGTCTGCCAGCCGGCGACCGGGACGGCGCGCACACCGGTGAACCCGGCGCGGATCAGCCGGGCGGTGAAGTCGGGCACGGTGTCGAAGTCGAGGACGCTGCGCCGCAGATGGCGGTAGAGGGCGGCGTCACCGCTGAGGGTGCCGGCCGGGATGATCACCGCGCGGCACACGGCGTTCCACAGGGCCCGGTGGGCCGGCGCCCCGCTGAGGCTGTACTCGTGGACGGCGAGCCGGCCCCCGGGGCGCAGCAGGCTCCGGACGGCGGCAAGGACCCCGTCCGGGTCGGTGACGTTGCGGAACAGATAGGCGGCGAAGACCGCGTCGAAGGGACCGTGGTCCGCCGTGGCCAGCTCCTCGGCGCTCAGGTGCAGGAAACGGACCCCGGGCGGCCACGACTTGGCGCGGGCCCGCGCCAGCATGCCCGCCGAGGCGTCGACGGCGGTGATGCGCGCCTCGGGCGCGGCCCGCAGCAGCGCGCGGGTCGACGAGCCGGTCCCGCAGCCCAGGTCCAGCAGGTGCAGCCCGGCACCCCGGCCGGGCAGCCGCAGCCTGCGGGCCGAGCGGAGCAGGTCGGTCCGGTAGCCCGGGTTGAGGGCGGTGAGCAGGTCGTACGTGGGTGAGGCGGCGTCGAAGGCACGCGCAAGGTCGCGGTCGCGCAGCAAGGTCATCCGGGGCTCTCTTCGCTTCGGGGGCCGCCCGGTACCGGATGCGACCGGCGGGGCAGGAAAGGGAGTTCGACGGCGGTGCGGAGCATCGGCCCCACGGGGCAGCGCATTCCGATGCCCCACTCCTCCCACGGCGTGGTGGCGCCGTCGAGGAAACGCAGCAGCCGCTCCGCGGGGAGGGTGCGGAACAGTCCGGTGAAGAAGTCGGGGCCGTCGATCCGCCCGGTGTCCAGGGCGCGCAGCAGTACGGCGTCCATGGCCAGCGCGCGTCGCCCGTGCGGCGCGGGCACGTCGGGGCGCCCGGCGCGCACGGCGGCGGCGATGGCCCGGCTCTGCCGCTGGACGGCGGCGAAGGTGTAGCCGGTGGCGGGGCGGGTGGCGCCGCCCGCGGCCCCGATGCGGTGGACGGCGGGCCCGGTCCGGCGCGGGAAGCGGGCGTCGGTCATCGGGATGACGCCCTGCTCGGCGGACTCGACCGTGGGCGTGCCGATGCGGAGGATGTCGCGGCAGTAGAGGGCGAGGGCCCGCTCGTACGCCTCGGTGGTGAGCGGGGCGCGGGAGAACTCGGTGTACTCGACGAGCGCCCGGTCGGGGGCGAGCGGCAGCACGTATCCGAAGGCGAGGCCGTGGCGCGGCTGGGGGACGCGGAAGTCCATCAGGTCCGCGACAGCGGGGTCGAACCGGTCCGTGGCCGTGCGCACGAACCAGCCACGGAAGTGTTGCAACAGCCGGGTGCGGGTCGGTGGCAGGGCGCGCAGCGGGCGGGAGTCGAAGACGTGGCGGGCGCGCAGGGTCAGGGGCCGCCCGTCGGGGTCGGTGCAGCGGACCTCGGCGCCGCCGTCCACCGTGCGCACCGCGTCCGCCGTCGCGCGCAGCACCCGTGTTCCGGAGGAGCGCGCCAGCCGTGCGTGCACGAGGCGTTCGAAGGGGCCCGAGCGCAGCATGCGGTAGCTCAGGGGCGCGGGATCGACGGTGACGGCGGCGCCGTCGGCGCCGTGCACCCGCAGCCGGGACCAGGTGGCGGTCAGCGCCGCGTCGAAGTCGCCCGTGCCCCGCTCCCAGTAGCACCAGGTGCGTTCGGCGGGCCGCAGCGGTCCGGCCGGCGGTTCCACCACGGTCACCGCGTCCGCGCCGGCCTCCATCAGGCGGTACGCGAGGCTGAGTCCGGCCGCGCCGCCGCCGAGAACGACCACCCCCGGGGGCACGGATCGAAGGTCCACGTCACACTCCGGATCGCAGGGACACAGGGGCCCGCCGGTCCCGCTCCGGTGGTCCCGGCGTGCATCTCCTCTTCGGCCCGTGGTCCGCGTTCGGATGCGGCGGGTTCGCCCATCAGTACAGACGGCGGTGCCCGTGCCACGTGGCGGCGCGCCGGGACGCGGACGATTCGTGCGGCTCAGCGCAGCGGCAGGGTGACGCTGATGTCCTTGCCGGTCCGCCCGAGCACGAGCGTGATCTCGGTGGCCAGCTCACGGACGAGGAACCATCCGTACCCGCCCTCGCCGCGCGCGCGGGGCCGCCGGGGATCGGGGTGCCGGGGAAGGTCCGCCGAGCGGTCGCCCACGGTCACCCGTATGCCCTCGTCGCCCATGTCGGCGTCGAAGCGGGTGACGCCGCCGCCGTGCCGCAGCGCGTTGGTGACCAGTTCGGAGACGACGAGGAGGATGTCGGCCCGGGCACGCTCGCCGACGGCGGCTCCCGGGCCGTCCGCCCACGCGCGCAGGACTCCGGCGACCTGTTGGCGCGCTTCGGCCGCGGTGGCCGGGAGTGCGGGGGCGGCCGGGATCGCCGGGTCGTGCCCGCGCTCGCCGCGCAGGGCGGGTACGCCGGTGCTCACGTCGGGGACGTCGCCGCGCAGGGCGGGTACGTCGATGCTCACGTCGGGCACGTCACCGCGCAGGTCGGATACGTCCGTGCTCGCTTCGGGTACATCGGTGCTCACGCCAAGGTCCCCTTCACCGGGGCCGCGTTCACGGCGGTGTCGACGTCCTCGGCGAGGACGAAGAACTCGGTGGTCCCCGTGACGCCGAACAACCGGTCCACGACCGGGCGCAGCGGCCCGCACACCACCAGCTGCCGGTCGCCCGCCCGGTGCCGGCGCTGGGCGTCGAGGAGCACATGGAGCACCGAGGAGTCCGCGAACTCCAGGGCGGACAGGTCGACGACCGTACGGCTCTGGCCGGCCAGTTCCGCCGCCCTGGCCAGCTCGCCGTCGAGCGCGGCCACGTTCTCGGAGTCCAGTGCTCCGGTCGCTCGTACCACCGCGGCCCGGCCGCGCCGCGCGAGCGTGACCTCCGCGACCATGGGCTGCCGCCGTGCCGTCTGGCTCTCCACCGGTTCCGTCATGAGCCTCTCCCTCGGCCGGGCGCGACCGCCCGCCTTCCCTCGTACAGCCCGGCGATTCTACGTATGCGCGGGCCCGCCTCGAATCCCTCTGCCCCGATCCCGCGGATCTGTGCAGCATCGGCGAAGGCGGCGCGCCTTCGCGCGAGCCGTGGCGAACCCCGCCGGACCCCCTCGGGGACGCCCCCGGAGCGACGCGTTCAACGGCGCCGTTTCGGCAGGTCAGTCGGGCAAAACCAGTGTAAATCGGATGACCCCAAGATTGGGACTCCCCAACCGGCACATCAAGGGCTTAACTTATGGAGCATGACCTCCCCCCGCTCCACCTATGGCGGCGGTTACTACTCCGCGCCGTCCTTCCCGGACACTCCCATCTACGACTCTCTCGTCGCAGAGCGGGGCACTCCGCAGATCGCCCCGATCCGGGTCCCCTCCGCGTACGACACGGGCAGTCACCTGCCCGCCCTCCCGGCCGCGCTGCCCGCCCTGCCGGCCGCCCCTTCCCCTCCCAACCCCGCGTACGGCTACGCGCAGGCCCAGCAGCCCGCCCCGCTGCAGCAGGCGCCGTCGCCCTACATCCCGCAACAGGCCGCGGGCCCGCGCGGCTACCCGGGACCCCAGGCCCAGCGCCCGGCTCCCGGTACGGGTTACGAGGCGATGCGCCCGGCGGCGCCCCGCCCCGCCCCGGCGTCGTACGAGGATCCGTACAACCGCCCCTACCGCGGATACTGACCTCCTCGGACGCCGACCTGCCGCGGACAATGATCGGCCGCAGACGCTGACCGGCCGCAACCGTTCAGGCGTTGCCCGCCGTCGAGCCACGGCCCGGCGGCGGCATCCCTGTGTCCAGGTGTTCGGGGGCCGCATGTCCGGATGCCGGCTCCCCGAATGATCGGCGCTCGAACGGGGAACTCGTTGACGAGGGACGGTCGTTGGGTGAGGGGGACGGGAAGGGGGTGCGGGGCGTGCGAGCGATCGTCGGCCTCTGGCGGTGGCGGCACAATCCGCTGCGCCGCGGCACCGACCTCGTCGAGGCCTGGATGTCCCTGGTCGCCCTGGTGCTGATCGTCGCCGCTGTCCCGCTCGCCGCGGTGCTCACCACGGACCTGACGCGGGACGCCCTCCTCGGCTCGGTCCACCAGCAGCACGAGAACCGGCACCGCATCGTCGGCACCGTCCTGCGAAAGATCGACTCCCCGCCGCTCGACCCCGACCCCGAGACCTCGTCGGTCCGTGACGCGCACAGCCGCGTGCTCGCCCGCTGGACGGCCCCCGACCACACCGACCGCTACGGCGTGGTGCTGTCCGACCTCAAGTCCCCCGACCGCGGGGACCACTTCAGGATCTGGACCGACGGGCGCGGCCGGGTCGTGGGCCGCCCGCTGGACACCGCGACCGCGACGACGCACGCGGTCCTCGCCGGATTCGGCGCCGCCGCGGCGACGGCCGGTCTCGTCGAGGGCACCCGCAGGCTGATCCTCTGGCGCATCGTGCGGGGGCGTTACGCCCGCCTCGACCGGGCCTGGGACAAGGCGGGCCCGGACTGGGGCCGTACGGGCACCGGTTCCTGACCCACCCGGCGGGCGCGGCCGGGCGCACACCGCCCGGTGCCGTCGAACACCTCTGCCCAAGGCCGCCCAGGTGAGAGCCTGGCCATCGGGTCAACTCCGCCTGCTCCCGCGCGCTACGGTGGACCGGCCGAACTCTTCGGCTCCCTGCGCGGTGACACGGCACGAGTGACACGGAACGACGACGCAGGATCCCGCGTACGACGAGGTGGGGGCAGAGCAACTCCATGGCACAGGGCACGGTCCAGGTGACGCACACCGGCACGTCGCGGTGGCGGCGCCGCACCGGCGAGTACGCATCGCTCGCCGCTGCCTTGGAGGCCGCGAGCGACGGCGACATACTGACCGTCGCCGCGGGCACCTACCGCGAGAACCTCGTCGTCCAGCGCGCGGTGACCCTGCGCGGACCGGAGAGCGCCCCCGGCTCGGTGCGCATCGCGCCGGCCGACGGCGTGCCGCTCACGGTCCGCTCCTCCGCGATCGTCCAGGACCTGCACGTCGAGGGCCAGGACTCCTCCGCGCCCGCGCTGCTCGTCGAGGACGGCGCGCCCGAACTCATCGGCATCCGCGTCGTCACCCGGTCCGCGGCCGGCATCGAGGTGCGCGGCGGGGCGCGTCCGACGGTGCGCCGCTGCACCGTCGACAACCCCGGCGGCATCGGCATCGCGGTGCTCGACGGGGGCGGCGGTGTCTTCGAGGAGTGCGAGATCGTCGCGGCCGGCCAGTCCGGTGTCTCGGTGCGCGGCGGCGCCCACCCCCGCCTGGAGCGGTGCCGGGTGCACCACGCCTCGGGCGCCGGTCTCTCGGTGACCGGGGAGCACACCGGGCTCGAAGCCATCGGCTGCGAGGTGTACGAGGTCAAGGGCTCCGGAGTGCAGATCACCGGACGGGCCGCCGCGCACCTCACCGACTGCGACGTGCACCGCACCACCTCCGACGGCGTCACGCTCGACACGGACGCCGTCCTCACCCTCGCCGACTGCCGCATCCACGACATCCCGGAGAACGCGGTCGACCTGCGCTCGCGCTCCGTCCTCACCCTCACCAGGTCCACGGTGAGCCGCTTCGGCCGCAACGGCCTGTCGGTCTGGGACCCGGGCACCCGCGTGGACGCCAACCAGTGCGAGATCCACGACAGCACGGGCGACTACCCGGCGGTGTGGGTCAGCGACGGGGCGACCGCCGTCCTGGAGTCGTGCCGGGTGCACGACGTGCCGGACGCGCTGTTCGTCCTGGACCGCGGCTCACGCGCGGACGTCGTCGACAGCGACCTCTCCCAGGTGCGCAACACCGCCGTGTCGGTGAGCGACGGCGCGACCGCGCAGCTCGACGACTGCCGCATCCGCGAGGCCGCCACGGGCGCGTGGTTCCGCGACCACGGCAGCGGCGGCACCCTCGCCAACTGCACGGTGGACGCCGTCCAGACGGGCGTCATCGTCACCAAGGGAGCCGACCCCACCCTGGAGCGGTGCACGGTCACCTCCCCCGCCGAGGCGGGCTTCTACGTCTCCGCGGGCGGCCGCGGCAGCTTCCACGGCTGCCGGGTGAGCGGCAGCGGCGGCTACGGCTTCCACGTCATAGACGGATGCCGTACGACGCTGAAGAAGTGCCGCACCGAACGGTGCGCCCGAGGCGGCTTCGAGTTCTCGGAGGAAGGGCCGATCGTCGAGGACTGCGCCAGCGACGAGAGCGGCGGCCCGCGCACCCCCGCGTCGGTGGCCGCGGAGACACCGGCCGTGCAGACGGCCACGCAGACCGTCGGGCTGCTCGGCTCCCTGCCCGCCCAGCACACCCCGCAGGCCGCACCGGCCCCCGTCGAGACGCCCTCCCGCGACTCCAAGGAGGTCCTCGGCGAACTCGACGCCCTGGTCGGCCTGGACAGCGTCAAGCGCGAGGTGCGCGCCCTCACCGACATGATCGAGGTCGGCCGGCGCAGGCAGCAGGCCGGTCTCAAGGCCGCCTCCGTCCGCCGCCACCTCGTCTTCACCGGCTCCCCCGGCACCGGCAAGACCACCGTCGCCCGGCTGTACGGCGAGATCCTCGCCTCGCTCGGCGTGCTGCAGAGCGGCCACCTCGTCGAGGTCTCGCGCGTCGACCTGGTCGGCGAGCACATCGGCTCGACGGCGATCCGCACCCAGGAGGCGTTCGACCGGGCGCGCGGCGGGGTGCTGTTCATCGACGAGGCGTACGCGCTCTCGCCGGAGGACTCCGGGCGGGACTTCGGCCGCGAGGCCATCGACACGCTCGTGAAGCTGATGGAGGACCACCGCGAGGCCGTCGTGGTGATCGTCGCGGGTTACACCGCCGAGATGCAGCGGTTCCTGTCCGTCAACCCCGGTGTGGCGTCCCGCTTCTCACGCACCATCACCTTCAGCGACTACGCCCCCGAGGAGCTGCTGCGGATCGTGGAGCAGCAGGCCGACGAGCACGAGTACCGCCTCGGCACCGGCACGCCCGAGGCGCTCCTGAAGTACTTCACGGCGCTCCCCAAGGGGCCCGCGTTCGGCAACGGCCGTACCGCGCGGCAGACGTTCGAGGCGATGGTGGAGCGGCACGCGGGCCGGGTCGCCCAGCACGACGAGCCGAGCACCGACGATCTCACCCTGCTGTATCCGGAGGATCTGCCGGAGCTGGTGTGACGCCGTCCTGCGCCGCGGGCCGGGGACCCGGCACGCCCGGCCTGAGGCGGGCAAGGAGTCGCGCCCGCTCCTCGGCGAACGCGGGATCGGCCTGGTAGTCGCCGTGCCCGAGGATGGGCGCGGGCAGCGGGTGCTCCTCCGTACGTCCGTAGGCGAGGGGGTCCTTGAGGGCGGGGCGGTCGACCTGGGGGCCGCAGTCGCCGGGCAGGTCGATGGGGCCGCCGATCGGGTCGGTGGTGCGGTGGAGGTTGCGCCAGCAGTCGACCTCGCGGTGCAGGGAGGAGAGGGCGGCGGGGCCGAAGTGTGCGGGGAACCAGCGGCCGTAGAGGCGCTCCAGGGGCGAGCCGTAGGTGAGCAGGGCGACGCGTCTGCGGACCGACGGGCGCAGCTGCCAGGCCGCGGCCGCCGCGAGGACGCTGCCCTGGGAGTGCCCGGAGAGGACGAGGCGGCCGCCGGTGGCGCTGGTGGCGCGCGTCCAGGCCGCCATCCGCCAGGTCAGGTCGGGCACCGCGCGCTCGGCGTAGCAGGGCGGGGCGAAGGGGTGGGCGGCGCGCGGCCAGAAGGTGCCGACGTCCCAGAGGATGCCGATGGTGCGCCGGGCGGAGGGATCCTTGTAGGCGCGGCGCCCCCAGGTGACGAACAGTATGAAGCCGAACCCGATCAGCCAGGAGCCGAGGGCCTGCGCGGTCTCGGCGGCTCCTTCCAGGACGTCGGGCAGGCCCTGCGCGGCCTGCGCCGGGGCCTTCCCGGTGGCCCACGCGCCGGTGAGCGCGGCGGCGCCGAGCAGCAGTGTCACGGCGGAGATGATGCCGACGAGCAGCGGCGCGCGGTCGGTGAGCGCGGCACGCGCGCGGGTGCCCGCGATGCGGCGGGTACGGGTGGAGTCCTTCGGCTCGCCGGGGTAGTCCAGCGGAATGCGGGTCATCTCCCGGTGCTTGCGCTGGACGGTCCGCACCCCGAACCAGCCGCACAGCGCCGCGACCACGATCAGGAGCGGCGGGATCACGGACGCCTGCCAGGTGAGCAGCACCGGCGGGCCGTCGATCGAGCCGTGGTTGCCGTCCAGCCAGTCGGCGACGCGCTGCGCCCCGCCGCCGGTCATGACCCCGCCGAGCGCGCAGGAGAGCATCGCGACGGCGGGGCCGCCGTAGCCGCGGATGGCGGTGCGGGGGTCGGGTGAGGAGCGGTACAGGACGTGGGCGGCGGCCGCGAGGCAGAGCACCAGGACGCCCTGGACCAGGGCGATGCCGCCGAAGGTGGCGTCCCCCGGGAGTCTGCCCGCGGAGCGCCAGTCGGGGCGCGACCACCCCGCGTACAGCAGGGCGAGTACGAGCAGGATGAGCGCGCCCGTCGGAAACCACCGCACCAGGGTCTTGTCCAGGCGCCGGTCGAGCCGGTTCTCGCTGCGTCCCCTGCGGCAGACCACCCACACGACGACTCCGCCGCCGACGACGAGCGTGGCGTCGAGCGCCCAGCCGAGGACTTCGAGGAGGGCAGGGCCGTCCGCGCGCCGGTCGTGCCGTGCGGCCGGGGTGCCGACCGCCGCGGCGACGGTGAGCAGGCCGGCGGCGGTGTGGGCGGCGCGCAGCCGGGCCACCAGGCGCCGCCCGTACCAGAAGCCGGGCCTGCCGAGCGCGGTGCGGCTGGTCTCCTCCTCCGGGTCGGGCTGGTGGGGCAGCGGCTGCTGGGACTCGTACGCGCTCCAGGTGCGGTGGGAGAGGTACCAGAGCAGGCCGGTGAGGGCGGCGGGCAGGAGCGCGGCGAGGGCGAGGCGGCGGCCGGGCTGGGACCACCAGCCGCCGTGTGCGTCGGCGTCGACGGCGAGGAAACCGAGCCAGGCGCGGTCGTCGGCGCACCGGGGGGTGCCTGCGCACTGCCAGGCCGTGAGGTCGAGCGCGACCTCGCAGGCGGCGGCGACGAGCAGCACGGTGAGGGTGAGGCCGACGAGCCGCACCAGGAGGCCGTAGGTGCGCGCGAGGCGTCTGCGGTGGCGCGAGGTGGGGCGCATCCAGTGAGCGATGTTGACGACCATGAAGGGCAGCAGCAGGAGCCACAGGGCGCGGGAGCCGTTGCCGGACGTCAGATTGCACCAGACGTACGCCTCCGGCACCGGTTTGCCGCGGTAGTCGTCGGGGCGCCGCTCTGCGTCGGCGTCCTCGGTGCGGCGGAACACGGCCGCCGTGTCGTCGCCGGAGATCCGCACGGTGCGCGGGTCGCCGAGCATCTTCTCCGGTGTGGTGCCCCCGACTCCGTGGACCAGGAGTTCCAGGGCCGTCTCGTCCTGCGTGGCTCTCTCCACTGTCCCGCTTCCCCGAGATGCGCATGGTGAGGGGACAAGGATCTCGGCTCGTGGCGCTCGGCGCACCCCTCGTCACGCAATCTCCTCCTTCCGTGCCGTTCCGGGGCGCGGGCGGAACCGGGTGGTGGGACGTCCGTCACCGGCCCGTGCGAGGATGAGACGGCGTCGCAGGGGCGCGAAGTGCGTGGTGAGGCAGAGGGGCCGGAGCGGGCGTGAGTGACCATCAGAACCTTCTCGCCGAGCAACGCCGTGCCCTGATCCTCGACGAGGTGCGCCGGCGCGGTGGCGTCCGGGTCAACGAACTGACCCGCAAGCTCGGGGTGTCCGACATGACGGTCCGCCGCGACCTGGACGCGCTGGCCCGGCAGGGTGTCCTGGAGAAGGTGCACGGCGGCGCGGTCCCGGTGGTCGAGGCGAGCACGCACGAGCCGGGGTTCGAGGCCAAGTCGGGTCTTGAGCTGACCGCCAAGGAGGACATCGCGCGGGCCGCGGCGTCCCTGGTGGCGCCCGGCGCGGCCATCGCCCTGTCGGGGGGTACGACGACGTACGCATTGGCGCACCACCTGGTGGACGTGCCGGATCTGACGGTGGTCACGAACTCGGTGCGCGTGGCGGACGTGTTCCACTCCGCGCAGCGCACCTCGGGGCAGCGGCAGAGCGCGGCGACGGTCGTGCTGACCGGCGGTGTGCGCACGCCGTCGGACTCGCTGGTCGGCCCGGTCGCGGACCAGGCGATCGGCTCGCTCCACTTCGACGTGCTGTTCCTCGGTGTGCACGGCATATCGCCGGAGGCCGGCCTCTCGACGCCGAACCTGGCGGAGGCGGAGACGAACCGGCGTCTGGTGCAGTCGGCGCGGCGCGTGGTGGTGGTCGCGGACCACACCAAGTGGGGGACGGTGGGCCTGAGTTCGTTCGCCACACTCGCACAGGTGGACACGCTGGTGACCGACGCGGGGCTGCCCGCGGAGGCCCGCGCGGAGATCGCCGAGCATCTGAACCGGCTCGCGGTCGCGGGTGAGGACGAGTCAAACGGGGACGGGGACGCGGGCGCCGAACCGGCCGGCGAGGCCGGCGACTTCGGCACGCCCGGCGCCGCTGACGGAACCGCCGACTCCGGGGTCCCCACAGACATCTGACGACACGCCAGCTATGGTGACCGGACCCGGTCAACCGTCCGTTTTCGCTGGGGGGAATGGTCCGATGGCACGCCGACTGGAGCCCGTGGGGCTCGACTTCGTCGACACCGCTCCGCTGCGGCTGGTCTTCTCGCGCGAGGTGGGCGCCCCGCCCGACGCGGTCTACCGCGCCCTGGCCGACGACGTGACCGGCTGGCCCCGCTGGTTCACCGCGGTCACCCTGTGCCGGCCCACCGGCGGCGGCACGGGCCGCGAGGTCCGGCTGAAGGGCGGCACCCGCTTCCGCGAGTCGATCCTCGCGGCCGACGCGCCGGAGCGGTACACCTACCGCGTCGACGAGACCAACGCTCCCGGTCTGCGCGCCCTCGTCGAGGAGTGGCGGCTCTCGCCGGCCGGCACCGGGACCCGGGTGCGGTGGACGTTCGCCCTGGACGGCCCGGCCCCCTTGCGCGGAGCCCTGAAGCTCGGCCGCGCGGGCTTGGGCCGGGCGTTCCGCGACGCGGTCACCGCACTGGACCACCAGTGTCGGACACCGCACGGTCAAGACCCTGGCAGCGCCACTCCCCCGTGCTGAGCAGCGTCTCGATCGTCTGCGCGTAGGGCCTGATGTCCAGGCCCTGTTCGGCCAGCCACGCGTCGGAGTAGTACTTGTCGAGGTAGCGGTCGCCGGGGTCGCAGATCAGCGTGACGACGCTGCCGGTGCGGCCGGCGGCCACCATCTCGGCGACGATCCTCAGGGCGCTCCACAGCCCGGTGCCGGTCGAGCCGCCCGCCTTGCGGCCGATGGCCTGTTCCAGGGCGCGGACGGCGGCGACCGACGCCGCGTCCGGCACCTTCATCATCCGGTCGATCGCGCCGGGCACGAAGCTGGGCTCCATGCGGGGCCTGCCGATGCCTTCGATGCGGGAGCCGCAGTCGCTCGTCGCCTCCGCGTCGTTGTTCGTCCAGCCGTCGAAGAAACAGGAGTTCTCCGGGTCGGCGACGCAGATGCGGGTGTCGTGCTGCATGTAGTGGACGTAGCGGGCGATGGTCGCCGAGGTGCCGCCGGTGCCTGCCGTGGCGACGATCCAGGTGGGCTCGGGGTAGCGCTCCAACCGCATCTGCTGGTAGATCGATTCGGCGATGTTGTTGTTGCCCCGCCAGTCGGTGGCCCGTTCCGCGTAGGTGAACTGGTCCATGTAGTGGCCGCCCGTCTCGACGGCGAGGGCCGCGGACTCCGCGTACATCGTGCGGGAGTCGTCCACGAAATGGCACCGTCCGCCGTGGAATTCGATCAGGCGGATCTTCTCGGCGCTCGTCGTGCGGGGCATCACCGCGATGAAGGGCACCCCGATCAGCTTCGCGAAGTACGCCTCGGAGACGGCCGTCGACCCGCTGGACGCCTCGATGACAGGGCGCCCCGGCCGGATCCAGCCGTTGCAGAGGCCGTACAGGAACAAGGAGCGGGCCAGGCGGTGCTTGAGGCTGCCCGTCGGATGGGTCGACTCGTCCTTCAGGTACAGGTCGATGCCCCACTGCTCGGGCAGCGGGAAGAGCAGCAGGTGGGTGTCGGCCGACCGGTTGGCGTCGGCCTGGACCTTGCGGACGGCTTCTTTGAGCCAGTTCCGGTAGGCGTCGTCGCTGTGGTCGACGTCGAGCGTCGGCATCGGGTGGTCGACTCGATCCTGCTGTGGGGTGCTCACGGCGGGGCTCCTTCGCGTCGTGGCGGACGCGATTCGACGCGGCCGTACACCTCGATCTTAATCACCCGCCACACGCTTCTCACCTGCATAAACACACCTTTGAGCAGCTCAAAGGCGCGCCTGGCGCACCCTTGGCCAGAGCATGCGGGACACCGGCACGGCCCGAGCCCGGGCCATGGCCCGACGTCTCCCCGCACCCTGGTGCTCGACGCGCGGTGCGTGCAGACTTCACCGCACGGGGCACCCGTCCCGTGGAACGGGACCACCGGCGCTCACAAGGGGGCGGTGCCATGGCGGAGCCGGAATTCACGGCCAGGGGTGTGCGGATCGAGCGGCGACTGCGCTCGCTCACGCGTGCCGGACAAGTACGCATCACGGACGGCCGGCTGGAGTTGCTCACCAGCTACGGCACGGAGATCGACAGTGCGCCGCTGCAGGCGGTGCGCACGGGCAAGCCGTGGTTCGCCGCGCAGGACAGGGCGCTGGCCGAGGTCAACGGCACCCGCTACCGGCTCACCCTCGGCGAGTACGAGCCACGCCCCGGCGAGCCGGGACCGCCGACGGTGCGCAGATTCATCGAGGCGGTGCGCAGCGCCACGGAGCACCGTCGCCCGCGAGGCTGAGCGGGGCCGCGCGAGACGCGCGAGTTGCACGCCCGCACCCCCTGGGTCACTCTGGTCTCACATCACTCTGGGTTTACCGGCGATGACGCTGCGAACCAGCCCCGCCGGCCACACAGCAGGCGGCAGACCACGCGGCCCCTGCTGGATCCGAATCTCGTCTTCTTCCGGACCTCAATTCGGGGAGTCGCAGCCGTGATCAGCCAGCCGAGCAGGCATTGCACGGTAGAGCTCCAAGCCCTGCCGTCGCGGATCCGCCAGGTCCGCAGAATCGTATCTGCGCAGTTGCGCTACTGGCATCTGGATCCATTGATCGACCAGGCCGCCATCGGGGTGACGGAACTGCTCACCAACGTCCATCGGCATGCCGAACCGGACAAGGTGTGCACCGTGGAGATCGAGCTCCTGCTCGACCGGCTCACGGTCTCCGTGCACGACCACGATCCCCGCCTCCCGCAGATCGGTGAACCGGATCCCCTCGCCACCTGTGGCCGGGGACTCGCGATGGTCGCCGCGGTGAGCGAGGCCTGGGGCGTGAGCCCGCAGGGCGATGCCGGGAAGACCGTGTGGTTCACACTGCCCACGCCGGTCGCCGCGGCAGCCGTGTCCTCGTACCCCGTGTACGGGGTGGCCGCCAAGACTCCCGCCCGGTCGGCCGTTGCCGGCTGACCGGGCGGTGATCGTCCCCGCCGTCACTCGGTGGCGATGGCCCGCAGTACGTCGAGACGTGCCGCCCGGCGAGCGGGGCGCAGGCCCGCCAAGGCTCCCGCCGTCAGGCCCACCAGGGCGACCACCACGAGTTGCACCGGTGGCACGGCGAACGCGAAGGCGCTCTCGGTCGTGCTGTCGGACGCCTTGACGAGCACCCAGCCGAGGAACCCGCCGAGCGCGAGGCCGCCCGCCGTCCCGAAGGCGGCGACGAGCATCGACTCCCAGCGGACCATCGCCCGCAGCTGCGCCCGGGTCTGCCCCACCGCGCGCAACAGGCCCAGTTCACGCGTGCGTTCGTGGATCGCGAGTGTCAGGGTGTTCGCGATGCCCAGCAGGGCGATGAGCACCGCCAGGGCGAGCAGCGCGTAGACGAGGGTGAGCATCATGTCGATGCCGCTCGCGGAGGTCTCGGCGTACTCGGAGCGGGTCTGCACGTCCGGATTGCCGTACTTCCGCGCGGTCTCGGCGACCGCCGCCTTGCCCTCGGCCGTGCTCACACCGTCCTTGAAGGTGACGGAGACGAGGCGGTCGGAGTCCTGCATGCGGTGCGGGGCCCATGCCTCGCGGGTGATGACGTAATCGCCCGCCAGCTCGGAGCGGCCGTAGACGGCGCGGACCGTGAAGGTCTGCTTCTTGCCGTCGGCGAAGGCGAGTTCGGCGCGAGAGCCGACCTTCAGGTCCTGCTTGTCGGCCGCCGAGCGGGTGAGGGCGATGCCGTTCGTGCCGAGCCCGGCCAGGGATCCGTCGACCTTGCCGAGTTCGAAGGACGTGGCGAACGCGCCGGGGTCGGTGACGGTCAGGGCGCGGCCCTCGCCGTTGACCTCGGCGGTGCCCTCGCCGAGCCCGACGGCGGTCGCGACCTCGGGGCGTTCCGCGAGGGCCGGGGCCAGCTTGGGGCTGAGACCGCTGCCGCCCGCGCCGAAGCCGGGGGTGCTCACCGCGACGTCGCCGGCGAAGGAGCGGTTGACGGTCTGGTCCATGGTGGCCTTCAGTGAGGCGCCGAAGACCGTGAAGAGCGAGACGACGGCGACGCCGATCATCAGCGCGCTCGCGGTGGCGGCGGTCCGCTTGGGGCTGCGCAGGGCGTTGCGCCGGGCCAGGCCACCGGTGACGCCGCGCAGCCGGTCCAGGGGCCCGCCGAGAACGCGTACCGCACGCGAGGACGCGACCGGTCCGAGTACCACGAAGGCCACGAGGGCGAGGACCGCCCCGCCGCCCGCCGCCCAGACGGACGGGGTGACCAGGGTGCCGGTCAGGGCGAGGGCCACGGCGGCGAGCGCGAGGACGGCCCCCGCGACGGCCCGGCGGCGGGAGGCGCCCGAGTGGTCGACCGCGGTCTCGCGCAGCGCGGCCAGCGGGGCGGTGCGCCCGGCCCGGACGGCCGGTGCGAGGGCGGAGCCCAGACAGACCACGACGCCGACGCCGAGCGGCAGCAGCATGGACAGCGCGCTGATCACCAACTCGCCCTCGGGAAAGGGGAATCCGATGGCGGGGAAGAGCGCCTGCAGTCCGGCCGCGACGCCGATGCCGCCCGCGAGACCCGCGGCCGACGCGATCACGGCCACGGCGCCCGCCTCCACGAGGGTCGACGCGGTGACCTGGCGGCGCGAGGCGCCGAGGGCGCGCAACAGCGCGTTCTCGCGGGTGCGTTGGGCGACGACGATGGCGAAGGTGTTGTGGATGCTGAAGGTGGCGACGAGCAGCGCCACTCCGGAGAACACCAGCAGGAAGGTGGTGAAGACGGAGAGGAACTGGCCGGAGATGTTGTCGGTGTTCTCCGCGGCCGACGCCTCACCGGTGATCGCCTCGACCCCCTTGGGCAGGACGGGGGCCAGCGCGTCGACGAGTTCCTGCTCGCTCACGCCGGGCCCGGCCCGCACCTGGATGGTCGAGGCCTCGCCGGGCTTCGGGGTGAGGTACTTCTCGGCGTCGGCCTGTGTCATGCCGGTGAAGGTGGTCTGCGCCATGCCGTCCTCGCCGCCGAAGGTCGCGAGGCCCACGATCTTCACGCGGAGCGGGTCGGGGGTGCGCAGTGTCGTGGTGTCGCCGACCTTGAGGTCGCCGGCCTCGGCGGCGCCGCGGTTGACGACGACCTCGCCGGACTTCGACGGCACACGCCCTTCGGCGAGTTGGTACGCGTTCAGGCCCGCGTCGTCGATCCAGTTGCCGGCGAGGGTGGGCGGGCCCTTGCCGCCGATGGGTTCGCCGTCCTTGCCGAGGAGCTGGCCCGCGCCCTGGATGCTGGGGGCGGCCGCCGCCACCGCGTCGGACTTCTCGATCGTCGCGACGAGGTCGGTGGCGACGGGCTTGCGGGTGCCCTGACGGTCGTCGGGGGTGGTGATGGTGTCGGCGCTGCGGACGACGGCGTCGGTGCCGCGGGTGGCGTTGCCGAACATCGTGTCGAAGCTGGCGCGCAGGGTGTCGCCCATGACGAGCGTGCCCGCGAGAAAGGCGACGCCGAGCAGGACCGCGAGGAACGTACCGGCGAAGCGGCGTTTGTGGCCCCGCAGCGAGGACAGGCTGATGCGCGCCGAGGCCCGCAGGGAGTGCAGGGAATTCGGGGAATTCGGGGAATTCGGGGAATTCGGGGAGCTCATGACGACGGCTCCTTCCTTCCGGGGCCCGAGATCGTGGCCGGGTGCGTGTCCGGTGCGGCGGGCGGCCGTGCGTCTGCGGCGGGCGGCCGTGCGTCCGTGGCGGACGGCCGTGCGTCGAAGGCCTTCAGGCGGTCCAGGACGCGGTCGGCCGTCGGCTCCTCCATGCGGTCCACCAGGCGCCCGTCGGCGAGGAAGACGACCTCGTCGGCGTGGGCGGCGGCCACCGGGTCATGGGTGACCATGACGACGGTGCGGCCCATCCCGCGCACCGCGCGGCCGAGCAGGCGCAGCACCTCTTCGCCGGAGCGCGAGTCGAGGTTGCCGGTCGGTTCGTCGGCGAAGACGACGTCGGGCCGGCCCGCGAACGCCCGCGCCACGGCGACGCGTTGCTGCTGGCCGCCGGAGAGTTCGGAGGGCCGGTGGTGCAGCCGGTCGCGCAGCCCGACGACGTCGATGAGGGCATCCGTCCACTCGCGGTCGCCGCGGATGCCCGCGAGGTCCATGGGCAGGGTGATGTTCTCGGCGACGGTCAGCGTCGGCACCAGGTTGAAGGCCTGGAAGACGAAGCCGACGCGGTCGCGGCGCAGCAGGGTGAGGCGCCGGTCGTCGAGCGTGCCGAGCTCGGTGTCGCCGATGAAGGCGGCACCCGAGGTGAGCGTGTCCAGGCCCGCCGCGCAGTGCATCAGGGTGGACTTGCCGGAACCGGACGGGCCCATGATCGCGGTGAAGCGTCCGGCAGGGAAGCCGACGCTCACCCCGTCCAGGGCCCGTACGGCGGTGTCCCCGCTGCCGTAGACCTTCACGGCGTCGGCGACGCGGGCGGCGCCGGTCCGCACCGGCCGGGCCGCCCGTCCGATGGCGGTGCTCATGCCGCACCGTCCTTGCGGGTACGGCCGAACTCCTCGTTGAGGACGGTCAGCCGCCGCCAGTACTCGTCCTCGTCGATCTCGCCGGAGGCGAAGCGGTGGCCGAGCACGGCGATGGGCGAGTTCTCGTCGACGCCGGTGCGCCCGGTGGGTGCGCCCATGCCCCGGAACGGGCCGCGCCCGCCGCGCCACACGGTGCGGCGGAGCAGGGTGACGACGCCGATGACGACGGCCGCCCAGATCAGCGGGAAGAACAGGATCCACGGACCGGGTCCGCCGTCCCATTGCGCCAGGGTCTCCATCTGAACTCATCTCCTTCAGAGCGTTTCCTCGATGCCTCCAAACTCGCTCCGCGGGTGCCCTCACGTCGTCGTACGGCCAGCGGCACCGCGCGTACCACCCCGGGAGTACGCGGGGCGGGCCGGCCTGCTCCCACCAGCCCTGGTTTCTGTACCTACTAGTATGTACAGTGAGGTCGTGAGCACTTCGGAGCGGTTGATCGAGTCCACCCGCGAGCTGTTGTGGGAGCGCGGTTACGTCGGTACGAGCCCCAAGGCCATCCAGCAGCACGCGGGCGCGGGGCAGGGCAGCATGTACCACCACTTCGCCGGCAAGCCCGACCTCGCGCTCGCCGCGATCCGGCGCACCGCCGAGGAGATGCGCGCCGCCGCGGAGGCCGTCCTCGCCGGTCCCGGCTCGGCGTACGCCCGCGTCGAGGCCTATCTGCTGCGCGAGCGCGACGTGCTGAAGGGCTGCCCCGTGGGCCGGCTCACGATGGACCCGGACATCATCGCCAGCGACGAGCTCCGCGCGCCCGTCACCGAGACCCTCGACTGGCTGCGCGACCGTATCGCCGCGATCCTCGAAGAGGGCCGTGCCCAGGGCGAGTTCAGCGCTGCGCTCGACGCGCGGGACGTGGCGTCGGCGGTCGTCGCGACGGTCCAGGGCGGCTATGTGCTGGCCCGTTCGTCCGGTTCGCCCGCCGCGTTCGACGCGGGCGTACGCGGCCTGCTCACCCTGCTCGCGGCGGCCCGCACCGCTCCCACCCCGTAACGCCCACCCGTGAGGACGCCTCCGTTGCACATCACCCGGAACCGCCCCGACAGCCGCAAGGGCCCCGCCGAGCACTTCACCGGCACCGTCTGGCTCGACGAGATCGCCGCCCCCGGCCCGCCCTCCCGACTGCGCCTGTTCAGCGTGCACTTCGCGCCCGGCGCCCACACGGCCTGGCACCGCCACCCGCACGGCCAAGTCCTGCACGTCACCGAGGGCGAGGGCCTCGTGCAGCGCGAGGGAGGGCCGGCCGAGACGATCCGGGCCGGCGACACCGTCTGGATCGAGCCCGGCGAGGCGCACTGGCACGGGGCGGGGCCGCGCACCTTCATGACGCATCACGCCGTGGTCGAGGCCGCCGACGACGGGACCACCGCCGACTGGGGCCCGCTCGTCGACACCACCTCCTACCCCAACTGAGCCTGCGCCCCAGGGAGTACACGATGCATGCGATGCAGTACGAGATCACGCTGCCCGCCGACTACGACATGGGCGTCATCCGCCACCGCGTCGAGTCCAAGGGCCATCTCCTGGACGACTTCCCCGGGTTGGGCCTGAAGGCCTTCCTGATACGGGAGCGCGGCGTGAACGGATCGCCGGTCAACCAGTACGCCCCGTTCTATCTCTGGAACACCACCGAGGGCATGAACTCCTTTTTGTGGGGCCCGGGTTTCCGTGGCATCGTCGACGACTTCGGGCGTCCGGTGGTGCAGAACTGGACGGTGCTCGCGTACGAGGAGGGCGGCGCGGCCGCGACCGCGCCGCGGGCGGCGGTCCGTCGCCGGCAGCGGATCGCCGAGCCGACGCCACTGCCCGTGTTCGCCGACGAACTGGCCCACGAGGCAGCACGGTTGAGCCGCGCGGAGGGCGCGGTGAGCGTGCTGACCGCCATCGATCCGCGCACGTGGGAGGCCGTGCACTTCTCGCTCTGGGACCACGTGTCGCCCGCGGCCGAGGGCGAGGTCTTCGAGGTGCTGCACGTCTGCGCGCCGGAGCGGGAGAAGCTGCCGCGGGGGCGGCACTGGTGACCGGGGCCGCCGGGCCCGAGTCGGCGGCGGCCGGCCCCGCTGTCCGTACCGTTCTCGGGGACATCGCGCCGGAGCGCCTCGGTGTGTGCGACGCCCACGACCACGCCTTCCTGCGCAGTCCCCGACTGCCGGGGCAGGAACTGGACTCGGCCGAGCACGCGGCCGCCGAACTGGCGGCGTTCCGCGCCGCGGGCGGACAGAGCGTCGTGCAGTGGACGCCACACGGGATGGGACGCCACGCTGAGCGGCTGCCCGGCCTCTCCAGGGCGACCGGGGTCCAGCTGGTCGCGGCGACCGGGTTGCACCAGGCGGCCCACTACACACCGGAGTTCCTCGACGGCCTCCGCGCGACGGACCTCGCGGACCTCTTCGTCCGCGAACTCACCGAGGGCATCGGGGAGTCCGGCGTACGGGCCGGAATCGTCAAGGTCGCGGGCGGCTTCCACGGACTCGACGCGCACGCCCGCTGGACGATGCGCGCGGCGGCCGAGGCACACCGCGCGACCGGCGCCCCGGTCTGCGTCCACCTGGAGCTGGGGACCGCCGGGTCCCTCGTACTCGACCTGCTCTGCGGCACGTTCGACGTGCCGCCGCACCGGGTGATTCTCGGCCATCTGAACCGCTCCCCCGACCTGACGTGCCACCTGGGGGCCGCGGAGGCGGGCGCGTACGTGGCGTTCGACGGCCCCTCACGCGCCCATCACGCCACGGACTGGCGCATGCCGGACGCGGTGCGCTCCCTCGCGGACGCGGGGTTCGGCGACCGGATCCTGCTCGGGGGCGACACGACGACGGCCGGGGCGCGCTCGGTGCACGGCGGCCCCGGCATGCCGCATCTGCTGCACGAGGTGCGACCCCGGCTCGAACGCGACGTGCGCGAGGACCTGGTGGAACGGATCCTGACGGTGAACCCGGGGCGGGCGTTCGGGGTGGAGTGGTGAACTGGCGAAGTGGCGAACTGGTGAACTGGTGAACTCGTAGGGCGCGTGCGGAACGCTTTGGCTCGGC
Organism: Streptomyces sp. NPDC005863; assembly: GCF_042871345.1. Lineage (NCBI taxonomy): Bacteria > Bacillati > Actinomycetota > Actinomycetes > Kitasatosporales > Streptomycetaceae > Streptomyces > Streptomyces sp. NPDC005863. The sequence continues at coordinate 79,675 of NZ_JBIAII010000012.1, read as the reverse complement.
GGGGTCTCTCACTACCCGTACGGCAGTACCCGCTGAAAGGAGTTGTTCCGCATGGTGCGACGCGTTCGTGTCCTGTTGCTGACCGCGCTGACGCTGGTCGCGGGCACGGTGATGTCTTCCACCCCCGCCTCCGCCGTCATCGGCGGCTCGAAAGCCACCTACGGCCCGTGGGCGGTCCGCATGCTCGTCGACGGCAAACCGGCGTGCACCGGGACAGCGGTCGCCCGCCAGTGGATCCTGACCGCCTCGCACTGCTTCTACGAGCAGGCGCAGCCGGTCGCCGACAAGCGGATCTCCTTCCGGGTGGGCGATCTCGACATGCGCAAGGGCACCACGGTCCGCCCCCTCCGCGGCAAGCGCGTGGGCAGCGCGCACGCCGACATGATGCTCGTCAAGGTCGCGCCGATGAACGTCCCCACCGCGCGCCTGGCGACGGTCGGCGTCAAGCGCGGGCAGCTCGTACGGCAGTACGGGTGGGGCGCCACCTGCACCACCGACGAGAACGCCTGCCAGTCCCCCGTCCTCAAGCAGTCGAAGCTGAAGGTCGTCCGGGCGAACGACCCCCTGTGCGCGGGCCACACCGCACCCGGCGGCCCCGACTTCTGCATGAAGAAGGTGTCCGGCATCCCGGCCGGCGGCGACTCCGGGGGCCCGGTGATGACCATCGGCCCGCGCGGCGCCGAAACCCTCATCGGCGTCTTCAACGGCTCCGACCGGGAGAAGAGCGCCGAGGCCGGAGAGGTCTCCCAGCAGCTGTCCTGGATCCGCTCGGTGATCCGGCGCTAGGTTGCGGCTGCCACGATCCTGACCACCGGCCCTTTCGGGCAATTCCCCTTGTCCGACAGGGCAATTCGGCGGCCTTCTGTCGGCCCAGGGCGACGCTGGACACACCTTGACCACCCCTGAAATCCTGTCACTGAGACGCTTGTTCTCTCAGGTGTTCTCTCAGGCTTGATCCGCTCGGCCGCGCGGGCATGGAGCCGCGAGCCCCCAGCCCGCGAGAGGCACCCGATGCACGCGAACGAGCAAGCCCAGGCCTCCGAGCGGAAGGCGGGCGGCCGCTCGGCCCCGAAGTCCCCCCGCACCACGGGCCCGGCGGGTCCACTCGCCCGGCCGGGTGCCGCGGGGAACGCGGCCGTCGTCCAGATGCTCCGCGCGGCCGGCCATGCGTGGGCGCAGGACGCGCACCAGCACGGTGACGGGAGCGGCCACGGACAGGCCCCCGTACTCCAACGGGCCAAGTCCGTAGGGGCGTTCGCCCACGACCAGGAGGGCGACGACGGCCTGTCCAACCAGCTGGTGCTCGACAAGATGACGGCACTTCAGCTCCACACGCAGCAGATCTACGACCAGATGCGCGCGAGCATGGCCGAGCTGAGCGAAAGGGCCCTCGCCTCGGGGGGCCGGCCCATGGACCTCACGCAGTACAACCTCTGGTCGGGCCCCGAGAAGTGGGCCACGCACGAGAAGAACGGCCCCCGGTACGGCACGAAGGAACGCACCGGTGAGTACCAGGCCCACCAGTCGCCCGGCTTCACCATGGACCAGACCTCGCAGCACTTCGCCGCGCTGGACCAGTTGGAGGCGGCGGGATACAACTCTGTGAACCGGCCGCGGGACCCCGAGTACCAGCAGCAGTTCGTCAACTGGCTGAAGGAGAGGGAGCGGTCAGGCACCGCGTTCGACGCGGACGAGGCGCAACGCGAGTTCCTCAGACTGAAGGCCACGGGCGCGGGGCACGAGCGGGCCGTGTACGAGCCGTCCGACGGATCCGCCGGGCGGCCTGTCCCGGAGGGCACCGACGAGCTCGTCGGATGGCACGGCGCCCAGTTCGGCTCGGCCTGGGAGCCGACTTCGGACTCCGTCGCCAAGAAGGCCGCCCTGGCCATGCTGCCGGTCAGGAGCTTCGGCCTCGACGACCCCCTCGCGGACGGCACCGGCGTCACCCACCCCGCCCCGTTGGGAACGGTGCAGGTGCGGCAGGAGATCCCCATGGTCATGCGGATGGCCGACGAGCTCGCCGACTCGCTGCGCGAGAACGTGGAAGTACGGAAGGGCATCGCACGCCTGGCGAGCGGGGCGGCGGACCAGAACCGGCTGAACGAGCTGGCGCAACAGGCGACCGACGGCATCAACCGGTTCCTTCAGGGAACACAGCTGCTCGATGTCGGCGGAGAGCGGGAGGAGCGGGCGAAGAGCGCGGACCTCATGCGTGAGGGTCGGGCCATGTTCCTGTCCGCGGTAAATCTCTTCGACGCGTTCTTGCGGACGGCGGGCTGCCCCGCCGCGGACTGCCCTCCGGAACTGACGTCGGCGCTGGGTTCTCACTGACCTGTCAGCACCCGCGACGTATTGCACTGCTCGTTCCAGAACCGGTACGGTACCGACATGGCCCGACCGAGAAGTTTCGACGAGGAGCGGGCCCTGGACGCGGCGATGCACGCCTTCTGGGCGAACGGTTACGAGGCCACCTCGACCCAGGACCTGTGCGAGGCCACCGGACTGGGCCGCAGCAGCATCTACAACACGTTCACCAGCAAGCACGACCTGTTCCGGCGCGCCCTGACCCGGTATATGGAGACCATGAACGCGAGCCAGCTCGCGCTCCTGGAGGACACCGGACTCGCGGCCGTGGACCGCGTGCGCGCACTGCTCGACCGGATCATCGACGGGGAGTTCGAGCACCGCGAGAACGGCCACAGCATGGGCTGCCTCACCGTCAACACGACCGTCGAACTCGCCGGGCGCGACCCCGAGGCCGCCCGGATGCTGGAACGCGATCTCGCGGCACGGCTCACCGTGCTGCGCGCCACGATCCGGTCCGGCCAGCGGGACGGCGACATCACGTCGGCGCGGGGCGCGGACACCCTCGCCCAGTTCGTCAACGCCGTCATCGGCGGCATGCGGGTCGCCGCGCAGGGCGGCGCCGACCGGGACACACTGCAGGGCATCGCCGAAACCGCCCTCGCCGCGCTGACGGCCCCCTAGCCCGGACGCCGAACACCTCGTACTCGCCACCACGCCTCGCGCCCCGTACCAGACCGTCTTCGTAGGACCCAGCCCCCTTGCGCTTCGCCACGCCCTTTTTCTGTACTGATCCATCCAAAACTTGCCCGACAGGAGCACCCCACCATGCCTCGCGCCGTTTACGTACTGGCTCTCGGCATCTTCGCCATGGTGACCAGTGAGTTCGTGGTCGCCGGACTGATGCCGCAGATGGCCGACGGACTGGACGCCACGGTCCCGGAGATCGGCTACCTCATCACCGCCTTCGCCGCGGCGATGGCCTTCGGCGGCCCCTTCCTCACGGTCGCCGTGCTGAGGATGCGTCAGAAGTCCGCCCTGATGCTGCTGTTCGGCATCTTTCTCGCGGGCAACGTGCTCGCCGCCCTCGCGCCCGACTACCGCACCATGCTCGTCGCCCGCGTCCTCACCGGCATCGCGTCCCAGGCCTTCTTCGGCGTTTCCATATCGCTGGCATCCCGCCTCACCCGTCCCGAAGTGCGCGGCCGCGCCGTGGCGGTGGCGCTCAACGGGCTGATGCTGGGCACGCTGCTCGGCCTTCCGTTCGCCACCGTGGTCGGTGAACACCTCGGCTGGCGTGCCGCGTTCTGGGCGATCACGGGACTGACGGCGCTGGCCGCCGCGGCCACGTTCGCCGGTGTGCCGAGTGCCGGCGGTGACGACGAGGCGGCCGGCGGCCTGCGCCAGGAGCTCGGCGCCTTCCGCAGCCCCCGGCTCTGGCTGACGTTCACCACCAGCACGTTCGTGATCGGCGCGACGTTCTCCGCGTTCAGCTACCTCAACCCGATCCTCACGGAGCTCACCGGCTTCTCCACGGGAACCGTTCCGCTGCTCCTCGTCGCGTACGGCGCCGCCACCGTCATCGGCAACACCGTCGTCGGCCGGTTCGCCGACCGCCGCACCGTGCCCGTCCTGATCGTCGGGCTCGTGCTCAACCTGGCCTTCCTCACCGGGTTCGCGCTCTTCGCCGAACTGACCGTCCCCGCGGTCGCGTTCATGCTGGGCATCGGGCTGGTCGGCGTCACCATGAACCCGGCCCTGGTGACCCGCGTCCAGCGTGTCGGCAACGCGCGGCCGCTGGTGAACACCGTCCACTCGTCGTTCATCACGCTCGGCATCATCATCGCCACGTCCGTCGGCGGGCCCGCCATCGACACGTTCGGGCTGCGGTCACCGCTGTGGATCGGCGCCGGCCTGGCCGCGCTCGGCCTGCTCTCCCTGGTGCCGGACCTGCTCCGCCGCCGCACCGCGTCCGCCACCACGGCGCCCCACCTCGCCCCGGGCCTCGGCGAGACCTCACCGTCCGCCGCAGCGACGCCCGCAGCCACACCCGCGCCCGCGCCCGCCGAGGATCTCCCCCAGCCCGCCTAGGCCAACGCCCCCAGGGGGTCGTCGAGCACCGGCTGCCAAGCCAGCTCGGCGGCCCCCACCAGGCTGTTGTGGTCCAGCGTGCACGCCAGGATCGGCACGCCGCCGCTGCGCCCCCACAGGCTCCGGTCCGCGACGACGGCCCGCAGCCGCTCCGGGTCCGCCTCCAGGAGGGCGCGGTACAGCCCGCCCAGGATGATCCGGTCGGGGTTGAGGATGTTGACCAGGCCCGCGAGCCCGAGACCGAGCCGGTCGATCAGCGCCTCGGCCGCGGAGCGCACGGTCGGGTCCCCGTACCCGTCGCGGAGCAACTCCCGGGCCTGTACGAGGAGTCCCTCCGGTCCTGGCTCACGCCCCGCCTCCGTCAGGAAGGCGAGCGGATCCGTCTCGACGTCCAGACAGCCCCGGCTGCCGCAGTGGCACGGGCGCCCCTCGGAGTGCACGGTGAGGTGGCCCACCTCAAGCGCGAGTCCCGAACTCCCGGTGTGCAGACGGCCGTCGAGGACCAGGGCGCCCCCGACACCGCGGTGCCCGGTCGCCACACAGAGCAGGTCACGGGCGCCGCGCCCGGCCCCGTGCCGGTGCTCGGCCAGCGCGGCGAGGTTCACGTCGTTGCCGGCGAACGCCGGTCCCTCGATGCCCGCCCCCCGTACACAGTCGGCGAAGATCTCGCGGACCTGCGCACCCGCGGACCACGCCACGTGCAGCGGATTGAGGGCGGTACCGTCGGGCTCGGCCACCGCGGAGGGCACCGCCAGGCCTGCGCCGACACAGCGTCTGCCGGTCTCGCGCAGCAGCCCGGCGCCCGCCTCGACGACCGCGCCGAGGACCTCCGCCGGGTCGGCGCCGACGGTCTCGCAGCCCGGCGCGGTCGCCACGATCGAGCCGCCGAGCCCGACCAGCGCGGCCCGGAATCCGTCGGCGTGCACCTGCGCGGCGAGGGCCACTGGCCCCTCCTCCGCGACCGCGAGCCGGTGCGACGGCCTGCCCTGCGACCCCGCGGCGGCGCTGGGCTTCGCATCGATCCGGATCAGCCCCAGCGCCTCCAGCTCGGCGGCGACCGCGCCGGCCGTGGCGCGCGTGACGCCCAGCTCGGCGGTGAGCACGGCACGGGTGGGAGCGCGCCCGGTGTGCACCAGTTCCAGCGCCGGGCCCAGCGCGCCGCGCCCCCGCTCCAGGCGGGTACGCGTGGTCAATTCCCCCTCGGCACGGGGGTCAGCCTTGCCGTTCATGAGGGCGAGTCTCCCATGATCCGTACGCGGCCTCGCCGCCCACAACCATCTTGAAGGACACCCTTGCGCACCCCTACCCTGACTTTGTGCCGTCACTAAACAAACTCGGGAACGCAGCGTCGCGGCCCCCCGGCCCCCTCGATCCCACCTCCGGACCCGACCTCCGCCGACTGCGGGTCGCCCTGACCGTCTTCTTCGCCCTCGACGGCTTCGTCTTCGCCGGCTGGGTCGTCCGCATTCCCGCGATCAAGGAACAGACGGGGGCGTCGGCGGCCCAGCTGGGGCTCGCCCTGCTGGCGGTCTCCGCCGGGGCCGTCGTCACCATGACGCTCACCGGGCGTCTCTGCACCCGCTTCGGCAGCGTTCCGGTGACGGTGGCCTGCGCCGTCCTGCTGCCGCTGAGCGTGGCGCTGCCGCCACTGACGGGCTCGGTCCTCGTCCTCGGACTCGTCCTGCTGATCTTCGGAGCCGCGTACGGCGGGATCAGCGTCGCGATGAACAGCGCGGCCGTCGATCTCGTACGCGCCCTGCGGCGCCCGGTGATGCCCAGCTTCCACGCCGCCTTCAGCCTCGGCGGCATGCTGGGCTCGGGCCTCGGCGGGCTGGTCGCCGGCCGCCTCTCCCCCACGCCCCATCTGCTCGGGATCACCGTCCTCGGCCTGGCCGTCACCGCGGCGGCCGCTCCCACCCTGCTGCGCCACGGCGCGTCGCTCCGGCCGCGCGCGAGCGTCGACGCGGCGGCCACGCCTCCCCCCGTGGCCGCTCCCGACGACGCCAAAGCCAACGCCGACGCCAACGCCCCGGCGGAGCACGGCGGTTCGGGTGCCGGTGGGCGCCGCATGGACCGCCGCACCCGCGGGCTCGTGCTGGTCTTCGGGCTCATCGCGCTGTGCACCGCGTACGGCGAGGGTGCCATCGCCGACTGGGGCCCGCTCCACCTGGAGCAGGACCTGCACGCCCACCCGGGCATCGCCGCCGCGGCGTACTCGTGCTTCGCCTTCGCCATGACGATCGGCCGGTTCTCCGGGACCACGCTCCTCGAACGGCTCGGCAGGACCCGCACGGTGGTCGGCGGTGGCGCGACGGCGTGCGCCGGGATGCTGCTCGGCGCGCTCGCCCCGTCGACCGGCCTCGCGCTTGCCGGATTCGCGGTCACCGGACTCGGCCTCGCCAACATCTTCCCGGTGGCGATCGAGCGGGCGGGCGCCCTCGCCGGTCCCGGCGGGGTCGCCGCGGCGTCGACGCTCGGTTACGGCGGCATGCTGGTCGGGCCGCCCCTCATCGGGTTCATGGCCGACTGGTACTCGCTGCCCACCGCCCTGACCAGCGTCGCGCTGCTCGCAGGCGTCGCCGCGGTCATCGGCTTCGCGACGCGTCGTACGGAGGGTACGGACCGTACGGAAATCACGGAGCGTACGAAGGGTACGGAAAGGGTCTGACATCACGCGGAGTTCCCGTTCGACGGCACTCCGTCCGACACAATCTTCCGCATGGACATTTTCCGGCACATTCAAGTCGTGGAGCGCGAGGGTGAGTTGCTGGCCCGTGCCGCAGCGGAGGCCGGCTCCGACGCCAAGGTGCCCACCTGCCCCGACTGGCAGGTGCGGGACCTGCTGAAGCACACCGGGATGGTGCACCGCTGGGCCGCCGCGTTCATCAGGGAGCGGCGCATGGCCTACCGGCTCGGCGGCGAACTCCCCGACCTCGACGGGGACGGGCTCGTCGAGTGGTTCCGCGAGGGGCACGCCGCGCTCGTCGAGACGCTCCGTGCGGCACCGTCCGACGTACAGTGCTGGGCCTTCCTGCCGGCCCCCTCCCCGCTGGCCTTCTGGGCCCGGCGCCAGGCCAACGAGACGACCATCCACCGCGTGGACGCGGAGTCCGCGCGCGGGGGTCAACTGTCCCTGATCGACGCGGAGTTCGCCGTGGACGGGATCGAGGAGCTGCTGCTCGGCCTGCACGCGCGCAAGAAGAGCCGCGTGCGCAGCGCGGTGCCGCGCGTGCTGCGGGTGCGGGCCACGGATGTGCCGGGCGCATCGGGCGCGTCGGGTCCACCAGGTCCATCGGGTGCGTCGGACGCGTCGGGCTCATCGGGTGAGCGGATTTGGACGGTGCGTCTCTCCGACGGGCCGCCGGTCACGGAGCGCGGCGCGACGGCGGCTGCCGACGGCGAGGTGTCGGGACCCGCGGCGCGCCTCTATCCGGCGCTGTGGAACCGGCTGCCGTTCCCGCAGGTGACGGGCGACCCCACGCTGGCGGAGCTGTGGCGGGAGAAGTCGGCGATCGTCATGAGGTGACGGGGCGCGCGGGGTTCAGCCGTCGTGATCGCCGAGCATCCGTTCGAGAACCGCGCGCTGCAGCGGCCGCACCTCGGCGTGGAGCGCCCGCCCCTTGTCGGTGAGCGACACCCGTACGCCCCGCCGGTCCTCGCTGCACATCCCGCGCTCCACGAGACCGTCCTTCTCCAGGCGGCCGATCAGACGGGAGAGGGCACTCTGGCTGAGGTGGACCTGCGCGGAGATCTCCTGCACCCGGAACGTACAGCCGCCGTCGTCCGACGAGCCCTCCGCGAGCACGTCGAGCACCTCGAAGTCGCTCGCCCCCAGGCCGTGCGGATGCAACTCCCGGTCGAGCTCGCACAGGGTGCGCGCATGCACCGCGAGGATGTCGCGCCATTGGCCCACGAGCCCTTGCTCGGCCGTTTTCGCCGCCATGGCATCGCACGGTAGCAGAATTTCCGACTTTTGTTGCATCGTCATTAAATGCACGCGCACACATAATGGGCGGGGGTGAGATGTGCGCATGCACAGGGCGATCGAATCAGCCCGGCCCAGGGCGGGCGTCAGCCCAGCCAGCCGGGGCGGACCAGGCCCGACTCGTAGGCGAGTACGACGAGTTGAGCGCGGTCCCGGGCGCCCAGCTTCACCATGGTCCTGCTGACGTGCGTCTTGGCGGTGAGCGGGCTGACCACCAGACGGCGGGCGATCTCCTCGTTCGAGAGGCCGATGCCGACCAGGGCCATCACCTCCCTCTCCCGCTCGGTCAGCCCAGTCAGGGCATCGGCGGCCGCGGGCTCCTTGGAACGGGCCGCGAACTCGGCGATGAGGCGGCGCGTCACGCCCGGCGAGAGCAGCGCGTCACCCCCGACCACCGCCCTCACCGCGCGCAGCAGCTCGTCCGGTTCGGTGTCCTTGACCAGGAAGCCGGAGGCCCCGGAACGGATCGCCTCGAAGACGTACTCGTCGAGCTCGAAGGTGGTGAGCATGACCACCTTCACGCCGTGCAGAGCGGGCTCGTCGGTGATCTGGCGGGTCGCCGCCAGACCGTCGAGCAGCGGCATGCGGATGTCCATCAGGACGACGTCGGGGCGCAGTTCGCGCACCATCCGCACGGCTTCCTCGCCGTCGGCGGCCTCGCCGGCCACCCCGATGTCGGGCTGCGCGTCGAGGAGCGCCTTGAAGCCTGCCCTGACCAGGGACTGGTCGTCGGCGAGCAGTACGCGGATCACTGGTCCTCCTGAGGTGCGGTGCGGCCCCGGCCCCGGAGGTTCCGGCCCGCGGGCAGGGGCAGTACGGCGGTCACACGGAAGCCGCCGTCCGGGCGCGGGCCCGCCTCGATCGTGCCATCAAGGGCGGCGGCGCGCTCCCGCATCCCGGCAAGTCCGTTGCCGCTGCCGCCCGCGTCGGCGCCGGTGGCGGGGCCGTCGTCGTCGATGCGCAGGGTGAGCGCGGCCGGCGCGTGGCGCACCAGCACGCGCGCGTGGCGTGAACCGGAGTGCCGTACGACGTTCGTCAGCGCCTCCTGGATGATGCGGAAGGCGGCGAGGTCCACGCCGGGCGGCAGCTTGTCCGCGGGGGCGGGCGTGGGCGTGGGGGCGGGGGCCGCGCTGGTCCTGGGGGTGGGGTCGGTCGCCCCCTCGGGGGAGCCACTTTCGGGGATGCCGCCGCCCGCAGGGGCGTCGCGCTGAGGGGTGTCACCCTCAGGGGCGGCCTCCGTGGTGACCTCGACGGTCAGTCCGGCGCTCCGGGCCTGCTCCACGAGTTCGGGCAGCCGGTCGAGTCCGGGCGCCGGCGCGCGGGGCGCCTCTCCGGGGGCGCGCAGCGTGCCCAGGACCTGGCGCACCTCGCCCAGCGCCTCCTTGCTGGCGGCCTTGATCGTGGTCAGGGCGGTACGGGCCTGTTCGGGGTCGGAGTCGAGCAGGGCGAGGCCGACGCCCGCCTGCACGTTGATGACGGAGATGCTGTGCGCGAGGACGTCGTGCAACTCCCGCGCCATCCGCAGCCGTTCCTCGTCCGCGCGCCGCTCGGCGGCCCGCGCACGCTCGGCACGCTCCTCGGCCCACTGCTCCCGTCGTACGCGGCCGAGTTCGGAGACCGCGACGATCGCGACGACCCATACGGCGACGATGATCTCCTCGCCCCAGGGCCGCGCGGCGTCGTCGCCGGGCGGCAGCCACCGGTAGAGCCAGTGGGCGATCAGCAGATGTCCGGCCCAGAGCCCGCCGACGGCCCCCCAGCCCGCACGCCGGTGCCCCGCGACGACGGCGGCGAAGCAGGCCACCGCGACGGCGAGGAAGACCGGGCCGTAGGGAAATCCGGCCCCGACGTAGACCAACGTCAGCCCGGCCGTGGCGTACACGACGGGCACCGGGTGCCGGTGACGCAGCAGAAGGACGGCCGTCGCCAGGAACAGCAACAAGCGCGCGAAGGGCGTGAGGTGCTCGCGGGAAGCGGCCTGGGCGTGCTCGGCGAAACCGGACCCGGCCTGCACGAACACGGTGAGCGCGAGCGTCGTCGGCCACGGCAGGCTGCGCCCGGCCCGCTCCTCGCCCCCGGAGTTCCACCAGGGCGGCCCCTGCCGCCACATCGACGGCCCGCCCCACACCCGGGGCGGCCCGCCGGGCCCGCGTTCGCGCTGCTCATCCATGACGGCAACGCTAGACCGGGCCGGCCCCCGGCGGCGTCCGACGGGCGTGGTGATCACGCGTACTCCCGGGGGAGTATCCGGGGGCGCGGGGATGGACGCGGGGATGGGCGGGGCGAGGCGCGGTTGACCGAGTTCCGGGGCGGGGCGGCCGACGGGCTCCAGAGCGGGGCCGGCCGGCGGGCTCCAGGGCGGGGGCGGCCGGCGGGCTCCAGGGCGGGGGCGGCCCGACGGGTTCTAGGGCGGAGGCAGCCGCCGGGCTTCAGGCCAGGCACCCCGCACACCTCACCCCGCATCCTCACTCTCACCCTCACCCCTGGGACAACAGCCCCACGCCATGGGCGAGTTGCGTGGCGGCCTGCGCGAAGAAGGCCGAGCGGTCCTCGACGACACGGTGGTACTGGCCGAACACCTCGAAGCTCACCAGGCCGAAGAGCTGCGCCCATGCCGCGACCAACGCCGTCACGACCGCCGGCGGCAGATCGGGCGCGAGGTCCGCCGCGAGTCGCTCGCCCTCCGCCCGCAGCTCCGTCGGCAACGGCTGCACGGCGACACCCCGCCCCTGATGGGCGTCCCGCACCACGGCGATGAGCAGCAGCCCCACCCGCGCCGCTGCCGGCACGGTCGATTCCGGCGCGCTGTACCCGGGAACGGGCGATCCGTAGATGAGCGCGTACTCGTGCGGATGCGCGAGCGCCCAGTCCCGTACCGCCTCACACACCACGGTCCACCGCCGCACCGGCCGCTCCCCGGCGACACCCGCGTGCGCGGTCTCGGCAGCGGCGCCGAGGGAGTCGTACGCGTCGATGATCAACGCGGTCAGCAGGTCGTCGCGGCTGGGGAAGTAGCGGTAGAGCGCGGAGGACACCATGCCGAGCTCGCGTGCGACGGCCCGCAGGGAGAGCTTGGCGGCGCCCTCGGCCGCCAGCTGTCTGCGCGCCGCGTCCTTGATCGCCGCGGTGATCTCCTCGCGGGCGCGGGCCCGCGCTCCCTTGGTGGCGCCGGCGTTGCTGGTGTTGCTGGTCATGCGGGTCAGTGTGGCACGAAGTGGAAGCGGTGCACACATTCGAGAGCAGTGCTCTTGCTTTGGAGCACCCGTCTCGTGCACACTGCTCTTAAGCGAGAGCACTGCTCTCGGAATCGGTTCCCGCAGCCCTGGAGGGCCCCATGTCGTCGTCCTCGTCGCCCCTGACCTCCCCCTCATCCCCCTCGTCCCCCGCCTCCCCCTACTACCTCAAGGGCAGCAGCCTCAACGTCCGCTTCAACGGTGTGATCGGGTGGCTGGCGCGTCACGGGGTCAGCCTGATGGGCAGCGCCGAACTCTCCGTACGGGGTCGCAAGAGCGGCAAGATGCAGCGCGTCCCGGTCAACCCGTACACGCCCGAGGGGGACCGGAACCAGTACCTCGTATCGGCGCGCGGGCACTCACAGTGGGTGCGCAACATGCGGGTGGCCGGGGGCGGGGAGTTGCGACTGGGGCGCAAGGTGCGGCAGTTCACGGCCGTGGAGATCCCCGACGCCGAGAAGCTGCCGCTGCTGCGCGGCTATCTGGAGCGGTGGGGCTGGGAGGTCAACCAGTACTTCCAGGGCGTGACCGCCAAGTCCTCCGACGAGGAGATCCTGGCGGCCGCGCCCGACCACCCCGTCTTCCGCATCACCGTGCAGAAGAAGCGGTAGACACCCGCATCGGCCGTCGCGGACGTAGCGGACGCAGCAGCCGTAGCGACTGGACGCCGCGGACGCCGTGGAGGCGGCCGAAACACGACCGGCTAGCGGTCCCCGTCGCGCTCCTGCTCCTGGTCCTTGGCCCGGTCCCGACCCCGATCCCGGTCCCGCGCCTGCAGCACGCGCCCCACCATCGGATGATCGCGCACCAGCTCGCCCAGCGTCGTCGAGCCGCGCGTGATCCGCGCGAAGGCGTTCCACGCGGGGCGGAAGCCCGTGATCGCCGCGTGCACCACGCCGGGCCGGTGCTCGAAGGCCTGGAGCATCCGGCGCCCCACACTCATCTCCACACCGAGCCCCGCCTTGATGGCGAAGGCGTAGTTCAAGGCCTGGCGGCGGGCGTCCACCGCGTCGTGCGCCTCGGCGATCCGCACCGCCCACTCCCCCGCCAGCCGTCCGGAGCGCAGCGCGAAGGAGATGCCCTCGCGGGTCCACGGCTCCAGGAGCCCCGCCGCGTCACCGCAGACCAGGACCCGGCCGCGCGAGAGCGGCGAGTCGTCGCTGCGGCAGCGCGTCAGATGCCCCGAGGAGATGCTGGGCTCGAAGCCGGCGAGGCCGAGCCGGGCGATGAAGTCCTCCAAGTACCTCTTGGTGGCCGCGCCTTCACCGCGCGCGGAGATCACGCCGACGGTAAGGGTGTCGCCCTTGGGGAAGACCCAGCCGTAACTGCCCGGCATCGGGCCCCAGTCGATGAGGACCCGGCCCGCCCAGTCCTCCGCGACGGTCTCCGGCACCGGGATCTCGGCCTCCAGACCGAGGTCGACCTGGTCGAGCTTCACACCGACATGGGCCCCTATGCGGCTCGCGCTGCCGTCGGCGCCCACCACGGCGCGGGCCAGCACGGTCTCGCCGCCCTGCAGCACGACGGCCACGGTGCGCCGGTCGGGCACCTCGGAGCCGTGCTGCTCCACACGCGCGACCGTGACACCGGTGCGCAGCTCGGCGCCGGCCTTCTGGGCGTGCTCGACGAGCTGCTGGTCGAACTCGGGGCGGTTGATGAGCCCGAACAGCATCTGCCGGGAGCGGCGGGTGCGGGTGAACTTGCCGTCGAGGGAGAACGTCACCGCGTGCACGCGGTCCCGGAAGGGCAGCTCGAAGCCGGGCGGCAGGGCGTCGCGCGTGGGGCCGATGATGCCGCCGCCGCACGTCTTGTAACGGGGGATCTCGGCCTTCTCCAGGAGGAGCACCGTGCGCCCCGCGACCGCTGCCGCATAGGCCGCCGAGGCCCCCGCGGGGCCGGCTCCGACCACGACGACGTCCCACACGTACCGGGCGTCGTCCGCTGAGTTCTCGCTGCTCACGTTGGTCTACCGCTCCTGATCCCGCTGTTGGCCGCGCTGTCCAAGGCATCCTACGGCGGAGCCCCGCGGGCCCCTCCTGTGGGAGGATCACAACTACCCACATGTACGGCCCACACGTACAACGTCGCACCCACGAGGAGCGTGCCCATGTCGCCGGATCCCATCGCCGAGACGGTCGCCTCACTGATGCCGAAGGCGAAGGCGGAGCTCACCGAACTGGTGGCCTTCAAGTCGGTGGCGGACTTCGATCAGTTCCCGAAGAGCGAGAGCGAAGGCGCCGCCCGCTGGGTGGCGGACGCGCTGCGCGCCGAGGGATTCCAGGACGTCGCCCTGCTCGACACCCCGGACGGCACGCAGTCGGTGTACGGCTTCCTGCCGGGCCCCGCGGGCGCGCCGACGGTCCTTCTCTACGCGCACTACGACGTGCAGCCGCCGCTCGACGAGGCCGGCTGGGCCACCCCGCCCTTCGAGCTGACCGAGCGCGACGGCCGCTGGTACGGCCGGGGCAGCGCGGACTGCAAGGGCGGCGTCATCATGCACCTGCTCGCGCTGCGCGCCCTGAAGGCCAACGGCGGCGTGCCCGTGAACGTGAAGGTGATCGCGGAGGGCTCGGAGGAGCAGGGCACGGGCGGCCTCGAACGGTACGCGGAGCAGCACCCCGAGCTGCTCGCGGCGGACGCGATCGTCATCGGCGACGCGGGCAACTTCCGCGTCGGCCTGCCGACGGTGACGTCGACGCTGCGCGGCATGACGCTCGTGCGCGTCAGCGTGGACACCCTCGGCGGGAACCTGCACTCGGGCCAGTTCGGTGGCGCGGCCCCGGACGCCCTCGCCGCGCTGGTCCGCGCGCTGGACTCGCTGCGCGCGGAGGACGGCTCGACGACGGTCGACGGTCTGACGAGCGACGCCGTCTGGGACGGACTGCAGTACGAGCAGGCCGCGTTCCGCAAGGACGCGAAGGTCCTCGACGGGGTGGAGCTCATCGGTGAGGGCACCGTCGCCGACCGCATCTGGGCGCGTCCCGCGGTCACTGTCCTCGGCATCGACTGCCCGCCGGTGGTCGGCGCGACGCCGTCGGTGCAGGCCGCCGCGCGGGCGCTGATCAGTCTGCGGGTGCCGCCGGGCGTGGATGCCGCCGAGGCGACGAAGCTGCTGCGGGCGCACCTGGAGGCGCACACGCCGTGGGGCGCGCAGGTGCGCACGGAGCAGATCGGGCAGGGCCAGCCGTTCCGCGCGGACACGACGAGCCCCGCGTACGCGGCCATGGCCGAGGCGATGGGTGAGGCGTACCCGGGCGAGGAGATGCAGTACGCGGGGCAGGGCGGCTCGATCCCGCTGTGCAACACCCTCTCCACGCTCTACCCGCAGGCCGAGATCCTGCTGATCGGCCTGAGCGAGCCGGAGGCGCAGATCCACGCGGTCAACGAGAGCGTGTCGCCGAGCGAGCTGGAGCGCCTTTCGGTGGCCGAGGCGCTGTTCCTGCGGAAGTACGCGGCAAACTGACGCACGGCGGCGACCGGGACTCGCGCAGGAGCCCGGTCGCCCTGCCGACAGCCGAGAGCCTCGTCTCAGGGCGGGGCTTTTTCTCATGGCGGGCGGCGGCGAACGCCTATCCGTCGAGCGGGACGCCGGCCTCCAGGTAGAGGGTGGCCCCGCGCTCACGTGCGCGCAGCGCCCAGCGCAGCCGTTCGTACCGTACGGCGGGCAGCAGTTCGGCGGCCTCCTGCTCGGAGACGAACCGCCAGCCGCGCAGCTCGGGGCCGGGCAGGAGCAGGCGGCGGGCCTCGCCGCTGTCGAGGCTGCCGCCGTCGAAGAGGAAGCGCATGCCCCCGTAGCCGGGCGGCTGCGGTGGCTCCCAGTCGGCGACCAACAGGCGCGGAAGATCGGCGAGTTGGATGCCCGTCTCCTCGGCCACCTCGCGCACGCCCGCGCGCGCGGGTGCCTCGCCGGGCTCGACGACGCCGCCCGGGAACTCCCAGCCCGCCTTGTACGTCGGGTCGACGAGCAGGACGCGGTCGTGTTCGTCGAAGAGCAGCACGCCGGCGGCGAGGGTCTCGGCGGTGGGTTCCGGCGTCTGCACGATGTCGCACACAGATGCGGTGTCGGTACGGACGGCCTCGGCGACCCGTTCGGCGGTCTCGTACGGGGTGAGGGAGCTGGTGTCGATGCGGTGGGCGTCAGCGTCGAGCCAGGCGGCGCGGGCCGCGCGGTAGGGCTCGATGTGGTCGAACGACCACTGCCGCACCCGCAGCTCCCCGTCGGGCAGGTCCCGCGGCACGTCGCGGCCGGATATTCGCTCGCGCAGGATCGTTTCATCCGGGTCGAGCAACACGTGACGCACGGGGATCCTGCGCGAGGCGAGACCACCGAAGATCTCGTCGCGGTACTCCTGGCGCAGCAGCGTCATCGGCACCACGAGGACGCCGCCCACCTCGGCGTGCAGGGCGGCGGCGGTGTCGATGACGAGACGCCGCCAGATCGGCAGGTCCTGGTGGTCGTTCACCTCGTCGAGGCGCTTGGACGGCAGCAGGTACGGCAGTGCGCCGCCGATGACCTCGGGGTCGAAGAGTGTGCTGTTCGGGATCAGCTCGATCAGTTCCCGTGCGGCGCTGGTCTTTCCCGCACCGAACGTGCCGTTGATCCAGACGATCACGGTTCCCCCTCTTCTGTTGGCCCCCTGTGGCTTGCCCGTAACACCCTGCCATGGAAACCCGGCACTGATGGGAGTGCCATCGCCCTGCGGTACGTCAAGGGGGTTGCGTCACCTTCACCCCAACGTGTGGCGATCACCGTGCATGAATCGTTCCCTCACCTCGGATCACCCCCGGCCCCGCTAGCGTTTCCCCGCATGCACCCCGGCCCCCGGTGCTCTCATCCGACGGTTGCTCCCGCCGGACAGGTTCCTTCGGGGCGCCGCAGCCCCCGGTGCTGGGGGGAAACATGCGACAGGACGCACTGAACGACGCCACGTACGAGGACTCCGATCACGCTCCTCGGGTGTACGGGGCCCACCACGCGATCGTGGTCGAACTGCACGGCGAGATCGACGTCGTGACCTTTCAGCGGTCGGCCCCTCTGCTCGACGCGGTGGCCGCGGGACCCGAGCCCCTCCTGGTGGTCGACCTCACCCACGTCACCTTTCTCGACTGCTCCGGGCTCTCCCTGCTGATGCGGGCCCACCGCCGCATGACCGCGGCGGACGGCCGGCTGCGCCTCGTCTGCACGCGTCCGCTGACGCTGCGCATGCTGAGCGTCACGGGGCTCGCGTCGGTGCTGGCTCCGGCTCCGACGGTGGAGGCGGCGCTGCGCGACTCCCGCGAGGACGACGGGAACTGACGCGCCGGGGGCGACGGTGCAACGGGGCCGACCCTTCGTGCCGACCCTTCCTGGCCCCCTCCTTGGTCCCCTCCTCCATCCGCCGCACCGGACGAGTGAAAGCAGCCCGGCGCGGCCCGGTCCCGGTGTCGTGCGTGGCCACAATGGCCACTTGGTCTCCTCGACTCAGCAGTGGCGCAGGAAGGGCTCGGGTTCCGTGCAAACCGATTCCGTGAGGACCGATCTCATGACGGCCGGGCGGCCGGCGCAGCCGGCGGGAGGGCGGCGGTCGGCGATCGTCCGGCGCACCGCGGTGGCGGCGCTGGTCGCGGGCGGTCTGCTGTACAACGCGTGGGTGCTGGAGTGGGCCGTGCCGACGTCGCTGGATCCCCGGCACTCCTACATCAGCGAGCTGTACGCCGAACACCAGCCGTACCGCGAGCTGTTCGCGGGGTTCGAGTTCACCTGTGGGGTCCTGGTGCTCATCGGCGCCCTGGCGGCACGCCGGTGCACGCCGCGGTCCCTCCCGCCGTCCGCCGCGCGGGCGCAGCGGTGCGGTTGGTGGATGCTGGCGGGGTTCGCCGCCTCCTCCCTGGGCGACGTGCTGTGGCCGATGGCGTGCGCGCCCTCGCTCGACCCCGCGTGCCGTCCCGTCCATCCGGCGCACACCATCACGAGCGCCCTCTGCCACTTCTTCCTCTTCGCCTCGTTCGCGGCGCACACATGGGCCGCGCGGCACAGGAAGGACGCGCCCGGCGGCCCGGTCGCCACCTGGGGCTGGTGGCTGGCGGGCGCCGCGCTGCTCTCCGCGCTGGGGACGGTGGGGGCGCTGCTGGGCCACCCGGGCTGGCACGGGGTTCCGCAGCGGGTGCATGTGCTGCTCGTCGGGGTGTGGCTGATCCTGCTGGCGTCGTACGCGGCCCGCTCCGCGGCACCCGCCCCGGCCCCGCCGCCGGACGCCGGGGACCCCCCTGTCGTACGGACCGGTGCCGGCGCTCCTCAGGCTCCGTGACGGACACGTTCCGCGAGGCGGCGGTCGCCGGGGCGGGTTGTCGTGCGGGGCCGGTCTCACACCCGAGTCACCGCATCCGTGCCGCGCGGGAGGGCCTTGTGGGTGCCCGGCCGTGGACATCCCGTCAACCGGCGGATGACGTGGTCCGCCGGTGACACAGGTGCTCTGGGCGTCGGCCCTGTGCGCGGTGGCGGCGGCCGGGGCGAACGCGACGGCCACCGTTCTGCAACGGCAGGCGGCGCGCCGTATCCCCGCGACCGACGCCTTCAGCACCCGTTTCGTGAACCGGCTCGTGCACAGCCGGGTCTGGCTGGGCGGCGTTCTGGTCATCTGTGCCGCAGCCGTGCTGCAGGCGATGGCGCTGTTGTGGGGTCCGCTCTCCCTCGTCCAGCCGATCCTCGTCCTCGAACTGCCGCTCGCGCTGGTCATCGCGCACGTCGCCACCACCGCGACCATGCCACCGGGCGGCTGGCGTGCGGCCGGGCTGACGGCGGCGGGTCTCGCGCTCGCGCTGGCGAGTGCCGCCCCGCACGAGGGTGCGAGGAGCCTCGACGGCCGGGACTGGGCCCTGGCCGTGGCGGCGACGCTCCTGGCCATCGCCCTGTGCACCGGCGCCGTCCTGCGTCGTCCCGAGGGCAGGGCGCGGGCCGCGCTCCTGGCCACGGGCTCGGCCCTTGCCTACGGTCTGACCGCCCTGTTCATGAAGGAGGCCATGGCGCGTCTGGCGCAGGGAGGTGTGTCCGCCATGGTGAGCGCCTGGCAGACGTACGGGTGTGTCGCCGCCGGCGGCCTTGCCCTGCTCCTCCTCGCCCATGCGATGCAGGCAGGACCGCTGATCGCCTCCCAGCCCGCCGTCACCCTGGGCGAGGCGGGCGCCAGCCTGGTCCTGGGCATCACGTTCACCGCGGACCGCATCCGCACCGGCTGGTGGCTCCTGCCGCAGACCGCCGGCGCCCTGCTCACGATCCTGGGCGTCGTGCTCCTGGCCCGCCTGCCCGGTTCCGCGGAGGATCCACAAGCTTGACGTGAGACGGGGGCGCCCCCGTCCTCTCGGGGCGCCCCTGCCCTTTCAGGAGTACGTGGTGTTCATCCGGCCCGGCGCGCCTCTCTCCGCTCCCGTTTGCGGGCCAGGCGGGCCTCGCGCATCCCCTCACCGGCCTCGCGGCTACGGTCCATCATCCAGTCGCGGAACCGCCACCAGAGCAGGATGACGGGAGTGACCAGCAGGGAAAACAGCAACGCTTCTCCCCAGCCCATCGAGCGACGGGGCGTGAAGTGCAGGTACAGCACCCCCGCCACGTACAACGCGAGAAAGAGCAGGACGTACTTCATCGGCTTCGAAAGTGTCATGGCAATTCAACTACCCCTGAAATGCGCCGACATGAGGGGTACGCCGCCGCAGACGCATCGGGGCCGCCCGTCACCGGCCGGACGCAGTTGCGGACCGCCCCGGCAGGGCTCACCGCCGCACGGCGGGGCGCCCAACATAATGCTGGCCATGAGTCACTCCGCACACCCCGGCCGGCCCGCCGGCGACACCACCGGCAAGCTGGCGCACAGCATGGTGCCCATGACCGGACGCGACCCGGACGAGCAGGGCCGGACCTCCTCGCCGCTAGAGCTCCTGTTCGACCTCACCTTCGTGGTCGCGGTCGGCACGGCCGCCTCGCACTTCGCCGAGATGGCGGCCGAGGGGCATCCGGGGCAGGCCGTCACGGCGTTCGTCCTGGCGATGTTCGCGATCAGCGTCGCCTGGATCAGCTTCAGCTGGTTCGCCTCCGCGTTCGGCACCGACGACTGGCTCTACCGGGCGCTCACGATGGTGCAGATGATCGGCGTCGTCGTGTTCTCGCTCGGCCTGCCCGCGATGTTCCACTCCGTCGAGGAAGGCGGCCACCTCGAACTGCGGGTGATGGTGATCGGCTACGTCGTGATGCGGGTCGCGATGATCCTGCAGTGGTGGCGTGCGGCCCGGCAGTCCCCCTCGTTCCGCCACGTCGGCAGGGCGAACATCCTGTGGACCGTCATCGCCCAACTGGGCTGGGTCGTGGTCGCGTTCACCCCCATGCCGCTCGCCGCGGTCTTCACCGCCTTCGTCGTACTGGGCGCGCTGGAGCTGGCCCTGCCGCTGCTCACCCAGGGCAACGCGGGCGGTACCCCGTGGCACCCCCACCACGTCGCCGAACGGTACGGGCTCTTCGCCATCATCGTCCTCGGCGAGGGAGTCGTCGGCACGGTCGCGTCCTCCGGTGATCTGCTGGGCGGCGCGGACGGCATGGACTGGAGCGGGAACGCCGTCGCCGTCGTCGTCGCCGGCGTCGGACTGACCTTCGGCATGTGGTGGGTGTACTTCGCGACGCCCTTCGGCGACGTCCTCGTACACCGCCGCAGGCGCGGCTACCTCTTCGGATACGGCCACATCCCCCTGTTCATCGGGATCGCCGGCGCGGGCGCGGGACTCCACATGGCGGGGCTGCACCTGGAGCACCACTCCGAGCTCAGTGACGTCGCCGTCGTCCTGTCGCTGGCCCTGCCCGTCGGCCTCTATCTGCTGATGGTCTACCTGTTGCACACCCTGTTGCTGTCCGCGGCGGACCGCTTCCACCTGCTCCTGATCTCCCTGACGCTCGCCGTGCTCCTCGCGGCGGTCCTGCTGGCCGCGGCGGGCGTTGCCATCGCGGTGTGCCTGCTGGTGATCATGGTCGCCCCCTTCGTCACGGTCATCGGCTACGAGACGGTCGGCCACCGTCACCAGCGCCAGATGCTGGAACGGCTCCGCGTGCGGGACAGCGGTACGCCGGAGGGCGGCACGACAACCAACTGACGTCACCCGCCCATGCGTTAGCCTGACCGCCGGGCCACGGGGGAGGAACAAGATGCTGACCGGGATCGTGATCGACGCGATGGACGTCGCGCGCATGGATCACTTCTGGCTGAACGCGACGCGCGGCGGGACCGGCGGTCTGCGGTTGCGGTGCGTGGCGCCCGCGCAGCCGAAGGCGGCGGGGCACAAGAACCGGCTGCACCTGGACCTTGCCGGAGGGCCGGACTGGGAGGCCGAGGTCCGGCGTCTGCTGGACCTCGGTGCGACGCGGGCCGACATCGGCCAGGGGGACGTTCCGTGGGACGTGCTGGCCGATCCGGAGCGCAATGAGTTCTGCGTGCTGCGCCCCGGTCATCCCGGCGTGCTCGCCGACTCCGGCCTCGTGGCGATCTGCCTCGACGTCGCCGAGGAGAACCGCGATGCCCAGGCGGCGTTCTGGGAGTCGCGCGCCGACTGGCACGCGGCGGAGCGTCACGACTGGGGTGTTCGGCTGCGTCGGACGCCCGCCAGTACGGTCTCGTTGGTGATGGGGCCGCCCGCGGCGCCGAAGGCGGGCCGCAACCGGTTGCGCCTGGAGGTCACCGTTCGCGACGGGGAACCCGGTGAGTTCGTCGACGCCGCAGGGAACGAGTTCCACGTCACGCGCTGACCTCGCCATAGGCGCCTACGGGCGTGCGTCACTCCCCCGCCGCGGGCTTCTTGCGCTGGTTGGCGTTGAAGCGCGCCTTCTTCTGGCGGTTGCCGCAGGTGTTCATGTCACACCATCTGCGGGTGCGGCTCTGGCTGGCGTCGAAGAAGGCGGCCCGGCACGTCGGTGAGGCGCACAGGGCCAGCTTTCCGTCGCGTTCGCCCGTGATGACGCCGATCGCGTCGGCGGCGATCACACCGAGGGCATCTTCCACACCGAGAGTTTCCTCCGCACCGAGGGCGTCTTCCGCGCCGGAGGCCGCGCCGAGCCGCCACTCCCGAGTGCCCTCCGGCGTCAGGAACGCCACGGCACGGCCCTGAGCGCTGCGCTCATTGATGATCCGGACGGCGGAGGCGGGGAGGGCATCCCCGTTCGCGGCCGCCGTCGCGGCGGCGTGGATCGCCTCCCGCAGTTCCCTGGCGAGGTCGAGTTGGGCAGGGGTGCAGGAGTCCACGGCCAGGCCGTACACCGCCAGCCAGTCGACGAGTCGGCGCGGCACGGGAATGCGCTCCACGGGGTCGCCATGACGCTCCGAAAGTGTCCCGGTGAAGCTCGTCGCCAGCACGGCACCGAGGCGGAAATCAGGGAACTCAGCAGACATGGAACCACCTTAGCCGGTTGCCGCACGCCACGGAGAACTGTTAGAACCGTCTTAGCCGGTTCACGAGAGGTGTGGCCGGCTCCGCGACGGCCAGGAGGTCTCATGCCCCGCCCGACCAGCGACGTAGAAGCAGGCGCAGTAGAGGCAGGCGTGGAAGCAGGCGCAGAAGAGGCAGGCGTGACAGCGTGTACGGCCCGCGCGGCCGACGCGGAACTCGACGATCTGCGCGCGCGACTTGCCGCGGCGCGGCTGCCCGAGGCCGAGACGGTCCAGGGCGCCGCGCCCGGCCGTCGCCGATGGGGGCAGGGCGTCCCGCTCGGCGACCTGACCGAGGTCGTGGAGTACTGGCGCACCGAGTACGACTGGCGGGCGTTCGAAGCGCGCCTCGACGAGATCGGTCAGTTCCGTACGACCGTCGACGGTCTGGGAATCCACTTCCTGCACCGCCGATCCGCACGCGCGGACGCCACTCCGCTCCTCCTGACGCACGGCTGGCCGGGCAGCATCGCCGAATTCGTCGATGTGGTGGACGAGTTGGCGGATCCGCGGGACGGGGAAGCACCGGCGTTCCACGTCGTGGTCCCGTCGCTGCCCGGCTTCGGTTACAGCGACAAGCCGACGACCACCGGGTGGGGAACCGAGAAGATCGCGGCCGCGTGGGTGGAACTGATGGGGCGGCTCGGATACGCCAAGTTCCTTGCTCACGGCGGGGATTGGGGAGGAAACATCACCACCGTGCTCGGCGGCAGGTTCCCGGCGCACGTGCTCGGCATCCACACCTTGTTCGCGGAGGCACCACCCGGACTCACGACGGACGGGCTGACCGCGGACGAGCGCAGGTGGACCGAGGAGACCCACGATTTCTGGCACCACCGCGCGGCGTACGCGAAGCAGCAGGCCACACGGCCGCAGACCATCGGCTACTCCCTCGTCGACTCACCGGTCGGGCTGCTCGCCTGGATCCTCGACAAGTTCGCCGAGTGGTCGGACACCGAGGACAGCCCGTTCGAGACGATCTCCCTGGACCGGATCCTCGACGACGTCACCCTGTACTGGCTGACGCGGACCGGGGCGTCGGCGGCCCGCATCTACTACGAGAGCCACAACTCGCTCGACCCCGATCTCCGGGTCGACGTCCCGTCGGCGATCACCATGTATCCCCGCGACATCGAGAAGACGCCGCGCCCCTGGGCGGAGCAGCGGTACCGGCGGATCGTCCGCTGGAGGTCTCCCGATGTCGGGGGGCACTTCCCGTCGCTGGAGGTTCCCGAGTTCTTCGTCAGGGATCTGCGGGAGGGCCTCGCGGCGGTCCTGGCCGCCGGTCGGTGACACGGGGGCGGAGCCGCCGACGTGTCGGACCGCCTGCGCCAAGTGACGTGAAGCGGTGCCGGGGGCGCGCGGGGTGCTTGGCGGCGCGGCGCAGGGAAAGGGTTCTGACGCGGCGGTACCGTCACAAAGGTGACAGGAACCCATGTCGGCCGGGGGTGGACCGCGTCCATGTCCGCGGCCTATGAGCGGTATCTGGTGCCGGTGGTCTTCCGGCCCTTCGCCGAGGACCTGGCCGTCCGGGCGGCGGCCCTCCGCCCCGAGCGGGCCCTCGAACTCGCCGCGGGAACCGGGGCGTTGACCTCGCGCCTGCTCGCTGCGGCACCTTCGGCCGAGGTGACGGCCACCGACCTGAACGAGGCCATGGTTGCGCTCGGGTCGGATCGGGCTCCGGGCGCGATGTGGCGGCAGGCCGACGCACAGCGGCTGCCGTTCCCGGACGGCGGGTTCGATCTGGTCGTCTGCCAGTTCGGCGTGATGTTCTTTCCCGATCGCGTCGGGGCCTTCACCGAGATCCGCCGGGTGCTGGGCCCGGGCGGCCGGTTCCTGTTCAACACCTGGGGTCCATTTGTGGAGCACGCCTTTGAAGTGGCGTTCCAGGCCGGACTGGAGCGGGCCTTTCCGGTCGACCCGCCGCGCTTCCTCCCGACCGTGCCGCACGGCTACGCCGACCCCACGGTCGTGGCCGCGGATCTGACGGCCGCGGGGTTCACGGTCGAGGACGAGCAGAAGCTGACGCTGCAGGGCGAGGCCGCGTCGATCGCCGACCTCGCCACCGGGTACCTCACCGGGACACCGGTGCGCGCGGCCGTGGAGGAGCGCAGCGACGCCCCGGCCGTCCGGGCCACCGTCGTCGAGGAGATGACGACCCGTCTGGGCCCGGGACCGGTCACCGCCCCCATGACGGCATACGTCTTCCGCGCCGCCACAGCCTGAGGGCTCCCGCCGCAAGCCCCAACCCAACACAACCGAACGCAAAGGTCGGACCTCCATCCCGGGCGGCACCGCCGTCAACGGCCCCCGTGCCGACCGGACGAACCAGTACCGCTCCCCTTCCAACAGAGTCCAACAACCCCTACCGTAAGCGCGCGTGTGACCCGTACAGGCAAACCCCCCATCTTCCGCGAGTACGGAGGAACGTAACGATGCGTCAACTCCCCGCCCGCACCACCCGCCGAAGAGTGGTCGGATCCCTGGCCGCCGCCCTGCTGTGCGCCGCCGGGCTCGCCGCACCCGCCGCGGCACGTGACACCACCGAGCAGAGCCGGCCCGATGCCGGTGGCGTGCGGCTACCCGACGGGCTCGCGCTCACCCCGCCCATGGGGTTCAACAACTGGAACTCCACCCAGTGCCGTGCCGAGTTCGACGAGGCGATGGTCAAGGGGATCGCGGACATCTTCGTCGAGAAGGGCCTCAAGAAGGCCGGGTACCAGTACGTCAACCTCGACGACTGCTGGGCGCTTCCCGAGCGCGACGCGAACGGCAAGTTGGTGCCCGACCCGGCGCGGTTTCCCGGCGGCATCAAGGCAGTTGCCGACTACGTCCATTCCAAGGGGCTCAAGCTCGGCATCTACACCAGCGCGGGCACCAAGACCTGCAACTCCGCCGGTTTCCCCGGCGCGCTCGGCCATGAGCGCAGCGACGCACGGCAGTTCGCCGACTGGGGCGTCGACTACCTCAAGTACGACAACTGCAACAACCAGGGCGTGGACGCCCGGCAGCGGTACGTCGCCATGCGCGACGCGCTGAAAGCCGCCACCGAGACCACCGGGCGGCCCATCGTCTACAGCATCTGCGAGTGGGGCGAGAACAAGCCGTGGGAGTGGGCGGCGGACGTCGGCCACCTGTGGCGCACCACCAGTGACATCAGCGACAACTGGAGCTCCATGTTGTCGATCATGAAGCAGAACCTTCCGCTCGCGGAGCACGCCGGGCCCGGGCGGTGGAACGACCCGGACATGCTCGAAGTCGGCAACGGCGGCATGACGGACACCGAATACCGCACCCACTTCTCGATGTGGTCGATCATGGCCGCGCCGCTGCTCATCGGCTCCGACCTGCGCAAGGCCACGCCGGAGACCCTCGACATCCTCGGCAACGAAGAGGTCATCGCCGTCGACCAGGACCCCCTGGGCCGGCAGGGCCGGGTGGTCTCTTCGCAGGACGGGCGCTGGGTCGTCGCCAAGGAGATGAAGGACGGCAGCCGGGCCGTCGCCCTGTTCAACGAGACCGGCAGCCCGCAGACCGTCGCCACGACGGCACAGGAGACGGGCCTGCCCGACGCCGAGGCGTACACGCTGCGCGATCTGTGGCAGCACAGGAGCTACAACACCGCGGGCCGCATCGCGGCGACGGTTCCCGCGCACGGCACCGTACTGCTGCGCGTGACCGCGGACGGCGCGTGGGAGCACCAGCCGCCGGCCACCGAACTCGGCCTGGACGGCGACCTGTTGGTGGAGGCGGGAACGCCCGCCGAGGTCGCCTCCGAGGTCACCAACGCGGGCCGCACGTCCGCCCAGCGGGTCTCCGTGACGCTCGACGTCCCCAAGGGGTGGGCCGCGAAGGCCACGTCGCCGAACACGGTGAAGTCACTGCGGACCGGCGCGTCGCTCGCCACGTCCTGGAAGGTCACCGCGCCCGCCGACGCGAAGCCGGGGCCGTACGACGTGACCCTGAAGGCCACGTACCGCTCACCGCGTGGCGCGCACGCCGAACGGGTGCTGCCGCTCACCGCGCAGGTGGTCGTCGCACCGCCCTCGGGCACGTCGTCACTGGGCGACCAGCCGTGGCTCTCGGCGACCAACGGCTGGGGACCCGTCGAGCGCGACACCAGCAACGGCGAGCAGGAGGCGGGCGACGGCAACCCGCTCACCATCGGCGGGACGGTGTACGAGAAGGGTCTCGGCGTACACGCGGAGAGCGCCGTCGAGTACTACACCGGAGCGGCCTGCGAGAAGGTCACCGCGCAGGTCGGCGTCGACGACGAGAAGAGCGCGAAGGGTTCGGTCGCCTTCGAGATCTGGGCGGACGGGAAGAAGGCGGCCTCGACCGGCGTGCTCACCCCCGCCATGCCGGCGCAACCGCTGTCGGCGGACGTGCGCGGCGCCCGGGTCGTACGGCTCGTCGCCACGGACGGCGGGGACGGCGTCGACTCGGACCACGGCGACTGGGCGGACGCCAGGCTGAGTTGCTGAGTCACTGAGTGAGGGGGCGGGGAGGGAAGGCGCTGGGCAAGGTCCCGGCGCACGCCTCGTGGGCGAGGTCCCCCATGTACGCCTGGTGGGCGAGGTCCACCGCGCACACCTCGTCGGCAAGCCACCCGCGCACGCCTCGTACGCAAAGTCCCCCGCACACGCCTAGTACGGCCCCTCGTCTCATACGGTCAGCCCCCGCCCCGCCCGCACCCTCAGCCGCCCACCGCCGGCCGCAGGCCCACCGTCGCGCTCGGTTCCAGGGCGAGCGCGGCGGACGCCGCCCCCACCAGGCCCGCGTCCGTACCCGTCAGCGCGGGCGCGACGGTCAGCTGCCGTACGAAGGAGAGCGTGGCGTAGTCCCGCAGGTACCGGCGCAGCGGGGTGAAGAGCACGTCGCCCGCCTTCGCCACTCCCCCGCCGATCACGGCGATGTCGATCTCGACGAGCGTGGCCGTGGCGGCGATGCCCGCGGCCAGCGCCTGCGCCGCCCGCTCGAACGAGGCGAGCGCGACCGGGTCCCCGGCGCGCGCCGCCTCCGCCACCGCGGCGGCCGAGGTGTCGCCGTCGGGGCCCGGGTCCCAGCCGCCCTCCAGGGCGCGCCGCGCGATGTTCGGGCCACTGGCTATCCGCTCGACGCAGCCGCGCGCCCCGCACGGGCAGGGGTCGCCGTCGAGGTCCACGCTGATGTGACCGATGTGGCCAGCGTTGCCCGTGGGGCCGGGGTGGAGCTTGCCGCCCAGGACGAGCCCGCCGCCGACGCCCGTGGAGACGACCATGCACAGCGCGTTGTCGTGACCGCGGGCCGCGCCCTGCCAGTGCTCGGCCGCCGTCATCGCCACGCCGTCGCCGACCAGGGCGACGGGGAGTCCGCCGGTGGCCGCGCGGACCCGCTCGACCAGCGGATAGCCGCGCCAGCCGGGGACGTTGACGGGGCTGACCGTACCGGCCGACGCGTCCACGGGACCCGCGCTGCCGATGCCCACGGCCGTCGCCCGGCCCCACAGGTCGCTTGAGGCCAGTTCTCCGAGGACCTCCTCGACCGCCCGCATCACCGTGTCGCCGTCCTCGCGCGCGGGCGTCGGCCGCTGCGCGCGCAGGAGGAGCCGGCCGCGGCCGTCCACCAGGGCTCCGGCGATCTTGGTGCCGCCGATGTCGAGGGCGGCGACGAGGTCCATGTGCATCTGTGTCGGGTCTCCTGGTGTATCGGCAGGCCGGAGAGTGCGAAGGTCAGTCTCCCTTGCATCTGACAACGTTGTCCAGGCCCTATGCTCGACGCCACATGCTCATGCCCGTACCCGTGGAAGAAGCGTGGGCGTCCCGTGGGAACACTGTGGACGACTCCACGGACCCGAACCTCCGCGGACGGACTTTCGTGGACGACAGGACAGGACAGCGCACCGTGGCCGAGACCGCCGCCCGACGACCCGAGAACCGTTACGGCAACCGGCCGACCATGAAGGACGTCGCCGCGCGCGCGGGAGTCGGCCTGAAGACCGTCTCGCGCGTCGTGAACGGCGAGCCCGGCGTCACGCCCGACACCGAACGGCGGGTCCAGGAGGCCATCGACGCCCTGGGCTTCCGCCGCAACGACAGCGCGCGCGTGCTGCGCAAGGGGCGCACCGCCAGCATCGGCCTCGTCCTGGAGGACCTCGCCGACCCCTTCTACGGGCCGCTGAGCCGCGCGGTCGAGGAGGTGGCCCGCGAGCACGGGGCGCTGCTCATCAACGGGTCGAGCGCCGAGGACCCGGAGCGGGAGCAGGAGTTGGTGCTCGCGCTCTGCGCCCGGCGGGTGGACGGGCTCGTGGTGATCCCGGCCGGGGACGACCACCGCTACCTGGAGCCGGAGATCGCCGCGGGCGTCGCCACGGTCTTCGTCGACCGGCCCGCCGGGAAGATCGACGCGGACGTGGTGCTCTCCGACAGCTTCGGCGGCGCGCGGGACGGCGTCGCGCACCTCATCGCCCACGGGCACCGCCGCATCGGCTTCATCGGCGACCAGCCGCGCATCCACACCGCCATAGAGCGGCTGCGCGGCTACCGCGCGGCGATGGAGGACGCGGGCATCCCGGTCGACGAGGCGTGGGTGTCGCTCGGCGTCACCGACCCGGAGCGGGTGCGGACGGCGGCCGAGGCGATGCTGAGCGCACCCGACCCCGTCACGGCCGTCTTCGCGGGCAACAACCGTGTGACGGTCACCGTCGTCCGCGTCCTGGCGGCGCTCGACCGTCCCGTGGCGCTCGTCGGCTTCGACGACATCGAGTTGGCGGACCTGCTGAGCCCCGGCGTGACCGTGGTGGCACAGGACGCGGCGCAGCTGGGCAGGACGGCCGCGGAACGGCTGTTCCGCCAGCTGGACGGGGCGTCGGAGAGGCCGGAGCGGGTCGAACTGCCGACGCGGCTCATCACCCGCGGGTCGGGGGAACTGCCGCCGTCGCGGTGAGGGCACCCGTCCGGATCAGGGCGAGGATGGCGGCCCTCGGTCGGGGCCGGATCGCGGTCCCCGGTGGTGCGACATCCCGCGAGTTCCCCTGAAAACCCATCTTTGAACCGGTGCTGATCTTGCACACGCGCCCCGATGGCGGACTCGCTGCCCATGCGGCTCTGTGCCCGCGGTGGTTCGGCAGTGGGCTCTGCGGAGAGCTTTCGGGTGCTCCCTACGCCTTGGCGGAACGTCTTTCTGCGCCGGTACCTGCTGTGGTGGCCCCGTGGGCATGCGGGCCAACGTTGTGGTTGGCGCAGTTGGTGCCGCGGACGGGGAGAGGGGGATGCCGGTGGGCAAGACGAAGCAGATGTTGGCCATGCCGGTCCGGGGCCAGTGGTTTGCCCTGGACCAACTTCGGCGCCGATACGGACAGCAACGGCTCGATCAGCGCCCACAGTTCATCCGACACGGTCCACGGCCGTAGCTGGCCCGTCACTACCCAGACCTGTGCGCAAAGCGGCTGCACGTTTCATGATCAGCAACTGTTGTAAAAGCCAGTCGACTGCTCGACTTGAGTACGGCTACTCAGGCGTCGGCCACAGCCGCCGCCTACCGTCAGCCGCATGTTAAGGATTCGTCCAAGGAGCGCCCGACTTTCCGGCCGGTCCCTCCGGTACGCCGCCGCAGGGCTGGTCACCGTGACGCTGCTGATCGGCAGCGCCGTCATGGTGCGGGCCGTCTTGAGCGACGTGTGGAACGGGTCACCGTATCCGTCGGCCGAGCCGGACGCCGTCGCGCAGCGGCTCATGGTCCGTTCCGACGACGTGTACGACAGCTTCGCGGTCGACGTAGCGGTAGATGTCTCCGGCAGGGTCGAGACCGGAGCCTGCTATTACCGCGGGCTGCGCGGCATCGCCCACATCGACGAAGCGCGCGACGACGTCCGCAGCTTCGGAATCGACTGGAGCGTGCCCGACGTCCCCGAAGCTACCGCCCGCGAGGCGCAGTTGCGCGTGCGCGAACGGCTCGAGCGGCGGCACTGGAAGCTCACACATGAAGACGACCGCGCAGGTTCGACCTTGCGTGAGCGGGGCTTCCGGTATGAGGACCCTCAGGGCGGCGATCAGGTCGACGTACGGTGGAACGACTCGACGAGGACGCTGTTCGTCAGCGTCTATGCGCCCTGCACCCGGGTTCCGGATGCGTTCGACGAGTATGACTGGCCCGAGGCTGAGTGGCGTCCGAAGGGGTGAGCGGGCACTCCTTTGCCAGGTAGGAGGCGATATAACCGCGTGGCCTTGGCGATCAAGCGCGTCAGCCCGAGTCGACGTCCGCCGCCTAGTGCCAGTTCGAGCGGAGCAACTCGCTCTACGCGGCCGCCAAGGCGGGGCATCACAGCCGTACTCGCCGCCTGGAGCGTTCAGATAGCCACCACCGTCCTGGCCTCCGCCACGGGTCCCGCCTGAACGCTCCGGACGAGCGGGCGCCCGGCCCACCGCTCCATCCACACCCCGCAGCCGCACGCGGCCATACGGCAGATCGACCGGACCATCACAGTCCGTCAAGTCGCCGCCACCGTCCCGAAGTCAACGTCAGACTATGACGCCGGGAAGATCCACGACAGCACCGCCGGGCGCGAAATACTGTTCCGGCTTCGCCTGACGCACCCCGAAATCGCCATCGCCTGGGCGAAGTCCTTACTCGACCTGAGCACCAAGACCGTGAGCAGGCCAAAAGGCGTACAAGGCTTCGACGCTGCGGGACTAAGAGACACTCCCGCAGCACTCGGAAGGGATGCTCACCATCGCGGCCAACACGCTCATGACCAGCAGGAAGCGGCCGAGCTCAGCCAGTCCCGCCGCCCCGGCGGCAAGCTCATGCTCGTCCTGTGATCGCCCTGCCGGCCTGACAGAGAAGAGCGTTCCTGGACCCTCGGGTCCCGCTGAAGAACCTTCAGTTTCCGTGAACTCGCGGGGGTCCGGGGGCCGGACCGCGATCCCCGGTCAGAGCCAGAAGGCGATGGCCAGCTCGATCAGGGTGCTGAGAGCGATCAGGCCGCCCGCGACGCCGGCGATGACGGCCGCTCTCGCGGTGGCCGGCCTGCGTTCGCGCCAGCCCAGCTCCTCGGCCGCGCCCCGGATCAGGCGGTGGCCGTCGGACGACGAGAAGGAGAAGCGGGTGCCGCCCGGCGATGTGCCCCAGGTCCGGTATCTGCTGCGGCCGATCTCCACCTTGAGGCCCTGCCCGGCGAGCGAGCCGTGCTGCCGGGTGCGGACCACGTCCGTCAGGGTGAACGTGCCTTCCCGCGCGAGGAGTTCGACGCGGTACGTGTGCAGCACCTCCACGCTGCGGGTCGACTGCGGGACGTCCACGACGAGGTCGAAGCCGCGCTCCGTCCGCCGCAGGCGGTACGCCGACCCGGCGGTCGCGGCGGCCAGCCGGGCGTACAGCGCCTCGGGGCCACCGCCCGCGCGGGGCGTGTTCATCCGATCGCTCCCCTTCTCGTCCGGCTCAGCAGGTCGGCAGGCCCGGCAGCGGCTTGTCGTTGTCGCCGCCCTTGAGGTAGACGTCGCTGACGAAGACGTTGGTGTTGCCGCTGTCGTCGTCCGTCTTCGCCCACCAGACGTTGGTCCACCGCCCGTACGTCTCGCGGCGGCCCAGGTTCTGCTGGCAGTAGAAGTAGTTGGCGCCCTTGTTGAGGGTGCCGACCTGCGCGCCGCCCGCCGTGTACGACTGCGCGGTGCGCCACACGTCGCAGTTGAACTTGCCGCCACCCGCCGGATGACAGACGGGGGCCGGTGCCGAACCGCCGCCGCCACCGCCTGACGGACCGCCCGAACCGCCCTTCGTCGGCTTGGAGTTGGGGTCGGGGCGTGCGCCGGACGGGTCGCCGTCCTTGCCCTTCCCCTTCCTCCCGCCCTCGCCCTTCTCCGCGCCGGACGAGTCCTTGTCGGCAGCGTCCTTCGCGTCGTCGGCGTGTTTCCCGTCCGGCTTGCGGGACTTCCCGTCCCCCTGCTGCGAGGGCTTGGGGCGCTTCGATGCGCCGCCGAGCGGGCCGCGGCTGTCGTCGTCATCGGACGAGCCCGCGCGCCCCGGGGCTGCCGCGTCCTGCCGAGCTTGACTGCCGCCGTCCTCCTTGGCGTTGAGGACGGCGACGGTGACACCGGTCGCCGCGAGGACGACGGCCACCGCGGCGGCGACCGGCACGGCGCGGCCGCGGCGCGGGCGGTTGCGGGTGGCCCGGGTCTCGGCGCGACTGGGGGACGCGGGCGCCGGCGCGGGCCCGGCCGACATCTGGTGTTGTACGTGTTGTACGTGTTGTACGTAGGGGTCGCGGGCCTGCGGCGCGGGGCTCGCCATCTGTCCGGGCCCGGACCCGTGCCCGTATCCCGCTCCCGTTCCCCCGACCGCTCCCCCGCCCGCGAGCGGCGGTCCGAAGCCCGGCGGGGGCGCGCTGGAAATACTGCGTTCCGTGGTCGCGTACGGCGCCGCCACCGACGCCACCGACGCCACCCCGGCGAGCAGCCGCCCCGCGGCGTCCGCGTCCGGGCGCGTCTGCGGGTCCTTGTGCATGAGCTGCTGCAGTACGGGCGTCAGCGGCCCCGCACGCCGGGGCTCGGGCAGCGGGTCGGCCACGATCGCGGTGAGCGTGGACCACGTCGACGTACGACGGAAGGGCGATGCGCCCTCGACCGCGGCGTACAGCGTGGCGCCGAGTGCCCAGACGTCGGAGGCGGGGCCCGGGTCGTGGCCCTGGGCGCGCTCGGGCGCCAAGTAGTCCAGGGAGCCGACCAGTTCACCGCTGCGGGTGAGGTGCGTGGCCGAGCCGTCGCCCGGGTCGTCCATCGTGGCGATGCCGAAGTCGGTGAGGACGACGCGGCCCCCGGCCTCCAGCAGGATGTTGCCCGGCTTCACGTCGCGGTGCAGGACGCCCACCCGGTGCGCGGCGGCCAGGGCCTCCATGACCTTGGCGCCGATACCGGCGGCCTCGCGGGGGTCGAGCGTGCCTCGGTCGCGCAACACGTCGTCCAGGGAGGGGCCGTCCACGAGTTCCATGACGATGAGGGGGCGCCCGTCGACCTCCGTCACGTCGTGCACCGCGACGACGCCGGCGTGCCGCACGCGGGCGGCCGCGCGCGCCTCGCGCTGCATCCGCAGGCGCAGATCGGCCAGTTCGGGTCCTGCCGCGTCCGTGTAGGTGCGCAGCTCCTTGACCGCGACCTCGCGGTGCAGCACCTCGTCGACGGCGCGCCACACGACCCCCATGCCGCCGCGCCCCAGTTGTGCCACGACGCGATAGCGCCCGGCGAGGAGTCTGCCGACCCCGTCCGTCTGTTCCTGGTCCCCCGAATGCACCGCTGCCCCGTTCCTGCGACACCACGTTCCGTGGCGTACAGAGTACGGGGCAGTTGTGACAGGCAGGGACCGCTGTTACGTGCCTGACACCGGCAGGCCGTCCGGCTACTTGCCCGACACGGTGAGGTCGCCGCGGCGCGGGCCCGAGAAGCCCTGCAGACGGGCCAGGGTGAGGCCGGTGAGGCGGGTCACCTCGCCGGCGTCCAAGGCGCCGCAGTCCAGGCCGCGCAGCAGATAGCCGGCGAGGGCCTTGGCGGTGGCGGGCTCGTCGGCGACGCCGCCGCCCTCGTGGTGACCGGCGTAGGCGGCCAGGCGCGCGGCGGCCGCCTCGAAGCCCTCGCGGTAGAACGCGAACACGGCGGCGTAGCGGGTGGGGATGTGGCCGGGGTGCATGTCCCAGCCCTGGTAGTACGCGCGGGCCAGGGCGCGCCGGGTGAGGCCGTAGTGCAGCCGCCAGGCGTCGTGGACCTGCTCGGCGGTGCCGACGGGCAGCACGTTGGTGGAGCCGTCGGAGACGCGGACGCCGGTACCGGCGGCGGCGACCTGCATGACGGCCTTGGCGTGGTCGGCGGCCGGGTGGTCGCTGGCCTGGTAGGCGGCGCTGACGTGCAGACAGGCGCTGTAGTCGAAGGTGCCGTAGTGCAGGCCGGTGGCGCGGCCCTCGGCGGCCTGGATCATCCGGGCGACGGCGGCGGTGCCGTCCGTGGCCATGATCGACTGGCTGGTCTCGATCTGGATCTCGAAGCCGATGCGCCCGCGCTCCAGGCCGCGCGCCTTCTCGAACTCCTCCAGGAGCCGCACCATCGCGGTGACCTGCTCGGGGTACGTCACCTTGGGCAGCGTCAGGACGAGGCCGTCGGGGAGGCCGCCGGCCTCCATGAGGCCGGACAGGAAGATGTCGAGGGTGCGGATGCCGCGGTCGCGTACCGCCTCCTCCATGCACTTCATGCGGATGCCCATGTACGGGGCGGCGGTGCCGTTCTTGTACGCCTCGGCGACGAGCCGGGCCGCGCGGGCGGCGTCCTGGTCCTCGTCGGCGCCCTTGTAGCCGTCCTCGAAGTCGATGCGCAGGTCCTCGACCGGCTCGCGCTCCAGCTTGGCGCGCACGCGCGTGTAGACGTCGTCGGCGAGCGCGCCGTCCAGGCCGAGGACGGCGGCGAAGGCGGCCGCGTCGGGGGCGTGCTCGTCGAGCATCTCCAGGGCCTTGTCGCCCCAGGTGCGCAGGGAGTCCGCGGTGAACTGTTCACCGGGCACGTACACGGTGTGGACGGGCTGGCGGGTGCCTGGGTCTCCCGGGTAGAGGCGCTCCAGCTTCGCGTCGACGGGGGCGAGGGAAGCGCTGATGCCCTCGCTGACCGTGCCGGCGAGGCTCGTTGCCACCTTCTCTTGCTGACCCATTCCTGCATCCTCCACACGCTCGGTGCCGCGCCCGGCATTTCCGCTCCACGGAATCAACAATCCGTATAGCGAAGTTATCCGTGACCTTCGTGCAGGTCAACACCCTCCCGTGTCCTGCATCCGTACCCGACCTCGCGGCTTCACGCGTGTCCCGGGCCGCGCGGGGCGCCGACGCCGACAGGGTGGCCCCATCCTCCCCGCGTGCCCCGGTGCGTCCCCACGCGGGTCCGAACCCAAGGAGACCGCGTACCGATGCCGATCGACTCCCCCTTCACGCGCCGTTCCGGACTGCGCGCGCTCGCCGCGGGCGCGGCCCTCCCGCTGTTCGGCTCGGCACTGTCGGCGACCCCCGCGCACGCCGCCCCGGCGCCGGAGGCGGCCCGGCTGGAGGTCATGTCGTTCAACCTGCGCTTCGCCAGCAGCAAACCGCCGCACACCTGGGCCGAGCGCCGCCCGGTGACGCGGGAGCTGCTGCTGCGCGCCAAGCCGCACGTCATCGGCTCCCAGGAGGGCCTCTACTTCCAGCTGCAGGACATCGAGGCCGATCTCGGCGCCGACTACGACTGGGTCGGCACCGGCGTCGGCGGCGGCAGCCGCGACGAGTTCATGGCCGTCTTTTATGACAACCGCCGCTTGTTCCCGCTCGAATACGAACACTTCTGGCTCTCGGACACGCCGTACACCATCGCCTCGAACACCTGGGGCGCCAACTCGCCCCGCATGGCCACCTGGGTGCGCTTCCTCGACCTGGTCACCAACACCCAGTTGTACGTCCTCAACACGCACCTCGACCACGTCAGCCAGAACGCGCGCGAGCGTTCGGCGACCCTCATGGCCGAGCGCATCGCCTTGATGAAGACGAGCACGCCGCTCATCGTGACGGGCGACTTCAACGCGACGGCGCACGACAGCGCCGTGTACACCACGATGCTGGGCGCCGGCCTCGTCGACACCTGGGACGCCGCGAAGGAACGCGGGCCGGCCTACGGCACGTTCGGCGGCCACAAACCGCCCGTCGTGGGGGCCGGGCGCATCGACTGGATCCTGACCAGGCCGACGGCGCAGGTGCACTCGGCCTCGGTGAACACGTTCACGCTCGGCGGGCAGTACCCGAGCGACCATCTGCCGATCCAGGCGACGCTGACGCTGTGACGCGCGCGGGCGCCGCCCGACGCACCGAGGCCCCCGTTCCGCGCGGTGCGGGACGAGGGCCTCAGGGACCGACGGGGTCAGCCCTTGCGGGCCTTGACCTCTTCGGTGAGCGCGGGGACGACCTCGAAGAGGTCGCCGACCACGCCGTAGTCGACCAGGTCGAAGATCGGGGCCTCGGCGTCCTTGTTGACGGCCACGATGGTCTTCGAGGTCTGCATGCCCGCGCGGTGCTGGATCGCGCCGGAGATGCCGGAGGCGATGTACAGCTGCGGGGAGACCGACTTGCCGGTCTGGCCCACCTGGTTGGAGTGCGGGTACCAGCCGGCGTCGACCGCGGCGCGCGAGGCGCCGACGGCGGCACCGAGCGAGTCGGCGAGCGCCTCGATGATCGCGAAGTTCTCGGCGCCGTTGACGCCGCGGCCGCCGGAGACCACGATCGCGGCCTCGGTCAGCTCGGGGCGCCCCGTCGACTCGCGCGGGGTGCGCGAGACGACCTTGGTGCCGGTGGACTTCTCGGAGAACGAGACGGTGAGGGCCTCGACGGTGCCCGCGGCCGGGGCGGCCTCCACGGCGGCCGAGTTCGGCTTGACCGTGATGACCGGGGTGCCCTTGGAGACCCGGGACTTGGTGGTGTACGAGGCGGCGAACGCGGACTGCGTGGCCACCGGACCCTCGTCGCCGGCCTCGAGGTCGACGGCGTCGGTGATGATGCCGGAGCCGATGCGGACGGCGAGGCGGCCGGCGATCTCCTTGGCCTCGGCGGACGACGGGACGAGCACGGCGACCGGCGAGACGGCCTCGTACGCGGCCTGCAGCGCGTCCACCTTCGGTACGACGAGGTAGTCGGAGAACTCGGGGGCGTCGGCGGTGAGGACCTTGACCGCGCCGTGCTCGGCGAGCGTGGCGGCGGTGGCCTCGGCGCCGGTGCCGAGGGCGACGGCGACGGGCTCGCCGACGCGGCGGGCCAGGGTCAGCAGCTCCAGGGTGGGCTTGCGGACGGCGCCGTCCACGTGGTCGACGTAGACGAGAACTTCAGCCATGGGACTTCAATCTCCTGCGATTACGAAGAAGTTGGGGCGGTTGAGGGGGTGACTGAAGCTCAGATGAACTTCTGGCCGGCGAGGTACTCAGCCAGCTGCTTGCCGCCCTCGCCCTCGTCCTTGACGATCGTTCCGGCCGTGCGGGCCGGACGCTCGGCGGCGGAGTCGACCTTGGTCCAGGCACCCGCGAGGCCGACCTCTTCGGCCTCCAGGTCCAGGTCGTCCAGGTCGAGCGACTCCACCGGCTTCTTCTTGGCGGCCATGATGCCCTTGAAGGACGGGTAGCGGGCCTCGCCCGACTGGTCCGTCACGGACACGACGGCCGGCAGGGAGGCCTCCAGCTGCTCGCTGGCGGCGTCGCCGTCACGGCGGCCCTTGACGGTGCCGTCCGCGACGGAGACCTCGGAGAGCAGCGTGACCTGCGGGACGCCCAGGCGCTCGGCGAGGATCGCCGGCAGCACGCCCATGGTGCCGTCCGTCGAGGCCATGCCGGTGATGACCAGGTCGTAGCCGGTCTTCTCGATGGCCTTGGCGAGCACCAGCGAGGTGCCCATCACATCGGTGCCGTGCAGGTCGTCGTCCTCGACGTGGACGGCCTTGTCGGCGCCCATGGAGAGCGCCTTGCGCAGCGCGTCCTTGGCGTCCTCGGGGCCGACGGTCAGCACGGTGATCTCCGCGTCGTCCGCCTCGTCGGCGATCTGCAGCGCCTGCTCGACCGCGTACTCGTCGAGCTCCGAAAGGAGGCCGTCGACGTCGTCGCGGTCGACGGTCAGGTCATCGGCGAAGTGCCGGTCGCCGGTGGCGTCGGGCACGTACTTCACACAGACAACGATCCTCAAGCTCACGCCGGCTCTCCTACTGCATCGTCTTTACTGGGCTGCTGCCTTGGCTTATGGCTACTGCCTTCTTGCAGCAGCATAGGCGCCTGAAGCGGCGGATCCCGGTCGGGGCGGCCCGCGCTCCGACCGAAATATTACTCATGAGTACACCCAGTTCATTCCCGCTGAGCAAGCGCTTTGAACTGTGACGTTCCCAACGCTCCGTGAGCGCCCGACAGCCGCCCCCACCGGGAACTTTCAGTCGCGCAGCGCGTTGAAGCGGCCCTGGTGGTACAGGAGCGGGCGCCCCTCGCCCGCGCGGTCGCCGACGACCGCCTCCGCCAGGACGATGCGGTGATCACCCGCGGGTACGCGCGCGACGATCCGGCAGACCAGCCAGGCGAGCACCCCGTCGAGCACGGGCACCCCTTCCGGCCCCTCGCGCCACTGGGTGGCCGGGCCGAAACGGTCGGCTCCGCTGCGCGCGAACGTGGCCGCGAGCTCCTGCTGGTGCTCGCCGAATATGTGCACGCCGACGTGGGTGGCCTCGGAGACAGCGGGCCAGCTGGAGGAGCCGGTGCCGATGCCGAAGGAGACCACCGGGGGCGTGGCGGAGACCGAGGTGAGCGAGGTGGCGGTGAAGCCGACGGGGCGCGTGCCCTGGGCGGCGGTGATCACCGCGACGCCCGCCGCGTGCTGCCGGAAGACCGAGCGCAGCAGGTCGGGGGTGGCGAGTTGGGGTGTGCCGAGGGCCGTCGATGCCGTCATGGAGTTGTCCTTCTGCCGGAGGTACGAGCGAAGACGTCGGTGCTCAGCGGCGCGGACAGCGCGCGCTGGCGTGGCGGGCGAGGTCCACGTGGACGCGCTCGTACAGAAGGAGGTCCCGAGGCATGACAGCAGGCTCCCGACAGATGCCGCATGCGGTCAAGTCCTTTCCGGGAGATGAAAGATGCGTCACGCCCCACGGGCCCCGCCACCCCCGGTGACCTGCGGGTCGAGCGGTCACACCGCCTCGCCGAGCGCGGCGATCACATCGGCCTTGCGGGGCTGTCCGGCGGCACGGCGCACCTCG
This sequence comes from Streptomyces sp. NPDC005863, assembly GCF_042871345.1. Lineage (NCBI taxonomy): Bacteria > Bacillati > Actinomycetota > Actinomycetes > Kitasatosporales > Streptomycetaceae > Streptomyces > Streptomyces sp. NPDC005863. The sequence continues at coordinate 40,884 of NZ_JBIAII010000012.1, read as the reverse complement.
TGACCTGCCGCGTCCAGGACGAGCACGGTGGGGGTCTTCACCACGCGCAGTTCGCGGACGAGGTCGAGCCGGGCCTCGGCGTCGATCTCGACGTGGGCCACGCCGGGGACCAGTGCGGCCACGTCCGCGAGGACTCTGCGCGTCGCCCGGCAAGGCTGGCAGAAGGCGCTGGAGAACTGAACGAGCGTCGCCCGCTCCCCCAGCCGCTCGCCGATGTCGCTCGCGCCGAGCGGCCGCCCGCCGTCGCGTCCTGGCACGTCCTTGCCTCCCGCCCCGAGGGCCTGGTTCCCGATCATTCCCCTGTACAGCACGGGTGGGCCCGCAAACATTCCTACGTGACGAGAATCTCCCGGATCTGCGGCACCAAGGCTGGTCAGCCGTCCGTTCTTGGGGCACGATCTGCGCAACGCCGAAAAACCTACGGCTGCGTAACCTCCCGCCGGGAGCCCCCTCCCCAGGCAGAAACGAAGGGCCCTCCCCACCCATGGCAGAGCTTGTCTACCGTCCGGTCATCGGTGCCGCGAAAACCCTGTTCAAGGCATGGGACCTGAAGATCGACTGCAAAGGGTCGGAGAATATCCCACGCTCCGGCGGTGCGGTCCTCGTCAGCAACCACATCAGCTATCTCGACTTCATCTTCGACGGTCTCGCCGCCCTGCCGCAGAAGCGCCTGGTCCGCTTCATGGCGAAGGACTCGGTGTTCCGGCACAAGATCTCGGGGCCGCTGATGCGCGGGATGAAGCACATCCCCGTCGACCGCGCGCAGGGCGAGACGGCGTACACGCACGCGCTCGACTCGCTGCGCTCCGGGGAGATCATCGGGGTCTTCCCCGAGGCCACGATCTCGCAGTCGTTCACCCTGAAGACGTTCAAGTCCGGCGCCGCGCGGCTGGCCCAGGAGGCCGGGGTGCCGCTGATCCCGATGGCCCTGTGGGGAACCCAGCGGCTGTGGACCAAGGGCCACCCGCGCAACTTCCGGCGCAGCCACCTGCCGATCACGATCCGTGTGGGCGAGCCGGTGGAGGCCCCCAAGGACCAGTACGCGGGCGCGATCACGCGGCGGCTGCGCGAGCGCTGCCAGGAGCTCCTCGAGGCCGCCCAGCGCGCCTATCCGGTGCGCCCCAAGGGCCCGGACGACACGTGGTGGATGCCGGCCCACCTCGGCGGGACCGCGCCGACCCCGGCCGAGGTGAAGGCCGCAGAGGCGACCTGACTACTCCGGCGCGCGGACGCTGATCCGGGCGCCGGGGCTGAACTTCGCCAGGAGCTCGGCGAGTTCGGCGCCCGCGGCCTCCAGGCCGGCGTCCGGACCCATGCCCTCCAGCAGGAAGACCGCGTTCACCGACTCCTCGGTGAGAGCGGTGCGTGGACCCTGGCGCCAGTTCCACCGCCGGCAGGTGACGCCCTTGCCGTCACACCACACGACCTCGCCCGCGCCGGGGTTCTCGACGACCCGCTCGCCCCCCGCGGTGGTCACGAACTCCTCGTCGCCGGTGGCCCGCACCAGCCGCATGCCGCCCTCGATCCGGTCCAGGTCCTCGCCGCCCACGGGGATCAGGTGGGCCACGCTGATCGCGTTGTAGAGGTCGACGAGGACGTTGATCCGGGGCAGCCCGCCCTCGGCGAGCGCCCGCTTGGCCAGCGCCTCGGCGGAGTTGCGGGTACGCGAGGGCTTCGCGCCGAACGCGCTGTAGGCGGCGCGCCACGCGACCATGTGCGGGTCCTCGTGCGGGGCACGCCCGTCGAGGCGTGCGGCAAGGCGGCGGGCCGCGTCGTCGAGGAGCGCCGAAGTGTCGTCGGTGCTGGGGCCGTTGACGAGCCCGTGGGCCTCGATGGCGACGTGGGTGAAGCCGGGCGCGAGGGCGCGCACCTCGTCGGAGACGGTGAGCGCGAGGGGTTCGGAGGACGGAAGGGTCATCGGATGCCTTGCTGCGTCGGGGCTGCTCAGAGCGCGTCGGGAAGGTTCTCCCACAGATACAGCCGGTCCGGGGCGTCCTTCAGGACGCGCAGGACCGCCGGATGCGGTGCAGCAAAGAGTACGGGATGGTCCATCTCACTGTCCTTGGCGTCCGGCGCGTAGGCCAACTGCTCGCCGCTCAGGGAGAACTGGGCGTCGACGCCCGGTTTGTTGCCGCGGCAGTCCTGCCGGTGCCACGCGCCGTGGAAGCGCACGGCGACCAGGCCGTGCAGACAGTGCCCGGTGCCCGCGTCGTGGGTCAGCCGCTGGTAGCAGAGCGCGGTGGGGATGTCCTCGGCCCGCAGGAGCGCGGCGAGGGCGTGTGCCTTGGCGTGACAGATTCCGGTGCGCTTCGCCAGCACGTCCGAGGCGCGCCAGGTGACGCGCGGATCGCCGCTGTCCGCGGAGTGCGGGATGCTGTCGCGCACGAATTCGTAGGCAGCCTGGGCGTATACGTATGAATCGGCCGCGTGCTCCGCGAGGCGCGCGGAGGTCTCGCGAACGAGCGGGTGATGGTGGTCTATGACCTCATCGGCCGCCAAGTACGCCGAGAGGTCGGGGTTCTCCTGGATGAGCTGCATGGCACCGGAGCATAGGAATACGGCCGACCGTACGTCAATGACTTTACGGTCAACCGTATATCTATGCAGTCAGCGCGCCATCTCCTCCTTGAGCGCCACGAGGAAGCCGTCGACGTCCTCCTCGCGGGTGTCGAACGCGCACATCCAGCGGACGTCACCCGCCGCCTCGTCCCAGAAGTAGAAGCGGTAGCGCTTCTGCAGGCGCTCGCTCACGTCGTGCGGCAGCCGCGCGAAGACGGCGTTGGCCTGCACGGGGTAGAGGATCTCCACGCCGTGCACGGACCGGACGCCCTCCGCGAGGCGCTGGGCCATCTCGTTGGCGTGCCGGGCGTTGCGCAGCCACAGGTCCTTGCCGAGCAGGGCCTCCAACTGCACCGAGACGAAACGCATCTTGGAGGCGAGCTGCATGGACATCTTGCGCAGGTGCTTCATGTGGCGGACGGCGTCCTGGTTGATGACCACCACCGCCTCGCCGAACAGCGCGCCGTTCTTGGTGCCGCCGAGGGAGAGGATGTCGACGCCCACCGCGTTCGTGAACGTCCGCATGGGGACGTCGAGCGCGGCCGCGGCGTTGGCTATCCGGGCGCCGTCGAGGTGCACCTTCATGCCCAGCTGGTGGGCGTGGTCGCAGATCGCGCGGATCTCGTCGGGCGTGTAGAGCGTGCCCAGCTCGGTGTTCTGCGCGATCGAGACGACCTGCGGCATCGCGCGGTGCTCGTCGTCCCAGCCGAAGGCCTGTTTGTCGATCAGCTCGGGGGTGAGCTTGCCGTCCGGCGTGGGCACGGTCAGCAGCTTGAGGCCGGCCATGCGCTCGGGGGCGCCGCCCTCGTCCACGTTGATGTGCGCGGACTCGGCGCAGATCACCGCGCCCCAGCGGTCGGCGACCGCCTGGAGCGCCACGACGTTGGCACCCGTGCCGTTGAAGACCGGGAAGGCCTCGGCGGTGGGGCCGAAGTGGCCGCGGATCACCTGCTGGAGGTGGGCCGTGTAGTCGTCCTCGCCGTACGCGATCTGGTGGCCGCCGTTGGCGAGCGCGAGCGCGGCCATCACCTCCGGGTGGGCGCCCGCGTAGTTGTCGCTCGCGAAGCCGCGGACGTCCGGGTCGTGGTGGCGCCGGGCGTCGGTCTTCGGAGGGTTCACGGCTTCTCGGTCAGCCACAGGCGGTTTCCGTTCACTTCTGCGGCGGGCCGCTCCCAGACGCCGGCGATGGCCTCGGCCAGCTCCTTGACGTCCGTGAAGCCCGCGAACTTCGCGTTGGGCCGCTCCGCGCGCATCGCGTCGTGCACCAGCGCCTTGACCACCAGGATCGCAGCCGCCGCCCGCGGCCCGTCCTCGCCCCCCGCCTTGCGGAAGGCGTCCGCGAGGGCGAGCGTCCAGGCCTCGGCGGCCGCCTTGGAGGCGGAGTACGCCGCGTTGCCCGCGGTGGGCTTGCCGGCCCCCGCCGCGCTGATCAGCAGATAGCGGCCGCGGTCGCTGCGCCGCAGGCCGTCCTCGAACGCGAGCGAGGTGTGCTGCACGGTGCGGATCAGGAGCTTTTCGAGCAGGTCCCAGTCGGCGAGGTCGGTCTCGGCGAAGCTCTTGCTGCCGCGCCAGCCGCCGACGAGGTGGACCAGGCCGTCGATCCGCCCGAACTCCCTCTCCGTGCGCGTGGCCCACTCGCGGGTCGCGTCCAGATCCAGCAGGTCGACCGTGTCACCGATCACCGTCGCGCCGCCGTGCGCGTACCGCGCGGCGTCCACCGCTTCGGCGAGGCGTCCGGCGTCGGCGTCCGAGGCCACGACGGTGGCGCCCGCCTCGGCCAGCCTGAGCAGTGTGGCCTGTCCCGCGGGCCCGGCCGCGCCGGCCACCGCGATCACGGCTCCATCGAGTGCGGACATGGTCCTCGCCTCCTCCTGGCGGCCGCTCACGCGGCGACCTTCTCGGCGTCCGAGGAAGCAGTGATCCCCTTCGTGGAGGCGATCACGTTCTTGAGCTTCTTGGAGAGCGCCTCATAGAACATGCTGAGCGGAAACTCGTCGGGAAGCACCTCGTCGACGAGTTTGCGCGGCGGAAGCGAGGTGTCCAGGGCGTCCGGGCCCTTGGCCCAGCGCGATCCGGGGTGCGGGGCGAGGTAGCGGGAGACCAGGTCGTACGCCGCGAACCAGTGGACCAGCTTCGGGCGGTCGATGCCGGCCCGGTAGAGGTCCTCGATCTCGGCGCACAGCTGGTTGGTGACCAGCGGGGCGCGCTCCCAGTCGATCCGGAGCTGGTTGTCGGTCCAGCGGACCACGTCGTGCTTGTGCAGGTAGGCGAAGAGGAGCTGGCCGCCGAGGCCGTCGTAGTTCTTGACGCGGTCGCCGGTGACCGGGAAGCGGAACATCCGGTCGAAGAGCACGGCGTACTGCACGTCGCGCGCCTGCGGGACGCCCTCGGCCTCCAGCTTCACGGCCTCCTTGAAGGCGGTGAGGTCGCAGCGCAGCTCCTCCAGGCCGTACATCCAGAACGGCTGGCGCTGCTTGATCATGAACGGGTCGAACGGCAGGTCGCCGTGGCTGTGGGTGCGGTCGTGGACCATGTCCCACAGGACGAACGCCTGCTGGCAGCGGTCCTGGTCGCCGACCATCTCACGGATGTCGTCGGGCAGTTCGAGCCCGAGGAGGTCCACGGCGGCCTCGGTGACGCGGCGGAAGCGGGCCGCCTCGCGGTCGCAGAAGATGCCGCCCCAGGAGAAGCGCTCGGGGGCCTCGCGCACGGCGATGGTCTCGGGGAAGAGGACGGCCGAGTTCGTGTCGTACCCGGCGGTGAAGTCCTCGAAGGTGATGCCGCAGAAGAGCGGGTTGTCGTAGCGCGTGCGCTCCAGCTCGGCCAGCCACTCGGGCCAGACCATGCGCAGCACGACCGCCTCGAGGTTGCGGTCGGGGTTGCCGTTCTGCGTGTACATCGGGAAGACCACGAGGTGCTGCAGGCCGTCCTCGCGGTGCGCCGCGGGCTGGAAGGCGAGCAGCGAGTCGAGGAAGTCCGGCACCCGGAAACCGCCGTCGGCCCAGCGGCGCAGGTCCGCGACGAGCGCCCGGTGGTACGCGGCGTCGTGCGGGAGGAGCGGGGAGAGCTCCTCGACCGCGGATATGACGCGTCCCACGGCGAGTTCGGCGGTGCCCTGCGCCGGGGCGCCGTCCGCCTCGAAGTCGATGGAACCGTCGGCCGACTGCCAGGGCCGGATGTCCTCCACGGCGTCCTTGAGCACCGGCCACGCCGGGTGGTCCACCACACGCCCTTCAGCGGAAGGAACCGCACCCTCCGTACCCGACTGCACAAGAATTTCCGTCATAACCCATCCTCCACGGGAGAACCTCGCGTCAGCACACCGTATGCGGGCGAGGTTCTCCGGGACAAGGGGGGTCCCGGGAAATCATCCTGTGCGACCCCCTGCCCCACCGCTGTTTTTCCTGCGGGTCGCCGTCGAACCGATCGCTTCTGCCACATCGGCCAGCGCACTCCCGGCGTCGGGCAGCAGCTCCGGGAAGCCCAGGAAGCCGTGGAACATCCCCGGGTGGTGGGCCAGGGCGACGTGCACACCGGCTGCCCGCAACCGCTCCGCGTACGCCAGCCCTTCGTCGCGCAGCGGGTCGCAGCCGGCGGTGACGAGGTGGGCGGGCGGCAGCCCGGTGAGGTCGGCGGCTCGCAGCGGGGAGGCGAGGGGGTGAGTGCCGCCGCCGTCGGGGCCGAGGTACTGCCGCCAGAACCAGCGCAGGTGCGCGGCGGTCAGGAAGTACCCGTGCGCGTTCTCGCGGTACGAGGCGGTGTTCTGGGCGGCATCCAGGAGCGGGTAGATCAGCACCTGCAGGGCGAGCGCGGGGCCGCCCGCGTCGCGCGCCCGGAGCGCCACGGCGGCGGCGAGCCCGCCCCCGCTGCTGTCTCCTGCGGTGACGAGAGCGCCCGGGTCACCGCCGAGCGCGGCGCTCCGGTCCGCGGCCCAGCACAGCGCCGCGTACGCGTCGTCGACGGCCGCCGGGAAGCGGTGTTCGGGCGCCAAGCGGTACGCGACGGAGACGACCGCGGCGCCCGATCGCGCGGTCAGCCGACGGGCCGTGGCGTCGTGGGAGTCGAGGCCGCAGAGCGTGTAGCCGCCGCCGTGGAAGAAGACGACGGTCGGGCGCGGCCCGGGGCGGCGCCGCGGGTCCGGGAGGTAGACGCGTACGGGGATCTCGGGCGCGCCCGGCGGCCCCGGGACGGTCCGGTCCGCCACCGAGCCGACGGCGGGCCGCTCGGCCCTCCTGTGCGCCGCCGTGTGGGAGGCGGCGAGGATCCGCCGCGCCTCGGCGGCGTCGGTGACGGCGCCACCGAGGTCGGGGAAGCCGGCGCTCAGGGCGGAGACCAGGGGGCGGGCGAGGGGGTCGAGACGGTCCGGCGCGGAGGGAGGGCGAGCCTGTGCGCACGGAGGGTGAGCCGGGGCGGGGGTGCGGTGGTCCGGCGCGGGGGTGCGGTGGTCCGGGGTGTTCGCCGCTTCGGACCGCATCAGGACGTGGCCGCTTCCTGGGCGCGGAAGTACGGGATGACCTTCTCGCCCCACTGCCGCAGGGTCTCCAGGCAGGCCTCCTGCGGGACGGTGCCCATCTGGACGAGGCACATGATCTCGTCGGCGCCCGCGTCGCGCAGACGCTCCACGTGGGCGATGGCGTCGTCCGCGGTGCCGTAGGCGTGGTCGGCGTTGAACGTGGCGGTCGAGGTGGGCCGCACCGGTATGTCGTGTTCGTGCAGCCGCGCGACGACCTGCTCGGCGGCCCTGCGCATCTCGGCCGCCTCGTCGCTGCCCTCGACGACGGCCTCGTCGGGGATGCCCGCGCCGCCGTACCAGTGCCCGATGGACTGGGCGAAGAACCGCTGCCCCCGGATGCCCACGCGCCGCGCCGCCTCCCGGTCGTCCAGCACGATGGTCGGGCAGAGCACGGAGAAGTGGTCGTTGACCGCGCTCGACACGAACCGCGCGCCGGTGCGGGCCGCGAGGGCGGTGTCGTACGCCCGGCGCATGTCGGCGATCGCATCGGGGCCCGCGAACCCCATGACCAGGGCGCCGACGCCGAGTTCGGCGGCCTGCCGAAGCGTCTCGGTGCGGCTGCACGCGAGGAAGAGCGGGGGGTGCGGGGTCTGCGCGGGGCGGGGCAGGATCGGGTGCGGGCCGATGTCGAGGAGCGCGCCGTGGTGCTCCAGCTCCTCCTTCTCCCAGGCCTTGCCGATGATCCGCAGCGCCTCTTCGACCTCCTGCGTCGTACGGTCCCTGTCGACCCCGCACAGCGACGTCTCCTGCTCGGTGCCGCCCCGGCCCGCGCCCAGGTCGAGCCGTCCGCCGGAGAGCAGGTCCAGCATGGCGGCGCGCTCGGCGACCCGCGCCGGGTGGTTGAAGTTGAACGGCATGCAGACGACGCCGTGCCCGATCCTGATGGTGCTGGTGCGCGCGGCGACCCAGGTCAGGAAGATCTCCGGCGCGCTCATGTGCGCGTACCACTTGAGCGAGTGGTGCTCCACCGCCCATATCCGGTCGAAGCCCATGGCCTCGGCGAGTACGGCCTGTTCGACGCAGTCGTGGATGAGCCGGTGCTCGCGTTCGACGGTGGGGTCGGCGAGCTGCGCCTCGAAGATGACGGAGAACTTCATGTGCCCTCCAGGGTGTGGTGCCCTCGGTGCCATGCCCGCGGTGCCCGCACGGCACGGCCTTTGTTTCGATCAGCCATATGACTAGTCGTCACATCGTCAACATGCAAGGGATCCCACAGGGGCATTTCTCGTTGCGGCCCCTGGCCTGGAAGCGCCTCGGCGGGTCGCGGAGCCACCGGGCGGGGCATGACATCGGCAACCGGTCGCGTTACGGTCACGGAAGTGTGAAGGAGCAGGCCCCTCCTGTGGACGGAGCCGGGCACGGTCGACCCCGGTGTCGCGACCACTGCCGTTCACGGACGACGAGCAGGCCGGAGCAGGGTGCAGCCATGGAAGACCGTTCGATCAATCAGCCTGCGCTCTTGTCCGACGCCGAGCAGCTGCGCGACCAGGTGACCGAGTTGCGGGTGCAGTCGCGTGCGCGCGCGAGGGTCGCGCTGGCCGAGGGCATCCTGGTGGAGCGGTACCGTCTGGCCGACGCACAGGCCGCGTTCGCGCTGCTGCGCCAGGCGTCCCAGCGGGCCAACGTCAAGCTGCACCAGCTCGCCGCCGCGGTCGCCCGCACGCCGGGGCCGGCCCCGGGAGAGGAGACGTGGATCGTCAGACGGGCCCCGCTTCCGGCCCCCGACCTCGCCGTGCTCGGCGCGGGTCAGCTCGACGCGACGAACCAGGGCGAGGTCCTCGGCGCCGCGCTGCGCCGTGTGTTGTCCGTCACCGACACGGACATGGGGAACGTCCAGCTCGTCGAGGACGACATCCTGCGCATGGCGAAACACGCGGGTCTCCCCCGCCAGTTCACCGACTACTTCGCGTTCGTCGACGGGAACACCTCGTGCGCACGGGCGGCCGCCGCCAGCCACCAGGTCACCGTCAAGGAGGTGGCCTCGTCGGCCGGTTTCGACGACGACACCCGCCGGGTCATCCTCTCCTCCGGCAGCCGCGCCTGCCACAGCGTCCCGCTCGTGGACGACCAGAACACGGTCCGCGGCGTGATCTCCTCCCACCACGCCCGCCCCCTCGCCGGTTTCTCCCAGACCCAGCTGAGGGCACTGGACGGCACGAGCCGCGCGCTCGGCACCTGGATCAGGTGGCACCGGCAGACCGTGCTCGTCGACGCGCTGCAGGACCTGCACCGGCTCGCGCTCGCGTCCCGCGGGTAGCGACCGACGGGCGCACCGGGCCCACCGAGCTCACCGGACTTCGGACTCACCGGACTTCGGGCTCAGCCGGCTTCCGCGAAGGCGCCTCCCGCGGTGAAGGCCCGTTCCGCGAAACGCTCGCCCATGCGACGGTGCGCGGCCGCGTTCGGGTGGAGCTGGTCGGGCAGCGGCAGTTCGACGGAGTCCGCGGCGCCGTAGAGCTCGCGACCGTCGAGGTAGTACAGATTCGGGTCGTCGGCCGACCGCTGCTCGACGATCCTGGCCAGCTCGTCGCGGATCACGTTGAGCGTGAGCTTTCCGCTCGCCCGCTCCGCCGGGTCGCCCATGGCCTTGAACGTGAGCCTGCCCTCGCCGAAGTCGCTGAAGTCGGGCGCGCTCGGGCCGGGGGTGTCCTCGTGCATCGGGCACAGGATGGGCGAGATCACCAGGAGCGGGGCGTCGGGGTGTCCCTCGCGGATGGTGTCGAGGAAGCCGTGCATCGCCGGGGCGAAGGCGCGCAGCCGCATCACGTCGGCATTGACCACATTGATGCCCATCTTGACGCTGATCAGGTCGGCCGGGGTGTCCCGGAGCGTGCGCGCCGTGAACGGGTCGAGCAGGGCGCTGCCCGCCAGGCCCAGGTTGATCAGCTCCACCCCGCCCAGCGAGGCGGCGAGCGCGGGCCAGATGGTGGTGGGGCTCGCCGCGTCGGAGCCGTGGCTGATCGAACTGCCGTGGTGCAGCCAGACCTTGCGTCCCGGGTCCCGGGCCGGCTCGACGGGGGCGTCGGTGCGCAGGGCGATGAGTTCGGTGGTCTCGTTGTGCGGCAGCCAGATCTCGACGTCCTTGACGCCGTCCGGCAGCTCGGTGAAGCGGAGGGTGCAGGGCTGCCCCTCGGTGCGCTCGGTGGTGCCGGTGGTCAGGTCGATGGTCAGGACGTGGCCGCCGGTCGCGCTCAGCTGTCCGGCGGGGCGTCCGTCGACGAGCAGGTCGTAGCGGCCGTCGGGGCGCGGCGGGGCCCCCGTGTAGGAGCGCTTCGTGGGCAGTGTGTCGAGCTCGATGGTGGTGGCGCCGGTGCGGAACACCAGGCGTACGCCGGAAGGCTGGGACTCGGCCATGGCCAGCTGTCCGTCGGTGTTCTGCGCGCGGGCCCATGCGGGCAGCCGGTGCGGCAGTACGCCGTGCTCGGTGCGCTCGACGTCGAGGGCACCGCGCAGGAGGTCGGCGGTGACGGGTGTGGTGATCCATTGCTGATCGGTGTTCGCGGTGTTCATTGCGGTGTCCATTGCCTCAACCTGTTGATCAATGTGAAGGGGGTACGCACCGGACGCGGGCCGGCCCCGGGCGGCCGGTCACGCGGCGGGCCAGTTGCGGAGGAGGGCGTCGAGGGCGTCGATGACGCGGGTCCAGGTCTCCTGCGAGTCGGGGGCGCTGTGGCTGAACCCGCCACCCAGTTCCAGGCTCACGTAGCCGTGGAAGACGCTGCCGAGCAGGCGGACCGCGTGCGTCTGGTCCGGTTCCGTCAGGTCGTACCCGCGCAGGATCGCCCGGGTCATCTCCGCGTGCCTGCCGCCCGCACTGGCCGCGGCCGCCTCCGGGGTGAGCCGCAGCTGCGCCGCGGCGTACCGGCCGGGATGCTCGCGGGCGTAGTCGCGGTAGACGTTGGCCAGCGCGGCCAGGGCGTCCTTGCCGGCGCGCCCGGCCAGCGCCTCGCTCCCCCGGTCGGCGAGTTCCGCCAGGGCGAGCAGGGCGATGCCGGTCTTGAGGTCCTGGGAGTTCTTGACGTGCGAGTAGAGGCTCGCGACCTTGACGTCGAAGCGCCGGGCGAGCGCCGACACGGTCACCTGGTCGAAGCCGACCTCGTCGGCCAGCTCCGCCCCGGCCCGGACCAGCCGCTCCGTGGTCAGTCCTACGCGCGCCATGGGAACCTCCTCACTCGTTCTGCGTAACCGAGTATGCATTTGCCTAAAGCCTTTAGGCAAGAGGGTATCCGCTTTAGCTTGACGGGTTGTACGGCTTCCCTGCCCCGGCCCCGATCCGCTTCTCGAACCAGTGGTGGGCGTACGGCTCGTCGTTGAAGGCGGCCACCTCCTCGAAGCCGCAGGAGCGGTACAGGCCGATCGCGGCCGCCAGCGCCTTGTTGGTGTCGAGGCGCAGGAGATCGCGTCCGTGCCGGACGGCCAGCCCCTCCAGTTCGGTGAGGAAGCGGCGGCCGAGGCCCAGGCCGCGCGCCGCGGGCGCGACCCACATCCGCTTGATCTCCGCCGGGGAGTCGGCCGGCAGCTTGAGGCCGGCGCAGCCGAGCGCTTCGCCGTGTGCCCGGGCGACGAGGAAGAGTCCGCGCGGTGGCCGCAGGCTGCCCGCGTCGGGCAACAGGCTCTGCGCGGGGTCGAAGCCGGTGTCGAAGCGCTCCTGCAGTTCGGTGAAGTACGCCCGCAGGCAGTACCGGGCGTCGGGGTGGTCGGGGTCGACGGTGTCCAGCGTGACCGTCCCCGCGGTGAGAAGACGGTCGACCTCGGCCATGGCGGCGACGAGCCGGGTCCGCTGCGTCGCGTTGAGCGGCTCCAGGAGCGAGCCCGCGAGCTCGTCGCTGCGCTCGTCGAGCAGGGCGCGCTCGCGGCGGCCGACGTCGGTCAGCCGGACGGTGCGGACTCTGCGGTCCCCGGGGTGCGGCTCGACCACCACCAGCCCGTCGGCCTCCAGGGCCCGCAGCAACCGGCTGACGTAACCGGAGTCGAGCCCGAGGCGCTCGCGCAGCCCGCGGACGTCGGGTCCGTGCCCGTGCCCGTGACCATCGCCGTATTCGCAGCCATCTTCGGTGACCCGCTCGCCGATCTCCCACAGCAGCCGGGCCTCACCGATGGGGCGGTCGCGGCCGAGGTAGCGGTCGTGCAGCACCCCCACGCGCTCGGTGACGGTGCGGTTGAACCGCCGCACCTGCTCGATCTGCCCCCGCTGCCTCTGCACCTGTCCCGCACGTGGATCCATTCTCTGACCTTAGTCAGAGAATGGACCCGGGGCCGGTGAGCGGTCCCCGTGCGCCGTCAGGGCACGGTGATGTGGCCGGGCGCGGGCAGGCGCGGGGCCGTGGCGGGTTCGTGGATGTCCGCGAGCGCCATGAACAGCAGCGCCACGGCCAGGGCGCCGGGGTCCGGAACGCCGAGGGCGTGGTCACCGACATAGCTGGCGCGGCCTCGCCGGGGGCGCAGGGACGCGGTGGCCAGGGCGCCGCGGATGGCGGCCTGGGCGGCCTCGGTGAGCGGGGCCTCGGTCTCCGCGTCCCGGGACGCGGCCAGCGACTCGGCGGCGGGCGCGAGGGCGTCGACGAGCGTGCAGTCCCCCGGGACCGCGCCGCCCACCCGGTGGATGGCGGCGTGCCCCGCCGCGGCGGCCTCCGCGAGCGCGGCGACCGAAGGGGTCCCGCCCTCGGCGGGCGAGGCGGCGGCCAGATGCTGGAAGAAGAGCCCGAAGAGCGGGCCGCTGGTGCCGCCGACGTCGTTGAGGAACGCCTCGGCGAGGGCGGTCGTACCGTCGGCTCCCGTCTCGTCGGCCAGCTTCACCGCGCGCCGGACGCCGCCCGCGAGGTTGTCGCCGAAGTCGCCGTCGCCGACGAGCTGGTCGAGCTTGGTGAGGTTGTCGCGCACCTGCGTGACGGTGAGCGCGTACCGGTCGAGCAGCGCGCGGTCGCCGGCCTCGCCGCCCGTACGGGGCGTACGTACCGGGGAGTTCGTGGCCGTCGTCTGCGTGGCCGTCGGCGCGGCCGCCTCGGACCGGTCCGGGGTGCGGGAGGGGCGCGGCAGGACGAGCGGGGTGCGGGTGGGGGTCGTCCACAGCTCGGCCCATCCCTCTTCGAGGCGGGTGAGGGTGAGCGAGAAGCCGGCCATGTCCAGGGCCGCGGTGAAGGTGCCGGGGACGACCAGGACCGGCCGCAGGCCTCGGGCGGTGAGCTCGTCGCCGAGCAGGACGGCGATCGCGTTGAGCTCGAGCTCGGTGGTGGCGCCGAGGCCGTTGACGAGGGCGAGCACCTCGTCGGGGCCCTCCGGCAGGGCGTCCAGGAGATCGTCGGTCATGCGCCGGACGAGGTCGCCGGTGGCGGGGCGGGCGATGGTGCGGATGCCGCGCTCTCCGTGGATGCCGACGCCGTAGTCGAGGGTGTCCTGGTCGAGCGCGAAGGCGGGGGCCAGGGTGGTGGGCGAGGTCTGGGCGCGGGCGGCGACGGCGATGCTGCGGGACCGCTCCACGACGCGCCGGCCCAGGTCGGCGAGGTCCTCCAGGGTGGCGCCCCGGTCGGCGGCGGCGCCGAGGAGCTTCTCGACGACGACGGTGGCGGCGGTGCCCCGGCGACCGGTGGCGCTGTCCGCGCTGTCGGTGGCCAGGTCGTCCTCGACCAGGACCGTGGCGACCGGGATGCCGTCGTGGCGCAGCCGCTCCGCCGCGATCTGGAAGTTGATGACGTCGCCGGTGTAGTTCTTCACGATGTGCAGGACGCCGTCGCGCTTGGCGGCCGCGGCGCTCGCCTCGTAGATCTGGCGGTTGTGCGGGGAGGCGAAGATCTCGCCGGGACAGACCGCGTCCAGGCCGCCGCGTCCCAGGAGCCCGGTGTGCAGGGGCTCGTGCCCGGAGCCGCCGCCCGAGACGAGGGCGACCGTGCGGGCGGGGTCGGCGTCGCGGGCCCGCAGGTAGAGGGGGCTGCTGTTCACCTCGATCAGTCCGGCGTGCGCCTGGGCCAGCCCTCGGGCGGCGGTCAGCACGGCGTCGTTCTCCGGCAGGAAGTGGCTCATCGGGATCTCCGGGGTGTGCGGCGGACGAGGTGGTGGCGGTGGTCGAGGCGGCTTCTTTACGGGGGCGGCAAGCGGGACTCAAGAGTTTTCAAGGTCGATACCCAGCACCCGGAGTTTCCTCCCGGCCGGGCACCCGGCACGCGAGAGTGCCGACCCCGTCGGCAAGGCCGGGCGGCGGTGGACCCGGCGCTCACCATGGCCGCCCGTCCCGGCCGAAGGTCGGCACCCCGCCGTACCGGCACTCCCGCGTTCCGGTCCACCACCCCGTGTGCGAGGCTGACACCGTGCCCCGGCTCGGGCGGTGATCCGCGAAGGGCGCGCGAACCCTTCGTACGACAGCCCCTTCTTTGCGAGGTCTTTACAGGTGCCGGACGCGCGACGCGAGGATCTGGGACGGATGCTGCGCTCCTGGCGGATGGCGCGGGACCCGGGGTCGCTGCCCGGCCCCGTACCGTTCCGCGGCCACCGCAGCTATCTCACCCAGCTCGACATGGCGCTGCTCCTCGGCGTCTCCGAACGCTGGTACCGCGCCCTGGAGCGAGGCGAGGACCGCGGGTACGCGCGGGAGATGATCGCCGGCATCGCCCGCATCCTGGACCTCACCCCGCGCCAGGCGGCCACGCTCCACCGCGGCACCGGCCACGAGCCGCCGAGCGAGAGGACCGAGGCGGTCCGGCCCGACGCCGCGATGCTGGATCTGCTGCACGGGCTGCGCCGGGTGAGCTGGATCTGCGACCAGGCCTGGGACGTGCTCGCCGTCAACGCCGTCGCGGCGCGGCACTGCCCGTGGCTGGCGCGCGCGGATGCGAACGTCATGACCTGGGCGTTCTCCCCGGAGGCCCGGTACCAGCTGCGCGACTGGGACACGCGGTGGGCCGTGCCGCTCCTCGCCCGGCTGCGCCTCGCCTGGCAGCGCAGGCCGGACGACGAGCGGCTCGACGAGGTGGTGCGGACGGTGCGGCGCGCGCCGGGCGTCGCCGAGCTCTGGGACCGCACCGCCGACGACCGCGAGGCCGCGGACGACGGCCCGCACCCCATGTACTTCCCGCTGGTCGCGCCCGACCCGGTCGACGTGCGCGTCACGACGTACGGCCGCTACGACGACGCGGCGCTGCGCTGGCTGGTCCTGACCCCGGCGGACCCGGCCATCACGTTCCCCTGACGTCGGGATCCGGCCGGTCCACGTGGTGTGGAGAGGTCCCGTGTCACAAGCTCTTGGGCCGCTTTTCCCGGGCCGTCACCCACGCGGCGAAGTCCTCGACGCCGCCGATGAGCGCCTCGAACCGGAATGAATGGAAGAGGTCGAAGGCGTGGTGGGCACCCGGTAGTTCGACGTACACGACCGGCGAGGCGGAGACCGATTGCAGAGCGGTGACAAGAGCCCTGGGGTTCTCCGTGTCCACCAGCTCGTCCAGGTCCCCGTGCGCGATGAGGAAGGGTGGTGCGTCCGTCCGGACGAGGTTCACCGGCGAGGTCGCCGGGTCGCCGTCGAAGTACTCCGCGAGAAAACCGTTGAGTACGACGGCGGCGGTCACGGAGGTGTCCGCCTCCTCGAACCCGGGCTGGTAGGCCGGTTCATTGGGGGTGAGTGCCGCCTGAGCCGCCATGTGCCCGCCCGCGGAGCTCCCCGCCACGAACACGGCCGCCGCAGGCGCCGCGCCGTACTCCGCCGCGTGTTCGCGCGCCCAGGAGATGACCTTCTTCGCGTCGATCAGATGGGCGGGATGCGGGAAGTCGGGGCGCAGCCGGTAATTGGCGCTGATGCAGACCCAGCCCTGGCTGGCGAGCCGGTAGAGCAGGGGCAGCGACTGCGTGTCCTTCCGACCCTGGTCGTAGTGGCCCCCATGAAAGTGGATCAGTACGGAGCCGCCCTCGGGGCGCGAGCGGTGGTGGTAGACGTCGAGGAGGTTGCGACGGCCTGCGTCCCCGTAGCTGAGGTTCCTCACCCGCTTGACGTCACGGCGACGGCGGAAGACGGGCCGGAGCAGGATGCGTGCCAGCGGCGGCCGGCGGTGCGTCGCCGTCCCGACGCCGAGCGCGTCATCCAAGGCGACACGCACCACGGGCGCCGCCCGCATTCCGCGCAGGGTGACCACCACAAGTCCGGCAGCCGCGGCCCCTGCCACCCCGACGTTCACCCGGTCCGAGGTCGTGGTGATGTCGCCCTCGGAGAAGGCCAGTGCCGTCGAGGCCACCAACGCGTAGAGCGCGACGTGCGGGATCTCGTTGAAGACCAGGCCGAGCCGGTAGCTGACGTAGAAGAGCGGTTTCGGCCCGCGTATGTGAACCAGACAGAACACCACGATCAGCACGGCCAACACCACCGTCAACAGGTAGCCCACAGCCACCACATCACCCCGTTCGACACTCGACCTGACAAATTGCTTCTGTGGTACCACGGTTGGAATGACGTGGGCACGGCGACGACGCAGCCGACCCCATCTCCTTCCGGGTTCAGGGCAGAAGGTCGATCGGACGAGCCGGGCGCGCGGTCGGTGCCGGTGCCGGAGCGGGTGCCGGAGCCGGGACCACAGCCGGTGCCGCCAGGCGGAAGCCGACGCCGATCGCTTCGAGGTTCTGCTCGTACGCGCCGTGCCGGCGGGCGCAGCGGGCCAGGTCCCGGTCGTGGCGGTAGGCGCCACCCCGGGTGACGTGGCGGTCGAACGCCCAGTCCTCGGTGAGCGGCACCTCGGCGGGCGCGCCGGGGTAGGGAGCGTAAAGCGTGGAGGTCCACTCGTCGGCGTTGCCCGCCATGTCCAGCACACCGAACGGACTGGCCCCCTCGGGGAACGAACCGACGGGCGTCGTCGTACCGATGCCGAGGTCCGCGAGGTTGGCCAGTCCGGTGCGGTATGCGTCGCCCCACGGGAACTCCCGGCCGTCGTCGCCCCGTGCGGCGCGCTCCCACTCGTCCTCCGTGGGCAGCCGCACGTCGATGCCGAGCCGTTCACCGAGCCACCGGCAGTACGCGTTCGCCGCCTCCCAGGTCACCCCGACGACCGGATGCACCCCCGGCCCCCGGGGCGCCGGCCGGTCGGTGGCCGCCGCGAACCGGGCCCACTGGGCGACCGTGACCTGCGTACGGGCGATCCGGAAGGCCGGTACGTGGACCTCCGCGCGCGGCGCCTCCTTCAGGTACCACTCCGCCGGCACGCCGGTATCCGCGTAGCGGCGGGCCACCGCGGCCAACTCCTCGGCCGGCGTTCCCCGGAGCAACGTCCCGGCCGGGACCTCGACCCAGTCGACCCAGTCCACCTGCTCCAACTGGTCGGCCTGGTCCATCCGTTCCACTTGACCCACCCGCTCCTCCGGTACCGCACGTCCGCCTTGATGATCACTTCGATGATCAGTTCCGGCGATGCGGGCGGCATCGGCCGAAGGGACCGTCCCGGCAGGGACGTTGGGACCAGGACCGGCCCCGGGGTCCCGTCGCTACCCCAGCCGCCACCCCGCGCAGGTGACGACCTCGAAGCCCCGGCTCGGGAACACGGCGTCCATGAAGAAGTCGTGCATCGACGGGTCGCCGTCGGCGCAACCGTCGCGCAGCACCGTCACGTTGTAGCCGCGGTCCGCCGCGTCGTAACACGTGGCCGCCACCATGGCGCTGGTCGCGACGCCGGCGACGGCGAGGGTGGTGAAGCCGCGGGCGCGGAGCACGAGGTCGAGGTCCGTGCCGGCGAACGCGCTGGCGCGGCGCTTCAGTACGACGACGTCCTCGTCGGCGACCGGCAGCGCGAGCTCCGTACCGGCCGACCCCTCGTGGAAACCGTCACCCGCTTCGAAGAAGGTCCTGAGCAGGGCGTTGTCCGGGGGCACGTCGGCCCCGTTGCCCCGGAAGGCGAAGTGCACGAACACCACGAGGGCGCCGGACTCGCGGGCGCGCGGCAGCAGTTGGGTGAGCGGTGACACGACGGGCTTGGTGAACGGGTAGTTGTCGGTGATGCCTCGCTGGATGTCGCCGATGATCAATGCGGTGGTCATGGGCGGTCACTATAGGGCGGCGCCTGTGTCAAATCGTCGTCGCTGGACGGCAGTTCGGGCCGTGCAAGCTCAGGTGCGCGCTTGGCGACGCGCGCGCAGCACCAAGAGCACGACGGCGACCACGGCGGCCGCCCCCGCGTACCCGATGACCATGTCCTTCTCGACCGGCGACTCGGCGATGTGGGCGTCGCCGCGCCGCGACACCCAGACGCGTTCGCCGGTGATGTCGCTCGTGCCCTCCCCCTCCTCGTCCCAGACGCCGTCCTCCGGGACGCCCTGGATGGCGCCGCGCACCGTGCGGCCCCGCGGGTCCTTCCACACGAAGTGGTCGAGGTCGTCGCCGTCGGTGACCGTCGCCCAGTACCCGGACACGTACATGTGCGTGGCGACGAGGGCGTGCCGCAGCGGCATGACGAAGGCCGTCACCGCCACCAGCCACCACACGGCCGCCACCACCGCGCCGCGTACCCCACGACGCCCGTTCCGTCCGCCCCGCCCACGCCGCCCGTCGCTCACACCGGCCCCCCGCCGCCCGGATCCCCCGCCCGGCCGCCACCCTACGGCGGCGCCGTCAGCCCGGCAGGCCCGCGAGCCACTCGGTCAGGAGCCGGTTGACCTCCTCGGGGCGTTCCTGCTGGACCCAGTGGCCGCAGCCGTCCAGGACGTGCGAGGAGCGCAGGCCCGGCAGGGTGTCCGGGAAGGCCTCGATCGCGTCGGCGAGCCAGGTCGTGGAGGCGTCCAGGGCGCCGCCGACGAACAGCGACGGCTGAGTGACCGGGGCGCCCGCATAACCAGGGGTGAGGTCCGCCCAGTCGCGGTCCATGGCGCGGTAGCGGTTGAGCGCGCCAGTCAGGCCGGTCCGCTCGAACGCCCCGGCGTAGACGTCGAGATCGCGCTCGTCGAGCCAGCCGGGCAGCCGGCCCACGGGGAACCGGTCGCGCAGTCGGCCGCCTCGGCGCACGAAGTGCGGGTCCGGCGCGCCCGGTTCGGGCATGGTGTCCGCGGAGAGCGCGGCGTAGAAGCCGGCCAGCCAGCCCCGGACGTCGGGCTCGATCTCGGCCTCCGCGCGCCCCGGCTCCTGGAAGTACGAGACGTAGAACTCCTCTTCGCCGCCCATCCCCGCGAACACCTCCCCGGGGCGCGGGCCGCCCGGCGGCGTGTACGGGACGCTCAACAGGCCGACCGCGCGGAAGACGTCCGGCCGTACGAGGGCGGAGTGCGCGGCGATGGTCGCGCCCCAGTCGTGCCCGACGATCACCGCGTTCTCGGCGCCCAGCGCGCGCACCACGGCGACGTTGTCCTCGACGAGGTCGAGCATCCGGTACGCGTCCGTCCCCGCGGGCCGCGACGACCTGCCGTAACCGCGTACGTCGACGGCGACCGCGCGGTACCCCGCCGCCGCGAGCACCGGCAGCTGGTGGCGCCAGGAGTACCAGGACTCGGGGAATCCGTGGACCAGGAGGACGAGTGGCCCCGCGCCCTGCTCCACCAGATGGGTGCGGCCCGCGGGTGAGTCGACGAGGCGGTGCATGAAGATGAACCCTCCTGTGGTTCCGGCGAACGGCTCCGGCGAGCGGCCACGGTCCGACCGCCGGCCGGGCACCCGCTCCGGCCACGATCATCCGGCGCGCGCACGCGAGGAGGCGACGTTCGTTGCCGATCCGGCAAACACCGCACGCCTCACCCCGAAGCCTCCGCCTCACGGAACGATCGAGTCCACGTATCCGCCGTCGACCCGCACCGCCCCGCCCGTCGTGGCCGACGCCAGCGGTGAGCTGAGGTAGACGACCATGTTCGCGATCTCCTCGGGCTCGATGAGTCGCTGGATCAGGGACTGGGGGCGGTGCTTGGTCATGAACTCCCGCTGCGCCTCCTCCCAGGGCAGCGCGCGGTCGACCAGTTCGTAGACGAAGTCCTCCACGCCTCCGGTGTGCGTCGGGCCAGCGATCACCGAGTTGACGGTCACGCCCGTGCCCGCCGCCTCCTTCGCGAAGCCCCGCGCGACGGCGAGCAGCGCGGTCTTCGACATGCCGTAGTGGATCATCTCGGCGGGCGTGACGAGCGCCGAGTCGCTGGCGATGTTCTGGATCCGTCCCCAGGAGCGGTCCTTCATGCCGGGCAGGTAGTGGCGGATCATGCGCACCGCGGTCAGGACGTTGACCTCGAAGTAGCGCCGCCACTCGTCGTCGGTGATGTCGAGGGCGGGTTCCGCGCCGAAGACACCGAGGTTGTTGACCAGGATGTCGGCCCGCGGCACGGCGTCGAAGACCTGCGCCGCTCCCTCGTCGGTCGCGATGTCCCCGGGCGCCGCGAGGAACTCGGCTCCGCCGCACTCGTTCCCCAGCCGGTCCACGGCGGCGTCCACGGAGTCGCGGGACCGCCCGTTGACCGCCACCCGGGCGCCGGCCCCGGCCAGGCCGACGGCGATCGCCGCGCCGATGCCCTGGGTCGATCCCGTGACGAGCGCGGTCTTGCCGGAAAGGTCGACGAGCACGGTGCTTACCTCCTGCTGTGTGGGCGACGTGTGACCCCTCTGGGGTCTCTCCTCCCCCTGTTGCCTGCCGCCCCCATCCTTACCCCTTCCCCCGCCGCAACGCGTCGACGAGCACGCGCACGTGCCCGTGCGGCAGGTCCTTCGTCGCCGTGAGCAGGGTCAGCCGGCCCTTGCGCGCCAGGGTCCGCAGCCGGTCGAGTTCCGCGGCCCGGTCCGCGTCGGTGAGTTCGTGGCGGTAGCGCTCGGCGAACTCCTCGTACCGTTCGGGCTCGTGGCCGTACCAGCGCCGCAGCTCGTTGGACGGGGCCAGTTCCTTGTCCCACGCGTCGAGCCGCGCCCGCTCCTTGGAGAGCCCTCGCGGCCACAGCCGGTCGACCAGGACGCGGGTGCCGTCGTCGGGCGACGCCTCGTCGTAGACGCGCTTGACCTGTACGTCGGGGGATCGACTCGGCGTCATCCTCTGCTCTCCGTTTCTCCGTCCGGCGGGGGTCATCCCCAGGCTGCGGGTGGTGCCGCGCCGCTGCCAACGGCCGTACCCGTTCGGGCGAGCATCACGGGCCGCCGCCGGGCCGTCCTGATCAAGTGAGGCCATGACGGGACGCATCGGCAGCATCGACCGGCGGTGGTTCGAACGGGTGGCGTCGGCGCGGCTGCCGGGCGCCGAGCAGTTGCTGCCGCCACTGAGTTCTGCGGCCGACCACGGGCGGCTCTGGCTCGGGACGGCGGGGGCCATCGCGGCGCTCGGCGGCCCCGCGGCCCGGCGCGCCGCGCGGCGCGGGACGGGCGCCCTCGCGCTGGCCTCGCTGACCACGAACGTCCTGGCCAAGTACGCCGTGCGGCGGCACCGGCCCGGCCTGGACACGGTCCCCGTGGTGCGGCGCCTGGCCAAGGATCCATGGACGTCGTCGTTCCCGTCCGGCCACTCCGCGTCGGCCGCCGCCTTCGCCGTCGGGGTGGCCCTGGAGGCGCCCCGGTACGGCGTGCTGGTCGCGCCGCTCGCCGCCGCCGTGGCCTTCTCCCGGGTGTACGTGGGTGTCCACTACCCCGGCGACGTGCTCGCTGGGTGCGCGCTCGGCGCGGCCGCCGCCGCGGTCACCTGCTACTGGTGGCCGCCGCGCCCCTCGCCCGCCCGGCTCCGCCGGACCAGGGTGACGGCGCCCGCGCTGCCGGACGGCGAAGGCCTGGTGGTGGTCCTCAACTCCGGTGCCGGCAAGGGCGTTCCGGGGCGGCTGCCCGCGCGCGAGCACCTGGAGCTGCTGCTGCCGCAGGCCGAGATCCTGGCCCGCGAACCGGGGGACGACCTCGACGCCGTCCTGGACCGGGCCGTGGCGCGGGCGACCGCGTCGGGCGGCGTGCTCGGGGTCTGTGGCGGTGACGGCACGGTGAACGCGACCGCCCGCCGCGCGGCGTCGGCCGGGCTGCCGCTCGCGGTGTTCCCCGGCGGCACCCTCAACCACTTCGCCCTGGACGCCGGCACGCCCACCTTCGAGGACACCGCGCACGCCGTGCAACGCGGCGAGGCCGTCCGCGTCGACCTGGGCCGGGTGCGGGACGGCGACGGCGCGGAGGTCACCGGCTTCGTCAACACCTTCAGCATCGGGCTCTACCCGGACCTGGTGCACAAGCGCGAGAAGCTGGAGGGGCGCATCGGCAAGTGGCCCGCGGCGGCCGTGTCGTTCGTGGAGGTGCTGCGGACGGCGACGCCGCTGCGGGTCAGGATCGACGGTCGCGACCGCGTCCTGTGGCTGCTCTTCGCGGGCAACGGCCGGTACGTGCCGGACGGTCTCGCGCCCGCGCACCGGCCGCGCATGGACGACGGGCTCCTCGACGTCCGTACGGTCGACGCGGAGGCGACGCTGGCCCGTACCCGCGTCGCCCTCTCCGCGTTGGGCGGCGCGCTGCGGCGCTCCCGGGTCTTCCGGGCCGAGCGGGTCGAGGAGGTGCGGCTCGGCGGCCTGGAGGACGTGGCGTCCCTCGCGTACGACGGGGAGACCGCACCGGCGCCGGACGCCCTGGTCCTCGACAAGCGGAACGCCGCGCTGACGGTCTACAGCCCCGCGGCGCCGCTGGACGAGATCGCGCAGCGGGCCCGCACCCTGACCCTGTCGGCGAACCGCGGGTCGCGCGGCGCGCACGCCTGACGGCAGGGCGTGGCCGTGAACTCCGCCCCGAGCCGGCTCCGCGTCCGCGCCGTGAACTCATCGACGCGTGCGGAGAACGGCACGTCCGGCTCGTGGCAGTGTCAGCGTCGCACCGGCACCGGCCAGTAGCCCTGCCGCGGCGAGCAGCACGCTCCAGCGCATTCCCGCAAGGAACGTGTGCGCGCCGGCCAGCAGCGCTCCGAAGGCGGCCACGGCAATGGCCCCGCCCACCTGGCGTGCGGTGTTGAGTACGGCCCCGGCGGTGCCCGCGCGGTCGGCGGGTACGGCGTCGAGGAGCATCGCGGTCAGTGCGGGTACCGCGAGTGCGCCGCCGAGGCCGACCGGCACCATCAGCGCCGCCACGTTCCACACGGGGGTGTGCGTGCCCACGGTGAGCAGGGACAGCAGGCCCGCAGCGCCGACGAGTTGCCCGACGATCATCGGGACGCGTGGACCGTACCGGGCGGCGAGGCGTGCGGAGGCCAGGTTCACCACGGCGACCAGGGCCGTCATCGGGATGAACATCAGACCCGCGTACAGCGCCGTATGGCCGCGTTCCTGCTGGAGATAGAGGCTGAAGTCGAACACCCCTCCGTAGTAGGCGGCATTGAGCATGAAGCCCACCACCAACGACACCGCCACCACGCGCGTCCGGAACAGGGGCAGCGGCAGCATCGGGTGGGTGCCCCGTGCCTGCGCCACGACGAAACCCACGGCCGCGGCCACGGCCACGGCAAGGGAGGCGACCACCCCCGGATGTCCGAAGCCCTCGGCTCCTCCCTCGATCACCCCGTACGTGAGCCCGCCCATGGCCAGGACCGCGGTCACCTGTCCGGGCCAGTCGAGTCGCGCCGGCAGCCGCCGGGAGGCGGGGACACGGGCCAGGAGGGCCAGCGCCAGCAGGGCGGCCGGCAGGTTGACGTAGAAGATCCACCGCCAGCCGGCCCACGCGGTGAGCGTCCCGCCCACCACCGGCCCGGCGGCAACGGCGACCGCG
Organism: Streptomyces sp. NPDC005863; assembly: GCF_042871345.1. Taxonomy (NCBI): domain Bacteria; kingdom Bacillati; phylum Actinomycetota; class Actinomycetes; order Kitasatosporales; family Streptomycetaceae; genus Streptomyces; species Streptomyces sp. NPDC005863. Next base: position 17,182 of record NZ_JBIAII010000012.1, on the reverse strand, counting down.
CCGCCGACCGTCCAGAGCGCGATCGCGCGCGCTCGTTCGGCCTGCTCGGGGAAGCCCTGCCGGACCAGAGCCAGCGAGGCCGGCATCATCACCGCGGCCGCCGCACCCTGCACCAGCCGGGCCGCGACGAGCACCGCGAGTCCGGGCGCCAGCCCGCACGCGGCCGAGGCCACCGCGAAGAGCATCAGACCGCCGCCGAAAGCCCGCTTCGCGCCGACGCGGTCGGACAGCGCGCCCGCGGAGAGCATCAGGGCGGCGAACATCAGTGTGTAGCCGTCCACCACCCACTGCAGGCCGGACATGCCCGTACCGAGGCTGCGCCCGATATCGGGCAGGGCGACCGTGACGATCAGGGCGTCCAGGGAGATGAGGAAGAAGCCCAGCAGGGCGGCGCCCAGCACGGCGCGGGGCGCGCCGCGCGGTGTGACCGGCGGTGACGCGATGCCGTTCGCCGTGGGGTCGGCCGTCATCGGCAGGCCGGCGTGAGGAAGTCGGCCGCGTCGCGCAGGGCCGCATCGGCGTCGGGCAGGTGAAGATGACCGGCGAGCCTGCCCTTGGGGCCGACGACGTTCACCTGTTCACGTATGGGCACGTGCAACTCCTCAGGAAGGGGGGGAGGATGACGCCCCCTACGCTCGCAGCTGGCCCCCTGCGGAACAACGCCGAATAGGTAAAAGGATGTTGAGCGGGGCTGGACCTGAGGGACGGAGGCGAGGGGGCCTGCTCCGCGGCGGTCCGGAACGAGTCGAGCCGCCCCTGCCCGCCGCCACGAGCAGGAGCACGCCCTGCCGGCCGCCCGCGGGCGGCCCGGGGCCTTGCGCCCGAGGCGCGCCGTTCCGTTCAATGCGGCGTATGGCAGCCCGTCGCACGACCTCGCACAGCACGTCGCCGCAGCAAGAGGGCGGTGCGGCCGAGGAGTTGCCGCCCACCGCCCGGGCGGTGCTCGGACTGCTCTCCTTCCCCGGGGAGCGGACCGGCTACGAACTCAAGAAGTGGGCCGACGCCTCGCTCCGCTTCTTCTACTGGTCACCCGCCATCAGCCAGATCTACGCGGAGCTGCGCCGCCTGGAAGCGCTCGGTTACGCGACCTCGCGGCGCTCGGGGCCCGAGGAGCCGCGCGCCAAGCGGTCGTACGCCATCACCGAGGAGGGCAGGGCGGCGCTCGCGGCGTGGGCGGGCGGCGGGCGGGACGCCGGGCCTCCCGTCCTGAAGCACCCGTTGCTGTTGCGGGTCTGGCTCGGGCATCTGACGGCGCCGGACCATCTCCGGGCCCTGGTCACGGAGCACATCGCGCAGACGGAGCGTGAACTGGCGGAGGTGCGGGAGGCGCTCGCGCTGGCCACGGGGACCGAGGCGTGGTCCCACCCTCAGGTCGCCCTGCGCTGGAGCGAGCGGCGCCTGGTGGCGGAGGTGGAGCTGGCGGAGGCGATGCTCGGTGACCTCGCGGGGCCGGGGGCGGCCGGGGCTTCCGCGGATTCGGCACAGGGTGCGCCCGGGGCTGACGCGGACCCGACGCAGGGTGCGCCCGGGACTTCCATGGCCCCGGCACCCGCCGCGCTCGCGCTCCCCGTACCGCACCAGACCCAGCCACCCCACAAAGCCCAACCACCCCGCAGACCTCAGCCACCCCACCCCCCGCGTCAACCCTCCGAGGACGCGCCCACGCCCGGGTGAAGCGGCTCGCCCCCGTGGGGCCCCGGGCGGTAGGACGGGCGGGGTCAGCCGTCCCCGCCATCCGGAGCAGCGCACCCGTGAGCACCCGTGCCGTCCTTGTCGCCGCCCTGATCACCGGGCTCCTGCTCGGCATCGCCGGAACCAGGGCAGAGGGTTCCGGTCACCCTCGTCCGCACGGTTCCCTCACCGTCCCCGGCCATTAGGCTGCGACATTGCCGCGCGGCTCCATCCGTCCTCGTCGCGCGGTCGCCGAGCCTCCGTCGACGGAAGCGAGTGGATCTTGAACTTCCTCACCATCGGTCATCGCGGGGTCATGGGCGTCGAGCCCGAGAACACCCTGCGTTCCTTCGTCGCCGCGCAAGCGGCGGGCCTCGATCTCATCGAGCTGGATCTGCATCTGAGCAAGGACGGCGCCCTGGTCGTCATGCACGATGCCGACGTGGCCCGTACGACCGACGGCAAGGGACCGATCGCCGAGAAGACCCTCTCCGAACTGCGCGAGCTCGACGCGGGGCGCGGCGAGCGGGTGCCCACCTTCGAGGAGGTCCTGGACGCCGTGAAGGCGCCACTGCAGGCGGAGATCAAGGATGTCGCGGCCGCCCGCGCCCTCGCCGAGGTCATGCTCCGCCGCGATCTGGTCGCCCGCGTCGAGGTGCTGTCCTTCCACGACGAGGCGGTCGCGGAGATCGCGCGCCTGGTCCCTGGGGTGCGCACCGCGCTCGTCGCCAGCCGCTTCGGCACCGACGTGGTGGACCGCGCCACCGCCGTCGGCGCGACCACTCTGGTCCTCAACATCCGGCGGCTGACGCTGGAGATCGTCGAGCGGGCCAGGAAGGCCGACCTGCGGATCATCGGCTGGGTCGTGAACACCCAGGACGATCTGCGTCTGGTGCGGGCGCTGCAGCTGGACGGCGCGACCACCGACTATCCCGAGATCAAGCGCACGGGCCGCTTCACGGCCTGACCACCGGCCTTAGACGAGCTCCTTGACCAGGAGTTCGAACTCCAGGTCGGCGCGCTGCGGGATGCCGAAGCGCTCGTCGCCGTACGGGAAGGGGGTCGTCTCTCCCGTACGGCGGTAGCCGCGGCGCTCGTACCAGGCGATGAGGTCCTCGCGGGCGTTGATCACGGTCATGTGCATCTCGCGGACGCCCCACGTCGCGCGGGCGATGCGCTCGGCCTCGGCGATGATCTCCTTGCCGAGCCCCGCGCCCTGCAGCACCGGGCTCACCGCGAACATCCCGAAGTAGGCGTGGTCGCCGCGGTGTTCGAGCTGGCAGCAGGCGACGAGCGCGCCGTCCCGCTCGACGGCGAGGAGGCGGCTCTCGGTCTTCTCGATGACCGCGGCGACGCCCTGCGGGTCGGTCCGCTGCCCTTCGAGGATGTCCGCCTCGGTGGTCCACCCGGCCCGGCTCGAGTCCCCCCGGTACGCCGACTCGATCAGCGCGACGAGCGCGTCGACGTCGGCGGCGGTGGCGTCCCGGTAGGTGAGCTCGCCGGGGGTGGGGCGCAGGGCGCTGTCCATGGTGCTGACTCTCCGATGCTCGGCACGGTGTGGCTGAGCCGAGCCTAACCTCTCGCCCGGAGCCGCTAGGGTGCGGCCGCATGGTGTATGTACTGAGCAGCAGGACCCTGGTACGCCCCACCGATCCGGAGCGCTCCCGCGCCTTCTACGGGGAGGCGCTCGGTCTCGCCGTCTACCGCGAGTTCGGCACGGGCCCCGAGCGCGGCACGGTCTACTTCCTCGGCGGCGGCTTCCTGGAGGTCTCCGGCCGCTCCGAGGCGCCTCCCACGCCGGGGCTGCGGTTGTGGCTCCAGGTGGCGGACGTCCGGGCGGCGCACGATGAGCTGGTCCGCGCCGGCGTCGAGGTGCTGCGGCCGCCGGAGCGCGAGCCGTGGGGGCTCGTGGAGATGTGGATCTCCGATCCGGACGGGATCAGGATCGTCCTCGTCGAGGTCCCGCAGGACCATCCGATCCGCTTCCGCCCCGGGATCTGAGGAGCGGCGGCACGGGAAGGGCGTGAGTGCACCGCCTCGCGACACCCCACGCACACCTCACGCCCTGTGAAGCACGTCACACGAGCAATCCATCCGGGATGCAGGGGTACAAGGCCACGGGTACGGTCCGCAGAAGATCAAATACAGCTTTGACCGATCTGACGGCCCTGAAGTCGATCTCCCCACAGCTCAGGAGAGACATCACATGGCAGCTCCCCGGATCCTCATCGTCGGCGGCGGTTTCGCCGGCATGGAGTGCGCTCACAAGCTGGAGAAGAAGCTCTCCCCCCACGAGGCGGAGCTGCGGCTGATCAGCCCACAGGACCACCAGCTGTATCTGCCCCTGCTGCCGCACGTCGCGTCCGGAGTGCTCACTCCGCAGTCGGTCGCCGTGCCGCTGCGCCGGATGCTGCGCCGCACCAAGATCGTGCCGGGCGGCGCCGTCGGCATCGATCCCAAGGCCAAGGCCGTGGTCGTACGGAAGATCAACGGCGAGGAGGTCGTGGAGCGCTACGACTACCTGGTCCTGACGCCCGGCAGCGTCACCCGGCAGTTCGACATCCCCGGCGTCGCCGAGCACGCGGTGGGCGTCAAGACGCTCGCGGAGGCCGCCTGGATCCGCGACCACGTCATCTCCCAGCTGGACCTGGCCGCGGCGAGCTCCAGCCGCGAGGAGCGGGAGCAGCGGCTGCAGTTCGTGGTGGTCGGCGGCGGTTACGCGGGCGTGGAGACGGCCGCGTACCTGCAGCGCCTGACGTGCGCGGCGGTCAAGCGCTATCCGGGCCTTGACGTGTCGCAGATCAAGTGGCACGTGGTCGACGTCGCCCCGAAGCTGATGCCGGAGCTCGGCGATCGGCTCGGCGAGAAGGCGATGGAGATCATGCAGCGCCGCGGGGTGCACGTCTCGCTCGGGGTGTCCGTCGCCAAGGCGACCGAGGACACCGTCACCCTCACCGACGACCGGGTCCTGCCGTGCCGCACGCTGATCTGGACGGCGGGCGTCGCGCCGAGCCCGCTCATCGCGACGCTGGACGCCGAGACGAACAAGGGCCGGCTCGTCGTCCGGCCCGACCTGACGGTTCCCGGGGTCGACGGCGTCTTCGCGCTCGGCGACGCGGCGGCCGTGCCGGACCTCGCCAAGGGCGGCGACGCGATCTGCCCGCCCACCGCGCAGCACGCGATGCGCCAGGGCTGGGCGGCGGCGAAGAACGTCCTGGCCGCGCTGCGCGGCTTCCCGCTCACCGACTACCGGCACAAGGACATGGGGCTGGTCGTCGACCTCGGCGGGATCCAGGCCGTGTCGAAGCCGCTGGGCGTGCAGCTGACCGGGCTGCCCGCCCAGGTCGTGGCGCGCGGCTACCACCTCGGCGCCCTGCGCACGGTCACCGCCCGCTTCCGCACGGCCGCCAACTGGGGCCTCAACGCGCTCGCCGGCGACGACTACGTACGCACCGGTTTCCAGGCCCAGCGTCCCGCCACGCTCGCGGACTTCGAGAAGACGGACGCGTATCTGACGCAGGAGCAGATCGACGAACGGATCGCTGCCTCGGTGTGACGGTGCGACGTGTGGTGAGGGCCCGGGGGTAGTCCGTCCGGGCCCTCACCCGTGGGAGAGGGGCCCATCGGCCCATCGGCCCGCGGGCCGTGCGGGTCAGCTCTGTTGGAACGTGGTGCGCAAGCGGTAGCGCTCGCCGCTGTACTCGACGGTCGAGAGCAGCAGGGGCCGCTGTTCTCGGGTGTAGATGGTCTGGTCGAGGGCGAGCACCGGTGAGCCGGTCGGAATCCGCAGATGACCGGCGAGTGCGGGGTCGGCGTTGCGGGCCTCGATGGTCACCTCGGAGCGGTCCAACTCGACGCCGCGGGAACGGAGTTCCTCGAAGAGGGAGGCTGAGGCGAAGTCGGCGTCCTCGATGCCGGGCGCGAACCGGGTGACGAGGAGCGTGCGGTCGACGGCGACGCGGACGTCGTCGAGGAGCCGGACCCGGTCGAGCCGCAGCAGCGCGGTGCCCGCCGGCACGTCGAGCCGGTCGGCGTCGTCGAGGGAGGCCACGGCCGCCTCCTGGCGCAGGACGAGGGAGCCAGGGGTCATGTGCTTGCGGCGGGCGGTCGCGGTGAACGACTCCAGGTCGTTGGGCCACTCCCGGGCGGGGACGGGCTCGGCGACGAACCAGCCGCGCCCGTGCGAGGCGGTGAGCAGCCCCTGCTCGACGAGGTGCAGCAGGGACTTGCGCAGGGTGACGCGGGAGATGTCGAAGCGGGCGCAGAGGTCCCGCTCGGAGGGCAGCCGGGCTCCGGGGCCGAGTCCGCGCCGGTCGATCTCCTCGCGGATCAGGTCGGCCGCCTGCGACCACAGGGGCTGAGCACCACTGGCGCGCTGGGGCGCCCGGCCCGACGGGGCCTGCTCCGGCATGCGTGAACCTCCAGGTCAGCGAGGGGCAACAATACCACTGTCTACCACCTGGGACCGGCCGTAGATCCCGGCCCGGAAAGGGCCTAGGACCCGAACCCGACCCGCACAAGACCTCAACCCTCGACCGATCGAATACCACTATTGACCAGTTGCAGACCACTGCTTACCTTGTGAGGGCAGCGCGAGTGCCGCGAGTGCACCGACGCGACCCAGCACGACGGAGGAACACGGATGAGTACGGCGACCGCGAAGAAGCGAGCCGGCAGCGGAGTCATGGCGGTCATGCAGCGCATCGGGCGCAGCCTGATGCTGCCCGTGGCCGTGCTGCCCGCCGCCGCCGTCCTGCTGCGCCTCGGCAAGGACGACCTCCTCGGCCGTGAGGCGTTCCCCGAGGTCATCCGGAAGTTCGGCATGATCCTGTCCTCCGGCGGCCAGGCGGTCTTCGACAATCTGCCGCTGCTCTTCGCGATAGGTGTCGCCATCGGCTTCGCCAAGAAGGCGGACGGCTCGACGGCTCTCGCCGCCGCCGTCGGCTACATCGTCTTCAAGAACGTCCTGGCCAGCCCGGCCTTCCCGCACGGCGTCGACGGCAAGCCGCTGGACGCCAAGGTGCTCGGCGGCATCGTGATGGGCCTGGTCTGCGCCCTGCTCTACCAGCGGTTCAGCCGCACCAAGCTGCCCGAGTGGCTGGGCTTCTTCGGCGGCCGCCGGCTGGTGCCGATCCTCAGCGCCTTCGCGGGCGTCGTCATCGGCACGGCCTTCGGTCTCATCTGGCCGACCGTCGGCAGCTGGTTCTTCCACTTCGGCGAGTGGCTCGTGGGCACCGGGGCCTGGGGCGCGGGCCTGTTCGGCCTGGTCATCCGCGCGCTGATCCCGGTCGGGATGCACCACTTCTTCTCGTTCTTCCCGTGGTTCGAGGCCGGCAGCTTCACCAACCCGCAGACGGGCGCGCAGGCGCACGGCGACATCGCCCGCTTCCTCGCCGGCGACCCGAGCGCGGGCCAGTTCATGACCGGCGGCTTCCCCATCTACATGTTCGCGCTGCCCGCCGCGGCCCTCGCGATGGCGCACACCGCACGCCCCGAGAACCGCAAGGTCGTCAAGGGCATGATGATCTCGGTCGCGCTGACCTCCTTCGTCACGGGCGTGACCGAGCCGCTCGAGTTCAGCTTCATGTTCGTGGCGCCCGTCCTCTACGCGATCCACGCGGTGCTCTTCGGCGTCTCGATGGCCGTCTGCTACGCGCTCGGGATCCGGGACGGCTTCGGCTTCTCGTCCGGTGCGATCGACTACGTACTCAACTACGGCATCGCCACGAAGCCATGGCTGCTCATCCCCATCGGCCTGGTCTTCGCCGCGCTCTATTACGTGCTCTTCCGGTTCGCCATCGTCAGGTTCGACCTGCCCACACCGGGCCGGGAACGGATCGAGGACCCGGCCGACGAGCCCACCCCGGCCGCCGGCGACCCCGCCGCACCGAGCCCCGAGCCGACCGGCACCGCCCCGGCCGCCCCCAACTCCCCCACGCCGCCGAAGGCTTGACGCCCCCACCTCCAGCCCGAGCGGCACCCCCGAAAGGAACCACCCCCCATGTCCGGATCCCGCATCACCTTCCAGGCCGGCCAGGACGCACAGCCCGAGGCCCTGGAGCGGATCGCCGCGCACCTGCGCACCCAGCTCGCCGCCGCCTCCCTGGCCGGCCTGCGCTCGGTCCGGCGCCCGCTGTTCACCGGCATCGGCGCCTCGTACGCGGCGCTCGCCGTGCCGGTCGCGGTGCTCCGCGCCCACGGTGTGGCCGCCCAGCGCGCCCAGTCCGACGAGGTCGAGACCGGGCTGACCGGCTTCGACACGGATCTGCTGCTCGGCGTCTCGCAGGGCGGCCGCAGCTCCGAGACGCTCGCCGCGTTCAAGGCGGCCGGTGACGCGTCGACCCTCGCGGTCCTGAACGTCACCCCGTCCCCGCTCGGCGACCTCGCCGAGCTCCGCGTCGACCTGGGCAACGAGCCCGACTCGTACGCCTCCACCGTGGGCTTCACCGGCACGGTCGTCGCCCTCGACCTGCTCGCGGGGGCCATCGCGGGCCGCGGCGAGGACCCCTGGCACGGCATCGCCGCGCAGCTGAGGACGGTCCGCGAACGGGCCGCCGAGGCGATCGCCCCGGTGAGCGCCCGGGCCGGCGGCTGCGTCGCCGCCGACTGTGTCGCGAGCGGCGCCTCACGCGCCGCCGCCGAGGAGACGGCCCTGCTGCTGCGCGAGGTGCCGCGGATGCCCGCCGCCGCCTCGACGACCCGCACCTATCTGCACGGCGAGATGGAGTCGGCGGGCAACACCCTCCACGTCGTCCTCGGCGACGGCCGCGAGGTCGACCTGGCCCGCTCGCTGTCCGGGGCCGGTCACCTCACGCTCCTCGTCACCACCGAGGAGGTGCCCGCCACCGACGACCTCGCGGTGGTCCGCCTCCCCCGGACCGCGGCCGCCCCGCGCGTCGTCCTCGAGACGGTGGTGGCCCAGGAGCTGGTCCGTGCGCTGAGCGCCGAACGCGGCGTGCCCATCGAGGCGTTCGTGTTCGCCAACGACGACACCAAGGAGGGCGGCGTGGACCCCGGCGACTTCGCCATCGGCTCACCGGAGCTGACCCGCGCCTGACCCGTCACTCGGCCGTCGACTACGACGCCGGCACGTCCTGCCGTCCGGATGGCGCAGGACGTCTCGAATCCTTCGGTTCAGCGGTGCATCGAACTGGCACGATCCCAGGATGACTTCGTCGATATCCGAGTCGTGGATCCGTATAGAGGCTTGGCTCGTCCTGCACGCACCTCGAACGTTTGCTGCCCTTGAACCCCCGGCGGAGCGCTCGGCAATTGCTGTGGCTGAACAGGCCGTCCGACAGTCATTCCCCGAGCCGTTGGTGGAGTCCTTGTTGCGGCACAACGGCATGGGCCACTACGACCTGCTGCCGCCGTTCTGGTCTTTGCTCGATGTACAGGGCATCGCGAGGGCCTGGCAGACAAGCATGAAGATCTATGGAGACGAGCTGGCGGGTGCAGAGGAAGGCGATCCGGACGGGGAGTACGGGCCGTGGTGGCATGCCCAGTGGATCCCCTTCGCCTTTGACGGTTCAGGAGATTACCTCGTCATCGATCAGCGTCCCTACCGTCGCCGGGGAAGGATCGGCAATGCCGATCATGAAACAGGATGCTCCTTTTCGCGCCACCCCATGTGGGAGTCGCTTCCGTCTCTCCTGAATGCGACAGCTACGGCTCTGGAGACTGGCGAGTCAGTCGACGGTTACAGGCCTGTCGCGGTCGATGAGGATGAACTGGACTGGGAGTTCTGATGCTCAGGCTGCTACGACGGCCTGGGGGAAGCGGGGCTTGGCTGCATTCGGGTGGATGGGCGGCCGAGTGAGGCGGCGTGTCATGAGCGTGATCGAGGCGAGGGTGAGCATCGCCTCGGAGTGTGCGGGCCGGCTCTCGTGATCCCGGACATTCCGACGCGCATGCAACAACCACGCCGGCGACCTCTCCACCACCCAGCGCCTCGGGAGAATCACGAAGCCCTTCGCATCCTTGGGCCTACTCACGGTCTTGATGGTCAGGTGGAGGAAGGACTTGGCCCAGGCGACGAGCGTGTCCGCGTAGGCCAGGTCGGCCCGGACGATGGTGATTTCGGGGTGCATCAGCCGTAGCCGGAAGAGAGCTCCACGCGCCGCACGCAATCAGCTGAATAGTGGAGGGGTGTTGAGACCTGCTGGCTGGCCGCCCGGGGAACAGGAACCGTGTGCCGTCAGAGGCTTCATGGAACATCGAGGAGCTTCCCGGCCCGCTGATCTGCTGCTCAGTGAGACGGGCCAGCTTGGGCGGCAGAAGGACGGGGTTGCTGCCGATGGTGAGGTAAGCGTCGTCCCCGTCCCGGTGGTGCGGCCCTTGGGTGGTGCGGGAGGCGCGGCCGGGGCCGGACGCCCGCCGACAACCGCGGCGGGTCTGTCGGCAGGCGCCCGGCCATCTGCGGCGTACGGGCCCTATCGGCGTGGGGTCAGCCGCGGACACCGAAGTCGACGCGGTCGGCCAGACCGGCGGCGGCAAAGGCGGCGACGAGCTCGTCGCGGCCCTCGGTGAAGTGGGCCCAGCTGTCGTAGTGGACGGGGACGACGCGGCCGGCATCGAGGATTTTCGCGGCCTGGGCGGCCTGGGCGCTGTTAAGGACGATCACCTGGCCGTTGAAGACGTCGGGGAAGCGGGGAGCTCCGGCGAAGAGCAGGGCCGTGTCCACCGGGGCGAAACGCTCGGCGATCTCCTGGACCGCGTCGAGAGAGGCATTGTCGCCGCTGACGTAGACGGTGGGCAAGCCCTCGCCGGTCAGGACGAATCCGACGACCTCGCCGCAGATCGGCTCGACGTCCTCGCGCTTGCCGGGTCCGTGGATGGCGGGCACGCCGGTCACGGTGATCATGCCGGGCCCGCCGTCCCGACGCTCCAGCTCGATCGACTGCCAGTCGGCGAGGCCAGTGGCCGACTGCCCCAGACGCTCCCCGCCGCCAGGGGTGGTGAGCGTGAGCGGGACGTCAGCGAGCAGGGCCCGGCCGGAGACGTCGAGGTTGTCGGCGTGCTCGTCGTGCGAGAGCAGGACCACGTCGACGCGGCCGAGATCAGCCGGGCTGCCGTCAGCCGCCGCCGTCTTGGTCAGCACGACGGCCGGCGCCTGGTGCTCGCCGGGACCGTCGAAGGTCGGGTCGGTGACAAAGCGCAGGCCGCCGTACTCAAAGAGGGCCGTCGGGCCGCCGAAGACGCGGACGGGGAACGGGGCGGTCTGCAGGGTAGGGGAAGACACGAAAGAAGTTCCTCACGGATGGAGTGCGTGTTAACCGTGACACGACAGTAGACGCGCCTCACGGATGAACGCAACCCGTACCATGAGAAGCGTGGAAGAGATCGCGATGGAAGAAGCAGCCCTCCCGCCCGCGCCGGGCGAAGCAGAGCACCTCGCTCTAGCCCTGGCCAACAGCGCCGTCGCACTGCCCGGCAGGCACACGGCCGACCTCCTGGGCACCCCGGAGCGGGCCGAGCAATGGTTGGCGCAGCGCGACCTCGCCCCAACCGGAGCAGGCTTGGCGGAGGTCTGCGCTACACAGCTGCGCTCACTCCGTGAACAGGTCAGGTCACTCCTGGCTTGCCGCGTCGCCGATCAGCCCGCCCTGCCCGCCGCCGTTACGGCGATCAACAACGCGATGACCTGCGTCCCGACCGCCCCCCTGCTCGTGTGGGACGAGGAGACCGGCCCCTACCGCGCCACCCCCCACCCCACCACCGCGATCGTCGAGCACGCCCTGGCGGTCATCGCTGCCGGCACCGCCGACCTGCTCACCTCCCCCGACGCCGCCCGCCTGGCCGCCTGCGCCTCCCCTCCGTGCAACCGCTTCCTGCTCAAGCACGGCCGCCGCCAGTGGTGCTCTACTCGCTGCGGCGACCGCGCCCGCGCCGCCCGCGCCTACGCCCGCCGCACCCCGATGGACTGACATGATCCTTGCGGATTGCCGTACACAGCTCGACCTTCGACTGCGAGTTACCCATCAGGCCCCCAGCAGCAGCGGCACACCCCCCAGTCACACCGCAAGCCCCGGCTGACGTCAAAACAGAGGCTCTGGTCCACTTCTTGTGGGTGCGTACGCAGGGTGCCCGTTGATCTTCGCGTGATGCCGGTTGAGTTCGCCCGAAAATCGTCCAACTGGATGGCGGCGTGGTCGACAGTTTTTCGCCGTGAACGAAGTGCTGCCACAGCTGGATGAGCTGTTGTTCTCCTCGGTCGAGGGCGTGTTGGTGGAGTCGGTCGAGGTGACCGACACGGCCGTCCGGATCGAGGCTCGTACGACCACAGGGCGGGCGGCCTGCCCAGGGTGCGGGTGCTGGGCGGGCCGAATACATGGCTCTTACCTGCGATTTCCGCATGACCTGCCGACAGCGGGCAAGCTCGTTGTGGTGTCTCTACGCGTGCGGCGGTTCGTCTGCGCGGAGGACTGCTGCCCGCGCAAGACCTTCGCCGAGCAAATCCCGGGACTCACCCGCAGGTTCGGGCGACGGACCGAGCGGCTGCGGTCGACTCTGGTGGCGGTCGGTCTTGCGCTCGCGGGCCGGGCCGGTGCCCGGGTGGCGGGCGCCTTCAAGGTTCCGGTCAGCCGGAACCCCCTGTTGAGGCTGATCGCCTCCCTTCCGGACCCCGCCGTCGCAGCACCCCGCGTGGTCGGCGTGGACGAGTACGCCCAGCGCAAGGGCCGTGTCTACGGAACCGTGCTCGTCGACGTCGAGACACGTCGGCCGGTCGACCTCCTTCCCGACCGGGAGGCTGACACGCTCGCGGCCTGGCTCGCCGAGCGGCCCGGCATCGAGATCATCTGCCGTGACCGGACAACCTTCTTCGCCGAAGGAGCCACCCGCGGCGCCCCACAGGCCCTCCAGGTCGCCGATCGATGGCACCTCTGGCACAACCTGGGAGAAACCGTCGAAAATCGCGTCTACCGGCACCGCGGCTGCTTGCGCCCCACGCCGGCTCAGCCGGAGCAACCGCAGGAAGAGAGGCGGAGCCGACCGCGTCGTCGCCCTGGCCGACAGGGCACCGGTTCGCCGAACGAACCCGCGCCAAACACGCCACCATCCACGCGCTCCTCGCCGCCGGTCACAGCAAGCGGTCCGTCGCCCGGCAACTCGGGATGACCCTCAACACGATCTTGCGCTTCTCCCGCGCCACGACTCCGGAAGAGATGTTCACCGGTCAGTGGCAAAGCCGTGCCACCAGGCTCGACGACTACAAGCCTTACCTCGATCAGCGCTGGCAGGAAGGCTGCACCAACGCCTGGAAACTGTGGGAGGAGATCAAGGAACAGGGCTATCCACGCGGATACGCAAGCGTCCGCGACTACGTCAGCAGGCCCCTTCGCGGTAAGCCCCAACCGGTCGGCCCCCGGCACCATCCGCCCGCGCCGTCACCCGCTGGATCCTCACGCACCCCGACGCGCTACCCGAAGGCGACCGGATCCAGCTCAAAGCCGCTCTGGCCAACTGCCCCGAGCTGACGGCACTCACCGAACACGTGCGCTCCTCCGCCCACATACTCACGCACCTGCACGGCGACCAGCTCGCCGAATGGATCGAAGCATCCAGCGCCACCACTGAACTGCCCAGCCTCCGCCACTTCGCTCAGCACCTCCTGCGCGATCTCGACGCTGTCACCGCCGGCCTCACCCTCCCCTGGAACTCCGGCGTCGTGGAGGGCCATGTCAACCGGATCAAAATGCTCAAGCGTCAGATGTTCGGCCGTGCAGGATTCGCCTTGCTTCGCAAACGAGTCCTCCTGGCCACCTGAGCGTTTGCCAGTGTCTGCTGGAATGCTGGCTCCGTCCGCGAGAGCGATACCAGGAGCCGTGCATGGGAACGTGGGGAACAGGCCCATTCGACAGCGATCTCGCTGCGGACTTCGTCGACGAACTCGAGGGAATGACTTCTCAGAAGGTCATCGAAGTGCTCGAGCAAGCATTCCAGCGAGTCACAGATTCCGGAGCACGCGTGGACGGCGGCACCGGCACCGAAGCGGTGGCCGCCGCGGCTCTCGTTGCCGGCTCCATCCCGGGCAGCAGGATTGTGATCGACCCTGATGATGGACCCAGAGAACCTCTGCCGCAGCTTCCGCTGGCTCTCCGCTCGTCAGCCGTGCTCGCTCTGCAACGTGTACTCCAAGACGGATCTGGACTGGTGACCGGCTGGGTGGACAGTGCCGACGCCGCTCAGTGGCGCCACGAGGTCCAACGGATCACGGAGGCCCTGGGACCGTTCGAGCACGATCAGTAGCCGCGCCACACCAAGTGGACCAGAGCCCCAACTGACGTTCACAGCCAGGGGCCCGAGGTGTGCGCGGCTTCGGGCGGGTTCCGCTGGAGCGAGGAGCCGAGAAGTTCACCGCTCAGGTTGAAGCTTCCCGGACAACTCCGCGACAAGGTCGCGGACGTACGCCTCATCCGTACCGGGGATCGAGAAGACCACCCGGAAGTAGAGCGGCGCAACGATCCGATCCAAGACCCGCTCCATGGATGGGGGCGCATCGCCGCGCTCGCGCGCCGCGTCGAGAACGGGGCGGAAGCGCTCGCTGACCCTGCGCAGGCATTCACGCAGTCCGTCGTGCCGCTCGTCGACGTCGGGCGCGACCTCGGCGCGGAAGAACGCGATGCCACCGGGCCGGGAGAGCTCCGCCAGCGTCCAGACCGCCTGATTCTCCAGGTCGGTGCGCAGGTCTCCGACGAGCGGGGGCGCGCCGGCGTCGCCGCGGTGCTGGGCGACGTCGGCCAGAAGCGCGGCGACCGTACCCCAACGCCGGTAGAGGGTACTGGAGTTGACCCCTGCGCGCCGCGCCACGGCGGGGAGGGTCACCTGGTCGGCGCCGACCTCACCCACCAGCGCGACCGCGGCACTGTGCACGGCGGCACGGACGCGGGTGCTACGGCCGCCGGGCCGCTTCGTCGATGCGTCTGCGTTCACCCCTCCACCCTAAAGCAAAGAGTTGCGCCTTAGCGAGTACAGGGCTTACGGTCACACTAAAGCGGAGATCACCGCTTTAGTGCTGTGAAAGGAATGCCATGTCCACCAACGAAGCCCCCCTCGCCCTCGGGCGCACCTTCCACCAGGCCCTTGTCTCGGGCGACTGGGAGGGCATCCGGGCCCTGCTGCACGACGACGCCACCTGGACCCTGCCCGGCGACAACACCATCTCCGGCACAGCCGACGGCGCCGACGCGGTGGTGGAGCGCGCTCAGCTGATCGCCTCGTACGGCCTCGACTTCGAGCTGCTGCATCTCCTGGTCAGCAGGGAGAACATGGCTCTCTCCCTGCACAACACCGCGCACCGGGAGGACGCCGTGCTGGACGAGTACCTGGCCACGGTCTGCCGGCTCCGCGACGGAAAGATCGCGAGTATCGAGACCTATCTCTCCGACGTGCCCGGGATGAACGCCTTCTTCGTCTGACGACTCCGGCTTGGGTTCTGACCTTGGACCGGCTCCTCGCTCCAGCGCGCCCATGACTCGGCTCGCTCGTCATCTGCCCGAGCCGGGAGATGGGTGGCGGATACCGCGGAGACGGGGCCAGCAAGTCGTCTGAGGTTGAGACCCAAGCTCAGCTTGAATTTTAACCTTCGGCCGGCATGTCGAGGCGACAGTGAGCCGCTGGTTCAGCCACTTACCGAAGGCGCGCCTTCAGGGGCACTCAGCATGGCCGGTGGCAGATAGGCCGATTGAACCCGCAAGTCCCAGCCGTGTACCTGGACTGCCAGTGCGGTCAGGGCGATGGCCTTGTGCGGTAGGAGGCTGCGGGGCGGCGCATCGGCGGGTGCACTCTCCCGGTGATGGACAAGACGGTGCTCCAGGGCTTGTTCGAAAGCCACTTGGTCATCCTCCAAGAGCACGCGCAGCAGACGCTGATCCGGCGTCAGCGCATCGAGCGCATCCAGCTGCCGCTGCGCATCGGCGCGCTCGCCGGCAGTCGGCCTGCACAGCGTCTCCGACGGCAAGTGGCGGGGAAGGTGCCCTTCAGCCCGTGGGGTGAGGTAGCCGCACAAGGCGTCCATCTCCGCCAGCTCGCCCGGGTCCGACTTCGATTCCAGCTTCGAGTGCGGCACACCACGGCGGATGTCAGGCGCGATGTCGCCGCGCAGCAGCAGCCCGAGGGCCAAGCCCCGTTCCCAGATCATGCCGCTGCTCATAGCCAACGCGAACGCGTCCAGCCATGTCCTCGCGGTGGCCACCTGCTCTACAACGGCCCCGAAGTCCGTCTCCTCGCTGCTGAGTTTCCGGTCGATGAGGGCGAAGGAGACCTCCTGGTCGCCATTGGGGTAGCAGCCGAGGTCCAGGAGTCCCAGGGCGCACTGGGCCGCGGTACGCAGGATGATGTGTGACGGGGCGGTGCCGGGCTCGGGGTCCGCGACCGTGCGGGCGGCTATGTGGTCGAGGAGCTCGTCGCGCATCTTCTGCAACTCCCCATCGGAGTAACAGTCGTACTCCATCGTGTGCCAGCGACTGAAGGCCCGACCCCAGATGTCCTCCAGCGCCTCTTCGATCTGCTGCTCGCTCACGTCATGCCGGGCTACGTCCTTGATCGTCATAACCCTCATCCTGGCAGCCGCCACTGACACCGCAGGGCCCAGGCGTGACCATGCCCGTGGATCCGGTGGTTGCAGGGTCGTGCGGGGGCGAATCCAGCAAAGGTTAAAACTCAAGCCGAGAACCTGTGTCCGAACTACGGGGTGGAGCTCTGGCTGGACACCGCGGTCCTCGCTGATGAGCCGCCGCCTGGCCCGCGTTGTCCTCATCCCCCACAGCAGCGGCCTCCGGCCCGGCGAGCTCGTGCAGGCTGCGTGAGAGCGGGTGCGCGGGCCCCACACGCGGCTGCGCCGGGCGAGGCACGGATGCCAGTGCCGGTGGGCGGCCAGCGCAAGGGCAGGAGACGCCACTCTCGCGTGGTCGAAGCTGAGGTCACTCTCACGGTTCCGGCCGCCGTGATCCTGCATCGGGACGACTTCCAGCGCACCGTCGCCGATGATGAACGAACTCTTCGACAACTACTCGACGGCCTCGCGCAGCCTCTCCACGATCTGCCCGTATCGCCCGATGCTGACGCTACCGATCTGCTCCATACTGGGCATGGCACCCACCTCCTGCCGGGCCGGAGCACGGCCCCATGGCCGTGAACGGGAACCCCGGCCCCCCCCTGGTACGGGCAGAGTCCGCCCGCCGCCGCACCTCGGAAAGGTGCGCCGTCGCGGAGCGCGAAGCGCCCGAAAGCTCTCCGCAAGGCCCGCTGCCGGGCCACTGCGAACGGAGAGCTTGGCGCATACAGAAACCTCTACTGAGGCGCGTGTACGAGATCAACCGGGGTTCAAAGATGGGCTCTCAGAGGTCGTTTTCCTCTGTGCTGCGGTGTTATCTGTAGGTATGCGCCCGATGATGATCTGATGCTGGTGAGTCTGCAGTGCGGCTCGTGGTTGACGAGGCGGATGGTGTGACCTCTGGGGTGAGAGCCGACTTACGCCTGTCTCATTCCAGGACGCCCGGATCTGTGCCGT
>NZ_JBIAII010000011.1:126324-266224 GCF_042871345.1 Streptomyces sp. NPDC005863 | reverse complement strand
GAGACGGGGTTATCAACATATCTGGCGTTGACTTTTGGCACGCTGTTGAGTTCTCAAGGAACGGACGCTTCCTTTGTACTCACCCGCAGAACATTCTCTGGGGCTTTCCTCCGGGCGCTTCCCTTCGGTATTTCGTGTTTCCAACCCTACCAGATCCGTTTTCCGTTCCGTTTCCGGTTCGGATTTCATTTCCGGTGGCCGTTGGAGGGCCTTTGCCTTTCGGCGTGTTCACTACGTTAGCGGATTCCCTCCGCAACTCATAATCGAGTTCCGCGAGTTCGAATTCAGGCATGCGGGCACGCCGAATAAGACCCCGCTGAGGGGAAGTCGTTGGGTAGTGGTTGGCCGCTTCCGGCTTCCGACAGATTGTCGTACCCGGCTCAACGGCTCGGACTACACTACGGATCCCCCCAGGGCGCGTCAAGTTCGTCGGCGCCGGGGCGTATGGGCCCGATAAGGGCTCACCGTAGGGTCGTTGGCCGTCCAGAAGCGCCACGGGTGGACGCCGCCCTCACCCCCCACTCCGGTGCGTGGTCCGCTCATCACCTGGTCGGAAGGGGTGGCCGAGCCGGTCAGCACGGTGAACGGGGAGTCCGGGTCGCCGCAGACGTCGCTGCCGTCGAGCCGGCGGTCCACGTCGAGGGCGGTGGCGAGGCGGGCCGGGCCTTTGGCCAGTTCCCTGTCGTTGCGGGCCGAGAGTCGTCGGGTGCGGGCCAGGTCCGCGCCCACCGTGACCTCCCCCGCGCGCAGCAGCACCGCGCCGGCCTTGCCGTCGGGACCGCAGACCAGGTTCATGCAGTGCCACATGCCGTACGTGAAGTAGACGTACATGTGTCCGCCCGGTCCGAACATCACGCTGTTGCGTGCCGTGCGGCCGCGGTACGCGTGGGAGCCGGGGTCCACCTCACCCGCGTACGCCTCGACCTCCGTCAGGCGGACTTCGATCGGCCCCTCCGCCGAGTCGCGCACGAGGATTCTGCCGAGCAGGTCCGGCGCGACCTCCAGCACAGGGCGGTCGAAGAAGTCACGGGTCAGGGGCGTACGGTCAGGGGCCACGATCATGCCGTACGAGCGTAGTACAGGTGGTCCGCGAACGCGGGTGGCCTTCGGGTCACCCGCATCTCAGGGTGACGGGGCGGAACCGGGCGCGGTCCCCTCGCGTTTGTACCGATCGAAGATTCACGTCGAGACGAACCACAGGCGGCGGCCTGGGGAGGAGAGTCATGGGGTTCAAGAAGCTGCTCGCGAGCATGGGTGCCGGCGGTGCCTCGGTCGAGACCGTGCTGACCGAGGTGAACGTCGTCCCGGGCGGTGTGGTCCAGGGTGAGGTGCGCATCCAGGGCGGGTCGGTGGACCAGCAGATCGAGGGGCTCTCCGTCGGGCTGCAGGCCCGCGTGGAGGTCGAGGGGAACGACCAGGAGACCAAGCAGGACATCGAGTTCACCAAGGTGCGGCTCGGCGGCGCGTTCACGCTGCAGTCCGGCCAGGTGCACGCTGTGCCGTTCAGCCTGGAGATCCCCTGGGAGACGCCGGTCACGAGCATCGACGGGCAGCAGCTGCGCGGCATGAACATCGGCGTCACCACCGAGCTGGAGATCGCGCGCGCGGTCGACTCCAGCGACCTCGACCCGATCAACGTGCACCCGCTGCCGGCGCAGCAGGCCATCCTTGACGCCTTCATCCAGCTGGGCTTCCGCTTCAAGAGCGCGGACATGGAGCGCGGTCACATCCGCGGGACGCGGCAGAAGCTGCCGTTCTACCAGGAGATCGAGTTCTTCCCGCCGCAGCAGTACCGCGGGCTCAACCAGGTCGAGCTGAGCTTCGTCGCGGACGACCGCGAGATGGACGTCGTCCTGGAGATGGACAAGAAGCCTGGTCTGTTCAGCGAGGGCAGCGACTCCTTCCGCTCGTTCAAGGTGGGGCTGAACGACTTCCAGGGCACGGACTGGGCGGCGTACCTGAACGAGTGGCTGTCCCAGGTCGGCAGCAAGCGCAACTGGTCCTAGGCTCGGAGACGATCAGCGAGGACCCGCAATCAACCAGGAGGTGCCGACGTGACCGAGCTCAAGAGGCCGCCGCTTCCCCATGACTTCCATCCGTCCGTGCCGTCGTTCACGGTGGTGAGCGACGACTTCGAGCCGGGTGCGGTCCTGAAGGACGCGCAGGTCTACGCGGCCGGGAACACCTCGCCGCAGCTGCGGTGGGAGGGTTTTCCGCCGGAGACCAAGAGCTTCGCCGTGACGTGCTTCGACCCGGACGCCCCGACGGGCAGCGGGTTCTGGCACTGGACCGTCTTCGACATCCCGGTCTCGGTGACCGAGCTGCCGGGCGGTGCGGGCAGCGGCGCGTTCAAGGGGCTGCCCGAGGGCGCGGTGCAGGTGCGCAACGACTTCGGGACGAAGGACTTCGGCGGTGCCGCGCCGCCGCCCGGCGACCGTGCGCACCGCTATGTGTTCACGGTGTACGCGGTGGACCAGGAGAAGCTGGGCCCCGACTCGGACGCCGCTCCCGCTTTCGTCGGCTTCAACCTCCGGTTCCACACGCTCGCGCGTGCGCAGGTGATCGCCGAGTACGCCGCGCCCGCGGAGAGCTGAGCGGGATGTGAACTGACCGTTCACCGATTGTTTGCCCGCCTCTGGTCATGGAAGTGATCAGGGGCGGGCATTTTTTATTGCGTTGTCCATCTCGGCGTGCCCGGCCAGAGTTGATCCCAGCCCGCCAGGCGGTGGGCCGGTGCATACGGGAGGTGGGCAGGTTGATGCGGGACACGCTGGTGCTGAACGCGAGCTTCGAGCCGCTCTCGACGGTGTCGCTCAACCGGGCCGTCGTTCTGGTGCTCCAGGACAAGGCCGTCGTCGAGCACGCCCACCCCGGGCTCCGGGTGCGCGCCGCCGCGATCGACATTCCCGTACCGCGGGTGATCAGGCTCTGCAGATACGTCCGGGTGCCGTTCCGAAGACAGGCTCCGTGGTCGAGGCGGGGTGTGCTGGTCCGGGACCGGCACCGGTGCGCGTACTGCGGCCGGCGGGCGACGACCGTGGACCACGTGGTGCCGCGGTCGCAGGGCGGCGCGGACTCCTGGCTGAACACGGTGGCGTCGTGCGCCCTGGACAACCACCGCAAAGCCAACCGGACGCCGGACGAGGCCGGGATGCCGTTGCTGCGGCAGCCGTTCGAGCCGACGCCCGCGGATGCGATGCTCTTGGCGCTTGGGCGGGACGAGTTGGCCTCGTTGCCCGAGTGGCTGGCTCAGCCCGCGGCCTGACGTTTCGGCCGCGGGCCGTTCTTGGCTGGTCGCGCAGTTCCCCGCGCCCCTGATGGGGCTCGTCAGTCGATCGTCGGCTGCTCGCGGCGCTCCTTGCCGGAGGGGCCGCTGCCCGAACCGCCGCCCAGCGGACCGAAGTTGCCGAGCGCGCCGCCCAGGCCCTTGAGGGCGTCGCCGATCTCGCTGGGGACGATCCAGAGCTTGTTCGCGTCGCCCTCGGCGATCTTCGGGAGCATCTGGAGGTACTGGTAGGAGAGGAGCTTCTGGTCCGGGTCGCCCGCGTGGATGGACTCGAAGACCGTACGGATCGCCTGGGCCTCGCCCTCGGCGCGCAGGGCCGCGGCCTTGGCCTCACCTTCGGCGCGCAGGATCGCGGACTGCTTCTCACCCTCGGCGCGCAGGATCTCCGACTGCCGGACACCTTCGGCCTGGAGGATCGCGGCGCGCTTGTCGCGGTCGGCGCGCATCTGCTTCTCCATCGAGTCCTGGATGGAGGTCGGCGGCTCGATCGCCTTGAGTTCGACGCGGTTGACGCGGATGCCCCACTTGCCGGTGGCCTCGTCGAGGACGCCGCGCAGGGCCGCGTTGATCTCCTCGCGGGAGGTCAGGGTCCGCTCCAGGTCCATGCCGCCGATGATGTTGCGCAGTGTGGTGACGGTTAGCTGCTCGATCGCCTGGATGTAGCTGGCCACTTCGTACGTCGCGGCGCGGGCGTCGGTCACCTGGTAGTAGATGACGGTGTCGATGTTCACCACGAGGTTGTCCTGGGTGATCACCGGCTGGGGCGGGAAGGGGACGACCTGTTCACGGAGGTCGATGCGGTTGCGGATCGAGTCGATGAACGGGACGACGATGTTCAGGCCCGCGTTGAGCGTCCGTGTGTAGCGGCCGAAGCGCTCGACGATGGCCGCGCTGGCCTGTGGGATGACCTGGATCGTCTTGATCAGGGCGATGAAGACCAGCACCACCAGGATGATCAGGACGATGATGATGGGTTCCATCGTGGCTCCCCGTACCCTTCATGACTCGGCGGTTGTCCGCGGGGTCGTCCGCGGGATCTCAAAGATCTTGCTGATCGAGTCTGTCAGAACGTCGTACCGCTCGTGGGGCATTCACATGACGACGGCCGTCGCTCCGTCGATCTCGACGACGTCCACCGCCTGGCCCGCCTCGTAGGCTTGGTCGGTGTCGAGTGCGCGGGCCGACCAGATCTCGCCGGCGAGCTTGATGCGGCCGCCCCTGCCGTCGACGCGCTCCACGACGACGGCGGATCTGCCCTTCAACGCGTCGACGCCGGTGGCCAGTTCGGGTCGCTGGGTGCGGTGCCGGGCGGCGACCGGCCGTACGACTCCGATGAGGGCGACCGAGACCGCGGCGAAGACCACGACCTGCAGCACCGTGCCGCCGTCGAAGAAGCCGGCGGTCACGGAGGCCGCGACGGCGCCCACGGCCAGCATGCCGAACTCGGGCATCGCGGTCAGTACGAGCGGGATTCCGAGCGCGGCGGCGCCGATCAGCCACCACACCCATGCGTCGATGTCCACACCGCCATGGTAGGACCGCCGGTCCCCTGCGGGACAGGGTGCCGATCAGCTGAGCGGGAGGCCCGTCGCGGTCCAGCGGTCGTTGCGCTGCTCGACGACGAGCGGGAGGCCGAAGCAGAGGGAGAGGTTGCGGGAGGTCAGCTCCAGCTCCAGCGGGCCCGCGGCGACGACCTTGCCCTGGCGGATCATGAGGACGTGCGTGAAGCCGGGGGCGATCTCCTCGACGTGGTGCGTGACCATGATCATCGAGGGGGCGATCGGGTCGCGGGCGAGGCGGCCGAGGCGGCGGACGAGGTCCTCGCGGCCGCCGAGGTCGAGGCCGGCGGCGGGCTCGTCGAGGAGCAGCAGCTCGGGGTCGGTCATCAGGGCGCGGGCGATCAGGGTGCGCTTGCGCTCGCCCTCGGAGAGGGTGCCGAACCTGCGGTCCAGGTAGTCGCTCATGCCGAGGCGGTCGAGGAAGGCGCGGGCGCGCTGCTCGTCGACGTCCTCGTAGTCCTCGTGCCAGCCGGCGGTCATGCCGTACGCCGCGGTGAGGACGGTCTGGAGGACGGTCTGGCGCTTGGGGAGCTTCTCGGCCATCGCGATGCCGGCGACGCCGATGCGGGGGCGGAGTTCGAAGACGTCTGTGCCGGGCCTGCCGAGGGTCTCGCCGAGGATGGTGGCGGCGCCGGTGCTCGGGAAGAGGTAGCTGGAGGCGAGGTTGAGGAGGGTGGTCTTGCCCGCGCCGTTCGGGCCGAGGATGACCCAGCGCTCGCCCTCCTTCACCGACCAGGAGACCTGGTCCACCAGAGCCCGGCCCTCGCGGACCACAGATACGTCCTCAAGCTCCAGTACATCGCTCATGAGCGCGCTGTCTCCCATTGCAGTCTCGGTCGTCGCTCGCGTCGGTGGACGCGGCCCCCGGATAAAACCTACGCCACCGGTCGGGCGTTCCTGTCGCGAGGCCGGTCCTTAGGCTGTGTGCATGCTCTCGGAACCACGCTCAGGACGTCTGGCCGCATGGGGAAACGCCCTTTTGGCCGGACTTGTTTCCCCGGATGACGCGGTGCTCGCGATGGTCGGCGAGGACGCGGTGCACCGGGTCGAAGGACTTCCCGGCGAGGCGGGCCCGGTCGGGCTCACGCTCGCCATGGGGCGGCTGCGCTCGCTGGGGGTGACCGGTCTGCGGGTGGCGCTGCCCGCGCCGGGGCATCCGCTCGGCCTGAGCGGCCCGCCGGATTTCAACGCGCGCGCCCTGGAGGCGGAGGAGGCCGTCGTCGGGTTCGGCGCGCCGTACGGGCTCGTGCCCGAGGTGTACGAGGCGGGCCCGGACGGCGACGTACACGTGGAGGTCGTCTGGCACTGTCTGCCGGTGCGGGAGGCGCCGCCCGCCGATGTGCCCTCGCTCGGCGAGTCCGAGCGGGAGCTCGCGGAGGCGCTGCGGGAGGCGACGGAGGTCCTGTCCCGGCTCGATGTGGCGGGGTCGGGTCCGGTCGCGGAGGCGGCGCTCGACGCGTACCGGGCGCGGGCCGAGCGGGGGCGCGAGGTGCTCGCTCCGGGCTATCCGCCGCGCGCGGTACGGGTGTTGGAGCTGGCGCAGCGGGTCGGGCTGCTGATCTCCCTCGCGTACGAGAACGGGCACGGCGGGGCGGTGAGCGCGTCGGAGATGGCCGCGCGCGTCGAGGCCCTGCGCCCCGTGGAGCGGACCGCGCGCCGGGCGCAGGTGGCCGCGTTCAACGCGTATGTAGAGGAGCGGGAGCGCGGGCGCTGAGCGCGGGCCGGGACCAGGGCGGGGTGGCCGGCGGGGTCGGGTGACCTCCCCGGCGCGAGGGGACCGCCGAGCCCGAGTGCGGCGTCGGGCGCGGTGGGCCCCCGGGCGGGGGATGCAGGCCTTCGCGGCGGGGTCGTGGCCCCACGCCGGGCGGGCGAGGCTTCGTGCCGGGGCGGGCGGCTCTCTGTGGGGTGTGTGTTCGGGGGAGACGGCGGCTTCGCGTGGGCCGGGACGGGGTCGGGCCCCGCGGGACAGGGGTCCGCGGGGCCCGGGGTGGGGCTGGTGCGTGCGTCAGTGGTTCACGGTCGCGTTGCCGAAGGCCGGGTTCAGCAGGCCGATGACGTTGACGCTGTTGCCGGTGATGTTGACCGGGACGTGCACCGGCACCTGGACGAGGTTGCCGGAGCCGACGCCGGGCGACTTGGTGGCGGCGCCGTTGGCCTGAGCGTCGGAGGTGGCGGACGCGACGCCGGCGGAGGCGCCCGCGGCGAGTCCGGCGGCGACGACGGCCACGGCGGCCTTCTTGGCGATGCTGTTCATGGGAGTGCTCCTCCTGCAGACAGGGCGACCCGGGTACGGGGTCGGAAGAGTGCGCGTGGCGCTGGGATGCGGTGAACGGGGGCCGGCCCTGCCGTGAAGGTGGCGCGGGGCCGGCCGCGGAACCGGTCGCGTGCGTCGTGCGGACGCGGCCGGTGGATCGCGGGGTGCGATCAGACGTTCGCGCAGATGTTCCCGAAGGCCGGGTTCAGGGCGCCGATGACGGTGACGGTGTTGCCGCAGGCGTTCACCGGGATGTGGACCGGGGCCTGGATCAGGTTGCCGGCGACGACACCGGGCGAGTGCGTGGCGGCACCGTCGGCGTGCGCGCCGCCGTGGGTGGCGGAGGCCATGCCGGCGCCGGCCGCGACCAGACCACCGGCGACCATCGTGACGGCGGCTGCCTTCTTCAGGTTCTTCACTTCTGTCTTCCTCCTGAGCAGCTGCGGTCGATCGCCGCAGCACGCACTGGAGAACGCCCCGGCGTCGCGATGGATACGCCAAGTGGGGGACATCTACACGACGGTATGAATCTCAGTCCGGATGAACGACGACCGGAGGAGAAGGGTCCGCCGGCGGCCGGGTCAGCCGGCCACCCCATGGCGTACGGCCCAGAGCGCGGCCTGGGTGCGGTCGGCGAGGTCCAGCTTCATCAGGATGTTCGAGACGTGCGTCTTGACCGTCTTCTCGGAGAGGACGAGGGCGCGGGCGATCTCGCGGTTCGAGCGGCCGTCGGCGATGAGGCCGAGGACCTCGCGCTCGCGCTCGGTGAGCGAGCCGCCGCGGCCCTGGCTCGCGCCCGCCTCCTCCTGGGTGAGCAGCGCGCCCGCGACCTCCGGCTGGAGCAGGACGTGGCCCGCGTGCACGGAGCGGATGGCGCCGGCGAGGGCGTCGGGGTCGACGTCCTTGTAGACGTACCCCGCGGCGCCGGCGCGCAGGGCCGGGACGACCGTGCGCTGCTCGGTGAAGCTGGTGACGATGAGGACGCGCGCGGGGTTGGCCAGCTCGCGGAGCTTGCGCAGCGCCTCGACGCCGTCCATGCCGGGCATCTTGACGTCCATCAGGACGACGTCCGGCTTCAACTCCTCGGCCCTGGCGACGCCTTCGGCGCCGTCCGACGCCTCGCCGACGACGTCGATGTCCTCCTGGATCTCCAGGAACGTACGCAGTCCCCGGCGGACCACCTGGTGGTCGTCGACCAGCAGCACACGGATCCCTGTCCGCGCGTTGAGCACAGCGTCAGCCACCGGGAACCTCCATCTCGATCGTGGTGCCCTTGCCGGGCTCCGATTCCACGGTCAGCCGTCCGCCGACCCCGCTCGCGCGGTCCCGCATGGAGACCAGGCCCAGATGCCGTCCCGCGCTCCGAATGCCCTTCGGGTCGAAGCCGCCGCCGTCGTCGGTGACGCGCAGCACGGCTCCGGCGCCGCGCTTGTCCAGCGTCACGGCGACGCGCTCCGCGCCGGAGTGGCGCAGGGCGTTGTGCAGGGCCTCCTGGGCGACCCGCAGCATGGCCTCCTCCTGCGAGGCCGGCAGCGCCCGCACGCCGTTGCTCTCGAAGGTGACCTGTGCGGAGTGCGCGCGGTGCAGCACCTGGATGTGGGTGCGCAACGTGGCCACCAGGCCGTCCTCGTCGAGGGCGGCGGGGCGCAACTCCACGACGGCGGCGCGCAGTTCGTCCGCCGCCTCGGCGGCGAGCACCGCCACCTGCTGCAGTTCGCCCTTGGCCCGGGACGGGTCGCGGTCCACCAGGGCGGTGGCGGCCTGTGCCGTCAGGCGCAGCGAGAAGAGCTTCTGGCTGACGGCGTCGTGCAGTTCGTGGGCGAGGCGCGAGCGCTCCTCGGCGATGGTCAGCTCGCGACTGCGCTCGTACAGACGGGCGTTGGTGAGGGCGATGGCGGCGTGCTGGGCGAGGATGGAGAGGAGGTCCGCGTCGTCCTCGGTGAAGCCGCAACCGCCTTGTGGCTTGGGGCAGTTCTTGTTGGCGAGGAAGAGCGCGCCGAGCGTCTCGCCGTCGGAGTGGATGGGCACGCCGAGGAAGTCCGACATCTCCGGGTGGGCGGCGGGCCAGCCGCCGAAGCGGGGGTCCTCCCGCACGTCACCGAGGCGGACGGTCTCGCCCTTCTGGAGCATCGAGGCGAGGATGCCGTGCTGCCGGGGCAGCGGGCCGATGGCCTTCCACTGGTCCTCGCTGACGCCGTCGACGACGAACTGGGCGAAGCCCCCGTGGTCGTCGGGGACCCCGAGCGCGGCGTACTCGGCGTCGAGCAGCTCGCGGGCGGAGGCGACGATCGTCTTGAGGACGTCGCGCACCTCCAGATGCCTGCTCATGGCGAGGAGCGCGGAGCTCACCGCGGTCAGGCCGGATCGGGGTCCTTGACTCATGGTCACACCGTACCGGCGGGGTGTGACGGCACGTATCCGACCTGTGGAGGCCGCCGCCTAGGCCCCGAGGCCTAGGCCGATGGTCCCGGACCGCGCCCGCGCGAGAGGTGCGGAAGGCGGCGTGAGGGCGACACACCGAGGCGTCACGGAGAGCGTTGGTTCGGCAACTCACGGTGAGACTGTTACGTGGCTGATGTGAGCCCGCGCATAGGACCCACGTCACGTACGAAGACCCCTAGTGGAGGAGGATTTCCTTTATGTACGGGCTGTCCGACCCTGCTGGGGGCCCGCACCGACCCCCTGATCCACTACCCGGCATCGTACGTCACAGCTTTGCCTCAGAATTTTGCGCCCGCTAAGAATTGCTCCCGTCGCTCGGCGCCGCGGAACTGACCACCGCGGCGTTTGTGCCGGAACGAAGAACCTGTCCCCTCCGGACCAGAGCGACCTCCGCTATTCGAAGAGGTCCCACTCGCATGTCCAAGCAGCACCTGTACGGGCTCAGTCACGCCCCCGTGAGCAAGGCCCAGAAGTTCTCGATCGCCGGTGTCGCCACGCTCGGCGCCGCTGCCCTCGCGTTCTCCCTCGTGCCGGGCAACTCCGAGGCCTCGACCCAGGCCACCACCGACGTCTCCCCCGTGGCGTTCGCCGCGTCGACCGACGCCCGGCAGGCGGTGCACGCCGGCGTCGCCAAGCAGCAGTCCAACGCGGACAAGCAGGCCAAGGACGCCAAGAAGGCGGCCGACGAGGCCGCAGCGAAGAAGAAGGCCGAGGACGAGCGCAAGGCCAAGGAGGCCGCCAGCCGCGCCGCCGCCCGCAAGCCCGTCTACACCAACAACCTCGACGGCTGGATCCGCCAGTCCCTGGACATCATGAAGTCCAAGGGCATCCCCGGTTCCTACGAGGGTCTGCACCGCAACATCATCCGGGAGTCCGCGGGCAACCCGCAGGCCGTGAACGGCTGGGACATCAACGCCATCAACGGCACCCCGTCGATCGGTCTGCTCCAGGTCATCAAGCCGACGTTCGACGCCTACCACGTCGACGGCACGTCCACGAACATCTACGACCCGGTCGCCAACATCACGGCCGCGGCCAACTACGCCGCCGACCGCTACGGGTCGATGGACAACGTGAACAGCGCCTACTGAGCCTTGATCGCCTGATCAACGGGACCTCTTCAGCCGAAGCTGAGGCCCATGGACGCCGAAGGGCGGCACCCCGTACGGGGTGCCGCCCTTGTCGTGTGCCCTGCGCGGCGCCTACTTGCGCATGACCTCCGGCTCGTGGCGGCGCAGCAGCCGCGCGACCACGAAGCCGCAGATGACGCCGAGCACGATCAGGACCGTGATGTTGAGGCTCCACTGGCCGACCGAGTGCTCCCACAGCGGGTCGAGGTCGCCCGGCTTCTTCGGGTCCCACGGCGGCATGAGGTGCGCCAGGTCGAGCGTGGCGCCGGCGCCGGCGATGGCCCAGCGGGACGGCATCAGCCAGGCGAACTGCTCCAGGCCGGGCGAACCGTAGATCTGGAAGAGGACGCCGGTGAAGACGACCTGGACGATCGCGAACATGACCAGCAGCGGCATGGTCTTCTCGGCGGTCTTCACCAGCGAGGAGATGACCAGGCCGAACATCATCGAGGTGAAGCCGAGGGCGATGATCGTCAGGCAGATCTCCACGGCCGGCGGCATGATCAGGCCCTCTGCGGGCAGCTCGCGCGGGGCGAAGCCGATGCCGCAGATGATGACGCCCTGGATGGCCGTGATGACGCCGAGGACGATGACCTTGGACATCAGGTAGGCCGAGCGGGAGAGGCCGGTGGCCCGTTCCCGTTCGTAGATGACCCGTTCCTTGATCAGCTCACGTACGGAGTTGGCGGCGCCCGAGAAGCACATGCCGACCGCGAGGATCAGCATGATGGTGCCGGCGTCGCCGTTGAACTTGATGGGCGGTTTCGGTGGCGCGAGGCCGAAGTCGGCGGGGATCACGACGCTGACGATGCCGAGGACCGCGGGCAGGATCACCATCAGGCCCATGAAGCCCTTGTCGGAGGCGATCACCGAGGTGTAGCGGCGGATCAGGGTCCACAGCTGTGAGCCCCAGCCCTGTGGCTTCGGCGGCTTCACCGCCTGGGGCGGCGGCATCTGTACGGACTGCGCGGCGACGGCGTCGATGTCCGCGGCGTACATCTGGTAGTGCTGCGAGCCCTTCCAGCGGCCCGCCCAGTCGTAGTCGCGGTAGTTCTCGAAGGCGGAGAAGACGTCGGCCCAGGTGCTGTAGCCGAAGAAGTTGAGGGCTTCCTCCGGCGGGCCGAAGTACGCCACCGAACCGCCCGGCGCCATCACCAGGAGCTTGTCACAGATCGCCAGCTCGGCGACCGAGTGCGTGACGACGAGGACCGTACGGCCGTCGTCGGCGAGGCCGCGAAGGAGCTGCATGACGTCGCGGTCCATGCCCGGGTCGAGGCCGGAGGTCGGCTCGTCCAGGAAGATCAGCGAGGGCTTGGTGAGGAGCTCCAGGGCGACCGACACGCGCTTGCGCTGGCCACCGGAGAGGGAGGTGACCTTCTTCTCCTTGTGGATGTCCAGCTTGAGCTCGCGCAGCACCTCGTCGATGCGGGACTCGCGCTCGGCCTCGGTGGTGTCCGCGGGGAAGCGCAGCTTGGCCGCGTACTTGAGGGCCTTCTTGACGGTCAGCTCCTTGTGCAGGATGTCGTCCTGCGGGACCAGACCGATGCGCTGACGCAGCTCGGCGAACTGCTTGTACAGGTTGCGGTTGTCGTAGAGCACGTCGCCCTGGTTGGCGGGCCGGTAGCCGGTGAGCGCCTTGAGCAGGGTGGACTTGCCGGAACCCGAGGGTCCGATGACCGCGATGAGCGACTTCTCGGGGACGCCGAAGGAGACGTCCTTGAGGATCTGCTTGCCGCCGTCGACGGTGACCGTGAGGTGGCGGGCCGAGAAGGAGACGTCACCGGTGTCGACGAACTCCTCGAGCTGTCCGCCGACGAGGCGGAAGGTCGAGTGGCCGACGCCGACGATGTCGTTCGGGCCGATCAGGACCGTCGAGGACTTCGCGATCGGCTGGCCGTTGACGTACGTGCCGTTGTGCGAGCCGAGGTCGTGCAGCTCGAAGCGGCCGTCGGGCGTCGCGGTGAACTCGGCGTGGTGGCGCGAGACCTGCAGGTCGGAGACGACGAGCTCGTTCTCCAGGGCGCGGCCGATGCGCATCTTGCGGCCGAGTGCCAGCTGGTGGAACGTGGTCGGGCTGCGGTCACCGTAGACCGGCGGGGCCCCCGCGACGCCGCCGGAGCCCGGTGTCTTCTGTGCGTACTGCTCGGACGGACCGCCACCCTGCTGCTGCGGCACGTGCGACTGGTACTGCTGCTGGGGCTGGTGCTGCGGCGCCTGCTGGTGCGGTGCCTGGTGCTGTGGTGCCTGGTGCTGTGGTACCTGCTGTTGCGGCCAGCCCTGCTGCTGCGGCGCCTGGTACGGGGCCTGCTGCTGGTGCTGGTGCTGGTACTGCTGCTGGTGCTGCTGGGGCGCGTGCTGCGGTGCGGAGACGGCGGCGGCGCTGCCGGATACGTTCACCAGGGGGCCGTCGGTCGCGTTGCCGAGGTGGACGGCCGTGCCCGGGCCGATCTCCATCTGGTGGATGCGCTGTCCCTGCACGAAGGTGCCGTTGGTGCTGCCGTGGTCCTCGATGACCCAACTGCGCCCGCTCCAGCTGATCGACGCGTGCCGCCAGGAAACCCTGGCGTCGTCGAGCGAGATATCTCCCTGCGGATCACGTCCGAGGGTGTACGGCCTGGACGCGTCCAGCGTCCAGGTCCTGCCATTCAATTCCAGTACGAGTTCCGGCACTCCATGCCCCACGTGAGTTGTCCCCCGAGCTAGCCCCCATCGATGGGGAGTCTAGGGATGTCGAACATCGGGAGGAACTATTTCAGGCGGAGGGCTCTGACCGAAAGTCGGGCCTTGTGAAGACTGCGTACGGGCGTGACGGGCCGCCCCGTTGACGGGGCAGATATCGCCCCGGAGAGTGGTAAGCACCCATCAGTGCATACGGATCATGCGCATAGGGCGTATTTCGCCCATCACGCTCATGGCGCTCATCGTCCCTTTTAGGCGTATGAGTTGCGGGATACGCAGGGGACGTCTGCGCGGTGGCGATGGGGCGGCGCACTGCGGTTCGGGGGGTCCTCATGACGGCCGACGAGCACAAAGGTGAAGGTCGGGGCGTGCGGTGGGGCGATGTGCTGCTCTCCGCGGTCGCGGCGGTGAGTTGGGCGCTCGTCGGCATGGCGGGGACGGCCGCGCTCGGGCTGCACCTGCTCGGCGCCGACGCGGTGGGTTCGCTCGGGCCGATGACGGCGGCGACCGTCGCGCTGGGCGCGGGCGGCTCCGTCACGCCGTCCGGCGACGTCTCGGCGTTCGGCCTCGACGGCGCCGAGACCGCCACGACGATCGATATCGCGCCACTCGGCGTGGGCCTGGTGGGCGCGCTGCTCCTCGCGCACTTCTTCCTGCGCTCGCTGCGGGCGGCCGGGGCCGTGATCGCGCCGGCCGAACTCCTCGCCCGGGCCGGCGCGGTGATCGCCCTCTTCGTGGCGATGCTCGCGGGGCTCGCCTGGGCCGGTCACGACCTCATCACGATCGACGGTGAGCGGCTCGGCATCGACAAGGGGATCGAGAAGGGCGTCGACAAGCTTCCGGGCGGGATCGGGGACAAGCTGCCGGGCGGTCTCGGTGACATCGGCGGGCTCCTGCCCGACCGGCTCGGTGACCTGGCGAAGGCGAAGGCATCCGTCGGGTTCACGGTGGACACCGCGCCGACGCTGCTGGGCGGGGCGCTGTGGGCGGCAGGGGTGCTGCTCGTCGCGCTGCTCGCGTCCCGTCGTACGCCGTTGCCGGCCGCTCTGGGGTGTCTGCACCGGGTGGTGCGGCCCGCGGTGTCCGCGCTGGTCGCGGTGGTGCTGCTGGCGGTCGCCGCGGGGCTCGCGGCGGCGGCGTACGCGATGGTCGGCGACGACCACCCCAAGCGGATCGCGGGCGCGGCCCTGCTCGGAGCGCCGAACGGGGTGTGGCTCGGCATCCCCGTGGGACTCTTCGTGCCGTGGGACGGCCGGGCCACGGGGGCGCTCGCGCGGGTTCTGCCGGATCCGGTGGACGACCTCCTGACCGGGCCGTCCGACCGGGCGCTCACGCTCGGCAGGCTGGCCGAACTCGACGGCCGGGTCTGGCTGTTGGGCGTCGCCGCGGCGATGATGATGCTGTTCGCCGGGGTGCTGACCGCGGTGCGGACTCCGTGGGTACGGGGTGGGGTGTCCGTCGTCGGACTCGCGGGGCGGTGCGGGGTGCGCCTCGGGGCGGCGACGGCGGCGGGGCTCCCGCTGATGGCCTGGCTGACCGGGGTCTCCGCGGACGCGTCGCTCTCCGTACTGGGCTTCGACGCGTTCGGCGCGGGCATCGACCTGCACGCCCGACTGGCGCCCGCGGCACTGTTGGGGGCGGCGTGGGGGTTCGGGGCGGGAGCGACGGGAGCGCTGCTGGCGTGCGCCGCGGGGGCGGTGCCGGGGCCGGGGGCCTTGGTGGGGGTGGGGGTGCCCGGCGCGTCCGGGGGGCCGTCGGCGGGGGCGCGGGGTGGTGGGGCGGGGGCGCGGGGTGGTGGGGCGGGGGCGTCGGGGGGCGGGGCTGCTGGGGGTGGGGCTTACGGTGCGGGGGCTGGCGGTGCCGGGGCTGCTGGGGGTGGGGCTGCTGGTGAGCGGGCCTACGGGCCCGAGTCCGCGGGGCCCGGGTCTGCCGGAGCTGCGCCCACCGGTCGCGGGTCTGCCGAAGCCGGGCCCGCGGGTGCCGGGCCCGCGGGTGCCAGGCCCGCTGGTGCAGGGCCTGCCGGTGCCGGACCTGCCGGAGCTGGGCCCGGGCCTGCGGGTGCCGGGCCCGGGTCTGCCGGTCCCGGCCCGTACCGCCCAGGTACCCCGCACAGGCCCCCGAACCCCGACACGAACCCGTACCTGCGCCCGCCCGCGGACAACTCCGGGGCCCCGACGGTGGCGGGCCCACTGGTACCCCCACCCCCACCGAACCGCCGCCGGGCCCGCACGGGCGACTGGCCTCCCCCGCCACCGCCCCCACCTCCTCCCCCGGAGAACCCACGCCGCCCCCGCAGCTGAGCGATCCAGCACACGTGAAGGGCACACCCAGCGAGGAACGAGCCGGGGGTTGGGCGGGCCCGGGGGGGGCAGACCCCGGTGGGGCAGGCCGGAAAGCGGGCCCCGCGCCTCCCCCGGACAGCGCACCACGGCGCCCTCGCCCGGACATCGCGCCCTCGCCCGGGTATCTCCCAGTCGACAGCGCCCCGCCCCCGCCCCTCTGTCCGCCACGCGGACCAGCAGGGCGCCCCCGTCATGGGGACGGATACCGTAGGGATCACCATGAGTGCTTCGCAGCCCCCTCAGCCCGCCGACGTCCCGACGGTTCTCGTCAAGATCTTCGGCAAGGACCGCCCCGGTATCACCGCCGGTCTCTTCGACACCCTCGCCGCCTACTCCGTCGACGTCGTCGACATCGAGCAGGTCGTCACCCGTGGCCGGATCGTGCTGTGCGCGCTCGTGACCGAGCCGCCCGCCGGTCTGGAGGGCGACCTCCGTGCCACCGTCCACAGTTGGGCGGAGTCCATGAAGATGCAGGCCGAGATCATCTCCGGCATCGGCGACAACCGGCCGCGCGGTCTCGGGCGGTCGCTGGTGACCGTCCTCGGCCACCCCCTCACCTCGGAGTCCACCGCCGCCATCGCCGCCCGTATAACGGACACCGGCGGCAACATCGACCGTATCTTCCGGCTCGCCAAGTACCCGGTCACCGCCGTCGAGTTCGCGGTGTCCGGCACCGAGACCGAGACCCTGCGCACCGCCCTGGCCGTGGAGGCCGCGAAGCTCGGCGTGGACGTCGCGGTCGTCGCGGCGGGCCTGCACCGCCGGGCGCAGCGGCTGGTCGTGATGGACGTCGACTCGACGCTCATCCAGGACGAGGTCATCGAGCTCTTCGCCGCGCACGCCGGCTGCGAGGACGAGGTCGCCGAGGTGACCGCGTCCGCGATGCGCGGCGACCTCGACTTCGAGCAGTCGCTGCACGCCCGCGTGGCGCTCCTCGCGGGGCTCGACGCGTCCGTCGTCGACAAGGTCCGCTCCGAGGTCCGGCTCACCCCCGGCGCCCGCACCCTCATCCGTACGCTCAAGCGCCTCGGCTACCAAGTGGGCGTCGTCTCGGGCGGGTTCACCCAGGTTACCGATGATCTGCAGGAACGTCTCGGCCTCGACTTCGCCCAGGCCAACACCCTGGAGATCGTCGACGGCAAGCTCACCGGCAAGGTGACGGGCGAGATCGTCGACCGCGCGGGCAAGGCGCGGCTGCTGCGCCGTTTCGCGACGGAGGCCGGGGTTCCGCTGGAGCAGACGGTCGCGATCGGCGACGGCGCGAACGACCTCGACATGCTGAACGCGGCGGGCCTCGGCGTCGCCTTCAACGCCAAGCCCGTGGTCCGCGAGGCCGCGCACACCGCGGTGAACGTCCCCTTCCTCGACACCGTCCTCTATCTCCTCGGCATCACCCGCGAAGAGGTCGAGGCGGCGGACATGCACCTGGACTGAGCGCCCGAGGGCACGACAGCCCTCCCCGTACGTCCGAAGGGGCCCGGCACCACACGGTGCCGGGCCCCTTCACGGTGGGCGGGAGCGGGGGCCGGGTTACTCGGACGGCGCCCAGTAGTCGACGAGGGTGGCCACGCCGGGCTCCAGTGCCTTCCAGGAGCCGGAGTACGTCAGGACGGCGAAGGCGGCGGTCGGGAAGCCCCGGCGGTTCAGCCGCGTCATGGCGTCGCCCTCGGCCTCCCCGGCCAGGACGTCGGTCAGTCCCTGCACACCGGGGTTGTGACCGATCAGGAGGATGTCCCGCACGTCGTCCGGGGTTTCGTTGAGCACGGCGATCAGCTCACCGGGCGACGCCTCGTACAACCGCTCCTCGTACACGGTCTTCGGGCGCTGCGGCAGCTCCTGGACGGCGAGCTTCCAGGTCTCGCGGGTCCGGGCCGCCGTCGAGCAGAGGGCCAGGTCGAAGGCGATGCCGCCGTCGGCCAGCTTGCGTCCGGCGACGGGGGCGTCCCGGCGGCCTCGGTCGGCGAGCGGCCGCTCGTGGTCGGAAACCTGCGGCCAGTCGGCCTTCGCATGCCGGAAGAGGACAATCCTGCGGGGTTCTGCGACGCTCATGCTTCCCAGCTTCGCATGAAACGCGCCATGGGGCGCAGGGAGTTGGTGCGGTCCGCCGACAGGAGTGACGGCTGCGGCCCGAGGGGGCTCACGGGGCGGCGCGCAGGACCATCGCCCGTATGCGCTCCAGGAGGTCGGTGAGGACCGGATCGCCCGCCGCGGCGTGCGCGTCCACGGGGTTCAGGACCAGCAGGAGCAGGGCCGCGAAGGCGACGGCGGGCAGGGCGATGGCCCACCACGGGAGCTGGATCTCGACGCCGCCCGACTGGGCCGGGTCGCGCCGGGTCTGCGATCGGGCCGACATGCCGCCTCCGTGGTCTTCGAGTGGTCCGCGCCGCGTCCTCGCGGCACTCCTCGAATCTAGGCGACCGGCACCCCTCGGCCCCATCCGGAAACCCACCCACTTGACCCTGACACTGACCCCCTAGGGGATGGGGGTGCTAGCCCCACCATCCGCCCCGCCGGGGCCCGTTCGGACCGTCACAGCCGTCCTGCGCGGGTGTCCGGCGCAGGCGTCCGCGAGGTCCGGCGCGGGCACCCGCTCACGGCGAGGCGATGGAGGCGATGATGCCGATGATCACGGTGATGGCCAGCATCGCGCCGAGCACGATGAGCAGCTTCTTCTGGCCGTTCTGGGGGTTCGGGTCGAGGACGGGCATACCGCCAGTCTCGCACCCCGTACCCGTCCCACCGCCGCCGGGGTCGGGCCACCGGGCCCCTGAGGTCGGGCCGCCGGGCCCCTGGGACCGAGCCGCCGGCCTCCCCCGGTTCAGGCCGCCGCGGCCTTGGCCGCCACCTCGTCCTCGACCGTGCGGTTGCGGCCCGCCAGCGTGCCGATGACGATCTGCGGCACCATCAGGCCCGCCATCAGCGCGATCGGCAGACCCCAGCCGCCGCTGTGCTGGTAGAGCACGCCCACCAGGAGCGGGCCCGGGATGGAGATCAGGTAGCCCGTGCTCTGCGCGAAGGCGGACAGCTTGGCCACGCCCGCGCTGCTCTTGGCCCGCATCCCGACCATGGTGAGGGCCAGCGGGAAGGCGCAGTTGGAGATGCCGAGAAGGAGGGCCCAGGCCCAGGCGCCGCCCGCGGGGGCGAGGTAGAGGCCCGCGTACCCGGCGAGGCCGCAGGTGCCGAGGACCAGCACGACGGGGCCCTGGTTGGTGAGCCGGGTGGCGACCCGGGGGATGACGAACGCCAGCGGGACGCCCATGGCCATCGTGACGGCGAGCAGCACGCCCGCCTCGCCGGCGGGGACGCCCGCGTCGCGGAAGATCTGCGGCATCCAGCCCATCGTGACGTACGCGGCCGTGGCCTGGAGGCCGAAGAAGACGGCGAGCGCCCAGGCGGTGCGGCTGTGCGTGATGCGCAGCGCGGCGTCCTCCTGCCGTACGGTCGCGCTGATGTGCTCCGGGGCCGCCGCGGCGACCGGGCCCCGGTCCCGTACGAGCGGGATCCACGGCAGGACGGCGACGCCGGCGAGGCCCGCCCAGACGGCGAGTCCGGTCTGCCAGCGGCCGCCCAGCGCGTCGGTCATCGGGACCGTGAGGGCCGCGGCGAGCGAGGTGCCGAGGGCCAGCGCCATCGAGTACAGCCCGGTCATCGAGCCGACCCGGTCGGGGAACCAGCGCTTGACGATGACCGGCATCAGGACGTTGCTGACCGCGATGCCCATGAGGGCGAGCGCGGTGGCGGCGAGGAAGCCCGCGGTGCCGCCGACGAAGGGGCGGATCACCAGTCCTGCGGCGATCGCTGCCATGCCGAAGCAGACCACGGCGCTCGGCCCGAAGCGCCGGGCGAAGCGGGGTGCCATGACGCCGAAGACGGCGAAGCAGAGCGGCGGCACGGAGGTGAGGAGGCCGGCGAGGGTGCCGCTCATGCCGAGGCCGTCGCGCACCTCTTCGAGGAGCGAGCCCAGGCTGGTGATGGCAGGCCGGAGGTTCATGGCGGCGAGGACGATGCCGACGACGATGAGCCGCGTCGCCCACGCGCGCGTGGGGGGCTGTTTCACCCCGGTCGCGGTGGATGCGGGGGGTGTCGCCGTCGGGGTCATCGTGCCGGTTTCCTCACTAGCCATGAGGCCATCATAGAATCATGGGATGATTGGCTGTCCAATCCGAATGCGTCACACCCGGCCCTCCCGGCCCCCGGCCCCGCCCCGCACGAAGGAACGTCATGCCGCTGACCACTCCTCGCCGTTCGGCACTCTCCGAACAGGTCATCTCCGAGCTGCGCACCCAGATCTCCTCGGGCGAGTGGCCGGTCGGCTCCCGCATCCCCACCGAGCCCGAGCTGGTGGAGCAGCTGGGCGTGGCCAGGAACACCGTCAGGGAGGCCGTGCGCGCCCTCGCGCACAACGGCCTGCTGGACATCCGGCAGGGCTCGGGCACCTATGTGGTCGCGACGAGCGAGCTGGCGGGCGTGATGCAGCGCAGGTTCGCCGACGCGGACCCGCGCCACATCGCCGAGCTGCGCAGCACCCTGGAATCGAGCGCGGCCGCTCTCGCCGCGGAGCGCCGTACCGAGCGCGACCTCAAGCAGCTCGACGCGCTGCTCGTGCGCCGCGAGGAGGTCTGGGCGACCGGGGACGCGGAGGCGTTCGTGACGGCCGACGCGACCTTCCACATGGCGGTCGTCGCCGCCTCGCACAACGACGTGATGACGGCGCTCTACGCGGACCTCGGCGAGGTCCTGCGGGACTGGCTGCGTGAGGACATCGGCGAGGAGCTGACCCCCGAGTCGCACATGGACCACGCCCGTCTCGTCGACGCGATCCGCGCGGGGGACGCCGACGCCGCCGCCGCGGAGGCCGCGGGCTACCCCTTCATGTGCCGCCCGGAGCGGTTCACCTCTGGTGGCTGACCCAGACCGCGCGGACCTCTTTCCAGCACCGCCCGGTGAGACGCACCGTCAGCGCGGGCTGCGCGTCGACGGGCCGTGAGTCGCTGTCGATGTCCCACCAGCGCGCGCACTCCACGTGCAGGCGGACGTGGTCGGTCTCCGGGTAGGGGTTGTGGCAGTACGCGACGACGTCGGGCCCCGCGACCGCGGTGCGGCACTCCGCGCCGAAGGGCCGCGGCGCGGGTTTCCCGGCCGTCGCCCCGCGCGCGGGGGAGGCGTCCTGCGGGACGCCGCTCGGCGCGGCGACCACAAGAGCGAGGGCCACGAGCACCGCACCGGTAGGACGCACACTCCAGGGTGCCCGGCACTCCCCCGCCACCGCCCGGCCGGGGGGCCGAACGGGTGAGGCCCCGCCCCCCGCGCGCGGCGGGGACGGGGCCTCGAAAACGTACCGGGACCCGGCGGGTCAGGCACCCATCATGTGGACGCCGCCGTCGACGTGGACGATCTCGCCGGTGGTCTTCGGGAAGAAGTCCGAGAGCAGCGCGACGATGCCGCGGCCCGCGGGCTCCGGGTCGGCCATGTCCCAGTCCAGCGGGGAGCGGGTGTTCCAGACGTCAGCGAGGTCGGCGAAGCCGGGGATCGACTTGGCCGCCATGGA
Organism: Streptomyces sp. NPDC005863; assembly: GCF_042871345.1. Classification (NCBI taxonomy): domain Bacteria; kingdom Bacillati; phylum Actinomycetota; class Actinomycetes; order Kitasatosporales; family Streptomycetaceae; genus Streptomyces; species Streptomyces sp. NPDC005863. Next base: position 244,984 of record NZ_JBIAII010000011.1, on the reverse strand, counting down.
GCCGATCGGGCCCGCGGAGATCAGGTTGCAGCGGATGTTCTCCTTGCCCAGGTCACGGGCGAGGTAGCGGCTGGTGGCCTCCAGGGCGGCCTTGGCCGGGCCCATCCAGTCGTACTTCGGCCAGGCGTACTGCGCGTCGAAGGTGAGGCCGACGACCGAGGCGCCGTCCTCGAACAGCGGGCGGCAGGCCATGGTGAGCGACTTCAGGGAGTACGCCGAGACGTGCATCGCCGTCGAGACGTCCTCGAAGGTGGCCTCGAGGAAGTTGAAGGCGCCCTGCGGCGCGAAGCCGATGGAGTGCACGACGCCGTCGAGGCCACCGAGCTCGTCCTTGACCAGGCCCGCGAGCCGGTCCAGGTGCTCCTGGTTGGTCACGTCGAGTTCGATGACCTTGGCGGGCTTGGGCAGCTTCTTGGCGATGCGCTCGGTGAGCGTGGGCCGCGGGAAGGCGGTGAGGATGACCTCGGCGCCCTGCTCCTGCGCGACCTTGGCCGCGTGGAACGCGATGGAGGACTCCATCAGAACGCCCGTGATCAGGATCTTCTTGCCTTCGAGAATTCCGCTCATGGTGATCAGTGACCCATGCCCAATCCGCCGTCAACGGGGATGACGGCTCCAGTGATGTACGAGGCGTCGTCGGACGCGAGGAAGCGCACCGCGGCGGCGATCTCCTCGGGCTGCGCGTACCGGCCGAGCGGCACCTGGGCGACGATGCCCGCGCGCTGCTCGTCCGTGAGCACCTTGGTCATGTCGGTGTCGACAAAACCGGGGGCGACGACGTTGAAGGTGAGGTTGCGCGACCCGAGTTCACGGGCGAGCGAACGCGCGAAGCCGACCAGGCCCGCCTTCGAGGCGGCGTAGTTCGCCTGCCCGGGACCGCCCATCAGGCCCACGACCGAGGAGATCAGGACGACGCGGCCCTTCCTGGCGCGCAGCATGCCGCGGTTGGCGCGCTTGACGACCCGGAAGGTGCCGGTGAGGTTGGTGTCGAGGACGGACGTGAAGTCCTCCTCGCTCATGCGCATCAGGAGCTGGTCCTTGGTGATGCCCGCGTTGGCGACCAGGACCTCGACGTTCCCGTGCTTCTCCTCGATCTCCTTGTAGGCCTGCTCCACCTGCTCGGCGTCGGTGATGTCGCACTTGACGGCGAGGACACCGGCGTCGGTGAGGACCTCCGGCGGTTCGCCCGAGCGGTAGGTGATCGCGACCTTGTCGCCGGCGTCGGCGAAGGTGCGGGCGATGGCGAGGCCGATGCCCCGGTTTCCTCCGGTGACGAGAACCGAGCGGCTCAACGGATCACCCTTTCGATAGCTGGCTGGTACCTCGAAAACCTATCGGTACCGTCGACGATCCGGAGAATCGGTGCCCGACAGTGGCGCGGAGTGCGCGCTGTCGGATCCCTACAGAAAGCCTCTGGCCCCCGACACGTCCGGCGCGACATGATCGGACCCGACCGGTGCCGACAGCAGGGAGACATCCGTGCCCCATTCCATCGACGAAGCCTTCACGGCGTTGCCCCTGCGGGCTCTCGCCGACGCCGCGCTGGCCCGCGCGCGGGCGCTCGGCGCCGACCACGCGGACTTCCGCCTGGAGCGGGTGCGCAGCGCGTCCTGGCAGCTGCGCGACGCGCGGCCGGCCGGCACCTCCGACTCCACGGACCTCGGTTACGCGGTGCGTGTGGTGCACGGCGGCACCTGGGGCTTCGCCTCCGGGGTCGACATGACGATGGACGCGGCGGCGCGTGTCGCCTCCCGGGCGGTGGCGATGGCGAAGCTGTCCGCGCAGGTCATCAAGGCGGCGGGGTCGAACGAGAGGGTCGAGCTCGCGCACGAGCCGGTGCACGCGGAGAAGACGTGGGTTTCCTCGTACGACATCGATCCGTTCTCGGTGCCGGCCGAGGAGAAGGCGGGGCTGCTCGCCGACTGGAGCGCGCGGCTGCTGGCGGCGGACGGCGTCGCGCATGTCGACGCCTCGCTGCTCACCGTGCACGAGAACAAGTTCTACGCGGACACGGCGGGGACGGTGACCACCCAGCAGCGCGTGCGGCTGCATCCGCAGCTGACGGCGGTGGCCGTCGACGCGTCGAGCGGCGAGTTCGACTCGATGCGCACGATCGCGCCGCCGGTCGGCCGGGGCTGGGAGTACCTCACGGGGACCGGCTGGGACTGGGAGAGCGAACTCGCCATGATCCCCGAGCAGTTGGCCGAGAAGATGCGGGCGCCGAGCGTCACCGCGGGCTCGTACGATCTGGTCGTCGACCCGTCCAACCTCTGGCTGACCATCCACGAGTCGATCGGCCACGCCACCGAGCTGGACCGCGCGCTCGGCTACGAGGCGGCGTACGCGGGCACCTCGTTCGCCACCTTCGACCAGCTCGGCAAGCTCCGTTACGGCTCCTCGCTGATGAACGTGACGGGCGACCGGACCGCCGAGCACGGCCTGGCGACCATCGGGTACGACGACGAGGGCGTCGCCGCCCAGTCCTGGGACCTGGTCAAGGACGGCACGCTGACCGGCTACCAGCTGGACCGGCGCATCGCGAAGCTCACCGGCTTCGACCGCTCCAACGGCTGCGCGTACGCGGACTCCCCCGGCCATGTGCCGGTGCAGCGGATGGCCAACGTGTCGCTGCAGCCGGACCCCGCCGGGCTCGGCACCGAGGACCTGATCGCGGGCGTGGACCGCGGGATATACGTGGTCGGGGACCGGTCGTGGTCCATCGACATGCAGCGGTACAACTTCCAGTTTACGGGTCAGAGGGCATACGCCATCCGGAACGGCCGCCTTTGCGGACAGGTTCGGGACTTTGCCTATCAGGGAATTACCCCTGAGTTCTGGGGCTCGATGCAAGCTGTCGGAGGGCCCCAAACATACGTCCTCGGAGGGGCTTTCAACTGCGGAAAGGCCCAACCGGGGCAGGTCGCCTCCGTGTCCCACGGCTGCCCATCCGCACTGTTTCGGGGTGTGAACATCCTGAACACCTCGGAGGAGTCCGGCCGCTCATGATCGAGCGCCGGCAGCGGCGCCAAAGTCTGCACCAGGTCTGCACCTCATCACAGTGAGCCCCTACGCGACGTCGTCCCAGTCCTCCACATCCCCATCCGAGGGGACCAGCGGGGGCGGGGCGATCAAGCCCTTGAACGGTTCCAGCCTCAGCCCGAGTCGGCTCTCCATGGTGCGCGCCCCGCGCGTCATGGCCTTGCGCAGTAGGTGGCCGTACACGAGCTCCGTGGTCCTGGTAGTACGGTGCCCTACCCACGCTGCGATCTCGAAGAGCGGGATCTCCGAATGGATCGCTTCCGAGACGAAGTAGTGCCGGAAGCTTTTCGGGGTGTACGCAGGGGTTCCCGCCGCCTTGGCAGCCGCCTTGAACTGGTCCAAGAACCAGTCGTAGGACGGGTGGCGATCATTTCGGCGCGGGGACTCGAAGAACCATTGCCGATCCCCCCACACCCCGAACGCATCCACGTGATCGCTGAAGATCTGCACGATCGATTCCGGCACCGGAGTTCTGCGCGCTTCGCTGAACGCCCGATGCTTCGTACCCCGCTTCACGCCACGCCGATACCCAGAGATCTCCTGACAGCCGTACGCCGAGACCTGGTAGTCGACCGTGAGGATGCCGGTCTCCCATTCCATAGACTCGTCGGAGATTGCCAGACTTTCGCCGGGACGGGTACCGGACCCTGCCATGGCCCAGAATCCTGCACGGATCATCTTGGGCGCTTCCGCGACAATCGCCATCACCTCCGATGTGGATGGGATGTCCTCGTCCGTGACCGGGGTCGCCGTCGTGTTCTCTCGATTCCTTCGAGGGTTCGCCTTTTTGCATGGGTTGCGACCGATGATCTCGGTACTCACCGCATAGTTGAAGACGGATGACAGGATGTTACGGCGCACAGAGATACCGTTCACCGCGTATCCCCGCTCCGTCTGGTCCGCCTCCCATGCGTTGATCATCTCAGGGTTGATACTGCCAATGGCGCGACCGCCAAAGAACCCGTGATAGTGGTTCTTGTACACGCTCGCATAATTGACCCTGGAGGATTCCTCCAGCGTTCCCGCGTTGACCCACTCTTCCCAGATACTGGCAAACGTCCGCTGGCCTGCCCTGGGGTTGATGTAGGTCCCTAGATCTTTGTCTCGTTCCACCTTGACCGCGAAGGCTTCAGCGTCTTCCAGTTTCTTGAAGCTGACCTGACGCGGCTTACCGGATCTTCCGCCAGGCTCGCGGTACAACACCCGGTAGGGCTTGTGTGGGCATTTCGGCTTCTGGCGCCTAGGGCAGGCGCAGTCTTCCTTCCTGATGGTCGCCACGCTTGTTCACCCTCCGCATGTTGATGGGTTAGAAGCTGTTCCAGAAACCTAGCCACACCGCATACGAGCGTCAACCCAGTTGTACAGATCGCGAGTTCGGAACCGCACGTGTTTCCCGACCTTGAGGTAGGGGATGCCCCAGCGGCGGTACGAGTCCATGAGAACTCGCTTCGTGACCCCCAACTCCGCAGCAACATCATCCGGAGTCATGAGCAAGTTGCTGCCGCCCCTCATGCCTCCGCCTCCCCGCCTCTCCGTGACTCCGCATCGAGCCGGCGGGCCTCTGCCATGTCCTCCGCGATGCCTGCCGCAAGTTCCGCCTCTGCCGCAGAGTGCCCGGAGCCGACGTAGCGCCAGGCCGCTTCCGTGAACGTCGCCCCGTCGTCCGCGCCCGAGGGAAAACCGCCGCTGTACAGCGCGCGAGTCGCACGCAGTTCCCCGTAAGTGGTCGAGTAGCAGCGGGATTTAGTGAGGGCGTGCCCTCGATAGCCGAGCGTGTGAACCCAGGAACGCAGGTTGAGGCTCGATAGTTCGGACAGGCCACCCAAGCGCCAGCAAGTGCCCATGAGAGCTCGCAGATGGCCGTTTACCGAGGCGTGCCGAATTCCTTCATAGTCGGTCACGCGGTAGTCAACACCGCCCGCGTCTCCGACCGACTTGGACACGTACTTCGCGACGTAGGCTGCTACAGCCGTGTCTGTCACTGCGGTTTTAGTGAAGGCATCACTACGTATGGCGTGAACGTCAAGTTGCTCACCCCAGCTCACGGTCTGTTGTCCGACGGCCGCCGAGTAAGGCGTCTGCACCTCCACGCAGGCGGCCGCGGACCGCACCGCTGTCTCCAGAGCGTCAGTCGTGCCCCAGAGCGGAGGCAACGAGGAGGGACCATGTGGGCCGTCCAGCCGGATGACGGCATGGAAGTGGATCGCTCCGCGCCGCTGGTACTCGGCGACCTTGGCGAACGAGAGCGCTGCATGCTGCCGAAAACGGGTCTGCACGATGCCCTGCGCTGAGGCCAGGTGACGCCGGAGCGTGTGGCAGAAGCGGCTCCACAGAGTGCCGGCAGATGCATGCCAGAGAACGTGACCCGCATAGTCGTAGCAGTCGGGGCACAGGGGCTGACCGAGCGCCGGATCAGCGTCCGGATGTTGTCGGCCACACCCCAGCGGCCGCCCGTGATCACATTGCCCGTCAGCGCGTTGTGGGTGGCAGTAGGGCAGAGCTTCCGTGCTCGCACGGTGCACAGCGCCAAACGATGGAGCAGTCAAGGTGAGGAAAAGCCGGGGGTGATACCGAACGCAGTCGACCACGCCCTTCCCGCCGAGCAGGCCTGAGCGGACTAGCTGAAATGTATCGCCCGCGTGCAGACGCGCGCAGGATTGGCAGCGTGACTCACGGCGGTTGCGGCATCGCACCGGCATCCGGCCGCCCGGTTCCTCTTCGGTGGAGTAGTGGCGCAGCACACTACCAGTGGATATGTCACGCACCGTTGAATGACCAGCCAGGTAGATGGGGTGGGCACAGCCGCCCGTGGCCTTGATTTGATCGAGCCAGCGTGCGAAACCCGGCTCATGCACAAGTCGGATCAGATCGCGTTCAGCGGAGGAGAGCAGACGGAGGCGCTCAGCCTGAGCTAGCACTGAGCGCCGCGCCGTTTCGGTCGCCGGGTACAAGGGGAGGCCCCCTCTCATGAGGAACAGGCGTGGCGGTCATGACCAACTCCGATGTCTCTGAGATCAAGTAAGGGCAAGGGTGCCGAAATACAGAGAGGGAAAGAGGAAATTTTCGGATCGCTCAATATCAGCCGAACAGCCCATTTCCAATGACCAGGAACAGGGCCCAAATGGGATAGCCCAGAGGGGTCATAGCCAGTAGGAATCCACCAAGGCCGATCAGAAGTACCTGATAGATCGGAACCTCTTTGGACCGGGCGACCATGAAGGAGAAGAACAACAGGAATGCATCGATGATGTAAATCGTGCTCTGCGTCATGCCACCGAATCTCCTCTTTCGCTTGCCGTCTTCTGGACGGACAGGAAGGGTTGCGGGGGCCCCGGGATCGCAGCGATTTCGGCGACGTCCGCCGTACTGATCAAATGAGAGCGGGCACGCATCCAGCGGCCTCCGGTAGCGACCACGGCGACACCTTGTTCCTCTTCCGAGATGGTCTGCGCAATGACCACCGCATCAGGGTTGAGGTCACCTAGGGTCATTTCGGCCGAGGCTTCATCGTGGGCGCGATGGGCAACCCGTCCGCCGAGTTGCGCGCGCAGCGCGGTCACTCGGGTGCCCAAGTCGGAGCCGACCCTCTGGCCTGCGGCTACCAGATGCACGCCGAGGGCAGCGCCGAGTTGAGCCAGACGAAGCAGCAGAGTTCCACAACGCTCTGCCTCTTCTCTCGACTCGCGAGATCCGTCGTTGAGGTACAGCTCTGCCAACTCGTCGACGATGACCACGATGGGAATCGGTCGCCGTTCTTCCGGCAGCCCCCAGACCGAACGGGCGCCGGCCGCACGGCAGAGAGTCATTCGGTGTTCGATCTCTTCCACCATCGAGGCCAGCACGAGCAACGCCCGCTTACGGTCAATGGCCAGCTTGGAGAAGCGCCGCCCGAATAGGCCGAGTTCCATGCCGCCCTTACAGTCGATACCGACCAGGGCGACCGGTTGCCGTGCCAGGGCTCGCACCAGGGCAGCGAGCAGGGACGACTTGCCGCTTTGGGTCGCGCCGGTCACCAGCCAGTGCGGCACCTTCCGGAAGTCGATCACCCAGCGTGGGCCGTCTTCACTCTGGCCCACATCGAGCGAGAGCAGAGGCAGCGCTTCCGGCCGCTGCACCGCCGAGTGCTTCCCCGTCAGTGGGTCGTTCGCAGTAGCAGTGATCACTACCACGCCCCGCCGCGGGGAACGCACCCGCACCCCGTGCACGTGCCACGCGTGCTCCATGGCCCGGGCAGCCTCCAAGTAGGGCGCAGGGGTCTGCCCCGGATGCATCACCACCCGCACACTCACCCCATTACGCGTTGGGGTGGGCAGTCCCAGGCGTGGCGGTTTGGGCCGCAGCGCTTGGCCCTGTACGACCATGTCGCGCCCTATCAGCCGCTGATTGGGCCGCCAACTCACGGCCAGCCCGTTGAGCATCGACACGCGCCGCCAAGTCCACCAGATGCGTAGCGTGGTCCGCGGGTAACCCAGGAGCCACCAACGCCAAGGCCAGGCGTAAATGTTGACGCCCCGCGCCTGGAGGCGAGGTTCCCACCAGCTCTGCGTCATCAGCCCCAGAAGCAGCAGCGCCGACAGGGTCCAGACCGCCAAAGAGGCGGGCATCACAGATCGCCTGCCTGAGTCCGCGCCAGGAGTTTGCGGGCCCGGATCATGGCTGTCTCGGCGTGCACGGCAGCCATCTGCAACACGTACCGCAGCGCGGGCAGGTCCTGGGTCACGGCTAACAGAGCTTCAGCACCGACCAACACCCGTAAGTCACGCAGCAGGTAGCCGAACTCTCCGTCACGCCCGAGACCGCTGTCGGGGTCGACGTGGTCGAGGCCCGCCGCCTCCCGTAGTGCGCGAACCATCTGGTCCGTCTCGGAGACGATCTCTGCCACGCACGGCGAGGCGCACGCGTAGACCTCAGCCTCCGTCGCCGGGTCACGGCCCACAGGTACCCGCTTGGGTAACCCGTCGCGGTACTCAGCCCCGCACATCACACAAGCAGCACCCCTTGCCTGTGTGGCTGACAGGTTCCAGTAATAGCGCTCCATCAGGAATCACCCGATGCCTTACCGCGCTGAGCTGCACTGTTTCCCGATGAAGTGCCGGCATTCGAGCCACCGGAAGCGGGCGCCGTAGTGATCGCCTCCGCCCGCCAGGACGTGCCCGAACGGCCGTCCACCTCCCACTCGTTCGCCCACAGGTCAGCGACCCGGACCTCGGCGCCTTCGACGATGCCTTGAGGCTGGGCGCCGGACACGACCACGTGAATCACGTCGGTGCGTCGCCCTTCAGCCTGACGGACCGACAAACCCGTGATCCACTGCGGCTGCCCCTCGCGGTCGCGCCGGACCTCCCCTTCCGGGGTCATCCGCGCTTCCGGAGCGATCACGCAGCGCATCACGCCGAGCCTGGCAGTATCGATCGGCTTATTCTGCACAACAGTTCACCTCCCAATCGCAACCCATGCACTCATCCGAATGAGTGCCAGAAACAATCGTGCGGCCTAGGCGCGGTGGGGTCAACCACTTATCCTCATGAGTGCATGACACTCCGCTGCACACAGCACTGACAACACAGCCCGTCAGAGAAGCCGCCGCAGACCGAGACGAAGCCCGGAGGGTGCGACCCATGGCAGCCCGAGAACACATCGAACGCCGCCCCACCATGGCAATGCAGGTTGCGCAGCGCGTGGCCGACGACATCCGGGAAGGCACCTACCCGACCGGCACAAAGCTCCCCTCAGAAGTCCAGATGGAGCGCATGTTCCAGATCGGGAAAGCGACCGTGCGCGCCGCCATGGCCGAGCTTCAGCGCATGGGCCTCACAGAGACCCAGCAGGGCAAGGGCACCATCGTGCTGGGTCCCGGAGGCCGCGTTCCCCCCGTTGGCATCGACCGTTCCATTCAGCGCACCACCAAGGGCAGTTGGGTACTGCCCGAAGCCGTCGAGGCCGAGCGGCCCGCCGTGTGTCGGACCACGCTCGATGGCCCCCCCGCCGCCTTTCTGGATCAACAGGATCAGGACGCGTTCAGCGTGGACCGGATGTTGCGGGACCCCGACACCGCTACCCGCATGGCGCACCGGATCTTCATCCCGCTCGCCACGGCAGCCGACGTTCCCCTTCTCGCCGAGAAGCCGGACGCCCCCCTGAGTGATCTTTACCAACAGCTCGTCGACGCCGGACGCACCTTGGAATTCGTGGAACATGTCACGGCCCGCAACGCGTTCCCCGACGAGCAGACGGCACTCGGAATGCGCGACGCAGGCCCGCTCCTTGTCTCCTACCGCGTGATCACGGACGCCAAGTCCGGTCGCCCCTTGCTGTGTGAGGAGCTGCGGGCGCCCGCCTCCACATGCAGGCTGACCTTTCCGCTACCACCGACCAAGGCCCCCGCCAAGCGAGGCGCCGCTCGCCGTCGAGCCGCATCGGAGTAATTTCTCTCTACTTACTCAAGGGCGCGCCTGCGGCGCGCCGGGGCGGCTCTTCGGCCGCCCCGGACGGGCGTGCGGCCTTCGGCCGGTCCCGTCCGGCCGGCCAAGCCGCCCGGACCCACGGCAGCCCACTGCAACGAGAAGTCTCCCGCAGCTCTTTGCGGGGGACTTCTCGTTGCAGCACCCTCACAGCCAGCGAACCAAAGCCTCCACCACAGCGTGCCGCTCTTCACACTCAGGGCATCCGCTACTCCTGTTTCCCACTCAGGACCGCTAGCCGGCCTACCTCCCGATTCGAACGTCGCTGCCGTCGTTCCTCGAACGCCAGGTGCAGTCTCAGCCTCAGGAAACACGGGCAGCGTGGCACAGGCCGGTGGGGGTGCAGCGAGCCAGGTACGGTCCGCGGTCCACGCACCCGCCGCGGGGGCTGGCTTTCTGTGGCTAGGGCCTGTCCGACAGGCCGTGTGCTGGAGTGTCTGGCGCCCAGGTTGGTGCTTCGCGGTCTCGCGGTTATGGCATGACGTGCACAGCGGACAGAGACGAGACCACGCGGCCGGATCACTCACCGCGAGCTACCAGTACACGCCGTGACTCGGGGAAGTGATCACCCACCGTCACAGTGCGCGAGCGGAGCACGCACCACGGATGCGTGTACAGGTAGCGCTTACGGATGCGCTCCCATCAGACGCCATGACCCTTCACCGTGGTCGTGCCTCGCTGTTGCTCTGCTTTCCTCGCATGTGTTGGGCGGCATCCGCCCGTGGCGAGTTCCGGGCAGCCGGGGGCAGAGCAGAGGGGCTTACGAGGCATGGGGGCACCTCTCTCCGGGGGTGTTGTGCGCGTCGTGCGCCCCCTGTGCACCGCCGATGTGTCAGGAATCTCCCCATGCAGAACGTGACCGTGGAAGACCGAGCGTGCTGCACTATCGGCATGACAAAGGTGACGCAGCACACACCACCCCCTGCACTGGAAATCCGTTGCGGTGGCCTGCACTTGACGGTTCAGCGCGTCCCGGGATGGCTGGTGGCAGCTCTCACCACGGCCACCGGAAGCGGGATCGCAGCGTGGGTCACGTCGCGGTGACACGCCCGTTGGTGCACTAGCGGGGATGGGTCGGACCGCAGACGAGCCAGATCAGGAGCGGCAGAGCCGTTCCGGGGTGGCCACACTGCCCGTGGGGACAGCTATGGTGTCGGCACTCAGTCGCCGCGGGAGGTGAGATGGAAGACCACGAGCCGTACGACATTAGGTGGTTCACGGGCAGTAGGCATTGCGAGCAGTTGGGGAATGCGTTCAAGCGGCTCGTGAGGGTACACAAGCACATCGCCCAAGATTCAAGCGCAGTGCATACGGCGATGATGTCTGACAGTGCCCAAATCGACTTGGTGATAGCGGATGAACTACACCGCTATGTGTCTACCTTCTGGAACCTTGCTGACGAAGAGGCGACGGCCCGGAAGCAGCTTCGCTCAGCTGCCGATGCCCTCAAATCAGCCGACACGACTGGCCAACGTCGCGTTGCCGTACGGAACTTCCTGTCGGCCCTTGCTGAGCTGTTCCTCTGTCTTCTGCGCTTCGTGGTCCGCGTCCTGCTTGCTCTGCTCTCGCTCCGACTCGGGCGAGTCACAACCGACGACGTCCCGGACTGGACGAGCGACCCGATAGACGCAACCCCGCAGATCACACCTCGCGGCCCGACCTTCTCCTTCCCCGCGCTTATCAACCGGGGCGGGCATCACTGCAGTCGTGCGTTGGGGAGCGCCATACTGGCTGCCTAGGTGACCGCCGACCATAGATGGTCGGAAGGTTCGAGATCATGTTTTCCTTGCCGGATACAGCCCCGTGGTGGGCCGTCATGGCTGTTGCTGCACTCGGCATCATCGTGTTCGGGGTTCATAGTGTCGTCCGCGCTGTGTGGCCGCAGTCATCCGCTCACCGCAAAGAGCTTCTGCGGGAGTGGCAACGACAGCGGGAGCTGGAGCGAGAGAGGCAGCGTCGGGAGATCGAAAGTCAGGAATGAGGCTCGCTAGGGCGGGGGCATTTAGGCCCCGCCCTAGGACTCTGTATCGGTGTCGTACAGCACTTACACGAAGTGCGGGACCTCTATCCGACCCTCGGCGGTCTTGACCAAAGTGGCAGCCGTGGCACAGGGGTTGAACGTTCTGTCCGTGCTCATCCCCGAGCGCCAGCGGCTGCATGTGGTCCACGTCAACCACGTTCGCGAGGGCAGTGACATGGTCGGCTCCAACATGGAGGACGACCCCGACCAAGGTTGATTGACCCGGCCGGATAGAAAGCGCGGTTTCCGGTGTGCCCGCACCCTGAGTCGAACCGGTAACGCTGCGGATTGTGTACGGGCCTCCCTCGCGAGGCCGGTACCGCGCACCTCTGCCATTGGGTCATGCAGGCTAGTGGTCCTACTCCGCGCGTGGCTTTGACGCTCGTAGGTCCGGGCGGATGACCAGCGGGTCGAGGGGCGGCCACCAGTGGGCGGTGTGATCTCCCCGCGCTCTGCCTCACGACCACCGCGGCTGAGCCTAGGGGGCGGCCATCAACACCCCTGATCCCCAACTACTTCGAGCAGCTAGCCGCATGCCGCCTCCCGGCGAGCTTGACGGGTCCTCCCCCGGTGATCAACTTCCGCAACCCGCACCCCTCGCACCGCACGAAGCTCGCTTTGCGCCCAGGCTCGATCCAGACCTGCGACCCCTTCCGGGTCTGCCACTGCTCAACCACGCTTGCCCCCTCGCGCATCTGACCCTCAGGAGGGCCGCTGTTCGTTCGCCAAAATCGACAGCACGCCGGCCACGAGCCGAGCACCCCCAGGCCACAGCCACACCACAGGCTCGCCCTTGGGGCCCGTGTGCGGGACAGCCCGCAGCACCTCCCCGACCCCCAGCGATTCAGCTGCCGTGTTGATCTCACGAGCCGCCGCGTCAGCCTCTCTCCACCCCGATAAGTAGTCCATGCCCGGCACGTGGATCACGTCGTCAGGATCATCGTTGCAGCCACCCTGTCGAGCATTCACCATTGCACACAACTCCCCGCTTGAGTTCCGCTATCCCCGTTCCCCCGTCGTTGCGTTGAGTTACCAACTCATCCCACCCCAACCGCAGTTAGCAACCCAACACGCCATTCGCACCCGAGATACTACGTGCAGTTACGCTCCACGTCTCTGTTAGCGCGAACCTTTCTGCAAAGTGGCCGACAGGCCACGTCGACGCGCGCATATGTCAGCCAGAAATGCCTCCTGCCGATACGGGCCCCCTCCCCGTCATCACAGGGAGGGGGCCCGCGACCCCGGCTCAGCCGTCACCGAGAGTCGGCACGCTCAGTACAGGTACTGAGCCGACACCCAACCGGAGGAACCGCGCGAAAGACCGCCCGCCGACCGCTGCTTGAGCACCACGCGATGCCACAACTGCCCGTGGCCGTCTTGGCGCGCCCCCACGAGCCGGACTCGCTCCCCTCCGTAGAGCAGGCCGAGCACAACCCGGTTGGTCCCCGGTCCACCGCGCACCCGTAACCCGTTGACCGTCACGGAGGCGGACTCCCCGTAGGTGGCCCGCCCGTCGGCATAGGCGTGCCCCGAACCGGCGCCCGCAGGCGCCACATTGCGGGGGCTGCCGCCGCCGACACCGACCGGACCAGGCAACGGCATGGCCGACGCGGCCGAGACGCCAACCATGCCGAGTCCCACCACAGTCGCGCCGGACACGACCAGAGCACGCAGACTCTTGCGACCCATCATCTGACTACCTCTCAGGTTGACTTGAACGAGCGCGACCCATAGGTCAGCCACTCATCCGAATGAGTTGTCAGCATCCAACGTCCATCCGCATGACGTCAATCACTTATCCGAATGAGTTGAGTTCTTCTTGTGCGGCGCCAAGGACCCCACCACGGGTCATCACGACAAAGGGGCAGCTAGGGCAGTGTCCGCGCCGGCCCATGACGCGCCGTACAGCCGCCCTCAGCGCGAAGCCCCGCCCTTCATAAGAAGAGGCGGGGCAAGGTGCCTCCAACGCTCACCCGACAGCGTCGGCTCCCTTGCGGGCCTGTGCCCGCGCCTCCGTCAGCGCCACGCTCTCTTCCGCAGTGGGACAGCGACACGGGCAGTCCGTTTCGGGGCCAACCAAGAGCTGATTCCCCTCCACGGCGAGCGAAGTCGTGAGGGCACAGTCATGCAGTCGACAAGAGCCCTCCGGAGCCAAGAGCGCACGAAGGCACGGCCCGCACGGCACCGGTAACCGATCCCCGCTCACTACGGCCGCCCCCTGCCCGCAGCCGTGCGACCCTTCCGGCAGGAGCACGGGCAGCCTCGACTCCCCGTGGCGATCAACTGCCCATCGCGCACTTTCAACGTCGTCGAACCGAAGCAGGCATGAGGCACGGCGAGTCTCCCAACCAAATGTTGAGCCAGACACGGAGGACAAGGCACCACCGCGTCGGGCGAATCAGTCGGGCAGGCTGGTGTGTGTACCACCCCGGGGTAGGGCCCACGAGAGGTGCTCTCCCACATCCGATCTTCGTAGGTCTCGCCCTCACGTACCGTGTGCATGCACTCCCCACACCGGGGTGGGCGCCCCTTGACCTGAGTGCTCATGCACCCACCCGCATCGCCGCAGTTACGGCAGCGTTCGCCGCACGCAATGCGCGTCGGAGGCGCAATCCCGTTTGGCAAGACTCGTACGCCTGGCAGGCAGAGCAGACACCAAGGTGCGCCAGCAGCTCGTTGTACACCGCCTGCGCCCGTTCGGTCAGTCGCCGACCGCCGTTCGCAACACGCCGTGTCTCCCGACTCACCACGGCATCCCTTCCGTTTCGCTGAGCGCGGTATGGACGAGCGCAGCGACGGAAGGCAGCGGGCACAGGTCACCGACCATGCGAGGCCGCACCGCCCAGTGCAGACCAATCGGTCCCGTCATATCCGCGGCCGGGACCGAGAGGAAGAAGCCATGACCCAGCATGGGAGCCGCATCGGGGTACAACCATCGCGCCGTCGGGACGGGCGCAACAAGCGCGTAGTACTGATGCTGCGGGCGGTTGTAGATAACCGGCCCGCACAGCAGCCCGGCCAGTGTCGATGTGACCTGGTCCCGGTCATCAGTCCCGGCAGCCGTATGCACCAGTCGCGCCGCCAGGCACACGGAGTTGAACTTGGTGCCGAGAGGCAGTAGAGCCGATCCGCGCTGCGTCCACTCCCCCTGAGCGTGGTGTGGCTTGCACTGGGAGCGCGCCAACCAGTCGAAGGCCGCCCTCAGCTCCACCGCAACGCGCTCTCCCGCACTCGGGGCTTTGCCTGAACTCTCACTCATGCCCGCTCCTCGCAGTCGGCCATGCCCCAACCAAATGGCCAGGGCCCACCCTCCATCGAAGAACGTCGCTATTGCGGGTGGAGGGGCCCACTAGGGGCCCGCTAGGGGCCAGTTGACGAGTAGCGTGGCAATGAGGAGGCCCCCTGCATGGACGACCTGAAAGCCACCCGGCGTACGTTCGGCGCACGTCTCGCTGCTCTGCGCAAACGGGCGCAGCTCTCGCAATCCCAACTCGCGGCACGTCTGTGCGCGGCTAGCGGCACAACCACCCTTACCCGCAACGAAGTCTCCAGGTGGGAGCGGGGCGAACGACTTCCCGACGCATGGCTGCCGGCCTTGGCATTGGTACTTGGTGTGCCGGCCGGCGAGTTGGAAATCGACGCAGACCGAGCACGGGGAGCAACGCCGGAGCTTCAGGACGATCACCCCAGCGCAGTCGTGCAGGAACGAGCCGGATGGCTCCTGGCCCACGACAACGCACACGGTGGTGATCACGTAGCTGACGCCGCTATCCAGATGTGGCACTCAGAGCGAGCGAAGATCACCCAGGACCACAAGGCTCACCTACGCGTAGTCGCCGAGATCGCCGAGATCGCCGGATGGCTGCTCTTCGATGCCGCCCGCCCTGAAGAAGCGCGAGCCGCTTGGATGGAATCCCTGCACCTTGCCCAGAGGGCCGGTGATCGCCCCATGCAGTGGTTCGCCATGGATCTATTGGCAATGGAAGCCGTAGAGAGTGGGCGCATAGGAGAGGCTCTCGCGCTCTGCGACGAGATCGCCATGAGCGGCGTACCGCCCCGGGTAGGCCTTTTGACCGAGCTTCGACGCGGTCGCGCTCTCGCCGCAGTTGGTGACCGCCCACGGGCTCGTCTAGCAGTCAGCAAGGCGCGCAGCAGTCTGGATGACTCTCTGCACCCTCGTGATCCTCAGTGGTCGTGGTGGGTCAACGACCTGGAGGTCACAGGGCATGAGGCGGAGGTAGCGCTGTTGCTCGATGAGCCGGCCCATGCGGTGCCGCGTTTCGAGCGGACTCACGAACTCGTCGAGGCCATCAATCCCACCGGCCGAGGGGCGTTGTATTACTCCGTTGCCCAGCTTGACGCCCTGGTCCGGGTCGGAGCGTGGCAGGAGGCCGAAGAGCCGCTCATACAATTGGGGCCATTACTGAACAACGTGGCGTCTTCCCGTAACCGCAAGCGGCTACGAAGGGTGCTGCGATCCATCTACCGCGACGGTCCCCCTTGGCTCATCGAGGGTGCGCGGGAGATCACGGCGAGTTGATCAGGCACCTTGCCTCAGTGCCGACGGAGGCCGCTCTGCGCCGGACCCGATCTACGATGGGCACCCTGCCACGGAGCACCCCGGGGGCGATCTTCCTTAGTCAGCCTCCCCTGAACACACGCCGACTGAGCAGGGGCGAGGTCGACACCAAGTCATCACCACACCCCGCACAGTCCGGTTTCAACCGGTATGAACAGGGATTGAGGGTAGCCCGTGACACACCGCTTGACCTGCATAAACACTGGTTATGAGGAGATGCCCCCTGATCCGCCGGTGAACTTCCAGTTCACGGGTCAGAGGGCATACGCCATCCGAAACGGCCGCCTGTGCGGGCAGGTTCGGGACTTCGCCTACCAGGGGACCACCCCTGAGTTCTGGGGATCGATGCAAGCTGTCGGAGGGCCCCAGACGTACGTCCTCGGGGGCGCTTTCAACTGCGGGAAGGCCCAACCGGGGCAAGTCGCCTCCGTGTCCCACGGCTGCCCATCCGCACTGTTTCGGGGCGTGAATATCCTGAACACCTCGGAGGAGTCCGGCCGTTCGTGACCGAGCGCCGGCGACGGTGCCGAAGCCAACTCTCAGCGCCTTCGGTCCTTCACGGCTGCGGTGACCGCCACCGCGCTGCCGAGAAGGAGTGGCAGAGTCATCGATACGAAAACCCACGGGAGCACGTGCGCGTCCGGCGTGGATCGCCAGAGGACTTCGCAGCCCGCGAGGAATGAGATGCCGATACAGGTGTTGAACAGCAGCAGCGCGCGGGCGATCCGGCGTGCCGAGGAACGACTGCCGGGCCTGTTGAGCATGGACGATGCCGCCTGCGCAGCGGCGAACGGTGCAGCGTTGGCGCTCGACATCTCATCGCGCGGTGTCACTCGTAATGTCAGTTCCGCGCAACCAGCCATCAGCATCGTCGCCCCCGCATACACGAAGACCAGCACGAACGCGCTGCCGATCGACCTGTCGGCCCAGGCGTCCACTCCGTCGACCCCGATGTGCTTCGGTATCCGTCCCGGTAAGTGCGGATAACGAAGGGTTCCCCATAGGGCCAACCCGACGAGCAGGACGGCATTCGGGAACAACCACAGCCGGACAGGGCGGGAGAAAAGCACCATGGGACTGATCATCCGATGAGAGCTTGAGGTTGGAAAGAGCGCAGTGTCGGAAAATCTTCGGAATGAGGCACGGTGACGCGAGGCCGCACCGCCCACTACCGGGCAGCCGGCCGTGCACGGAACCTGACTGTGCACGATCCGGCTTACCCCTGCGTGCGCCGCGGGCCAGAGCTTCCGCCCGCGTTTCCCGCTCGCGGACTCGTGGACCCGTGCCGCCCTTCAAATACCTGCTTCAGCTGTCAAGGCCAGGCCCGCCCTAGACACGGACTGCTGTGGTCTGGCGCACCTTCGATCGTCCTGAGCGTGCGAAGGGCAGGGGACGCGTGCTGTCCTCCGACTGCTCTTGTTGCGCCTCGTGAAGCACAGTGGTGGATAGGTGGCGCAAGGCGTCCGCGTGTTCCGTCAGGATGCTGTGCGTGTGGGAGTCATCGGGATCGGTGAGCAGCAGACGTGCCGCGGTATTGACGGCTCGCAATCGCGGCTTTTGGGTGTCCCGGTAATACGCGGGCAGGCAGCGCCAAGCCGTGTTGGCGATCGTGACGAGCCGCCAGGTGGGCGACGACGAGGGTTCCGCTTCGTAGAAGCGCAGGGCATAACGACTGACCAGCCAGTACGACAGCGCGAGTGAGGCGCCCGCGACGGCGTCGAACGCCAGCCAGAGGTACGGGAGTCGGCGATGTCCGGTCAATTCGTCGGTCAGCCATGCGAGGCCGGCTCCGCCCGCACCGAAGAGAGTCAGAGCGGCCAGGGTGAAGAGAAACACCGCCGGAAAGAGGCCGATGCAATTATCGCTTTCCAGGCGGGTGAGTCCTTTCCAGTGCGGAGCGAGGTACCTGGCGTACCGCACAGTTCTGGGGGCGGGTTCGATGACGGCGATACGTCTCGCCCAGCTTACGGCCATAGCGATTCCTATCCATGGGTGAGCCTGCGCGTATTGGACATTGAGGGAACGACGCCGGCACGCATGAGACTTCATCCAATGAATGGAGTAACGTTTTTGCGTAGAATTTTACACCGAACAGCGGGGCGCAATTGAGGGCGCTCGAAATACATGCAGTGCGCGCTCAGGCAACTGCTCGGCTCACCCCTGGCTGAGGCCTCCGCTCACTTCTTCGTATAAGCACGTATAAGGAATCCTGAACGGATGCACTCCTCACCCGTATGCCGCACATCCGCAGCAACTTCGTCGCGTTATCCCGGATATGACGAAGGAATGTCGAGGGTGCATCTCCTCTCCGCACACCGATCAGGCCGCCCAAGGCGCACCGAGGGAAGCCAAGGTGAACCTATCTGAAGCGGTCCCTGCTTCAGCTGCGGTGGCAGTCTCGGGTGCCGAAGTCAGAAAAAATGAGCCGTCCATCACGATCTCGACGGAGTCTCTTCTGTCGGATTTCCTGGATCGCATGAACGCTCTTGAAACAGGATTCGCTCAACGGTGGCGCGATTCGACCGCGTGGCGAACTTCCACCAAGCCGGAGTGATCTGACTCCATCATGTGGAATGAGCAGAACTACTATCACCCGGGATTTTCGGACGAGCAGGCGCCTGGACAGAGTTACGGGCACGCCGGACCGTACGGAGACCCTGCCGGTCAATACTCGGCTCTCACGGATCCCCCTGTTCAAGCCTGGGATGGTCAGGCATGGGATCCTGCCGAGGAATTGGCTTTCTTGCTGCAAGAGTCGATCGCGGATCAGTCCGTCCAAAACGCCGCAGTCAGCGAAGCGGTGTTGGTCGACGACCCTACGGTCAGTTCTCCGCTTCAGGCACTGCAAGACATCACGGCGGAACTGCCGCCGCTGAGAGCGAGCCCGCAGGGGCATCGAAAAGTGCGCGAGCGTCGCCGCCCGCACCTCGCTCGGATCACGAGTTATGCCATTGCCGCCCTTGTGGCCTTGACGGCGTCGGCCGTCAGCTTCTTCAGCACAGCGGTAACTTACGACCCGTTGAGGCTGGTTGCCGAAGACCACACGAAGAGTTCAGTCACCTGGTGGCCCGTCCTCATTTTCGGCCCCTGGCTGGTCGCCTCCCTCGCCGTCCTGAGAGCCGCGTTGCATCAACGTCGCGCGGTGCACTCCTGGTGCGTGGTGATCACCTTCTCTCTGATCACCATGCTTCTCTGCGTCGCGCAGGCCCCGAGGGACGTCATCGACATCACCGCGGCAGTCCTGCCCAGCCTTGCCTCTCTGGCCTGTTTCCAACAACTGGTCCGGCAGATCACACTTACTCGACCTCCACGACGACCCGTACCCCGCCACCGCCTTGCGCAGGCCAACGTGCGCGTGCCGTCCTCCACCGAGGAGACGGCGCACGACATGTCCGCCGACGGGAGCGTCAAGGCAGAGGTCCCCAGACCACGTGCCGCAGGACTCGGGTCACATCAGTCACGTTCGAAACCCGACTAGAACCCGACTGGAACGCCGCCCCGCTCGGCCGGCCCCGGTGACACTTCCACGACAGGGCTCCACCTGACACAGGTGGAGCCCATTACTCTGCGATGCGCCCACTTACTGCCCCGCCCTCCCTCGGCCGGCTCCGGCATATCGTCGCGAGAGAGCCGAAGGTCAGCGGGGCCGAGGTCGACACCAAGTCATCACCAGACCCCGCACAGTCCGGTTTCAACCGGTATAGACAGGGATTGAGGGTAGCCCGTGACACACCGCTTGACCTGCATAAACACTGGCCATGAGGAGAAGGCCCAGCCCGGCCGGAACACCACTCAGGAGGCCGGACGATGAGCCGCAGCGCAAGCAAGCCGCACGAGATCGTCGAGCGCGCCCTCGAACTGTCCACCGCCGACGGCTGCGTCGTGATCGCCGACGAGGAGTCGACCGCCAACCTGCGCTGGGCGGGCAACGCGCTGACCACCAACGGCGTCACCCGCGGCCGCACCCTCACCGTCATCGCGACCGTCGACGGCAAGGAGGGCACCGCCTCCGGCGTCGTCACGCGCGCGGCGGTCACCGCGGACGACCTGGAGCCGCTGGTGCGGGCCGCCGAGGAGGCGGCGCGCGGCGCGGAGCCCGCCGAGGACGCGCAGCCGCTGGTCACCGGCGCGGCCCCGGCCGCCGACTTCACCGAGGCCCCCGGCGAGACCTCCTCCGCCGTCTTCGCGGAGTTCGCCCCGGCGCTCGGCGAGGCCTTCGCCCGCGCGCAGGAGGGCGGCCGCGAGCTGTACGGCTTCGCCAACCACGAGTTCGTCTCCAGCTACCTCGGTACGTCGACGGGGCTCCGGCTCCGCCACGACCAGCCGAGCGGCACGCTGGAGATGAACGCCAAGTCGCCGGACCGCACCAAGTCGGCGTGGGCCGGGCGGGCCACCCGCGACTTCAAGGACGTCGACCCGGCGGCCCTGGACGCCGAGCTCGCGCAGCGGCTCGGCTGGGCGCGGCGGCGCGTCGACCTGCCCGCCGGGCGGTACGAGACGCTGCTGCCGCCGACGGCCGTCGCGGACCTGCTGATCTACCAGATCTGGTCGGCCTCGGCGCGGGACGCCGCCGAGGGGCGCACCGTCTTCGCCAAGCCGGGCGGCGCCACGCGCCTGGGCGAGCGGCTCGCCAACCTGCCGCTGACGCTGCGCAGCGATCCGCACGAGCCGGGCCTGGAGTCGGCGCCGTTCGTGCTCGCGCACTCCTCGGGCGGGGACGCCTCCGTCTTCGACAACGGCCTGCCGCTGACCGCCACCGACTGGATCCGCGACGGTGAGCTCGCTCACCTCACCACCAGCCGGCACAGCGCCGCCCTGACCGGGCTCCCGGTCACGCCGGCCGTCGACAACCTCGTCCTGGACGGCGGCGGCACCCGTTCCCTGGACGAGATGGTCGCGGCCACCGAGCGCGGACTGCTGCTGACCTGCCTCTGGTACATCCGCGAGGTCGACCCGGCGACGCTGCTGCTCACCGGGCTGACCAGGGACGGCGTGTACCTGGTGGAGAAGGGCGAGGTGGTGGGCGAGGTGAACAACTTCCGGTTCAACGAGTCGCCGGTCGACCTGCTCGGCCGGGCCACCGAGGCGGGCCGCACGGAGCGGACCCTGCCGCGCGAGTGGGGCGACTACTTCACCCGGGCCGCCATGCCCGCGCTGCGCGTCCCCGACTTCAACATGAGTTCGGTCAGCCAGGGCGTATAACCTCGGACCTTGCACCTTCGTGCATCGAGCAGACACACCCGAGGAGACACGAGACCGTGACGGACATCGTCGACGAGCTGAAGTGGCGGGGCCTTTTCTCCCTGTCCACCGATGAAGACGCACTGCGCAAGGCGCTCGCGGACGGTCCCGTCACGTTCTATTGCGGCTTCGACCCGACCGCGGCGAGCCTGCACGTCGGGCATCTGGTGCAGGTCCTCACCGTCCGCAGGCTCCAGCAGGCGGGTCACCGCCCGCTGGCGCTGGTCGGCGGGGCCACCGGCCAGATCGGCGACCCCCGGCCGACCGCCGAGCGCACCCTGAACGACCCGGAGACGGTCGCGAACTGGGTGGCCAGGCTGCGCTCGCAGATCGAGCCGTTCCTGTCCTTCGAGGGCGAGAACGCCGCGACGATGGTGAACAACCTCGACTGGACCGCGGGGATGTCCGCGATCGAGTTCCTGCGCGACATCGGCAAGCACTTCCGGGTGAACAAGATGCTGACCAAGGACTCCGTGGCCCGCCGCCTGGAGTCCCAGGAGGGCATCTCCTACACGGAGTTCAGCTACCAGCTGCTGCAGGGCATGGACTTCCTGGAGCTCTACCGCAGGTACGGCTGCACGCTGCAGACCGGCGGCAGCGACCAGTGGGGCAACCTCACCGCGGGCATCGACCTGATCCACCGCCTGGAGCCGGACGCCACCGTGCACGCGCTCGGCACACCGCTGATGCTCAAGTCGGACGGCACCAAGTTCGGCAAGTCCGAGGGCGGCGCCGTCTGGCTCGACCCGGCGATGACCACGCCGTACGCGTTCTACCAGTTCTGGCTGAACACGGACGACCGGGACATCTCCACGTACCTGCGGATCCTCTCCTTCAAGTCCCGCGAGGAGCTGGAGGAGATCGAGAAGCAGACCGAGGAGCGGCCGCAGGCGCGCGCCGCACAGCGCGCGCTCGCCGAGGAGCTGACCACGCTGGTGCACGGCGCGGACCAGTGCGCCGCGGTCATCGCCGCGTCCAAGGCGCTGTTCGGCCAGGGCGACCTCGCCGGACTGGACGAGGCGACGCTGGCCGCGGCGCTCTCCGAGCTGCCGCACATCAAGGTCGCCGAGCTCGGCCAGGTCGTGGACCTGCTCGCCGAGGTCGGCCTGGTGGCGAGCAAGTCCGCGGCCCGGCGCACGGTCAAGGAGGGCGGTGCCTACGTGAACAACGTGAAGGTCACCGCCGAGGACGCCGTGCCGGCCGCCGCCGATCTGCTGCACGGCCGGTGGCTGGTGCTGCGCCGCGGCAAGAAGAACCTGGCCGCGGTCGAGGTCACGGCGGGCTGAGCGCCCACGCGCACAGGCGAGGGGGCCGGTCCGCCCGGACCGGCCCCCTCGTCGTGCGTCGGTGCGGCTAGGCCGTTCGTCGTTTGTTGCCCCGGATCATCTTGTACGCGGCGTCGCCGAGGCCGACGATCACGACCGCGGCGACCAGCTGCAGTGCGTGGCGCCCCCAGTCGATGCCCTTGGTCTCGTTGATGCCGAACTGCGTCGCGAGCCAGTTGCCCAGGACGGCTCCGATGATTCCGAACACCGTGGTCAGCCAGAGCGGACTGTGCTGCTTCCCGGGCAGGATCGCCTTGGCAATCAGCCCCAGCACGAACCCCACGATGATCGCCCACAACCAGCCCATAGCTGCCTCCTCGTAGCTCTGCATGAGCGTTACGGTCAGTGTCGTCCGGTCCGCCATACGGCGCATGTCGGGCACCCCCATACGTGGCACGGCGCAGGAAGGGCACCGAGGCGGGGCCGCCCCCGGTCTCGTGGGCGGCGCAGTCGCGGCGTAACGTTGAGCTGTCCGGACCGGGGCAGGTACCAGGGAGAGTCCGGCACAGCGGACAGGGCGGTGGAACGTGATGCGGAAGCAGAGCAGCGGCCAGGTCTTCCGGATCACGGGGGCCCGGCAGGGTCTCGCGGAGGACGTCCGGGGCAGGCAGCGCCGGTATGTGATCTCCATGTCGGTCAGGACGGTCTCCGTCGTGGCCGCGGCGGTGCTGTGGAACGTCGAGCGGCACGTCGCTCTCGTCGCTCTGGTGCTCGGGATCCTCCTGCCGTACGTCTCCGTCGTGATCGCCAACGCGGGCCGGGAGAACGCCCCGTCGCTGCCGTCGACGTTCGTACCCGCCCCTTCTCGGCCAATGCTGGCTCCGCCGCCTTCGGCCGCCGCCGCGGAATCCGTCCCGGAAGATCCCGCGGGCGCCGCGCACGACCAGCGACGGGGCGCCGCGCACGAGCCGGGCTGACCCGTCGACGATGCGCCAAGCTCAAGAAAAGCTCAGATCAATCATGTAGTTCCGGTGCCAGTCACCGGGTCCCCCATGACATACTTCGTACGCGCTCCGCATCCCCCGTCGGAGCGACAGACCGACGCCGGGCAGCTCCCCCCGTGGCTGCTCGGCGTCGCCTTGTTGTGAACGGTTGGACGCGTTGTGGTGAACGGTTGGACGCGACGGTGAGTGACGAAATCCCGATCTGTTCCGCCAAGGGCTGCCGCGTCGCCGCGGTCTGGGTGCTCGCCTGGAACAACCCCAAGATCCACACGCCGGAGCGGCGCAAGACGTGGCTCGCATGCGACGAACACCGCGAGCACCTCGCCCAGTTCCTGGGCGTCCGGGGCATGTTGAAGGACGTCGTGCCGCTCGCCGAGTGGCAGGCCCGCGAGAGCGGCTAGCTAGCCGCCGATCGCCGACATCGGGCGGTCGGGCTGCAGGAACGACGGGTCGTCCAGGCCCGAGCCGGCCTTCTTGCCCCACATCGCGAGCTTCCAGATACGGGCGATGGCCTCGTCCGACCCGTCCGTGCTGTCCTCGGGGGCCGCACGCAGCGCTGCGCGCAGGTCGGTCTCCTCGGTGGCGAACAGACAGGTGCGCACCTGGCCGTCGGCGGTGAGCCGGGTCCGGTCGCAGGCCGAGCAGAACGGGCGGGTCACGGAGGCGATGACGCCGACGCGGTGCGGGCCGCCGTCCACGATCCAGCGCTCCGCGGGGGCCGAGCCGCGCTCGGTGGTGCCCTCCTCGGTGAGCTCGAAGCGGGTGCGCAGGGACTCCAGGATGTCACCGGCCGTGATCATGCCGTCGCGCTTCCAGCCGTGCTGGGCGTCGAGGGGCATCTGCTCGATGAAGCGGAGCTCGTAGTCGTTCTCTACCGCCCAGGCCAGCAGGTCCGGGGCCTCGTCGTCGTTCAGGCCCGGCATCAGGACGGTGTTGACCTTGACCGGGGTGAGGCCGGCGTCGCGGGCCGCTTCGAGGCCGGCGATGACGTCCTTGTGGCGGTCACGGCGGGTGAGCGTCTTGAAGACCTCGGGGCGCAGGGTGTCCAGGGAGACGTTGACCCGGTCCAGGCCCGCGGCCTTCAGGGCCTGCGCGGTGCGCTTGAGGCCGATGCCGTTCGTCGTCAGGGACATCTTCGGGCGGGGCTCCAGCTGGGCGCAGCGCTCGACGATGCCGACGAGGCCGGGGCGCAGCAGGGGCTCGCCGCCGGTGAAGCGGACGTCCGTGATGCCGAGCTGGGTGACGGCGATGCGCACGAGGCGGACGATCTCGTCGTCGGTGAGGAGGTCAGGCTTGGCCAGCCACTGCAGGCCTTCTTCCGGCATGCAGTACGTGCAGCGCAGATTGCAGCGGTCGGTCAGTGATACGCGCAGGTCAGTGGCTACGCGGCCATAGGTGTCGATGAGCACTGCGGCCCCTCCCCGGCGGTTGGTGCTGATGTTCCCGACTGCTTTCGACCTTACGCCAGACCTCTGACAAGACCATGGGCCATTTGCCACGAGGAACGGTACGGCCGCGTCGTAGGACTCTACGACGCGGCCGCTGCGGAGGGGCGAACAAGGGGGTGTCAGTGCGCTCCGACGCCGGTGAGGGACTTGACCTCCAGCTCCGCGTACTTGCCCTTGTCCGGTTCCTCCTTGGACAGGAGCGAGCCGAGCCAGCCGAGCAGGAAGCCCAGCGGGATGGAGATGAGGCCCGGATTCTCCAGCGGGAAGAAGTCGAAATTCGCGTCCGGGAACATCGAGCTGGGCTTGCCGGAGACGACCGGCGAGAACAGCACCAGGCCGACGGCGGCGATCAGGCCCCCGTAGATGGACCAGAGCGCGCCCTGGGTGGTGAACCTCTTCCAGAACAGGCTGTAGAGGATCGTCGGCAGGTTCGCGGACGCGGCGACGGCGAAGGCGAGGGCGACCAGGCCCGCCACGTTCAGGTCGCGGGCGAGGGCGCCGAGGGCGATGGAGACGATGCCGATGAAGACGGTCGACCAGCGGGCGGCCTTCATCTCCTCCTTCTCGGTGGCCTTGCCCTTCTTGATGACGTTCGCGTAGATGTCGTGCGCGAACGACGACGACGAGGCCAGGGTGAGGCCCGCGACGACCGCGAGGATGGTGGCGAAGGCGACCGCGGAGATCACCGCGAGCAGGAGCGCGCCGCCGGTGGAGTCACCGCCGCCGCCGATCTCCATGGCGGCGAGCGGTGCCGCCGTGTTGCCGGCCTTGTTGGAGGCGATGATCTCGCCGGGCTTGAGCAGGGCGGCGGCGCCGAAGCCGAGCACGATGGTCATCAGGTAGAAGGCGCCGATGATGCCGATCGCCCAGTTCACGGACTTACGGGCGGCCTTGGCCGTCGGCACCGTGTAGAAGCGGATCAGGATGTGCGGCAGGCCCGCGGTGCCGAGGACCAGGGCGATGCCCAGCGAGATGAAGTCCAGCTTCGAGGTGCCGGAGACACCGTACTTGAGGCCGGGCTCCAGGAACTTCGAGCCGTGGCCGCTGTTGGTGGCGGCCGTGCCGAGCAGGTCCGAGACGTTGAAGTCGAACTTCAGCAGGATCAGGAAGGTGATGAGGATGGTGCCCGTGATGAGCAGGACGGCCTTGACCATCTGCACCCACGTGGTGCCCTTCATGCCGCCGATGGTGACGTAGACGATCATCAGGACGCCGACGAGGGCGACGATGAGGATCTTGCCGGCGTCGCTGGTGATGCCGAGGAGCAGCGAGACCAGGACGCCCGCGCCGGCCATCTGCGCGAGCAGATAGAAGATCGACACGACGATGGTGGAGGTGCCCGCGGCGGTACGGACGGGGCGCTGGCGCATGCGGTACGCGAGGACGTCGCCCATCGTGTAGCGGCCGGAGTTGCGCAGCGGTTCGGCGACCAGGAGGAGCGCCACGAGCCAGGCGACCAGGAAGCCGATGGAGTAGAGGAAGCCGTCGTACCCGAAGAGGGCGATGGCGCCCGCGATGCCGAGGAAGGACGCGGCGGACATGTAGTCGCCGGAGATCGCCAGGCCGTTCTGGAATCCGGTGAACTGGCGGCCGCCCGCGTAGAAGTCGGCGGCGTTCCTGGTCTGCCGGCCCGCCCATACGGTGATGACGAGGGTCGCGACGACGAAGACCGCGAAGAGGCTGATGATCAGCGTCCGGTGCTCGGAGGCGTCGGACGCGGCCGCCAGCTCGATGACGGCGGGGTGCGCGGTGCTCATGCGTCGCCCTCCAGGCGGGTCTGCGGACGGGCCTGTCCGCCGTGTTCCATGCGGGTCCTGATCGCCTCGGCCTTCGGGTCGAGCTGCGCGGCGGCGTGCCGCGAGTAGAACCACGCGATGAGGAAGGTGGTCAG
The DNA here is from genome assembly GCF_042871345.1 of Streptomyces sp. NPDC005863. NCBI lineage: Bacteria > Bacillati > Actinomycetota > Actinomycetes > Kitasatosporales > Streptomycetaceae > Streptomyces > Streptomyces sp. NPDC005863. The sequence continues at coordinate 218,036 of NZ_JBIAII010000011.1, read as the reverse complement.
GAACTGCCCGAGGCCGAGGGCCAGGGCGACGTTGATGTTGCCGAACAGCTTGGTGCCCATGAAGTCGTGCGCATAGTTGGAGAGCAGCACGTACACGAGGTACCAGGCGATGAAGGCGACGGTGAGCGGGAAGGCGAACGAGCGTTGTGAGCGGCGGAGTTCACCGAATTCCGCGCTCTCCTGCACCTCGATGAACTCCTCCGTGGAGGGCGCGTGGGGAGCGGGTTCTTTTCCTGCGCCACCCTTCGAAGGGGGCGGTGCGTCGGTGGCCACGGAGTCTCCTCGTGGTGCGGGTGGGGTGGGGACGGACAGTTGTTCCACGGGCTCTCGGGTCTCGCTTCCGACAGTGACGCGGATCACGTGAGCCACGGATGGCGATGCTAAGGCCATGGGACGTGATCCGACAGGGGGTTGATGTTGCTTCCGTTCTCTGCTCAACGGCCCGGCGGTGCGCACGACGTGGCCGAACTCCCCCATTTCTTCGGGAAGTCATTGCTGGCCTGGGATTTTCAGGGTTAGCTTCACCCTGAACGACCCGTCATGTACCTGCCCGAGCACCAGCCGTGTTCGGGCAGTTCCGTATGCAATTCCGTGTGCGGTTCTCGTCTCCGGATGATGTGGAGATCCCATGGCTCATCTGCGTTCCAGACGTCGTACGGCGCTCACCGTGCCGCTCGGCCTCGCCCTCGCCGCCTCGGTCGGCTTCATGCCGGGCGCCGCGACCGCGGCCCCGAACGAGGCGCCCGCGCCCGTGTCGGCGCAGTCCGCGCAGGACGCCCCCGTCTTCGCGTACGTCGTCAACACCCGTACGGACCGCAAGACGATCGCGTACGTCGAGAAGGCGATCGCCCGGGCCGGCGGCGACGTCGTCGTCACGTACGGGAAGATCGGCGTCATCGTCGTGCACTCGGCGAATCCCGAGTTCGGCGAGCGGATACGCGGCGTCCGCGGCGTGCAGTCCGCGGGCGCGACCCACACGTCGCCGCTGAAGGCGGCGGGCACCACCGAGGACGGCAAGGCGAAGCCGCTCTCGAAGGCCGAGGCCAAGGCCCTGAAGCGGAGCGCCGCGCCGGGCGCCGAGCCGATGGAGGCCGACCAGTGGGACCTGCGGGCGATCGGCGCCGACAAGGCGGCGAAGATCAACCCGGGCAGCAAGAAGGTCACCGTCGCCGTGATCGACACCGGCGTCGACGACACCCACCCCGACCTCGCCGCCAACTTCTCGCCCTCGCAGTCCGCGAGCTGCGTCGGCGGCAAGGCCGACACCTCTCCCGGGGCCTGGCGCCCGTCGTCGAAGGAGAGCTACCACGGCACCCACGTGGCAGGTGAGATAGCCGCCGCGCGCAACGGCGTCGGCGTCGCGGGCGTGGCCCCCGGCGTGAAGGTCTCGGCCATCAGGGTGGCCGACCCGGTGGACGAGCTGTTCTACCCGGAGAACGTGGTCTGCGCCTTCGTGTTCGCCGCCGAGCACAGCGTCGAGGTCACCAACAACAGCTATTACGTGGACCCTTGGCTGTACAACTGCAAGGACGACCCGGACCAGAAGGCGATTCTCGACGCGGTCAACCGCGCCCAGCTCTACGCCCAGAAGAAGGGCACCCTCAACCTCGCCTCCGCCGGCAACTCCAGCCATGACCTGGACTCCGACGCGATCGTCGACGACTCCAGCCCGGACGACTCCACGCCGGTGTCCCGCACCATCGACCCGCACAAGTGCCTCGACGTGCCGACGCAGTTGCCGGGCGTCGTCACCGTCAGCGCGACCGGTGTGCAGAACCTGAAGTCGATCTACTCCAGCTACGGCAAGGGCGTCATCGACGTCGCGGCGCCGGGCGGCGACAAGTTCCAGATCCCGGCCGACACCCCGTCGAAGAACGGCCGCATCCTCTCCACCCTGCCGGGCGGCGAGTACGGCTGGCTGCAGGGCACCTCGATGGCCTCGCCGCACGCCGCCGGCGTCGCCGCGCTCCTGAAGTCCACGCACCCCAAGGCCGGCCCCGCCGAGCTGCAGCGGCTGATGAAGAAGCAGGCCGACCGGCTGGAGTGCCCGTCCGGGCCGTACGACCCCGACGGCAACGGTGTCGTCGACGCGGTCTGCGAGGACGGCGGCAAGAGCAGGAACGGCTTCTACGGCAGCGGACTCGTCGACGCGCTCGACGCCGTGAAGAAGAAGTGAAGGGGAGACAGTTCGTGACCAGGTCCCACACCACGGCCGCCCTCCTGCGCTCGCGCCGCGCGCTGGCCCTGCCGCTCGGCGTCGCGATGGTCTCGGCCGTCGCGTTCCTGCCCGGGACGGCCTCCGCGCGACCCGCCGCGATCCCGGACGCCCCGGCCTCGTCCGCCGCCTCCGCCGCCGCACCGGGTGGAACGTCGGACGCCGCGTCGATGAGTTACGTCGTGAACGTCCGCCCCGGCAAGGGGAGTTCGGAGCGCGTCAAGAAGGCCGTCGCCAAGGCCGGGGGTGACGTCGTCATCGCGTACGACAGGATCGGCGTCATCGTCGTCCACTCGGCGAACCCGGACTTCGCGAAGACGATCCGCCGGGTGAAGGGCGTCGACTCGGCGGGCGCGACCCGCACCGCGCCCCTGTCGGCGCAGGCCGACGACGCCCTGGAGGCGGACCGCCCGCTGACCGCCGCGGAGGCGAAGGCCGCCGCGGGGCAAGCGTCGGCCGGTCAGGACGAGTTGGAGCCCCTGCAGTGGGACCTGCCCGCCATGAAGGCGGACAAGGCGCACGCGATCTCGCTCGGCAGCCGCAAGGTCACCGTCGGCGTGCTCGACTCCGGCGTCGACGACACGCACCCCGACATCGCGCCGAACTTCGACCGCCGGGCGTCCGCGAGCTGCCTGGGCGGCGTGCCCGTGCAGAAGGGCGACGCGTGGCGGCCGGTGGCCGGGGAGAGCGACCACGGCATGCACGTGGCGGGCACCATCGCCGCCGCGAAGAACGGCACCGGTGTCACGGGGGTGGCGCCCGGCGTGAAGGTGGCGAGCCTGAAGGTGGCCGAGCCGGCCACCGGCATGTACTACACGGAGGCCGTCGTCTGCGGCTTCGTGTGGGCGGCCGACCACGGCGTCGACGTCACCAACAGCAGCTACTACACCGACCCGTGGCTGTTCAACTGCAAGACCGACGCCGACCAGAAGGCCCTGGTGGACGCGGTCGGCCGGGCGACGAAGTACGCGGAGCGCAAGGGCGCGGTGAACGTCGCGGCCGCGGGCAACGCGGAGACCGACCTCGCCCAGGACGAGATCCTCGACGACTCCAGCCCCGACGACACCACTCCGGTGCCGCGGACCATCAAGACCAAGGACTGCTTCGACCTGCCGTCGCAGCTGCCGGGCGTCGTGACGGTCTCGGCCACCGGTGCGAAGGGGCTCAAGTCCTCGTACTCGAACTACGGCAAGGGCGTCGTCGACATCGCGGCGCCGGGCGGCGACTCCACGAAGTACCAGACGCCGAACCCGCCGGCCGTGGACGGCAGGATCCTGTCGACGCTGCCGGGCGGCAAGTTCGGCTACAAGGCCGGCACGTCGATGGCGTCGCCGCACGCCGCGGGCGTGGCCGCGCTGCTCAAGTCGACGCATCCGCACGCCTCCGCGGCGCGCATCAAGGCGCTGCTGTACCGCCAGGCGGACGCGATGAAGTGCCCCGACCCGTACGACATCGACGGTGACGGCAAGGTCGACGCGGTCTGCGAGGGCGGCCGCAACGACAACGGCTTCTACGGCGTGGGCATGGCCGACGCGCTGGACGCCGTGCGCAAGTAGCGCCGTGTACGAGTGACACCGTGCGCAAGTAGCGTTGTTTCCTTGCGTGGTGGGCCGGGCGGTCGCGGGGCCGCCCGGCCCTTCGCGCGTGACGTGCGAGAGGATCTCGGGTCATGTACGAGTACAGGGACGCCCAATTCGTCGTGACCGGCACGGAGCACTGGGTGGCATGGCCCACCCGCCCGCGGTGGCAACTGGTCCTCGGCTTCGCCGCCACCGCGGTGTTCCTGCCGTTCTGGATCGTCTTCGGCATCGTGGTCTTCGCCGGCACCCTCGCCATCGGCCTTGCCACGGAGGTGATCGCCGCGGTGAGCTCCTCGTACGAGAAGGGCTTCGACACGTTCATGGACCGCGCGTTCGGCCGCATCACCCGGCTGCCGCGCTGGTGCGTGCGCTGGTCGGAGCTGCGGCACGAGGGCGACACCGCGTACTACCGCGCCACGATCGACAAGCGGCTCGCCGACTGGACCGCCCGGGCGTCGGCGCCGCGCGCGCCCCGCAAGATGCCGCCCACCGAGTGCGAGATCCCGTGGCGCGCCTATCGCGGTGTGGGCGGCCATTACGTGGTGCAGGCGGCGGCCGCCCATGGCTGGGAACTGCGCCCGTCCGTACCGGAGCAGTCGATCCGGCTGTGGTGGTCGGCCGCCTCCGCCCCGGAAGGGACCGTGCCCTCCGCGTGACGCACTCACCGCTGACCGGAGCCTCGTCGGCCTGGGCCACGCCCTTGTCCGCGACGGCGTCGGCCTGGACCGCGCTCGGCGGGGATCCCGCGCTCCTCTCCCGCCTCTCCGTCGTCGTACGCGAGGGTGCCCTGCCCGCGCGGCTGCCCGTCATCGATCTCGCCCGCGCGTGTGTGGGCGTCTGCGCGCTGGCCGCCGCCGAGTCGGTGGCGGCACGCGACGGGCGGGACGTGTCGGCCGTACGGGTCGACGACGGGGCGGTGGCGACCGCCTTCACCAGCGAGCGGCACCTGCGCGTCGACGGGCGCGCGCCGGTCAGCTTCGCGCCCCTGTCCCGGTTCTGGCCCGCCGCCGACGGATGGGTGCGCACGCACGCCAACTACCCGCACCACCGGGCCGCGTTGACGGCCGCGCTGGGGCTGTCCGAGCGGGCCGACGCGGACGCCCTCGCGGAGGCCGTCGCCGAACGGACCGCCACGGCCGTCGAGGGGGCGGTGTACGCGGCGGGCGGCCTCGCCGTCGCGGTGCGCGACCCCGCGCAGTGGGCGGCCCATCCGCAGGGCGCCGCCGTGGCGAGGCGCCCGCTGCTCGTACGGGAGCGGATCGGCGACGGCCCCGCGCGGCCCCTGCCCTCGCTCGCCGGCAGCCCCCTGCGGCCGGCCGCGGGGCTGCGCGTGCTCGATCTGACCCGGGTCGTCGCGGGCCCGGTCGCGACCCGCACGCTGGCGCTGCTCGGCGCGGACGTGCTGCGCGTCGACTCGCCGCGGCTGCCCGAACTCGCCGACCAGCACACGGACACCGGCTTCGGGAAACGGTCCGCCACGCTCGACCTCGACGACCGTACCGACCGCCGCACGTTCGACGAACTCCTGGACCGCGCCGACGTCGTCGTCACCGGCTACCGCCCCGGCGCCCTCGACCGCTTCGGGCTCGGCGCGCGGGAACTGGCGGCGCGCAGGCCCGGCGTCGTCCTCGCGCAGTTGTCCGCGTGGGGCGGGAGCGGGCCGTGGGCCGGGCGGCGCGGCTTCGACAGTCTCGTACAGGCCGCGACGGGGATCGCCGTCGTCGAGGGCAGCCCGGAACGCCCCGGCGCGCTCCCCGCCCAGGCGCTGGACCACGGCACCGGCTACCTCCTCGCCGCGGCGGTCCTGCGCTCGCTCACCGAGCGGGCGACGGCGGGTGGTTCGTACGGGGTGCGGCTCGCCCTGACGCAGACGGCGGCGTGGCTGACGGGCGGGGGCGGGGGTGGCGGTACAGGCGGCGGGGGCCGGGGTGACCACGAGGGCCGCGTCGAGGTGGGCAGCCCGCACGACGGGCCCGCGCGGCGGCTCGTCGAGGTGGACAGCCCGGTCGGACGGCTCCGGTACGCCCTGCCGCCGGTCTCCTTCGCGGGCGGGCCGGCCGACTGGGCCCGCCCGCCGGGCCGGTGGGGCGGCGACCGGGCGCGGTGGAGCTGAGGGAGCGTCCCGCACGGCCCCGGGGCGCTCCGCCTGAACGGGACGCCCCGCCTGAAGCCGAGGGTCCGTTCGGGACCGTCTGGCACCGGTTGTCCCTCAGGACTTGCCCGTCGGCGGACCCCCTGGTGAAGATCTTGTGGTGAGCTCCGTACGACCACGCCCGTCCGTCGAGTCCGGGGGTGACGCGCCGGCCGGCATACCGGTCACCGCACCCGCGCCCGCCCCCGTCTCGCACCGCGCCCCGCGCCGCCGCCCCTCCCCCGGGCGGGCCGTCGCCGTGCTCGTCCTCGTGGTCGTCGCCACGCTGATCCCGCTGCTCGGCCCTTCGGCGGCGCTGCGCGGCACCGGTGAGGCCGAGGCGCCCGGCACGGTCGTCGTCACGCTCCTGCGGACGGTCCTGTTCGCCGCCCTGTCCGTGCAGGTGGGCGAGGTGTTCGCCACGCGTCTTGCCCGCCGGGTCCCGGGGGCGCCGCTGGGGCGGGCGCCGCGCGGCTGGGGCTCGTACGCCGCGTGGGCGGGGTGTGCCGCGGCGCTCGGGCTCGCCGCGATCGTGGCGAACGGCAACCTCGTGCCGCGGGAACTCGCCGACCTGGACATCGGCCGCCTCTACGACACCCGCGACGGCCGGCTCGCCCTCCTTGAGGTCAACGCCTTCATCGCGGCCGCCCTCTGCGCGCGCTCCCGGCGCCCGTCGTTCGCCGCGCTCCCGCTGACCGCGGTGATCGTCGCGGAGGCGCTGCGGGCCCACCCTCCGGTGGAGGACGCCCCGCTGGTCGGCAGCGGCCTCACTCTGGTGCACCTGTCCTGCGGCGCGCTGTGGGCGGGCGGGCTGCTGTACGTGCTGCGGGTCCTGCGGCGGTGGCGGACGTCCGCTCCGGAGCAGGCCGTCGCGGTACTGGGGCTCTACGCGCGCGTGGCGGCCGTTCTGTTCGCCGCGATCACCGCGACCGGGGTGTGCAGCACGCTGCGCCGGATGCCCCCGCACACTGTGCTCGACCAGCTCACCGGGACGGCCTACGGCCGCACCCTGCTCGCCAAACTGCTCCTCGTGGCCGTCGTCGCGGTGCTCGCGGTGGTGGCCCGGCGGCGGCTGCTACGCGCGGCGGGCCGGGCGTCGGCGTACGTCCCCGCGCGCGGGGAGGTGATCGCGCTGGGCGTCGTCGTGGTGGTGTCGGCGCTGCTCACCGCGGTGCCGGTGCCGATCCGCTGGTGAGCCCGCCGTACTCCGCCGTACGGCGGGCTACAGCGCGATCTGGACCTTGAGCGCGGTGCGCCCGTCCATCGCCTTGTAGCCGGCGGGCACGTCCTCCAGGCCGACCGTCAGGTCGAAGACGGGCGAGGGGTCGATCGTGCCGTCGAGGACGTCGGGCAGCAGCTCCGGGATGTAGGAGCGGACGGGCGCGACGCCGCCGCGCAGCGCGATGTTCTTGTTGAACAGGACGCTCAGGTCGAGGCCGGTGCCGCTGCCGTGCGGGACGCCGACGAACCCGATCGCGCCGCCGTCGCGCGTGACGTCCACGGCGGTGCGCATGGACTGCTCGGTGCCGACGGCCTCGACGACGGCGTGGGCGCCGTGGCCCCGGGTGAGCTCGCGGACCGCCGCCACCGCCGCGTCGCCGCGCTCGGCGACGACGTCGGTGGCGCCGAACCGGCGCGCGATGTCCGTACGGGCGGTGTGCCGGCCGAGCGCGATGATCCGCTCGGCGCCGAGCCGCCGGGCCGCGAGGACCGCGCACAGGCCGACCGCGCCGTCCCCGACGACCACGACCGTGGATCCGGGCCGCACGCCCGCGCCGAGCACGGCGTGGTGGCCGGTGCCCATGACGTCGGAGAGGGCGAGGAGCGCGGAGAGGAGGCGGTCGTCGGACGCGGCCTCGGCGGGCAGCCGTACGAGGGTGCCGTCGGCGAAGGGCACCCGGACCGCCTCGCCCTGACCGCCGTCGTATCCGACGGAGCCCCAGAACCCGCCGTGCTCGCAGGACGTGGTGAGGCCCTCCGCGCAGTAGTCGCACGTACCGTCCGACCACATGAAGGGGGCCACGACGAGGTCGCCGCGCCGCACGCCGCTCACCTCGGACCCGGCGTCCTCGACGACGCCGAGGAACTCGTGGCCGATCCGCTGGCCGGGCTGCCGGGCGGCCTCGCCGCGGTAGGCCCACAGGTCGCTGCCGCAGACGCAGGCCCGCAGCACGCGGACGACGGCGTCGGTGGGCAGCTGCACGACGGGCTCGGGCACGTCCTCCACGCGCAGGTCGAACGGGGCGTGGATGGTCGTGGCGCGCATGGTGGTTCCTTGGTGCGGGGGGGGGTGCGGGGTGGTGGCTTGGTGCCGGCGGCGCGGGTCAGGACTCGGCGCCGACGGGCTGGCTCCCACCGTACGCCCGGGCCTGCGGCGCTCGCGCTCCGGGCGCCGCGAGCACCCCTGTGACCAGCAGGTACTGGGCCGCGATGTACGTGATCATGATGGCGAAGTCGGGCCGGGGCAGCTGGGGCCACTCGGCGACGCCGGTCGCGATCAGGGTGTCGGAGAGCAGGAAGAGCGCCCCGCCGGCGCCCGCGGTGACGCCGAGCGTGGTCGCGCCGAAGGCCATGGCGGTGAGCAGCAGGCTGTACCCCGCGACCGGGCCCCGCATGTCGGCCGGCAGGTCGCTCCAGAGCAGCGCCACGGTGACCGCGAGCGCGAGGGCGTACGCGCCGACGAGCACCGCGCCCCGCGTCCGCGGCGACCCGCCCCGGCCGCCCACCGTCGCGTACCGCTGGATGGTCCCGTACCGCCGGAACAGTACGAGGTAGCAGACGTGCCCGGCAGCGAACGACCCCATTCCGGCGAGGAAGGCGGGGTCCGCGTCGAGGAGCAGCAGCGTGTCGCCGCCCCAGCCGCAGAGCAGGGCGGCGATCAGCAGCCGGGGGCCGCCGACTGCGGCGACGTACCCGGCGAGGAGCGGCATGAGCAGCGGCTTGCACACGGCGTGGCCGGGGCCGAAGTCCGCCAGGAGCGCGAGGAGGTCGCCGAGCGCGAGCACGCCGAAGGCACCGAGGAGGAGCCTCGGCGCGGGCCTGCGCGTCACGCCGCGTGCTCCGGGACCGTGGCGTCGAGGGCGGCGGGGGCGGGAGTGGGAACGGCGGGCGCAGGCGTGGGCGCCTCCGCTGAGGCCGGGGCAGCCGTCTCCGGGGCCGGGGCAGCCGTCTCGGGGGCCGGCTTCGGTTTCGGCTGCCAGCCCGGGCCGCCGAAGACCCGCCCGGCGCGCTCGCGCCAACTGGCCGCCGCCTTCAGGTCCTTGGCGATGGCCGCGTACTCGTGGGTCGCCACGCGCAGCGGGTTGTACGTGTCGATGTTCTTGGTCAGGCCGTAGACGGGGCGGTCGGTCTCGGCGACCCAGGAGCCGAAGAGCCGGTCCCAGATGATCAGGATGCCGCCGAAGTTGCGGTCCAGGTAGCCGCCCTGGGACGCGTGGTGCACGCGGTGGTGGGAGGGCGTGTTGAAGACGAACTCGAAGGGGCGGGGCAGCTTCCCGATCCGCTCGGTGTGGATCCAGAACTGGTAGACGAGGTTGGCCGACGAGCAGAACGCGAGGGCCGCGGGGTGCACGCCGCAGGCGATGAGCGGCAGGTAGAACGGCCACACCGTGAGGCTCGTCCAGGGCTGGCGCAGCGCCGTCGTGAGGTTGAACTTGCGGCTGGAGTGGTGCACCACGTGGCAGGCCCACAGGATGCGGATGACGTGGTGGCCCCGGTGCGACCAGTAGTAGAAGAAGTCCTGGGCGAGGAGCATCAGCGGGACCGTCCACCACAGGACGGGCACGCGCAGCGGGGTCAGTTCGTAGACCAGCGTGTAGATCGCGACGATCGGGATCTTCCACAGGAAGTCGAAGACGAGGCTGCCGAGCCCCATGCCGACGCTGGTGGCGGCGTCCTTCGTCTCGTACCCGGCGGCGTCGTCGTCGGGATGGATCCGGTGGCTCACGATCTCGACGACCGTGAGCAGCACGAAGGCAGGGATGGACCACAGCACGACATCGGGCAGGTTCGGGGACATGCGTGCACCGTAGAACGGCTCTTCGCTCACGACTAGGGGTTGTTACCGACAAGTATTACCGACGGTACGGGAGCGGTTGTTGGTGATCCCCGCCAAAGGCGGCGTTGAACGGCGGGGATCCCGGCGCCCCGCCCGGGGTCACACGCCGACCGCCCCGAGCAGCGCCCCTGCCCCGTACGTCACCGCCATCGCGAGGGCGCCGCCCGCCACGTTCCGCACCACGGCGGGCCGCGCCCGCGCCGCGCCCAGGCGGGCGCTGCTCCAGCCCGTGAGGGCGAGCGCGGCGAGGACGGAACCGACCGTGACGCCGAGCCGCCAGGCGGTGGGCGGCAGCACGATCGCGAGGAGCGGCAGCAGCGCGCCCACGGTGAACGCGACGAAGCTGGCCCAGGCGGCGTGCCAGGGGTTGGTCAGTTCGTCCGGGTCGATGCCGAGCTCCACGCGCGCATGGGCGCGCAGGGCGTCCCGCTCGGTGAGCTGCTGGGCAGCCTCGCGGGCCACCTCGCGGCTGAGCCCCCGCTCCTCCAGCATCCCGGCCAGCTCGGCCAGTTCGGCCTCGGGCTGTTCGCGCAGTTCGCGTTTCTCCAGGGCGAGGGCGGCCTTCTCCGCGTCGCGCTGCGTGGAGACGGACACGTACTCGCCCGCGGCCATCGACATGGACCCGGCGAGCAGCCCGGCGAGGCCCGCCGTGAGCAGGGCGCCGCGGTCGTCCGTGGCACCCGCGACGCCGACGACGAGGCCCGCGGTGGAGACGATGCCGTCGTTGGCCCCGAGGACGGCGGCCCGCAGCCAGTTGAGGCGGGAGCCGAGGGCGCCGCCGTGCGCCTCGCCGTGCGCGCCGCCGGGCACGTCGGCGGCCGTCTCGCCGCGGGTCTCTTCCGGCGCGGGCCCGTCCGGGGTCTCTTCGTACGGCCGCTCACCGCGCGGGGGTTCGCTGTCCGGCGCCCGACCACTCATCCGCTCGCTCATCCGGGGAGGGTCTCACCACGGGCCGGGCCGCCCGGCACGGGCACGCCGTCCGGCACGCTCAGCAGCGGCTCGCTCAGCAGCGCCGCGCCGGAGCCACCGACCTGACCTCGGCCGCGGGGATCAGCCGGCGCCCCGGGCGCCCCTTCCCGCTCCCGCCGTCGACCGTCCGGTCCGCCACCCGGATCGTCACGCCCCGTGCGTCGCTCACCACCAACTCGCCGCAGTACGTGCCCTTCGTGGACGTCACCAGCACGGGCGCGGTCGCGGCGGCACGGGCCCCGCCCTTCTCGTCCTCGCCCTTCCCCGCACCACTCCCCTCCTCCGCGCCGACCGGCACGACCCAGCTGACGGCCAGGGCGGCGACGATCGCGCACAGGCCCACGACCGAGCGCCGGCGCGCCGAGGCCAGGGCGTCCTGGGTCCGTTCGACCTCGTCGAGCACGGCGGCGAAGAGCCGGTCGCCGCTGAGCCAGACCTGCTGCCCCACCTGGCCGTGCGCGGCCCGCACCGCCTGCAGCGCGCCGGAGAGGAGCAGGGCGAAGGCGCCGACGAGCAGCCCCGCCGTGGTCCACCGCCAGACGTCGGGCATCCCCGCGACGCTCTCGCGCCCCTTGAGCACGAAGACGGCGCCGACCAGGCCGGTGAGCCCGGCGAGGCCGTTGCGCCAGCCCTCCGCCTGCCGCCGCACGGCGCCGAGCTGGTCGGTCTGGAGCTGCTGGCCGAGCTGCGCGAACCGCTTCTTGGCGAGGTCGGTCACGGCGTGGTCCCGCCCGTCGCCGGTGGCGGCACCGGTACGTCCCAGAAGGCGCCGCACCCGGAGTCGGGCGACTCCGGCGGGCGCTCCGGATGCGGGTAGCCGCACCCGCAGATGACGGGGATCGGGCCGGTGAAAGGCTCGGGCCTGGTGCGGCGGCCGCGTGCCTTGGCGGAGCCCAGCATCCCGTAGGCGATCCGGAAGACCGTGCGGCCCCGGCAGACCGGGCAGTCGCCGGTCACCGTGTACCACCGGCCGTCGGCGGAGCGCTCCACGGTGAAGGGGGCGGCGGGCCGGACCTCGGACTCCTGGAAGGAGGTGGGTTCATGGGCGGGCATGGGGCGTTCGCTCTCCGTCGTTCGGGCGGTCGGATGGGAGCAGGTTGACTGCGGCACGGTCGGCCTCGGGCCGCCGCTCCCCTTCGGCCCGCCAGGGGACGGCCTCCGGCGTGGGCGCGGGTTCCGCGGGGCAGTGCGCGGGCGGGGTGAGGCCGAACAGCGGGGCGTACAGGGCGAGTCGGTCCCGAACCCACCGGGTGGGCCGGCCCACCTCGCGCGCCACGACGGCGACGTGTTCGGCGGTCACCTGCCCGGTGAGCGCGGGGGCGCGGCCGGTGTACCGCTGGGTGAGCAGGACGAGGTCCTCCCAGGTCGGTACGGTGTCCGACTCCGGCCGTGCCATGGTCAGTTCGACGCCGAAGGGACGGTAGAGGGCGAGCCGGTCCCAGGCCCGGTCCAGGGACCAGCCGAAGCGGCCCGCGACGCGGACGAGGTCGAGGGGGGTGACGGGGCGGTCGCCGACGAGGTCGGGCTCGAAGAGGGCGGTGTCGTGCGGGGTGGGCCGGTGCTCGCGCCAGGCCGGGTCGTCGTCCGTGACCTCCTGCCAGGGGGCGCCGAGGGGCGCGTAACGGCTCAGGGCGTCGAGGCTCTGGCCGAGGGTGTCGCCCTGGTCCCGCGCGTGGTGGATCAGGCGGCTCACCCGGGGCGCCGGCTGCCACACCACGCCGTCCCGCCCCGTCAGACAGCAGGCCAGCACGTCTCGCTGGGAGGGGCGCACCCCGGCGAGGGCCGGCGGGAGCGGCGCGTCCAGGGACACCTCGTGGCCGGTGAGGGGGCCGAGTTCGGCGAGCCGGGCGAAGGCCTCCCCCAGCGGCAGCCGGGCCGTGGCGGCGGCCAGCAGGGCGTACGGGGCGTCGTAGCGCCGCTGCTCGGTGTCCGTCGTGTACAGGTTCTCGTCCACGCGGTCGAGCACGGCGAACCGGGACGCCTGGTCGGGCAGCAGCTGCAGATCGGTGCGGGACAGGTTCCGCCAGCTGTCGACGAGGGCCGGGGCCGACGTGTGCACCAGGCCGTGTGCCGCCAGCCACGTCAGGGTCTCCCTGACCCGCTCCGCGTCGGCCTGGACCGCCGTCACCGCACGGGCCGTCTCCCTCAGCCGAGCGGGGGTGCGGCCGTGCCCCCGGTCGCCCCAGAGCCGCTGGTCCGGGTCCCGCAACAGCTCACACTCCAGGCGGCTGGAGACGTGCCCGGCCAGCTCCCCGAGGTCGGGCACGCACATCCGGCGGCCCTCGACGACGGGGGCGAAATGCCGGATCACCTCGGCGAAGGTGAGCCCCAGCTCGCCGGAGGCGACCGCCAGGTGCACGAGCGACAACTCCGCATCGGCGGCGGGGTAGTCGAAGAGCCGGGTGTACTCCTCCCACAGCGCGTCGCCCGGACCCGGCCCGGACAGCGGCGCCTCCGCCCTGGGCCGGTCCGGGACGGCGGGCAGGTCCGGCAGCCCCCACCACGCATGCCGCCGCAGGACGCGCCCGTACTCCTCATCGGCAGGCCGCTCCCCCACCCCCCATCCGCCCTTGGGCCCGGCCAGCAGGGGGTGCCAGGACAGCGCGTCGAGTTCGGCGGCGGTCGCGACGGCGTCGGGCGGATCGGCGTGCGGCGCCGGCGGCGCCTCGACCCGCACTCCGACCGCCGCGAACCGCCGGGCCCGCTCCAGCGCCTCGCGCACCTGCACGCCCGCCTTCAGCGCATAGCCACGGAGCCACCAGAGCAGGGAGACCTCGCCGTCCCGGTCGGGCCCCCAGTGCGTCAGCATCCCGTCGTACACGCTCTCCCCCATCAGCAGCCGACGGTCGACCGCGTCCAGCTCCATGGCGTGCGCCACGTCCAGGTCGGGCACCTCCGGTACGTCGACGCCGGTGATGGCGTGGCAGCGGACCCGGCGCAGGAGCTCGCCCATGGTGCACGGCTCGCCCTCCGGCGGCAGCGCGGCCCGCAGCAGGAAGTCGCTCATGCTCGTCCCGGGCGTGGCGACGCGGGACTCCCACGCCTGCGGGGCCGGATACCCCTCGACGGAGTCCGGTACGGGGAGGTCGAGCCCCCGCTCGGCCCGTCTGATCCAGACGTCCCGCAGGACGGCGGAGCGCCACGCCCGGTAGGAGTCGCACACCATCGAGAAGACGCCGCCGCTGCCGTACTTGTCGCGCTCCCAGGCGAGGCCCGGGTCGCCGGGGAAGTAACCGACCCGCCGGAAGGGAATGACCGCGGCCCGGTCCCAGGTCAGGCTGCTCGCGACGGTGGCGTCCGCGGCCAGCAGCCGCTCCGTCAGGGTGGTCGCGCCCTCGGGCAGCCAGGGGGCGAAGTCCCAGAGCCACTCCAGGCTGAACCACTCGGGCGGCTCGAACCGGGCGCACGCGTCCAAGATCTGGCGGGCCACCCAGGTCTGGTCGTAGGAGAACACGCGGGTCCTGCTGGTGCTGATGTCGGGCGTGTGCGCCTCCCGCAGGTCCATCACGCAGCCGAAGGGGAAGCCCCGCAGCCGGCTGCCGAACGGCTCCTCCTCGCCTCCGGCCAGCCAAGGGGGCAGCGACGACTCCCGTTCTGCGGACCCGTACCCCGGCTCGGCCGCGGACTCGGCGACCAGCACCCCGTCCGCGAGCAGCCGCCCCTTCCCCGGCACCCACCACAGATCCCGGGAAGCCCGCGTCGCCCGCGAGGCGTCACCCTCGTAATAGAGGGCGTCCGGCTCCCACTCCCGTACCGTCTCCCCGTCCCGCTCCACCCGCATCCGGAAGTCCGAGCGCCACACCAGCGCCCCGAGCTCCCGCGCCACGTCGACCGGATCGCCCTGGAGGTACAGGCGCACGCAGGTGCCGCCGCCCGGCTGGGACTCGTCGCGCTCGCCGATGCGGAACAGGCTGCCGCTGGACGCGATGTCCACCCGCAGGCCGCGCCCCGACTCCGCGCGCCCGTAGCGGTCCGTGGCCCGCGTGGAGATGCTGATCTCGTCGGCCAGCATGAAGTAGCTGAACACCCCTACGCCGAAGCGGCTGTTGGGGTAGATCCGCAGGTCCTCGTCGACCCGGCGCCAGCGGGCCTGCTCCCTGCGGTACTCGCGGGACTGCTCGAAGCGGCGCCCCGCGCGGGAGAACGTGCCGCGCAGGGTGTCGCGCCCCATCCCGACGCCGTTGTCCTCGCACTCCACGTAGGGGCGCCCTTCGTCGTCCGTCCCCTGCCGGAAGACGATCTCGCCCTGCCAGCTGTACGGGATGGACTTGCCGGCCTTGCCGTAGCGCAGCCGGGCCTGCCGGTAGCGGCAGGCGTCCAGCGCGTTCTGGTACAGCTCGCGCAGGGCGAGGTTGCGGTCGCCGTACAGCTGGGTGCCCATGAGGAGTTCGCGCATCTCGTCCTCGGCGAGACCGAAGCGCATGAGCGGCACGCCGTAGGCGTCGCCCTTGGTGCGGGGGTCGTACTGGGGGCGCAGCCGGCCGCAGGTGACCCGCTCGGGCAGATGCGCGAGGAGCCCGTCGGGTCCGGCCCCGCCCACCTGCCGCCCGATGTGCAGCACCGCGTCGTCCGTCCAGCCGGTCAGCGCCTCAAGACCGGCGTGCACCGCGGGGTGCGGGCACTGCAGGTCGAGGTCGACGGTGCGGGCGTAGCGGTCCCTGACCCAGCGCAACTCCCGTACGCTCTCGACGGCTTGGCGGGGCACGAGCCCGTCGGCCACGCCGATGTTGTCGACGAGGACGCCGGGCAGCTCCCTGAGGTCACCGCCGAGCAGTCCGGCCACCGCGATCAGCCAGGACAGCTCGCGCGGGCGCCAGCTCTCGGTCACCTCACGGCTGCCCGGGGTGCCCGCGCGCACGAGTTCGCCGAGGCGGAAGGGCGGATCGCGCTCGTCGTCGTACGACGGGGTGGGGACGACCCCGGTGTGGCGGCAGACGCGGACGAGTTCGTCGGTGAGCTCCTCCACCCGCCGGGCGGGCGCCTCGTCGCCGATGAGCGCGGTGGCGAGCGGGGCGAGGAGCTGGGCGGCGTAGGCCTCGTCCCACAGCTCCTCCCTGCCGCGCACATGCCGGTGCATGAGCCAGGCGGCGACGGCCCGCGCCTCCTCGTCCCGGCCGCGGGCGGCGAGTTCACGGCCCTTGCGCCAGATCAAGGCGTGCGCGGCGAAGGTGTGCTCCAGGCCGGCCCGCTCCGTACGGGTCTCGGTCTCCGCCCCCGTCGGATCGAGGTGGAAGGCCCCGGCCTCGACCGCGGCCTTCACCCCGAGGGCGTACAGCGCCTCGCGGACGAACGGCGCCGCCGCGAGCACGGCGAACTCGCCCGCGTCGAGCAGCGGCCCGCCCTGCGTCTGCGAGGGGGCGAGCAGGGGCCCGAGGCCTCGGGTGAGGACCCGCACGGGGTAGTCGTCGTCCGCCCACGGGTCGGACACCCCGGCCATCGAGGCGGCGTACCACCGCGCGCACTCCCGGGTGAGCCGCACGAGGGCCTCCTGGAGCCGGGTCCTGCGCGTGTCGTCGCAGCGGACGGCCGCCCACAGTTCGGGGTCGCGCACGGCGGTCGTCCACGACTCCCGCAGGGTGCGGCCCGAGCAGAGCGGCACCGGGGCGATGGCGTCGGGGCCGCTCGGCGCGTAGTGCGGGGTGGGGGTCTGTTCGTGCCGGGCGGCGCGGGCCAGTTCGGCGGTGCGCGTGGTGGTGTACGTGATGACCTCGGCCACGGTGCGCGGCGAGGTGTCGGCGTGCAGGGCCTCGGCGAGTGCCCGCGTGAAGTGGCTGCCCTCTTCGTCGTCGGAGCCGCAGGTCTGGCCGGGGCCGCAGCCGAAGAGGACGGCGACGCGGTCGCGCCAGGAGGGGAAGTTGGTCGCCGGGCCGCCGTGCGAGCCGCCGCCCGCCGGGCCCGCCGGGTCGCGGCAGGCGTCGAGGGTGAGGAGCACCGTGCCCGCCCGGCAGCCCTGGAGCAGCGAGGTCAGGTCGAGGCCGATGAGGCTGTCGACGGCCACCTCGGGCGGTTCGGCGGCCCAGCTCAACTGGGCGTCGGCGGGCACGAGATGGTCGGCGCCCGCGACGGAGAGGCCGTGTCCGGTGAAGTGGACGAGGACGGTGGCGTCCTCCGGCGCGGTGCAGCAGATGCGGCTGATCGCGCTGCGGATACGGGAGCGCTGGGCGGGCCGGTCGGGTGTGAGACCGAGGACCTCGACGCTGTAGCCGGAGGAGCGCAGGGCCTCCTGCACGAGCTCCGCGTCGCGGTGCACGGCCGGGGTCAAGTCCGGGAACTCCTCCTCGAGTTCGTACCTCGGAACGGCGACGACCAGTGCGCGTTTGCTCTCCCCCATGGCCCGTGCCTCCCCGTTGAACCGAGCTCGACGCGGGCCAGGATCCCACAGGGCCCCGGGGTGATACCGGCGCAGGCACCGCCCCGGGCCGCTAGGGCCTGTCCGGCGGATCAGGTCGCATCCGGGGGGCCCGCGCGTCTTCGTGCCGGTGAGCGGTGTCTGGCGCGTCGAGATGCAAGGCGGAGGAGGGCGACAACGCGGAGCGTTGGCAACCGACGACAACGCCGCAGGTCGGCGTGGCAGACCCCGCGCCCGCGACAAGATCCGCCGGACAGGCCCTACCCCCTCACCAGACGCGCACCGACGCCCCCGAGGCGAAGACGGGGCTCGTCGCGTCGGCGGGCGGCTCCTTGAGGGGGTCGTCCAGTTCGCCGACCGTGGGCCCCACGCGGGCGGCGATCTTGTCGAGCCGCGCCAGGTCGAACCCGTAGACGCGGGCCGCGTTGCCGCCGACCATGGCCGCGATCTCCTCCCTCGGCAGGCCCGCGTAGGCGGTGCGCAGGCCTTCGCGGGAGTAGGGGTACGTGCCCTCGTCGTGCGGGTAGTCGCTGCCCCACATGATCTTGTCGAGGCCGATCCGCTCGCGCTGGGCCGCCTCGTGGGGGCGCATGAAGCTGGCGCCCACGAAGCAGTTGTCGCGCCACACCTCGGAGGGGCCCTTGCCCATCGCGTCGGCGAGGCCCGCGCCGAACTTGGCCTCGGCCGTGTCCGGGCCGTCCGCCTTCCTGGCCGCCGCGACGAGCCGCCCGTGGTAGTAGTCCAGCATGTCGAGGACGCCGGGTATCCACCCCGAGCCCTGTTCGGTGAGGACGAGGCGGAGTCCGGGGTGGCGGCGGAAGGCGCCGCCGAAGACGAGGTGCCACAGCGCCCGGTGCGAGAACCACGTCGTCTCGACCATGAAGACGGCGCGCGCGGCCGGCTCCTCGCCCAGCGGCGGCGAGGCCGACCCGGCGTGGTGGTTGACCGGCACGCCCAGGTCGGCGCAGGCCGCCCAGATCGGGTCGTAGGCCGCCGAGTGGAGCTCGGGCAGGCCCGAACCCGGCGGGGTGCCCGGCAGCATCAGGCCACCGGTCAGGCCCGCCTCCACCGAGCGGTGGATCTCCGCAACGGCCCGGTCGACGTCGCCCAGGAGGATCTGGAAGACGCCTGCGCGGCGGCCCGGCGCGGCGGCGCAGAACTCCGCGAGCCACCGGTTGTGGGCGCGCAGGCCTGCCCACCGCTGCTCGAACTCCTCGCGGGTCGGGGCGGGCGCCATCAGGGACGCCGAGGGGAAGAACGGCGGGATGGTGTTGGGGAAGACGACCTCGGCGACGATGCCGTCCGCCTCCAGCTCGGCGACGCGCCGGTCGGAGTTCCAGTTGCGGTCGGCGGTGTCCGCGAGGAGGTCCTCGTACGGATTGACGTAGGTGGCCGCCCACGCGTCGAACGCATCGTGGTGGCGTGACTCCAGGTAGGGCCGGTAATCCAGGAGGTCGGCGCCGGCGTGACAGTCGGCGGAGATGACGGTGTAGCGGTCCTCGGTGCCGTGCCGTGCGCTCATGCGTCCGCCCCCAGTACCGGGAAGTCGTGGTCGGTCAGCCAGTGCCGGCCCACCTCGCGCGAGCGCGCCCAGGAGGCCTCGACGGCCGACTGGGCCGCGCCCCCGGTGGCCTGGCCGAGGTCGGCCGGTGTCGGGCCGATGCGGCGGGCCAGCGGCGCGAGCTTCGCCGTGTCGAAGCCGAAGACCTCGGCGGCGGCGAGCCCCAGCATGCGGCGGGTCTCCGCCACCGGGATGTCGTGGAAGGTCTTCCGCAGCCACGCGCGCGTGTCGGGCCAGGTGCCCTCGGGGTGCGGGAAGTCGCTGCCCCAGAGGATGTTGTCGACGCCGATCTCGTAGCGCTGGGCGAGCTCGCGGCGCTTGGTGTTGGTGGCGCAGACGAAGAGCTGGCGGTCCAGGTATTCGTGCGGCGGCCGCTTCAGCTCCGCGAACGGGGAGAGCTTCTTGCCGCCGTGCGCGCCCAGGTAGAGCCGGTCCATGAACCACAGGAGGTTCGGCAGCCACCAGCAACCCGACTCCGCGACACCGAACTTGAGCCCGGGATGGCGTTCGAAGACGCCGGACCAGAGCATGAACCACAGCGGCCGGGCGGGCCACCAGGTCACTTCGGAGACGTAGATCCCGAGGTGGTCGCCGTACTCGTGGCGGGGCGCCGCGCCGGAGTGGGTGACCAGCGGCATCGCGCACTCGGCGGCCGCCGCCCACACGGGGTCGTAACGCCGGTCGTGGTAGGGCGCCTTGTCGACCCACATGGAGGGGATCATCAGCGCGCCGAGCCCGGACTCCTTGGCCCGGTGGACCTCGGCGACGACCTTGTCGACCTCCCCGGTGACGGGCAACAGGGCGACCCCGCAGTGCCGTTCGGGATGTTCGGAGACGAACTCGGCGAGCCAGCGGTTGTGCGCCTGCGCGCCCGCCATGCCGAGTTCGGGGTCCTGGTCGCCACAGAGGCCGAGGCCCACGCCGAAGGGCGCGGCGGTCCGGCTGTCGACGGCGTCCGCGTCGGGGAAGACGACCTCGGCGGCCACGCCGTCGCCGTCGAGTTCCTTGAGGCGCTGCGCGGCGTCCCAGCCGCCGCGCAGTCCCTCCTCGTTGTCCTGGAACCACTTGGCGGCGAAGGCGTCGTTGCGGATGCCGAGCCGGGTGGCCTCCTCGCGGCGGGCGTCGCGCTCGCCGAGGAAGGTGTCGAAGTCCCGGTGGAAACGGCGGTCGAGGTAGGGCCGGTACTCCTCGGTGGGGAGGCCGGCGTGGCAGTCGGAGGAGATGATCAGGTAGGGGTCCTGGTCGGTCATGACGTGCCCTTCAGTCCAGAATGAAGCTCTCCAGATACGCCGGGTTCGCGCGGTCGAGCATCGAGCGCGACCTGGCCTCGATCTGCCGGTCGCTGTGCTCGCTCGGCGGCAGCAGCCAGAAGCGGCCGGCCGCGATGCCCCGCGCCGCGAAGTCCGCGACCTCCTCGACGGGCGTGAACTCCACCTCCTGGCCGGCCTCCTTCATCGCCGTCTCCCACTGGTCGAGGCTGCGGTAGGGGCTCTTGCGGGGGCGGGTCTTGGCGTACCGCTCGGGCCGGTTGCGGTGCGACTCCCACAGGCCGGTGCGGAGCATGTGGGGGCCGGGGAAGAGCACGGAGGCGCCCACGCGCGCGTGCTCCGCCTTCAGATGGGCGTACAGCGACTCGGTCATCGTGACCACGGCGGCCTTGGTGACCGCGTACACGGAGGCGGTGGGCAGCGGGGCGATGCCGCCGTCGGCGGAGGAGGTGTTGACGACGTGGCCCGGCTCGCCTCCCGCGATCATCCGGGGCACGAAGGCCTGGATGCCGTGGAAGACACCCCACACGTTGACCTCGAAGGCCCACTTCCAGTCGTTCGGCTCGTGCTGCCACATGCGGCCCTCGGCGCCCGAGCCGACGCCCGCGTTGTTGCACAGCACATGGACGGCGCCGAACGTGTCGTACGCCGCGTCGGCGAGGGCGACGACCTGCTCGCGCGAGCCGACGTCGACCACGCGCGCGTGCACGCTCGCCCCGTCCTCCCGCAGCGAGGCGGCCGCCTTCTCCAGGGCGCTCTCCTCGACGTCGGCGAGGACCACCTTCAGACCGTCGGCCGCGAACCGCCGTGCCAGGGCGAGTCCGATGCCGCTCGCCGCCCCGGTGACGACGGCGACCTGTCCCGCGCGCAGCTCCATCAGGCGCTCCCCTCGGGCGGCCCGTCGAGGATCTGCGCGGGGTCGTCGTAGCGCTGGTGGATGTAGGGCAGCAGGGCCTGCGCGCTGACCCGCTCGACGACCTTGCCCTGCTGGTCGGAGGTCTTCTCGCCGATGGTGAGCTCGACGAGCGCACGCACCGGCAGGTCGGCCACCGGGTCGTACATCGACTCGCGCAGCACGACGTCGCCGGTGACCGCCTCCAGCTTGCGCACCTTCTCGTTGCGCGTGCAGTGCACGAGCACCGGGTCCGCGTCGAAGCCCGAACCGTCCACGGCGGGCAGGAACTTGAAGTAGAAGTCGGTCTTGCGCGTCGGCTCCGGCAGCGGCAGCTCACCGCTGACCGCGCCGCGCACCTCCACGAACGCGATGCCGTGCCGGGCGAGCCTGGCCCGTACCACCAGGCCGTCCCGCTCGACCTCCACCTCGCCGAGCTTCTTCGGCTCCCCGAAGACCTCGCGCCCGCCGATCAGGGCCCGCTCGTGGGTCATCGGCATCACCAGCGGATACCAGCCCGCCACGCCGGCGTGCTCGGCGGCCACGGCGACCGAGCCCGCGCCCAGCGGATAGCCGGGCAGGTCGACCTTGCTGATGTTCGCCCGCACCAGGGGGCGCCCGGTGGGTTTCAGCGGCGGCGGCAGGACCGCGGCCACGGCGTCCGGATCGCTCTCCCAGACGGCCACCACCCCCGTCGACCAGATGTCGGGGAGCTTGGAACTCGCGGTGCGCGCGGCGGCGATCTCCGCCTCGTCGCGCGCCCCGTAGCGAACGCGTGCCATGTCGTACCACCCTTCGTCAGCGCGGAATCAGGTCCGCGGCCGGGACTTGCGGCGGTTCTGTAACACAGTTACAACAGGAGCCGTGAAGGGTAAAGAGACAGAGCGCGTCGAAGCGCGGAGCCCGCGCCCGCACCTGGACCGCGAGCAGGTGATCGAAGCCGCCGCGCGCCTGGTCAAGCGGCACGGCCCCGAGGCCCTCACGATGCGGGCGCTGGCCGCCGAGCTCGGCGCCGCCGTCACCTCGATCTACTGGCACGTCGGCAACCGCGAGTCGCTCCTGGACGCCCTCGTCGAACGCACCCTCGCCGACCTCGGCGAGATCCGCGCCACCGGCCGCACCCCGGCGCAGCGCGTCGCCGCGGTGGCCCGTGCCCTGCGCCATCAGCTCCTCGACCATCCGCACCTCGTCGCGATGGTCCACGAACGGGGCCTCACCGAAAGGATGTTCCTGCCCGCCCAGCGGACCCTCGTGTACGAGGTGCACCGGGCGGGGCTGCGCGGCGCCCGCGCCGCCGAGGCCGTGCGCGCCGTCCAGGTGCACGTCGTCGGCCACGTCCTGGTCGAGCGCTACCGCGAACGTGCCCCGGAGCAGCACCCGGGCGAGGAGGAGTTGTGGACCGCGCGGGCCGCGGAGGAGGACGGCGCGCTCGCCCGCGCGCTGGCCGGACCGGTCGATCCGGAGGCGCTGTTCGACACCTCGGTCAGGGCTCTGGTGACGGGACTGCTCGGACCGGCGACCTGACTGTCAGTCGCGGCCCGTATCCTCATGGACCATGCTCGAAGACCGCACGACCGCAGCGTCCGCAGCCCCCTGGCCGGCCGCGTACCCAACGGGGTACGCGGTCGTCGACGTGGAGACCACCGGCCTGGCCCGCGACGACCGCATAGTGTCGGCCGCCGTCTACCGGGTGGACGCCCGGGGCGAGATCGAGGACCACTGGTACACGCTGGTCAATCCGCAGCGCGACCCCGGACCGGTCTGGATCCACGGCCTCACCAGTGAGCTGCTCGCCGGCGCGCCGCTCTTCTCGGACGTCGCCGAGGAGTTCGCGAGCCGCCTCGACGGCCGCGTCCTCGTCGCGCACAACGCCGTCTTCGACTGGTCGATGATCGCCAGGGAGTACGCGCGTGCGCAGCGCACGGCCCCCGTCCGCCAGCGGCTGTGCACCATCGCGCTCTCCAAGGAGCTCGCCCTCCCGCTGCCCAACCACAAGCTGGAGTCGCTGGCCGCGCACTTCGGCGTCGAACAGCGCCAGGCGCACAACGCCCTGGACGACGCGCGGGTGCTCGCCGAGGCGTTCCGGCCCAGTCTGCTCGCGGCGGCCGGGGGCAATGTCCGGCTGCCGCTCCTGGAGTGCCGGCCGCTCACCGAGTGGTCCGACGGCGCGGCCCGCGTGGTCCGCCAGGCGACCGGGCCGACGCCCGTCTCCTCGTACCGGCCCGGGAGTTGGCGCCCCTCGCGGAAGCGGCCGCCGTGCCCGCACCCGAACCCGGGGCGTTATGAACCGGGCAAACCGCTCAAGCAGGGCATGCGGGTGGCGTTCTCCGGGGACACCTCCGTGGAGCGCGAACTGTTGGAGGACCGGGCGGTGGACGCCGGGCTGCACATCGCGACGAGTGTGTCCCGGCTCACCAGCCTGCTGGTGACGAACGACCCGGAGTCCGGCACCTCCAAGACCGTCAAGGCGCGCTCGTTCGGCACCCCGGTGATCGACGAGGCCGCCTTCGGCCAGCTGCTCCAGGACGTGGCGCCCGCCACGGAGGCGTAACCGCACAGACGTTCCTCGCCCGCGCAGGCGCCCGGGGCCGCCCCGGGCGTCAGACGGGTGATTGCCGCACGACTCGCCCGCCGACCCCTCGCCCCGCACCGCCGCAACGTTTCACCCTGTGGCGCATGGCACGTTGCGAGGTCTGCGGAAACGACTACGGCATGTCCTTCGAGGTGCACGCACAAGGTGCGGTGCACGTCTTCGACTGCTTCTCCTGCGCCATCCACCGCATGGCGCCCATCTGCGAGCACTGCCGGTGCCGCATCATCGGCCAGGGCGTCGAGGTGGAGGGCCACTGGTACTGCGGCGCCCACTGCTCGCGCGCGGAGGGACGGGTGGGCATCGTCGACAACGTCTGAGCCGGACATCGTCCGAGCCGGTCCCCCGCGCCCCCGCCCATCCCGACCCGACCCCTCCCCCGACACCCCGCGGCCCTAGAGGTACGGTCGTGGGGTGTACCGCTTCCTGTTGACCCGGCAGTGGGTGATCCTCACCCTCATCGCCCTCGTCCTCATCCCCGTGATGGTCGAGCTGGGATTCTGGCAGCTGCACCGTCACGAGCACCGCGTCGCGCAGAACCAGCGGGTCACCGAAGCGCTGGCCGCCGACCCGGTGCCGGCCGAGAAGATCACCTCGCCGGGCCACGAGGTGCCCAAGGCGGACCTGTACCGCCGGGTGCGCGCCAAGGGGACGTACGACACCCGGCACGAGGTCGTCGTGCGGCGGCGCACCAACGCCGACGACGAGGTCGGCTTCCACGTCCTCACCCCGTTCGTCCTCGACGACGGCAAGGTCCTGCTCGTCAACCGCGGCTGGATCCCGGCCGACGGCCCGCAGACGGCCTTCCCCAAGATCCCCGCCGCCCCCAGGGGCGAGGTCACCATCACCGGCCGCCTGAAGGCCGACGAGACCTCCGCGGCCAGCGGCATCAAGAACGTCCGCGGCCTGCCGGACCGTCAGATCATGCTGATCAGCAGCGGCCAGCAGGCCGACAGCCTCGGCAAGCAGGTCCTCGGCGGATACGTCGAACAGACCTCGCCGGAGCCCAAGGACGGCACCCCCGAACTCATCGCCGAGCCCGACCACAGCGGCATCGGCCCGCACATGGCGTACGCGGTCCAGTGGTGGCTGTTCGCCTCGGGCGTGCCCATCGGCTGGGTCGTCCTGGTCCGCAGGGAGAAGCGCGACCGCGCGGCCGCCGCGCAGGCCCCCGCCGAGGAGACCGTTCCGGCGCACGCCTGAGCGCCGCCCCGGCCGGCCGTCCGCGCCCGCCGGGCGCCCCGGATTGGCCGGGCCCCTTCCCGGGAAGCCGTTCCCCGTGCATCACCCCATCGAGGATTACGCGCTCATCGGCGACCACCAGACCGCCGCCCTGATCGGCAGGGACGGCTCCCTGGACTGGCTCTGCCTGCCCCGATTCGACTCGGCCGCCTGTTTCGCCGCGCTGCTCGGCGACGAGGAGAACGGCCACTGGCGCATCGCACCCAAGGGCGCCGGTGCCTGCACCCGGCGCGCCTACCGTCCCGACTCCCTCGTCCTCGACTCGGAGTGGGAGACCGACGAGGGCTCCGTGCGCGTCACCGACTTCATGCCGCAGCGCGACCGCGCCCCCGACGTCATCCGTATCGTCGAGGGCCTCAAGGGCAGCGTCACCGTGCGCAGCACCCTGCGGCTCCGCTTCGACTACGGCTCCGTCATGCCCTGGATGCGCCGGCGGGACGGACACCGCATCGCGGTGGCGGGCCCCGACTCCGTGTGGCTGCGCAGCGAACCGGCCGTGCACACCTGGGGCCATGACTTCGGCACCCACTCCGAGTTCACCGTCGAGGAGGGCGAGAAGGTCGCGTTCGTCCTGACCTGGCACCCCTCGCACGAGCCGCGCCCCGCCCTGGTCGACCCGTTCGACTCCCTGCGCGACAGCCTCGCGGACTGGCAGGCCTGGGCGGCCCGGTGCGGCTACGAAGGCCCGCACCGCGAGGCCGTCGTACGCTCCCTCATCACCCTCAAGGCCCTCACCTACGCCCCGACCGGCGGCATCGTGGCCGCCCCCACCACCTCGCTCCCCGAGGAGCCCGGCGGCGTACGCAACTGGGACTACCGCTACTGCTGGCTGCGCGACTCCACGCTCACCCTGGGCGCGCTGCTCGCGGCCGGCTACTCGGAGGAGGCCGAGGCGTGGCGCGACTGGCTGCTGCGGGCGGTCGCGGGCGACCCGGCCGACCTGCAGATCGTGTACGGCCTCTCCGGGGAGCGGCGGCTTCCCGAGTACGAGCTGCCCGGGCTGCCCGGCTACGCGGAGTCCGCCCCGGTGCGCATCGGCAACGAGGCCGTCAAACAGCTGCAGCTCGACGTGTACGGGGAGGTCGTCGACTCGCTCGCCCTCGCCGACCGCTCCGGCCTCGCCACCCCGCCGCACGCCTGGCACCTCCAGCTCTCCCTGCTCGAGTTCCTGTATGAGAAGTGGCGCGAGCCGGACCAGGGGCTGTGGGAGGTGCGCGGGCCCCGGCGCCACTTCGTGTACTCCAAGGTGATGGTGTGGGTGGCCGCCGACCGCACGGTGCGCGCCCTGGAGCAGAACCCGAAGCTGCCCGGCGACGTCGAGCGCTGGCGCCGGCTGCGGGACGAGGTGCACCGCGAGGTCTGCGAGCGCGGCTACGACGCCGACCGCAACACCTTCACGCAGTCCTACGGCTCCGTCGAACTGGACGCCTCGCTGCTGCTCATCCCGCGCGTGGGCTTCCTGCCGCCCGACGACCCGCGCGTCATCGGCACCATCGACGCGGTCCACGCCGAACTCGGCAACGACGGGTTCCTGCGCCGCTACACCGCCGACCAGACGGTCATCGACGGACTGCCCGGCCAGGAAGGCGTCTTCCTGGTCTGCTCGTTCTGGCTGGCGGACGCCCTGCACATGACGGGCCGCACGAAGGAGGCGCGCGAGCTGTTCGACCGGCTCCTCGCGCTCCGCAACGACGTGGGGCTGCTCGCCGAGGAGTTCGACCCCGCATCGGGTCTGCAGCTGGGCAACTTCCCGCAGGCGTTCAGCCACATCGGTCTCGTCAACACCGCCCTCGCCCTCTTCGGCGGGGACGCGGCAGGATAGGAGCCATGGATCTTGGACTGAAGGACCGTGTGTACGTAGTCACCGGCGCCACCCGTGGCCTCGGCAACGCCACCGCCCGCGAGCTGGTCGCGGACGGCGCGCGGGTCGTGATCACCGGCCGGGACGAGAAGACCGTCGCCGAGGCCGCCGCCGAGCTCGGCGAGCGGGCGGTGGGCGTCGCCGCCGACAACGCCGACCCGGCGTCCGCGGACGCGCTGATCGGCGCGGCCCGTGAGCACTTCGGCCGCTTCGACGGCGTACTGATCAGCGTCGGCGGCCCCGCCCCGGGCTTCGTCGCGGACAACACCGACGAGCAGTGGCAGGCCGCGTTCGAATCCGTCTTCCTCGGCGCCGTGCGGCTCGCCCGTGCCGCGGCCGCCGGGCTCGGCGAGGGCGGCGTCATCGGCTTCGTGCTCTCGGGCTCGGTGTACGAGCCGATCGCGGGCCTGACCATCTCCAACGGGCTGCGCCCGGGGCTCGCGGGGTTCGCCAAGTCCCTCGCGGACGAGCTCGGACCGCGCGGCATCCGGGTCGTGGGGGTGCTCCCCGGCCGGATCGCCACCGACCGGATGCGCCAGCTGGACGGCCTCTCGCCCGACCCGGAGGCCACCCGCGCCGCCAACGAGGCGGGCATCCCGCTGCGCCGCTACGGCACGCCGGAGGAGTTCGGCCGCACGGCGGCGTTCCTGCTCTCGCCCGCCGCGTCGTATCTGACGGGCGTCATGGTGCCGGTGGACGGCGGCTCGCGCAGCGGCTTCTGACGGCGCTTCGCACGGGCGCTTTTTAGCGGCGCCCGAAGGCGTACGGGTCCCGTCGCGGTCAACTCACCCGTTCCGCGCGGTGCTTGAGGCCGCGCAGCCGCACCGTGGCCGGCAGGGCGTCGAGGCCCGCCGAGTCGCGGGCGTGCGCGAGGGTCTCGTCGGACAGCCGGTGCAGCGTGTCGGCGGGCGCGGCGTGGGGTTCGAGGACGAGCTGCACGCGCGCCCGCGGCGTGCCGCGCCGTCCGGTCAGGGTGGCCCGGGCGCGGTCGACGCCGTCCAGCGTCTCGGCCTCCCCGGCCAGTACGTTCTCCATGGCCCGGCCGCGCAGCGACGCGCCCTCGCCGTCCCCGGTCGCCACCAGGACCTCCGCGAGGCGGCGCCTGCGCAGCTGGGCGGAGAGCCACCACAGCGCGAGCAGCAGACACACCGCGAGGGCGGCGATGACCGCGGGCCAGAACCAGCCCTCGTCCCGCCACCGCGTCCGGTCGGCGGCGCGGAGCAGCACGTCGTGCCGGCCGTCGTGGATCCACCAGGAGGGCGGCGACGCGCCGAGCCCGACGGCGAGCACGGAGCCGCCGAGGACGAGCAGCACGAGCCCGATCAGGGCGAGGACGATCCGGTTGACCGTGCGCAGCATGGCGCTCATCCCTTCCTGCCGGGCCGGGCCACGTGGACCGAGAGGCCCGGGTCCCGCGCCAGACCGAGATCGCGGATGCCGTCGGACAAGGTGGCATCCAAGTCGCCGCGTACGTCGTCGAGTTCACGGAAGTGCGACACGGCGCGCACGGCCACCTTGGAGCGCGTCATGCGGACCCGCACGGACTGCACGCCGGGCACGTCCATCGCCCGGTCGCGCAGCACCGTCGCGGCGGCGCCGCGGTACAGGCCGCCGCGCACGTCGGCATGGGTGCGCCGCATCGGCAGGATGGACCGCATCCCGGGCGTCACCGCGAGGAGCAGGAGCCAGAGCCCGAGGACGGCGGCGACGGCCGCGCCGACGAGCACGGCCGTGTCGTCGAGCGGCCGCTCACCGAGCTGGCGGGCCAGTTCACGCCGCCAGCGCATCGCCGGATGGTCGGCCCGTACGGCGACGATGTCGTACAGGAGCAGTCCGGAGCCGCCGAGGACGAGCAGGGCGGCGATCGCCGCGGGCACCCGGCGGGCGGACCAGAACCGGCCCGCCTTGCCGTCGTCGCCGGAGAGCGTCGGCAGTGGCTGGTAGGCGGACGCGGAGGCGGATCGGTCGACGTCGTCCGAACGGTCGGGGTCGGCCGGTCGGTCGGGGGCGCCCGAACGGTATGCGCCGCCCCGCCCGGCGAGGTCGTCCGAACGGTCTGCGTCGTCCCGCCCGCCGAGGTCGTCCGACTGGCCGGAGGAGTCCGGCCGGTCGGAGGCGCCCGTCCGGTCGGAGACGCCCGAACGGTCGGGGGCGCCCGAACGGTCTGTGTCGTCCGGCCCGTCGAGATCGTCCGACTGGCCGGAGGCGCCCGTCCGGTCGGGGACGCCCGGCCGGTCGGGGACGGGGGTGCTTCCGGACTCGATGACCGGGAGGCGCTGGGTCGCGCCCTCGGTGTCGTCCGCGCCATCCGAGCCATCCGCGTCGTACGCCTCGTACGCGTCGCTCGCCCGGGGGTCACTCATCGTGTCCTCCCGCCGTGTGCCGCGGCGCGGACCCGCGCCGAGTGCAGCCGCTCCACCTGGACGGCCACCTCGGGCACGTCCATCCCCGCCAACTCCTTGACCTGCTGGGCGACATGGCGACGCACCGCGCCGCACTGGCCGCCGATGTCACAGGGGTAGTCCAGTTCGAGGCTGACGCGGACGCGGGCCTCGTCGTGGCGGACGGAGACCGTGGCACGCGGCGGTGGGCCGTCGGGCGGGACCGCGTCCACCGCCTCGCGGGCGGCCTGCGCGGCGATCTTCGCGACGACCCGGTCGGCGATGGTGGTCGCGCCGCGCTCACCCGGCGCGACCTGTGCCGCCACCGCTCACCGCCGCCGGTCGCCGCGGCCGCGGAAGAAGTCGCCGGGTTCCAGGTCCCCCTCGAGGAACCGCCCGGCCACGAAACCGATGGCGCCCAGGGCGGCCACCAGCAGGAACGCCCCGAAGCCACCGAAGTATCCGGCGAACCCGAGAGCCATTCCGGCCACCATGCCGATCACGGCCATGCTCATCGTGCGCTCCTTAACGAGACGTCCTACTGGAGGCGTCCCTGGGGCTCGTCGTCATCGTCCTCGTCGGGCAGTTTCACGTCGCTCACCGCGATGTTGACCTCGACGACCTCGAGCCCGGTCATGCGCTCGACGGCCGCGATCACGTTCTCGCGCACGTCCTGTGCGACGTCCGAGATCGCCACGCCGTACTCGACGACGATCTCCAGGTCGAGCGCGGTCTGCACCTCGCCGACCTCGGCCTTCACTCCGCGCGTCACGGATTTCGAGCCGCCGGGGACCCGGTCGCGCACGGCCCCGAAGGTCCGTGCGAGGCCGCCGCCCATGGCGTGCACGCCCTCGACGTCGCGGGCCGCGAGGCCGGCGATCTTCTCGACCACGCCGTCCGCGATGGTGGTGCGGCCCCGGCTGCCCGGGGCACCGCCGCCCGTTCCGCCCGCGGACTTCGCCGCGCCCGGGTTCGGGGAGTCCTTCTCCAGCGTCTGCGACGCCTTGCGCTGTCCGGTCTCGGTCATCGCCGTCCCGTTCCTTTCGACAGGGGATGTGCTCCGTCGAATGAGGCTGCTTCTGCGCCCACAGTAAGCGCGGCCCCGCGCTCGCGCGCCCGGGATGCGGCAGGGTGGAGCCATGACGGGCGAGGGTTGGACGCAGGCGGTACGCCGACAGCTGGGGCTCGGCCGGGTCCTGCCACTGGGCGGCGCGCAGGACGGCGCGTGGGTGACGGAATCGGCCGCGGACACCGCGTTGCGCCGGATGGCTGACAAGGTCGCCGGTGTGCGGCTCGGTACGGTGCGCATCGCTCAGGCCGACCCGGGGCGCGCCGTCGAGCCCGCGGTGCCGGCGCCGCCGAGCGCGCTGTCGCCGGGGCCGCTGCGGATCACCGCGGAGTTCACGGCCGTGGCCACGGAACCGCTGCCCGCGGCGGCGGACCGGCTGCGGGCCGCGCTGACGACGGCGGCGCACCGGCTCGGCCTGGCGGCCGAGGAGGTCGACCTGACGGTGACGGGCCTGCTCGACGAGGGCGCCGACGCGGGCGCCGCTCCGCGGACCGGTCCCGCGCACATGGCGCCGACGGAGTCCGCGCCCCCGGAGCGGTCGGACGACGCCGACGAGGCGCGCGTCGCGCGGGCCGCCCTCGCGGTGCCCGGAGTGGTCCGGCTGACCGGGGTGATCGGCGGCGCCGTTCATCTGGAGGAGCACCCGGCGACGGACACGCTGCCGCGCCGCCACGCACGCCTGGAGCTGGCCACGGGCAGCGGCCACCGCGCCCTGGACGTGGCCCTCGCGGTCCGAGCGGCAGTAGGCGCGGCCCTCCCCGACCACCCGACGGTGGCGGTACTGGTCACCGAGGTGGGCTAGCGGTCCCCCGGAGGACCAGCCGACCACGCCCCAACGCGAGCCCGCCGGCCACAGCCCGACACCGGCTAGCGGAGCGCACCAGGCCCACGGACCGGCACCACCAAGCGGAGCGCCCCGAGACCCGCCGGGCAGGCTTGAGCCCCAGCCCGGAACAGGGCAACGCCAGACGCACAAGGCCGACGCCCCCCTCCGGCACGCCGAGCGGGGCGCGCCAGGCCCACGGACCGGCACCGCCAAGCGGAGCGCCCCGAGACCTGCCCGACAGGCTCCGGGCCCGGCCCGGAACTAGGGCACCGCCAGACGCCCAAGTCCGGCGGCCACCGTCCGGCGCGGGGCGCGCGGTCCGCGTAAGGCCCAGGGGCCAGGGTCAGTCGTCGAGCCCCGCCAGGTCCCGCAGGCGGCGGCCCTGGGCCGCGCGCTCGGCGACGCGCTGCTCCTCGTACGAGCGGGCCGCGGCGCCCTGCAGCAGTGCCTTGGTCTCGATGACGGCGTCGCGGGGCGCGGCCACGAGTGCGGCGGCCAGATCCTTGGCGGCGGCGTCGAGCTGGTCCGCGGGCACGACGAGGTTGGCGAGGCCCACCCGCTCGGCCTCGTCGGCGTGCACGAAGCGGCCGGTGGCGCAGATCTCCAGCGCGCGGGCATAGCCGACGAGCCCCACCAGCGGGTGGGTGCCGGTGAGGTCGGGGACGAGGCCCAGGCTGGTCTCGCGCATGGCGAACTGCACGTCGTCCGCCGCGATCCGCAGATCGCAGGCGAGCGCGAGCTGGAAGCCGGCACCGATGGCGTGGCCCTGGACGGCCGCGATGGAGACGATGTCGCTCCGCCGCCACCAGGTGAACGCCGCCTGGTACTCGGAGATCGTGGCGTCGAGGAGGCCGTCCTCACCGCGCGCCAGATCGATGAAGGACGGCTCGCCGTCGAAGCCCTCGGGCGTGAACGCCTGCCGGTCGAGGCCCGCGGAGAAGGACTTGCCCTCACCGCGCAGCACCACGACACGGACGCTGCCCGGCAGCAGCTGACCTGCCTCCGTCAACGCCCTCCACAGCGCGGGAGATTGGGCGTTGCGCTTGGCCGGATTGGTCAGCGTCACCGTGGCGACGGCCTCGTCGATGGTGAGGCGTACGCCGTCCTTGTCGAGAACCGGTGCGAGCTCGCTGTCGGGCGAAGCCATGGGTGCCTCCGATGGGTGCGGTCGGACCGGGCGCGCGGGAGCGCCCGTAAGTGACTGCACAGTAACCACCCGGCCGAAGTACCGGCCGACCGGGTGGTCACCATCGGAGCATGGGACAGCCTGCCGCCCGCCGTCAGCCGGCGGCGGCCTTCTTGCCTCGCGTCGCCCCGCCGCGTCCCCGCAGCGTGACGCCGGACTCACTGAGCATGCGGTGCACAAAACCGTACGAACGGCCGGTCTCCTCGGCCAACGCCCGGATGCTCGCACCGCCGTCGTACTTCTTCTTCAGGTCTGCCGCGAGCTTGTCGCGCGCGGCGCCGGTTACCCGGCTGCCCTTCTTCAGAGTCTCGGCCACCCGTGCCTCCTCATGGGAAGTGCGCTCTGGACTTCTCATGATCACCCCTCGCGGGCTTCCTGGCCACCCATTCGACAAGGTCCATACGCCGAGGTTTGTCGCTCCATAAGCGGCGAACACGAGCGGAATTAACGATTCCGCGCGCCGAATTTCGTTCGCTCGACGAAGCGACACAGAGAACCCGCAGGTCAGAGAGGCGCCAAGCGGAGGGGGAGACTTCTGCGCAGGTCACCGCCGAAATCCGTGTATGACACACCTCGGTACGAGGAGAGCTCACACAGATGAGGGATCACGGATCGGCCGAATGATCCATACCCAGTGGATCAGCCATTCGATCAAGCGCGGTGGACGCCCCGGGCCGGGGCGTCCGGGAACGCCGCCGCGTCAGGCGAGGGCGACCAGGTCCGCGTAGTCCTGGCCCCACAGGTCCTCGACGCCGTCCGGCAGCAGGATGATCCGCTCCGGCTGCAGCGCCTCCACCGCGCCCTCGTCGTGGGTGACGAGGACGACCGCTCCCTTGTAGGTGCGCAGCGCGCCGAGGATCTCCTCGCGGCTGGCCGGGTCGAGGTTGTTCGTGGGCTCGTCGAGGAGGAGGACGTTGGCCGAGGAGACGACCAGGGTCGCCAGCGCGAGCCGGGTCTTCTCGCCGCCGGAGAGCACGCCGGCCGGCTTGTCGACGTCGTCCCCGGAGAAGAGGAACGAGCCGAGCGTCTTGCGCACCTCGACCAGGTCGAGGTCGGGGGCGGCCGAGCGCATGTTCTCCAGGACCGTGCGCTCGGGGTCGAGGGTCTCGTGCTCCTGCGCGTAGTACCCGAGCTTGAGGCCATGGCCCTCGATGACCTGGCCGGTATCGGGCTTCTCGGCGCCGCCGAGGAGCCGCAGCAGGGTGGTCTTGCCCGCGCCGTTGAGGCCGAGGATGACCACGCGCGAGCCCTTGTCGATGGCGAGGTCGACGTCGGTGAAGATCTCCAGCGAGCCGTACGACTTCGACAGGCCCTCGGCCATCAGCGGCGTCTTGCCGCACGGCGAGGGCTCGGGGAAGCGCAGCTTGGCGACCTTGTCGTTCTGGCGCACCGCCTCCAGGCCCGCGAGGAGCTTGTCGGCCCGCTTGGCCATGTTCTGGGCGGCGACGGTCTTGGTGGCCTTGGCGCGCATCTTGTCGGCCTGCGAGTGCAGCGTCGCGGCCTTCTTCTCGGCGTTCTGGCGCTCGCGCTTGCGGCGCTTCTCGTCGGACTCGCGCTGCTGCTGGTAGAGCTTCCAGCCCATGTTGTAGACGTCGATCTGGGCGCGGTTGGCGTCCAGATAGAAGACCTTGTTGACCACCGTCTCGACCAGGTCCACGTCGTGGGAGATCACGATGAAGCCGCCGCGGTACGTCTTCAGGTAGTCGCGCAGCCAGACGATCGAGTCCGCGTCGAGGTGGTTGGTCGGCTCGTCCAGGAGGAGCGTGTCGGCGTCCGAGAAGAGGATGCGGGCCAGCTCGATGCGGCGGCGCTGACCACCGGAGAGCGTGTGCAGGGGCTGGCCGAGCACGCGGTCGGGGAGGTTCAGCGCGGCGGCGATGGTGGCGGCCTCGGCCTCGGCGGCGTACCCGCCCTTGGTGAGGAACTCCGTCTCCTGGCGCTCGTACTGCTTCAGGGCCTTCTCGCGGGTGGCGCCCGCGCCGTTCGCGATGCGCTGTTCGTTCTCGCGCATCTTGCGGATCAGTACGTCGAGGCCGCGGGCGGAGAGGATGCGGTTGCGCGCGAGCACGTCGAGGTCGCCGGTGCGGGGGTCCTGCGGGAGATAGCCGACCTCTCCGGAGCGGGAGATCGTGCCGCCCGCCGGGATGCCCTCACCGGCCAGGCACTTGGTGAGGGTGGTCTTGCCCGCGCCGTTGCGGCCGACGAGGCCGATGCGGTCGCCCTTCGCGATGCGGAAGGTGGCGTTCTCGATGAGGATGCGGGCGCCGGCGCGCAGCTCGATGCCGGAAGCGGTGATCACGGGGGTACTCCTGAACAGAGTGGACGGCGAGTGGGACGACTGAGGTGCTCGGGACCGGTGGCTATGCCGTCCAACTGAGGAGAGGAGCTGCCATGGCAGCCAGTCTAACGGGCCGTCGCAACTACTTTTCTGGGCGAGGGCCGCGCCCGGCGCCCCGCCGGACGTCCCCGTTGCCGAGCGGTGTGCGCCCCGGAACGATTCTGCCGTAGTCGTCCACCGCGATGACCTGCGCGGTCCATGCCGCGGTGGCGCTCGTACAGGGCTGGGCGAGCAGCAGGGCCGCACCGTGACGCACGGAACGCGCCGGTTCGAAGGCGCAGCCCCGGCGGGCGGGCAGCACCCAGCGCAGATCGCCGTCGGCGGTGCGGTAGGCGGCGATGCGGTGCGGGGTGACGACGGCCAGCATGCGGGCGCCCGGGGTGAGCGGCTGCAGGACCCCGGCGCCGCCGCGCGCGGCCGGGCCGCGCAGCCAGGGCGCGCTCTCGGGGATGGCGCGGTGCCAGCGCACCGAGCTGCCGTCGGCACGCGCGGTGTCGGTGACCATGCCGTCGTCCCAGAGCGTGAGGGCGTGGCCCGGCGCGGGCAGCACGGTCACCGGACGGCGTCCCGCGCGCGTGTACGTCCAGCGCGGGCCGCCGCCCACGGTGTCGTACGCCTCGACCGCCCGGCCCCGGGTGCGCAGGCCCGGTTCCGTGCCGGTCCCCGCCGCGCGCGTGTGGACGGTGAGGCGGTCCCCGTAGGGGGCGGGCCGGGCGTGGTGGGCGGCGGTGACGAGCGGCAGCGCGAGGAGCGCGAGCGCCACGGGGAGCGCGACGCGGACGCCGCGGCGGACCGGCGCGGGCAGGCAGGAGCGCGCGCCGGACGCCTCGTGCGGCAGGCCGGCCGCGTCGAGCGGCAGAGCGGACATGACGCCCCCCTTCGGTACCACTGCCCACGGATCAGGCGCAGAGCGTAGCGGCGGGGGTCGGGGCGGGCCGTCCGGCGGCGGGGCGACACGGTGCGGGGTGGTCCGCGTCCCCCGTTCGGACCTCCGTCCGGCGCCCGCCGACCGGGGACGTATCAGGATGAAGTGGCCGGGAGCCCGGTGCGGGGCGGCGCGTGCCGTCCCGGATGCGCGGCAGAGGGGTGCGCCCATGCAGTTCGACGACGACGCCGATCTGGACACCTCGGAGGTCCAGGATGCGCGCGGCGGTCGGATCCCCGGTGGCCGGGCGACGGTGGGCGGCGGCGTGGCCGGTCTGATCGCGCTGCTCCTCGGGCTGTTCTTCGGAGTGGGCCCCGACCAGCTCGGGCTCTCCTCCGGCAACGACGAGCCCGCGGTCTCGTCCTCGTCGCTCGACCAGGTGCAGCAGAGCTGCCACACGGGGCGGGACGCCAACAGCAAGGAGGACTGCCGGATCGTGGCGGTGGTCAACAGCCTCCAGGACTACTGGCGTCCGGAGTTCCAGCGGCGCAGCGGCACGTACTCCCCCGCGCGGACCTATCTCTTCACCGGCCGCGTGAACACCGCCTGCGGCACCGCCACGTCGGCGGTCGGGCCGTTCTACTGCCCCGGCGACCGGAAGGTCTATCTGGACCTGGGCTTCTTCGACGACCTGCGGACCAAGTTCGGCTCCAGCGGCGGTCCGTTCGCGCAGGCGTACGTGGTGGCCCACGAGTACGGGCACCACGTGCAGAACCTGATGGGCACCCTGGGGCGCTCCCAGGACGGGCGCACCGGGCGCGACAGCAACGCCGTGAAGGTCGAGCTGCAGGCCGACTGCTACGCGGGGGTCTGGGCCCGGCACGCGACCCGCAGCCCGGACGAGCGCACCGGCAAGCCGCTGATCACCAGCCTCGACGACGCCGACATCCGGGACGGCCTCGACGCGGCGGCCGCGGTGGGCGACGACCGGATCCAGGAGAAGTTCCAGGGCCGGGTCACCCCGGAGTCCTGGACCCACGGCTCCGCCGAGCAGCGCCAGCAGTGGTTCTACCAGGGCTACCGCAGCGGCGACATGGCACAGTGCGACACCTTCCGCTGACACCGCCGAGACATCCGGCACAGGACATCCAGCACATCCGGCATGAGACATCTGGACGGAGTGATCGGCATGGCAGGCGACACCGCGGGACGGCCGAGCGTCTTCCCCACCCTGCTGTACGCGGACGCCAAGGCCGCGATCAAGCAGCTGACGGAGGCATTCGGCTTCACCGAGCTGAGTGTGTACGAGGGCGAGGACGGCAGCGTCATGCACGCCGAACTGGCGCAGGGCAACGGCGCGGTGATGCTCGGCTCCAAGGGCAGGGGCGGAGTCTTCGACCGGGCGATGGGCGACGCGGGGCCGTGCGGCGTCTACATCGTGGTGGACGACGTCGACGCCCACCACCGGCGGGCGAAGGAACACGGCGCGGAGATCCTGATGCCCCCGACGGACCAGGACTACGGCGCGCGGGACTACCTGGCCCGGGACGCCGAGGGCAACGTGTGGAGCTTCGGCACGTACGCCCCGGACACCCGGGGCTGACGCCCGCTCACTCCCCGCCGGTGTGCACCTGGAAGGCCGCGCGGCGCACCGCCTTGGCGAGCGCCGGGTCCGGGTGGGCCGCGGCCAGGGCGACCAGGACCTGCACGGTCCTGGGGTGGCCGACCCGGCGCACCTCGTCGAGGAGGGCGGGCACGGTGGGCTGGACCGCCGACTCCAGGTGCCGTACGAGGAGTTGGGTCTCGCCGTGGTCCGCGACGGCCGCCGCGGTGTCGACCCACAGCCAGGTGGTCTCCTCGCGGGTCAGCACGAGGTGGACGTCCTCGGGGTCGGCGCCCTCCTGCTCGGCGAGCCAGAGCAGTGCGTAGGGACGCAGGGAGGGCTCATCGACGACCGCCCTGACCTCTGCCTCGGCGGGGGCGCCGACCACCCGCAGCGCCTCGAAGGCCAGGCCGCGCAGCAGGGCGTCCTCGCCGCGTGCCGCGGTGAGCAGTTCGGTGACCGCGCCGCCCACCGTGCGGGCGGCGAGCCAGGCGCGGTACTCGGCGCGGGCCGCGTTGGGACGCAGCCGGGCGCAGCCGCGCAGCATGTCCTCGGCGGCCTGCTCGATGTGCCCGGCGGGGCTCTGCGCGGCGACGCAGATCTGCTCCAGCTTGACCCAGACCGCCCAGCTGCCCAGCGGGGTGAGCGTGGCCTGGCCGTCGGCCCAGGTCAGCGCGCCGACGGCGGCGAGGCCGTGCAGGGCCCAGTCGAGCAGCGCGGGGAGCGGGGCGTCCTGCGGGGTGTCCTGCGGGGTGTCGGCCGCTGCGGCGGGGTCGGGCTGCGGGCCGTAGGGGATCTCGCAGCGTTCGGTGCGCAGCTCGGTGACGCGCTGGTCCAGGAGGTCGAGCAGTTGCGGTACGGGCACGGGGCCGGCCGAGAGCTGGAGCAGTGAGAGGACCTGCGGCATGGCCTCGACGACCTCGGCGACGGCCGCGGGGGCCAGGTCGTCCGGCGCCGGGTGGGCCAGCGACCAGGCGTCGAAGAGGGCGACCCAGCCGCGCAGTACGGCGGTGTCGTCGCGGTCCCAGGCGCGCAGCCGCCAGCCGGGGCGGGCGACGTCGCCGTGCACCTCGACGAGGCCGGCGAGGCGTGCGGTGTCCCAGTCGGCGCGGATCTGAGCGGCGGTCAGGCCCAGCTCGGCGGCGGCCCGTTCGGCCGTGGCGTCGGAGAGCGTGCCCTTGCCGTCGGGCGTGCCCGGGGTGCCGTCCGGGCCGGGGCGCAGCGCGGCGTCCGCCCAGCGGGCGACCCGCGCGGCGTCGGCGAGCCGGACGCGCGCCGCCCCGGCCAGCTCCGCGGGGGCGGGTGTGCCCTCGGGTGGCCGGGGCGCGGGGCGGCGCGTGCGGCGGTTGCTCATCGCGCCGGGGGCGGCCGAGAGGGGGCGCGTTGCGTCGCGCCGGGCCTCTCCTCGCTCTTCGGCCCTCGGGTAGGGCGCGCGGACAAGTCGGAGCCTGGAGTCGCGCGGGGTACGGGACGTCACGGGAACAGTCTTCCTGTTGACGGTCCGAAAACCCAAACGGAATGCGGGTGCAGGGCTCAGACCAGGGGCGTGAGGAAGCGCCGCAGCACCTCTTCGTACCCTTTCGGGTCGGCGTTCCACATGGCGCCGTGCGGGGCGTCCGGCACGGAGTGCAGGGTGACCAGGTCCGGGCGCCGGGCGGCCAGTTGGCGGGAGAGCGCCCAGGGGGCGACCACGTCGTCGGGGCCGTGCACCAGGAGGGTCGGGACCTTCGGCATCCCGGCGCCGGCCGCCGCGAGGATGCGGTCGCCGCGCAGCCCGGTCCGCCCCTGGGCCGCGCGGACCGCAAGCGGAAGGAGCGGTCCGGGGGTGCGGCGGGCGCCGGCGAGGGCGCGCAGGGTGGATTCCCAGTTCAGTACCGGGGAGTCGAGGACGAGTCCGCTGACGCGGTCGCGCAGCGCCGAGTGCGCGGCGGCGTGCAGACACATGGCGGCGCCGGTGGACCAGCCGTGCAGGACGATCCGCCCGGCGCCGTTGCGCACGGCGTGCCGCATGGCGGCGTCCAGGTCGCGCCACTCGGTCTCGCCGAGGTGGCCGAGACCGTCCGGGGAGCGGGGCGCGCCCGGGTCGCCGCGGTAGCCGATGTCGAGGACGGGGACCCGCAGCCGGCGCAGGAAGTCCATCACGACCATGGGGTGTTCCCGGGTGGTGCCGAGGCCGTGCACCGTGATGACCCAGGTGTCGCGGGCGGCGGGCACGAACCAGGCGGGCAGGGCGCCGAGTTCGCCGGGCACGACGACGTCCTCGTAATCGATGCCGAGCGCGGAGCGCGGGTCGCCGACGTACACCTGTGGGGTGAGCCAGACGCGCGCGCCGGGGTCCAGGGAGCCGTGGGTGACGGCTTCGAGGCGGCGTACGACCGTGTCGGCCTCGTGCGGGGCGGCGTCCAGGACGGGGCCGACGATCGCGTGGGTGCCGGGGCCGCTCAGGCCGTATCTGCCGGGGCGGCGGCTCGCGAGGGCGCGGGTCAAGGTGACCTGGCCCGCGGCCGTGGCGTGCACGGTCAGACGGGGCTCGGTCGGCAGGGGACGCCCGACGGGCGCCTTGAGGGCGGCGTCGCTGGCGAACCGGCCCGCCGCGATGGCGGCTGCGGCCGTCCCGAGGGCGGCTGTGACTGCGGTGACGGCCGCTGCCGTCGCTTTGGCTGGGCGCACCGTCCCAGTGTCCGGGGGCGAGGCCCGCGAAGCCAGTGGGCGGTGCCCGCGGGGTGAGCGAACAGCTCAGTTGGCGGACTGTCCGTACCCCTTCAGTTTTCCTTCCGCTTCGCGCAGCTGGTCCGGGGAGAGGAGGGCCGGGGTGCGGCCGGGGAGCGCGGCGGCGGTGAGCCAGAGGCGGCACATCCACTCCAGCTGGGCCGTGCGGTCGTACGCCTGGGCGAGGCCGGCTCCGTAAGTGACCGTTCCGTGGTTCCGGAGCAGGCATCCGGTGCGCTCGCGCAGGGCGCCGAGCATGGCGCTCGCCAGTTCCTCGGTGCCGTAGAGCGCGTAGGGCGCGACGCGCACCGGGCCGCCGAGGGCGGCGGTCATGTAGTGGACCGCGGGGACCTCGGTGACCAGCAGCGACACGGCCGTGGCGTGCACGGCGTGGGTGTGCACCACCGCCCGCGCGTCCGTGGCGCGGTAGAGGGCGAGGTGCATGGGGAGTTCGCTGGTGGGTGTGAGGGCGCCGAGCACCTGGCGTCCTTCGAGGTCGACGCCGACGGCGTCATCGGGGCGCAGCCGGTCGTACGGGACGCCGGTCGGGGTGACCAGGACGGTGTCGCCGACCCGTACGGAGACGTTCCCGGAGGTGCCGACGACCAGGCCGTCCGTCACGGTCCTGCGGGCCGTAGCGACCAGCTCGTCCCAGGCGCGGCCGAGCGCGTCGCGCGTCACCGCATCGTCGGTGGCGCCGGTGTCGTCGGTGCCCTTGGTGGCGCCGGTGTCCTCGGTGGCGTCGGTGTGCCGCTGCTCAGTCATGCGGGGATCCTGCCGGGTGATCAGGATCTCTTCAACGGTGCGGCGGCGGGCCGGGGGCGGCCCGGGGCGGGCGGTCCGTGCGGGGTGCGCCGCCGGATGGCGGAGCCCGACACTCCGGTCGGTTTGCGGGTCCCCCGACACCGCTCCGTACGATCG
This sequence comes from Streptomyces sp. NPDC005863, assembly GCF_042871345.1. Classification (NCBI taxonomy): domain Bacteria; kingdom Bacillati; phylum Actinomycetota; class Actinomycetes; order Kitasatosporales; family Streptomycetaceae; genus Streptomyces; species Streptomyces sp. NPDC005863. The sequence continues at coordinate 177,423 of NZ_JBIAII010000011.1, read as the reverse complement.
ATGTCGGACACCTGTCCTACCGCTGTACTACCCGGGGCATGGGCACTCCGCTTTGGGTCACCGCACCGCCCGGCCCAGTTCACTTTCCGTTCACCCGGATTGCCTACGTTCCTTGTGCCACTGACGTCCAACAGAAGCCTGGGTAAATGGAACACATCACGCTTCTCCTCGGGATCGTGATCGTCACCGCTCTCGTGTTCGATTTCACGAACGGTTTCCACGACACTGCCAACGCGATGGCGACGACCATCTCGACCGGCGCTCTCAAGCCCAAGACGGCGGTGGCCATGTCCGCCGTGCTCAACCTCGTCGGCGCCTTCCTCTCCGTGGAGGTCGCCAAGACGATCTCCGGCGGCATCGTCAACGAGGACGGCCTCAAGACAGAGGTGATCTTCGCCGCGCTCGTCGGCGCGATTCTCTGGAACCTGCTGACCTGGCTGGTGGGCCTGCCCTCCAGCTCCTCCCACGCGCTCTTCGGCGGCCTCATCGGCGCCGCGGTCATGTCGATGGGCTGGTCGTCGATCAACGGCGGCACCGTCGTCACCAAGATCCTCATCCCGGCCGTCGCGGCCCCGCTGGTGGCCGGCATCGCCGCGACGCTGGCCACCCGCCTGACGTACCGGATCGGCCGCAACACCGACCAGAAGGCCACCGCCAAGGGCTACCGCGCGGGCCAGATCGCCTCGGCGGGACTCGTCTCGCTGGCCCACGGCACCAACGACGCGCAGAAGACCATGGGCATCATCACGCTCGCCCTGATCACCGGCGGCGTCCTGAACCCCGGCGCCAACCCCCCGATGTGGGTGATCGTCTCGGCCGGTGTCGCCATCGCGCTCGGCACCTACCTCGGCGGCTGGCGCATCATCCGCACGATGGGCAAGGGCCTGACCGACCTCGCGCCCCAGCAGGGCTTCGCCGCCCAGACCAGCGCCGCGACGGCGATCCTCGCCTCCTCGCACATCGGCTTCTCGCTCTCCACCACCCAGGTCTGCTCGGGCGCCGTGATGGGCGCGGGCCTCGGCCGCAAGGGCGGCGTGGTCCGCTGGTCGACCGCCACCCGGATGTTCGTCGCGTGGGGCCTGACCCTGCCGGCCGCCGGTCTGGTCGGCGCGGGCGCCGAGTTCCTCACCAAGCAGGGCCCCTGGGGCGTCGCGGCCACCGCGGCCCTCCTGATCGCCGGGGCGAGCGTGATCTGGGCCCTGTCCCGCCGCGACTCCGTCGACCACACCAACGTCACGGACGACGAGATCCGCTCCGGCGACACCCCGGCCGCCGAGCCCGCGGGCGTCGTGACCACCGCGATCGCCGCCGTCACCCCGCCCCCGGTGGGCGCGATGGCCGCCTCCGTCCTGCCGGGCGCCCCCGTCAAGGCCACCGTCTCGGCCCCGACCACCACCACGACCGGTGCCATGGCGGACCCCGCCCGGCCCGCGACCGTGTAAGGACAGACCAGCATGAGCATCGACTGGGCAGCTCTCGGCTCCGTGTTCGGAGTCAGCCTCGCGGTGACCGTGGCCCTGGTGGGCCTGTTCACCCTCGGCATCGTCGGCCTCTCCAAGCAGGAGTCGGCGGCCGCCTCCACCGGTGGCTCCGCGGCCGTGGCGCGCACCGGCGCGTACGCCTGTTTCGCGCTCTGCGCGGCGGCGGTGGCGTACGGCATCTTCCTGATCGTCGCCTGAACCGTCTCCCGACGGCAGCCTTTCCTCGTGGGGCGCGGAGCGTACGGACGCTCCGCGCCCCACGTGCGTGCCCGGACCCGGTGGGGACCTCGCGCGCGGACCCCGCATGTGGGCCCCAACACACTCTCCCGCCGCAGGTCAACGGCGAGTTGACGGGCCTTCGCGGGCCGTGGTGGACTGCCGGGGCCAACCACGGCGGCAGAAGAGGAAGCCGGTGCGAATCCGGCGCGGTCCCGCCACTGTCACCGGGGAGTCCCTCCCCGCGAGCCAGGAACTCTCGCCGCCGATCACGTCGAACCAGGGCGCGGACACCCTGAGTGAGGACATATCGCCATGCTCGGCCGCCCGGTGCCGCCCCTCCCCCTGAGTACGAGCTCGCTCCTCAGCGCGGCGACGGGCTGACCCCGTGAGTGCCGATCGCGACTTCGCGTACGGCGCCGCCGCCGGCCTCCTCGGTGACCTGCTGCTCGGCGATCCCCGCCGGGGCCATCCGGTCGCCGCGTTCGGCCGTGCCGCCGCCGCCGTCGAACGCACGCTCTGGCGCGACCACCGCGGCTGGGGCGCGCTGCACACCGTGGTGTGCGCCGGGGGCGCGGCGGGTGCCGCTGCGCTGGCCACCACGCTCGTACGCCGTTCACGTGCCGGATCCGTCGCGCTGACCGCCGCCGCCACCTGGGCCGTCGTCGGCGGCACCTCGCTCGGCCGGGAGGCGCGGGCCGTCGGCGGGGCGCTGGCGGCCGGGGACGTCGAGGTCGCGCGGGAGCGGCTGCCGCATCTGTGCGGGCGGGACCCGCAGGCGCTGGACGCGGACGGCATCGCGCGGGCCGTGGTGGAGTCCGTCGCGGAGAACACCTCCGACGCGGTGGTGGGGGCGCTCGTGTGGGGCGCGCTCGCCGGGGTGCCCGGCCTCGTCGCCTTCCGGGCCGTCAACACGCTGGACGCGATGGTGGGGCACAGATCGGCCCGCTACCGGCGGTACGGCTGGGCCTCCGCCCGGCTCGACGACGTCTTCGGGTGGCCGGGGGCGCGGCTGACCGCGGGGCTCGCGGCGCTCGCCGGGGACGCGCCGCGAGGGGCCCTGCGCGCCTGGCGCGACGACGCGGGCAAGCACCCGAGCCCCAACGCAGGACCCGTCGAGGCGGCCTTCGCCGGGGCATTGGGCGTCCGGCTCGGGGGGACCCTCTCGTACGGGGGGCGGGTCGAGCACCGGCCGGTGCTGAACGGGGCGGGGCGCGAGGTGCGGGTGGCCGACATCGACCGGGCCGCCGAACTGTCCCGGCGCGTCGGGCTGCTCGCCCTGGGAACGGTGGTGGGCGCCCGCTGGGCGCTGCGGTCGGTGATGTCGCTGCGCTCGGCCAGGTCGGTGCGGTCGGCGAGGTCAGGGAGAGGGAAAGCATGAGCGGTGGACTGCTGGTCGCCGGGACCACGTCGGATGCCGGGAAGAGCGTCGTCACCGCCGGCATCTGCCGGTGGCTGGCCCGCAAGGGCGTGTCCGTCGCGCCGTTCAAGGCGCAGAACATGTCCCTCAACTCCTTCGTCACCCGCGAGGGCGCGGAGATCGGCCGGGCGCAGGCCATGCAGGCGCAGGCCGCCCGCGTCGAGCCGACCGCGCTGATGAACCCCGTACTCCTCAAGCCGGGCGGCGACCGCTCCAGCCAGGTCGTCCTGATGGGCAAGCCGGTGGGCGAGATGAGTGCGCGCGGCTACCACGGCGGGCGGCAGGCGCAGCTGCTGGACACCGTCGTAGGCTGCCTGGAGGAACTGCGCAGCACGTACGACGCCGTCATCTGCGAGGGAGCGGGCAGCCCCGCCGAGATCAATCTGCGGCGCACCGACATCGTGAACATGGGCATCGCGCGCGCCGCCCGCTTCCCCGTCCTGGTGGTCGGGGACATCGACCGGGGCGGGGTGTTCGCGTCGTTCTTCGGCACGACCGCGCTGCTGAGCCCGGCCGACCAGGAGCTCGTCGCGGGTTATCTGGTGAACAAGTTCCGCGGCGACGTCTCCCTCCTCGAACCCGGCCTCGACATGCTGCTCGGGCTCACCGGGCGGCGCACCTTCGGGGTGCTGCCGTTCCAGCACGGGCTCGGCATCGACGAGGAGGACGGGCTGCGGGTCTCCCTGCGCGGTGCCGTACGGGAGTCCGTGGTCGCCCCGCCGGTCGGCGAGGACGTGCTGCGGGTCGCCGTGTGCGCGGTGCCGCTGATGTCCAACTTCACGGACGTGGACGCGCTGGCCGCCGAGCCGGGTGTCGTCGTGCGGTTCGTGGATCGGGCCGAGGAGCTCGTCGACGCCGACCTCGTCGTCGTACCGGGCACCCGCGGGACCGTGCGGGCGCTGGCCTGGCTGCGGGAGCGCGGCCTCGCGGACGCCCTCGCGCGCCGCGCCGCCGAGGGCAGGCCGGTGCTCGGGATCTGCGGCGGCTTCCAGGTACTCGGCGAGCACATCGAGGACGACGTCGAGTCGCGGGCCGGCTCCGTGGACGGCCTCGGGCTGCTGCCGGTACGGGTGCGGTTCGCGCGCGAGAAGACCCTCGCCCGGCCGGTGGGCGAGGCCCTCGGCGAGCCCGTCGAGGGGTACGAGATCCACCACGGGGTCGCCGATGTCCTGGGCGGCGAGCCGTTCCTGGACGGCTGCCGGGTCGGCGAGGTGTGGGGCACGCACTGGCACGGGTCGCTGGAGAGCGACGCGTTCCGGCGCCGGTTCCTCACCGAGGTCGCCCGGGCCGCGGGGCGCCGTTTCGTGCCCGCGCCGGACACCAGCTTCGGGTCACTGCGCGAGGAACAGCTCGACCTTCTCGGCGACCTGATCGAAGAACACGCGGACACGGACGGCCTGTTGGACCTGATCGAGCACGGCGCGCCGGCCGGGCTGCCGTTCATCGCGCCCGGAGCCCCTTCGTGAGCGCCGTCACGCGAGCCGTCATGAGCGCCGTCGTGAGCGCCGCCCCGCACCACCGCATCAAGGAGGCCCTGTGACCACCCCCTATCCGTTCACCGCCCTCGTCGGCCAGGACGACCTGCGGCTCGCGCTGTTGCTGAACGCGGTGTCGCCCGCCGTGGGCGGTGTGCTCGTGCGGGGGGAGAAGGGCACCGCCAAGTCCACCGCCGTGCGCGCGCTCTCGGCGCTGCTCCCCGAGGTGCCGGTCGTCGCCGGGTGCCGCTTCTCGTGCGATCCGGCGGCCCCGGACCCCAACTGCCCGGACGGCCCGCACGAGTCGGGCGGTGCCACCGCGCGTCCGGCGCGGATGGTCGAGCTGCCGGTCGGCGCGTCCGAGGACCGCCTCGTCGGCGCCCTGGACATCGAACGGGCCCTCGCCGAGGGCGTGAAGGCCTTCGAGCCCGGCCTGCTCGCCGACGCGCACCGCGGCATCCTCTACGTCGACGAGGTCAATCTCCTCCACGACCACCTGGTCGACCTCCTCCTGGACGCCGCCGCGATGGGCGCCTCGTACGTGGAGCGCGAGGGCGTCTCCGTGCGGCACGCCGCCCGCTTCCTGCTCGTCGGCACGATGAACCCCGAAGAGGGCGAGCTGCGGCCGCAGTTGCTGGACCGGTTCGGGCTCACCGTCGAGGTGGCCGCCTCCCGCGAGACCAACCAGCGCGTCGAAGTGGTGCGTCGGCGTCTGGCGTACGACGACGATCCCGAGGGCTTCGCCGGCCGCTGGCGCGAGGACGAGTCCGCGCTGCGGGACCGGGTCGTGGCGGCTCGCGCGCTGCTCCCCCAAGTGACCCTGGGCGACGGGGCGTTGCGGCAGATCGCGGCGACCTGCGCGGCGTTCGAGGTCGACGGGATGCGCGCGGACATCGTGATGGCGCGCACGGCGACGGCGCTGGCCGCCTGGGCGGGCCGCACCGACGTGCTGAGCGAGGACGTGCGCCAAGCCGCGCTCCTCGCGCTGCCGCACCGCAGGCGCCGCAACCCCTTCGACGCGCCGGGCCTCGACGAGGACAAGCTCGACGAGACGCTGGAGGAGGCGCGCGAGGACGAGGCCGCCGAGGAGCCGGAGCCTCCGGAGGGGGACGACGACCCCGATGGCGACGGCCCTGACGGGGGCGGCCCCGGTGGCGGGCAGCCCCCGGCCGACGGCCCCGAATCCCCCGAACTGCCGTCCCAGAGCCAAGGCCCCGACACGGATCAAGCCTCACCCCCGCAGGAGCCCGCACCCGCGCCGGGCGCGCCGTCCGGGGCGGGCGAGCAGCAGCCCGTGCGCGCGGCCGAGCCGTTCCGCACGAAGATGCTGAGCGTGCCCGGCATCGGCGAGGGCGCGGCCGGGCGGCGCTCGCGGGCCCGCACCGAGCACGGCCGCACGACGGGCTCGCGCCGCCCCCAAGGCGCCCTGACCAAGCTGCACTTGGCGGCGACGGTGCAGGCCGCGGCCCCGCACCAGAAGGCCCGCGGCCGCTCCGGGACCGGTCTCGTCGTACGCCGTGACGATCTGCGCCAGGCGACGCGCGAGGGCCGCGAGGGCAATCTCGTGCTGTTCGTCGTGGACGCCTCCGGGTCGATGGCGGCGCGGCAGCGGATGAGCGCCGTCAAGGGCGCCGTGCTCTCGCTCCTCCTCGACGCCTACCAGCGGCGCGACAAGGTGGGGCTCGTGACGTTCCGGGGCCAGGACGCCGAGGTGGCGCTGCCGCCGACGTCGTCGGTGGACGCGGCCGCGGCCCGCCTGGAGACCCTGCCGACGGGCGGCCGGACGCCGCTGGCGGCGGGCCTGCTGAAGGCGCACGACGTGCTGCGGATCGAGCGGCTGCGGGACGCCGCGCGCCGCCCGCTGGTGGTCGTGGTGACGGACGGGCGCGCCACCGGAGGGGTCGAGCCGGTGGCCCGCGCGGGCCGCGCGGCGCGGCTGTTCGCGGCCGACTCGGTCGCCTCGGTGGTCGTCGACTGCGAGTCGGGTTACGTACGGCTGGGCCTCGCGGGCCAGTTGGCGGGCGAGCTCGGCGGGACGGCCGTGACCCTCGACGAGCTGCGGGCGGACTCCATCGCCGGCCTCGTCAAGGACGTACAGACCATGAACTCGCCTTCGAGGAGGGCCGCTTAATGCCGCAGGGACAGCCGAGCGTCGTACCGGACGACGGGCTCACGACGCGCCAGCGCCGCAACCGTCCGCTGGTGTTCGTGCACACGGGCATCGGCAAGGGCAAGTCGACGGCCGCGTTCGGGCTCGCGCTGCGGGCCTGGAATCAGGGGTGGCCGGTCGGTGTCTTCCAGTTCGTGAAGTCGGCGAAGTGGAAGGTCGGCGAGGAGAACGCGCTGAAGGTCCTCGGCGCGTCCGGCGAGGGCGGCACGGTCGCCTGGCACAAGATGGGCGAGGGCTGGTCCTGGATCCAGCGCGCCCCCGCCGAGGGCGAGTTGACCAACGAGGACAAGGCCCGCGAGGGCTGGGAGCAGGTCAAGCGGGACCTCGCCGCCGAGACGTACAAGCTGTACGTCCTCGACGAGTTCGCCTACCCGATGCACTGGGGCTGGATCGACGTCGAGGAGGTCGTGGAGGTGCTGCGCGACCGCCCCGGCACCCAGCACGTGGTCATCACCGGCCGCAACGCGCCGCAGCAGCTGATCGACTTCGCCGACCTGGTCACCGACATGTCGAAGGTCAAGCATCCGATGGACGCGGGCCAGAAGGGCCAGAGGGGCATCGAGTGGTAGCTCGCCTCGTCGTCGCGGCGCCGTCGTCGGGCAGCGGCAAGACGACCGTCGCGACGGGCCTGATGGCCGCGTTCGCGGCGGCCGGGCTCGCCGTCTCCCCGCACAAGGTGGGCCCGGACTACATCGACCCGGGCTACCACGCCCTGGCGACCGGCCGTCCGGGCCGCAACCTCGACGCGTACCTGTGCGGGCCCGACCTGATCGCGCCGCTGTTCGCGCACGGCTCCGCCGGCTGCGATCTCGCCGTGGTCGAGGGCGTGATGGGGATGTACGACGGGGCTGCGGGGCAGGGCGAGTTGGCCTCCACGGCCCAGGTGGCGAAGTTGTTGCGGGCGCCGGTCGTGCTGGTCGTCGACGCGTCCTCGCAGTCGCGGTCGGTGGCGGCGCTGGTGCACGGCTTCGCGTCCTTCGACCCCGAGGTGCGGATCGCCGGGGTGATCCTCAACAAGGTCGGCTCGGACCGGCACGAGATGCTGGTGCGGGACGCCCTGGACGAGTCGGGCGTGCCGGTGCTCGGCGTGCTGCGCCGCGCCCCCCAAGTGGGCACGCCGTCCCGGCACTTGGGCCTGGTACCGGTCGCCGAGCGGCAGCCGGAGGCGGTGGAGTCGATCGCCGCGCTGGCCGCGCAGGTACGGGGCGGGTGCGACCTGGACGCGCTTCTCGCGCTGGCCCGTTCGGCACCGGACCTGCGGGGCGAGCCCTGGGACCCCGCGACGGGGCTCGGGGAGTCACCGGCTTCGCCTGGTTCGTCCTCAAGCGCCGGACGGGCTGGATACCCCCCGGCCGGGCCGGGGAGGCCCGTCGTCGCCGTCGCCGGTGGGGCCGCCTTCACCTTCTCGTACGCCGAACACGCGGAGTTGCTGCGGGCCGCCGGAGCCGAGGTCGTCGCCTTCGACCCGCTCCGCGACGAACAACTCCCCGACGGGACCGCCGGACTGGTCATCGGGGGCGGGTTCCCCGAGGTGTACGCGCCGGAGCTGTCCGCCAACGAGCGGCTCAGGAAGGCCGTGGCCGAACTCGCGCTCTCCGGGGCGCCGGTGGCCGCCGAGTGCGCGGGGCTGCTCTACCTCTCCCGCGAGCTCGACGGGAAGCCGATGTGCGGGGTGCTCGACGCCGACGCTCGGATGTCGGAGCGGCTGACGCTCGGGTACCGGGAGGCGGTGGCCGTCTCCGACAGCGTGCTCGCCGTCGCCGGCACGCGCATGCGGGGGCACGAGTTCCACCGCACCACCGTCGAGCCCGGCGCGGGGCCGACGCCCGCCTGGGGGCTGCACGCGCCCGAGCGGCGCGTCGAGGGCTTCGTCCGGCGGAACGTGCACGCCAGCTATCTGCACACGCACTGGGCCGCGGAGCCGGGCATCGCGCGCCGGTTCGTCGAGAGCTGCGCGCCGTGAGCGTACGCACCGCTCCCGGTGGCTCAGCCCGCGAGGCCCACCACCAGCCAGATGAACGCCGCACCCGCCACCGTGCACAGCAGCGTCGAGCGGGCCGGGTGGTCGTGGTGCGCCTCGGGCAGGATCTCGGCAGCCGCGAGGTAGAGCAGCGCGCCGCCGAAGAAGCCGAGATAGCCGCCGAGCAGTTGCTCCGGAATGGTGAAGAGCAGCGTCGACGCGGCGCCCACCACCGGGGCCGCCGCGTCCGCGAACAGCATGGCGAGCGCCTTGCGGCGGGCGTTCCCGTACAGGCTGGTGATCGTGTACGTGTTGAAGCCGTCCGCGAAGTCGTGGGCGACGACGGCCAGCGCCACGGCGACGCCCATGCCGCCGCCCACCTGGAAGGCGGCGCCGATCGCGACGCCGTCCATGACGCTGTGTCCGACCATCGCGGCGGCGGCCGTGAGCCCGACCTCGGGGGCCCGCTCGTGCCCGTGCCCGTCGGCGCCGTGCGCGGCCTGCCGGCCGGCGAGGAGGCGTTCCACCAGATGGGCGACGAGGAAGCCGGCGACGAACAGGAGCAGGGCGGCCGGTACGCCGAAGACGAGGCCGCCCGCCGCGTCCAGCGCCTCCGGCAGCAGGTCGAGGCCGACGACGCCGAGCATCAGGCCCCCCGCGAGACCCAGCACGAGATGGCGCCGGTCGGTGACCCGCTGGGCCGTCCAGCCGCCCACCAGGGTCATGAGAAAGGCGCCGAGCGCCACGAACACCGCCATGGGCCCTTGCTATCCGATGGACCCCGCGCCCCGCACATCCGCCACTCCCCCACCTCTGTACGAAAGGACCTCCCCTCATGGCCAGGGCCGCCGGTACCGGTGCCGGACAGATGACACACCCGGACCCCGACGCCGTCCTCGTCGTCGGCGTCGGCGCCTGTGCGGACGCCCCGGTGGAGGAGGTGCTCGGCCTGGTCAGGGCCGCGGTCCGGGAGACGGGCCGGGGCGAGGACGCGGTCGCCGAGCTGGCGACGGTCGAGGTGAAGGGCGAGGAGCCGGCGATCGTCCGCGCCGCCGCGGCGCTCGGGGTGCCGCTCGTGACGTACTCGGCGCGCGAGCTGGCCGACGTGACGGTGCCGAACCCGTCCGCGCGGTCGCGCGCCGCGGTGGGCACGCCGTCGGTGGCCGAGGCGGCGGCGCTGCGCGGTGGCGGCGAACTGGTGGTCCCCAAGCGGAAGTCGACGCCTGCGGGACGCCCGTCCATGGCGACGTGCGCGGTGGCGGCCCGCCCGCGCCCGGCCGCCCCTGACCTGCGCCACCACGGTGACGCGGAGGTACGGGACGACGGCGCGGCCCTCACCGACCTGGCGGTCAACGTACGTGCCGACACGCCCCCGGCGTGGCTGAAGGAGGTGATCGCCGCCTCCCTGGACGACCTCGCGGCCTACCCGGACGGCCGTGCGGCGCGCGAGGCGGTGGCGGCCCACCACGGCGTGCCCGCCGACCGCGTGCTGCTGACGTCCGGGGCGGCGGAGGCCTTCGTGCTGCTCGCCCGCGCCCTGAAGGCCAGTCACCCCTATGTGGTGCACCCGCAGTTCACGGAGCCGGAGGCGGCGCTGCGGGACGCGGGGCACGAGGTGGGGCGGGTGCTGCTGCGGGAGGAGGACGGCTTCCGGCTCGATCCGGCCGCGGTGCCGGAGGAGGCCGACCTGGTGGTCGTCGGCAACCCCACGAACCCGACATCGGTCCTGCACCCGGCGGGCTCCCTCACCCAACTGGCGCGCCCCGGGCGGGCCTTGGTGGTGGACGAGGCGTTCATGGACGCGGTGCCGGGTGAGCGGGAGGCGCTGGCGGGCCGCACCGACGTGCCGGGCCTGATCGTGCTGCGCAGCCTCACGAAGACGTGGGGCCTGGCGGGTCTGCGGATCGGTTACGTCCTCGCCGCGCCGGACACGATCCGCGCCCTCGCGCAGGCGCAGCCGCTGTGGCCGGTGTCGTCGCCCGCGCTGGCGGCGGCGCGGGCGTGCGTGAGCCCGCGGGCCCTTGCGGAGGCGGGCCACGCGGCACACCGCGTGGCGTCGGACCGCACCCATCTCCTCGCGGGCCTGGCGGAGTTGTCCTCCGCGGGGGTGAGCGCGGTGGGCCCCGCGGAGGCTCCTTTCGTCCTGGTACGGGTCCCGGGCGCGGCCGCGGTGCGGGAGCGGCTGCGGGGGCGGGGGTTCGCGGTGCGGCGCGGCGACACGTTTCCTGGCCTGGGGCCTGACTGGGTTCGGGTTGCCGTTCGGGGGCGGGCTACGTCAGATGCGTTTCTCGCTGCGCTGCGGGAGGTGGTGGGCCCCTGACGGGGCCGGGTCGGGGGTGGGGGGTCTCCCCCTTCTCCCATCCACCCCTCCAAACAACCCCGCCGCTCCGCGGCGGATGTATCCCACCCACCCACCCGTTTGCCCCGCACCGCGCTGCTGGGGTAGGGGCGGGTGGGTGGGTGGGCGCTCACCCTGCAGCGCTCGGTGGGAGTTGGGGCGGACGGGCGTTCAGTCCGCGCGCTCGGTGGGAGTAGGGGCGGGCGGGCCGGCGTTCACCCCGCGACGCGCAGTCGAGCCAGGGGTGGGCGGTCGCACTCCGCGACGGGTGGCTGGCAGCGGAGTCCCGGGGCGTTCAGTCTGCGACGTACCGTCCAGGCGTGGGTGGGCCGTGAGGCTCCCTCCGCGACGGGCGGCCCGCCGCGGGGCCCAGGGCGTACCCCCACGTACCGCCATGAGCAGGCGGGCAGCGGCGGGCAGTTGAAGGGCAGGCCCCACGCCCCCGCACCCGCGTACGAGACGGAAGGGGACGTGGGGGTATGTGCGCACGGAGCACCGAGCACGCTGTAGCCCCGCCCTTCACGAGGCGTGGCGAACAGTGGATGGCGAGTACGCACATACCCCCGCGGCCCCGCACCCACAGACGAAGCGAAGGCGCAGACGCCCGCCCTAACCGCCCCGCACCCCACCACGACCCCACACCCCCATGCCCCCGCCACCCCAGCCTCCCCTCAGGACCTACGCCTCCGTGCCGTCATCACCGCCCCACCCCCCGCCACCAACAGCACCACAGCCCCGCCCGCCACATACGGCGTCAGCGAACTGCCGCCCGTCTCCGCCAAGTTGGCCTCCCGCTCCGGCGCGGGCGCCTCCGGCTTCCCCGGTTCCCCCTGCGGCTTCGGCGCCGTCCGTACCCCCGCCGGCACCTCACACCCCGCCCCGGCCAACGTCACCGTCCCCGTCACCTCCGCCACGTTCAGCTTCAGCGGGTTCACGTTCACCTTCAGCTCCAGCGCCGACGCCGCCGCCGTCCGCGACGTCGTCCGCGTCCTCGACAGCTCCAGCCGCACCTCCCCGACCCCCGGCACCTTCACCTCGGTCGTGCCGTGGGCGGTCAGCGTGACCTTCTTGCCGAGCACCGTCACCCCACCCAGCAGATTCGATTCGGCGACCGGCCGCTTTCCCGCCGTGCACACCGCCTTGGAGGTCACCTGCTCGACCTCGACGAGGGAGAGCAACGGCAGCCCGGGCACATGGACCCGGGCCCGCGCGATGTTGCTGTACCCCTTCGCCGTGTCCCCCCGCACCGTCGCCTTCGCCGTGGCCACATCCGCCCGCAGGACGCTGAACGGGCGCCCGCCGTTCACGCCGTCGAGCCGGGCGGTCAGCGCCGTCTTGTTCGCGTCGGCGGGGGCCTGCACCTCGTTCAGGGCGACCTTGAGCGGGACGTTCACGGTCTTGTTGAGCAGGGAGACGTTCAGGCCGGTGCGCAGGACGACGGCGTCGGCCCGCCCGCCCCGGTGCCCGGTGTCGCCGCCCGTGGCGCCCGCGGGCCCCGCCCCGGCGAGCGCCATCGGCCCGGCGACGAGCGCGGTGGCGGCGGCGACCACGGAGAGGCGGCGCACGGACGTACGGAAGGCGCTGCCGTTCGGGAAGGTGCGCGCGGGCATGCCGAAGGTGTTGCTGTTCAAGGTGGTGGAACCCCCACAGGAGATACGGGCCACCGGCGGCGCACGCCACAGGGGACAGCACGTGCGCGACGGCCGATGGCGTCGCCCCCCATCGACGGGGGACGACGCGGGAATCTTTACGCACCGAGAGTGAACGGTCAGCAACCTGGCGTGAGTTCACTCCAAAGGGAGGTTTCCGCCCGCGCTTTCGAATCCCCCGGCACACGCGTTCCCTCGCGCCACCCGAGCAACCGACCTCCCGCGCACGGCGGTTGACGCGCGCTCCCCGCGAACCGGTTCCAACGAGCCGCGAAGCGATCACGTCACGCCCCGGTCAACACCCCGCCAGCATCCCGCCGGCACCCCGTCGACGTGCAGGTCGACGCCCACCACGACGGGCCGGCCGATGACCGGCGAACCTCAGCCCACCACCCGCCCGTTCAGCACGACCCGCCGCGGCGCCGCAAGGACCCGCACGTCCTCCCGGGGATCCGCCCCGTACACCACGAGGTCCGCCGGCGCGCCCTCGGCGAGACCCGGGCGCCCCAGCCACTCCCGCGCGCCCCACGTGGTCGCCGAGAGCGCGTCCACCGCGGGGATCCCCGCGCGGGTCAGCTCGACGATCTCCGCGGCCACCAGACCGTGCGCGAGGGAGCCGCCCGCGTCGGTGCCGGCGAAGACGGGGACGCCCGCGTCGTAGGCGGAGCGCACGGTGTCGTAGCGGCGCGCGTGCAGCCGGCGCATGTGGTCCGACCAGCGGGGGAACTTCTTCTCGCCGCCCGCGGCCAGATCCGGGAACGTCGCGATGTTCACCAGCGTCGGCACGATCGCCACACCGCGCTCGGCGAAGAGCGGGATCGTGTCGTCCGTCAGCCCCGTGGCGTGCTCGACGCAGTCGATGCCCGCCTCGACCAGATCGCGCAGCGAGTCCTCGGCGAAGCAGTGGGCCGTGACGCGGGCGCCCAGGCGATGGGCCTCGGCGATGGCCTCCCGTACCGCGTCCCGGGGCCAGCACGCCGTCAGGTCGCCGGCCTCACGGTCGATCCAGTCGCCGACGAGCTTGACCCAGCCGTCGCCCCGCCGCGCCTCCTGGGCGACGTACGCCACCAGGTCCTCGGGCTCGATCTCGTGGGCGTAGTTGCGGATGTAGCGGCGCGTGCGCGCGATGTGGCGGCCCGCCCGAATGATCTTGGGCAGGTCCTCGCGGTCGTCGATCCAGCGGGTGTCGGAGGGCGAGCCCGCGTCGCGCAGCAGCAGCGCGCCGATCTCTCGGTCGGTCAGCGCCTGCTTCTCGGCGGTGGCGGCGTCGACCGGGCCGTGCGCGTCCAGGCCGACGTGGCAGTGCGCGTCGACCAGGCCCGGCAGCGCCCAGCCCTGGACGGTGCGGATGTCGCCGGCCGCGGTTCCGGCCGGGCGGTCGTACGTCACCCGCCCGCCGACCACCCACAGTTCGTCCCGTACGTCCTCGGGCCCGACGAGCACCCGCCCCTTCACGTGCAGCACCGCGTGATCGCTCATGGCAGCAGCTTAGGAGGCACCCGAAACCCCCGGCACCGGCCGGTCGGTACGCTCGGTACCGCAGCCCGAACGAACTCGTGAGCGAAGTGAGCAGTGACGTGAGCAGTACTGTGACGCACCCCTTTCTGGACCTGGCGCCGCTGAGCGCCGAGCACTTCGCCGCCATCGAGGCGCGGGTGGCCCGGCTGCTCGACACCGAGCAGGACGTCGTGATCATGCAGGGTGAGGCCCTGCTGCCCCTGGAGGGATGCATCCGGGGCGCGGCGCGGCCGGGCACCACCGCGCTGAACGTGATCACCGGACCGTACGGCCAGACCTTCGGCAACTGGCTGCGGGACTGCGGCGCGACCGTCGTCGACCTCGCCGTGCCCTTCCACACCGCCGTCACCGCCGAGCAGGTGCGCGAGGCCCTCGCCGCGCACCCGGAGATCGACTTCGTCTCCCTGGTGCACGCCGAGGCGGCCACCGGCAACACCAACCCCGTCGCGGAGATCGGTGAGGTCGTACGGGCGCACGGGGCGCTGTTCATGCTGGACGCCGTCGCCTCGGTGGCCGCCGAGCCGCTGCTGCCGGACGCGTGGGGCGTGGACCTGTGCGTGATCGGCGCGCAGAAGGCGATGGGCGGGCCCGCGGGCGTCTCCGCGGTCTCGGTCAGCGAGCGGGCCTGGGAGCGCATCGCCGCCAACCCCCAGGCGCCGCGCCGCTCCTACCTCTCCCTCCTGGACTGGAAGGAGCGCTGGATCGACGGCGGCCGTAAGGCGCTGCTTCACGCGCCCGCCCAGCTGGAGATGCTGGCGCTGGAGGCGTGTGTGGAGCGGATCGAGTCGGAGGGCCTCGACGCCCTGATGGCGCGGCACGCGACAGCCGCCGTCGCCACCCGCGCGGGCGCGCAGGCGCTGGGCGGGGGCCTGGAGCCGTACGTGCACGAGGCCGTGGACGCGGCGCCGGTCGCCACCACGCTGCGGACGCCCCCGGGTGTCGACGCCTCGGAGCTCGTGGCCAGGGCGCTCGCCGCGGACCCGGTGCTTCCGCTGGTCGCCGGGGGCGGGGCGCTGGCCACCGAGATGATCCGGGTCAACCACTACGGCCCGGACGCGGCCGTTGGCGTGGTGCACGCCTGCGTCGCGGCCCTGGGCGCCGCGATGGGCGAGGCCGGCCTCGCGGTCGACCTGGAGGGGGCCCGGCGCGCGGTGACGGACGCGTGGGACTGAGGGCCTGTCCCTGAGCGGAACGGAACGCTGACGCCCCGGGCCTGACGGGTCCGGGGCCCTCGCCCCGCGCCGGTGCACGGGACTACGTACGCCGACCCGCACGGACCCCCGCACGGCACCCTCGACCTGCCCGACCCGCTCGACCTGCCCGACCTCGACGAAATCGCTGCGCCCGTCCGCCCCCGCATGGCACCGTGCCTGTCATGACCACGCTTCCGGACGGCCGCCGTGTCCCGCCTCTGACCGCCGACGAGTCGACGATGCTGGCGAGCTGGCTCGATCTGCACCGGGCCACTCTGGCGGTGAAGTGCGCCGGGCTGGACGACGAGCAGGCGCTGCGCACGCCGGTCGAGCCGTCCACGCTCTCGCTGTTCGGTCTCGTGCAGCACCTCGCCGAGGTGGAGCGGAACTGGATCCAGCGGATCTTCGACGGACGGGACGTGCCGGCGATCTACGCGGGCCCGCCCGGCGGCTTCGCCGTGGACCGGTCGAGGACGTTCGCCCAGGTGCTCGCCGTGTGGGAGGACGAGGTCGCCGTGAACCGGGAGATCTGCGCGGGACGCACGCCGGACGAGACGGGGCGGCTCACCGCCGCCGAGGCCGCCGTCACGGGCGGCGAGTCCGAGGTCAGTCTGCGCTGGATCCTGATCCATCTGATCGAGGAGTACGCCAGGCACAACGGTCACGCGGACCTTCTGCGGGAACGCGTCGACGGGATGACGGGCACGTGAACCGGGGTCGCCGCAACACGTTTCGGGTACGCCGGAACACGTTTCGGGCGCACCGGAAAGGCACCCTCCGCGCATCCTCGGCCAATTCATCCGCGCATTCTCACGAATTCTTTATCAACATAGCTTTCCGTCTTCTTCTGCCCGATTTCCACGGACCTAAACACTAAGATTTCGACAGCACCAATCGACGTAATTCGGGCACCCCCCTCGGGGGTTACGGCCATGTGACGTACTCCACATCAGGTCCGTTTCGCGAAGATTTTCCCGGTCAAATTCGGGCATAGCACCAATTCCTCATGCAGGCGCGCATGCTCGCGCGATAACACATGGGACGCCTTCACGTAACCCCTCCCCCCGATGCAATTCCAGAAATTGCTCGGTAAATTCAATCCGCATGACCGCTGCACAAGCCGATCTACCGACCGACCTGCAGGCGAAATTCCTGGAAATGCCTGAGGGGCTGCGCCTTGACAGCCCCGCTGTCGCCGACGGCGCCGCCATCTGGCGTATCGCCCGCGACTCCAAGGTGCTGGACCTCAACTCTTCGTACAGCTACCTGCTGTGGTGCCGTGACTTCGCGGCGACCTCGGTGGTGGCCCGTGGCGCCGACGGCGAGCCGGCCGGTTTCATCACCGGCTACATCCGCCCCGAGCGCCCGGACACCCTGCTGGTCTGGCAGGTGGCCGTCGACCACGAACAGCGCGGACGCGGGCTGGCCGGCGCACTGCTCGACGGACTGACCGCGAAGGTCACCGCCGGGCGTGCCCTGACCACGGTCGAGACGACCATCACGCCCGGGAACACCGCTTCCGAGCGGCTGTTCCTCTCCTACGCGCGCCGTCACGGCGCGTCGGTCGAGCGGAAGACCCTCTTCGACGCGGGTCTTTTCCCTGATGACGGGCATGAGCCAGAGGTGCTCTACCGCATCGGACCGATCGGGAACTGAGCCGATCACCCCCTGAACTTCGCTCCCCCCGCACGTCCGCAACCCCCCACTTCCACGCCTTTCCATCTCCCAGGAGATTCGCTGTGACCATCACCCAGCCCGACCTGAGCGTCTTCGAGACCCTGGAGTCGGAGGTGCGCAGCTACTGCCGCGGTTGGCCTACGGTCTTCGACCGCGCGCAGGGCAGCCGCATGTTCGACGAGGACGGCCACGAGTACCTCGACTTCTTCGCCGGTGCCGGTTCGCTCAACTACGGCCACAACAACCCGGTCCTGAAACGTGCGCTGATCGACTACCTGGAGCGCGACGGCGTCGTGCACGGCCTGGACATGTCGACGTCCGCGAAGCGCGCCTTCCTGGAGTCGTTCCAGAACATCATCCTGCGCCCGCGTGACCTCCCGTACAAGGTCATGTTCCCGGGCCCGACGGGCACCAACGCGGTCGAGGCCGCGCTGAAGCTCGCCCGCAAGGTCAAGGGCCGTGAGTCGATCGTGTCGTTCACGAACGCCTTCCACGGCATGTCGCTCGGCTCCCTCGCGGTGACCGGCAACGCCTTCAAGCGGGCGGGCGCCGGCATCCCGCTGGTGCACGGCACCCCGATGCCGTTCGACAACTACCTGGACGGGCGGACCCCCGACTTCATCTGGTTCGAGCGCCTCCTGGAGGACCAGGGCTCCGGCCTCAACCAGCCCGCCGCCGTGATCGTCGAGACGGTGCAGGGCGAGGGCGGCATCAACGTCGCCCGCGCCGAGTGGCTGCGCAAGCTCGCCGACGTCTGCGAGCGCTGGGACATGCTCCTGATCGTCGACGACATCCAGATGGGCTGCGGCCGCACCGGCGCGTTCTTCTCCTTCGAGGAGGCGGGCATCACGCCGGACATCGTCACCGTGTCGAAGTCCATCAGCGGCTACGGCATGCCGATGTCGCTGTGCATGTTCAAGCCGGAGCTCGACGTCTGGGAGCCGGGCGAGCACAACGGCACGTTCCGCGGCAACAACCCGGCGTTCGTGACGGCCGCCGCCGCGCTCGAGGCCTACTGGTCCGACGGTTCGGCGATGGAGAAGCAGACCCGCGCCCGCGGCGAGCAGGTCGAGCAGGTGCTCGCCGCGATCGTCGAGGAGAACCGCGCCGACATCAAGGAGTTCCGCGGCCGCGGCCTGGTCTGGGGCATGGAGTTCCTGGACAAGGACCGGGCAGGAGCCGTGGCGAAGCGGGCTTTCGAACTGGGCCTGCTGATCGAGACCTCCGGCCCCGAGGGTGAGGTCGTCAAGCTCCTTCCGGCGCTGACCATCACCCCCGACGAGCTGGACGAGGGGCTCCGCACGCTGGCCCGCGCGGTCCGCGAGACCGCCTGAGCGGCGCAGGACCCGAGCCCCCGGCACCGTAAGAGAAAAGGAACCAACTCACCGTGATCGTCCGTTCGTTCAAGGACATTGAAGGCACCGACCGCCATGTGAAGGCCGCGTCCGGCACGTGGGAGAGCAAGCGCATCGTCCTCGCCAAGGAGCGTGTCGGCTTCTCGCTGCACGAGACGATCCTGTACGCGGGTACGGAGACGTCGATGTGGTACGCGAACCACATCGAGGCCGTCGTCTGCACCAAGGGCGAGGCCGAGCTGACCGACGACACGACCGGCGAGAAGTACACCATCACGCCGGGCACCATGTACCTGCTCGACGGGCACGAGAAGCACACCATGCGGATCAAGGAAGACTTCCACTGCCTGTGTGTCTTCAACCCGCCCGTCACGGGCCGCGAGGACCACGACGAGAACGGCGTGTACCCGCTGCTCACGGAGCCGGACGCGGGCTGACCCGCGACTACATCCCGAACAGGGCCGTACGAGAGGAGAGGCGGGCAACACCATGACCACCGCACCCGAACGCACCAGTGATCTGTACCCGACCCGAGGCGCCGAAGAGGTGCTCATCGAGCGCAAGGACCCCGTCGTGTGGTCCGAGCCGGGTGCTGCCGGGCCGATCACGGCCGGGGATCTGGCCGGGTTCGAGCGGGACGGTTTCCTGGCGATCGACCAGTTGATCACCCCGGACGAAGTGAGCGTGTACCACGCCGAGTTGGAGCGTCTGATCAACGACCCGACGATGCGCGCGGACGACCGCTCCATCGTCGAGCCGCGCTCCCAGGAGATCCGGTCGATCTTCGAGGTGCACAAGATCAGTGAGCTCTTCGGCAGGCTCGCCGCCGACCCGCGGGTCGTCGGCAGGGCGCGGCAGATCCTGGGCTCGGACGTCTACGTCCACCAGTCCCGGATCAACGTGAAGCCGGGCTTTGGTGCCTCCGGGTTCTACTGGCACTCGGACTTCGAGACCTGGCACGCGGAGGACGGCCTGCCCAACATGCGGACCGTGTCGGTGTCGATCGCTCTGACGAAGAACCACGACACCAACGGCGGTCTCATGATCATGCCGGGGTCGCACAAGACGTTCCTCGGCTGTGCGGGCGCCACGCCGAAGGACAACTACAAGCGGTCGCTGCAGATGCAGGACGCGGGCATCCCGTCCGACGAGACGCTGACGCACCTCGCCTCCGACCACGGCATCCGCCTGTTCACGGGCGAGGCAGGATCGGCGACCTGGTTCGACTGCAACGCCATGCACGGCTCGGGGGACAACATCACCCCCTACCCGCGCAGCAACGTCTTCATCGTGTTCAACAGCGTGGAGAACACGGCGGTGGAGCCGTTCTCGGCGCCGGTGCGCCGGCCCGAGTACATCGGGGCGCGGGACTTCACCCCGGTCAGGTGAGGTAACGCGGACACGGGCCGGCCCGGCACCCTTTCGGGGTGCCGGGCCGGTTCGCTGCTGCGCGGGGTCCGTCCCGGTCACAGCGGCAGGTAGTCGGTGTAGCCCTTCTCGGTGCCGCCGTAGTAGGTCGCCCGGTCCGGTGTGTTGTACGGTCCCCTGCCGCGCAGGCGGGCCGGCAGGTCCGGGTTGGCGAGGAACAGCGCGCCGAACGTGATGATGTCCGCGGTGCCGTCCTCCACGAGGGCGAGCGCGTCGTGGCCGGTGGGCCCGTCCGTGTGCGGGTTGAGGACCAGAGTGCCGCCGAACTCCCCGCGCAGCCGCAGGGTCAGCTCGCGGACCTCGCCCACCTCCATGACGTGCAGATACGCGAGGCCGAGCGCGCCCAGCTCCTTGGCGAGGGCGGTGTACGCCGGCTCCGGGTCGGGCTCGGAGATGTCGTTGGCGGTGTTGCCGGGCGAGACGCGGAAGCCGGTGCGGTCCGCGCCGATCTCGGCGGCGACGGCCGCGGCGACCTCGACGGCGAAGCGGATGCGGTTCTCGGCCGGGCCGCCCCACGCGTCGGTGCGGTGGTTGGAGCCGGGCGCGAGGAACTGGTGGATGAGGTAGCCGTTGGCGCCGTGCAACTCGACGCCGTCGAAGCCCGCGTCGACGGCGCTTCGCGCGGCGGCGGCGAAGTCGGCGACGGTGGCGCGGATCTCCGCGTCGGTCAGTTCGCGCGGGGTGACGAAGTCCTTGGGGCCCTCGGCCGTGTAGACCTGCCCCTGTGCGGCGACGGCCGAGGGGGCGACGTTGACCAGTCCTTCGGGCAGCAGCACGGGGTGGCCGACCCGGCCCGCGTGCATGAGCTGGGCGAAGATCGTGCCGCCCGCCGCGTGCACGGCGTCGGTGACCTTGCGCCAGCCGGCTATCTGCTCGGCGCTGTGCAGGCCCGGGGTGTCGGGGTAACCCTGGCCGACCACAGAAGGCTGGATGCCCTCGGTGACGATCAGGCCGGCCGAGGCGCGCTGCGCGTAGTACTCGGCCGTCAGCTCCGTGGGGACACCGCCCGCACCGGCGCGGCTGCGGGTCATGGGGGCCATGGCGATGCGGTTGCGGAGGCGGTGGCCGGACAGGTCGATCGGATCGAACGCGGTGCTCATCAGGATCTCCCGGACTGGATTATGTGGTCGGCCAACGAATCGGCGCAGGGCCACTGTAACGCATTCCTTGGCCGACCAAGGTAATCTTCCCGGAGACGGTGGTTCCGCGCGGGAGCCGGACAGGCCACCGGGGCAGCGACGACGGACGACAGGAGCCCGCAATGAAGGCCGACACCGCGAAGGCGCCCGCGGGCGACCCCGTCTGTACCCCCGGGGCGGCGGGTGTCGCCGCGGCGGGCCCCGTCAGCCTCGCCGTGAGCCGGGTGGCCCGGCTGCACCGCATCGCCGCGGGCAAGGCGCTGAAGGGGCTCGGCCTCTACCCGGGCCAGGAGTTCGTGATGATGCACCTGTGGGAGGCCGGCGCGGTGCGCCAGTCCGAACTGATCAGGGCGGTCGGCCTCGACGCGTCGACGGTCACGAAGATGCTGCAGCGCCTGGAGCAGGCGGGACATGTGCGGCGGCGCCCCGACCCGGCGGACCGGCGGGCGGTACTCGTCGAGGCCAGCGCGGCGAGTTGCGGGTTGCTGGCCCAGGTGGAGCGCGCGTGGGCGGAACTGGAGGGCCACACCCTGTCCGGCCTGGACGAGAGCGAACGCGAGGACCTCACGAGGCTCCTCGCCAAGGTGGAGACAAGCCTCCGCACGGAGACGGCGGACTGCCCGGAGCGGCGCGCCGAGCCCTGACCTCGGGACTCCCCCGCCCCGGCGGTCCGGGCCCGGCGACGACGCCACCGGTACGCACCCGCCGAGCGCCCCGGCCGCCGCCCGGCTCGTACCCCCCAGCGCTGCCGGCCCGTCGGCGACGCCACGCACCACCCGACCGCCGCCACAGGCTTCCGGAGCACACGGACCGCAACGAACCGGAACGGACCGCCCAGCCTCCCGGCGGTGCGGGCCCGCCGGGGACGCCACCCGGCACCACACCTGCTGATCCCCCGGTCACACCAGTGACGCCGCCCGGGACAGCAGGCGGCGGGCGGACGCCGTGTCGCCGGATGTGCCGCGTGGGATGCGGTCCGGGGTGCGGCGGCCGGTCAGGAGGAGGCAGAAGTCGGCGGGGTCCAGGACGAGTTCGGCCCGTACCGGGTCCTCTGCGCTGCCCAGCACCCACACCGTCTCGCCGCCCTCCCCGGCGACGGTGAGGGCGACCGGCGGTGCCTGCGGGCCGAGTGCGGGGCCGAGCAGGCGGATGCCGAGGCGGACGAGCTGCCACAGGTGCGGGGCGGGCGGCGAGGGTACGGGCAGGCCGAGCGCGGCGCCGATGCCGTCGGCGTGCGCCCAGGTGTCGAGGGCCCGCGCCAGGAAGTGGTCGGCGACGGGCAGCCGTACGCCGCCGAGCACCGTGGCGCGGGCGGCGCGCTCGGTGTCGTGGGCGGCCCGGGTGGAGAGCAGCCCGGCGGCCTGGACGCGCCACGTGGACACGGTCTGCGCGGGCGTACGGGCCCGCTCCCGCCGGACCACCTCACGGGCGCGCGCCTCGCGCACCGCACGCCAGGGCGCCGCGTCCGGCGCCCGGGAGACGGCGGTACGGGAGCGCGGGGCGGGCCCGAGATGGTGGGCGAGGGGTTCGTCGGCGGCGATCAGCCGGGCGAGCGTGTCGTGCACGTTCCGGCCGTGCCCGACCGGCGCGTCCCAGGCGCCGCGCCCGTCCGACTCCGCGAGCAGCACCTGGAGTCCGGCGACGGCGGCCGCGTAGGGCGCTGCGTGCGGAGCGGTGCGCAGGGCGGGGGCGCGGGTGCGCAGGGCCAGCGAGAGGCCGTGCGCCGCGGGGGTCGCGCCGGGCGCGGGGTCCGGTACGGCGGGCCCGTCCAGATGCCGCACCGCGGCCCGCAGCCGCTCGGCCTCCGCGGCGCAGGGCGCGCAGCCGCCGAGGTGCGAGGCGATCCCGGCCGCGTCGCCCGGCGTGAGGGCGTCCACGGCCCGGGCGCCGAGCAGTACGCGTACCGCTTCGTGGCCGTTCGTCACGGCTGCTCACCTCGCGGGGCGGGGTCGGCGAGCGTCTCGGCCAGCGCGCGCAGGGCCGCACCCAGGCGGGCCTGCGCGGTGGCCTCGGGGATGCCGAGTTCGACGGCGGCCTGCCGGCAGGTGCGGCCCGCGAAGTGGGCGAGGTGCACCATCTGCTGCTGGGGCAGCGGGAGTCGGGCGAGGGCGGAGTGCAGGAGCAGGGAGCGTTCCTGTCCCGGGCCGGCCGCATCCGCGCTCTGCCCTTGCGCCTGCGGCTGCCCCTTCGCGGGGGTCGCGCGCGGGACCGTCTCGTCGGTGGCGTTCTTGTGGTGCCGTTCCTCGCCGCGCACCCAGTCCACGGCGCGGTGGTGGGCGCGGAGCGAGAGCTGGACGCGCAGGCTGCCCCCGCGGGTGTCGAAGACGTAGGGCCTGCTCCAGAGGAGCGCGAAGACCTCCCGCGCCACCTCGTCGGCGGCGGCCCGGTCCCGGGTGACGCGCAGCGCCACGGCGCGGACGAGCAGGCCGTACGCGGTGTGGGCCGCGGCGAGCGCCGCCTCCTCGCCGTGGACGAGGCGCCGGTGCAGGTCCGCGTCGGCGGGTGCGGCGGCGGGCGGCGCGGCGGCTCGGTCCCCCGGCCCGGACGGGCGCGGCTCCTCGAAGGACGCCCCCTCGAAGGACGGCTCCACCGGCACCACCCCCTCGCGCGGACGACCGTGTGAGGCCCCCCGTACGGGCCACCTCGTACGGGCCACTCCGTGCGGACCACCCCGTGCTGCAAGCGTGGCGTTTCGCGGCCCGCCGCGCCAGGGTTCAGCCGGAGAGGACATCCAGGAGCCGGTCCACATCCGCCTCCGTGTTGTACAGGTGGAACGCCGCCCTCAGATGTCCCGCGCGCCCCGAGACGAGGACGCCGGCCCGGGCCAGCTCGGGGGCGCGGTCGGCGAGCCCGGGCACCGAGACGATGGGAGCGTCCCCCGGCACCGGCGCGTGGCCGAGCCCGGCGAGCCCGGCGCGGTAGCGGGCGGCGAGCGCCGTGTCGTGCGCGTGGACCGCGTCCACCCCGCACTCCTCGACGAGCGAGAGCGCCGCGGCGGCGCCGTGGTAGGCGAGGAAGGCGGTGGGTTCGTCGAACCGGCGGGCGTCCGGGGCGAGTTCGGTGAGCGGACCGTACGTGGAGTGCCAGGTGTCGGCCGCCGCGAGCCAGCCGCCGTGCAGCGGCCGCAGCTCCTCCTGCGCCGCTTCGCGCACGGTGAGGAACGACGTGCCGCGCGGGCACAGCAGCCATTTGAAGGCGCCGGTCACGGTGTAGTCGTAGGCGCCCGCGTCGAGCGGCAGCCAGCCCACCGCCTGGGTCGCGTCGAGCAGGGTGCGCGCGCCGTGGGCGGCCGCCGCCGCGCGGACGGCGGCGAGGTCGGCGGTCCGGCCGTCGGCCGACTGGACGGCCGAGAACGAGACGAGCGCGGTGGTCGGGGTGACGGCCTCGGCCAGCTCCTCCAGCGGCGCGTACCGCATCTTGAGGTCGCCGCGCAGCACGAAGGGGTTCACGATGGAGGCGAACTCCCCCTCGGCCGCGAGGACTTCGGCGCCCGCGGGCAGCGAGGCGGCGATCAGCCCCGCGTGCACGGCGACGGAGGTGCCGACGGCGACGCGCCCCGGCGCCACGCCGACGAGCCGGGCGAACGCGGTCCGGGCCGCGTCGACCACCTCGAAGTCGCCCGCGCCGCCCGGCCGTCCGTCACCGTTCTCGGCCACGAGCGCGCGCACCGCCTCGATGGCGCGCCGGGGCAGCAGCCCGCAGACGGCGGTGTTGAGGTAGGTCGAGGTGGGGGCGAATTCGCTGCCGAGGTCGCCGGTGCCGCGGTGGTTGATCCCCATGGACTCCATGGGGATCAACCTAAACGGCCGCTCAGCCCCGCGGAACCTCGCATCCGTCGGGACCGCAGGCGTCGCCGCCGCCGTCACCGTCGGCGGTGGCGAGGGTGGTGAGCGGCGCGCGCTCGCCCCACGCCTGCTCCAGCGCCTGGGTGAAGACCTCGGCGGGCTGGGCGCCGGAGATCCCGTACTTGCGGTCGAGGACGAAGAACGGCACGCCATTGGCGCCCAGCTCGGCGGCCTCACGCTCGTCCGCGCGGACGTCGTCGGCGTACCGCTCGGGCTCGGCGAGGACGGCCCGCACCTCGTCCGCGTCGAGCCCCGCCTCGACGGCGAGCTCCACGACGCGCGTGTCGTCGGCGAAGACGGACCGCTCCTCGGCGAAGTTGGCGCGGTAGAGCAGCCCGATCAGCTCGTCCTGCCTGCCCCGCGCCTTGGCGAGGTGCAGGAGGCGGTGCATGTCGAAGGTGTTGCCGTGGTCGCGGCCCTCGGTGCGGTAGTCGAGCCCTTCGGCGGCGGCGTTCTCACCGAGCCTGCGCTCGCCCTCGCGGGCCTGCTCCTCGCTCATCCCGTACTTCCCCATGAGCATCGGCAGCACCAGCCCGGTGTCGCCCTTGGCCCGGCCGGGGTCCAGCTCGAAGGAGCGGTGCACGACCTCGACGCCGTCACGGTGCGGGAAAGCGGCGAGCGCCTTCTCGAAGCGGGCCTTGCCCACGTAGCACCAGGGGCAGGCGATGTCGCTCCAGATCTCGACGCGCATGTGTGTGGCTCTCTTCAGGTCGTACGTCAGGGGGACACGGAGGCGGCCTCCGCTCACGCTGTCAACGTACGGGCAAAGCACCGCATTCCCGGTGCCGTAATGAGGCCTACGAACCGTCGCGCAGCCCCTTGGGCCAGTTCGGGCGGAATTCGATGTGGTCGTACGTCACCACGCAGCCCTCCCCCACCGGCGACTGGGCCATGAAGCCGACGAGGGCCGCGCCCGCCGTCTCCTCGTCGCCGAGGGCGAAGATCCGTACGAAGGTCCACCGCTCGCCGTCCGTCGACGCGTGGAACGCGAACGCCGAGCCCGTACGGCTGATGCGCAGCCACGCGGTGCTGCCGTCCACCACGAAGGCGTTGGCGTCGTCGGAGTGGCCGCGGGTGACGACCGTGCAGATCGTCGGCTCGTCCGGCGAGCGCTCCAGGCAGAGCTTGGCCCACTCGCGCTCGCCCACGTGCAGATACAGCACGCCCGCGTCGAAGGCGGCCGCGAAGCCGACCGTGACGCGGGCGATCAGCTGGAAGTCACCCTCCGGGGCGCCGAGCAGGCGGGGCGCGTCGGAGGCCGGCTCCGGGACCCCGGACGTCGGGGGCACGAAGCGGTCCTGGCGCGGGCCCGCCCAGCAGGTGAGCACGCCGTCCTCGTGGGACCAGTGGCCGTCGGGGCCGTACGTGCGCAGCGGGAAGGGCAGTTCGGGAAGGGTGAGGTCCATGGCCTCAGTGTTCCAGGCGGCCGTCGAGGCGACGCGGCAGGCCCAGCGGGTTGGCGTCGCGCAGCTCCGGCGGGAGCAGCGCCTCGGGGGTGTTCTGGTACGCGACGGGCCGCAGCCAGCGCTCGACGGCCGTGCCGCCCACGGACGTCGAGGTCGACGTGGTCGCGGGGTAGGGCCCTCCGTGGTGCTGGGCCGGTGCGACGGCGACGCCGGTGGGCCAGCCGTCGACGAGGACGCGCCCGGCGAGCGGGGTGAGCTCGGCGAGCAGCTCGGCGCCCCGACCGCTCTCCCCCGCCGCCTCCTGCGAGGAGAGCTGCACGGTGGCGGTGAGGTTGCCGGGGAGGCGGGAGAGGACGGCGGTGATCTCCGCGTCGTCGGCGTACCGCGCGACGACGGTGACCGGGCCGAAGCACTCCTCCAGAAGCAGGTCGTGCGCGCCCTCGGCGGTGAGGCGGGCGGCCGGGACGGTCAGGAAGCCCGCGCTGACGGTGTGCTCGCCGCCCGCGCCGGGGGTCACCGGGGCGTCCACGTCGGGCAGTTCGGCGCGCGCGCGCACTCCGGCGACGAAGGTGTCCCGCATGCGGTGGTCGAGGAGCACCCCGGACCCGGTGTTGCTGACCGCGTCGGTCAGGGACTTCACGAGCCGGTCGCCGCCCGCGCCCTCGGGGGCGAGGACCAGGCCGGGCTTCACGCAGAACTGGCCGACGCCGAGCGTCATCGAGCCGGCGAGTCCGGTGCCGATCTCCTCGCCGCGTTCGGCGGCCGCGGCCTCGGTGACGACGACGGGGTTGAGGGAGCCGAGCTCGCCGTGGAAGGGGATCGGCACGGGCCGGGCGGCGGCCGCGTCGAACAGGGCGCGCCCGCCGCGGATGGAACCGGTGAAGCCGGCGCCGGCGACCAGCGGATGCCTGACGAGTTCGACGCCCGCGTCGAAACCGTGCACCAGGCCGACGACGCCCTCGGGGACGCCGTGCCGCTGGGCCGCCCTGCGCAGCACCGAGGCGACCAGCTCGGAGGTGCCCGGGTGGTCGGGGTGGGCCTTGACGACGACGGGGCAGCCCGCGGCGAGGGCGCTCGCGGTGTCGCCGCCGGGCACGGAGAAGGCGAAGGGGAAGTTGGAGGCGGAATAGACCGCGACGACACCGAGCGGGATCTTGTAGCGGCGCAGGTCGGGGACGGGCGGGGTGGCCGAGGCGTCGGGGTGGTCGATGACCACGCCGAGGAAGGCGCCCTCGTCGACGATGTCCGCGAAGGAGCGCAACTGGTAGCAGGTGCGGGCGAGTTCGCCGGTGAGCCGGACGGGCCCGAGCGCGGTCTCCGCGTCGGCGGCCTCCACGAGGTGGTCCTCGGCCTCTTCGAGGAGGTCCGCCGCGGTGCGCAGGAAGGCGGCGCGGACCGTGCGGTCGGCGAGGGCGGGCGCGGCGGCGCGGGCGGCGCGGACCGCCTCGTCGACCTCTTCGGCCGTGGCTTCCACCGCAACCTGCTCGCGCTGCTTCCCGGTTCGGGGGTCGACACTCCAGACTGGTGCTGCTGCCACCGCGGATTCCCTTTCCAGAGGTACTGCCTGAGACGTATGACCTGAATCGTATGAGGGGTCTTGCCGGGGTCTTCGAGGGGTCTTGCCGGAGGTATGCCACTCACCAGGGCCGTTCGATATGCTGAACGCCGTCTCCGTCGGTGAATGTGCGGGGACTCGGAGAGTATTTCTCGGCGTTCAAAGGGGTCAAGGGCGATGTCGGCTGGCGAGACCGGAGGCGGTGCGCAGGTCAAGTCCGCGGTGCGCACGGTGGAATTGCTCGAGTACTTCGCGGGCCGCCCCGGGATGCACTCGCTGGCCTCGGTCCAGGAGGCCGTCGGCTACCCCAAGTCGAGCCTCTACATGCTGCTTCGTACCCTGGTCGAGCTCGGCTGGGTGGAGACGGACGCGACCGGCACGCGGTACGGCATCGGCGTGCGCGCCCTGCTCGTCGGCACGTCGTACATCGACGGCGACGAGGTCGTGGCCGCCGCCCGGCCGACCCTGGACCGGCTCTCCGACGACACCACGGAGACCATCCACCTCGCGCGCCTCGACGGCACCAACGTCGTCTACCTCGCCACCCGCCAGTCGCAGCACTACCTGCGGCCGTTCACCCGGGTCGGCCGCCGGCTGCCCGCGCACTCCACCTCGCTCGGCAAGGCGCTGCTCGCCACCCACACCGACGAGCAGGTCCGCAAGCTGCTCCCGGAGACGCTGCCCTCGCTCACCGAGCACACCATCACCGACCGCGAGAAGCTCATCGAGGAGCTGCACGCGGTGCGCGAGCAGGGCTTCGCGGTGGACCGCGAGGAGAACACGCTCGGGCTGCGCTGCTTCGGCGTCGCCATCCCCTACCGCACCCCCGCGCGCGACGCGATCAGCTGCTCGGTGCCGGTGGCGCGGCTCACCCCCGGCCACGAACAGCTGGTGAAGGACGCCCTGTTCGACGCCCGCGACCGGCTGACACTGGCAACTCGTAGGATCTGACGCATGGATGTGAGCCTGCGCGCGGTGCACGACAGCGATCTGCCGGTGTTCTTCCGGCAGATGAGCGATCCCGAGTCCCGGCACATGGCCGCCTTCACCCCCGAGGACCGGGCCGACCGCGACCGCTTCGACGCGCACTGGGCGAAGATCCGCTCGGACCCGGACACCGCCATCCGCACCGTCCTCGCCGACGGCGACGTGGTGGGCAGCGCCGGGGTGTACGGGGAGCCGGGCGAGCGCGAGGTGACGTACTGGATCGACCGTGCGTACTGGGGCCGCGGGCTCGCCACGGCGGCGCTGCGCGGACTCCTCGACCTGATCCCCGAGCGTCCGCTGTACGGCCGCGCGGCGGCGGACAACGCGGGCTCGATCCGGGTCCTGGAGAAGTGCGGGTTCCGGCACTTCGGCGCGGACCGGGGGTATGCGGCGGCGCGCGGGGCGGAGATCGACGAGGTGGTCCTCGTCCTGGACGGCGGCTGAGCCTCCCCCGCGCGGCGGAGGCGGATCGACACGACGCAGGAGGTGCGGGGGCCGTCCCGGCGGGAGCGTGAAGCCATGAAGCATCCACGGCCCCCTCTCCGCCGCCTCACGGCCCGGCCACCGGCCCCCGCTCTGCCGGCCCTGCTCCTCGGCTCGCCCACGACCCTCGAGGACGCCGCCGGGCGCCCGACGGGCCCGATGTACCTGACCTACGCTGTGCGCATGATCACCGGGACGGTCGTGGCGGCTCTCGGCGTGCGGTTCCTCAAGGAGTGGGCGGGGCACAGGAGTTGAGGCCGCTGACCACTGCCCTGTTCGGGCGCCGGGCCCGTCGCCGGTGGATCCACCTCATCCTCGGCGGCGCCCTCGCCATGCCGTACGTCTTCGTCGGCTCGGTGATCGTCGGACCGTTCTTCGGCGACAGCGGTCTCTTCGGGTCGTTCGGCGCCCAGCTCAGCTCGTTCGCCGTGGGGCTGCCGCTCGCCGCGGTCACCGCGCTGTTCCCGCTGACCCGGCCGATGTCGGTGGCCGCCGTGCGGGCGCTGTGCGCGGTGCCGGACGACTCCCTCGCCGAGGGACCCGCGCGGTCCCGGGCCGCCCGGGGCCGCACCGCCGCCTGGTTCACCCTGCACCTCGGTCTCGGCGGGGTGATCAGCGGCATGTCGCTGGCGCTGCCCCCGTTCGCGGGCTTCCTGATCGCGCTGCCGTTCTTCGCCCTGCTCGGGGAGAGCCGCATCGGCATGCCGGGGGTCTTCGGCGAGCCCTGGATGGTGGCGCTCGCCCCGGTCATCGGCGTGGCCTCGCTGGTCGCGCTCGCGGCGTGCGCGGCCACGGCGAGCGGGCTGCTCGCGCGCTGGGCGCCCGGCCTGCTCGGGCCGACGCCCGCCGACCGGCTCGCCGCCGCCGAGCGCCGCGCCGCCGACCTCGCCGTGCGCAACCGCCTCGCGCGCGAGCTGCACGACTCGGTCGGGCACGCGCTGAGCGCCGTCACGCTCCAGGCGAGCGCGGCCCGCCGGGTCCTCGACCACGACCCGGAGTTCGTCCGGGAGGCGCTGGCCGCCATCGAGGAGACCACGCGCCGCACGGTCGGCGAACTCGACGCCGTGCTCGGCGTGTTGCGGGAGACCGACGGCAGCGGCCCGACCGCGCCGGCCCCCACCCTCGCCACCGACCTGGACGGCCTCCTGCACCGGACCAGGGCGGCCGGCCTGCCGGTGTCCGCCACCGTCGACGCGGACCCCGCCGCCCTGCCCCCGCTGGTCTCCCGCGAGGCCTACCGCATCGTCCAGGAGGCCCTGAGCAACGCGCTGCGGCACGGCGGCGCCGGCGCCTCGCTCACCCTGCGCGTCGTCCTGGACGGGCCGGACCTGACCGTCACCGCCGAGAACCCGCTGCCGTCCGGCTCCACCGACCGCCACCCCGACCGCCGCCCCGGCGGCGGCCACGGTCTGCGCGGTGTCGCGGACCGGGCCCGGCTGCTCGGCGGCGCCTGCGAGGCGGGCCCGGCGTCGGGCGCCTGGCGACTGCACGTACGACTTCCGCTGAAGGGACAGCCATGACGGCCATGCCGGTGAACGACAGGTGAACGACATCAGAGTGGTGCTCGCCGACGACGAGCGCATGGTGCGCACCGCCCTGCGCGCCATCCTCTCCGCCGAGCCGGGCATCGCGGTGGTGGGCGAGGCGGCGACGGGCGCCGAGGCGGTCTCCGTCGTACGGGAGCTGCGGCCCGACGTGGTCCTGATGGACGTGCGCATGCCGGATGTGGACGGCATCCGGGCCACCGAGCGGATCCTGCGGACGGTGCCGGGGCCGCCGCGTGTCGTCGTCGTGACGACCTTCGAGAACGACGCGTACGTGTACGAGGCGCTGCGCGTCGGGGCCGCCGGCTTCCTGCTCAAGCGGGCGGAGGCCGACGAGCTCGTCCAGGCGGTCCGGCTGGTCGCGCGCAGCGACTCGCTCCTCTTCCCCGCGGCGGTCCGGGCGCTGGCCACCCGGCACGGCTCCGCCGCGGGGAAGCCGCCGGCCTGGGTGGCGCGGCTGACCGGCCGGGAGAGCGAGGTCCTGCGGCTGATGGCGGCGGGGCTGACCAACGCGGAGATCGCCGGCCGGATGGACGTCGGCCCCGCGACGGTGAAGACGCATGTGGCGGCCGTCCTCGCCAAGACGGGCGCACGGGACCGCACCCAGGCGGTGATCGCGGCCTACGAGGCCGATTTCCTGCGGACTTCCTGAGGACTTCCTGAGAAAACGCCCACAACCGGCTCAGATGGGAACGAAACCCGCCCGCCCGCTCGTCCTTCCACGGGATGAACAAGACGATCAGGCACGCCTCGGTCTTCACGCTGCTGCTCGTGCTCGCTCTGCTGATACGGGCGACATGGGTGCAGTTCCACGACTCGACGGCGCTCGCGGACGACAAGCACAACCGGCGCAACGCGATCGAGCAGTACGCGCACCCGCTGGGCGACATCATCGTGGGCGGTGAGGCCATCACCGGCTCCGAGCGGACGAAGGGCGGAGACCTCGCGTACAAACGCACCTACAAGGACGGCGACCTCTACTCGCCCGTCACGGGCTACAGCTCCCAGGTCTTCGGCGCCACCCAGCTCGAAGGCATCTACAAGGACCTGCTCGACGGCACCGACAACCGGCTGAAGAACCCCCTGGACACGCTCACCGACAAGCGTGCCGACCCCGGTGACGTCGTGACGACGATCGACCCGGCGGTGCAGAAGGCCGGGTACAAGGCGCTGGGCGACACCAAGGGCGCGGCGGTCGCGATCGACCCGAAGACCGGCAAGATCCTCGGCATGGTGTCGACCCCGTCGTACGACCCGTCGAAGATCAGCGGCTCCACGGACTCCAAGATGTGGAAGGAGTTGACCACCGACAAGGAGAAGCCGATGGTCAACCGCGCCATGCGCCAGCCGCTGCCGCCCGGCTCGACCTTCAAGCTGGTCGTCGCGGCGGCGGCCCTGGAGGACGGTCTGTACGGCTCGGTGGACACGAGGACGGACAGCCCGAACCCGTACACGCTCCCCGGCACCCGCCAGGTCCTCCACAACGAGAACCGGGCGGCGCCCTGTGAGAACGCCGACATCCGCACGGCGCTCCAGTACTCCTGCAACAACGTCTTCGCGAAGATGGCCGTCGACCTGGGCCAGGACAAGGTCAAGTCGATGGCGGAGAAGCTGGGCTTCAACGCCGACAAGCTGGACGTGCCGGTGCGCGCGGGCAAGAGCGTCTACCCCTCCGGCATGGACAAGGCGCAGACGGGGCTCAGCGGCATCGGCCAGTTCGACGTGACGGCGACGCCGCTGCAGATGTCCATGGTGTCGGCGGCCATCGCCAACGGCGGCGAGCTCGTCAAGCCGCACATGGTCTCGCAGATCAGCGACGCCGACGGGAACGTCCTGGAGAAGTACGACGACGCCGAGGCGCAGCGCGTGATGGACGAGTCCACCGCCGAGGGGCTGCAGTCCGCGATGCGCACGGTCGTCGACAAGGGCACCGGTTCCAACGCGAAGATCCCCGGCGCCACGGTCGGCGGCAAGACGGGCACGGCGCAGCACGGCGAGAAGAACAGCAAGACGCCGTACGCCTGGTTCACGTCGTACGCCAAGGGCGGCGACGGCAAGGAGGTGGCGGTCGCGGTGATGATCGAGTCCTCCAGCGCGGCGCGCGACGAGGTGAGCGGCAACGGCCTGGCGGCGCCGATCGCCAAGGCGATGATGCAGGCGGCACTGAAGGGCTGAGCCCCCACCGCCGTGTCCGCAGGGCCGCCGCCCCGCCCCCGCGTGCGCGGGTCAGGTGGGGCGGCGCCTCCGCCGTGTCCGCAGGGCCGCCGCCACGGCCACCATCGCCCCGGCCCCCGCCGCCGCTCCGGCGAGCGCCCCCGCCACGAAGCCGAGGCCCGAGCTCGCCTCGCCGTCGTCCACGGCCACCGCGACGGCGAGCGCGACCAGCAGGACGGCGAGCGCGGCCAGCAGACCGTAGAACTTCCGGCTGAGGAAACGGGACCGCTCCGGCACCGGCGGCGGTGACTCCACCCGGGCCGCGGGCCCGAGGCTGGCCGCCCTCGGCCGCTTGAACCACGCGTAGACCACCCAGGTCCCGCACGGCTCCCAGCCGTCGGGCGCGAGCCGCTCGTCGATGCCCTCGCGGCCGCGCGTGACCAGCTCCCTGCGGTACTCCCAGCGCTGCGCCCGCGCCGCGTCCCGGTGGCTGACGAAGCGGCCGAGGGCGTCGACGCGCTCGACCTCCCAGCCCTCGTCGCCGAAGCGGTTCAGGAGCTCCTCGTCGACGTAGGTGTCGGCGGTCCAGCGCCAGACCTCCACCTGCTCGGGCGGGGCCTCGGGGGCGCCGGCCGCGCCGGGGGCGAGCTGCCGGGCGAACTCGTCGACGGGGCCGAACTCGCCCTCGGCGTCCTCGGTTGCGCACTCGTCCAGATGCGCGGCGAGGTCGGCGACCGTCGCCTCGATGCGGTCGGCGGCCAGGCCGTGCTCGCGCAGCCGCTCGGCGAGGCGGACGAGGTAACCGTCGCGCTCGTACCGCGCGTCGGGGTCCGTCGTGTTCATCGTGGGATCACTCCCCTTCATCGTGGGGTCACTCCCGCCTTCGCGAGGACGTCGCGTACGGATCCGTCGAAGGCGAGCCACAGGCCGCCCTGTTCGCCGAGGGTCTCGCGGCCGGCGTCGGTGAGCCGGTAGTAGCGGCGGCCGGGCCCCTTCTCGGTCGCGCGGAACTCCGCGGAGACCAGGCCCGCCTCCTCCAGGCGGTTGAGCACGGGGTAGAGCGTGCCGCCCTTGATCTGGCCGAAGCCCGCGGCGTTCAGCACCTTGGCGATCTCGTATCCGTAGCTCTCGCCGTCGGTGAGGCCGGCGAGCACGAGCAGGTCGAGGACGCCCTTGAACCAACTGGCGCGGCGGTCGGTCACGTCGGTCTGCCTTTCAGACGGCGGGGGCGGCGCGCGGCCCGTCGGGCGCGGTGGACAGCTTCTCGGGCGCGGGCAGCGTCAGATCGCGTACGGAGAGGGCGATGTGCGCGGCGGCGGGGAGCAGCAGACTGCCGGTGGCGAGGTAGAGGCCGGCGAAGACCGCGCCGAACAGGGCGAAGGCGAGGACGCCTTGGCGGCCCTGGTAGAACCCGGCGACCGCGTACACGAGGACCGAGAGGACCGCCGCCGCGGAGACGCCGAGGCCGAGCACGCCGACGCCGAAGGCGATGAGGAGGCCGCGGTAGAGCAGTTCGGCGCAGAGGCCGTCGGTCACGGCGACGGCGATCGCGAGCCGGCGCTCCTCGGCGGTGCGCGGCAGCATCGCCTCGATGGCGGCGAGCCCCGGCACGTTCCGGCCGCGCCGGGCGAGGGCGCGGAAGTTCCGTCCGGAGGCCACGGCGATCGCGGTGGCGACGAGGATCCCCACGCCGGCGTAGACGGGCCGGTCGGGCGCGGTGAGGCCGAGGTCGGCGGCGTCCGTGCCGGGCGAGAGCAGCAGGGCCGCCACGGCGAGTGCGGCCAGCGTCCACCAGAGGGTGAGGACGAGGCCGAAGTAGCGGACGAGCGCGCGGGGTTCGGTGTCCCTGCGGCGGGCCAGCGAACCGTACGTACGGCGGCCGGCCCACGGCTCGCCGAGCAGCAGATAGGCGGCGAGCACGGAGGTGACGGCGGTCGATGCCGCCGAGAAGTCCGGCGAGATGGTCATGGGATCCCCCTTCCCGAGGGGGCCGCGCGGCACGTCGTGGGACGGCGGTGTCCCGCCGTCGACGCGTCGCCGCGCGGCCCCTGAGCGTCTGAGCTACCTAGACCGTAAGACGACCTAGTCAGGAATGCAACCTATCTCGCGCCGCTGAGTCGATCGCTCCGCGTCGGCCCGTGTCAGCCCACGTAGTACGTGGGGTTGGGGAGCTTGTACGTCTTGTCGGCGTAGCCGCCCGCGAGGTCGGAGGTCTGGTCGCCGAAGCTGCCGACGATGTCGTACCCGGTCGACTCGATGTACTTGCGGGTGCCCTCCTTGAACTGGACGGTGGTGCAGTTCCACGCCGTGGGCGTCGCGCAGTTCTTCAGGTAGGCGGGCGGGTTCGCCTTGTCCTTGGTGAAGACGTGCGTGCGGTCGAGCGCGGTGGCGTAGCCCGCGCGGGCGAGGTTGGTGACGGCGCCCTGGCGCAGCGGTTCGGCGAGGCCGGTGAGGAAGAAGACCTCGACGCCCTTGCGCTTGGCGTACTTGACGAGGTCGGGCATGCCGAAGACCGCGGGGCGCTTGGCCTCGTTGACGTAGGCGTTCCAACTGTCGTTGTTGTACGTGTAGTTGGTCGACTTCTCGTAGTCGAAGCTGAGCAGCGCGGTGTCGTCGACGTCGAGGACGATCGCCGGCTTCTTGCCGTGCCGGGGGTGGTGCGCGGCCGCCTTCTTGATGTCCTTCTTCGCCTTGGCCTGGATGCGGGCCAGGTCCTTGGCGTACGGGCTGTGCGGCGAGGACTTCCACACGCCGTCGGCGCCCTTGGTGGCACCGTAATAGGCGTCGATCTCGCCGACGAGGAGGCCGATGTTGTGCGGCTCCTTGGTGGGGCGGGCCTCGGCCTGGTCCGCGCTCGCGGCACCGGTGGCGTAGAGGGCGGCGCCGGCGACGGTACAGGCGGTGGCCAGGCCGGCCACGCGTAGGGACTTGCGCATGTGTTGCGTCTCCGCATCAGGATTCGGGCAGGTCAAGGTCTGTCTACGCGCATCGACCCAGGGGCGGCGAGTGCGCGGGGAGACCCTTTACCTGATCCATACCTGGGCGGTGCCGCTTCTGCGGAGGAGTGAGCGGAGTTGCCCGGTTGTGGGAGCTCGCGGCGTCACACGCGAGGCGGGCGAGACCTGCCTGCCTGCAGGGTGCGCAGGCGGTCTTCGAGGTGGGCGGCGCGCTCGGGGGTGGGGGCGAGGACGGCGTACTCGACGCTTCGGTGGAGCGCCGTCCGGTCGGTGGTGATGACGACGCCCTCGCCGGCGTGCGGGTTCCAGGCCAGTTGGTGCGTGTGCAGGTCGTCGAGGAGGCGGGGCAGGGTGGTGGCGGGCAGGTCGTTGCGGGCGCGCAGGGTGTGGGTGCGCATCCAGTGCGGGCCCAGCAGGTGGGTGGCGAGGCGGTGCAGGTGGGTGCAGCCGCCCAGGCGGGCGTTGACTTCGTTGAAGAAGACCTCGCCTGCCGGGGTGACGATGGCGTCGATGTTGACCAGACCGCGGTATCCGAAGTCACGCATCGCCGCGGCCAGCCGCAACGCTCCCTCCAGGATGGTCTGTTGGGGGGCGGGGGCCAGAGGGGCGGGCATGAGGAAGCCGTTCCATACGGGTTCCATGAGCATCTCCCCCACGTTCAGCACGGCCGGCTGCGTACTCCCGGCCGGGTCGCAGTCGATCTCCACGCAGAGGGACCGGCAGTGCGGGTGGTAGACCTCCGCGACGAACTGGCCGTGCGGGGCGTGCATTTCCTCCAGCCCGGTCGCCGCGACGAGGGCGTCGAGACGGTCGGGCCCGGTGAGGTCCAGGGTCTGCAGTGCGCCGGCGGCCGGCATGTCCGCATCGGTGCGGCACAGCCAGTTCCCCGCCCCGCCCGCATGGCGGTCGGCCTTGACGATGACCGCTCCGGTGGCCTTCAGCAGCCGGGGCACCGCGCGCAGCAGGTCCCCGCGGGTGGCGCACAGCGCCCCGTCGGGAACCCGCACGCCGGCGCCGGCGGCCAGGGCGCCGAAGACCGCCTTGCTGTTGAACAGTTCGGCCCCGCCCGCCTCTTCGAACGGGGCGTACCCGGTGATGCCCAGGGCGCGGGCGAGGCTGCCCAGCCCCCGGTCGTGGAGGTAGCCGCGCACCTGCCACTCCTCGGGGCGCTGCACGAGCGCCCGCAGGCGGGCCAAGAGGCCGGGCCCGTGCAGTTGCCGCTGGTCCAGGCAGCGGACCGCGGCGTCCTCGGGCGTGAGGATGTGCACGCGGGCCGGATCGAAGCCCATCAGGGACCCGATGGCCTTGAGGTGGACGGGATCGACGGGCTGCGGGAGCACGAGTGCGTCACCGTCGCGCAGCAGCCACACCATCCGGGCGCCCACGGCCGGTGTCCCCTCGTGTTCCGCCGTATCCAGGAGGCCGCGACGGTGGACCATGTACTCGCTGTCACAGTTGCCCACCCACAGCCTGCGCACCACACGGCTCCCTCACCCCGACAGACACTCGCCCAAAGAGCGCTACCCCACGCGTCCGGCCGCAGACTCGCCGTCATCTTTTGCGCGCGCGAGGTGGACGTCGGTTTCTGCGCGCGCGAGGTGGACGTCGGTCGCCGATCCGGAGGCCCGGCGTCCTCAGCCCCGCGGCCGCCAGGCCGGGTCGCGGCCGCTCAGGCCGATCACCCGGTCGAGCGGGGGCGCGTCGTCCGGCACCTTCACCGGCGTACCGAAGAGGCCGCCCTCGGCCGGGCCGTCACCCGACGGATCCGGCTGTGCCGCGGGGGCCAGCAGCGCCCGCGCGCCCTCCAGGCTCGCCTCGTCCGGCGCGTACTCCTGGCCCGTGGCCCGCGCCAAATCCCAGCCGTGCACCACCAGTTCGTCGAGCGCGACGAGGCCCGCGACCTCGCCGGGCAGGTCGATGCCGCCCGCGCGGGTCATGCCCTGCCAGGCCGCCGGGTCGCGCCACGCCTCCGCCATCGCGTCCAGCGCCGCGGGCAGTTCGGCGCGCCAGCCGGGGCCGACGTCGGGCAGCACGCTGCCGGGCGCCTGGTCGAGGGTCGGCCCGAACTCCTTGCCCGCGGCCTCCCGGAAGGCCCCGGCGAGGCCGAGCACATGGCCGAGGAGGTGCCGGACCGCGTAGTCGGGGCAGGGTGTGGGCGCCGCGAGCTGCTCGTCCGTGATGTGCCCGGCCACCCGGGCCACGAGGCGGGCCTGCGGGCGGAGGTCGAAGGGGACCCGGCCAAGACCGCCGCCCCCGTCCCCGCCGGCGGTGGCGTCGGTGTCGGTGTCGGTGTCCCTGCCGGTGTCGGTCATCGAAAGCTCCTGGGTCGTACGAGCCATAAGGGGGCCGTGTCGGTATCCCTCCCCTGTAGACCGGCCGCGCGCCGCGAACTCATCGCCGCACCTTAGGGAAGACGCCCGATATCGGTACCGGGGCCTTAGGAACCAGCATCACCAGGCATGACATCAACCATCGGGCGCGTCCTGCGGGACCGCAACGCCGGGCTGTACCTGGGGGCGACGGTGGTCTCGGGGTTCGGGTCCTCCGCGCTGTGGCTGGCCTCCGGGATCTGGGTGAAGGAGCTGACCGGCTCCGACGGGCTCGCCGCGCTCTGCCAGTTCGCCCTGTGGGCGCCCACCCTCGTCGGCCCGCTGCTCGGCACCCTCGCCGACCGCACCCGGCGCAGGCCGCTCCTCGTCGCCGCGAACCTCGCGCTCGGCGCGCTGCTGCTGTCCCTGTTCACCGTCGACACCGCGGGACGGCTGTGGATCCTCTTCGCCGTCCTGGTGGTGTACGGGGCGTGTGGGGTGGTCACGGACGCGGCGGAGGCCGCCCTGGTCGCGGTCGCCGTCGACAAGCGGGTGCTCGGCGACTTCAACGGCCTGCGGATGTCCGCGAACGAGGGCATGAAGCTGGTGGCGCCGCTCGCCGGCGCGGGGCTCTTCGCCGCGTACGGCGGCGCCCGGGTGGCCCTCCTGGACGCGGTGACATTCGTGCTCGCCGCGGGGATGTACGGGCTGCTGCGGGTCCGCGAGAGCGTACCGGCGCCGGACCGCACACCGCTGTGGGCGCGGACCGCGCAGGGCGCGCGGCATCTGTGGGGGCACGAGCGGCTGCGCCCCCTGGTCCTGGCGGGGGGCCTGACGATGCTGGGCTCGGGGATGAGCGGCGCGACGGTCTTCGCGATCGTCGAGGGGCTGGGCCATGCCCCCTCGTACACGGGGGTGATGTACGTCGCGCAGGGCGCCGGATCCGTGGCGGTGGGCGTCGCGTCGGGCGCCCTGATGCGACGCCTGGGGGCGCGCCGCTTCGGTGGCACGGGCATCGCGCTGACGGCCGTGGCCCTGGTCCTGAACACGCTGCCGTACGACGCCCTGGTCCTGCTGGGCAGCTTCGTGAACGGCGTGGGGCTGCCATGTGTCCTCATCGCGGGGCTGACGGCGGTGCAGCGGGAGACGCCGGACGCCCTCGTCGGCCGGGTGGCGGCGACCGCCAACACCGTGATGTTCGCGCCCACCGCGGTCGGCATCGCGGCGGGCGCCGTCCTGGTGGAGCACGTCGACCACCGGCTGCTCCTGCCGCTCCTCGCGGGGGCACGGCTGCTGACCGCCGTGCCCCTGCTGAGGCCCCGCACCCCGGCTACTTCACGCCTGCCCAGCGCTTGATGGTGGCGACCGCCTTCGCCTGGTCGGCCGCCGGGAGCTTGGCGATCGAGGCGCCGTGGTTGGCGCCAGGGACCACGTAGCGGTACGAGTCGTGGCGGCTCGGGGTGAACTTCTCCGCGCTCCACGGGTCGTTCTCGCCGTAGACGAACATCATCCGCGTGCCGCGGGTCTTCACCCAGCGGTCGACGTCGGCGACCGTCCGGTTGTCGTACGGGCCGCGCATCGCGGCGGGCAGCACCGAGTTGGGCTGGTAGATGTCCGGGTGGTGGCGGACGTCGGCGAGGTGCTCGAACTTCAGGTCGGCCCAGCCGAGTTGGGTGGCCGCCTGCCGGTAGTAGGGGCCCGTGCCGTTGGTGCCGAGTTCCTGGTCGCGGTAGACGCTGAAGCCGTGCTTCTTCGACCAGGAGTACAGCTCCTCGTCCGTCGCCTTCTTCGCGTCGGGCACCGTGGCGCAGTCGGCCGCGGTGCCGCTCTGCCAGAAGTTCCACACCTGGTCGAGGACGGCGAACTCGTAGGCGCGGTCGGTGGTGCCGAGGGTCGCGTCGAAGGTGTGGCCCGCGGCCTTCGCCTCCGCCTCGAAGGTGGGGAGCAGGGCGTCGCGCCGTACGAGCATCTCGCGCTGCACGGCGTTCAGCCCGTCCCGGCACTCCTTGGTGCCGACCGTCCTGAAGAAGCGCTCGTAGCCGCTGTCGTCCCGGTTGTCCGCGTCGTTCGGTGCGACGAACGCGACGACGGCGTCGAGGTCGCCGGGGTGGAAGCGCTCGTGGTACGTCGCCGTCATGCCGCCCTTGCTGGCGCCGGTGCCGAGCCACTTGCCCCGCTCGACGGCGCGCAGGGCGCGGGTGAGGCGGTGCTCGTCGGCGGCCTCCTGCTGGACCGTCATCTTGGACCAGTCGTCGCCCGCCGCGCCCGAGGGGCGGGACTCGGCGAAGTAGCGGTGCTCGACGCTCACTTGGTTGGCGTCGATCAGCTTGGTGAGGGAGGTGGTGCCGCCGGCCAGGGTGTATCCGCCGGTGTAGAAGACGGTCGGCTTGTCCGTGGCCTTGTGCCAGAGCGTGGCGCGCTGCGTGAAGGTGGCGCCGTGCGGTCTGCGGTGGTCGACGGGCTGCCGGTAGGTGAGCGTGTAGAAGGGGTGGCCCTCTTTGTCGGCGACGGAGACGACCGTCATGCCGGGGATGCGCTCCAGCCGTTCACGGATGTCCGGTGCGGCGCCGCCGTCCTGCCGGGCCGGGGTGGGCTGCGCTGCGGCCGGTGCGGGCTGTGCGGCGGCCGGTGCCGCGCCGCCGAGTGCCGCCGCGCCCGCCATCAGTCCGGCGCAGACCAGCGCGGGTATTCCCTTGTTGCGCACCCTGTTCCCCCTCTGTCCCCTTGTTGCGGGGAGTGATCCTTCGTCGCAGGAGTGATCCTTGTGGTCACGCGGATCGTATCGGCGGTCATGCCGTACGCGACAGGGCGTCCTTGACCAGGGCGAGGTCGTGGTCCGACGCCAATCCCGCGTGGTAGAGCCGTAGTTCCGTGGCGCCGAGCTCCGCGGCGCGCGCCGCGTCGGCCGCGAGCGTGCCGGGGCTGCCGCCCATGCCGCTCACCACCGTGAGGTTGGCGGCCAGGACCGCCCCGTCCCCGCCCTGCCCGGCGAACGGCGTCAGCAGCCGCGGATCGCCCGTGCAGGGCACGACCACCCCGTCGGCCACGGCGAGGACGTGCGCCGGATCGACGCCCGCGTTGGCGCCGCAGTGGTACGACACCGGGTCGGCGTGCAGCAGCACTTGGAAGGGCCGACCTTCGGCGGTGGCCCCCGCACTGCCCTCGACCGCAACCCCCGCACCGCCCTCAGCGGCAACCCCCGCGGCGGCCGCGCGGACCGCGGTGACGGCGGCCTCCTGAAGAGTACGGGCGCTCTCCTCGCGCCACGCGCGCGTGGCCGCCGCCCGCCGCGACCCCAGCAACTCCTCGACGGACGCCCACCCTTGGCCCTCGCCCTCGCCCGCCCCGCGCCACAGCGGCTCCAGGGCGCCGCGGACCGCGACGGCCAGCTCGTCGGGGTCGAGGCCCTGTCCCGCGTACCCCTGCCGGCAGGCGGCGCAGAAGCAGAGCGACATCAGGTGCTGCCCGGCCTCGCCGAGAGAGACGCCGCCGATCTTGTCGTGGGCGTGCAGGTGCGCGAGCCCGTACCAGCCGCAGGACTCCAGTTCGGTGCCGTGCGTGCCGGGGCGCACAGCGGCCTCCGCGGCGAGGTCGACGAGGTACGCGCGCGTGGCGGGCCCGGCGATGCAGGGGGCCCAGGGGTAGCGGTCGCCGTAGGCATTCACCACGGAGGTTTCCGGATGCTCCTCGCCCATACGGGAGTTGTGGGCGAGGACGACCCAGCTGTGCACCTCGATCCCGGCGTCGGCGAGCGCCCGCGCCGCCTCTCCGTAGGCGTCGCCCGGCGCCCACTCCCCGGCGGCGTACGGCCGCAGCTCGCGCCCCCGCCAGCGGTCGCCGGGCGGATAGAGGACGGCGGCGTGCGCGGCGGTGACGACGCGGTGGCGCGGATGGCGCGGGGTGAGCGCGCGCGTGGAGTGGTAGGCGGAGGCGAGGGTGACCTGGCGGATGCCGAGGCCGGCGAGGCGGGCCGGGGCGTCGGGGTCGCCGACGACGTCCCAGGGGTAGAGAAAAGCGGCGGCCTTCACGCGCCCTCCCCGAAGCCGTCCGGCAGCCCGGCCCGCAGCAACTCCCGCCCCCGCTCGACGAGTTCCGCGAGCCGCTTGACGTGTTCGTCTGCGGGTTCGTGCAGCGGCGGGCGTACGGGACCGACGTCCAGGCCGCCGAGCCGCACCCCCGCCTTGACCAGGGAGACCGCGTAGCCGCGGCCGAGGGCGCGCAGCTCCACGAAGGGCCGGTAGAAGCCGTCGACGAGGCGGTTCACGGTGGCGTCACCCTCCGGCGTACCGGCGTTGAGCGCGCGGTGGAAGGCGAGCGCGATGTCGGGCGCGAAGCAGAAGACGGCCGAGGAGTAGAGGGTCACGCCGATGCCCCGGTAGGCGAGGCCGGTCAGTTCGGCGGTCGGCAGGCCGTTGAAGTACAGGAAGTCGCCCGGCACTTCGGTGCGCACGGCGCTCACCGTGCGCTGCATCAGGTCCATGTCGCCGAGGCCGTCCTTGAAGCCGATGATGCCGTCCGCGCGGGCGAGTTCAACGACGGTCTCCGGGGTGAGGACGGCGTTGTCGCGCTGGTAGACGATGACGTCCAGGGAGGTGGCGGCGGCCAGTTCGGTGTAGTGCCGGATCAGCCCCTCCTGTCCGGCGACGACGAGGTAGGGCGGCATGGCGAGCAGCCCGTCGGCGCCGGCCTCCTCGGCCAGGCGCGCGTACCGCACGGCGAGCGCGGTGCCGTACCCGGCGCCGGCGACCACCGGCACCCGGCCCGCCGTCTCCGCGACGGCCGCGGCGACGCACTCCTGGAACTCCTCGGGCGTCAGCGCGTGGAACTCGCCCGTGCCGCAGCAGGCGAAGACGGCCGCCGCCCCCGCGTCGATGCCGGCGCGCACGTGGGCGCGGAAGGTGTCCAGGTCGAGAGCGCCGTCCGGCCCGTACGCGGTGACCGGGAAGAACAACGGCCCGCTGGGGAGCCGGAGTCGGGAAGCGAGGGGGGCTGAGGTCACGGGCTCTCCCTAGGGCGTGCATGGTTCTGATTTGCATCCATATCTCTGAACGCGACCACGCTAAGGCGCCCCCACATGCGGGGTCAAGCGGATGAACTCCCCACCGGCGAACGGATTCAC
This sequence comes from Streptomyces sp. NPDC005863, assembly GCF_042871345.1. NCBI lineage: Bacteria > Bacillati > Actinomycetota > Actinomycetes > Kitasatosporales > Streptomycetaceae > Streptomyces > Streptomyces sp. NPDC005863. Next base: position 134,045 of record NZ_JBIAII010000011.1, on the reverse strand, counting down.
CCCCTCCGCACCCCCGCGCGCACCCTTGACGCACGGCGACGGAGATCCCTAACTTGTCCATGGATATGAACCCCGTACGTGCATGCGTACGCCCTTCCACACCCGGCCGCCCGCCCGAGGAGACCCCTCATGCCCGCTCCCCGCACCGTCCTGCTCACCGGCGCCGCCGGCGGCCTCGGCACCCTGATGCGCGGGCTCCTGCCGGCGCACGGCCACGACCTGCGCCTGTTCGACGTGCGCCCCGTGCCGGACGAGCCCGCGGCGATCACGGCCGACCTCGCCGACCGGGCGGCGCTGCGCGAGGCCGTGCGCGGGGTCGACGCGGTCCTGCATCTGGCGGGCATCTCCCTGGAGTCCACCTTCGACAAGATCCTCAAGGCCAACATCGAGGGCACATACCACCTCTACGAGGCGGCCCGCGAGGAGGGCGTGCGGCGGATCGTCTTCGCCTCCTCCAACCACGCGGTGGGCTTCACCCCGCGCCCGCGGGGCGACGACCCGCTGATCCCGGTCGACACCCCGCGCCGCCCCGACACCTTCTACGGCCTCTCGAAGTCCTTCGGCGAGGACCTCGCCCAGTTCTACTGGGACAAGCACGGCATCGAGACCGTCTCGGTGCGCATCGGATCGTGCTTCCCCGAGCCCTCGAACGTACGGATGCTGTCGCTCTGGATGAGCCCCGAGGACGGCGCGCGGCTCTTCCACGCGGCGCTGACCGCCCCGGACGTGGGGCACACGGTCGTCTACGGCTCGTCCGCCAACACCCGCCTGTGGTGGGACCTTTCCCCCGCGCGGGCGCTCGGCTACGCACCGCGGGACGACTCCGAGCGGTTCGCGGAGAAGCTCGTCGCCGAGCAGGGCGAACTGGACCCGGCCAACGCGGACCACGCACATCTGGGCGGCCACTTCTGCACGAACCCGCCGATCTGGCCGTACTGAACCCATGCGGGCGTCGAACGGGCGGCCCGCGCCTCTGAAACGGGCACGCCCGAGGCCCGCCGCACAGGCCGTCGCCCCGCCAAGCGGGCACAAACGGGCAGCATCATGCCCGCGACGAGCCTGGTCCTCCCCGCGCCGCACGCTGTAGAACTTCCCCACAGGGCCCGAACGGGCACCGCACGCAACACCAAGGGAAGAGGGTGGCGCCGATGACCGCGGAAGAACGTCAGCGGCGGATCGTCAACGCGGCCCGCCACTCCGGCTCCGTCGACGTGACGGCGCTCGCCGGGGAGCTCGGGGTCGCGAAGGAGACCGTCCGCCGCGATCTGCGGGCCCTGGAGGACCACGGCCTGGTCCGCCGCACCCACGGCGGCGCCTACCCCGTGGAGAGCGCGGGCTTCGAGACCACCCTCGCCTTCCGCACCACCATGCACGTCCCCGAGAAGCGGCGCATCGCGGCCGCCGCCGCGGATCTGCTCGGCGACGCCGAGACGGTCTTCGTCGACGAGGGGTTCACCCCGCAGCTGATCGCCGAGGCCCTGCCCGCGGCCGCGGCCGGCCGCCCGCTGACCGTGGTCACCGCCTCCCTGGCCACCGCCGGCATCCTCGCCGAGGCGGAGAACGTCACCGTGCTGCTGCTCGGCGGCCGGGTGCGGCCCGGCACGCTCGCCACCGTCGACCACTGGACGACCCGCATGCTGGCCGGGTTCGTCATCGACCTGGCGTACATCGGCGCCAACGGCATCTCCCGCGAATACGGCCTGACCACCCCCGACCCGGCGGTCAGCGAGGTGAAGGCGCAGGCCATCAGGGCGTCACGGCGGACGGTGTTCCTCGGCGTGCACACCAAGTTCGGGGCGACGAGCTTCTGCCGGTTCGCCGGGATCGGCGACCTGGACGCCATCGTCACGAGCAGCCGCCTGCCCGCGTCCGAGGCACACCGCTACTCGCTCCTGGGACCCCAGGTCATCCGCACCTGACCGCCCCATACCTCCCGCCACCTCCCCGACACCCCCGTCCCCTCCTGCGGTCCTTCCGGGCTCCCGCACGCCCTGAGGCACCCCCTTCGCCCCGCTTCACCCCTCTATGTTCAGGAGCGATTCATGCGAACCCCGAGCCGACGGAGGCCGCGCACGCTCGCCGCGGCCGCCGCAGGGGCGCTGCTCACGCCGCTGCTCGCCGGCTGCTGGACCGGCGCCGGCGGCGCCGGTTCGGGCGGCGACTCCCTCAACGTCCTCATGGTGAACAACCCGCAGATGGTCGAGTTGCAGAAGCTCACCGCCGCCCACTTCACCAAGGAGACGGGCATCAAGGTGAACTTCACCGTCCTGCCGGAGAACGACGTCCGCGACAAGATCAGCCAGGACTTCGCCAACCAGGCGGGCCAGTACGACATCGCGACGCTCAGCAACTACGAGATACCGATCTACGCACGCAACGGCTGGCTCCACGAGCTCGGTCCGTACGCCCGCAAGGACCGCGCGTACGACGAGAAGGACGTCCTCGCGCCCATGCGCCAGTCCCTCACCGGCAGCGACGGCAAGCTCTACGGACAGCCCTTCTACGGGGAGTCGTCCTTCCTGATGTACCGCAAGGACGTCTTCGAGAAGGCCGGCCTGACCATGCCGAAGCACCCCACCTGGCAGCAGGTGGCGGACCTCGCCGCCCGCGTGGACGGCGAGAAGCCGGGCATGAAGGGCATCTGTCTGCGCGGCCTGCCCGGCTGGGGCGAGGTGATGGCGCCGCTGACGACCGTCGTGAACACCTTCGGGGGCACCTGGTTCGACAAGGACTGGAAGGCCCGCCTGGACTCCCCCGAGTTCGAGAAGGCGACCCGCTTCTACGTGGACCTCGTCCGCGAGCACGGCGAGTCCGGCGCCGCCCAGTCCGGCTACGCCGAGTGCCTCAACAACCTCACCCAGGGCAAGACGGCCATGTGGTACGACGCGACGGCCGCCGCGGGCTCCCTGGAGTCCGCCAAGTCCCCGGTCAAGGGCAAGATCGGCTACGTCGCCGCCCCCGTGGCGCGGACGAAGAGCTCCGGCTGGCTCTACACCTGGGCCTGGGGCATGCAGAAGGCGTCGCACAACCCGGACAAGGCCTGGAAGTTCATCTCCTGGGCGTCGGGCAAGAAGTACGAGAACCTGGTCGGCGAGAAGACCGGCTGGTCCAACGTCCCCGCCGGCAAACGCGCCTCGACCTACGCGAACCCCGCGTACCGCAAGGAGGCCGCGGCCTTCCAGGACGTCACCCGCGCCGCCATCGAAGGGGCGAGGCCCCGCGACCCGGGCGTACAGCCCCGGCCCGCGCCCGGCATCCAGTTCGTCGGCATCCCCGAGTTCACCGACCTCGGCACCAAGGTCTCCCAGGAGATCAGCGCGGCCATCGCCGGACGGCAGTCCGTCGGCTCGGCCCTGAAGAAGTCGCAGGAGCTCGCCGAGAAGATCTCCGAGGAGTACGAGGGACGATGAGCGCCACCGCGAGCACCACCACCGTCGGGCACGCGCGCGTGCCCGACGCCAAGACCGCCAAGACACCGGGGCCACCGCGGCGGCTGCGCGCCTGGGCCACCAGGGCGCCGCTGCTGCCCGCCCTCATCTTCATGATCGCCGTGACCCAACTGCCGTTCGTGGCCACCCTGGTGATCTCCTTCTTCGACTGGAACGCCCTCTATCCGGACGCCCGCAGCTTCACCGGGTTCGCCAACTACACCGAGGTCCTCACCGACCCCGACCTGCGCAAGTCCGTGCTGACCACGATCATCCTGACGGCCACCGTGGTGCTCGCCAGCCTGGTCGCGGGGCTCGGCCTCGCCCTGCTCCTGAACCGGCGGTTCCGCGGCCGGGGCCTGGTGCGCACCCTGCTCATCGCGCCCTTCCTGCTGGTCCCGGTGGCCGCGGCGCTGCTGTGGAAGCACGTGCTCTACAACCCCGAGTACGGGCTCTTCAACGGGCTGCTGCACTGGGTGGGCGGCGACTCCGCGGCCCAGCCGGACTGGATCTCCCACACCCCGCTGGTCGCCGTCGAGGCCTCCCTGGTGTGGCAGTGGACGCCCTTCATGATGCTGATCCTGCTCGCCGGGCTGCAGAGCCGCGACCCCGAACTGATCGAGGCGGCCCGCATGGACGGCGCGAGCAACTGGCAGGTCTTCCGCCATCTGACCCTGCCGCACCTGCGCCGCTACCTCGAACTCGGCGCGCTCCTCGGCTCGATCTACATCGTGCAGAACTTCGACGCCGTCTTCACCCTCACCTCGGGCGGCCTCGGCACCGCCAACCTGCCCTACACCGTCTACCAGAGCTTCTACCAGGCCCACGAGAACGGCCTGGCCTCCGCGGCGGGCGTCCTCGTCGTCATCGGCTCGCTCGTCATCGCGACCTTCGCACTGCGGGTCGTCTCGTCCCTGTTCCGTGAGGAGGCGTCCCGCTGATGGCCGTATCCGTGAAGCACCCTCCCGTGAAGAGCGCCCCCGTGAAGAACCCTTCCGTGAAGGGCCGTCCCCGCGCGCGCGGGTCGGCGCTCGGCCTGGTCGCGTGGCTCGCCGGGATCCTGTTCTTCCTGCCCATCGCCTGGATGGCGCTGACGTCCCTGCACTCCGAGGAGGACGCCGCGACCAACCCGCCCTCGCTCGCCGCGTCCCTCACCCTGGACGGCTACCGCGACTTCTTCGGGGCGGGCGGCGGCGCGAGCCCCTGGCCCTCGCTCGTCAACTCGGCGGTGGCCTCCGTCGTCTCGACGCTGTTCGTGCTGGTCCTGGCGCTCCCGGCCGCGTACGCGCTGTCCATCAAGCCGGTGAAGAAGTGGACGGACGTGCTCTTCTTCTTCCTCTCCACGAAGATGCTGCCGGTCGTGGCGGGCCTCCTGCCGATCTATCTGTTCGCGAAGAACACCGGCATGCTGGACAACATCTGGCTGCTCGTCATGCTCTACACCTCGATGAACCTGCCGATCGCGGTGTGGATGATGCAGTCTTTCCTCGCCGAGGTGCCGCGGCCCGTCATCGAGGCCGCGCAGATCGACGGGGCGCGGCTGCCGACCATCCTCACGCGCGTGGTGGCGCCCATCGCGCTGCCCGGGATCGCCGCGACCTCGCTGATCTGCTTCATCTTCAGCTGGAACGAACTGCTCTTCGCGCGGGTGCTCACGGGCGTCGTCGCCCAGACCGCGCCCGTCTTCCTGACCGGCTTCATCACCAGCCAGGGCCTGTTCCTGGCGAAGGTGTGCGCCGCGTCGCTCGTGATCTCCCTGCCGGTGCTCGCCGCGGGGTTCGCCGCCCAGGACAAGCTGGTCCAGGGCCTGTCGTTGGGAGCCGTCAAGTGAAGGCCGCCATCATCGAGTCCGTCGGCAAGGCCGTCGTCGGGGAGCTGCCCGACCCCGAGCCGGGCCCCCGCGAGGTCGTCGTCGAGGTCGCCGCGTGCGGGCTGTGCGGGACCGATCTGCACATCCTCCAGGGCGAGTTCGCGCCCACCCTGCCGGTCGTGCCCGGGCACGAGTTCGCCGGCGAGGTCGTCGCGCTCGGCCGCGAGGTGCGGGAGCTCGCGCTGGGCGACCGGGTGGCCGTGGACCCCTCCCTACACTGCCACGAGTGCCGTTACTGCCGGGACGGGCGGGGCAACCTCTGCGAGCGGTGGGCCGCGATCGGCGTGACCACCGCGGGCGGCGCCGCCCAGTACGCGGTGGCGCCGGCCGCCAACTGCGTACGCCTCCCCGACCACGTACGCACCCAGGACGCCGCCCTGATCGAGCCGCTGTCGTGCGCGGTGCGCGGCTACGACGTGCTGCGCACCCGGCTCGGCGCGCATGTGCTGATCTACGGCTCGGGAACGATGGGCCTGATGATGCTGGAGCTCGCCAAGCGCACCGGGGCGGCGAGCGTGGACGTGGTGGACCTGAACGCGGACCGGCTCGCCACGGCGCGGCGGCTCGGCGTCTCCGGTTCGGCGGCGAACCCGGACGAACTGGACCGTCCGCAGGGCTGGGACGTCGTCGTCGACGCGACCGGGAACGCGGCCGCGATCCAGGACGGCCTCGAACGGGTCGCGAAGGCGGGCACGTTCCTGCAGTTCGGCGTCGCCGACTACGCCACGCGCGTGAGCATCGACCCGTACCGGATCTACAACCAGGAGATCACCATCACGGGCTCGATGGCGGTCCTGCACAGTTACGAGCGGGCGGCGGAGCTGTTCGCGGGCGGGGTGCTCGACCCGGACGTGTTCATCAGCGACCGGCTGCCGCTGGACGAATACCCGACGGCGCTGGACCGGTTCGCCGCCGGAGTGGGGCGGAAGATCGTGGTCGTACCGTGATCGTTCCTGATGTCCCGTGATCGGTCCTGGCCCCTCGGGACGGCCGGGAAAAACCTTGTGCGGGTAAGGGAACGGCAAAGCGGGATCGTTCGTTACCCCAGGCATGACAGCTATGACCCCTGGCTCGAACATCCCGCTGACCGCCGCCCGCGTGGCGGTGGACGTCGCCGCTCCGGTGCGGCTCGACGTATCGGGCCTGCTGCTCACCGCCGACGGCAAGGTGCGCTCCGACGACGACTTCATCTTCTTCAACCAACCCGCCGGGCCGGGCGTGACCTACCAGTCGGGCGGTGGTACGACGCCCGACAAGGTCACCGTCGACACGGCCGCCGTGCCGGCCGGCATCGAGAAGATCGTCGTCACCGCGAGCCCGGACGCGGCGGGCCAGACCTTCCAGGGCATCGAGCCCACCGCCACCATCCGCAACGCCGACGACGGCTCGGTCCTCGCCACCTTCACCCCGCCGCAGCTCGGTGCCGAGACGGCCCTCGTGATCGTCGAGATCTATCTGCGCAACGGCGCGTGGAAGGCCCGCGCGGTCGGCCAGGGGTACGCGAACGGCCTCGCGGGCATCGCGACGGACTTCGGCGTCTCCGTGGAGGAGCCCGCCCCGGCGCCCGCCGCGCCCGCCCCGCCCGCCGCCGCCCCCATGGCGCCGCCCACCGGGCCGCCCGTGCAGGGCCCGCCCCCGCCGGTCGCCGACCCGCGCCTCGCCGCCCCCGCCCCGGCCGCCCCGCCGGCCCCCGCCGCGCCCGCGCCCGGCGCCGGGAAGATCAACCTGGACAAGGGCCGCGTCAGCCTCCAGAAGAACCAGACGGTGTCCCTGGTCAAGGGCGGCCGTCCGCTGCTCTCGCAGGTCAAGATGGGCCTCGGCTGGGAGCCCGCGTTCCGCGGCAAGGACATCGACCTGGACGCCTCCGTCATCGCGTACGGCCCGCAGCGCAACCACGTCGACAGCTGCTACTTCGGCAAGCTGTCGATCGTGAACGGCGCGATCAAGCACTCCGGCGACAACCTCACGGGTGAGGGCGGCGGTGACGACGAGGTGATCGTCGTCGACCTCGGCCGGCTCCCGCAGGACGTCACGGGCCTGGTCTTCACGGTGAACTCGTTCTCCGGCCAGAAGTTCACGGAGGTCGCGAAGGCCTACTGCCGCCTGATCGACGCGGCCTCCGGCGAGGAGCTGGTCCGCTTCGACCTGACCAACGCCGAGGCGCAGACGGGCGTCATGATGGCGAAGCTCATCAAGCAGTTCTCCGGCGAGTGGGAGATGACCGCGATCGGTGACTTCGTGAAGTCCCGCACGGTGCGCGGCATGGTGAAGCCGGCGGCGCAGGCCCTGTAGGGGGCCCGTGGACGTGACTGAGGGGCGGGGGGGCCCGCGGGGGGGGGGCCCCCCCCCCGGCGGGGTGGGGGGGGGGGGCCCACACAAAGAGAGTTGGTCCCCAACAGGGACCGCTCACGGAACCGACCACA
>NZ_JBIAII010000011.1:0-126314 GCF_042871345.1 Streptomyces sp. NPDC005863 | reverse complement strand
GGGTTGTGGGCGGGGGGGGGGGGGGGTGTGGGGGGGGGGGGGGGGGGGGGGGGGGGGGGGGGGGGGGGGGGGGGGGGGGGGGGGGGGGGGGGGGGGGGGGCCCCCCCCCCGCCCCTCAGTCGTGATCAGAGCTCTGCCACAACGATCAGAGCTTGGACAGCTTCGGGTAAGGACTCAGGAACCGTCCCTGACGGCCCGCGAAGTCGATGACCACAGCGTCCTCTCCTTCGACGCCCACGATCCTCCCAAGGCCGTACTGGTCATGGGAGACCCGGTCACCCACCTCGAAGTGCTCCACTGGTGGGGCGGGCGGGGCGGGCACGTTGAAGGGACTGTTCGGCAGGTGGCGGCGCGAGCCGGGGGGCCTCGTCATGTTTGCAGTATGAGCCCCCGAGCGGTCGCGGCACCATGCTCCGTGCTCACACTGCCCTCACATCGGTATGGAACAGACACACAAGCCACGGGGATCGGGCTCTCCGTCTGCCGTGCGATACCGCCCGAACGGGGGATGCCCGTGACGGACCGCTCCCTTCCGGCCACCGACCGTATCCGCGGAAAACACCGGTCTCAGCCCCGTCGGCGGCGCCACGGCCCTGTGATCGCCAGCATGATGCCGGGCGTCTGGATGTTGGCGTAGAGCGTTCTGCCGTCCGGGGAGAACGTGACGCCGGTGAATTCGCTGTACTCGGGCTTTTCCTCGGTGCCCGCGTTGAGTTCGTTGCGGGCGATCGGATACGTGCGGCCGCTCTCCGTCGCGCCGAACAGGTGCTGGACGCCCTCGCCGTCCTCGGCGATGACCAGGCCGCCGTAGGGCGAGACGGTGATGTTGTCGGGGCCGTCGAAGGCGTCGTCCCTGCCCGGGCCCGGGTTGACGCCGAACAGCACCTTCAGGGTGAGGGTGCGGCGGCCGGGGTGGTAGAACCACACCTGCCCGTCGTGCGGCACGGGGCTCTCGCCGCGGGCGAAGGAGGAGACGACATAGACGCCGCCGTCGCCCCACCACATGCCCTCCAGCTTGCGGGCCCGCGTGATGTCGCCGTCGTCGAACTGCTCGCGCACCGGGACCGTACGGGCGTCGCGGTCGGGCACCTCCACCCAGTCCACGCCGTACACCGTGCCGGTCTTCGTGGCGCGGGACAGGTCGTCGACGAACCGGCCGCCGGAGTCGTAGCACTTGGGGGCCTTCAGGACGCCCGCGTCGTCGGCGAGGCGGCGCAGCCTGCCGCGGCCGTGCTCGAAGCCGTGCGGCGGCGTCCAGCGGTAGAGCAGGCCGTTGGGGCCGGACGCGTCCTCGGTGAGGTAGAGGTGGCCCCGCCGGGGATCGACGACGACGGCCTCGTGGGCGTAACGGCCCAGCGCCTTGATCGGCTTGGGGGCACGGTTGGCCCGCCGGTCCACGGGGTCGACCTCGAAGACGTAGCCGTGGTCCTTGGTCATGCCGTTCCGGCCGGCCTTGTCCTCGGTCTCCTCGCAGGTGAGCCAGGTGCCCCACGGGGTGGAGCCGCCCGCGCAGTTGGTGGCGGTGCCGGCGATGCCCACCCACTCGGCGACGTGCCCGTCGCGGCGGACCTCGACGACGGTGCAGCCGCCGGCCGCGGCGGGGTCGTAGACGAGGCCCTCGGTGAGCGGTACGGGGTGCGGCCACTTGCTCCGGGGGCCGCTCAGCTCGTGGTTGTTGACGAGGAGCGTCGTACCGCGCGGGCCGCCGAAGGCCGCGGTGCCGTCGTGGTGGGACGGGGTGAACTCGCCGGTCTCCAGTCGCGTCCTGCCGCTGTGCGTGAGGACGCGGTACGAGAATCCGGCGGGCAGCGCGAGCAGGCCCTCGGGGTCGGGGATCAGCGGGCCGTAGCCGGGGGCGTGGCCGTGGTCCGGGGCGTGTCCCGCCTCCTGGGCGTCCGCCGGATCACCGGCCTCCTGGAGGTCCGTCGCGGCCAGCGCACCGGGCGCGGTGGCGAGAGCGCCGACGCTGCCGGCCAGGGCGACCCCCGCTCCGGTGATCGCGGAGCGTCTGGTGAAGTCCCTGCGGGTGAGCGACATGGTTCCTCCTGAGGCGCGGAACGGCTGTGCACGGCCGGGCTGCTGTCGGCGCCACCGTCCCGCTCGCGTATAAACGGCGGTTGAACACCGTCCGACGAAGAAGGGCCGCCTTCCATGAACCTGCCCGAGAAGCTGCCGGGCTCCGGCCGCCGCGTCCTGATCAGCGGGGCCTCCCGTGGCCTCGGCCGCGCCCTCGCCCGCGCCTTCGCCGACAACGGCGACCGGGTCGCCGTGCACTACGGCTCGCGCGAGGAGGACGCGCGGGCGACGCTGGCCTCGCTGGCCGGCGAGGGGCACGTCCTGGTGGGCGGCGACCTGTCGGACGCGGCGGGCGCGGCGGACGTGGCGGAGCGGGCGGCCGAGGGGCTCGGCGGCATCGACGTCCTGGTGAACAACGCCGCCGTGAACCTGCCGCACCCGCTCGCCGAGACGTCGTACGAGGAGTGGGCGGCCCTGTGGCAGCGGCACGTCTCGGTGAACCTGCTGGCCACGGCGCACCTCAGCCACCTCGCGGCCCGCCGCATGATCGACCGGGGCACGGGCGGCCGGATCGTGAACATCGGCTCGCGCGGCGCCTTCCGCGGCGAGCCTGACCACCCCGCGTACGGCGCGACGAAGGCGGCCGTGCACGCGCTCGGCCAGTCGCTCGCCGTGTCCCTCGCCCCGCACGGGATCGCGGTGGCGTCGGTGGCGCCCGGCTTCTTCGAGACGGAGCGGGTGGCGCACCGGCTGAGCGGGGCGGAGGGGGCGGCGATCCGTGCGCAGAGCCCGTTCGGGCGGGCGGGGACGGCCGAGGAGATCGCGGCGGCGGTGCTGTGGCTGGCGTCGCCGGCGGCCGAGTGGGCGTCGGGCACGGTGCTCGACCTGAACGGCGCGTCGCATCTGCGGACGTGAGGCCGGCCGGGACAGAGATCGAGACCTGAGGCAGGGCGCCGGACGGGCCGAGGGAGATGGCCCGTCCGGCGTTCTAGGACTGTTCGAGGACTGTTCGAGGACCGAGGGGGCGAGGACTGGGGTCACGGGGCACGAAGCCCCCTTACAGGCCCCCCAGCCCCCTCAGGCCCCGTTACAGACCCTGCTGCGACCTCGCCTTGAAGGCCGCCTTGCGGGCCTCCTTCGCCACCTTCTTGTCGGGGTGCAGGCGGCCCATCGCCTCCAGGACGTCCGCCGTGGCGGGGTGCTCGACCCGCCACGCCGTGGCGAAGAACCCGCTGTGCTGCTCCGCGAGGCCCTCGACCAGGCCCTGCAGCTCGTCCGAGTTGCCCTCGACGGCGAGCTGGGCTGCGAGCGTGTCGATGGTCAGCCAGAAGATGAGCGCCTCCGAGGGCGCGGGCACGTCCGCGGCGCCGTGCTCGGCGAGCCACACCCGGGCGAGGCCGCCGAGCTCCGGGTCGTCGAGGACGGCGCGCAGCGCGGGCTCCGCCTCGTCGCCGACCAGGGAGAGCGCCTGCTGGCAGCGGAGCCTGCGCAGCGGCGCGCCCTCGTCGCCGCCGCGCGCGGCGGCCAGCAACTCACCGGCGGCGCCCAGCGGTTCGTGCCGGGTGAGCCACTGCTCGATCTCCGCCTGGGCGGCGGCCTGCGGGAAGCCGGACGTGCCCTCCAGGAGCGCGTCGGCGCCCTTGTCCGCGAGGTCGCCGACGGCGGGCGCGTCGACGCCGGCCTCCAGCATGCGGGCGCGGATGCCGTACAGGCCGAGCGGGGTGAGGCGGACCATTCCGTAGCGACTGACGTCCTCGTCGTCGAGCGGAGGGGGCTCCTCGGCGCTCTCGTCGTCGACGTCGGCCATCAGCGCCTCGTCGACCGGCTGGTACTCGACGAGGCCGAGCGGCTCGAAGAGCCGGAACTGGTCGTCGAGCTTCATCATCGCGTCCGACACCTGCTCCAGGACGTCGTCCGTGGGCTCGCCCATGTCGTCGGGGACGATCATCGAGGCGGCGAGCGCGGGCAGCGGCACCGGGCCCGCGCCGGCCGCGGCGTCCCCCACGGTGAGCAGGTAGAGGTTGCCGAGCACGCCGTCGAGGAAGTCCGCCTCGGCCTGCGGGTCCCAGCCGAGCTCGTCGAAGTTGACCTCGCCGTTCTCCTCCAGGACGTCGAGGAGGTTCTCCATGTCGGGCACGGTGGCGTCCGCGTACACGGTGTCGAGGGCGCCGAGCCAGATGCCGAGGACGTCTTGCGGGCCGCCCGCGGAGAGCAGCGCGAGGTCCTCGCCCTGGGTGACGGTGCCCTCCGCGCCGTCTTCCTCCGCGTCCGTGACCTCGACGAGCCCGGTGTCGACCGCGACCCGCCAGGCCTCACCGGTGTACGCGGCGGCGTCCGCGTCGTCCGGGGCGAGACCCAGCTCGGCAGCGGCCGCCGGGAGCTGGGCGTCGACGAGCTCGCCGCCCGCGCCGACCCGGGTGTCGGGCCCCGCCCAGCGGGCGAGCCGCACGGCGCGGGACAGCAGCGGCGTGGCGAGCGCGGCCCGCGCGAGATCCGCTTCGGAGTGCAGCAGCACCGGCGGCAGGGTGGCGGGACTTACGGACATCGGCTGGTTCTCCTCCGAAGGTGCGGGACGCCGAAGGTTCGGATCGGCAAGGCGCAAGCCTAGACGGATTTGGCAGCATGCGGCCCGGTTCATGTCCCTGTCAGGTGACGTACAGGCAAAGCGCCCCCGGAGAACCTTGACAACTCCCCTGGTCGCACAAGAGATTGACGCGCGTAGAGGCCCCACCCGGGCCCGTGCCGAAACTCCGTACCTCTCACCCTCATCCGGAGCTGAACCGATGCCTCACATACCGTCGTCCCGCGCCACGAGATCCGCCGCCGTCGGGACCGTCGTCGCCACCGCGCTCGCGGCGGGACTGGTCGTGGCCACCTCGCCCGCCGCCTCCGCCGACGTGGTCCGCATCCACGACATCCAGGGCACCACCCGTGTCTCGCCGCTCGCGGGACAGCAGGTCACGGACGTCGCGGGGATCGTGACCGGCGTCCGCGGCTACGGCTCCAAGGGGTTCTGGATCCAGTCCGCCAAGGGCACGGCCGACGACGACCCGGCCACCAGTGAGGCCGTCTTCGTCTTCACCGGCTCGGCGGCGCCCACCGTCGCGCCGGGGGACGCGGTCCGGGTCTCCGGGACGGTCGGGGAGTACGTGCCCGGGGGCGCAGGCTCCGGCAACCAGTCCCTCACCCAGATCACCAAGCCGACGGTGACCGTGGAGTCGTCCGGCAACGCGCTGCCCGCGCCCGTCACGCTCGACGCGAAGTCGGTGCCCGCCGCGTACGCGCCGCGGGGTGACGCGGCGCAGGGCGGCAGCATCAACGCGCTGCCGCTCAGGCCCCGTTCGTACGCCCTGGACCGGTACGAGTCCCTGGAGGGCATGAACGTACGGGTCGGCAGCTCGCGCGTGGTCGGTGCGACGGACGCGTACAACGAGCTCTGGGTGACGGTGAAGCCGCACGAGAACGCCGACCGGCGCGGCGGCACCGTCTACGGCTCGTACCGCGCGCAGAACGGCGGGCGGTTGCAGATCCAGCAGCTCGCGCCGGTCTCCCAGCAGCCCTTCCCCACGGCGAACGTGGGTGACGTGCTGCGCGGCGGCGCCGAAGGGCCCCTGGACTTCAACCAGTTCGGCGGCTACACCCTGGTGGCGCGCGAACTCGGCGACGTCGTCGACAAGGGGCTTGAGCGCGAGAGGACGCGGCGGCAGAGCAAGGGTGAGCTCGCCGTGGCCACGTACAACGTGGAGAACCTCGACCCGACCGACCCGCAGACCAAGTTCGACGCGCTCGCCGGGGCCGTGGTCTCCAACCTCTCCTCGCCCGACATCGTCGCCCTGGAGGAGATCCAGGACGACAACGGCGCGAAGAACGACGGCACGGTCTCCGCCGAGGCGACCCTGAAGAAGTTCACCGACGCGGTCGTCGCCGCGGGCGGGCCGCGCTACGCGTGGCGCTCCGTCGACCCGCAGAACAACAAGGACGGCGGCGAGCCGGGCGGCAACATCCGGCAGGTCTTCCTCTACAACCCCGAGCGAGTCTCCTTCACCGAGCGCGCGCCCGGCGACGCCACGACGCCCACCGAGGTCGTGCGCGCGGGGAAGCGGGCCGCGCTGAGCCACTCGCCGGGCCGGGTGGACCCGCTGAACGACGCGTGGGCGGACAGCCGCAAGCCGCTGGCCGGCGAGTTCGTCTTCCGCGGCCGCACCGTCTTCGTGATCGCCAACCACTTCGGGTCCAAGGGCGGCGACGAGGGTCTCACCTCACAGCACCAGCCGCCGGTGCGCTCGTCGGAGGCCAAGCGGCTGCGCCAGGCGCAGGCCGTGAACGGCTTCGTGAAGGACCTCCGCAAGGTCCAGCGGAACGCCGACGTCGTCGTCCTCGGCGACATCAACGACCACGAGTTCTCGGCGGCCACCAAGGCCCTGGAGGACGGTGGCGCACTGCGCTCGGCGGTCCGTTCGCTGCCGCGCAGCGAGCGTTACTCGTACGTCTACCAGGGCAACTCGCAGGTCCTGGACCAGATCCTGACCAGCCCGGGGGTGGGCGACGACTTCCATTACGACAGCGTGCACATCAACGCGGAGTTCGCCCGGCAGAACAGCGACCACGACCCGCAGGTGCTGCGGTTCAAGCCCTGACGCGTGGCCCTGACGGCGTGGCGGGGCCGGCTCAGCCGTAGAGGTGGTCGAGCCAGTCCTGCCAGGCCAGTTCGGTGCCCTTGGCGTTCGCGTGCGCGCCGAAGTCGTGGACGCTGACGCCGACGGGGGCGCCGAAGTGGTTGCGGCCGAAGAAGCGGTGCAGCGTCTCGTCCGTGCGCAGGCCGATGAAGTACCGGCTGCGGAAGTCGATCACCGCGTCGAGGTCGCCGCCGGGCGCCTGTGCGCGGACGCGGGCGCCGTCCGTGGCGTCGTCGGGCAGGCCGAGCGCGCGGGCCAGGCGGACGAAGGCGTCCGGGGCGCGGGAGGCGAGCGGGCCGTGCACGCCGGAGAAGGCGACGGGGCGGCCCGCGAAGTACGCCATGTACTGGCCGAGCGTGTGCAGATGGAAGTCGGTGTGCCGGGCGGCGCCGTCGTACCGGTCGTCCGCCGCGCCGGTGAAGATGCCGCCGCGCACATAGCGCAGCCAGGTGCGGCGCCCACCGTCGCGGGGTTCGAGGGTCAGGTCGAGCTGGTTGAGGCTCTGGCCCGGCACCCGGTCCGGGTCCTCGACCCGGGCGCCGAGGTGGCGGGGCGGGTCCCAGCGGGTGACGGTGCCGCCGGAGGGGGCGGCACCGCCCTCGCGGGGCTCGTACTCCATGGGCCACAGCCAGCCGGCGGTGCCGGTGGTGAGGGCGGCCCACAGCTGGCCCGGTGAGCCCTCGACCTCCAGCTCCCGGACGATCTCGAACGCCTGGCCGCCCCCGTCGGCGGCACGGGTCTCGCCGGGGGCCCCGGGGCCGGTGGCTCCGAGTCGGGCGGCTCCGACTCCGGCTCCGGCTTCGGCTCCGGCTCCGGCTCCGGTGGCGGGCCTGCCCCGGCCGGGCCTGCGCCTGCCGGGCCTCTCCGACCTCGTGAACCTCTCAGGCCTCGCGGGCCTCTCAGGCCTCTCAGGCCTCTCAGGCCTCTCAGGCCTCTCAGGCCTCCCGGACCTGCCCGTCCGGCCGTCGCCGGCCCCGTCCTCGCCGCTCATGAGGGTCCCCCGAGGGTGGTGGCCTCGATCACGGTGACGTCGCGCATGGTTCCACCGTCCCGCCGACGCCAATCACTGTCCAGGCGGGCGGCGCCGCGGTCCCCGCGGTGGCCGAAAACTACGTATTGCTCGGTACGAAGCCGTACGTGAACCGGTACCGGGCCACCGCGTCGTCGCGGACCACGCCGGGGAAGTCCTGCACCCGCCGCCAGTGCGGTGTCGGCGAGCCGACGCCGTCGCCGGCCGCGGCGAGCGCGTCGACGTGGGCCTGCTCGCTCTCCCACTCGGCGTAGTTGACGACCCGCCGGCCGTCCGTGCTGACGTGGAAGTGCGCGGAGAGCAGGCCGGGGTGGCCGGCCGGGTCGGTGTCCAGGGCCTCGACCACACCGTCGACCCAGGCGCGCTGCCGGTCCGCGTCGGGCCCGTCGAAGTCGATCTGCACGATGACGACCGTGCCCGGCTCGCGCCCCTCGCGCCCGCCGTCACCGTCCCCGTCACCCTCACGGTTGCCGGTCCAACTGCGGTACAGCCGCGTCTTGTTCAGGCCGAGCCGCGCGATGCCCGGCACGGCCGCGTCGATGTCGGCGTTCCTGGCGTCCCTGCCGTTGCCGGAGTGCGCGAAGAACTCCTGGTAGGCGGCTTCGTCCCGCCACTGCGAGTGGTGCAGGACGGTCGAGCCGTCGGCGCCCGCGTACACCGCGTACGAGAGCAGCCCCTCGTGCGGCCAGGGGCGGCTCCCCCAGGCCGTGGCGATGGCGTCCAGGGTGGCCCGCTGCCGCTCGGGCGAGCCCGTGCTCCACGTACTGATGAAGGTGAGGCCGGCGTCGGGGCGGGCGGGACGGGGGTGGGTCCCGGTGGTGAGGGTGGCGGGGGTGGTGGGGGTCGCGGGCATGGCGGGGCCGTCCTTACGGGAGTTGTCGGCGCCGGCGCGGGGGCCGCCCCGGCGGTGTCAGGGACAACGCTCCAACTTCAACCACGGTTGAGGTCAAGCCCGCACGGTCGACGTCATGCCCCCTCATCCACCACCCACCGCCTCATCCGCCACCCGCACCCGCCCCCGCACCCACCGCCCATCGCCTCACGCGCGGTCCCGCGCCACCACGGGCTCCAGCTCGGGGCGCTTCGCCTCCCGGCCGTCCCCCGACGAGCGCCCGCGGATCCTCCGCCACACCCAGGGCCCCATGAAGCCGGCGAACCACCGCGCCTCCGCCGTCGCCGCCCCCAGCACGGACACCGGGGCCAGGGGAGGCAGCGGGCTCAGCCAGTCGTCGCGCCCGATGACGCCGAGCGCGCCCGCCATGCCCGCCGCGATCCTGGCGTGGCCGAGCGGACTCGCGTGCAGCCGGTCGCCGCTCCACAGCCGCGGATCGGTGGTGAGGCGGTGCGGGAACGTGTCGAACACGGTCACCCCGTGCCGGTCGGCGGCCGCGCGGATACGGGCGTTGAGGTCCAGGACGCGGGGCAGCGCGCGCCGCGCGAGCGGCGAGATGCGCCCGAGATCGGGGAAGGTCACGGTCGCCACCTGGGCCCCGGCCGCGGTGAGTTCGGTGAACATCTCCTCGATGTCGGCGGCGACGAGCCCGGCGTCGAACCCCGGCCGCACCAGGTCGTTCATCCCGGCCATGACCGTCACCAGATCCGGCTTCAGGGCGAGGGCGGGCCCCAGTTGCTCCGCCTTGATCCCCGCCGTGCGACGGCCGCGCACGGCGAGGTTGGCGTACGTGAACTCCGGGTGCCCGGCGGCGAGAATCTCGGCGAGCCGGTCGGCCCAGCCGCGGTGGCCGTGCGTGTCGTCGCCGTCCCCGAGCCCTTCCGTCTGACTGTCGCCGATGGCGACGTAGCGCGCGTACGAGTGGTGCGGTGTGCGGGTCATGGCCAGAGCTTGCTGCAGCGGCCCGTAGCCGTCAATGCGCGCCCGCCCGGCCCCCCGTTCCTGCTCACAGCAGGTGACCCCCGCCGTCCACCAGCAGTACTTCCCCGGTGATGTACGAGGAGTTGGTGAGGTCGGCCACCGCCCCGGCGATGTCCTCGGGGCACCCGATCCGGCCCAGCGGGAGCCGGTCCGCCACCGCCGCCATGGACTCCTCGATGCCCTCGACGCCGTCGAACCAGGGAGTGTCGATCATGCCGGGCGCCACCGCGTTGACCCGCACCTCGGGGCCGAGCGTCTTGGCGAGCAGCTTGGTCATGTGGTTCACGGCGGCCTTGCTGACCGCGTACGGGATGGAGCTGCCGTTCGGCCGCACGCCCGCCTGCGAGGAGATGTTGACGATGCTGCCCGCGCCGCTCGCCCGCAGATGCGGCACGGCCGCGGTGATGGTCTGCCACACGCCGATGACGTTGACGTCGTACAGCTCCCGCCACACCTCGGGGCGGGCGGCCGCGAGGTCGTCGTGGTCGATGAACCGGGTGGTCCCGGCGCAGTTGACCAGGATGTCCAGGCGTCCGTACGTGTCGACGGCGCTCTGCACGAGACGTGTGGCGTCGGCCTCGTCGGCGACGCTCGCCCGCACGTAGACGGCGTCCGGCAGTTCGGCCGCCAGCTTCCTGCCGGCCGCCACCGACGTGGCGGAGTTGACCACCACGCGCACGCCGGCGGCGGCGAGACGGCGGGCCACGGCGGCGCCGATCCCGGAGGAGGAGCCGGTCACCAGGGCGACCCGCCGCTCCTCGGTCCGGCCGTCGCCGCCGCGGATCGTGCGCGTGGCCGTGCCGCCGCGGATCGTGCGCGTGGCCGTGCCGCCGCGGATCGTGTGCGTGGCGGTGCCGCCGGTGCTCTCGCCGTTGTTGTCGTTCATCGAGCCTCAAGCCTCTGTGTCGTCCGGCCTGTCGGCGCCCGCGTCGATCATGCCAGACGGCCCCGGCGCGAGGCCCGGCGGACGACCCCGGAGGTCAGCCCGGCCAGCGGCCCGTCACACGTCGCACGCCGATCGCGCCGCCGCGGTCCACCGCGGCCCTGACCACGGCGAAGATCGCTCCCTGCAGCGCCGCCGCGGCCAGGATCTCGCCCCAGCCGCGGTCCTCGTCGTGCGCGTCCGGCGCGTCGTCCTCGCCCGCCACCGCCTTCCAGGTGCGGTTGAAGACCGCGCTCGCCGCCAGGCCGCCCAGCATGCCGAAGGCCATGCCGAGCGGCTTGTAGAGCACCTTGGACCCGCTCATCGGCGGCCCGCCCGCTTGCGGCGGCGCAGCATCGCGACGGCGAGCAGGACGCCCGCGCCCGCCGCGGCGAGCTTCCCCGGGTGCCGGCCGCCGGTCCGCACGACGCCGCTCGCGGCGGCCCGTACGGGCTCCGGCGTACCCTCCTGCACCCGGCGGGCGGCCTCGGCCACCTTCGCCTCGGCCTGGACCACGGCCGGGTGCTGTTCCGCGCGCGCCTTGCCGTCGAGCACGGCGCCCTTGGCGCGCCCGGCGCCCTCGATGGCCTTGCCCTTGGCGAGGGCCGCGCCTTCGACCGCCTTGCCCTTCGCGAGGGCCGCGCTCTCGACCGCCTTGCCCTTGGCGCGTGCGGCACCCTCGGCCGTCGCACTCTTGGCGTGCCCGGCCTCGCCGGTGGCCTTGTCCTTGGCGCGCGCCGCCTGTTCCGTCACCTTGTCCTTCACCTGTGCCGCCGTCCCTTGTACTTGGTCCTTCACCGCCGCCGCCCGGTTCCGGGCGCGGGCCTTCACATCCGCCTTCGCCGCCAGTTCCTCGACGGTCTCGCCGAGGCGGCCGCGGGTGTCCTCGATCTGCCGGCGCAGCTCGTCCGGCCCCTTCGCACCCGCGTTCTTCGGGTCCTTCGGAGCGTTCGTCATCGGTGGGCCCTTTCCTTGATCTCCTCGACATCCGCCTTGACGCTGTCCATCGCCTCCTGCGGCACGGGCGGTACGGCGCGGGCCAGTTGGCCGCGCCCCATCGCGCCGAGCACCCCGGCGACGACGAAGAGCACGCCGGTGACGATCAGGATGGCGGCCCATACGGGCAGCGCCAGGGAGAGAGCCGCAGCCGCCGTCGCCGACAGCGCCATGAGCCCGACGTACGAGACCGCGCCGGCCGCTCCGATGAGCCCACCGCCGCGTCCCGCGCGTTTGCCCTTCGCCGCCATCTCCTGGGCGGCGAGCCGCATTTCCTGGCGTACGAGTTCCGAAAGCTGCGCGGTGGCCTGCTCGACGAGCTCTCCCACCGAGTGCTGCGCGTGCTCGCTCGTCGGCTGCCCGCGCGTCGGCTGCTCGCCCATGGTCCCGGTCACAGTGTCGCCTCCCTTCCGGTCGGGAGGCCCGAGTACCCGGGCGTGGCGGTGCTATCCCCGCTGATCGCCGGTGAACCGCGCCAGTTCCTCCTGGAACCAGTCGACCCTGGCCTGGAGCAGCGCCGCCTCGGCCATCAGTTCGGGCATGCCGAGCCCCGCCCCCTCACCGATGTACGGGGACGGGGCGGCCGCGACGACCCGCAGCCCCTCCCCCGCGAGCCGGCCGAACTCCGCGACGGCCAGCACCCGCCGCCCGCCCCGGCACCGCCCGCACACGGCCTCGACCACCCGCCACCCCGGCCTGCCCCACCCCGCGTCGGCGAGCAGCGGGGCCGCCGCGCCGCACGCGCAGGCTGGCAGCGTCGCCGTACGCACCCGCTGCCGCGCGTACCGGAACCCGCGCTCGAAACGGATGTACGCGCCGAGCACCGTCACCTCCAGGAGCGCCGCTCCACGGTGTTCGGCCGTGCACAGCAGGGCCTCGGCCGTGGCGCGGTCGTGCACGCAGTGGAAGCCGCAGTCGCAGCGGCGGTGCGGGGCGCGGTGGCGTCTGCCGTAGACGCAGCGGGCCTCGTCGAGCACGCCGTACGGCAGCGCCCCGCCGAGGGAGACGCCGGTGAAGCCCGTCCGAGTGCCGTCGTGGGACAGCACCGGGCGGGCGATCTTGTAACCGGTGGGCGGCTCCGTCGGGCGTTCCTCGGGGAGCCGCAGCCTCATCGGGCGGCCGCGACCTCGGCCGGCCGGTCCTGCGCGGGACGCTCCGGCCCGGAGGCGACCGCCGGCGCCTCCTTCTCCGGTACCGGCTCCTCCTGGAGGGCCGCGGGCCGTTCCTCGGCGATGCCGGTGGAGAGTGCCTTGCCGAGCTTCATGACGCCTCCTGGGGGCCGACTCTTCCGCCATGGTGCCTCAGACGGGGGCGAGTTGGCACCAGTGCGTCGGTCCCGCCCCGGGACACGTCCGCGTCAGCGGCGGGCGAAGACGGGCGTCCACCGGTCGGCGGAGCCGCTCTTTCCTCCCGTGAATCCGCTGAGCGGCACGGTCTTCTTGCTCCCGACGGTGATGAGGACCAGCCGCTGCCGGTACTCGCTCGTACCGGGCGCGATGTCCCAGGCGATCAGCCGCTTGTCGTCGGCCCAGGCGAGCAGTTGCTGACCGGGCAGCTTGGCGACGCGCTTGCCGGTCAGCGGGTCGAGGAGTTCGGTGGCGGTGGTCTTCATGCCGCCCGCGAAGTCACCGGCGGCGAGCTTCCCGTTCGGCGAGAGCCGGGCCTCGACGGCCCACGGCAGGTACTTCTCCCGTGCGGGCGCGCTCTTCTTGTGCCCCGCGAAGTCGTAGTACTGGTGGCCCGGCGCGCGGATGAGACCCGAGTAGACCAGCGAGCCGTCCTGACTGAAGTCGAAGTCCTGCCTGGTGTTGATGTCCGAGAAGCCGAATCCGCCGCTCTTGGTCTTCACCGCGCTCCACTCCCCGTCCCCCGATGCCACGTCGAGGACGTAGAAGCCGGTCCGGCTCGGATCGGCGGGCCCCGGCCGCTCGGTCTTGCCGTCGCTCATCGGCCGGTCCTTGTCGAGCCGGTCCGGATCCTTCGCGTAGGTGGTGGCGACGATCCTCCTGCCGTCGGGCGAGAAGGAGACACCTCCGACCTCGTGCTCCACCGGGATCCAGCGGTCCACCTTGCCCGTGACCATGTCCAGCAGCCCGATCCGCCGCGCGGGCAGGCCGCGCTCCAGCACGGCGGCCGTCCGCATGCCGGGGGCGACGTCCAGCCACGACCAGCGGGGGTCCTCGCGGTACGTGCCGGTCTTCTGGTCCAGCAGCCGGTAGGTGCGGGTGATGACGGCGTCGCCGTCGCGCTGCGCGACCTGTTTGCTCGTGTCGTACGCGGCGAGCGCCGTGTCGCCTGCGGCGATCAGGTCCCGCGGCGGCGTCTGGCCGGGGTGCGCGACCACGTCGTCGCTCTGCAGCTCACTGGCCGGGCGAGGGCCCCGTTCCGCGGAGTCCGTGTCGATGGCCGGGACCGCCACCGCCACGACGGCGGCCGTCACCGCGGCGAGCGAGGTGCCCGCGACCGTCCTGGCCCTGCGCCGTCGCCGGGCGGCCAGCACCCGGTCCGCGAAGTCGCCCGGCACCGGAGCCTCTTGTGCCGCCTGGTCCCGGAGCGACTCGCGCACGAGATCTGTCACGTTCACGGTCATGCCTCCACGGGCGAGAAGTCGGGGGAGCCACAAGCTCGGCGGCCGGCCGGGGCGTCGAGCCGCGCCAGTTCGGGGGCGAGGGCGCGCAGCCGGGCCAGGGACCGGTGCGTCGTACTGCGTACGGTGCCGACGGAACAGCCGAGGACCGCGGCCACCTCCGCCTCCGGCAGGTCCTCGAAGTACCGCAGTACGAGGACGGTCCGCTGGCGCGCGGTGAGCTTGGCGAGCGCCCCGCGCATGACGATGCGCAGCTCCGCGGCGGAGGTGCCGTCGCCGGACGCGGCGCGCTCCGGCGGCTCGGCGACGGCCAGTTCGCGCCGCGGCCACTTCAGCCGCCACCTGCTGACCTGCTGCCGGTACAGGATCCGCCGTACGTACGCCTCGGGTTCGTCGATCCGCTGCCACCGTCCCGCGGCTCTGACGAGCGCGTTCTGCAGCAGGTCCTCGCCCGCGTGCCGGTCGCCCCCGCTGAGCAGCACGGCGGTCCTCAGCAGCGCGGGCGACCTGGCCGCCACGAACTCCCGGAAACTCTCCTGCTCCTGGACATTCATCGTCACCTTCGCTCCCTGGGGGCCTGTCGCCCTCCCGCACTCAGCAGGACGGGGGCGGGGGCCCGCGGCTATGCCTGTGGTGCGGAAGAAATGCGGGAGAAATCTCGCCGCCGCGCGAAACGAACCGCCCGGCGAAACGAAAGGAGCGGCCACCCCGAGGGTGGCCGCTCCGGTGTGGCTCGCTCAGCGCGCGGCGGGGAAGCCCGCGGCCTTGGTCCAGAGCAGGGTGTCGGAGCCGCGGCTGAAGGTGACCTTCTTGCCGCCGGGGGCGACGACGATCTTCTCCCAGCCGTCGAAGTTCTTGGTGACGTGCTTGTCCCACGTGGTCAGCGGGCCGACGGCCACCGCGGCGACCGAAGCGGTGGGCGGCTCGCCGTCGGCGCAGTACGGACCGAAGTCGCCGAAGGCGGCGACCGTGCCGTCCTTGGCCTTGAGCGTGATCCCCTGGCAGGCGTCGGCGGTGGTCCGGTGGACCGCGGCCGGCTCGGACCAGCCCTTGGCGGTGGGGCTGTAGTCCTGCACGAAGAGCCCCTTGTCACGCAGGTAGTACATGGCGACGCGACGCCCGTCGGCGAGCTTGACCTGCGCGTTGAAGGGGCTGGGGCTGCCGCTCCAGGGGATGTCGCTCTTGCCCAGCGGATGGCTGTGGTCACCGGCCACGGCCCTGCCGCCGGCCTCCGCTGCGGCCCGGTCGGCGGCCTGCGCGGCGGCCCGGGGAGCGTCCACCCGGTCCTGCCCGACGCTCTGCCCGCCCCCGGCCACGAGCCCGAGCACCACCACGGCGCCGAGCGCCAGAGCCCGCGTACCCGTCCTGTTCATGCTGTTCCCCCTGGGATCCGTGGGACCCCCGCGGATCCCAGGGGAGCAGACGTTACCGGCACCCGCGCGGTTCCGGCAGGTCCGTGATCAGTTGTGGCTGTGCAGGACCTCGTTCAGGCCGCCCCATACCGCGTTGTTCGGGCGGGCCTCGACCGTGCCGGTGACCGAGTTGCGGCGGAAGAGGATGTTGGAGGCGCCGGAGAGCTCGCGGGCCTTGACGATCTGGCCGTCGGGCATGGTCACGCGGGTGCCCGCGGTGACGTACAGGCCGGCCTCGACCACGCACTCGTCGCCCAGCGCGATGCCGACGCCCGCCTCGGCGCCGACCAGGCAGCGCTCGCCGATGACGATGCGGACGTTGCCGCCGCCGGAGAGCGTGCCCATGGTGGACGCGCCGCCGCCGATGTCCGAGCCGTCGCCGACGACCACGCCGGCGGAGATGCGGCCCTCGACCATGGAGGTGCCGAGCGTGCCCGCGTTGAAGTTCACGAAGCCCTCGTGCATGACCGTGGTGCCCTCGGCGAGGTGCGCGCCGAGCCGGACGCGGTCGGCGTCGGCGATGCGGACGCCCTTCGGCGTGACGTAGTCCGTCATGCGCGGGAACTTGTCGATGGACGTCACGGCGAGGTGCAGGCCCTCGGCGCGGGCGTTGAGCCGGACCTTCTCGACGTCATCGACGGCGACCGGGCCGAGCGAGGTCCAGGCGACGTTGGCGAGGAAGGCGAACTGGCCGTCCAGGTTCACGCCGTGCGGCTTGACCAGGCGGTGGCTGAGCAGGTGCAGACGCAGATAGACGTCGTGGGCGTCCAGCGGCTTGTCGTCGAGGGACGCGATGACCGTACGTACGGCGATGATCTCGACGCCACGGCGGGCGTCCGGGCCGATGGCCTGGGCCGCGCCGGCACCGAGCAGCTCCACGGCACGCTCGGCGGACAGCCGCTCGCTGCCGGCGGGGCCCGGCTCCGCGGCGAGCTCGGGCGCGGGGAACCAGGTGTCGAGAACGGTGCCGTCGGCGGCGACGGTGGCGAGGCCTGCGGCGACGGCGCCGGTGGTGCGAGAAGCATTCGTGTCGGTCATGGGTGAAACCTAACCGGAGGTGCCGCGCGCGGGCGAACCGGTCTCAGGGTCCGGGCCACCCGAGGTCACGGGCGCGGACGGCGCCCCCTCACGCACCCGCTCCGACACCCGCCCCGCCTCAGGTCCTGACACCCGTCCCCCTCCCCGCCCCACCACGAGGACCGCACACCCCGCCACCCCCGCGAGCACCGCGCAGACCGGCCACAGCAGTCCCGGTGCCGCGCTGTACAGGGCGCCGCCGAGCGGAGCCGACAGCACGACGCCGCTGACCGAGACGCCCGAATACAGACTCTGGAAGCGGCCCTGCACGTGCGCGGGCGCATGGTCGGCGACGTAGGCGGTGGCCGGGGTCTTGTAGAGGATCTCCCCGGCCGTGAGCAGCAGCATCATCGCCACCGCGGTGGCGAGCCCGGTGCCGGTGGCGAGCACGGCGTACCCCGCGCCCACGAGCAGCAGCCCGCCCCCGATGATCCGCAGCGGCGCGCGGCCGCGCAGGGCGAGGGTGGCGGGGAGTTCGAGGAGGAGGATGACGCCGCCGTTGACGGCCAGGAGCCAGCCGTAGACGCCGGTGTCCAGGCCGTGCCGGTCGAGGTCGACGGGGAGCGTCGCGTACTGCTGCCGGTAGACGAGGTCGGTGAGGAGGATGGCGCCGAGGAGGACGAGGACGGCGGGGCGCCGGCGCAGGGCGGCGAAGACTCCCTCACCCCGACCACCCTTGCCGGCCAGACCCGTATCCGTACTCGTACCCGCACCCATACCCGTACCCGTCCGCACCGCGCCGTGCGTGGGCAGCACCCGCCAGGCGTACGCGGCGAAGGCGAGCGTGCCGAGTCCGTCGACGGCGAAGAGCCAGCCGTACGAGACGTGCGCGATGAGCAGCGCGCCCAGCGGCGGCCCCACGGTGAAGCCCGCGTTGGTGGCGAACCGCATCACGGCGAAGCCCTGGCGCCGCACGCCCTGCGGCACGGTGACGGCGACGAGGGCACTGTTGGCGGCGCGCGCGCAGCCACCGGCGTACTGGCTCAGGGCCGGTACGACGTACAGCAGCGCGACCGGCAGGACGGACAGCGAGAGCACCCCCACTCCGGAGAGCACCAACCCGGCGAGCAGCACCCGCCGGTGGCCGTACCGGTCGCCGAACCAGCCGCCGGTGAAGTTGCCCGCGACCGCGCCGACCCCGCCGATGCCGCTGATCACTCCGGCTCGGGCGACGGAGAGGCCCACCTCGTCCGTCAGATAGACGAAGAAGTAGACGAAGGTGAAGGTGACGACCATGGTGCAGAACTGGCCGGCGGCGAGCAGCCAGACCGTCCTCGGTACCTCACGCAATGCCGCCCCCACGGATCGTCGAGTCAGTTCCTTTTGGGAACGGACTATGTCAGCATGGGGGCCATGGCGCAACGGACCCGGCTCGACGACGATCACTGCGCCATCGCGCAGGCCCTGGACGTGGTCGGCGACTGGTGGACCCTGCTGATCGTGCGCGACGCGGCGCGCGGTGTGCACCGCTTCGAGGAGCTGCAGCGCGAACTGGGCGTCTCCCGCAAGGTGTTGACCGAGCGCCTGCGGCTTCTGACGGAGGCGGGCGTGCTCGCACGCGTCCCCTACCAGGACCGCCCGGTGCGCCACGAGTACCGCCTGACGCCGCGCGGGCGCGCGCTGCTACCCGTCCTGGTCGCCCTCCAGGACTGGGGTGACACCTGGGTACTGGGAGAGGGAGAGACGATGGCGACCGCCGCGGAAGCGTCACTGGAGGCCCGGCGCGTGCACGAACTGCTCGGCACGCGCGTGCCGGAGCTCCAACTTGCAGGCCACGAAGGGGAGTTGCGCGACCCGGTGGCGACCGGCACGCCGTGGACCGTCCTGTACTGCTTCCCCGGCGCGTACGCCCGGCAGGACGCGTACCCGCCCGGCTGGGCCGGGATCCCCGGCGCGCGGGGCTGCACGCTGGAGTCGTGCACCTACCGCGACCGGCTCGCGGAATTCACCGCGGCGGGCGCCACGGTGCAGGGCGTGTCGTCCCAACGGCCGGACGAGCAGCGGGCGTTCGCCGAGAAGGAGGGCCTGCGCTTCCCGCTCCTGTCGGACGCCGGCCTGGCGCTCACGGCGGCCCTGCGCCTGCCGACGTTCCGCGCGGCGGGCGTGAGCCGGATGAAGCGGCTGACGCTGGTGGTGGACCGCGACCGGGTGGTGCGGGACGTGCAGTATCCGGTCACGGACGTCACGGCGAGCGTCGAGGCGGCCCTGGAGGCGGTCAAGTCCCTTGAGCCCCTATAAGCCCGCCGAACCCGCCCCAACCCTCAAGTCCCTCACCCGAGGAGACGGTTGAGCACCTCGCGGGCGTACTCCTCGTCGTACTCGCCGCCCGTCAGCAGCACCTGCAGGCTGATGCCGTCCATCAGGGCGACGAGGGCGCGGGCGGTGACCGGGTCGGTGCGGCGCACCAGGACGTCGGCGAGGCCCTGGCACCACTCGGCGGCCACGGGGCGCAGCGCGGGCCTGCGCAGGGCGGCGAGGTAGAGCTCGTACTCCAGCTCGACCCCGGACCGCTCCCCCGCGAACCACTCGCCGAGCACCCGGGCGAGCGCGCCCGCGAGATCCGCCTCCGGGTCCTCGAAGGCGCTGCTCGCCGCCATGACCTTCGCGAAGCCCTCGTTGCTCTGGCGCAGCGCGGCGACCATCAGCTCGTCGAGCGTCTTGAAGTGGTACGTGGTGGAGCCGAGCGGCACGTCGGCCTCGGCGGCGACCGAGCGGTGGGTGAGCCCGGCGATGCCCTTGGTGCCGACCACGCGGATCGCCGCGTCGATGATCCGCTGACGGCGCTCGGGATCGTAGCGACGGCCCATCAGTGCGCCCCGCCGAGGTTGAGCACGACGACCCCGATGATGACGAGCGCGATGCCCGCGATCTTGAGGGGGCTGGCCGACTCGCCCAGGAAGAGCATGCCGATCCCGGCGACGGCGGCGGTGCCGATCCCCGCCCAGATGGCATAGGCGGTGCCCACGGAGAGCGTCTTGAGGGTCTGCGCGAGCAGGGTGAAGGCGAGCAGATAGCCGGTGACGGTGATCAGGGAGGGCCACAGCTTGCTGAACCCCTCGCTGTACTTCATGGCGGTGGTCCCCGCCACCTCCGCCGCGATGGCCGCGGCCAGCAGTGCGTATCCCATGCGTACGAGTGTACATATCGTTGTGTACAGGCGTACGCAAACACGGAGTCCCGCACCGGTTAGGGTGACGCGATCACTGTGGGGGGCCACAGGGCGTACGACACGGACCATGGAGCGCAAGAGCGATGTCGGACACATCAGGGTGGGGACCGCAGCAGGGCCGGCAGGACCGGAACCCGCATCCGTATCCGCACGGCCGGCAGCCTTGCCCGCAAGGACCGCGGCCCTACCCCTGGGGCCCGCCTCCCCCGCCGCCCCCGAAACCGGGCGTCATACCCCTGGCTCCGCTCGGTGTCGACCAGGTCCTCGGCGGCGCCTTCGCCACCATGCGGCGTTACGCGAAGCCGCTGTTCGTCCCGGCACTCGCGGCCTACGCCGTGCTCGCCGTCATCATGGTCGCCGCGTTCGGCGTCGTGTACGCCGCGACGCGGGACGACGTCGACGCGCTCGGCGCCCGGGACTCCCCGGCCTGGGAGCACGTCCGACCGATCCTGTTCGCGTTCGGGGCCCTGTGGGTCCTCGCCACCCTCGGCGCCCTGGCCGTCAACTCGTTCGTGCAGGCCACCTGCGCGGCCACGCTGCACGACGCGGTGCTCGGCAGGGCGGCCGACGTCCGCGCCATGTGCCGCAGAGCCTGGTCGCGCACCCCTGCGGTGGCGGCCGTGACGCTGGTGCTCGCCCTGGTCCTGATGATGCCGGTGGGCGCGTTCGCCCTGCTCCTCTTCACCTTCGTCGCCCTGATCCTGGCCCAGACACTGATCCCCGTCATGCTGGTGTTCCCACTGCTGCTCGTGACGATCCCGCCGGCGGCCTGGCTGTACGTCCTGTTCGCCCTCGCCCCCGCGGCGGCCGTCCTGGAAGGGGCGGGCCCGTTCACCGCGCTGCGCCGCTCCGTACGCCTCGTACGCGGCGCCTGGTGGCGCACGTTCGGCATCTCGCTGCTCGCGGGGGCGATCGTGATGGTCGTGTCCCTGCTGTTCCAGCTGCCCCTGCAACTCGGCGCGCCCGAACCGACCGCGGTCGCCCCGGGCACCCCGGCCTCCGAGGTGTTCGTGGACCAGCTCCGCTCCCAGTCCGGCCTGTACGCCCTGGCAGGACTGCTCTGCACGCTCCTCGTCCAACTCCTCGCCGCGGTCTTCCTCCCCCTGGTGACGGCGCTCCTCTACCTGGACCGCCGCATCCGCAAGGAGGGCCTGGCCCACGCATTGGCGGAGGCGTCGGGGCAGTGAGGCCGTGAGGCTGTGAGCACGACGAAGCCCCCCGGGGATTGCCGGGGGGCTTCGCGGGTCCTGCGGGCTCGGTCGTTCTCCGACCTCGCCGTCCTTCTCAGACGTTGAACCCCAGCGCCCGCAGCTGCTCGCGGCCGTCGTCCGTGATCTTGTCCGGGCCCCACGGCGGCATCCAGACCCAGTTGATCCGGAGCTCGTTCACGATGCCCTCGGTCGCGGACTTCGCCTGGTCCTCGATGACGTCCGTCAGCGGGCAGGCCGCCGACGTCAGCGTCATGTCGATCGTCGCGATGTTCGCGTCGTCGATGTGCACGCCGTAGATCAGGCCGAGGTTGACGACGTCGATGCCCAGCTCGGGGTCGACGACGTCGTACAGCGCCTCGCGGACCTCTTCCTCCGAAGCGGGCTTCGTCGTGAGTGTCTCGTTCTCGCTCATGCCGTCTTCCTTTCAGCGGCCCCGTCGTTCTCGCCCAGTGCCTGGGCCGTCGCGTCCTTCCAGGCCATCCAGCTCAGCAGGGCGCACTTCACCCGCGCCGGGTACTTGGAGACCCCGGCGAACGCGACGGCGTCCTCCAGGACCTCCTCCATCGCGTCGTCCGGCTCCAGCTTGCCCTTGGACTGCATCAGCTCCAGGAAGACCTCCTGGATCTTCTGCGCGTCCGCGAGCTCCTTGCCGACAAGCAGGTCGTTCAGGACGGACGCGCTGGCCTGGCTGATGGAGCAGCCCTGGCCCTCGTACGACACGTCGGCGATCGTCGACCCGTCGTACTTCACCCGCAGCGTGATCTCGTCGCCGCACGTCGGGTTGACGTGGTGCACCTCGGCGTCGCCATCGCGCAGACCACGCCCGTGCGGGTGCTTGTAGTGGTCCAGGATGACTTCCTGGTACATCGAATCCAGCTTCACGTTCCCGGTCAGCCCCTCAGCCGAAGAAGTTCCGTACGTGCTCCAGGCCGTCGACGAGAGCATCGACCTCGCCGGGCGTGGAGTACAGATAGAACGACGCTCGCGTGGTCGCAGGAATTCCGTAGCGCAGGCAGACGGGGCGCGCGCAGTGGTGACCCACGCGGACCGCTATGCCCTGCTCGTCGAGGACCTGGCCCACGTCGTGCGGGTGGATGTCGCCGAGCGTGAAGGAGATCGCGGCACCGCGCTCCTCGGCCGTCGTCGGGCCGATGATGCGCAGGTCGGGCACCTCCAGGAGGCGCTTGACCGCGTACTCGGTGATCGCCTGCTCGTGCGCCGCGATCTTGTCCATGCCGATGGCCGAGAGGTAGTCCACGGCCGCGCCCAGGCCCACGGCCTGGGAGACCGGCGGGGTGCCGGCCTCGAACTTGTGCGGGGCGGGGGCGTACGTCGACGAGTTCATCGACACGGTCTCGATCATCTCGCCGCCGCCGAGGAAGGGCGGGAGGTCCTCCAGGAGCTCCTGCCGTCCCCACAGGACGCCGATGCCCGTGGGACCGCACATCTTGTGGCCCGTGAAGGCCACGAAGTCGGCCTGCAGCGCCTGCACGTCCAGCGGCATGTGCGGGGCGGCCTGCGAGGCGTCGATCAGGACGAGCGCGCCGACCTCCTGGGCGCGGCGCACGATGGCCTCGACCGGGTTGTGCGTGCCCAGGATGTTGGAGACGAGCACAAAGGAGACGATCTTCGTCTTCTCGGTGATGACCTCGTCGATGTTGGACAGGTCGAGCCGGCCGTCGTCGGTGAGACCGAACCACTTCAGCTTCGCGCCGGTGCGCTGCGAGAGCAGCTGCCACGGCACGATGTTGGAGTGGTGCTCCATCTCCGTGATGACGATCTCGGTCTCGTGGTCCACGCGGTAGGGCTCGTCGGCCCAGCCCAGCATGTTGGCCACGAGGTTCAGCGACTCCGAGGCGTTCTTGGTGAAGATCACCTCGTCGCGGCTGGGCGCGTTGATGAACGCCGCGACCTTGTCACGGGCGCCTTCGTACAGCGCCGTGGCCTCCTCGGCGAGGACGTGCACGCCGCGGTGAACGTTGGCGTTGTGCTGCTCGTAGTACTCGTTCAGTACGTCGAGGACCTGGCGCGGCGTCTGCGAGGTCGCCGCGTTGTCCAGGTACACGAGCTTCTTGCCGTCGTGGATCGTGCGATCCAGGATCGGGAAGTCCTTGCGGATCGCCTCGGTGTCGAGGAGGCCCGGCAGCTGTGTCACGCGACAGTCTCCTCTGAGTTCGCTCCGCTCACGGGGCCACCCTTCGTGTAGGCCTCGTAGCCCTCGGCCTCGAGCTTGTCGGCGAGCTCGGCGCCGCCGGACTCGGCGATGCGGCCGTTCGCGAAGACGTGCACGAAGTCGGGCTTGATGTAGCGCAGGATGCGCGTGTAGTGCGTGATCAGCAGGGTGCCGACCTCACCGGTCTCGCGGACGCGGTTGACGCCGTCGGAGACCTGGCGCAGCGCGTCGACGTCCAGGCCGGAGTCCGTCTCGTCGAGGATCGCGATCCGCGGCTTGAGGAGCTCCATCTGGAGGATCTCGTGGCGCTTCTTCTCGCCGCCGGAGAAGCCCTCGTTGACGTTGCGCTCGGCGAAGGCCGGGTCCATCTGGAGCTGCTCCATCGCGGACTTGACCTCCTTCACCCAGGTGCGCAGCTTGGGGGCCTCGCCGCGGATCGCCGTCGCCGACGTACGCAGGAAGTTGGAGACCGAGACGCCGGGGACCTCGACCGGGTACTGCATGGCGAGGAACATGCCGGCGCGGGCACGCTCGTCGACGGACATCTCCAGGACGTCCTCGCCGTCGAGGGTCACGGTGCCCTGCGTGATCGTGTACTTGGGGTGGCCCGCGATGGAGTAGGCGAGAGTCGACTTGCCGGAGCCGTTCGGGCCCATGATGGCGTGGGTCTCGCCCTGCTTCACGGTCAGGTCGACGCCCTTGAGGATCTCCTTGGTGGAGTTGTCGGCCTCGACGGTGACGTGCAGGTCCTTGATTTCAAGCGTTGCCATGGGTGCCTCAGGACTCCTGGGAAGGGGAGGCGTGCACGTCAACGAGTACATCGCCCCCTTCGATCTTTACGGGGTATACGGGGACGGGGCGCGTCGCGGGGAGGCCGGACGGCTTACCGGTGCGGAGGTCGAAGCTGGAGCCGTGCAGCCAGCACTCGATCTGGCAGTCCTCCACCTCGCCCTCGGAGAGGGAGACGTTCGCGTGCGAGCAGATGTCGTGGATCGCGTACACCTCGCCCTCGGTGTGGACGACCGAGACGGGCGTGCCGTCGAGTTCCACCCGCTTCGGGGTGTCCTCCTCCAGCTCGGTCAGTCCGCAGGCCCGGACGAACCGGGCTTGGTCGAGGCTCATGCGACGGTCGCCTCCAGCTCCTCTTCGATCTTCGCGATGAGGCGCTCCTCGACGTCGGGCAGGCCGATCTGCTGGACCAGCTCGGCGAAGAAGCC
The DNA here is from genome assembly GCF_042871345.1 of Streptomyces sp. NPDC005863. Taxonomy (NCBI): domain Bacteria; kingdom Bacillati; phylum Actinomycetota; class Actinomycetes; order Kitasatosporales; family Streptomycetaceae; genus Streptomyces; species Streptomyces sp. NPDC005863. The sequence goes on along the minus strand of NZ_JBIAII010000011.1, from coordinate 101,955 downwards.
GCGGACGACGAGGCGCCGGGCGTCCTCCTCCGGGATGCCGCGCGACTGCAGGTAGAAGAGCTGCTCGTCGTCGAAGCGGCCGGTCGCCGAGGCGTGGCCCGCGCCGACGATCTCGCCGGTCTCGATCTCGAGGTTCGGCACCGAGTCGACCCGGGCGCCGTCGGTGAGCACGAGGTTGCGGTTCATCTCGTACGTGTCCGTGCCCTCGGCGGCGGCCTCGATGAGGACGTCGCCGATCCACACCGCGTGGGCCTCGTCGCCCTGGAGCGCGCCCTTGTAGACGACGTTGGACTTGCAGTGCGGGGTGTTGTGGTCGACCAGGAGGCGGTGCTCCTGGTGCTGGCCGGCGTCGGTGACGTACAGGCCGAAGAGCTCGGCCTCGCCGCCGGTGCCCGCGTAGTTCACGCGCGGGTGCAGGCGGACCACGTCACCGCCGAAGGTGACGACCACGGACTTGAAGGTGGCGTCGCGGCCGACCAGCGCGTTGTGCTGGGCGACGTGCACCGCCGTGTCGTCCCAGTCCTGGACGGAGACGACGGTGAGCTTGGCGCCGTCGCCGACGAGGAAGTCGACGTTGGCGGCGAGCACGGCGTCACCGGTGTGGTCGATGACGACCAGGGCCTCGGCGAACGCGCCCACCTCGACGACCTGGTGCGCGAAGGCGGTGCCGCCCTCGCCGTGCACGGCGATGCGGATCGGCTCACTCAGCACCGTCTCCTTGGGCACCGAGATGACCGAGGCCTTCTCGAACGAGGAGTAGGCCTGCGCGGCGACGCGGTCGACGGGCTTGCCCGCCTTGCCGACGCGCGCGTCGTCCCGGCCGACGGTCTCCTGGGTGACGCCCTCGGGGGCGCTCACCTCGACGCGGATGCCGCCGTCGGCGACCGCCGTGCCGTCGTGCAGGCCGCGCAGCCGCTCCAGCGGCGTGAACCGCCACTCCTCCTCGCGGCCGTGCGGGACCGGGAAGCTGTCCACGTCGTAGGACGGGGGAGCGCTCATGCGGGTGGCGACGGTGGACTCGGCGGCCACCGCGATGGACCCGGCGGTCGTCGACCCCAGCGGTGGGGGTCCCCCCTGGCCGAGCGAAGTCGAGGGCTTGGGGGAGTTCTGAGCCTCAGCCATGGCTGTCGTCGTGCTCTCTCTCTGCGTAAGAAGTCAGTCGCTGCGAAGGATGGTCGCCGGAATTAACCGACCGAACCCTCCATCTGCAGCTCGATCAGCCGGTTCAGCTCCAGGGCGTACTCCATGGGGAGCTCCTTGGCGATCGGCTCGACGAAGCCGCGCACGATCATCGCCATCGCCTCGAACTCCGTCATGCCGCGGCTCATCAGGTAGAAGAGCTGGTCGTCGGAGACCTTGGAGACGGTCGCCTCGTGGCCCATGGAGACGTCGTCCTCGCGGACGTCGACGTAGGGGTAGGTGTCCGAGCGGGAGATCGTGTCGACGAGCAGCGCGTCGCAGAGCACGTTCGACTTCGATCCGGCGGCGCCCTCACCGATCTCGACGAGGCCGCGGTACGACGTACGACCGCCGCCGCGGGCCACCGACTTGGAGACGATGTTGGAGGACGTGTTCGGCGCCATGTGGACCATCTTGGAGCCGGCGTCCTGGTGCTGGCCCTCGCCCGCGAAGGCGATGGACAGCGTCTCGCCCTTGGCGTGCTCGCCCATCAGGTAGACGGCCGGGTACTTCATGGTGACCTTGGAACCGATGTTGCCGTCGATCCACTCCATGGTCGCGCCCTCGTACGCCACGGCGCGCTTGGTGACCAGGTTGTAGACGTTGTTCGACCAGTTCTGGATCGTCGTGTAGCGGCAGCGGCCGCCCTTCTTCACGATGATCTCGACCACGGCGGAGTGCAGCGAGTCCGACTTGTAGATCGGCGCGGTGCAGCCCTCGACGTAGTGGACGTAGGCGTCCTCGTCGACGATGATCAGCGTCCGCTCGAACTGGCCCATGTTCTCCGTGTTGATGCGGAAGTAGGCCTGGAGCGGGATCTCGACGTGCACGCCCTTGGGGACGTAGATGAACGAGCCACCGGACCATACGGCGCTGTTCAGCGAGGCGAACTTGTTGTCGCCGACGGGGATGACCGTGCCGAAGTACTCCTTGAAGAGCTCCGGGTGCTCCTTCAGGGCGGTGTCCGTGTCGAGGAAGATGACGCCCTGCTCCTCCAGGTCCTCGCGGATCTGGTGGTAGACGACCTCGGACTCGTACTGGGCCGCGACACCGGCGACGAGGCGCTGCTTCTCCGCCTCGGGGATGCCGAGCTTGTCGTACGTGTTCTTGATGTCCTCGGGCAGGTCCTCCCAGGACTCCGCCTGCTTCTCCGTGGAGCGCACGAAGTACTTGATGTTGTCGAAGTCGATGCCCGAGAGGTCCGAGCCCCAGCTCGGCATGGGCTTCTTGTCGAAGAGGCGCAGGCCCTTGAGGCGGAGCTTGGTCATCCACTCCGGCTCGGACTTCTTGGCCGAGATGTCCCGGACGACGTCCTCGTTGATGCCGCGCCTGGCGGATGCGCCCGCCGTGTCGGAGTCGGCCCAGCCGTATTCGTACGTGCCCAGACCCTCGAGTTCGGGGTGGGCAGTCTCCTCGATAGGGAGCGTCATGCGGGGTTCCTCCCGGCCGTGCTTGCTGATGCTGGTGTGGTGGTCCGTGTGGTGCTGCTACCGCCGCTGCCGCTGTTGCCGCGCGGGATGAACGTCGTACAGACGCCGTCCCCGTGGGCGATCGTGGCAAGGCGCTGCACATGTGTGCCGAGCAGGCTGGAGAACATCTCGGTCTCCGCCTCGCACAGCTGCGGGAACTGCTCGGCGACATGGGCGACAGGGCAGTGGTGCTGGCAGAGCTGCTCACCGACCGGTGCGCTGCGCGCCGTAGCAGCGTACCCGTCGGCGGTCAATGCCCTGGCCAGAGCCTCGGTGCGCTGTTCGGCGGGTGCGGCGTCGATCGCCTTCTTGTACGTCTCCGCCTGGGCGGCGATGCGGTCCCGGGCGAAGGCGTCGACAGCACCCTCGCCGTGGCGCTCGGTGATCCACCGGAGCGCGTCCGCGGCCAGCTTGTCGTACGACTGGTCGAAGGCGTCGCGCCCACAGTCGGTCAGCGCGAAGACCTTGGCGGGTCGGCCCCGGGTCCTCGCCCCGTAGACCCGCTGCTCACGGGGTTCCACGACGTTCTCGTGGGCGAGGGCGTCGAGGTGGCGGCGGACGGCCGCCTGGGTGAGGCCGAGGCGCTTCGCGAGATCGGCGACGGTGGAGGGGCCGTGGTCCAGGATGGACCGCGCGACCCGGTTGCGCGTCGAACGCTCACCGGTCGCGAGTTCCTCCTGCGGAGCCTCGCCAACGTTTTTCACAACGCCATTGTTGCGTAATTCCTCAGAACCTGACAACCCGCGTCCGAAACGGCCCTTGGTGCGCTGCATCACTTAGGTAAACCTAAATTGACCTGCGGAAATGATCAGTGATCGATCAAATGGGTGGCGCCCGAGGAATACGTCCGCAAGACTCCTCAACCATGCCGACACCCCCTCTCACCGGCCCTTTGTGCACGCGCGAGTCGCTCGCCGACGACCTCCTGAGGCTCGGCGTCCGCCCCGGCGAGACGCTCCTCGCGCACACCTCGCTCAGCGCGCTCGGCTGGGTCAGCGGCGGCGCGGTCGCCGTCGTCCAGGCGCTCCTCGACGCCCTTGGCCCGGACGGCACGCTGGTGGTCCCCGCTCATACGGGTGACAACTCCGAGCCCTCGGCGTGGCGGAACCCGCCGGTGCCCGCGCAGTGGTGGCCGGTGCTGCGCGCGTCCCTCCCCGCGTACGACCCGCTGACCTACCCGTCCTTCGGCGTCGGCGTCGTCCCGGAGGCCGTGCGCACCTGGCCCGGGGCGCTGCGCAGCGCCAACCCGCAGACCTCGTTCGCGGCGCTCGGCCCGGCCGCCGCGACGATCACCGCAGGCCACGCCCGTGACTGCCGGCTCGGCGAGCGCAGCCCGCTGGCGCGCCTGGAGGAGGCGGGCGCCCGCGTCCTGCTGCTCGGCGCCGGGTACGACGCGTGCACCGCCTTCCATCTGGCCGAGTACCGCATCCCCGGCCCCGAGGTGGAGAACTCCTTCGCCGCCATGACGTCGCAGGGGCGCCGCTGGATGACGGTCCGGGAGCGCTCGATCTGCGAGGACGGCTTCGTGGAGCTCGGCGCGGCGTTCGAGAAGGGGGAGGGGGTGGGCGCCGCCGGAGAGCCCACCGGGGAGCCCGCCGCGACGGCCACGGTGGTGCGCGGGCTCGTCGGCGCCGCCGAGACGCGGCTCTTCCCGCTGGCGGACGCCGTCGCGTACGCGGAGCGGTGGCTGGCGGAGCACCGGCCGCGGCAGGTGTAGGCGACGGCGCCCGGAAGTGCCGGGAGCGCCGCCCCGCCGGTCCGGGGACCCGGCGCCGTCCCTAGACTGGCTCACCATGCGAAACGAGCCCGTCGTCCAGATCCGGAATCTGGTCAAGCGGTACGGAACCAAGACCGCGGTGGACGGTCTCGACCTGACGGCAGGAGCCGGCATCACCGCCGTCCTCGGGCCCAACGGCGCGGGCAAGACCACCACGATCGAGACCTGCGAGGGGTACCGGAAGCCGGACTCCGGCACCGTCCGGGTGCTCGGGCTCGACCCGGTCCGCGAGGCGCACGCGCTGCGGCCGCGCATCGGCGTGATGCTCCAGTCCGGCGGCGTCTACTCCGGCGCCCGCGCCGACGAGATGCTCCGCCACGTGGCCAAGCTGCACGCCCGCCCGCTCGACGTGCCGGCGCTCATCGAGCGGCTCGGCCTGGAGAGCTGCGGCCGCACCACCTACCGCAGGCTCTCCGGCGGCCAGCAGCAGCGCCTCGCGCTCGCCATGGCCGTGGTCGGCAGGCCCGACCTCGTCTTCCTCGACGAGCCGACCGCGGGCCTCGACCCGCAGGCGCGCCGGGCCACCTGGGACCTCGTACGCGATCTGCGCCGCGACGGCGTCGCCGTCATCCTCACCACGCACCACATGGACGAGGCCGAGGAGCTCTCCGACGACGTCGCGATCATCGACGCGGGCCGGGTCATCGCCCAGGGCAGCCCCGACGAGCTGTGCCGGGGCGGCGCCGAGAACACCCTGCGGTTCACCGGCCGCCCCGGGCTCGACGTCGGCTCGCTGCTCAAGGCGCTGCCCCCGGACTCGGCCGCCGCCGAACCGACCCCCGGCTCCTACCGGGTGAGCGGCACGATCGACCCGCAACTGCTCGCCACGGTCACGTCCTGGTGCGCCCAGCACGGGGTCATGCCGGACCGCATCTCGGTCGAACGCCACACGCTCGAGGACGTTTTTCTGGATCTCACCGGTAAGGAGTTGCGGTCATGACGCAGGCCCACTCGTCTTTCGGCCGGGGGTCCGGGGGTTGTCCCCCGGGACAGCACAGTCTGGAGCTCACGGGTAAGGAGCTGCGCGGATGAGCGCCGCCGGTACGTACACGCCGGAGCCGGGCGCCGCCCCGCTCCCCCGCATGATCGCCGCGCAGGCGGTCCTCGAGACGAAGATGCTGCTCCGCAACGGCGAACAGCTGCTCCTCACCGTCGTGATCCCGACGCTGCTGCTCGTCCTGTTCAGCTCGGTCGACATCGTCGACACGGGCGACGGCGACGCAGTCGACTTCCTCGCGCCCGGCATCCTCGCGCTCGCCGTCATGTCGACCGCGTTCACCGGTCAGGCCATCGCCACGGGCTTCGAGCGCCGTTACGGCGTGCTCAAGCGGCTCGGCGCGTCGCCGCTGCCGCGCTGGGGCCTGATGACGGCGAAGACCCTCTCGGTGCTCGTCACCGAGGTGCTGCAGGTCGTCCTGGTCACGGTCATCGCGTTCGCCCTCGGCTGGTCGCCGCACGGCAACCCCTTGTACGTACTCCTCCTCCTGGTCCTCGGCACGGCGGCCTTCTCCGGGCTCGGGCTGCTGATGGCGGGGACCCTCAAGGCCGAGGCGACGCTCGCGGCGGCCAACCTCGTCTTCCTGCTGCTCCTGATGGGCGGCGGCGTGATCGTCCCCCTCGACAAGTTCCCCGACGCGGCCCGGACGGTGCTCGGCCTGCTCCCCGTCTCGGCCCTCTCGGACGGCCTGCGGGACGTGCTGCGGCACGGCGCGGGCATGCCCTGGGGCGACCTCGGCATCCTCGCGGTGTGGGCGGTGCTCGGGCTCGGCGCGGCGGCGAAGTTCTTCCGCTGGGAGTAAGGGGGCGGCGCCGGACGCCGCCTGGTCCTCGGGGCGACCTCTGGTGGTTCGTCTGCGGGCCGGTGGGGGCTGATCGCGCAGTTCCCCGCGCCCCTGAGTGGTCCTCCCCCGGTCGTCCTGGGGGGCCGTCCACGGGGGCGGTGCTGCGGTCTGCGCAGGGGCGCGGGGAACTGCGCGACAAGCCCCCACGGACCCGCAGACACAGCCCCGCAAGGAAGAGGGACGTCACCCTCACAGCGTGCCCGGCTCAGGACCACCCCAGGGGCGCGGGGAACTGCGCGACCAGCCCCCACGGACCCGCAGACGCAGCCCCGCAAGGAAGAGGGACGTCACCCTCACAGCGTGCCCGGCTCAGGACCACCCCAGGGGCGCGGGGAACTGCGCGACCAGCCCCCACCGACCCGCACCCGAAAGACGCCCCCCGGCGGGAACACGCCCCCCCGGCGCGAATGACGTGAGCGCGCAGCGGGCACTCCCGTTGCGTGGCCGACACCTCCGAGTTACCCGGACCGCGCCGGGCGCGCGCCCTGCAGCCGCTCCTGCACGACGTGGTGATCTGCGTCGCGGCGCCCGCCTTCACCGCGTCGCCCCGCGACGGCCAGCTCCGCGGGGCGCGGGCCGACGGCTTCTACGACCACGACCGGCGGCTCCTGCACACCCTGCGGCTGCTGCTCGACGGCCGTGAGCCCGAGCCCGTCGGCGTCCAGCCGCTCGGCCCCGACCGGGTCCGCTTCACCGCCGTGCACCGCTACCCGGGCGACGGGACGGACGACCCCACACTGATCGTCGAGCGGGTGCGCGCCGCCGGGCAGGGCGAGACGCTGCTGCTGCGCAACGTCGGCACCGTCACGCGCGTCCTGCGCGTCGATCTGACGGCCGCCACCGATCTGGCCGACATCGCCGACGTCAAGCGCGGGATCACCGGGCGGGCCGTGCGCCCGCACGCCGACCGCACCGGTCCCGCCCTCTCCTGGCGCTCCGCCACCGGCCGTGCGCGGCTCCGCGCCGTCGAGTGCCCCGAGCCCCCAAAGACGTCGGCGGACCCGGCCGGCGGCACCTTCGGCTGGCCCCGGGTCGAGTTGGCGCCCGGCGACTGCTGGCGGGTCCGGCTCGCCGTCACGGGCCGCGCCGTCCCGGCCCCGCCGGGCCACCCGGTCGCCGCGTCCCCGCACGTGCCCTGGTCGGACCCGGTGATCCACGGCGACCGCCGCCTGGTCGGCCTGGTCCGCCAGGGCCTCGCGGACCTACGGGCCCTACGCCTCGCGGACGGGTCTCGGCACGCGGACCACCCGGAACCCGCAACCACCCCGCGGCACGCGGACGGTGCCGGTCACCGGCCTCCCGCACCCCACGACGACCAGTTCATCGCGGCCGGCTGCCCCTGGTATCTGACGCTCTTCGGCCGGGACTCGATCTGGTCGGCGCGCATGCTGCTGCCGCTCGGCACCGATCTGGCCCGCGGCACCCTGTGGACCCTCGCCCGCCGGCAGGGCACCGTCCACGACGACTTCCGCGAGGAGGCGCCGGGCCGGATCCTGCACGAGCTGCGGCCCGCGGAGTCCCGGCACGGCCACGGGCTCCGCCTCCCCGCCCACTACTACGGCTCCGTCGACGCGACCCCGCTCTTCGTCTCGCTCCTGGTGGACGCCTGGCGCTGGGGCCTGCCCCCGGCCGACGTCGAGGGCCTGCTGCCGTACGCGGAGCGCGCGATGGACTGGATCATCGGCACCTGCGCCAAGGACGGGGACGGCCTGCTGCGCTACTACCCCCGCCCCGGCGGCCTGCTCCACCAGTCCTGGAAGGACTCCACCGACGCGGTGCGCGACGCGGCAGGACGCCGCATCGAGCCGCCGCTGGCCCTCTGCGAGGTGCAGGGATACGCGTACGAGGCGGCCGCCGGGCTCGCCGATCTGCTGGCCGCGCGGGGCGCGACGGAGCGGGCCCGCGCACTGCGCGACTGGGCCGCGGCCCTCCGCGACCGGTTCGCCGACGCGTTCTGGATCGACGGCAAGGACGGGCCCGCCGCCCGCTACGTCGCCATCGCGGTCGGCCGCGACCTCGACCCGGTCAGCGGCCCCGCGTCCAACATGGGCCAGCTGCTCGCCACCGGCATCCTCGACGCGGACGGCTGCGCCGACGTCGCCGCCTGGCTCGCCGCACCGGAGCTGAACTCCGGCTGGGGCCTGCGCAGCCGGTCGGCCGCCGTGCCCGGCTTCAACCCGATGAGCTACCACGGCGGTTCGGTGTGGACCCACGACACGGCGATCGCCGTGCAGGGCCTGTGCGCGGCGGGCCGCCCCACCGAAGCCGCGGCCCTCGCCGACGGCCTGCTCGACGCGGCGGTGCACTTCTCGTACCGGATGCCGGAGCTGTACGGCGGCGACGCGCGTACCGACACCTCCCCCGCGCCGCTCGCCTACCCGGCCGCCTGCCGCCCGCAGGGCTGGTCCGCGGCGTCCGGCGTCGCCGTGCTCGCGGCCCTGCTCGGCCTGCGCCCGGACGCCCCGCGCCGCCTGCTCACCGTGCGCCCGCTCCCCCCGGACCTGCTCGGCCCGCTCACGGTGTCGGGGCTGCGCCTCGCGGGCGCGGACCTCTCCGTACGGGTCGACCGGGAGGGGCGTACGACGGTGGCGGGTCTGCCGCCGGAGTGGCGGATCGGCACTGGAGCGGACGGCGACGGCGACGGCGACGGGTGAGCGCGCGGGCGCCGGTTCAGACACCGGCGCGGGCGCCGGTCCTGATCCCGTCGGCTGACGCTCCGTCCGCTCGGCCGAGGAGCCTGCGGTACTCGCGCTGCATCTGCTTCAGATAGATCTCACGCAGGTCGAAGTGGTCACCGACATGGGCCCGGCCGCGCAGCCCCATCTCCCGGCCCGTCGCGCGGTGGTCGAGCAGATGGGCGAGGCGCCGGGCGAGTTGCTCCTCGTCGCGTCCGGGCACCAGGTATCCGATCACCCCGTCGCCGTCGACGCCTTCGTCGAGCCCGCCCATCCGGGTCACCACGACGGGCCGCGCGGCCGCCATCGCCTCCAGGGGCGCGAGTCCCATCGGCTCGTCGAAGACCGAGGGGTAGACGACGACCGTGGACCGCGCGTAGAGATCCGGCATTTGCTCGACGCCCGCCTCCACGAATTGCACGTACGAGGTGAGACCGCGCCGCTCGATCTGCTTTTCGAGGCTTTCCCGGAATCCGATCTTCTCGCCGTGGAAATCGACGGTCCGGTGCGTGTCGGTGAGGACGAGTCGCGGTTCGAATGCGCACATGCCGCGCCCGACGATCAGGTCGAGTGCGGCCACCGCGAGCTCCGCCCCCTTGTCGGGGATCAGACGCGCGGGCAACAGGACGGTGCCGGGGCCCGGTTCCGCGTCGAGCGGGGCGAGCGTCGTGTACGGGGCGGTGTCGATGCCCAGATAGGTGCGCTCGGCGCGGACTCCGAGCACGTCGGCGCAGGCGCTCCGCAGGAACTCCGAGACCGCGTAATGCCCGTCCCACTCGCCCGCCGTGAGCGTGGAATCCCGGCTTCCCGGCTTGCCCCAGATGCTGTGGTACGTGTGGCAGAGCACGAGCCGGTGCGGCTCCCGCAGCGCCTCCAGGGCCTTGGCCGGGGCGGCGCTGAAGTGGTGCAGGTTGTGTCCGTGCACGACGCGGATCCCGCGCTCGGCGAGGATCTCGGCGAACCACCGGGTGAGTCTGGCCAGGTCGGCCGGATCGCGCTCGACCCGGGCGAGGTCGAGCGCCGGGTGGGTGAGCACCTCGACACCGGGTTGACCCGGGCTCTGCGCGCCGGGCGTGCCGGTCAGGACGGTGACACGGTTTCCCTGCGCCGCCAACAGCCGCGAATAGTCCCATAGGTGGGATTCCACCCCGCCCACACAGGGCGGAAACGACCAGTGGACCAGTGCGACATGCATCCCGACTCCCGGGGGTTGATCCTTTGCGTCGAGATCCATTTCGCCTCCGTGCCGTCGAATCCGCGAAGCGCAGATGCTAGTCCCAGATTCCGCTGCGGAGATATTCCGGCGAGCACCGGTTTTCCCGGAGAATGGGACTGTACTGCGCCAAGGGTGGACGGGGCAGCCGAGGGGGAACTGATGTCCGTATTGATTTCTGGTTTATTCGTCGGTGCCCGCAAGCGGTTCGTCCTGACGCGCCGACGTCTGAATGCCACCCTGAAGCGGCTCGCCGCCGGCGTCACCGCCCTCTCGGGTGTGGCGGTCGCCTTGGTCGCGCTGCTGAAGGACAAGACGAACGGGCCGATGATGTGGGCCCTGATCACCGTCATCGTGCTGGTGATGGTCTCCCTCGTCGTCATGGCCGCCCCGGCCCCCGGCCGCACCGCCGAGGGCGCCGCCACGACCGCCACCCCGCCCAACAACCTCCCCTTCCGCTCCCGCTACTTCGTGGGCCGTGAGACGGAGATGGCCCGGATCGAACAGACCCTGCGCCCCGGCAAGGGCCCCCGGGGCCGGCGCGTCGGCGTGCTGCACGGCACCGGCGGCATCGGAAAGTCCCAGCTGGCCACGGCGTACGCCCACGAGAAGCTGGAGGAGCACACCCTCACCCGCTGGCTCAACGCCACCAGCGCCGACCGGCTCCTGTGCGACCTGCTCGAACTCGCCGCGCTGATCGGCATCGCGTACCACGAGTCCAAGACCGTCGTCCTGTCCCGGCTGTGGAGCTGGCTGCGCGACCACCCTGACTGGCTCCTGATCTACGACAACGTCCAGCTGGAGGAGGTGGAGGGGCACGGCGAAGGACCCATCGACCGGCATCTGCAACTCCAGCCCTTGCTGCCGCCCGAGGGAGCCGGCGAGGTGCTCATCACCACGCAGCTGCGCGAGGGCTGGACGGGCCTGTGCCCCGAACCGATCGAACTCACCGTGTACGACGAGGCCGACGGCATGGCCTTCCTGCGGCTCAGGACCGGGTCGCACGCCGACGAGCGGCTCGCCCGGCTCGGCCGGCTGCTCGGCTGGCAGCCGCTCGCCCTGGAGCAGGCCGGCGCGTACATCGAGCAGGCCGAGATCCATGTGGAGAGCGAGGACTTCGAGGACTATCTGCACCGGCTCTCGGAGCAGACCGCGGACAGCGACGCCAAGACGTTCGAGCTGGCCATCGAGCGGATCGGCGTGCAGCAGCCGGCCGCCGAGGACCTGCTGCGGCTCTGTTCCTTCCTCGCCTCCGAGGACGTGCCCCGCACCATGCTGTTCCGCTACCGCTCGGTCCTGCCCGACCGGCTGCGCCTGGTGATGGAGGACCAGCTGGCCTTCACCCGGCTCGTCCTCAAGCTCGTCCACCACTCCCTCATGACCCGCCAGGGCGACGGCCGCACGGAACCGGTGACGTACGGCATCCACCCCCGGGTGCAGATCTTCATCCGCTCCCGGCTCACCGGCCACGAGCGCCTGGAGTGGTCGCAGGCCGCGGTCCGGCTCATCGAGGCCGCCTTCCCGCTCGTCCCCGAGCAGCTCGACTCACGGGTCGCCTGCGAGCGGCTGATGCCGCACGTCGACGCGGTGACCGCCGAACCCGCCTGGGCCGACGACAGCGACGGCGACCTGGGCGCCGCGCGGGACCCGGAGGGCCTGGTGCGGCTGCTGCACCGGGCCGGCAGCTACCAGAGCCACCGCTGCGACTGGAAGAGCGCCCTGGCCTTCTTCAACCGCGAGGTGGAGCTGCGCCGGCTCGGCACCGGCTCCGACCACAGCCTGGCCACGGCCCACCTCGCCATCGCCCGCCAGCACTACTACCTCGCCCACCTGGACGCCGCGGAGGCCGCCTGCGGCCGGGCGCTCGCGCTGTGCGACTCCCACAAGGACGACGACGCCTTCCAGCAGGTGCGGGCGCAGTGCTGCCGGCAGTTCGGCGGCATCCTGCGCGAGCGCAACCGGTTCCGGGAGGCGAGCGGCTATCTGGAGACCGCGCTGCGGATCTACGAGCACCAGGGCTCCGGCTGGGAGGTCGTCGACTGGGCCGTCACCGAACAGGAGGCCGGCATGATCCACCGCAACGCGGGCCGGCTCTCCGAGGCGCTCGACTGCTACCGCAGGGCCGGCGAGCTGGTCCGCAGCGGCGGCTCCACCGGCCTGGAGGAGCACGTGGTCTTCCACGCCATGCTCCGCCGCGACGCCGGCATCGTCGCGCAGGACCGCGGCGACCTGGACACCGCGGAGCGCGAGCTGACGGCCGCGCACACCGTCTTCCGCAGCAAGCGCGGCGAGGAGGACTTCGAGACCGCGCAGGTCGCCAAGTTCCTCGCGGACGTGCTGCGCCGCAAGGGCCAGCAGTGCAGGGCCGCGTCCCGGCACGCCCGCGGCCCGCTGCGCAAGCGCCGCCTGCGCGCGCAGTCCCAGGCCCAGCTGACGGCGGCGCACGCGCTCCTCGGCCCCGTCGTGACCCTGCTGGGCGAGCGCCGCGCGACCGAGGCGCACACCTACGCCGCCTGCCTCAACAAGCTCGGCTCGCTGCAATGGGCGCAGGGCCACACCACCAAGGCCATCGGCACGCTCCGCGAGGCCGAGGAGATCTACGTCACCGCGTACGGCCCCGACCACCACTACCGGGCGAAGACGCTCTCCCGGCTCGGGCCCGTGCTGCGCGCCGCGGGCCACCGGGACCGCGCCGAGCAGGCGCTGCGCACCGCGGAGCGCATCTTCGTGGTCAGCCTGGGCGAGGACCACCCCTCACTCGTCGCGGTGTACGCCTTCCTCGCCGACTGCGCCGCGGACCCGGCCGACGCGGCGGAGCTGCGCGCCAGGGCCGACCGCATCCACCGGTCGCTCTGGGACAACTCGTCCCCCTCGTGAAGAGATGCACAAGCGGCCCCCTACGATGGTGCGCGTGCCAAACGTGACCCGAGCCGACATCGCCTCCGCCGCGCGGAACCCGCTCGCCTTCATCGCCGAGCGCTGGACCCCGACGCAGCGGACCGTCCAGCAGGCGGCCCTGATCTCCCTCGTCATGACGGTGGTCATCGTGGTGACCGGCGGCGCCGTCCGGCTGACCGGTTCGGGGCTCGGCTGCCCGACCTGGCCCAAGTGCACCGAGGAGTCCCTGACCGCGACGCACGAGATGGGCTTCCACGGCGTCGTCGAGTTCGGCAACCGCATGCTGACGTACGTGCTGTGCGCGGTCGTCGGCTGGGCGATCATCGCGGCCCGCTCGCAGAAGCCGATGCGGCGCAGCGTCACCCGGCTCGGCTGGATGCAGTTCTGGCTGGTGATGGGCAACGCCGTGCTCGGCGGAATCGTCGTCCTCGTGGGCCTGAACCCCTGGACGGTCGCGGCGCACTTCCTGCTCTCCACCGCCCTGACCGCGGTCGCGGTCGTGATGTGGCAGCGGACCCGCGAGGGCGACTCCGAGCCGCGCCCGCTGGTCGGCAAGGCCGTGGCGCAGCTCGTCTGGGTCCTGGTCGGGGTCTCCGTGCTGCTGATCGCCATGGGCACGATCGTCACGGGTTCGGGGCGGCACGCGGGCGACTCCAGCGACGTCCCGCGGATGGGCTTCGACTGGGAGTCGGTCAGCAAGCTGCACGCGGTCCTCGCCTGGATCGTGGTGACGCTGGCGTTCGCCCTGTGGTTCGTCCTCAAGGCGGTCGACGCGCCGCCCGGCCCGCTGGGCCGTACCCGCCAGCTCTTCCTGGTCCTCCTGGCGCAGGGCGCGATCGGCTACGTCCAGTACTTCACGGACACGCCCGAGATCCTGGTCGGCGTGCACATGTTGGGCTCGTGTCTGGTGTGGATCGCCGTGATGCGCGTCCTGCTCGCGATGCGGGAGCGCCCGCTCACCACGGCCGACGTGCCCGCCCAGGCCGACGACTCACGCCTGTCCGCCGTCTGAGCCGGCCGCACCGCCCTCACTGCCCGGCGCCCTCGGGGAGTCCGTAGACCCGGCGGGCGTTGCCGGCGGCGATCAGTCCCGCCACGCGCTGTGCGTCGGTGAGCGACCAGGCCCCCTCGGCGACCCAGGTGCCGAGCACCCGCCCGAGCGCCTCGCGGAACAGGTGCGCCCCGACGACGTGCAGCTCGGGCAGGCCGTGGGCGCCGCTGGAGAACAGCAGCTTGCCGAAGGGCGCCAGTTCCAGGATCTCCGCGAGGACCGCCGCGGCGCGGGCCCCGGTCCGCACCAGGGCGGGCCCGAGGTCGGCGTACACGTGCGGGAAGACGGCCGCCAGGTGTGCGGCGCTGCGGTGGTACGGATAGCCGTGCAGCAGCACCAGATCGGTGCCGAGGCCCGCGGTGGCCCGCGCGAACTCCCCCAGGTAGGTCTGCGGGTCCCCTGCTCCCGCGTGCAGCTGCAGCGGGCGGCCCGAGGCCACGGCGATCCACAGCAGATGGCGAAGGAGCACCGGGTCGGTGAGCGCCCCGCCGACCTGCCGCCCGGCCAGCCAGCGCCCCACCGCGCCCCGCACCTCGCCGGGTCCCGGCGGCTCCGGGGCGAGGGCGAGCGGATGGCGCACCCCCGCGACGGAGGTGAAGGCGACGGCGCCCGCGGCGGCGGCGTGCACCGACTCGGCCAGATTGGCCAGGAACGCGTCGGCGGTGCCGGAAGTGTCCGCGACCTGTTCGGCGAGCAGCTCCAGACGGACGATCTCGCGGGCGTCCGCGTCACCCGTACAGGCCATCTCGTCGGGTCCGGTCAGATCCCCCGGCAGCCCGGTGTCGACGAGGTACGTGGTGATGCCGCTGCCGCGCAGCAGGCGCCGGCCCGACTCGAGAACGCCGAGCTCGCGGCGGCGGGCCAGATAGCGGGCCGGCGGGCAGTGCGGCTCCATGCCGAGCAGCGGCGGGCACCAGCGGCGCACGGCGAAGCCGGTCTGGGTGTCGAAGAAGGTGGTCCCGGGGGCGGGCGGCCCCTCGCCCCGGCCGAGGTGGGCCTCGAAGGTGCCGAGGCCCAGCTCCGTACGGAGGACGCCATGGCAGTACTGGTCCACCAGGGACGGCGTTTCGATCATCCGGACTCCCGATGAGTGGACCTTGTTCTTACGGTCCTAACGGGTGACCCGGCTGTCAGGTGTTGCTTTCGGCCGTTCTCCGCGGGGGCGTACGGCGCGCGTCAGTCGTTGCTCGGGCCGCCGAGCTGGATGCCGGCCATCCGCTTCCACTCGTACGGTCCGGTCCGCACCTTGGCCGCGAACTCCCCGGCGAAGTCGTCGTGGACGGTGATCCCGGCCTTCTCGACTGCGCTCTGCGCCACGGCGTAGGAGGGCGCCATCAGGTCGCCCCAGCCGCCGTCCTCGCCCACCAGGACGATCCGGGCGCCGCGCTCTCCGACGTACGCGACCTGGCCCTCGGCGCCGCCGTGGGCCTTCGCGAAGGCGCCGATCTCCTTGGCGAGCCTGGCCGCCTTCCGCTCCGCGCGGGCCGCCTTCTTGCCGTCCTCGACCTGCTCGGTCTCTGCCATCTGCTCGGTCTCTGCCATGGAACAGGATGCTACCGACGGGTAGATCAACTGGCGACGGGCGGGGCACGTGGCGTTCGACACCAGCGTGCCCCGCCCGTCGGCGGAGTGTGTGCGCTCAGCGCAGGAAGGGGTCCACCGCGACCGCGACGAAGAGCAGCGAGACGTAGGTGATGGACCAGTGGAAGAGCCGCATCTCCTTGAGCTTGCCGCCCGTGACCTCGGCCTTGGCGCGGTTCTGCAGTCCGTGCGCCTCCCACAGCCACCAGCCGCCGGTGACCAGCGCGACCGCGGTGTAGAACCAGCCGGTGTAGCCGAGCGGCTGGAGCAGCAGCGAGACGGCGACCATGACCCAGCTGTAGAGGACGATCTGGCGGGCGACCACCTTGTTGGAGGCGATGACCGGCAGCATCGGCACGCCCACGCGCGCGTAGTCCTCCTTGACCTTCATGGACAGCGGCCAGTAGTGCGGCGGCGTCCAGAAGAACATGACCAGGAAGAGGATGACCGGGGCCCACGACATCGAGTCGGTGACCGCGGACCAGCCGATGAGGACCGGCAGACAGCCCGCGATGCCGCCCCACACGATGTTCTGGGAGGTGCGCCGCTTCAGGATCATCGTGTAGACGACCACGTAGAAGAGGAGCGCGCCGAGCGAGAGCCAGGCGGAGAGCCAGTTGACGGCGAAGCCGAACAGCAGGGTCGAGACGACCGCGAGGGTGATGCCGAAGACCAGGCACTCGCGCGGGCTGACCATGCCGGTCACCAGCGGCCGCTGCGACGTACGGTCCATCAGGGCGTCGATGTCGCGGTCGATGTACATGTTGAGCGCGTTGGCGCCCCCGGCGGAGAGGTAGCCGCCCAGGCAGGTCACGAAGACCAGCCAGAGGTCGGGCACCCCCTGTTCGGCGAGGAACATCACCGGAACGGTGGTGATGAGCAGCAGCTCGATGATCCGCGGCTTGGTCAGCGCCACGAACGCCTTGACACGAGCCCCGAACGGCCGATGGCTCGGGCTAAGGTCCGTCCCGGAAACCCCCGCTGGACGGGATTCAACGGCCGTCACGCACACCCCTGACAGAGACATCCCAGCGGGCCGACCAGCACCTTCTGACATGAAGATCCGGTAAAGCCCGCGCGTACCACGCCACTGTAGACGTTGCCCATACCTCGCTCTTCGCGGGGGTGGGGTCGTGTTGGGCGGCCGGTCGAACGGCGTCCGGGGCGAGTTGAACCGCCAGATGAGCGGAACCCCGCGTTCATTGAGCGGACATATGGGCGATACCGGTGGCCTTATGAGCGGACATATGAGCGACCCCATATTCACTTGCCTAATGCCCGCGCTTTCCTTTCGACAGGCGGATCCTCGCGTGTCACTGCAGTCTGGAATGACTCGAAAAAATGAGCGTTCTAGCAGCGGTAGGCTCGACATCGGCCGGTGGTATCTACGCCGCCGGCATTCGACATGTGGAGAGGAGCCCTGACTCAGGGTGAGCACCAAGCCGACCACCACAGACCTCGAGTGGACCGAACTGGACCAGCGAGCCGTTGACACCGCTCGCGTCCTGGCCATGGATTCCGTACAGAAGGTCGGCAACGGCCATCCCGGTACGGCCATGAGCCTCGCGCCCGCCGCGTACACCCTCTTCCAGAAGGTGATGCGCCACGACCCGGCGGACGCCGACTGGACCGGCCGCGACCGGTTCGTCCTCTCTGCGGGCCACTCGTCCCTGACCCTCTACATCCAGCTCTACCTGGCCGGCTTCGGCCTGGAGCTGGACGACCTGAAGGCCTTCCGCACCTGGGGCTCGAAGACCCCCGGTCACCCGGAGTACGGCCACACGGTCGGCGTGGAGACGACCACGGGCCCGCTGGGCCAGGGCGTCGCCAACGCCGTGGGCATGGCGATGGCGGCCCGCTACGAGCGCGGTCTGTTCGACCCGGAGGCGGCCGACGGCGCGTCCCCGTTCGACCACCACATCTACGCCATCGCCGGTGACGGCTGTCTCCAGGAGGGCATCTCCGGCGAGGCCTCGTCGCTGGCCGGGCACCAGAAGCTCGGCAACCTGATCCTGCTGTGGGACGACAACCACATCTCGATCGAGGGCGACACGGAGACCGCGGTCTCCGAGGACACCATGAAGCGGTACGAGGCGTACGGCTGGCACGTCCAGCGCGTGGCGCCCAAGGAGGACGGCGACCTCGACCCGGCCGCCCTCTACGCCGCGATCAAGGCCGCCCAGGCCGAGACCGAGCGCCCCTCCTTCATCGCGATGCGCTCGATCATCGCCTGGCCCGCCCCGAACGCGCAGAACACCGAGGCCGCCCACGGCTCGGCGCTCGGCGACGAGGAAGTGGCCGCCACCAAGCGCGTCCTCGGCTTCGACCCGGAGCAGAACTTCGAGGTCTCCGACGAGGTCCTCGCGCACACCCGCAAGGCCCTCGACCGCGGCCGCGAGGCCAAGGCCGAGTGGGAGAAGGGCTTCGCCGCCTGGCGCACCGCCAACGACGAGCGCGCCGCCGAGTTCGACCGCATCCGCGCGGGCGAGCTGCCCGAGGGCTGGGAGGAGAAGCTCCCGGAGTTCGAGACCGGCAAGGGCATCGCCACCCGCGCCGCCTCCGGCAAGATCCTCCAGGCGCTCGGCCCGGTCATCCCCGAGCTGTGGGGCGGCTCCGCCGACCTGGCGGGCTCGAACAACACGACGATCGACAAGACGTCGTCGTTCCTGCCCGAGGGCAACCCGCTGCCGGGCGCCGACCCGTACGGCCGTACGGTCCACTTCGGCATCCGCGAGCACTCCATGGCCGCGGAGATGAACGGCATCGCGCTGCACGGCAACACGCGCATCTTCGGCGGCACCTTCCTGGTGTTCTCCGACTACATGCGCAACGCCGTCCGGCTGTCCGCGCTGATGCACCTCCCGGTGACGTACGTGTGGACGCACGACTCCATCGGCCTCGGCGAGGACGGCCCGACCCACCAGCCGGTCGAGCACCTGGCCGCGCTGCGCGCCATCCCGGGCCTGAACGTGGTGCGCCCGGCCGACGCCAACGAGACCGTCGTCGCGTGGCGCGAGATCCTCAAGCGCTACACCAAGGAGTTCGGCAAGGGTGCCCCGCACGGCCTCGCGCTGACCCGCCAGGGCGTACCGACGTACGAGCGCAACGAGGACGCCGCCAAGGGCGGTTACGTCCTCTTCGAGGCCGACGGTGGCTCGCCCGAGGTCGTCCTCATCGGCACCGGCTCCGAGGTCCAACTCGCCGTCGAGGCGCGCGAGCAGCTGCAGGCCGCCGGCGTCCCGACGCGCGTCGTCTCGATGCCGTCCGTCGAATGGTTCGAGGAGCAGGACCAGGGGTACCGGGACTCGGTGCTGCCGCCGTCGGTGAAGGCGCGCGTGGCGGTCGAGGCCGGCATCGGTCTGACCTGGCACCGCTTCGTGGGCGACGCCGGACGCATCGTCTCGCTGGAGCACTTCGGTGCCTCGGCGGACGCCAAGGTGCTGTTCCGCGAGTTCGGGTTCACCGCCGACGCGGTGGCTCAGGCGGCCCGGGAATCACTCGACGCCGCTCAGCGCTGACGCCCATATACGACCAAGTAGGAGATGTAATTCCATGACAGACGCACTCAAGCGCCTTTCAGAAGAAGGCGTCGCGATCTGGCTGGACGACCTGTCGCGCAAGCGGATCACGTCCGGCAACCTCGCCGAGCTGATCGACCAGCAGCACGTCGTGGGCGTCACGACCAACCCGTCGATCTTCCAGAAGGCCATCTCGCAGGGCGACGGCTACGACCAGCAGCTCTCGGACCTCGCGGCCCGTGAGGTCACCGTCGAAGAGGCCATCCGCATGATCACGACGGCGGACGTCCGTGACGCCGCCGACATCCTGCGCCCGGTCTTCGAGGCGACCGGCGGCCAGGACGGCCGGGTGTCCATCGAGGTCGACCCGCGCCTGGCGCACAACACCAAGGCCACGACGGCCGAGGCCAAGCAGCTCGCCTGGCTGGTGGACCGGCCGAACGCGCTCATCAAGATCCCGGCCACCGAGGCGGGCATCCCGGCGATCACCGAGGTCATCGGCCTCGGCATCAGCGTCAACGTCACGCTGATCTTCTCGCTCGAGCGCTACCGCATGGTCATGGACGCGTACCTCGCCGGCCTGGAGAAGGCCAAGGAGCGCGGCCTCGACCTGTCGAAGATCCACTCGGTGGCGTCCTTCTTCGTGTCCCGCGTGGACACCGAGATCGACAAGCGCCTCGACGCCATCGGCACGGACGAGGCCAAGTCCGCCAAGGGCAAGGCCGCGCTCGCCAACGCCCGGCTCGCCTACGAGGCGTACGAGGAGGTCTTCTCCTCCGACCGCTGGGCCGCCCTGGACAAGGCGCAGGCCAACAAGCAGCGTCCGCTGTGGGCCTCGACCGGCGTCAAGGACCCGTCCTACAAGGACACGCTGTACGTCGACGAGCTCGTCGCGCCCAACACCGTGAACACGATGCCCGAGGCGACCCTGGAGGCCACCGGCGACCACGGTTCGATCTCCGGCAACACCATCGCGGGCACGTACGACCAGGCGCGCGCCGAGATCGCCGCCGTGGAGAAGCTCGGCATCTCGTACGACGAGGTCGTGCAGCTCCTGGAGGACGAGGGCGTCGACAAGTTCGAGGCGTCCTGGAACGACCTGCTCAAGTCGACCGAGGCCGAGCTCAAGCGCCTCGCTCCTGCGAAGGGCTGACCACTTTGTCAAGCAGCAATCCGCTGCGTGACGCCGCAGACCGACGGCTCCCGCGTATCGCGGGGCCGTCGGGCCTGGTCATTTTCGGCGTCACGGGCGATTTGTCCCGTAAAAAGTTGATGCCCGCCGTCTACGACCTCGCCAACCGGGGTCTCCTGCCGCCGGGCTTCTCGCTCATCGGCTTCGCCCGCCGCGACTGGGAGGACGAGGACTTCGCCCAGGTCGTCCACGACGCGGTCAAGCAGCACTCCCGGACCCCGTTCCGCGAGGAGGTCTGGCAGCAGCTCATCCAGGGCATGCGCTTCGTCCAGGGCAACTTCGACGACGACGACGCCTTCGAGCAGCTCAAGGCCACCATCCAGGAGCTGGACAAGGCGCAGGGCACCGGCGGGAACTTCGCGTTCTACCTCTCGGTGCCGCCGAAGTTCTTCCCGCAGGTGGTGCAGCAGCTCAAGAAGCACGAGCTGGCCGACGCCCCGAAGGGCGCCTGGCGCCGCGCGGTCATCGAAAAGCCGTTCGGCCACGACCTCGCGTCGGCCCGCGAGCTGAACGCGATCGTGCACGAGGTGTTCGCCCCGGACCAGGTGTTCCGGATCGACCACTACCTCGGCAAGGAAACCGTCCAGAACATCCTGGCGCTCCGCTTCGCCAACCAGATGTTCGAGCCGATCTGGAACCGGTCGTACGTGGACCATGTGCAGATCACCATGGCCGAGGACATCGGCATCGGCGGCCGCGCCGGCTACTACGACGGCATCGGCGCCGCGCGCGACGTCATCCAGAACCACCTGCTCCAGCTGATGGCGCTGACCGCGATGGAGGAGCCCGCCTCCTTCGACGCGAATGCGCTGGTCGCCGAGAAGGCCAAGGTGCTCGGCGCCGTCCGGCTGCCCAAGGACCTCGGCAAGAACACCGTCCGCGGGCAGTACGCCGCCGGGTGGCAGGGCGGCGAGAAGGCCGTCGGCTACCTCCAGGAAGAGGGCATCGACGCCAAGTCGAAGACCGACACCTACGCGGCCATCAAGCTGGGCGTGGACAACCGCCGTTGGGCGGGCGTCCCCTTCTACCTGCGCACCGGCAAGCGCCTCGGCCGCCGCGTCACCGAGATCGCGGTCGTCTTCCAGCGCGCGCCCCACTCCCCCTTCGACCACACGGCGACCGAGGAGCTCGGGCAGAACGCGATCGTCATCCGCGTCCAGCCCGACGAGGGCATCACGGTCCGGTTCGGCTCCAAGGTGCCCGGCACCTCCATGGAGATCCGGGACGTGTCGATGGACTTCGCGTACGGCGAGTCCTTCACCGAGTCCAGCCCCGAGGCGTACGAGCGGCTGATCCTGGACGTCCTGCTCGGCGACGCCAACCTCTTCCCGCGCACGGAGGAGGTCGAGCTGTCCTGGAACATCCTCGACCCGATCGAGGAGTACTGGGACAAGCACGGCAAGCCCGCGCAGTACCCGGCAGGCACCTGGGGCCCGACCGAGGCGGACGAAATGCTCGCACGAGACGGACGGAGCTGGCGTCGGCCATGAAGATCGACCTTACGGACACCACGTCCAGCAAGATCAACAAGGCGCTCGTGCAGGGCCGCAGGGCGATCGGCACGCCGGCCGTCGGCATGGTGCTCACCCTCGTCATCGTCACCGACGAGGAGAACGCCTACGACGCCCTGCGGGCCGCCAACGACGCGTCGCGCGAGCACCCCTCGCGCACCCTCGTCGTCATCAAGCGCGCCGCGCGCTCGCCCCGTGACCGCACCACGTCGCGCCTCGACGCCGAGGTACGGGTCGGCGTGGAGGCGGGCACCGGCGAGACGGTGGTCCTGCGGCTGTACGGCGAGGTCATCGACCACGCCCAGTCGGTCGTGCTGCCGCTGCTGCTCCCCGACGCCCCCGTGGTCGTCTGGTGGCCGGTGAACGCCCCGCTGGACCCGGCCAACGACCCGCTGGGCACCCTCGCCCAGCGCCGCGTCACGGACACCTACGCGGCCGAGGACCCGATCCACGAGCTGACCGCACGCGCCGAGGCCTACCACCCCGGCGACACGGACCTGTCGTGGACGCGCATCACCCCGTGGCGCTCCATGCTCGCCGCGGCGCTCGACCAGGTCACCTGCAAGGTCACCTCGGTGCAGGTGGACGGCGAGGAGTTCAACCCGAGCTGCGAGCTGCTCGGCATGTGGCTCGCCGACCGGCTCGACGTACCGGTCAAGCGCGCGCTGTCGGCGGGCCCCGGCCTGACCGGCGTCCGCATGGAGACCGACTGCGGTCCCATCGTGCTCGACCGGGCCGACGGCTCGCTCGCCACGCTCTCCATCGAGGGGCAGCCCGACCGCGCGGTGGCGCTCAAGCGCCGTGAGACGGCCGAGCTGATCGCCGAGGAGCTGCGCCGCCTCGACCCGGACGACACCTACGCCTCCGCGCTGAAGTACGGCGTGGACCGCCTGGGCCAGCCGTCCGAGCCGGTGACGGAGACCGCGTCGGAGGCCAAGGAGGGCGGCAAGGCCCCCGAGGCCAAGCAGGCGCCGGCGAAGAAGGCAGCGGCCAAGAAGGCGGCCGCGAAGTGACCGCGACCCCGCAGCTCGTCGTCCACCGCGACAAGGAGCTGATGGCGCAGGCCGTCGCGGCCCGCCTCATCACGAAGATCGTCGACGCGCAGGCCGCCCGCGGCCACGCGTCGGTGGTCCTCACCGGCGGCCGCAACGGCAACGGCGTGCTGGCCGCGCTCGGCTCCTCCCCGGCGAAGGACGCGGTCGACTGGTCGCGCCTGGACCTGTGGTGGGGCGACGAGCGGTTCCTGCCGGACGGCGACCCGGAGCGCAACTACACCCAGGCCAAGGAGGCACTGCTCGACTCGGTGCCCCTGAACCCGGCCCGGGTGCACCCGATGCCCGCCTCGGACGGCGCGTACGAGGTGGACGCGGCGGCGGAGGTCTACGCCGCCGAACTCACCGCGGCCGCGGGCCCGGACGACCACGGCCCGGTGCCGACCTTCGACGTCCTGATGCTCGGCGTCGGCCCGGACACGCACGTCGCGTCGCTCTTCCCCGAGCTGCCCGCGGTGCGCGAGACCGTGCGCTCGGTGGTCGGCGTGCACGGCGCGCCGAAGCCGCCGCCGGTCCGCGTCTCGCTGACCCTTCCGGCGATCCGGGCGGCCCGCGAGGTGTGGCTGCTCGCGGCGGGCGAGGACAAGGCGCGGGCCGCGGCCATCGCCCTGTCGGGCGCGGGCGAGGTGCAGGCCCCCGCGGCCGGTGCCTACGGCCGCTCGCGCACCCTGTGGTTCCTGGACACCGCGGCGGCCTCGCAGCTCCCCCCGGAGCTGTATCCGCCGGCCGTGTCCTAGCGGTCCGTCGCGTTACGTCGCCGAGGGCCCCCGCACCGGCTGGTGCGGGGGCCCTCAGGCGTCCACGAGGACGCGTCGGTAGCTGCTGCCGTCCTGCTCGCGGACCAGGAGGCCGTCGGTGACGCAGTACCGCCGCAGCGCCGCGGTGTCGTCGTGGACGGTGCCGAACGCGTCGTTGACCTCGCGCTCGCTGTAGCTGCGCCCTGTGTCGAAGAGGGTGTCCGTGAGGTGGACGAGGAGTTCGTGGCGCACCACGGCCCGCACCGGGATCGTGGTGAGGCGGCCGTGCGCGAAGAAGCCGGTGAGGCGGCGCGGCACGGTGGGGTGGACGTAGGCGTCCACGGGGTCGGGCGAGCGCCGGAAGACGGCCGGGTCGGCCCGCAGCGATCCGTCGGGCAGCCGCTCCACGAGCCCGGTGGCGAGGAGCCGTCCCAGGTGCTTGCGGGCGACGGTGGAGTCGGCCTCGCCCGGAGCCAGGTCGTCGAGGACTATGCGCGCGTACAGCCGGAGTCTGTCGGGGTCGGCGAGCGCGGCGTGCAGCTGGTCCATGACGGGGTCCCTCCCGGCGGGTGACAGAGCTGAAGCAGTGTCACCCGCCGGGGGCCGCGCCCGCATCCGATTAACGGCCGTACGTCACCGGACGGGCCGAGGGACCGGCGGGATCAACGGCCGCGCAGATCCCGGTACTTGGCGACCAGCGCCGTGGTCGACCCGTCCAGGCCCGGCACGTCGGCGCCCTCGGTCAGCGCGGGCTCGATCCGCTTGGCGAGGACCTTGCCGAGCTCGACGCCCCACTGGTCGAAGGAGTCGATGTTCCACACGGCGCCCTGCACGAAGACCTTGTGCTCGTAGAGCGCGACGAGCTGGCCGAGGACCGAGGGGGTCAGCTCCTTGGCGAGGATCGTCGTCGTCGGGTGGTTGCCCTTGAACGTCTTGTGCGGGACGAGCTCCTCCGCGACGCCCTCGGCGCGCACCTCGTCCGGCGTCTTGCCGAACGCCAGCGCCTGCGTCTGCGCGAAGAAGTTGGCCATCAGGAGGTCGTGCTGGGCGACCAGGCCGGGCAGCAGGTCGGCGACCGGCTCGGCGAAGCCGATGAAGTCCGCCGGGATCAACTTCGTTCCCTGGTGGATGAGTTGGTAGTAGGCGTGCTGGCCGTTGGTGCCGGGCGTGCCCCAGACCACCGGGCCGGTCTGCCAGTCGACCTCCTCGCCGTTCCGGTCGACGTACTTGCCGTTGGACTCCATGTCCAGCTGCTGCAGATACGCGGTGAACTTGGAGAGGTAGTGCGAGTACGGCAGCACGGCGTGCGACTGCGCGTCGTGGAAGTTGCCGTACCAGATGCCCAACAGGCCCATCAGGAGAGGCACGTTGGACTCGGCGGGCGCGGTGCGGAAGTGCTCGTCGACGAGGTGGAAGCCGTCGAGCATCTCGCGGAACCGGTCGGGACCGATGGCGATCATCAGGGAGAGACCGATGGCCGAGTCGTAGGAGTAGCGGCCGCCGACCCAGTCCCAGAACTCGAACATGTTGTCCGTGTCGATGCCGAAGTCCGACACCTTCTCGGCGTTGGTCGACAGGGCCACGAAGTGCTTGGCGACGGCGCCCTGGTCGGCGCGCAGGCCGGTGAGCAGCCAGTCCCGCGCCGAGGTGGCGTTGGTGATCGTCTCGATGGTGGTGAACGTCTTCGAGGCGATGACGAACAGCGTCTCGGCGGGGTCGAGGTCCCGCACGGCCTCGTGCAGGTCCGCGCCGTCCACGTTCGACACGAAGCGGACCGTGAGGTCGCGGTCGGTGAAGGAGCGCAGCACCTCGTACGCCATCGCGGGACCGAGGTCGGAGCCGCCGATGCCGATGTTGACGACGTTCTTGATGCGCTTGCCGGTGTGCCCGGTCCACTCGCCGGAGCGGACCTTCTCGGAGAAGGCGCTCATCTTGTCGAGGACGGCGTGCACCGCCGGCACCACGTTCTCGCCGTCGACCTCGATGACGGCGTCCCGCGGGGCGCGCAGCGCGGTGTGCAGGACCGCGCGGTCCTCGGTGGTGTTGATCTTCTCGCCGCGGAACATGGCGTCCCGCAGTCCGAACACGTCGGTCGCGGCGGCCAGCTCGCGCAGCAGCCGCAGCGTCTCCTCCGTGACGAGGTGCTTGGAGTAGTCGATGTGCAGGTCACCGACCTGGAGGGTGTACGCCGTGCCGCGCGCCGGATCCGCGGCGAACAGCTCGCGCAGCTGCACTTCTCCGAGTTGTTCGCGGTGCTTGGTGAGCGCCGTCCACTCGGGCGTCTGATTGAGCCTTGCGCGGCTTTCTGCATTCATCTCGGACTTCAGCCTTCTCTCGTACCCGCGTACGTGTATTGCCCCGCTGCACTCACCAACCTAATCGATCGATGAGCGGTATGAGATGTCTGAAACCGTCTGTCCGCAGACGTGCCCGCGGATGTACCCGGACAAGAAACCGGCCGGACACCTTCTCGGTGTCCGGCCGAATCCCAAGTACTAGATCTCGCCCCGCAGTTTGGCGAGCGCTTCCGCGAGAATGGCCTCGCCGTCCGCGTCGCTGCGCCGCTCACGCACATACGCCAGATGCGTCTTGTACGGCTCGGTGCGCGGCGGGTCCGGAGGGTTGTCCCGGTCCTGACCTGCCGGAAAGCCGCAGCGGGTACAGTCCCATGTGTCGGGGATCTGCGCGTCGCTCGCGAAGCTGGGCTGCGTCTCGTGCCCGTTGGAGCACCAGAAGGAGATGCGCGCTCGCGGCGCGGACTCACCGCGCTCGGCCTCGCCCATCGGCCCCGCCCCGACCCGACTTCCTCGGATCGCGTTGCCACTTGCCACGGTCGTAACTCCCTGCGTGATGGTGCTGCTGCGGGCGCCTCAGTTTACGTAAGGCCCAACGCGCGTCCAGTGTGCGGAGTTACACCCCACCCCCCGGACGCAAGCCCCATGATAAGCCGCGCACGCGGCCACGCACCGGACAAGCGACCAGCGCCTGACGCTAGTTGTTCGCCTTCATCAGCAGACCCAGCGCGACAATGCACGCGAACCACAGCAGACCGACCACGACGGTGATGCGGTCGAGGTTGCGCTCCGCGACGGAGGAACCGCCGACGGACGACTGCATGCCGCCGCCGAACATGTCGGAAAGGCCGCCGCCCTTGCCCTTGTGCATCAGCACCAGCAACATCATCAGAGCGCTGAAGACGATGAGGGCGATCGAGAACCCCATAACCACGGCTGGACCAACTTCCTCGGAACTGAATCGACGACGGGGGCCGGGGCTTTTTTCGCGGGCGAGCTTTCCAGCCAGCTTTCCGAGCCTCCGACCCCCGCAAGGGTACGACGTATCGCCGCTACCGCATACTCACTGGTCGCGGAACCGGACGATCTTGACGAACTCGTCGGAGTCCAGCGCGGCGCCGCCGACCAGGGCACCGTCGACGTCGGGCTGCGCCATGATGTCGGCGACGTTCTTCGCCTTCACGGAGCCGCCGTACTGGATGCGGACCTTGTCGGCGAGCTCGGGCGAGTACAGCTCGGCGAGGCGGCGGCGGATCGCGCCGCAGACCTCCTGCGCGTCCTCGGGGGTGGCGACCTCGCCGGTGCCGATCGCCCAGACGGGCTCGTACGCGATCACGATCGTCTCGGCCTGCTCGGCCGGGACGTCCTTGAGGCCGCCGTCGAGCTGGTTGAGCGTGTACTGGACCTGCTGTCCCGCCTTGCGGATGTCCAGGCCCTCGCCGACGCAGAGGATCGGGGTCAGGCCGTGCTTGTAGGCGGCCTTCACCTTGGCGTTGCAGAGCTCGTCGGTCTCGTTGTGGTACTGGCGGCGCTCGGAGTGGCCCACGGCGACGTAGGTGCACTTCAGCTTGGCCAGCATCGGGCCCGAGATCTCGCCGGTGTAGGCGCCGGAGTCCTGCGCCGAGATGTCCTGGGCGCCGTACTTGATCTTGAGCTTGTCGCCGTCGACCAGGGTCTGCACCGAGCGGAGGTCGGTGAAGGGCGGCAGGACGGCGACCTCGCAGGCCTCGTAGTCCTTGTCGGCCAGGGCGAAGGCGAGCTTCTGGACGTGGGCGATGGCCTCGAGGTGGTTGAGGTTCATCTTCCAGTTGCCCGCCATCAGCGGGGTGCGCGTAGTCATCAGGTCTCAGTTCTCCAGTGCCGCGAGGCCGGGGAGCGTCTTGCCCTCGAGGTATTCGAGGGAGGCGCCGCCACCGGTCGAGATGTGGCCGAATGCGTTCTCGTCGAAGCCCAGCTGCCGGACGGCCGCGGCGGAGTCGCCACCGCCGACGACCGTGAAGGCCGCGGAGTCGACAAGGGCCTGGGCGACCGCCTTGGTGCCCTCGGCGTAGTCGGGGTGCTCGAAGACGCCCATCGGGCCGTTCCAGAAGACGGTGGCCGCGTCGGCGAGCTTCGAGGCGTAGAGCTTACGGGTCTCGGGTCCGATGTCGAGACCCTCCTGGTCGGCCGGGATGGCGTCCGCGGCGACCGTGGTGGGGTTGGCCGGGGCCTTGGTCTTCAGGTCCGGGAAGTCCGGCGAGACCAGCACGTCGACGGGGAGGACGAACTCCACGCCCCGCGCCTCGGCGCGCTTGAGGTAGTCCTTGACGGCCGGGATCTGGTCCTCCTGGAGGAGGGAGATGCCGACCTCGTGGCCCTGGGCCTTGAGGAAGGTGTAGGCCATGCCGCCGCCGATGAGGATGCGGTCGGCCTTCTCCAGGAGGTGGTCGATCACGCCGAGCTTGTCGGAGACCTTGGCGCCGCCGAGGACCACCGCGTAGGGCCGCTTGACCTCGTCGGTGAGCTTCTTCAGGACGCCGACCTCGGTGGCGATGAGGTAGCCGGCGTAGTGCGGCAGCTTGGCGGGGAGGTCGTACACCGAGGCGTGCTTGCGGTGCACGGCGCCGAAGCCGTCGCCCACGTAGACGTCCGCGAGGGCGGCGAGCCGGTCGGCGAACCCGGCCCGCTCGGCGTCGTCCTTGGAGGTCTCGCCCGCGTTGAAGCGGAGGTTCTCGATGACGGCGACCTGGCCGGGCTGCAGGCCGTCCACCGCGTCGTGCGCGGCGGGGCCGACGGTGTCCTGCGCGAACGCGACGGGCGCGCCCAGGAGCTCGCCGAGCCGCTCGGCGGCGGGCAGCAGCGAGAAGGCCGGGTCCGGGGCGCCCTTGGGGCGGCCCAGGTGCGAGGCGACGACCACCTTGGCGCCCGCGTCGGCGAGGGCCTTCACGGTCGGCAGGACGGCGCGGATGCGGCCGTCGTCGGTGATGGCGCCCTCGGCGAGCGGCACGTTGAGGTCGGCGCGGACGAAGACCCGCTTGCCGTCGACTCCTTCGGCGAGAAGTTCGTCGATCGTCTTCATGAACTGGACTCCTTGGGTGGGCTGACGCACAACAGGGCCCGGAGCGCGCGGCGTTGCGCGGTCCGGACCCTGTGCTCACATCTAGGTGCCTGCTCTGGTGGTTAGAGCTGACCGCCGACGAAGACGGTGAGGTCGACGAGACGGTTGGAGTAGCCCCACTCGTTGTCGTACCAGCCGAGGATCTTCACCGACTTGCCGTCCTGGACCATCGTCAGGGACGAGTCGAAGGTGCAGGAGGCCGGGTCGCTGACGATGTCGGACGACACGATCGGGTCCTCGGTGTAGAAGAGGTAGCCCTTCAGGTCGCCGTCGTCGGCGGCCTTCTTGAACGCGGCGTTGACCTCGTCCTTGGTGACCTCGCGGGAGACCTCGACGACCAGGTCGGTGGCCGAACCGGTCGGGACCGGGACGCGCATCGCGATGCCGTCGAGCTTGCCCTTGAGCTGGGGCAGGACCAGGGCGGTGGCCTTGGCGGCACCCGTCGTGGTCGGGATGATGTTCTCGGCGGCGGCGCGGGCGCGGCGCAGGTCCGAGTGCGGGAAGTCCAGGATGCGCTGGTCGTTGGTGTACGCGTGGACCGTGGTCATCAGGCCCTTGACGATGCCGAAGTTCTCGTCGAGAACCTTCGCCATCGGCGCCACACAGTTGGTGGTGCAGGAGGCGTTGGAGATGACGTGGTGGTTGGCCGCGTCGTACTTGTCCTGGTTGACGCCCATCACGATGGTGATGTCCTCGTCCTTGGCCGGAGCCGAGATGAGGACCTTCTTGGCGCCGCCGGTGATGTGCTTCTCGGCGTCGGCCTTCTTCGTGAAGATGCCGGTGGACTCGATCACGATGTCGACGCCGAGGTCGCCCCACGGGATGTCGGCGGGGTTGCGCTCGGACAGGACCTTGATGGTCTTGCCGTCGACGGTGATGGTGTCCTCGGTGTGCGACACCTCGGCCTTGAGGCGGCCCAGGATGGTGTCGTACTTCAGAAGGTGCGCGGTGGTCGCGGTGTCACCCAGGTCGTTGACAGCCACGATCTCGATGTCCGCACCCTGCTCGAGCAGCGCGCGGAAGTAGTTGCGACCGATGCGGCCAAAGCCGTTGATGCCTACGCGGATCGTCACGAAACCGATCTCCTCGTTGGTACGCCGGTTTTAGACGCCGGCGAGTTGTATGGGATGTCCCCGACCGCCTCCGACCCTACCTCTCTGAGGCCTCTGAGGTGACATCGAGAGGGGCTCCGGGCGACACAGAGGCCCGTACCCCCCAGTAGGGGTACGGGCCCCCGGGACCTTGGTCCCGATTACGCACTGTCAGCTGCGCAGATGTGCCAGGGAGGCGCCCATAAGAGCGGCCCGTTCGGCGTTTGTGGGCACGTGCTCGAACCCGAAGCCGAGCAGCACGCTGTCACGCGCTGTGACCGCCGCGAAGGTACGGAAGAGCTCCCCGGTGCGCGCCCAGTCGCCTGTGATAGTGGGGCTGCCGGGCGGGGGCGGCGCGACGGTCCAGGAGCCGAGCGAGGTCTCGAATCCCTCGGACTCGACGGCGTTGCCGCCGACCACGAATTGCGCGTTGTCGGCGAAGAGGCCGCGGCCTCCGCTGGAGGGGTCGGTGACGGAGCTGAGCGACACCTCGATCTTCTTTCCGGCGTACGCGCTGAGGTCGAACGCGACGGGCTTCCAGCCGCCCGACGAGCCGGTGAAGCTGTTCCAGGCGCCGCTGGTGCCGGAGGCGGTGCAGCCGCCGCCGTCGAGCGTCAGGTAGTGGCGCAGGAAGGGGTGTCCGTTGACGAAGAAGCCGGCCGCGCACTCGGCGGGGACGGCGGTGGACGAGTTGCCGTTCTTGTCCGGCAGCGTGGTCCAGTCCTCCGCGCCGGTGGTGTGCGCCTCTAGGAGGCCGTGGTCGTAGCCGGTCTCCAGGTTCCAGTTGAGGGCGAGGCGCAGCTCCGGTTGGTCGGCGGCGGTGACGCCGGTCAGGTCGATGGTGTGGGTGATCCGCTTCCAGTCCTGGTCGGTGTGGGTGGCCGAGGCCATGCCCTGGCCCTCGAAGGGGGCGTAGGGGTTGGCGATGCCCGGGTAGGAGCCCGCGGCCGCGCTCTTGAACCGCGGGAAGTCGCGGGGCGGCAGGATGTCGGAGGTGACGGTGAAGCGTCCGGCCTTGTCGAGCGGGTTGGCGCCGGCGGCGGCGAGCGGGGTGCTGACGCCGTCGAGCGCCCCGGTGCCCTTGAAGCTGTCGGCGCCGGGCGCGGAGGCGCGGTCGTAGGCGCCCAGGTAGTACTGCGCGAAGTCGTCGGTGAGGGCCTCGCCCAGATCGACGTCGCCGCCGGCGCGCTCACCGGCCTCGATGAGCTTGCCGCCCTCGTTGAGATGGTCGCGCAGGGCGAGTTGGGTGGCCGCGCCGGGGACGGGGTCGCCGGTGGAGTGGACCACCACGGGGAAGTGCGCCAGGACGCCGAGCGGGTGCGGGACGCCTTGCTTCGCCACGTCCCAGACGGCGGCCGAGCGGCCGTTGGCCTTGATGGCGTCGACGTACTTCTGGGTCTCGGTGGCGCTCGCGCCTTCTTCGGCCACGACGAGCGTGTTGGCCTTGGGGCGCTCGGCGACGGTGTACGTGAAGTGCTCGCTGCGGGTGCTGCCCTTCTTCGTACGTCCGGAGAACCACACCTCTACCTTGTCGCCGACGCGGGCGCCCTCGACCTTCGCGCGGTACTCGTCGAAGTAGAGGTTGTCCTCGCCGCCGTAGGTCTCGCCGCCCTTCCAGGCGCGGAGGTCCTCGTGGTGGGTGCGGCCGCCGTTGACGCGGTAGTTGAGCTCCTTGGCGCGGACCGACCTGCGGGCGGTGACGGCGACCTGCTGGTCGCCTCCGCGCGCGTAGGAGGTGGTGAAGGCGTCGGGGGTGAAGTCGGGGGCGTCGATGCCGGTGACGGAGACCGGCTGGTCGGGGTGGAGCGCGGTCTCGGCGACGGCGAGCGCGAAGGGCACGTTCTTCGCGAACTCCTGCTGGATCAGCTTCTCGTCGTCGGGGAAGGTGAAGACGGAGGCGCAGTCCTCGGGCTTCCAGGCGTCGTCGGGGTCGACGTCCGACGCGGTCTGGCAGGTGGACATCTCGGGGGTGAACATCGCCATGCCGTTGACGTTGCCCGCGTGTCCGTCGGCCTCGCCGTTGGTGGTGTAGAGCTCGGAGGAGACCTGTGGGTGGTAGCCGGGGATCGCGGACTTCTCCGGGGTGCCGGCCAGCGCCTTGTAGAGGACGTCGTCCGGGGTCGGCGTGGCTACCTGCCAGCCCACTCCGTAGAGGAGCAGTTCGGCCGCGGAGTGGTAGTTGATGCCGTACGTGAACCCGATGCGCTTCTCGAAGCGGTCGATGGCCACGGTCTCCGGCTCGGACATCGGGCGTGCGCCCCGGTAGGTCTCGTTCGAGGAGTCGGGGGAGGAACCCTCGTTGTCGTAGCCCCACTTGTACGCGAAGTTGCGGTTGAGGTCGACGCCGTCGCCGGCGGCGATCTTGCCGTCGCCGTCCACGTCGCGGAGGTTCTTGCGCCACTGGCGGTTGGCCGCGGCGGCGTGCGTGTAGTCGTAGCCGTCGGGGTTGGCGGAGAGCACGAACCACAGCTCGGTGGAGTCCACAAGCCGGGTGACGCGCTTGTCCTTGCCGTAGTTGTCCAGGTAGTGATGCATCAGGCGGCGGGTCATCTCGGGGGTGATCCACTCGCGCGCGTGCTGGTTGGACATGTACAGCGTGGCCGGCTTGGCGCCGTCCTTGGTCTTCCCGGCGTTCTTGGAGAGCTTCAGGGCGAGGATGTCCTGGCCCTTGAGGGTCTTGCCGATGGAGACGACCTTGGTGAGGCCGGGGTGGGCCTGCCCGGTCTTGACGATCTCCTCCCGCAGGCCGCCCTTTCCGCTGTACGGCCGGAAGACGCCGTCCCCCGCGGCCTTGAGCCGCTTCTCGGCGCCCGCCGTGATCTTGTGCTCGCCGAGCTCGATGCCCTTGCGCTCGACGGCCTTGGCCTGGCCCTCGGTCAGATAGAGCTCGACGCGGCCGGTGCCGCGCTCGGGCGTCTGTCCGGCGAGCTCGTGGGCGTCCTGGCCCGCCGCGACCAGCAGGGGTATCTGCCTCTTGGTGACGTCGGCCTGGTAGACGTGCACGGCGGCCGGGTCGTCGGCCTTCGGGGTGGTGCTCGGCCCGCTCGCCCCGGCCTGTGGTGCGACGGCGAGACCGCCGATCAGCACCACGCCGGCCGCGAGAACGGATCTCGCGCTCGCTCTTCGTCTCATGAGCCCCCCTTGCGGTTGTCCGGCACAGATGTGCGGGATGCCAGGCTCGTGACGGTGCATGATCATGTCAATACAGCGGGTGAAGGCGGGCGGAGCGGACACACGAAAGCCGCCGGTGCCTGCGGGGCACCGGCGGCTCGAGAGACGTGGGGGCGGGTCAGACCGCCATGTTGTCCGCGAGCTCCTCGCTCAGATTGGACTCGGTCCCCGGGATGCCGATGTCCTGGGCGCGCTTGTCGGCCATGGCGAGCAGCCGGCGGATGCGGCCCGCGACGGCGTCCTTGGTCAGCGGCGGGTCGGCGAGCGCGCCCAGCTCCTCCAGGGAGGCCTGCTTGTGCTCCATGCGCAGGCGTCCGGCGGCCGCGAGGTGCTCGGGCACCTCCTCGCCGAGGATCTCCAGGGCGCGCTGCACGCGGGCGCCGGCGGCGACGGCCGCGCGGGCCGAGCGGCGCAGGTTCGCGTCGTCGAAGTTGGCCAGGCGGTTGGCGGTGGCGCGCACCTCGCGGCGCATCCGCCGCTCCTCCCAGGCGAGCACCGACTCGTGCGCGCCGAGCCGGGTGAGCAGGGCGCCGATGGCGTCGCCGTCGCGTACGACGACCCGGTCCACGCCGCGCACCTCGCGCGCCTTGCTGGCGATCTGCAGCCTGCGCGCGGCGCCGACCAGCGCGAGCGCAGCCTCCGGGCCGGGGCAGGTCACCTCCAGGGAGGAGGAGCGGCCGGGCTCGGTGAGCGAGCCGTGCGCGAGGAAGGCGCCGCGCCAGGCCGCCTCGGCGTCACAGGTGGCCCCCGAGACCACCTGCGGGGGCAGGCCGCGGATGGGGCGGCCTCGGCCGTCCACGAGTCCCGTCTGGCGGGCCAGCTGGTCGCCGCCCGCAACCACCCGTACGACGTAACGCGAGCCGCGGCGCAGGCCGCCGGGGGCCATCACGATCAGCTCCGAGCCGTGCCCGAAGATCTCCAGGATGTCCCGCTTGAGGCGGCGTGCCGCCATCGCGGTGTCCAGCTCCGCCTCGATCACGATGCGGCCGCTCACCAGGTGAAGGCCGCCCGCGAACCGCAGGATCGCCGAGACCTCTGCTTTTCTGCAGCAGGTCCGGGTGACGGGGAGCCGGGAGATCTCGTCCTTCACCGCTGCCGTCATCGCCATGGGCCGATCCTTCCATGCATCCGAAAAATACGGTCGTACGCGGCTGCCAGGAGCTCCGGGTCGTGCCGCGGAGTTCCGTCGGGCCGGGCCACCGGCGCCAGCTCGACCGTGGCGCCGAGCCGCTTGGCGGCATCGGTGAGTGACGCACGGTCGGGCACGGCGGCCTCGTCGGCCAGCACCACGTCCAGGGCGAGTTTAGGGGCGTGTCGGGCCAAAACCTCCAAATGACGCTGCGGAGAGAAGCCTTCGGTTTCTCCCGGTTGCGGCGCGAGGTTGAGCGGGAGGACCTTGCGGGCCTTCGTCTCGGTGAGCGCGTCGAGCAGTTCCGGGACCAGCAGGTGCGGGATCACCGAGGAGAACCAGGAGCCGGGGCCGAGCACCACCCAGTCCGCGTCCAGGACGGCGGCGACCGCCTCGGGGACGGCCGGCGGGTCGTGCGGCACGACGTGCACGGACTGCACCTCGCCCGGGGTGAGGGCCACCGTGGCCTGGCCGCGGACCGTGTCCACGTCGTCCGGGCGCTTGGGGTCGTGGCCCTTGACCAGGGCCTGCAGCTCCAGCGGCACGGCCGACATGGGCAGCACCCGGCCCCGCGCGCCGAGCAGCGTGCCGACCAGGTCGAGCGCCTGCACGTGGTCGCCGAGCTGCTCCCACAGGGCGACGATCAGCAGATTGCCGACCGCGTGCTCGTGCAGGTCGCCCTTGGACTGGAAGCGGTGCTGGATGACGCGGGACCAGGTCTGGCCCCAGTCGTCGTCGCCGCAGAGCGCGGCGAGCGCCTTGCGCAGATCGCCGGGCGGCAGTACGCCCAGCTCGTCGCGGAGCCGGCCGCTCGACCCGCCGTCGTCGGCGACCGTGACGACGGCGGTGAGGTCCCCGGCCCCGGTGATGCGGCGCAGCGCGGCGAGCGAGGCGGACAGGCCCATGCCCCCGCCGAGCGCGACCACCTTCGGCTGGGTGCCCCGCTTGCGGCCCAGCCGGCTCAGGCGGACGGTCCGGCGGTTGCGTGTCATTCGCGCCCCATGTCCCGGTGGACGATGACGGTCTCCACGCCCTCGGACGCCAGGCGCGCCGCGAGCTTCTCCGACATGGCGACGGAGCGGTGCTTGCCGCCGGTGCAGCCGACCGCGATCGTCACGTACCGCTTGCCCTCGCGGCGGTAGCCCGCGGCGATGAGCTGGAGCAGTTCCGCGTACCGGTCGAGGAACTCCTTGGCGCCTGGCTGGTTGAAGACGTACGCCGCGACCTCCTCGTTCTGGCCGGTGAACTGGCGCAGCTCGGGGACCCAGTGGGGGTTCGGCAGGAAGCGCATGTCGACGACGAGGTCGGCGTCGACCGGCAGGCCGTACTTGAAGCCGAAGGACATGACGGTGGCCCGCAGCTCGGGCTCCTCCTCGCCCGCGAACTGGGCGTCCATCTTGGCGCGCAGCTCGTGCACGTTGAGGCTGGAGGTGTCGATCACCAGGTCGGCGTCGCCGCGCAGCTCGCGCAGGAGGTCGCGCTCGGCCGCGATGCCGTCGACGATGCGGCCGTCGCCCTGCAGCGGGTGCGGGCGGCGGACCGACTCGAAGCGGCGGACCAGGGCCTCGTCGGAGGACTCCAGGAAGACGATGCGCCGGGTGACGTTCTTCGACTCCAGCTCGGCGAGGGACTCGCGGAGGTTGTCGAAGAAGCGCCGGCCGCGGACGTCGACGACGACCGCGATACGGGCGACGTTGCCCTGCGAGCGGGCGCCGAGCTCCACCATGGTGGGGATCAGCGCGGGCGGCAGGTTGTCGACCACGAACCAGCCGAGGTCCTCCAGGCACTTCGCCGCGGTGCTCCGGCCCGCGCCGGACATCCCGGAGATGATCACCAGCTCCGGGATCGCGGCGTCCGGAACCGCCGGCGTGTCGATGGGCGTGCCCGCGCTCACTTGCTCTCCACCTTCGTCGTGCTCGCTCATGTCTCCTGCCCCCGTCGTTCCTCCGAGGTGCCCGCGGTCACGGGCTCCTCCTCTTCCATGATCTCTCCGGTCGCCGTGTTCACGGCGGGCCCGGCGGGTGTCGCCCCGGCGAGGGCCGCCACGATGGCCTCGGCCGTCTTGCGGCCCACGCCCGGCACCTCGCAGATCTGGTCGATTGTCGCGGATCGGAGCCTCTTCACCGAACCGAAGTGCTTGATCAGCGTCTGCTTGCGCGCGTCCCCGAGGCCCGGCACGACGTCCAGCGGGCCCGCCCGGAACCGCTTGGCCCGCTTGTTGCGCTGGTAGGTGATGGCGAAGCGGTGGGCCTCGTCACGCACGCGCTGCAGGAGGTAGAGGCCCTCGCTGGTGCGCGGCAGGACCACCGGGTCGTCCTCGTCGGGGACCCAGACCTCCTCCAGGCGCTTGGCCAGCCCGCACACCGCGATGTCGTCGATGCCGAGCTCGTCGAGGGCCCGCTTGGCGGCCGCCACCTGCGGCTGGCCGCCGTCCACGACGACGAGCTGCGGCGGGTAGGCGAACCGCTTGGGGCGGCCGTCCTCCTCGGTCGGGCCGAGGTCGGTGACCTCACCGGTCTCCTCGTCGACCCACTCCCCGCTCTTCTCCTTCTCCGCGAGGTAGCGCCGGAAGCGGCGGGTGATCACCTCGTGCATGGAGCGGACGTCGTCCTGGCCCTCGAAGCCCTTGATCTGGAAGCGGCGGTACTCGCTCTTGCGGGCGAGGCCGTCCTCGAAGACGACCATCGAGGCCACCACGTCGTCGCCCTGCAGGTGGGAGATGTCGTAGCACTCGACGCGCAGGGGCACGCTGTCCAGCTCCAGGGCGGCGGCGATCTCCTCCAGGGCGCGCGAGCGGGTGGTGAGGTCGGAGGCGCGCTTGGTCTTGTGCAGCACCAGGGACTGCTGGGCGTTGCGCGCGACGGTCTCCATGAGGGCCTTCTTGTCGCCGCGCTGCGGGATGCGCAGCGAGACGTTGGCCCCGCGGCGCTCGGTCAGCCACTCCTGGACCGGCTCTATGGGGTCGGGCAGCGCGGGGACGAGGACCTCCTTGGGGACGGCGTCCCCGCTCTCCTCGCCGTACAGCTGCTGGAGGGCGTGCTCGACAAGGTCGCCGCTGGTGACCGCCTCGACCTTGTCGGTGACCCAGCCGCGCTGGCCGCGCACGCGTCCGCCGCGTACGTGGAAGATCTGGACGGCCGCCTCCAGCTCGTCCTCGGCGAGGGCGATGAGGTCGGCGTCGGTGGCGTCGGCGAGGACGACGGCGCTCTTCTCCATCGCCTTCCTGAGGGCCTCGATGTCGTCGCGCAGGCGGGCCGCCCGCTCGTACTCCATCTCTTCGGCGGCGTCCGCCATCTGTCGCTCCAGGCGGCGGATGTACGTGCCCGTGCGGCCGGCCATGAAGTCGCAGAAGTCCTCGGCGAGTTCGCGGTGCACCTCGGGGGTGACGCGCTCCACACAGGGCGCGGAGCACTTGCCGATGTAGCCGAGCAGGCAGGGGCGGCCGGTGCGGGCGGCGTTCTTGAACACGCCCGCGGAGCACGTGCGCACGGGGAAGGCGCGCAGCAGGAGGTCGACGGTGTCGCGGATCGCCCAGGCGTGGCCGTACGGCCCGAAGTAGCGCACGCCCTTCTTCTTCTGGCCGCGCATCACCTGGACCCGGGGGAACTGTTCGTTCATCGTCACCGCGAGGTACGGATAGCTCTTGTCGTCGCGGTACTTGACGTTGAACCGGGGGTCGAACTCCTTGATCCAGGAGTACTCCAGCTGGAGCGCCTCGACCTCGTTGGTGACGACCGTCCACTCCACGGAGGCGGCGGTCGTCACCATGGAGCGGGTGCGCGGGTGGAGCCCGGCCAGGTCCTGGAAGTAGTTGGCCAGGCGCTGGCGCAGGCTCTTGGCCTTCCCGACGTAGATCACCCGGCGGTGCTCGTCGCGGAATTTGTAGACCCCCGGGGCGTCGGGGATCTGTCCCGGCTTGGGGCGGTAGCTGGAAGGGTCGGCCATGTCGGACAGCCTACTTGCGGGCACCGACAGTCCGGCTCCGCGCTGTCCTCGCGGGCAGCGGCGGCCGGCGTCCCGGCCGCCGCTCCCCCGGTGCCGGCCGGGTCAGCCCCGCTGCCGGGCGCCGCGGCGCCGGACGAGTGCGGCGCCGGAGAGGCCGAGTGCGGCCAGGGCGCCCGCGCCGGCCAGCGACGAGGCGACCGTGACGGGGACGTCGAGGGACGACTGCGCCGCCGCCGTCCCGGAGTGGCCCTGCGCCTTCGCGTAGCCGCCGGCCTTGCCCGACTTCGCGTACGCGGAGCCCGGCAGCTTGTCGCCGTACGCCCGCCGCACGCGGGTGCGGTAGGCGGCGAGCGAGGTCCCCTCGGCGCCGACCGCGCGGACCGCGTCCTGGTCGAGCGGCAGCACGCGCGCGTGCCGTGCGTCCTCGACGTACCAGGCGTTGATCTGCGGCTCGTGGAAGACGGTACCGCCGGGGGACTTCTTCGCCCCTTCGCGCGCATAGCGGATCTCGTCGTCGCCGGTCGCGATGTTCACGACCTGCCAGGAGCCGCCCCGCTCGACGGTCCAGAGGGAGGCCTCCTGGCCGTCGGAGGAGACCGCCTTGCTGGCGAGGAACTCCAGGCGGGCGACGGGGGCGCCCTTCTTGCCCGCGACGAAGTCCGCGGACAGGTAGTGGACGGGCACGGCCCCGCCGTCGATGCGCGGGTCGGCGGCGGCCTTGGAGACCGCTCCCTCCCGTGCGAAGAAGCGGGACAGCGTGTCGAGGGTGCGCGGCGCCGCGGCCGCCCGGTGCGCGGCGGCGCGGGAGGCCGCGGAGGGCGCCGCGGGGTCGGGGCCGGAGCCCGGCTCTGCGGAGGCCGCGGGGGCCACGGCGCCGAGGAGCAGGGTGGCGGCGGTGCCGGCGAGCGCCGCCCTGGCCAGCCGGTGGCGCGGTGTCGTGCGGGGAAGGTGACGGGTCATCGCTCTCACGCCCCGATCCGGTAGAGCGAGTGGGTCCAGGAGAAGGTGTCGTTGTCGACGTACCAGGCGTGCGAGGCCCAGTTGTAGCGGTCGTTGGAGGGCCAGGGGTCGCCCCAGTAGACCCAGCTGCTCGCGTCGTCGTAGCCGTACAGGACGTGCATGTGGCCGCCGCCGTTGGACCACTGGATGCGGGTCTCGACCGGGCGTCCCGCGTTGATCTCGGCCTGCACGGTCGGATAGCGCAGCCAGCCGGTGACGTACGAGCCGGAGTTGATGCCCGCCCAGCGCAGGCCGCTCTGCACATTGCCGAGCGTGGCCTGGTTGTTGGGGCACTCGGTGTTCTGGTTGCGCCCGAAGGCGGCGTTGCAGAACTGGTTCTGGCTGTAGGTGCGGCCCAGGAAGGTCGCGATGGTGTTGCCGCCCGCGGCCCAGCACCAGTTGGTCTTCTGCTGGGCCTGCATGGTGATGTTCAGCCGCTTGGCGGCGCGGACGGACGGGCCGGGGGCCGTGCCGGTGCTCGCCGCGGCGGCCGCGGGCGCGGCCGTCGTGGTGGGTGCGGGGGTGAGCGGAGCGGCCGTGGCCGTGGCCACGGGTGCGGCGAAAAGGGCCGCGGCGACGACGGCGAGTGCGGACAGGCGTCTGGCGCCGCCGGTGCCGTTGCTCCTGGTGTGGGGTTCGCGCATGGCGTTCCTCCCGTGCGGGGTGGGGTGTGGAGGAGCGCGTCCGGACGCTGCGATTGAGCATCGAGTGTTGTCGGGTGCAGGTCAACACGCTTCAATGCGGAATTACTTGGGCCGTGAACGGCGGCGTACGGATGTGAACATCGCCCGCGCGCCCACCTGGCAGCCCGCCCCCACCGGTGCGAACGCCGGAACGGCAGAAGTGAACGTTCACAGAAGGAGCCCGCTGTGCGGCACGGCACACCACTCGCGGACGGCCGGGGCGAACAGCCCGGCAGGCACGACGACGCGGGGCACGAGAGCGCCCGGGACCACGAGGAGCCCGCGGACCTGGCGGCCGCCCTGCGCACCGGGCCGTTCCACCTCGCGCTGCGCACCGCGATCGCCGCGCGCCGGCTCCCGCTGCACCGCATACGCCACCATCTGATCCGGCACGGCGTCAACGTCGGCGTGACGAGCCTGAGTTACTGGCAGCAGGGCGCGCGCCGCCCGCAGCGCACCGAGTCACTGCGCGCCGTACGCGCCCTGGAGGAGATCCTGCAGCTCCCCGAGGAGTCGCTGATCCGGCTGCTCGTCCGCCCCGCCGAGCGCACCGACCGGTCCCGGCCCGCCGCCCGCTCGTACCGCTCCCTGGTGGAGGCATCGGACGTACTGCGCTCGCTCCTTGCCGAGTTGGGGTCCCCGGCCGACGGCGGGCTGCACACCATCGGCCACCACGAGCGGGTGCGGATCGGCGCGTGCCGGGAGATGGCGGGACGCGACTCGCAGCACGTCGTGCGGGCCCACCGGGACGGCGTGGACCGCTATGTCGCCATTCACCACGGGGACCCGGGGTGCTCCCCCGACCGGGTCCGGGTGCACGCCCTGGAGAACTGCCGTACGGGGCGGGTGCGGTGGCACCAGGGCACGGGGGTGCTCGTCGCGGAGCTGCTCTTCGACGCGCGGCTGCGGGCCGGCGACACGCATCTGTTCGGCTACGGCTTCGAGGACGGCACGGCCGGGCCCGCCACCGAGTACATGCGCGGCTTCACCTACGCGGGCGGCCAGTACGCGCTGCAGATCCGCTTCGACGAGGCAGCGCTGCCCGTACGCTGCCACCGCTTCGTCCAGCACTCGGCCGCGGCCCCGCGCGGCGGCCGTCAGGAGCTGACCCTGAGCGGCAGCCACCGCTCGGTGCATGTGGTCGAGCCGCAGGTGCGGGCGGGGATCCTGGGGATCGCGTGGGACTGGGAGTGAGCGGGGGGCCGGGCCCGCCGATAGAGGGTCAGGCTGCCTTCTACGCGGTCAGGCCTTCTTCGCCGGGCCCGCGATGATCTTGCCGTTGGCCACCTTCACCGGCAGTTCGGCGAGCGGCTCGACGGCCGGGTCGTGCAGCACCTTGCCGTTCGTGGCGTCGAACTGGCTGCCGTGACACTGGCAGGTCAGCTTGTGCCCCTCCAGGTTCTTGATCGGGCAGCGCGCGTGCGTGCAGATCGTGCTGTACGCCGTGTAGCGGTCCTCGGAGATGCGGCTGACGACGACGTTGTGGTCGGTGTACAGCTTCGAGGCGCCCACCTCCACCTCGTCGGACTTTCCGAGGTCCACCGGCGCGGTCGGCGCCGACCGGTTCGCCCCGTCGTCGCCGGACGAGCAGGCGGTGAGACCGAGTCCGACGGCCGGGGCGAGTGCGGCGGCCCGCAGCACGGTGCGGCGGGCGTGGGGCGTGCCGGACATGGTGTCTCCACAGGTGAGGGGTGTCGGTGACGGATCCGACCCTACCGGCGCGGGGCACCGGGGCCGGGCGGGGCGCGGCGCCACGACCGGGTGGGGCGTGCGCCCGCCCGAGAGGTGCCCGGTTCCGGCGACGCCTTCGCGCACCGCCTAGCCTGGGCGGGACGCCGCGCCCCTCGCGTGCCGCGGTGTCCGAGCCGGAGCAGGCAGCGCCCGAAAGGAACCGCCCGTGATCGTCGTCGCAGGAGAGGCCCTGATCGACCTCGTGCCGCAGGGCACGGCCGGCGAGCCGGGGCGGCTGCCCGTGCTCGCGCCCCGCCTCGGCGGCGGCCCGTACAACACCGCCGTGGCGCTCGGCCGGCTCGGCTCCCCCGTCGCCTTCTGCTCACGGGTCTCGCGGGACGCCTTCGGCGAGGCGCTCCTCGACGGGTTGCGGGCGGCCGGAGTCGACGTCTCGCCGGTGCGGCGCGGCCCGGAGCCGACGACGCTCGCCGTCGCCTCGATCGGCGCGGACGGCTCGGCCGGGTACTCCTTCTACGTCGAGGGCACGGCCGACCGGCTCTTCACCACGCCCGCCCGGCTCCCCGACGGCGTACGGGCGATGTCGTTCGGCACCTGCTCGCTGGTCCTGGAGCCGGGGGCGAGCGCGTACGAGGAGCTGATGCGGCGGTCCGCGGCGCGCGGCGTGTTCACCGCGCTCGACCCGAACGTACGGGCGGGCCTGATCCCGGACGCCGACGCCTACCGCGCCCGGTTCAAGAGCTGGCTGCCGTCGGTCTCGCTGCTCAAGCTGTCGCAGGAGGACGCCGACTGGCTCGGCGGCACCCCGCACGAGTGGCTGTCCGCCGGACCCGCGGCCGTGGTCGTCACGCACGGCGGCGACGGCCTGTCGCTGTACACGCGCGGCGGCATGGAGCTGCGGGTTCCCGGCGAGCGGGTGGACGTGGTGGACACGATCGGCGCGGGTGACACGGTCAACGCGGCGTTGCTGCACGGACTTTCGGCGCGGGACGCGCTCTCGGTGCGGGCGGCGGACGCGCTGGACGCGGCGGGCTGGACCGAGGTCCTGCGGTTCGCCGCGCGCGCGGCGGCTCTCACCTGCTCACGCGCGGGCGCGGAACCGCCGTACGCGGCGGAACTCGCGGGGGCGTAGGGCCCTACGGCCGCATCAGGTCGGTCCAGGCCGGAGCACGCCGAGGCGGGCCGGATCGGGCCGGATCGGGACGCATCAAGCCGGCGCAGGGCGCGGGGTCCGCTGCGCCCGCCGTCAGCGGTCCCTGAACGCCCCGTGCCGGCCCGCCCCCGCGGCGAAGCGGGCCGCGCCCTCGGCCGCGCCGGCCAGCGAGACCACGCCGTGGCGCAACTCGACGGCCAGCGCCTCCTGTTCGGGCAGGCCACCCTGTTCGTGCAGGGCGAGCCGGTCGTGTCGCAGACAGGTCTGCGGGAACGCGGCGATCTCCGCGGCGAGCCGCTCGGCCGCGGCGCGTGCGGTGCCGGTGGGCACGGTCCGGTTGACCAGGCCCATGCCGAGCGCCTCCGCGGCGTCCACGGGGCGGCCGGTCAGGATCAGGTCGAGGGCGCGCCCCTCGCCGATCAGCCGGGGCAACCGCACCGTGCCGCCGTCGATGAGCGGGACGCCCCAGCGGCGGCAGAATACCCCGAGTACGGCGTCCTCCTCCGCGACGCGCAGATCGCACCAGAGGGCGAGTTCGAGTCCGCCCGCTACGGCGTGGCCGGAGATGGCCGCAATCACCGGTTTGGAGAGACGCATCCGGGTGGGGCCCATGGGGCCGTCCCCGTCCTCGGTCACCGCGTTGCCGTCGGGGGTGCCGATGGCCTTGAGGTCGGCTCCCGCGCAGAAGGTGCCGCCCTCGCCCCACAGGACGGCGACGGCCGCGTCCGGGTCGGCGTCGAAGGCCCGGAAAGCATCGGCGAGCGCGTGGGCGGTGGGCCCGTCGACGGCGTTGCGGGCGGCGGGGCGGGACAGGATGACGGTGGTGACGGGGCCTGCGCGTTCGCTGCGTACGGGCATGAGTCCAGCCGATCACGCCAACGGGGCGGCGGACAAGGGGCGTTCGGGCCGTCGAGCCCGCTCCCGCGCCGACGCGAAGCGCCCCACCCCTGGTGAGGGATGGGGCGCTCGGCGTCGGGCGCGCACGTCGGCCGGGCCGTGCCGCGCGGCCCCGGGGGCTGCGGTCAGGCCTTACGAGCCCGCGCCGCCTTCTTGGCGGCCGGCTTCTTGGCCGCGGCCGTCTTCTTCGCGGCGGCGGCCTTCTTCGTGGCGGCCGCCTTCTTGGCGGGGGTCTTCCCCGCGGGGGCCTTACCGGCCGGGACGTCCGCCTTGACCGTGGCCGTCCGCTTGGTGGCCGTGGCGCTCGCCGCCACCGTCTTCTTGGCGGCGGCCTTCTTGGCGGACGTCTTGCGCGGGGCGGTCTTCTTGGCCGACCGCCCCCGCGAGGACACCGCGTCGCTGATCCGGTCCGCCGAGATGATGTCCCGGAGGAACTTGCCGGTGTGGCTGGTCGCAACGCCCGCGACGTCCTCGGGCGTGCCCTCGGCGATGACGAGACCGCCGCCGTTGCCACCCTCCGGACCCATGTCGACGACCCAGTCCGCGGTCTTGATCACGTCGAGGTTGTGCTCGATGACGATGACCGTGTTGCCCTTGTCGACCAGACCGGAGAGGACCGTGATCAGCTTGCTGATGTCCTCGAAGTGCAGACCGGTGGTCGGCTCGTCGAGCACGTACACGGTCCGGCCGGTGGAGCGCTTCTGGAGCTCGGAGGCCAGCTTGACGCGCTGGGCCTCGCCTCCGGAGAGCGTGGGCGCGGACTGGCCGAGCCGCACGTACCCGAGGCCGACGTCGTTGAGGGTCTTCAGGTGCCGGGCGATGCCGGGCACCGCCTCGAAGAAGTCGAGCGCCTCCTCGATCGGCATGTCGAGGACCTCGGCGATGGACTTGCCCTTGTAGTGCACGTCCAGCGTCTCGCGGTTGTACCGCGCGCCGTGGCAGACCTCGCACGGCACGTACACGTCCGGGAGGAAGTTCATCTCGATCTTGATGGTGCCGTCGCCGGAGCAGTTCTCGCAGCGGCCGCCCTTGACGTTGAAGGAGAAGCGGCCGGGGAGGTAGCCCCGGACCTTCGCCTCCGTCGTCTCCGCGAAGAGGCGGCGGACGTGGTCGAAGACTCCGGTGTACGTCGCGGGGTTCGAGCGC
Organism: Streptomyces sp. NPDC005863; assembly: GCF_042871345.1. Lineage (NCBI taxonomy): Bacteria > Bacillati > Actinomycetota > Actinomycetes > Kitasatosporales > Streptomycetaceae > Streptomyces > Streptomyces sp. NPDC005863. The sequence continues at coordinate 56,967 of NZ_JBIAII010000011.1, read as the reverse complement.
GGGGTGCGGCCGATCGGCGACTGGTCGACGTGCACGACCTTGTCGACCAGGTCGTCGCCCTCCACGCGCGTGTGCCGGCCGGGGACGGACCTGGCGCCGTTCAGCTCGCGGGCCAGGTGCGTGTACAGGATGTCGTTGACCAGCGTCGACTTGCCGGAGCCGGAGACGCCCGTGACCGCGGTGAGCACGCCGAGCGGGAAGGAGACGTCGATGTCCTGGAGGTTGTTCTCGCGGGCGCCGTGCACCGTGAGCTGCCGGGAGGGGTCGGCGGGGCGGCGCACGTCCGGGATCGGGATGGCCCGCTTGCCCGAGAGGTACTGGCCGGTGATCGACTTGTCGTTGGCCAGGAGCTCCTTCATGGAGCCGCTGTGCACGACCTTGCCGCCGTGCTCACCGGCGCCGGGGCCGATGTCGACGACCCAGTCGGCGACCTTGATGGTGTCCTCGTCGTGCTCGACGACGATGAGCGTGTTGCCCATGTCGCGCAGGCGGACGAGGGTCTCGATCAGGCGGTGGTTGTCGCGCTGGTGCAGGCCGATGGACGGCTCGTCCAGGACGTACAACACGCCGACCAGGCCGGAGCCGATCTGGGTGGCCAGGCGGATGCGCTGGGCCTCGCCGCCGGAGAGGGTGCCCGCGGCGCGGTTCAGCGAGAGGTAGTCGAGGCCGACGTCGACCAGGAACCGCAGGCGTTCGTTGACCTCCTTGAGCACGCGCTCGGCGATCTTCTTGTCGCGCGCGCCCAGCCTCAGCTGTGCGAGGAAGTCCGCGCAGTCGCTGATCGACATCGCGGAGACCTCGGCGATCGACTTCCCCATGACCGAGACGGCCAGGACGATCGGCTTGAGGCGGGTGCCCTCACAGGTGGGGCAGGGCACCTCGCGCATGTAGCCCTCGAAGCGCTCGCGGCTGGCGTCGCTCTCGGCCTCGCTGTGGCGGCGCTTGACGAAGGGGACGGCGCCTTCGAAGGCGGTGGTGTAGACCCGCTCGCGGCCGTACCGGTTGCGGTAGCGGACCTCGATCTGGGTGCGGTGGCCGTTGAGCAGGGCCTTCCTGGCGCGCAGCGGAAGTCCGGCCCACGGGATGTCGGTACGGAAGCCGAGCGCGTCGGAGAGGGCTCCCACGAGCCGCCCGAAGTACTCCTTGGTGTGGCCGTGCGACCAGGGGTGGATGGCGCCCTCGTCGAGCGACTTGTCCTCGTCCGGGACGATCAGCTCGGGGTCGACCTCCATGCGGGTGCCGATGCCGGTGCAGTCCGGGCAGGCGCCGAAGGGCGAGTTGAAGGAGAAGGAGCGGGGCTCAAGCTCCTCGAAGGACAGGTCGTCGTACGGGCAGTAGAGGTGCTCCGAGTACATGCGCTCGCGCTCGGGGTCGTCCTCGGCGAGGTCCACGAAGTCGAGCACGACCATGCCGCCGGAGAGGCCGAGGGCGGTCTCCACGGAGTCGGTGAGCCTGCGCTTGGCGGAGTCCTTCACCGTGAGGCGGTCGACGACCACCTCGATGGTGTGCTTCTCCTGCTTCTTCAGCGTGGGCGGCTCGGAGAGCTGGATGGTCTCGCCGTCGACCCGCGCGCGGCTGTAGCCCTTGGTCTGCAGGTCGGCGAAGAGGTCGACGAACTCGCCCTTGCGCTCGCGCACCAGCGGCGACAGGACCTGGAAGCGGCTGCCCTCGGGCAGCTCCAGGACCTTGTCGACGATGGCCTGCGGCGACTGCCGGGAGATCGGGCGGCCGCACTCGGGACAGTGCGGCTTGCCGATGCGCGCGAAGAGCAGGCGCAGGTAGTCGTAGACCTCGGTGATGGTGCCGACCGTCGAGCGCGGGTTGCGCGAGGTCGACTTCTGGTCGATGGAGACCGCGGGCGAGAGACCCTCGATGAAGTCGACGTCGGGCTTGTCCATCTGACCGAGGAACTGCCGGGCGTACGAGGAGAGGGACTCCACGTACCGCCGCTGGCCCTCGGCGAAGATCGTGTCGAACGCGAGCGAGGACTTGCCCGACCCGGAGAGTCCGGTGAAGACGATGAGGGAGTCACGCGGGAGGTCGAGCGAGACGTTCTTGAGATTGTGCTCGCGCGCGCCACGGACGATGAGACGGTCGGCCACGCCGGTCCGCACCTTTCTTGAGAGAAGTGACAGGGGCAGAACCCCGTCGTTCACAGACTAGGGCGAGCCACTGACAACGCCGGGCTGCTTCCCTGGTTCCACGTACACAACAAACCCGGACCTTCAAGAATGCCCGATGCCGCTCTCGACCATATAGCACGTGTATTCGATTTACGGCCGCGTTCGGAGCCCTTCACCCGTCCGTGTGACGCGGCTATCGTCGACCGCATGATTGATCATGTGCGCGACCTGGCGTCTGTACGTGACGCGACCGACCGACTGCTCACCGCAGCGGCGAAACTGAACAACGATTCGATCGCCGAGCCGTCACGGCTGCCCGGCTGGAGCCGCGGCCACGTCCTGGCCCACCTCGCGCGGAACGCGGACGCGCTGGTGAACGTGCTCGCCGGGCGCCCGATGTACGTCAGCGCCGAGGCGCGGGACGGGGACATCGAGCGGGACGCTCCGCGCGGGCTCGCGGCGCAGCTGGACGACGTGCGGGAGAGCGCGGAGCGCTTCCAGGCGGAGGGCGCGAGGCCCGCCGACTGGTCCCGCACGGTGGAGCTCCGCAACGGCGTCACGGACACGGCGGCGCGGGTGCCCTTCCGGCGCTGGGTCGAGGTCGAGCTGCACCACGTCGACCTCGGCATCGGGTACGAGCTGGAGGACCTGCCGGCGGAGTTCGTGCAGCGGGAGATCTCGTTCCTGACGGCACGCTTCTCGGGGAACCCCGACGTCCCGCCCGTCCGGATCACGGACGGCACGCACGCGTGGAGCACAGGAAGGGAGGGCCGGCCCGAGGTCACCGTTTCCGGCCCCGCACCGGAGGTGGTCGGCTGGTTGGCCGGCCGCCGTGACGGCTCCGCGCTCACGGCCGAAGGCGGCCTCCTTCCCGCGCTGCCCCCGCTATAGGCTGGCGGACATGACGTACAGCGGAGCGGTGAAGGTCGGCGGGCCCGCGGATGTGCACGAGCTGCCGGACCTGATGATTTCGAAGGTCGCGGTCGGACCGATGGACAACAACGCCTACCTGCTGCGCTGCCGGGCCACCGGCGAGCAGCTCCTGATCGACGCGGCCAACGACGCCGAGACGCTGCTGACCCTGATCGGTGACGACGGCATCGCGTCCGTCGTCACCACGCACCAGCACGGCGACCACTGGCAGGCCCTTGAGGCCGTCGTGACGGCGACCGGCGCGCGCACCTACGCGGGCCGCGAGGACGCCTCGGGCATCCCCGTGCCGACGGACGTCCTGGTCGACGACGGCGACACCCTCACGGTCGGCCGCGTCACGCTGACCGCGCGCCACCTGGTGGGGCACACGCCGGGTTCGATCGCGCTCGTGTACGACGACCCGCACGGCCACGCGCACGTGTTCACCGGCGACTGCCTCTTCCCCGGCGGCGTCGGCAACACGTGGAAGGACCCGGAGGCCTTCGCGAGCCTCATCGACGACGTCGAGACGAAGATCTTCGGGACGTTGACGGACGAGACGTGGGTCTACCCCGGCCACGGCGGCGACACGACGCTCGGTGCCGAGCGGCCGCACCTTCCGGAGTGGCGCGCGCGAGGCTGGTAGTGGGCCAGGGGGTACGCGTTACGCCTGACCGGCGGCGACCAGCGCCGCCACCCGCTCCACCGCGAACGCGTACCCCTGCACGCCGCATCCGGCGATGACGCCGTCGGCCCGCTGCGAGACGTAGCTGTGGTGCCGGAACGCCTCGCGCTGGTGGATGTTGGAGATGTGCACCTCCAACACGGGCATTCCGTCACAGGTGTTGAGCGCGTCCAGGATGGCGACGGAGGTGTGCGAGTAGGCCGCGGGGTTGATGACGATGCCCGCGTGGTGCTCGCGCGCCTCGTGGATCCAGTCGACCAACTCGCCCTCGTGGTTGCTCTGTCGCAGATCCACGGTCCCCCCGTGCGCGGCCGCCGCCTCGGCGCACAGGGCCTCGACGTCGGCGAGGGTGTCGGTGCCGTAGATCTCGGGCTGGCGCCGGCCGAGGAGGTTCAGGTTCGGCCCGTTCAGAACCATGATCGGGGCGGTGGCAAGGCTGCGCGTCATAGGGGAGGTCTATCACGCCTCCCGCGCGGGCCGGTACGGGCCACCGACGTCGTCGCGGGCGTCGTGGGCGCCGCTGTCGTGGGCGCCGCTACGGATTGACCGCCAGTTCCAGGTAGGCGGCGAACAGCACCAGGTGGACGCCGCCCTGCAGTGGTGTGGCGCGGCCCGGTACGACCGTGAGGGTGCTGACGATCACCGTGAGGACCAGCAGCACCATGTGGGTCGCGCCGAGGCCGAGCACCAGCGGTCCTGAGAGCCACACGGAGGCGACCGCGACGGCCGGGATGGTCAGTCCGATGCTGGCCATCGCCGAGCCGAGGGCGAGGTTCAGGCTGGTCTGCACGCGGTCGCGGCGGGTCGCGCGCACCGCGGCGATGGTCTCGGGGAGCAGCACGAGGAGCGCAATGATCACGCCGACGACGGCGTGCGGCATGCCGGCGCTCTCCACCCCCGACTCGATCGTCGGGGAGACGCCCTTGGCGAGGCCGACCACCCCGACCAGGGCGAGGGCGAGCAGTCCGAGGCTGACCAGCGCCTGCCGCGCGGAGGGGCCTTCGGCGTGGCCGTCGGCGTCGATGACGTCTCCCTGCCGGGTGACGGGCAGGAAGTAGTCGCGGTGGCGCACGGTCTGGGTGGTCACGAACAGGCCGTACAGGATGAGGGCGGCGACCGCGGCGAAGGTGAGCTGGGCCGTGGAGAACTCCGGGCCGGGCTTGGATGTGGTGAACGTCGGCAGGACCAGGCAGAGCGTGGCCAGGGTGGCGACGGTCGCGAGGGCGGCGCCGGTGCCCTCGGAGTTGAAGACGGCGACGCGGTGGCGCAGCGCGCCCGCCAGGAGACAGAGCCCGACGATGCCGTTGCAGGTGATCATCACGGCGGCGAAGACGGTGTCCCGCGCCAGGGTGGAGCTCTTGTCGCCGCCATCGGCCATGAGGGTGACGATGAGCGCCACCTCGATGATCGTCACCGCGACCGCGAGGACGAGCGAGCCGAAGGGTTCGCCGACGCGGTGCGCGATCACCTCGGCGTGGTGGACGGCGGCGAGCACCGCCCCGGCGAGGATCAGCGTCACGACGGCGACGACCGCGCCCGGCAGGTCCCGCCCCCAGGTGAGCGCGAGGAGAACGATCGCGAGGACCGGCACCACGGCCGTCCACTGCATGCCGAGCGCCCGGAGCCGAGTGACCATGACTCGATGCTGCCCCGGGCGCCTGGGTGCCGCTACTCGGTGTCCCCCGCCCTGCGGCGGGCGGGGGACACCGGGCGTCAGGCCTCGATGCTGTCCTTGCGGCTGTCGTCCGCGGCCTCGGCGGCCGCCCGCTGCTCCTGCTTCTTGGAGGCGATGAGGCTGGTGATCGTGGTGATCACCAGGACACCGCAGATGACGCCGAGCGAGACCGGGATGGAGATCTCGGGGACGTGCACGCCGTTCTCGTGCAGGGCGTGCAGCACCAGCTTCACGCCGATGAAGCCGAGGATCACCGACAGGCCGTAGCTGAGGTGGACCAGCTTCCTGAGCAGTCCGCCGATGAGGAAGTACAGCTGGCGCAGGCCCATCAGGGCGAAGGCGTTGGCGGTGAAGACGATGTACGGGTCCTGGGTGAGGCCGAAGATCGCCGGGATGGAGTCCATGGCGAAGAGGACGTCGGTGGTGCCGATGGCGAGCATGACGACCATGAGGGGCGTCATGATCTTCTTGCCGTTCTTCCGGATGAAGAGCTTCGTGCCCTCGTACCGGTCGGAGACGCCGAACTTCTTCTCGATGGACTTCAGGAGGCGGTTCTCCTCGAACTCCTCTTCCTCCTCGTCGGAGCGCGCCTCCTGGATGAGCTTCCAGGCGGTGTAGATCAAGAACGCGCCGAAGATGTAGAAGACCCACGAGAAGTTGGCGATGACCGCGGCGCCGGCGGCGATGAAGATCGCGCGCAGGACCAGGGCGATCAGCACACCGAACAGCAGCACCCGCTGCTGGAGGTGGGAGGGCACCGAGAACTTCGCCATGATCAGGATGAAGACGAAGAGGTTGTCGACGGAGAGCGACTTCTCGGTGATGAAGCCCGCGAAGAACTCGCCGGACGCCTGGCTCTCACCGGCGACCAGCAGGCCGACGCCGAAGAGCGCCGCGAGGACGATCCAGACGACCGTCCATATTCCGGCTTCCTTGATCGACACGTCATGGGGCTTGCGCCCGATGAAGAAGTCGACCGCGATCAGGGCACACAGACCGAGAACGGTCGTCACCCACAGGGTCATTGAAACGTCCACTGCGCCTCCGGCGTCGTACGGCTACTGATCAGCGTCGTCGCTGCCGGAGGTCTCTTCCACCCGAGACGGTCACCGCCGTGAGTCGGGCCGACGCCCCGGGACCGATGGCGGTCCGTATTGACGGGTACGTCGCAGTCGGGAGTACTCCCCTCCGCTGGTAGAAGCGTACGCGAAACACCAAGGATTGGTAAAGGGCTTGGCAAACAAGAGCCAAAGGCCCTGCTCAGGGGCGTACAAAAGTCGCTTTGGCGTCAACGTCCGCCGGTGCGTCGGGCCGTGGCGACCCGGTCGAGGATCCGGTGCAGGACCTCGCTGCCCGGCGGGACGACCGGCGGGTCGTACGTCCACGCGTGACCGACCCAGGGGTCGGCGAGGTGATCGTCGGGCACCGGCGTCAGCCGCAGCAGCGCGCGCCACAGGGGGTCGAGCAGCGGCCCGTACTCCGCGGCGTCCTCGCGGTCGGCGACCATCATCAGGTGGACACCGACGGCCGGGCCCTCGTCCGCGAGGTAGCGCAGCTGGGTCACCGCGCGGTCGTCGAAACCGTGCGGGAAGTCGTTGACGATCAGGAGCTGCTCCGCGGTGTCCAGATCCGGGGGCAGCGCGTCGGCCGCGCCGCCGCGGACCGCCATCTGGACCAGGTCGACGCGCTGCGTCAGCCTGCCGAGCACGTCGGCGACGCCCGCCGCCCCGGCGGCCGGGGGCGCGGCGAGCACACCGGCCGTCACGAGCGGCGCGAGCGCGGAGGTGGCGCTGCCCGCCGCGTCGATGACGTGCACCTGGAACTCGTTCGCCGGGTAGGCCGCGAGCAGCCGTGCCGCGTGCAGGACCGCGCTGTCCATGGCGAGGCGGCGCAGCGTGGTGGCGTCGGTGGCGTGGTTGGTGAGCTCCCTGCCGCTGTCGATCCACAGGCCGCGTTCGAGCGGCAGCCGGACCAGCATCGGGATGCGCAGGCCGACGCGTTCCGGGAGGTGGAGGTCGCCGAGGCGCAGCGCCATGGGGATCTCCATCGGCGTGCGGTAGGCGTGCCACGCGGGGCTGCTCCACGCCGCGAACGCCGGGGGCAGCGCGGGCTCGACGACCTCGGCCTCGGCGACCAGCTGGTCGAGGTCACGGTCGAGGGCGGCCTTGGCCTGGCCGACCAGGTCGGCGTGTTTGGCGCGGGCGGTCTGACGCGCGGCGTCACCGGCACCGCCGATGCGGCTGCGCGGGTCGGACAGGACCTTGTCGAGCTCCTGTTCCCTGCGGGAGTCCGCGAAGTCGACGGCGCTGCGGTACGCGGCGGTGGTGCGGGCCAGGTCCTCGAACATGCCCCACACCTGGTTGTAGAGCCGCTCCTCCATGGACCAGCCGGTGGCGTCACCGGCGACGGGCCGTTCGGGCTGCCCGGGCGGGGCCGGGGGCGCGGTGGGCGGGGGCGTGGGCGGCGCGGCGGTGCGGCGGCTCGGGTGGGTGTAGTCGACGGGGGTGGCGGCGCTCGGTTGGTCGGCGGGCTGGGGCGGGGGTGGTGTGTCGCCGGCGTCCCCGGCGGGCCGGCCGGCGGGTCCCGGGTGCCCCGGGTGCCCTGGGTGCTGAGGGCGGGCTGCGGGGCGGTCCGGCCGGGATGTGGTCTGGGCCTGGGCTGGGGTCTGGGCCTGCGCCTGGGGCTGGGACCCGGTGCGTACGTGGGTGTCGTCGGCGGCACGCTGCGGCGGCGGGGCCACCGAGCGGGCCATGCCCCGCGCCACGGCGTCGTCGATCGAGGCCGCCAGCTCACGGGCCTCGGGCAGGCCCTGGTCGGTGAGCATCTCGGCGAGGCCGCCCGCGTATCCCTGGCCGACGGCACGGACCTTCCAGGCGCCCTGGCGGCGGTAGAGCTCCAAGGCGACGACGGCGGACTCGGTGTCCAGATCGGTGAGGGTGTAACCGGCGACCTCGGTGCCGTCGAGGGCGGTGACCGCGACGAAGGGGGCGGCGAGGGCACGGAAACTCACCGGGCCCCCGACGCCGACCGGCAGGGCGAGCAGGACGCTGACCCGGTGGACGGTGTCCGGCAGGGCGTCGAGATCCACGGCGAGGCGGTGGTCGGCCGCCGCCTGCCGGGAGACCTCCAGGCCCGGCAGGGTGGGCGAGCCGGGGTGGGCGACCCACTCCACGCCGCGTACCCGGCCCCGGTCGTCGCCGAGCGTGGCGCCCGCGACGATCGGCTTGCCCGCGGACACGCGGATCTCCAGGCGGGTTTCGGGAAGCGGGTGGTTCTGCCCCCGCACCAGCTCAGCCGTCATCGCGTTCGTTCCCCCTCGGAGGGCTCCCGTCGAGCCCCCGTACTTCGCTCGTGCCTCGTACTTCGCTCGCGCCCGGCACCTCACTCGGCCGTCGCCGGCAGGCGCGGTGCGGGCGCGCGCTCACAGGTGCGTGATCACAGGGTGCGCACTCACAGGTGCGGCAGGATCGACGGCATCAGGTCCTGGAAGGTGCGGCCGTTGGCCGGGTTGCCGATGGCCGTCATCTGCCAGCCGGCGCCCGCGCGGTGGACCTTCGCCATGATCTGCGCGGTGTACTGCCCGCCGCCGTCCAGCGTGTAGCGGGCCAGCTCCTGGCCGTTGGTCTCGTCGACGAGGCGGCAGAACGCGTTCTGCACCTCCTGGAAGGTCTGGCCGGTGAAGGAGTTCACCGTGAAGACGATCTGGTCGATGTGGACGGGAACGCGCTGGAGGTCGACGAGGATCGCCTCGTCGTCCCCGCCCTGGCCGACGCCGCCCACGAGGTTGTCGCCGGTGTGCCGCACCGAGCCGTCGTCGCTGACCAGGTGGCGGAAGAACACGACGTCGACCGGCTGCTTGTCGGCGAACAGCACCGCCGACGCGTCCAGGTCGATCTCGCGCGTCCGCGTGCCGAACAGTCCCCGGCGCGGGGCGGCCTGCCACCCCAGTCCCATGCGCACCGCGGTCAGGGCGCCCCCGTCGTCCTTCTGCAGGCTGATGGCCTGACCCTTGGTCATGTTGACCGTCACGCGCTGTCCCCTCTCGAACTGCCTGGGCAACCGCCTCTTGCGGTTGCCCAGCACCCTATGCACTGCCACCTGCGGCGCAGCACTCCGGGCGGCACTTTGTGGCGGTCTTGCAACAGACCGTCCGGTCGGCCGTTTCACCTGTCCCCCGGGCCCCGTCCCACCCCTCCCGGGGGTAACAGGGGGTGCCGCTAGGCCTGGCCCGCCTCCCTCATCTGACGGAGCTCCTTCTTCATCTCGGACACCTCGTCGCGCAGCCGGGCGGCGATCTCGAACTGCAGGTCGGCGGCGGCCGCGCGCATCCGCTCGGTCATCTCCTCGATCTGCTCGGCCAGCTCGGCCGCGGGACGGTCGGTCGGGACCGTCTCCGCGCCCTTCTTGCCCTTCGCCTTGGTCTTGCCCTTGGCGGGCGCGGCCGCGGTGCCGGCCGCCTTGCCCGCGTCGCCGCCGAGCGAGGGCACGGGGGCCTTGGCGCCCTTGCCCGCCTTCGGCTTGCGGAAGTCGGTGCCGAGGAGCTGCTCGGTGTCGACCTCCTCGCGCGCGATCGCCGACACGATGTCGTTGATCTTCTTGCGGAGGGGCTGCGGGTCGATGCCCCTCTCCTTGTTGTAGGCGATCTGCTTCTCGCGGCGACGGTTGGTCTCGTCGATGGCCTTCTCCATCGCCGGGGTGACCTTGTCCGCGTACATGTGGACCTGGCCGGAGACGTTGCGCGCCGCGCGGCCGATGGTCTGGATCAGGGAGGTGCCCGAGCGGAGGAAGCCCTCCTTGTCGGCGTCGAGGATCGCCACCAGGGAGACCTCGGGCAGGTCGAGGCCCTCGCGCAGGAGGTTGATGCCGACCAGTACGTCGTACTCACCGGCGCGCAGCTCGCGCAGGAGCTCGACGCGGCGCAGGGTGTCGACGTCGCTGTGGAGGTAGCGGACCTGGATGCCCAGTTCGAGGAAGTAGTCGGTGAGGTCCTCGGCCATCTTCTTGGTGAGCGTGGTGACCAGGACGCGCTCGTCCTTCTCGGTGCGCGTACGGATCTCGTGCACCAGGTCGTCGATCTGGCCCTCGGTGGGCTTCACGACGACCTCGGGGTCGACGAGGCCGGTGGGGCGGATGATCTGCTCGACGAAGCCGTCGCCGCGCGACAGCTCGTACTTCCCCGGGGTCGCCGAGAGGTAGACCGTCTGTCCGATGCGGCCGAGGAACTCCTCCCACTTCAGCGGGCGGTTGTCCAGGGCGGAGGGCAGCCGGAAGCCGTGGTCGACGAGGGTGCGCTTGCGGGAGGCGTCGCCCTCGTACATCGCGCCGATCTGGGGAACCGTCACGTGCGACTCGTCGAGGACCAGGAGGAAGTCCTCCGGGAAGTAGTCGATGAGGGTGTGCGGGGCGGTGCCGGGCTCGCGGTCGTCGAAGTGCATCGAGTAGTTCTCGACGCCGGAGCAGGAGCCGATCTGGCGGAGCATCTCCAGGTCGTACGTGGTGCGCATGCGCAGCCGCTGGGCCTCCAGCATCTTGCCCTGCTTCTCCAGCTCGGGAAGGCGCTCGGCGAGCTCCTTCTCGATGCCGTTGATCGCCTTCTCCATGCGCTCCGGGCCCGCCACGTAGTGCGAGGCCGGGAAGATGTACAGGTGGTCGTCGTCGCTGATGACCTCGCCGGTGAGCGGGTGGAGGGTGGAGAGCGCCTCGATCTCGTCACCGAACATCTCGATGCGGACGGCCAGCTCCTCGTAGACCGGGAAGATCTCGATGGTGTCGCCGCGGACCCGGAAGGTGCCTCGGCTGAACGCCAGGTCGTTGCGCGTGTACTGGATGTCGACGAAGCGGCGCAGCAGCTGGTCGCGGTCGATCTCCTCGCCGACCTTGAGCGGGACCATCCGGTCCACGTACTCCTGGGGGGTGCCGAGGCCGTAGATGCAGGAGACCGAGGCGACCACGATCACGTCGCGGCGGGTCAGCAGCGAGTTGGTCGCCGAGTGGCGCAGGCGCTCGACCTCCTCGTTGATCGAGGAGTCCTTCTCGATGTAGGTGTCCGACTGCGGGACGTACGCCTCGGGCTGGTAGTAGTCGTAGTACGAGACGAAGTACTCCACCGCGTTGTTCGGCAGCAGCTCGCGGAACTCGTTCGCCAGCTGGGCGGCCAGCGTTTTGTTCGGCGCCATCACCAGGGTGGGGCGCTGGAGCTTCTCGATCATCCACGCGGTGGTGGCCGACTTGCCGGTGCCGGTCGCGCCGAGGAGGACGACGTCCTTCTCGCCTGCGCGGATGCGTCGGTCCAGCTCGGCGATGGCCGCCGGCTGGTCACCGCTGGGCTGGTACGGGCTGACGACCTCGAAGGGTGCCACCGTGCGTTCGATCTTGGATACGGGCCGCATGGAATCAACCGTACGACCCCCCACTGACAACCGGGGTGGATCGGCCGCTCAGCGGCCTCGCGCGGCGGGTCCCGCGGCGCTCACCAGTTCTGCGGGGTGCGGGAGCCGGGCCGGGTGCGGGGGCGGGTCCTGACCCTGCTGCGGCGGGCCGGCGGCACGTGGCGGTCGCCCGAGCGCGGGACGGGGTAGGACTGGCGGGTGCGGGCGCCGCTCGCGGGGTTCCTGACGTCCGCCTGGCCGCCCATGACCATCAGCGGGTCGAACATCACGATCACGCCCGCCAGGAGCAGGAAGGCGAGCGGCCCGATCATCATGGGCGCGAGGATCTCGGCGGGCGAGTCACCGGGCGGCGCGGCGTCCGAGCCGTGCAGGTGGACGCTGAGCCCCGCCATCCCCATGTAGTGCATGCCGCTCACGGCCAGGCCCATGACGAGGCTCGCGCCCAGGCTCCAGGCGAAGCCCCTGACCTGTCCGGCCGCCCAGAGCGCGGCGGTCGCGGCGGCCATGGCGATCACCACGGACGCGGCGACGGTCAGGGTGTTGTACTCCAGCGTCCCGCGCAGACGCATACCGGCCATTCCCAGGTAGTGCATCGAGGCGACTCCGAGGCCCGTGATGGTGCCACCGGTGAAGAGGGCGGTGCCTGTGGCGCCGCGGTAGCCGACGATGAAGATGCCGATGCCGACCATGAGGATGGCGACGGCGAGGCTCGCGAAGGTGAGGGGCTTGTCGTAGTGGATCGGGGCCTCCTCGACGGTGAAGCCCATCATCGCCACGAAGTGCATGGTCCAGATGCCGGATCCGATGGCGCCCGAGCCGAGCGCCAGCCAGCCGGGCCGCCAGGAGTGGGCGACGAGCAGCGATCTGGTCGTGCAGCGCAGGCCGAGCGCTCCTCCCAGGCAGGCCATGACGTAGGCCACCACCGGTGTGACGACTCCGTAGCTGAACCCGTCGACCGTGCCCTGCATGCGCGGTAGCCCTTCCGCCTGTCGTGCCCAAATGCCTGTTGTGCCCGTTGTGCCTGTTGTGCCCAAATGCCATGAAAGCGTTCCATGCGCCCCCTGCCTGCGGCCATCTGAAAGGCCGTCGGCTGAGGCTGAGAGTAAAGCTCACGCCGGAACGCACGAACGATTTTCCGGCAAAGAATCGCGTTCCCCACGCGCGGGGTCCTCGACTTTGACGACTCCGTTCAACCTGTGGCCATCCTGCACCTGTCTCGCGTTGGCCGCCGACTGTCACTCTCGACCGGTCCGCGATCTCACGACGCGAGGAGTACCCGTGTACGCACGCGCTGCCGTCACCGCCGCCGCCCTGCTCGGAGCCGGTGTGCTCACCCTGCCCACCGCCTCCGCCGCCACGCAGGCCCCCTCGGCACCGAGCGCCCCCAAGCACCACCGCCCTGTCGTCGTCGCCCACCGCGGCGCCTCCGCCTACGCGCCCGAGAACACCCTCGCGGCGATAGACAAGGCCCGCGCCATGGGGTTCCGCTGGGTGGAGAACGACGTCCAGCGGACCAAGGACGGCGAGCTGGTGATCGTGCACGACGACACCCTGAAGCGGACGACGAACGTCGAGGAGGTCTTCCCCGACCGGGCGCCGTGGAACGTCAAGGACTTCACCGCGGCGGAGATCGCCCGGCTCGACGCGGGCAGCTGGTTCAGCCCGAAGTACGCGGGGCAGCGGGTGCCGACCCTGAAGCAGTACATGCGGCGGGTGTCGCACAACCACCAGAGCCTGGTGTTCGAGTTCAAGAAGCCCGAGCTGTACCCCGGCATCGAGCAGCAGGGCCTGCGGGTGCTGCGCAAGGAGGGCTGGCTCGACCGCGACCACGTCAAGAACAAGCTGGTCGTCCAGAGCTTCAGCGCGGACAGCGTGCGGAAGGTGCACGCGCTGCGGCCCGATGTGAAGACCGGCTTCCTCGGCACGCCCGCCGTCGCCGAACTGCCGCGGTATGCCAAGTTCGCCGACCAGATCAACGCGTCGCACACGACCGTCTCGGCCGGCTACGTCTCGGCACTGCACGCCGTGAAGGGCCCGCACCACAAGCCGCTGGAGATCTTCACCTGGACCGTCAACGACGCCGCGAGCACGGTGCGCGCGGCGGGCTTCGGCGTGGACGGCATCATCACCAACACCCCGGACGTGGTCCGCAAGGCGCTCCGCGACGGCTGACGGGCCGCGTGGTCGGGCGACGCCTCGTCGGCAGTGCCGGACCGCGTTGTCAGTGGCCGGTCGTACGGTGGTCGGCATGAACGCCACTGCGCAGGACCCGCGGGCGGCCGTGTGGGCCGTCGTCGACAGCGACATCGGTCCCCTGCTGCTCGCCGCGACCGGCGAGGGGCTGGTCACCGTGGTCTTCCACGCCACCGACGCGGTGCGCGACAAGGCTCTGGAGCGGCTCGGTTCCCGCCTGGGCACCGAGCCGGTCCACGCGCCGGACTCGCCGCTGCTCGCCGAGCCGGTGCGCCAGCTCACGGAGTACTTCGCGGGCCGGCGGCGCGACTTCGAGCTGCCGCTCGACTGGTCCCTGATATCCGGCTTCAACCGCCAGGTGCTGCGCGAGCTCGCCTCCGGCGTGCCGTACGGCACCGTGGTGGGCTACGGCGACCTGGCCCGCCGCGTCGGCCAGCCCGGCGCGGCCCAGGCTGTCGGCGTCGCGATGGGCGCCAACCCCCTGCCCGTGGTGGTGGCCTGTCACCGTGTGGTGGAGCGCGACGGCGGCATCGGCGGCTTCGGCGGCGGCCTGGAGACGAAGCGGCAGCTGCTGGCCCTGGAGGGGGTCCTGCCGCAGCCACTGTTCTGAGGCGCGCCGCTGTACTGAGTCACGCCGTTGTACCGAGTCGCGCCGCTGCTCTGAGTCACACGGCTGCTCCGGGCTGTCCTGCCTGCGGTCTCGGGGACCGCTCGCGGCGACCGTGTTCCGCGCGCGGGGGCGCACTGGCACACTGCGTCAGTGACTTCGACCGTCGACGCCCCTGACATACCCACGCCGGAGGCGCTGCCCGCGCTGCGTCGCCGCACGAACGCGGTGTTGATCGCCGGCCAGATACTGGGCGGACTCGGTGTGCCGATCGGCATCGCCCTGGCGCCGATGCTGGCGACCGACGTGAGCGGCACGGAGGCGCTGTCGGGCCTCGCGCCGACCGCGTCCGTGGCGGGCACGGCCCTGCTCTCGCTGCCGCTCGCCGCGCTGATGAACGCGCGCGGGCGGCGCGCCGGGCTCGTCCTCGCGTACGTGATCGGCGCGGTGGGCGCGGGGCTCGTGGTGCTTGCCTCGGTGGTGGGGAGCTTCGCCCTGCTGCTGCTCGGCATGGCGGCCTTCGGGGCGGGGTCGCTGGCCACGCTGCAGGCGCGGTTCGCTGCGGCCGACCTCGTCGAGCCCGACCGGCGCGGCCGGGCGATCTCGCACGTCATCTGGGCCACCACGATCGGCTCCGTCCTCGGCCCGAACATCGCCGCGCCCGCGAGCCGGGTCTTCACCGGCACCTCCATCCCCGAGGAGGCGGGCCCCTTCCTCTTCGCCGCGGGGATCTTCGCGCTCGCCGCGCTGGTGGTGGCGGTGCTGTTGCGGCCCGACCCGCTGCTGACCGCCCGCGCGCTGGCCCCGCAGGACAGCGGGACCGCGCAGAGCCGCTCGCTGAAGGCCGGGATCGCCGCGGTCGCGGCGTCGCCGATGGCCCGGCTCGCCCTGGTGACGGTGGCCGCTTCGCACACGGTGATGGTCTCGATCATGGTGATGACCCCGGTCGACCTGGGGCACCACGGCGCGAGTCTGCAACTGGTCGGCCTGGTCATCAGCGGTCACATCGCGGGCATGTACGCGTTCTCGCCGGTGATGGGGTGGCTCGCCGACCGGTTCGGCCGGCTCTCCGTGATCGGCCTCGCGGTGGGGCTGCTCGGCTGCGCGGCGCTGCTGGCCGGCACGGCGGGGGCCAGCCACGGGCAGACGGCCGCCGGGCTCTTCGTCCTTGGTCTCGGCTGGTCCGCCGGTCTGGTGTCGGGCTCGGCGCTGCTCACCGACTCGGTGCCGGCGCCCGCGCGGGCCGCCGTGCAGGGCCTGTCGGACCTGACCATGAACGCGGCGGCGGGCATCGGCGGCGCCGCCGCGGGCCTGATCGTGGCGCGGGCGAGCTACGGCTGGCTCAACCTCGTCGGCGTCTGCGTCCTGCTGCCGATGGCCGCGCTCGCGGTCCGCAGGGCCCTCAAGACGACCTGACGGCACGGCTGCCGGCGGGTGGTGCCGTACGGCGGGCCGGTCGCCCGGTCAGGGGAGCGTGATGTGGTACGCCTTGCGCAGCGTCTCGTGGACGGTCCAGGTGGTGCGGTCGCCCTCGCGCAGCACCGCGGCGTCGCCCGGGCCGACCTCCAGGGTGTCGCCGCCCTCGACGGCGACGGTGGCGCGCCCGCTGACCACCACGAACAGCTCGTTGGCCTCGGTGTCGGTGACCACGCCCGGGGTGATCTGCCAGATGCCGCGCAGCTGCTTGCCGTCGGCGGACTCCCAGAGCACCTTGCCGGTCACCACCGGGTCACCGGAGACGATCTGCTCCGGATCGAGCGGTTCGACCTCAAGGTCAACGTCCGGAATGTGCACGGCAAAAGACGGCGCGGTCTGATCATTCGTGGTCATGGCCGGTCACCCTAGCCGGGGCTCCGCAGCGGACCGGCCGCGGGGGTTTGGCGGGGCATGCGGCTCGCCAGGGATGAGAGGGAGACCGAGCACGACTGAGTGACGGCCCGTTCGTCAGCCCGACCGACAGCTCGACCGACCGACTGGAGGCAGGCCCATGCTGGTGGTGTCCGACGAGGTGAGGACGGCGGTCGCGGAGCTGCGACCCGTGGTGGCCCTGGAGTCGACGATCATCGCGCACGGCCTTCCCCGCCCGCGCAATCTCCGGGTGGCTCAGGAGCTCGAAGCGGTCGTACGGGAGGAGGACGCCGTCCCCGCCACCGTCGCGGTCCTCGACGGCGTCCCCCATGTCGGCCTCGACAAGGACCAGTTGGACCGGGTCGCGAACGAGGACGGCATCCGCAAGCTGGGCCACCGCGATCTGCCGCTCGCCGTCGCGACGGGCGCGAGTGGGGCGACGACGGTCTCGGCGACGGCGCTGCTCGCGGCCCGTGCGGGTGTCCGGGTGTTCGCCACGGGCGGGCTCGGCGGTGTGCACCGGCAGTGGACGCAGACGCAGGACGAGTCGGCGGACCTGGGGCTGCTCGCCCGTACCAGGATCACGGTCGTGTGCGCGGGCGTGAAGTCGATCCTGGACGTGGCGGCGACGCTGGAGCGGCTCGAGACGCTGGGCGTCGCGGTGGCCGGCTTCGGGACCGACCGCTTTCCGGGCTTCTATCTCGCCGACTCCGGCCACCCGGTGGAGTGGACGCTGCGGACGCCCGCGGAGGCGGCGGAGGTGATGCGGGCACAGGACGCGCTCGGCGGCCCGGACGCGGCGCTGATCGTGGCCAACCCGGTCCCCCAGGAGCAGCAGCTTGATCCCGTCCTGCACGCGCGCGTGCTCGACGAGGCGTTGCGGGAGTGCGAGGAGCGGGGCATCACGGGGCAGGCGATCACGCCGTTCCTGCTGGAGCAGTTGGTGCGGCGCACCGGGGGCGCGTCCCTGGAGGCCAACCTCGCCGCGGTCCGCGGCAACGCGCGCCTCGCGGGGCGGATCGCGGCCGCGTGGGCGGGGCGGTGACGGCGGCGCGGCAACGGGCGGTGACCGCGGCGCGGGACGGGGCGCTGCTCGTCGTCGGGGACGTCGTCACGGACATCGTGGCCCGGCACCGTACGGCGCTCGCGCCCGGTACCGACACGGCCGCCGCCATCCGTACGGTGCCGGGCGGCGCGGGCGCCAACGTGGCGTGCTGGGCGGCGCACGGGGGCGGGGCGGCCTGGCCGGGCGCCGCGGAGGTGCGGCTCCTCGGCCGGGTCGGCGCCGACGACGCGGCGTGGCACGAGGCCGCGCTCACGCGCGCGGGGGTACGTCCCCGCCTCGTCGTGGACGCCGAGGCGCCGACGGGGACGGTGATCTGCCTGGTGGACGGCGGCGCCGGAGCGGAGCGGACGTTCCTCACGGACAGCGGTGCGGCGCTGCGCCTCTCCCCCGCCGACTGGTCGCCCGAGCTGCTCGACGGCGTGGCCCTGCTGCACCTGTCCGGCTACCTGTTCTTCGCGGAGCCGAGCCGGGCGGCGGCCCGCGCGGCGCTGGCGTCGGCCCGCGCGCGTGGGGTGCCGGTCAGCGTGGACCCCGCGTCGACGGGGTTCCTCGCGGAGACGGGTGCGGAGCGGTTCCTCTCCGCGGTGGACGGAGCGGCGACGCTGCTGCCGAGCCGGGGTGAGGCGGAGCTGCTGTCCGGCCTGTCCGACCCGGCCGACGCGGCGTCGAAGCTGAGTCACCGCTTCCCCTCGGTCGTGGTCAAGCTGGGCGCGGAGGGTGCGCTGGTGGCGCGGGGCGGCGAGGTGCTCGGCCGGGCCCCCGCGGAGCCCGCGCGGGTGCGCGACTCGACGGGGGCGGGCGACGCGTTCACCGGGGCGTTCCTCGCGGCACGCCTGACCGGCGCGGGGCTCCGCGAGGCGGCGGTGGCGGGGTGCGGGGCGGGCGCACACGCGGTGACCCGCATCGGCGGCAGGCCACCGGCCCCCTGAAACCCCGACCACCCCACGCCCACCCGCCCCGCCTGACCCGGTGGCCCCTGCCGATCCGGCGGACCCTCCCGGCCCGGCGACCCCAGCCAACCCAGTGGAGCCGCCCGACCCGGTGGACCCTGCCGGCCCGGTGGACCCAGCCAACCCGGCCGCCCCGGCCAACCCGGTAGACCCGATGGCCCTGCCCGACCCAGTGGCCCCAGCCGCCCCGGCCACCCCGCCGCCCCGCCCGACCTGACCGCCCGTGCGGCCCCGGCCCGCACTCGCTACCCCGCTACCCCTTCCTCCCCCACGTCGAGATCAGCGGTGGCGCCGACAGGTCCACCGTGCCGGTCGCGAGGTTCGTCACGTGTTGGTCGATCTCCTCCGGTGTGGCGAGCCCCGCCGCGGTCAGGTCCGGGCGGAGTTCTTGGAGCGTCGCCGCCTCCAGCGCCACGCACGCCGGCGAGGAGAGCGGGAAGTACACGTCGGACTCCACCCGGCGCAGGCCCGCCTCGCGCAGCAGCCTGGGCACGCCGCGCCCGTACGCGATGTCCGCGCCGCGCCGCGCGAGCAGGGTGCGCGTCTGGTGCCGCAGCCGGTTCGCCAACTCCTCGGCGGGGCCCTGCTCGTCGGGGCAGGCCAGTGTCTGGAGCGCCAGGTCGGGCTCCTCGATCAGCAGTCTGCCGCCGGGCCGCAGCGCCCTGAGCATCGACGTCAGGGCGCGCTCGCGGTCGGACACGTCGGCCAGGACGAGCCGCGCGTGCACCAGGTCGAAGCCGCCGCCGGGCGGCTCGTCGGCGGCGACGTCGTGGATCCGTACCTCCAGCGGCGAGCGCGCCGCCCGGGTCTGCCAGGACGTGTCGACGTCGGTCGCCAGGACCCGGCCCGTGGGCCCGACCCGCCGGGCGAGCCAGGTGATGACGGACGTGCCGCCCGCCCCGACCTCCCAGCACCGCCAGCCGGGGCCGATGCCGAGACGCTCGATGTGCCCGAACGTCGTGGGGTCGAAGAGGACGGCGAAGGCGTCGGAGCGCGACCGTGCCGTGGACTGCCGGGAGTCGGAGAGCTGCCGGTGGTCGGAGAGCTGGCGGGGACCGGCGTACTGCCGGGGGTCGAGGAGATGACCGTCGATTTGCGTCATGTCGCGATCATCCCCGTTAGCCCGGCTCGCTCCCGGGAGGCAGAACCGGGCAATCCGGAACGGAATCCTCCGTTCCCCCAGGCCTTGGCGGCGGGCCGGAACGTCCTGGCAGACTGGCACGCCACGTCGTCACCCACGCAACGCCGTACCGCACGCAGTCGTTCACCGCGAGGAGCCCACATGTCGATGGCAGGCAATCTGCGCAAGGTCGGGAGCCTGCGCGCGGTCGGCGGCCTGCGCGCGGTCGGCGGCCTACGCGGGGTCGGCGGCCTACGCGGGGTCGACGGCCTCAAGAAGGTCGCGCGGCTGGCCCGGCGCGGCAGCCGGGTCGACCTGAGCCACCCGGCCCGCTCCCCGCTGGGCTCGTCGGTGGTCAACTGCGTGACGTACCGGGCGGGGGTGCGGCAGGAGCCGGCCCGTGATCTGGTCGAGGCGGTGGAGGGGGTCCGCAGGAGCCGCGACGGCTTCGTCTGGCTGGGGCTGCACGAGCCCACGGAGGAGGAGTTCGCCGACATCGCCGGCCTCTTCGGTCTGCATCCGCTCGCCGTGGAGGACGCGGTCCACGCCCATCAGCGCCCGAAGGTGGAGCGGTACGACCAGTCGCTGTTCGCCGTCTTCAAGACCGTCTGCTACGTGGAACACACCGAACTGACCGCGACCAGCGAGGTGGTGGACACGGGCGAAATCATGGTCTTCGTCGGCCGGGAGTTCGTCATCACCGTCCGGCACGGCCGGCACGGCTCGCTCGGGCCGCTGCGCGAGGAGCTGGAGGCCACCCCGGAGCAGCTCGCCCAGGGTCCCGCCGCGGTGCTGCACGCCATCGCGGACCAGGTCGTCGACGACTACCTCGCGGCGACCGACGCCGTGCAGTCGGACATCGACCAGGTCGAGACGGACGTGTTCGCCCCGGACGGCGCGCGGGCCGACCCGGGCCGCATCTACCAGCTCAAGCGCGAACTGCTCGAACTGAAGCGGGCGGTGGTGCCGCTCGGCCGCCCGCTCCACGCCCTCGCCACCCAGCCGATGCGGCCCATCGCCCCGCAGATACAGGCGTACTTCCGGGACGTCGACGACCACCTGAAGCGGGCCACCGAACAGATCGCCGCCTTCGACGAGTTGCTGAACTCGATCCTCCAGGCGCATCTCGCGCAGGTCACCGTCGCGCAGAACGAGGACATGCGGAAGATCACCGCCTGGGCGGCGGTCGTCGCGGTGCCGACGATGGTCTGCGGCATGTACGGCATGAACTTCGACCACATGCCCGAACTGCACTGGCAGTACGGCTACGAGATCGTCATGACCCTGATCGGGGCGGCCTGTTTCGCGCTCTACCGCGGGTTCCGGCGCAACGGCTGGTTGTGAGCCCCCGGGGAGGGCCCCCAGCCACCGGTCGCGGCCAGGCCTCAGCCCTTCGCGTACACGCTCTCGACCCAGCTCGCGAGCTGGTCGTCGGTGAGGTGCGTGGCCAGGTCGGCCTCGCTGATCATGCCGACGAGCCGCTTGTTCTCGATCACCGGGAGCCGGCGGATCTGGTGGCCCTGCATCTCGCGCAGGACCTCGTCGACGTCGGCGTCCGCGGCGATCCAGCGCGGCGTGCCCCGGGCCATCTCGCCCGCGGTGATCCGGGCCGGGTCGTGCCCCATGGCCACACAGCCGACGACGATGTCGCGGTCGGTGAGGATGCCGCAGAGCCGTTCGTTCTCGTCGCTGATGGGCAGCGCGCCCACGTCGAGTTCGCGCATCAGCTGGGCGGCGCGGTCCAAGGTCTCGTGCTTCGGGATCCACTGGGCACCCCGGTGCATGATGTCTCCGGCGGTGGTCATCACTGCCTCCCGTGGCCGGGCGGTGTCCGGAGCGGCACGGAGGCGCCGCTGATGGTCCCGGCGCCCTTCATTCTCGCGGCGCCCGGGGCGGCACGCATCCGCAGTGATCGGTACGCGCCCGGTGTGCTCGGCACGTATGCGCACTCGGCACGTATCCGCCCTCGGGACGTATCCGGTGCCGGTGGCCGCCCGGATGCCGGTGGCCGCCCGGATCAGCCGCTCCACGCCGGGTGACGCGGGTCGTCCGCCCGTACCACCACATCGGCCACGGCCGACGGATCCACCTCGTCCTCGTACCGTTCGAAGGCCGGCAGGGTCCACCGCTCGGCCTCCGGGGTGCGCCGTCGCAGGGCTCCCGGCGAAAGCCGCACGTGGACGGTCAGATCGAACGGGAACCAGTGGCCGAGCAGCAGCGGACCGTGCAGCAGCAGCGCCCCGCCGGACGGCAGCCGCGCGTACGGACTGCGGGTCGCGCGGTCGGCCACCGGGTCCCACAGGTCGGGCAGGATCCGCCCGGTGCCGCCGGGGTCGAGCGGGCCGATGACCTCGCGCCACAGCGCGCCCGTGTCGAACCACCCGCTGTAGTACGCCTCCACGTCCTGGTGCCCGTACTCAAACCGCAGCGACGCGGGCCGCAGGAACCCCTCCGTGGAGACCACGAGCGAGTCGCGCCCGCGCAGCCGCAGCGCGTCCGCCACAGCGCGCGCCAGGTCGCCGGTGCCGGCGGCCGGCGCGCCGTCGAACGCCACCCTCGGCCAGGCGCCGCCGTCGGCCGGCTTCAGGTCGAGCAGGCGGTCGGCGAGGGCGTCGGACAGTCGTTCCCACGTGATCGGTTCGAGTCGCACGGGCCCATGATGCCGGGTGGCGGGCGCGGCCGGAGACGGCGGCGTATGGGGGCGCGAGCGTCGCGTATGGCCGTGGCGGGACGGCGGGAATTGACTTGTGGTGACCCGGGGCCGCGCCGCATGATCGCTCCCCGGCCCGCCGCGCCGTAACCGTCTCCGCCCCACGACGGCCCAATCCGCCCCAGCCTCACGGGAGTTGCCATGATCGACGGTCCGTACTTCGTGCTCACCGTGCTCGGGGCGCTCGCCTGCGGTCTCGCCGCCGGGGTGTTCGTCGCTTTCTCGACGTTCGTGATGAAGGGGCTGGCCGCGCTGCCGCCGGCTCAGGGCATCGCCGCGATGAACCGGATCAACGTCGCGGCGTTCATGGCCGTCTTCCTGGGGGCGACGGGTCTCTGTGCGGTGCTCGCCGTGGTGACGTTCGTGCTCTGGCCCGACGAGGGCACGGTCGAGCTGCTGCTCGGCAGCGCGTTGTATCTCCTCGGCGCGTTCGGGGTGACCGTGGTGGCGAACATCCCGCGCAACGACGCCCTCGCGAAGGTGGACGCACAGAGCGCGGAGGGCGCGGCGTACTGGCGTTCGTACGTCCGTGAGTGGACCGCGTGGAACCACGTCCGCGGGGCCGCCGCGCTCGCCGCGACGGCGTGCTTCATCCTCGGCCTGACCTGAGGGCCTGCGTCTGATCCCTCTGCGCCCCGGCGCCCGGTACGCACCCTCGCCGCCCGCACCGCGCAGCACGTGCCGAGTGCCGTGACCCGTCGTACGGTGGCAGAAAGCCCGCGCGGACGGTACGACGGCACCGCCCGCGCACGGCCGCAAGGGAGACGGCGCATGGCCGACCCCAAGGGCTTCCTCACCACCCCCCGCGAGGAACGGCCGCGCCGCCCCGTCGAGGAGCGGGTCCGGGACTGGGACGAGGTGTACGTCCCCGGCGCGCTGCTGCCGATCGTCGAGCGGCAGGCGGACCGCTGCATGGACTGCGGCGTCCCCTTCTGTCACCAGGCGTGCCCGCTCGGCAATCTGATCCCGGAGTGGAACGACCTGGTCTCGCGCGCCGACTGGCACGCGGCGGCGGACCGGCTGCACGCCACGAACAACTTCCCCGAGTTCACCGGTCGGCTCTGCCCCGCGCCGTGCGAGGCGGGCTGCGTCCTCGCGATCAACCAGCCCGCGGTGACCATCAAGAACGTCGAAGTGGCGATCGCCGACCGCATCTGGGCCGACGGTCTCGCCCCGCCCCGGGCCCCGGAACGCCACTCCGGCAGGACCGTCGCCGTCGTGGGGTCGGGGCCCGCGGGGCTCGCCGCCGCGCAGCAGTTGACGCGGGCCGGACACACCGTCGCCGTGTACGAGCGGGACGACCTGCCCGGCGGGCTGCTGCGGTACGGGATCCCCGCTTTCAAGATGGAGAAGCACCATCTGGAGCGCAGAATCGGGCAGTTGACCGCGGAGGGAGTGCGCTTTCGGACGTCGACGGAGGTGGGCCGGGACGTGGCCGCCGCCGAGCTGCGGAGCCGGCACGACGCGGTGGTGCTCGCCGTGGGCGCGACGGCGTGGCGGGAGTTGGACGCGCCGGGTCGCGAACTGGACGGCATAGAGCAGGCCATGGCGTATCTGCCGCTCGCCAACCGCGTGTGCCAGGGGGACCTGGGTGCCTCGCCGCTGAGCGCCGCGGGCCGGCACGTCGCCATCGTGGGCGGGGGTGACACCGGGGCCGACTGTCTGGGCACGGCGGTACGGGAAGGGGCCGCGTCCGTCACGCAGTTGGACATCTACGCACGCCCCGGCGAGGCGCGCGACGAGCGTGCGGAGCCCTGGCCGACGTACCCGAAGATCTACCGGCTCTCCGCGGCACACGAGGAGGCCGGCCGGCTGCGGACGGCGCCCGTCGCGGACGCCGACGCGCGGTTGTTCGCCGCGTCCACGCTCCGGTTCAGCGGTGACGCGGCGGGGCGGGTGCGGGCCCTGCACCTGACGGAGGTCGACGCGGACCGGCGCCCGGTGCCGGGCACGGAACGGGTGCTTCCGGTCGACCTGGTCCTGCTCGCGCTCGGCTTCTCCGGGCCCGACCGCACGGCGGGCGGGCTGCTCGAACAGCTGGGCGCGGAGCTGGACGGGCGCGGGGTGCTCGCCCGCGACGCGCACTTCGCGACCAACGTCCCCGGCGTCTTCGCGGCGGGCGACGCGGCACGCGGCGCCTCGCTCGTCGTCTGGGCCATCGCGGAGGGCCGCGCGGTCGCGGCGGCGGTGGACCGCTGGCTGACGGGCAGCACGGAGCTGCCGAGTCCGATCACGCCGTACGACCGGCCGATGACGGTGTGATCCGCGCGCCGCCCGGCGACCGATGACGGTGCGAGCCGCGCGCCCCCGGCGGCCGACGGCGGTGAGAAGACCCGACGCCCCGCCCGCCTCAGCCGGTGCCGTCCGTACCGTCCGTGCCGTCCCGCACCGGATAGTCGATGACGTCCACACCGCCGGTGGCGTAGTTGGCGACATCGGCCGCCAGCCGTCGGCCTTGCGGCGAGGTCCGCGCCGCGGTCATGGCGGCGGCGTCGGCGAAGTCGCCCTCGAATACCGCGAAATACGGCGGCTCTCCCTCAGCAGCCGCCACATCGAAGCTGTAGCGCCACGCAAGCAGGCCGGGCCATTTCCTGACCAGGGGCAGGTGATGGGTCACGTAGTAATCGCGGAAGTGGTCGGGGTCATCGGGCTTGCGATACAGGACCAGCACCTTATGCATGACGCCCTCCTTCCAGAACAGGGGCGGCGGGGCGGGTGAGTGCGCGTGCGATGTCCGGGATCGCGATCGGTCGAATCGTCATATGCGCAGGCTAGGGCCCGACTTGGGGCCGGGGGAAAGACCAATTCGGGATAGCCTGAGAACGGATCGTTATCAATCGGCGGATCGGCGGATCGGCGGATCGGCAGGGAGGGCACATGGCACCGGATACGGTCAGCCTGCGGTACTTCCTGGTGTTGGCGCAGGAGTTGAACTTCACCCGCGCGGCCGCCCGCATCGGTATCGCGCAGCCCGCACTCAGTGCCCGGATTCGCCGACTGGAAAAGGAACTCGGCAACGCGCTCCTGGTGCGAGACACGCGGAGCGTCGTATTGACCTCGGCCGGCGCGGCTCTGGCGGAGTCCGCGCCGCCCGCGCTGGCGGCCCTTGACCGGGCATGGGACACCGCCCGGCGGGCGGGCGCCGGTGAGCTGGGCACGCTCCGCATCGGCTACAGCCTCAGCGCCGGGTCCGGGACGGTTCCGGCCCTGGTGGACGAGTTGCTGCGCGGCAGCCCCGGACTCGAGGTCGGCGCGGTGCCGATGGCGACGCCCGAGATCTCCCCCGCGGTCGCCGACGGCCGCATCGATGCCGGGATCACCCGCGGTGAACAGCCGGGCCGTGGCGTGCGGCGGTACCTGCTGCGGCGGGCGCGGATCGGCGTCCAGCTGGCGGAGCACCATCCGCTGGCCGCGCAGCCGGAGGTCGAGGTCGCCGCCGCGGCCGCGTATCCGTTGCGACTCCCCGACCGGGCGGCCAACCCCGTGATCCACGACCAGCTGGCCGCGTTGTTCCGCGAGGCCGGGCCAGATCTCCGCTTCCGCACGCCCACGGTCTCCTTCGACATGTCGCAGCGCGACCTGCGCGACGGGCTCACCCTCGCCCCGGCCGGCGAGGCCGCCGCCACCGCGCCGCCGCCCGGCATCACCTGGCGCCCGCTGCACGGCGCACCCGGCCTGACGATCCACCTGGTCCTTCCGCGCGAACAGTCGCCGCTGCACCACCGCGTCCGCGCCGTCGCCAAAACCCTGGCGCACGAGCTGAACTGGCTGACGAACTGACGGCCGTCTGACTGACGGGCCGGGCTGACGGGCAGACGGGCAGACGGGCAGACGGGCAGACGAGCTGACGGCCAGCAGGTCACCCCGGCCCGGCCGGCTCACCGCTTGCGCGCCACGCCCCCGTACCCCGGCGTCGGCCCCTCGTCCGACTCCGGGGTCCACTCGCCCAGCTCCGGCTTCCAGCGGTCGAGCACGGCGACGCCGGGCATCACCAGTTCGTACCCCGCGAAGAACCGTTCCACCTCCGCGTGCGAGCGCAGCGCCAGCGTCATGCCCCGCGCCTCGTACAGCTCCGCGGCCTGCCGGGCCGTCTGCGGGGTGAAGTCGGCCGTGCCGTGCGACAGCATCAGGTGGCTGCCGGGCGGCAGGGCCCGCATCAACCGGTCCACCAGGTCGTACGCGCCGTCCTCGTCCGCGATGAAGTGCAGCAGCGCGACGAGCGAGAGGGCGACGGGCCGCTCCATGTCCAGGACCCGCGCAGCCTCTTCGAGGATCTTCTCCGGCTCGCGGAAGTCCGCCTGGATGTACTCGGTGACGCCCTGCGGGGTCGAGCGCAGCAGCGCCTCGGCGTGCGCGAGGACGATGGGATCGTTGTCGCAGTAGACGACCCGCGTCGTCGGCGCGATCCCCTGGGCGATCTGGTGGAGGTTCGGCTCGGTCGGTATGCCGGTGCCGATGTCGAGGAACTGCCGTACGCCCTGGGAGGCCAGCCAGCGCGTGGCACGCTGCATGAACGCCCGGTTGGCGCGCGCCGTCGTCAGGACCCGCCCGTCCAGGGCCACGAGCCGGCGGCCCATCTCCTCGTCCACCGGGTAGTTGTCCTTGCCGCCGAGGAACCAGTCGTACATCCGGGCGGGGTGCGGCTTGCCGGTGTCGATGTACGACGAGGACGAGTCGGTCATACGAGCTCCAGACGTGCGCGGCGGACGGGCTCCGGACGTGGGCGGACGGCGGGGGTCACGACAGCAGGAAGTCCGCCTCACCCGACTTCGCGCCCTGGATGAACGCGGTGATCTCGCCGTGCGTGTAGATCAGCGCGGGGCCGTCGGGGTCGGCCGACTGCCGCACGGCGACCCGGCCGTCGGCCAGCTTCATGGCCTCCAGGCAGTTGCCGCCGTTGCCGCCGCTCCACGGCTTGTGCCAGCCCTCGGTGCCGAGGTCGCGGGCGGGCATGCCGTTGTAGATCCGGGATTCCGCGCGGGCCTCGCTGCGCGAGTCGTCGCGGGCCCCGGGAGAACGCGGACCGGCAGGGCGCGTTCCGGCTCGATGTCGGTCCATGTCTGTCACAGCTCCTTGCGGAGGTCCCGGAGGATCTCCTTCGTGCGTTGTGCGGTGGCGGCCTGCGCCGCCATGCGGTCCATGACCTCCAGGTGGGTGGCCACCTCTCGGCGCGCGTCCAGGTAGACGGCGCCGGTCAGGTACTCGCTGTAGACCATGTCGGGCAGCTCCGCCATGGCGAAGCGGAAGAGCACGAACGGTCCGTACGTGCCGGGGTGCGGGCCCGCCGCGAACGGCGCGACCTGCAGGGTGACATGGGGCAGTTCGGCGGCTTCGAGGAGCCGGTCGATCTGGTCCCGCATCACGTCGCCGTCGCCCACGGGCCTGCGCAGCGCGGTCTCGTCCATCACCACCCACAGCCGGGGCGCGTCCTCGCGGGTGAGCAGCGACTGGCGTTCCATGCGCAGCGCCACGTACCGCTCGATGTCCGCGGGCCGGGTCTGGCCGATGGCGCCGGAGCGCATCACGCCGCGCGCGTACTCCTCGGTCTGCAGGAGTCCGGGCACGAAGTGGGGTTCGTACGACCTGATCAGGCTGGCGGCGCCCTCCAGGCTGACGTACATGCTGAACCAGCCGGGCAGGATGTCGTGGAACCGCTGCCACCAGCCAGGTCTGTTCGCCTCCTCGGCGAGCGTCACGAAGGCCTCGGCCTCGTCGTCCGCGACGCCGTAGGACTTCAGGAGCAGCTGGAGATACGGGATCTTCAGCGCGACCTCGGCCGTCTCCATGCGGCGGACGGTGGCGGGGGCGACGCGCAGGATCTTCGCGGCCTCCTCGCGTTTCAGGCCCGCGCTCTCGCGCAGGTCCTGCAGGCGACGACCGAGAACGACCTGGCCGACGGTCGGCGCGGACCGCGGTTCGCTCACGTCTGCTACCTCCACCTGACTGGCGCGTTGCCTCAACTCGCACCGCACCGCGAGCCGTAGCGAGCAGTGTGCCATGCGCCGTCCCGGAGGAACACGCCACTGTGCACATTTCAGAGTGGCCCTTGCCAAGGTGTTCGGGGCGGGGCGATAGTGGAAAGCGTGACTCCGCCCGCGCCGTTACGAACCGAAGCCACCGAAGGCCGCCCCGGCGATCTCGCCCTGGCATGGCCCGAGGACGCCGAGGTCTGCGTCAGTTTCGCCCTCGCACCACGTCCCGGCTCCGTCGCCCAGGCCAGACGCCTGATGCGCACGCAGCTCGACGGGTGGGCGGTGCGCGACGACGACGCCTGCGACGCGGCGGCACTCGTTCTCTCCGAACTGGTCACCAACGCCGTGGTGCACACCGCGAGCAGGCGGATCATCTGCGAGCTCTGCGCAGATCCGGAGAAGCTGCGCATCGCCGTACGTGATGAAGGGTGCGGTTCAGGAACGCCGCGCCCGGTACACAGGGGGGCCGACGAGGAGCACGGGAGGGGATTGCTTCTCGTCGACGCGGTGAGCAGCGCGTGGGGCGTCCACGACGCGGGGCCCGGTATCGGGCTCACGGTGTGGGCGGAGTTGCCGAGAACGGCGCCGGTGTCGACGTCGGCGTGTGCGTAGAACAGATCGATCGAACGTGGCAGTGATGCGGGCGGGGGGCATGTGAGCGCGGGTACGGTGCGGCCGTTGGATCTGACCACCTTGGTCCGGCTGTCGCGGCAACGACAGCGCGCCGGGACACCGTCGGCGGCGTCGCCGCTCCCGCGGCTCGATCTGCCCGAGGGCATGACCGAGCCGCTCGGCTGCGACGCGGTGGCGGTCCCCGCCTCGTTCGGGCCCCGGGTGATGTCCCGGCTGCCCCGGGTGGGGTGTGTGTACGAGGACGGGGCGCGCTGGTGGTGGATCGTGCCCGCGGACTCCGATGTCGCCATGGAGTGGCCCGCGCCCGTCGACTATTCGGCCGGGGCGGTGGTGCGGGACGCCGAGTGCCGTCCGGTGCTCATCAATCGCCCGCCGGACGACGTCCCCTACACTCCGCCGATCCCGCTCTATCTGGCGCTGTGCCAGGAGACGGGGACGACGCCGGGGTGGTCCCGGGCGCTCAGCGCGTGAGCGCTCCGCCGGGTTGGGCGGTTCTTCTTGTGCGGGTGGGTGGGGGCTGGGCGCGCCGTTCCCCGCGCCCCTGAGGGGCCCTGACGGGCCCTCAGGAGCAGCTCTTCATGCCGCGGCCTGCCATGGTTCGGGGACCGTCACCAAGAAGGTGTCCGAGGCCAGGTCCATGACCACTTCCGCGTCCTGACCCTCCTGGCGGCGGGCCCGCGCGAACTCCTCCGCGGGCCACGACCCGCGCGGTCCGCCCGCGGGGAAACGCTCCAGCACCGTACGTCCGTTCGTCATCATCATCCCTGTCCCCCGTGTCGTTCTTCCTGTACGGATGAGAACGCACGGGGCGGCGCCAAGGACGCGCAACGTGACCGAACTGCAACGGAGTTGGGGCCGGTGACCGGTCGTCAGTCCTCGTACTCGTCGTGGTAGCGCACCCGCGCGCTGCCCGCCGGGACGCCGAGCGCCGAGGACCGACCCGCGGGCCTCTCCCACGCCTCCTGCCGGCCGAGCGCGGTGAGGTCGAGGAGGCTGGAGGTGGAGCCGAGGCCGTCGAGACCGCGGGCGAACGTCGCGTACGTGTGGAAGACGCGGTCGCCGTAGCGCAGGAAGCAGTTGACGGCGGGCACGTCGCGGGGCTCCTCGGCGAAGGAGGCGCCGAAGTCGTGATTGAAGTCGCCGCCGTTCGTCGAGTACCAGGGGACGGTCCAGCCCATGCGGGCCTTGAAGGTCAGCAGCTTGGTGAACGGGGCGCGCGAGACGGCGACGAAGTTGGTGGAGCGGGCCCGCAGATGCCCGAGGTGGCCGATCTGGTCGAGGAATCCGGAGCAGCTGCGGCATCCCGCGTCCCACTCTGGGGCGAACATGAAGTGGTAGACGATCAGTTGGTCCCGGTCGTCGAAGAGGTCGAGCAGGGTCGCCTTCCCGTCCGAGCCGTCGAAGTAGTACTCCTTGTCGACCTCGACCATCGGGAGCCCGCGCCGCTCGGCGTTGAGCGCGTCACGGGCGCGGGTGGCGGCCTTCTCCTTGGCGAGGAGCTCCTCACGCGCCGCGAGCCACTCCTCGCGCGTGACGATGTCCGGAAGTCCCATGGCGTGTCTCCTCCACCCTTCGGGCGCGTACGTCTGCGAAGGGGTGGACCTGCGGGGTTCGCGGAACTCATCGCTCGCGGGCGAAGAACTTTCGGAAATCTCGGTGGCGCCGCCCCTCACCCCTCGTACTCCTGGATCCGCTTGCCGTGGCCGCGGTCGACCAGGTCGGGGAGCAGGGCGTTCAACTCGGCCACGATTTCCGGCACATCGAGGGTCAGCAGTGCGCGGTCGCGCATCAGGACGCGGCCGGCCACGATCGTGGTGCGCACGTCGGCGGAGCGTGCGCTGTGCACGAGGGTGGCGGCGAGGTCGTGCACGGGCTGGGTGTGCGGTCCCGTCACGTCGACGAGGACGAGGTCGGCGCGCCGGCCCGGGGCGAGGGAGCCGATCTCGTCGCCGAGGCCGACGGCCCGCGCGCTCTGCAGGGTGGCGTGGTCCAGGGCCTGGCGGGCGGTGAGCCAGGTGGGGTCGCGCTCCACGTACTTCTGGACGAGTGCGGTGAGCGCCATCGACTCCCACACGTCGAGGGTGTTGTTGGAGGCCGCCCCGTCGGTGGCCAGGCCGACCGGGACGCCCGCCTCGCGCAGCGCCCGTACGGGAGTGGTGTCCCAGCCGAACTTCAGGTAGCCGCGGGGCGCCGAGGCGACGGCGGCGCGGCCGGCCGCGCGGCGCAGCACGGGCAGGTCGCGGGCGGTGTCGAGGCCGGTGGTGTGGGCGAGGAGGACGTCGACGTCGAAAAGCCCGGCGCGCTCCAGGAGCTCGATGGGGGTGCGGCCGTGCCGGGCCAGGCTGTTGGCGGTCTGCTCGCGGTTCTCGGCGGCGTGGATGTGGACGAGCAGGCCGTGGTCCCGGGCGAGTTCGGCGGTGGCGGCGAGGTCGCTCTCGTCGACGGTGTACGGGGCGTGCGGGGCGAGGCAGGTGGTGATGCGGCCGTCGGCGGCGCCGCGCTGCCGGAGCGCGAAGTCGAGGGAGGCGGCGCGGCCTTCGGGGCCCTGGGAGCTGAAGTAGGCCTGGCCGAGGACGGCGCGCAGACCGCTCTCCGCTGTGGCGGCGGCCACCTCGTCCATCGCGAAGTAGTGGTCGGCGAAGGTGGTGACGCCGCCGCGGATCATCTCCGCGCAGGCGAGCCGGGCGCCGAGTCCGACGATCCGTTCGGTGAGGTTGGACTCGACGGGCCAGATCCAGTCGTTGAACCAGGAGTGCGCCGGCAGGTCCTCGGCGAGGCCGCGCAGGGCCACCATCGGGGTGTGGGTGTGGCAGTTGACGAGGCCGGGGAGGGCGACGGTGCCACGCCCGTCGAGGTGTTCGGCGGCGTTCGCGGGCGGGTCGTCGGGGGCGCCCGCCGTGACCGAGGCGATGCGTCCCTCGCGTACGACGATCGTGGCGTCGTCGACGAAGACGATCTCCCCTCGCGCGTCGTGGGTCAGCGCCGTGCAGCCGGTGACGACCAGGTCGGCGGGGCCCGGGGTGCGGAGTCCGGCGGGGCCGGGTGCGGGAGGCGTCGTCATCTCTTCACGGTAGTGCGAGTGCGCATACCGGGGGGCTGTCGCGGAGCCGGTTTCGCGAGCAGGCTGCGCAGGGACGGCGCGCCCGTGGGCCGGGCACACGGAACGGGCTCGTGGACGGACGAAGGAGTCGGTCGTGATCATCGGCACGTGGAACCTGGAGAACCTCTACCGCCCCGGCGGGGCGTACGGCCCCAAGGACAAGACCGCCTACGAGGCGAAGCTGGCGTCGCTCGCGGCGACCGTCACCGCGCTCGGGCCGAGCGTCCTCGCCGTGCAGGAGGTCGGCGACCCGGCGGCCCTGGAGGACCTGGCGGGGCTGCTCGACGGCACCTGGCACGTCACGCTCTCCGGGCACCCGGACGACCGGGGCATCCGGGTCGGCTTCCTCACCAGCCTGCCCGTCTCCGTCATCGCCGACGAGGACGCCTTCCCGGAGCCGCTCCGTGCGGTGCAGGGCGACGACGCGGGGCGGACGTCGGGGCGGGCCGGGCGCGGCTTCCTCGCGGTGTCGGTGTCGACGCGGGCGTTCTTCTTCGACGCGGTCGCCTGCCACCTCAAGTCGAAGCTGCTGTCCTATCCGGGCGGCCGTTTCCAGCCGCGCGACGAGGGCGAGCGGGCCCGGTACGGCGCCTACGCCCTCTTCCGGCGCGCGGCCGAGGCCACCGCGCTGCGCGCGCTCGCCGACCGGCTGCTGCAAGGGGACGGCCGCGAACACCGGGTGGCGGTGCTCGGCGACCTGAACGACGAGGTCGGGGCGGCGACGACACAGATCCTGCTCGGCCCGCCGGGATCCGAGATCGGCACGCCCGGCTTCGACCGCCCCGACAAGGGTGACGCGGCCCGGCTGTGGGACGTGGCCCCGCTGATCCCGGCCGACCGGCGCTTCTCCCGCATCCACGCGGGGCGCCGCGAACTCATCGACCATGTGCTGGTCAGCCGCGGCCTCCTGGACCAGGTGCGGTCGGCGGGCACGGGGGCGCCGGGCGCCGCGGCGGCCGCGCTGCCGTCGGTGGCGGACGGCGATCCGGCGGTACGCAGGGACGCGGCGGGGTCGGACCACGCGCCGGTGTGGGTCCGGCTTCAGCCCTGACGTCCACTCCTGTTGAGGCTCCGGCCCTGACGTCCCCTCCCCGTGATGCGACGCGGCGGGGGCGCCTCAGCCGCGCGGAAGGACGGTCGCGAGGACGCCGGGCAGCGGGTACCAGTCGGCGGAGACGATGCTGGCCTGCTTCCCCGCGAGCAGCGCCACACGCTCCTTGGCCTGCGCCTCGGTCGGCCGCGTGCCGTCGATGGCGGGGGCGACGTTGTGGGCGTCGGTCATGACGACGAGGTAGCGGCGGTCCGCGTACCAGCGGGTGTCGATGGAGCCGCCCGCGTACGCGGAGGCGTCCCCGTCGAACACCACGAACCACGGCCGGATCGACGCGTCCGCGTACCGCCCGCGCGGATCGCCCGCCTCCGCGCCGAGCACGGCGGGGAACGCCGCGGCCTCACCGAGGCGGCCCGCGGCGGCGAGGTCGCGCAGATGGGTGGCGTACTCGCGGTCCGTCCAGAGGGTGTCGGCGGGGTTGCCCTGCTCGACGGTGCCGGGTATCAGCTCGACCAGGAACTTCCCGGCGAGTGCGGAGCGGGTGGGCCAGCCCTTGTCCTGTACGGCGTCGTCGAGTCCCGCGTGTCCGGCGGCGAGTTGTCCGGGGCGATAGACGGCGTCGCCGAGCACGCCGGTCAGGAGCGCGTCGAGGTCGGCGGGCCCGCGCTTGTTCCGGCCCTGGAACCCGTCCTTCATCTCCACCTTCAGGAGGATCGGGCGATGCCCGGGGTGGGCGTCGTGCCAGCTGCGCATGTCCTTCAGGCATCCCGCGAGGCTCTGGTTGCGCGCCTTGGTGCGCAGTTCGGCGGGGTTCTGGGCGTTCTCGCAGTTGTTGTCGTTGCCGAGGGGGTTGCTGTGCGAGACGCGCCATCCGCTGCCGAACACGTTGGTCCACACGTCGAGTTCGAGCATCGAGGCGCCCGAGTCGAGGGCGTCGGCGAAGTAGGGGTACTTGGCCTTCTCGTAGGCGTTGTGGACGCCGACGCCGGTCGTGGCGGAGTACGGGGAGTCCGGTGACGCGGCTGCCCCTGCTGCCCCGGCTGCCTCTGCCGCCCCGGCTGCCCCTGCCGCTCCGGTCGCGAATCCGCCGAGCACCCCCCAGCCCACGAGAGCCCCCACCAGCAGACCGCCCACGCCTCTGCGCACCATCACGCCCACCGCCCTCTCACACCGTGCCGTCGCCAAGTCCCGGGCAACGTACGGGAATCGGGTGACGCGGCGGAAGACGGCGTCTTACGAGAGCGGGGTGGAGCCCGTCGCCCTCCGGGGCCCGGGGGCGGTTCGTGCGCGCGCCGGGCCACACCCGGGCCGTGCGTCGGAGCGGAGGCCGCGCCCTAAGCTTCCCTGCGGCACCGGCCTGCACCGGCCCGCACCAACCCGAACCGACCCCCAGGAGTCCGCCCGTGTTCGACCTCGCTCCGGAACATCCGTACCCCGACAGCCTCGACCCCGACGCGACGCCCGCACCGCACGCCCTCCTGACCCCGGTGCTCTGGCTCCTCGGCACGTGGCACGGCCGGGGCCACGGCGAATACCCCTCACTTCCCGCGGACTTCGACTACGCCCAGGAAGTCACCTTCAGCCACGACGGCCGCCCCTTCCTCCGGTACGAGGCGCGGGCGTGGATCCTCGACGCCGAGGGCGCCCCGCTGCGTCCCGCCGCCCGGGAGAGCGGCTGGTGGCGGCTGCAGCCGGAGGGACGCGTGGAGGCGCTGATCACCCAGCCCACCGGCATCGCGGAGCTCGCGGTCGGCCGGGCGTCCGACGGCACGGTCGACCTCGCCGCCGGTGACGTGGCGCTCACGCCCACCGCGAAGGAGGTCACCGCCACCCGTCGCCGCTACGTGCCGGGCGACGACGGCACCCTCACGTTCACACACGACATGGCGGCGGTCGGCCGGCCGTTGCAGCACCATCTCTCGGCACGGCTGCACCGCGTGGGGCGGACGGCGTCCGGCGCGTAAGACGATGAGCACGACGGTCAGTACGGCACTTGGCACGGCCCCCGGCACGACAACAGCCAGCACGAAGATCGGCACGAAGACAGACACGGAGATCAGAACCGAGGCGGAGGGCGCCGGCCAGGAGGCGGACGGTGGTGGCTGGCCCGACCTCCCCGGCGACACGGCCCTGACCATCCGCGTCCCCGAGGCGAACCCGCTGGTGACGGCGGGCTTCCCGGCCCATGTGA
The DNA here is from genome assembly GCF_042871345.1 of Streptomyces sp. NPDC005863. Lineage (NCBI taxonomy): Bacteria > Bacillati > Actinomycetota > Actinomycetes > Kitasatosporales > Streptomycetaceae > Streptomyces > Streptomyces sp. NPDC005863. The sequence continues at coordinate 21,742 of NZ_JBIAII010000011.1, read as the reverse complement.
CGGTGCTCTACCCGTTCCTGAACGAGTCCCGCCTCACCGCGTCGACCGACGCCGAGCTGCGGGCGCTCTTCGCCGCCCACGCCCCCTTCACCCTCACCTTCGGCGCCTTCCGCCGCTACCCGGGTGTCCTCTACCTCCCGCCGGCCCCGGACACCCCGGTACGCGCCCTCACCCGGTCCGTCACCGCCCGCTGGCCCGAAGCGGTCCCCTACCGAGGCATCTTCGACCCGCCCCTCGCGCCCCACCTCACCCTCGCGAACCACGAGGGCCCGGACACGTACGAGGCGGCCTACGACGCGCTGGAGGCGAGGTTCGCCTCCGCCCTCCCGCTGACCGCCGAGGTGATGACGGTCGACCTGATCGCGACGGACGGCCCGGGCCGGGGTTGGCGGGACGTGGCGTCGTACCGCCTGGGCGGATGAGGGGCTGAGAACTGAGGGAGATGAGGGCCTGAGAGCCGAGAGGCCGGACGTACGCGTGTCCGCCGCCGTCTGCCGGCGTTAGGGATCTACGGCCGCCCGGACCAGCGCGCCGACGACCCGACGGCTGGGCGCGGCCGGCCTCTCCGCTCCATCTCCCCTCCGACTCTCCTCCGAAAGGGAACGCCCCATGGCCCTCACCCTCCCCCGGATCTCCCGCACCCGGCTGACCGTGGCCGTCGCCGTCACCGCCGTACTGGCCGTCGGCGCGCCCGCCGCGTACGCCACGCTGGACGGCGAGGGCGCCGCGACGACGGCCGCCCGCGGCAAGCCCTTCACCGAGACGCGGCTGTTCTTCGGCACCGAACGGCCCGACGGCGGACCCGCGGTGACCGACAAGCAGTTCCTGCGCTTCATCGACCAGCAGGTCACGCCCGACTTCCCCGACGGTCTCACCGTGCAGGACGGTCGGGGGCAGTGGCGCGACTCGAACGGGAAGATCGAGCGCGAGCGTTCGTACGAGTTGATCCTGCTCTATCCGACGGCCCAGGACCGCAGGCGGGACGCGCAGATCGAGGAGATCCGCGGCGACTACGAGAAGGCGTTCAAGCAGGACTCGGTGGCGCGGCTCGACGAGCGGACGCGCGTCGACTTCTGAGCGACGGACGGCCGGCGGACGGCCGACGGGCGGCGGACGGCCCAGGCGCGGCGCCGGGGCGCGGCACATCCGCGGACGTCAACGGTTCTCGATGACGCTCATGCTCCCGGTCTGGATCACGGTGCCGTGGTGCACCCCGCCGTAGATCTTGTTGTGCACGGAGCCGCGCCCCTCGTCCGGGTCACCGTCGACGTCCAACCCGGCGAGCAGCGAACGGAGTTCGTCGGCGGCCGCCGGATCCGCCGCGAGCCTGCGCCGCAGCCGCGACCGCCACTCCGTCCGCACGTCGCCCGCCGTCTCCTCGTCGCCGGCCCGGCGCGCGGCAACGACCTCGGCGCGGGCCTCATCCAGCTCGCCGACCAGATGACTCGCGTCGGGGCCCGCGCCGCTCCCGCTCCCGTCGGCGCCGTCGCGCGCGAAGAACCGGGCGACCCGGTCGCGCGCCTGCGTCCACCCGTCGGTCACCATCTGCTGCACGAGCGCCGTCGCACCCGCCGCCGCGAGCGCCGCCAACTCAGCATCCACGAGAGCCCCTTACCGCACGTCGCCGCGCACACCCACGCCACGTCCCTGGCCCTCACGGTAACGCGGCCGCCGGCAAATTCGCTGGCGCTCCACGGACGGCGGCTGCACGCTGATGCCTTATGAACTCCCGGCACGCCACCCCCGACACGACCGTCACCGCCTCGGCGCCCACGACTCCCGCCCCCGTCCCCCGCCACCAGATCCGCGCCCTGCACACAGACACGACGGTCACCGTCTACCAGGCGTACGCCCCCGAGCTCGGCGTCCCCGCGGCCCGCACCGGCCGCTTCCCCGCCGCCTGGAAGCGGGAGCGCATGACATGGATCAAGCCGTCCTTCCTCTGGATGATGTACCGCTGCGGCTGGGCCACGAAGGACGGTCAGCAGACGGTCCTGGCCGTGGAGATCTCCCGTGACGGCTTCGACTGGGCGCTGCGCAACGCCTGCCTCTCCCACTACGTCCCCGGCCTCCACGAGGACCAGGCCGCCTGGAAGCGCGCCCTGCGCCACTCCCCCGCCCGCGTCCAGTGGGACCCCGAACGCGACCTCCACCTGAACGCCCTCCCCCACCGCTCCCTCCAACTGGGCCTGTCCGGCGAGGCGTCACGCCGCTACGCGGACGAGTGGACGGTCTCGATCACCGACGTCACCGACCGGGCCCGGGAGATCCACGCCCTGGTCAGGGACGGAAACGACCTGGAGGCGGCCGCCCGACTGCTCCCCGCGGAACGCCCCTACCCGACCGACACCGACCGGCTGAGCCACCTGTACGCGTGACGCGTCGACCCGGCAGGTGGGCCGCTACGCCTCCGTCATCCCCGTCAGCGCCCCCACCGGGTCCGCGTCCGCCTCGCCCTCGGGCCACCAGTCGGTGCCGCCCGGCTCGCTCTCGTACGGGTACCAGCGGCCGTCCTTGCCGTAGCGGAGCTGCAGCGTGCCGTCCTCGTCCGTGAGGCGGTTGCGGTGGATCGTCATGCGCGGGAGGTCCGCCGCAACCAGGGCGCCGCGGGCCCGGTCGAAGGGGCCCGCCGGAGGGTCCCAGGGGGATTTGAGGACCGTCAGACCGTCCTCGCCGCCCTGGCGCCAGGCCGCCGCCGCCCGGGCGAGCTCCGCGGCGGTGCTCCCCACCGACCTGGCCAGCTCGGCGAACTGGCGGCTGAAGGTGCGGCGGCCGGTGAGTCCCGGGTGCGAGGCGGCGAGGCGGACCGCGTCGTGCCAGGGGGACGTGACGGTGAAAGGGTCCGCACCCGCGGTGAGGAAGGCGTGAGCGCGCGCCGCCGCGTCCGTCACCAGGAACTCCAGCGCCGTCGGGTCCGGGGCGCCGGGGACGGAGGGGAGGACCGGAGGCTCGCCAGGGTGGGGTGGCGGCGGGAGCGGGGCCGGCAGCGGCGAGCGGTACTCCGTCGCCAGGGCCTCGCGGGCCGGGACGCCGGGCAGGGTGGGCGGGGCCGGAGCCGGGTCCGGGACGTCGGGCGGTGCGTCGGACCGCGTGTCGGGCGGTGTGTCGGGCGGGGCTGCCGCGTCTAGCGGGGCCGTGGCGTTTTGCGGGGCCGCCGCGTCTTTCCGGGCGGCCCCGACGGTCTGCGCCGGTCCGGCGGTCCGCGCCGGTCCGGCGGGCGTCTGCGGGGGTGCCGCGGGCCCGCCGGGCGGGAGGCCGCGGCTCGCTCTGCGGTCCTGGGCCGCCTCCGCCGCCGACTTCTGGGCGTTCCTCCGGGACAGCTCCTCCAGCAGGTCCTGTTCCTCGCCGCCGCGCAGCAGCAACAGGACGAACGGGTCCGCGTCCAGGAGGCGGGCGGTCTGGTAGGCCAGGGCCGCCGCGTGCTTGCAGGGGTGGCCCCGGTCGGGGCAGGTGCAGGACGGCGACAGCTCGCGGGCGCCGGGGAGCAGCGGGACGTCCGCCCGGGTCGCCGCGTCGGCCAGGGCGTGGGGCATCTCCTTGTCGAGCAGGGCGGCGATGCGCGCGGGGTCGGTGGCGACCGCGTCCAGGAACCGGTCCCAGTGCTCGGGCAGCATCGTCCGCATACGGATCTCCGCGCGGTACGGGCGGGGGCGGTTGCCGTGGACGTACGCGACGATGCGGCCCGGCGCGACGGTGATCGTGTCGACCTTGCCCTCGCGCGCGTAGGTGCGGCCGCGCGCCAGGCGGGCCTGGTCCAGGGCGCTCTCCTCCAGCGCGTCGATCCAGGCGTTGCCCCACCATGAGGCGGCGAACGGGGTCTTGGGGTCGGGGTACGCCGGGAGCGCGGGGAAGACGCGGCCGCTGCCCATGCGGCTCGTCTCGCTCATCCCGCTGGCCCAGCCGAGGCCGCCGCCGCGCCGCGCGCCGCCCCCGCCCCCGCCCCCGCCCACCGTGCCACCCCGCCCGTTCACGACGCCCTCCGCAGTGCCACGAGGTCCGACAGTTCCGCGTCCGAGAGTTCCGTGAGCGCCGACTCCCCGCCGTCGCCGAGCACCGCGTCGGCCAACGCCTGCTTCGCGGCGAGGAGTTCGGCGATGCGGTCCTCGACCGTGCCCTCGGTGACCAGCCGGTGGACCTGGACCGGCTGGGTCTGCCCGATGCGGTACGCGCGGTCGGTGGCCTGCTCCTCGACCGCCGGGTTCCACCAGCGGTCGTAGTGGACGACGTGGCCGGCCCTCGTCAGGTTCAGGCCCGTGCCCGCCGCCTTGAGCGACAGCAGGAAGACCGGGACCTCGCCCGACTGGAAGCGGTCCACCATCTCCTCGCGCCGCGCGACGGGGGTGCCGCCGTGCAGGAGTTGGGCGGGGATGCCGCGGGCCGCCAGGTGCGCCTCCAGGAGGCGGGCCATCTCCACGTACTGCGTGAAGATCAGCACCGCGCCCGCGCTCTCCGACTCCGTGAGGATCGTGTCGAGGAGTTCGTCGAGGAGCTCAAGTTTGCCGGAGCGGGGGCGGCCCGCCCGCGTCGTGAGCAGGCCGTCCTTCAGGTACTGCGCGGGGTGGTTGCAGATCTGCTTCAGCGCCATCAGGAGCTTCATGACCAGGCCGCGCCGTGCCATGCCGTCCGACGCCTCGATACGGGCCATCGTCTCGCGCACCACCGCCTCGTAGAGGGAGGTCTGTTCCCGGGTGAGGGTGACCGGATGGTCCGTCTCGGTCTTCGGCGGGAGTTCCGGGGCGATCCCCGGGTCGGACTTCTTGCGGCGCAGCAGGAAGGGGCGGACGAGGCGGGCAAGCCGGTCGAGCGCCTCGTCGTTCTCGGCCGTCTCGCCGCCCTCCACGAGGCGGGCGTGCCGGGCGCGGAACGCCTTGAGGGGGCCGAGCAGACCCGGTGTCGTCCAGTCGAGCAGGGCCCAGAGCTCGGAGAGGTTGTTCTCCACGGGGGTGCCGGTGAGCGCGACGCGGGCCGGCGAGGGGATGGTGCGCAGCGCCTTCGCCGTCGCCGCGTGCGGGTTCTTGACGTGCTGCGCCTCGTCGGCGACGACCAGTCCCCAGCTCTGGGCGGCCAGTTCGGGCGCGCTGGTGCGCATCGTGGCGTACGTGGTGAGGACGAAGCCGCCGGTCAGGCCGGCCAGGGTGCGGCCAGGTCCGTGGAAGCGGCGCACCGGCACGCCCGGCGCGAACCGCTCGATCTCCCGCTGCCAGTTGCCGAGCAGCGACGCCGGGCAGACCACGAGCGTCGGCGCGGGGTGCGCCCGGTGGAGGTGCAGGGCGATCAGCGTGATCGTCTTGCCGAGTCCCATGTCGTCGGCGAGACAGCCGCCGAGGCCGAGCGAGGTCATGCGGTCCAGCCAGGCCAGGCCCCTGAGCTGGTAGTCCCGCAGGGTGGCGTGCAGGCCGGGGGGCTGGGCGACCGTGTCGAGGTCGTCCGTCACGCGCTCGCGCAGCCGGGCGAGCGCGCCGACGGGGACGGCGGGCACCCGCTCGCCGTCGACCTCCGCGGTGCCGGTCAGCGCGACCGACAGGGCGTCGACCGGGTCGAGCAGGCCGAGGTCCCGCTTGCGTGCCTTGCGGACCAGCTCGGGGTCGACCAGGACCCACTGGTCCCGGAGGCGGACGACCGGGCGGTGCGCCTCCGCCAGCACGTCGAGCTCCGCGTCGGTCAGCGCCTCCTCCTGCTCGCCGAACGCCACCTGCCAGCGGAACTCCAGGAGTTCGTCGGCCTTGAAGAAGTCGAAGTTGTCGGCCGCGGTGCCGGGGGCGGGGCGGACGACCGCGGTGGCGGTGAGGCCGCGGGTCAGCTCCTTGGGCCAGTGCACGGCCACGCCCGCGGCGGCGAGCCGGCCCGCCGCCGCGCCGAGCAGGTCGGACAACTCCTCCTCGCTCAGCGACAGCACGTCGGGGCGCGGGCGTTCCAGGAGCCTGCCGAGCGGCGGCCAGACGCGGGCGGCGCGGCGCAGCGCGAGCAGCGTGTCGACGCGCGCGCGTGGCCCGAAGTGGTCGGTGCCGACCCACAGCCCCGGCACGTCCGTCACGAGCGCCGGGTCGGCGAGGCTGTGCACCTGGACGACGGCGGCGGCCGGGCTGGACACGGCGGCGCGGGGCACCGCGGCGGGGGCGGTGCCGCCTTCGGGGGCGGGAGCCCCGGAAGCCTCCGCGGCGGAGGCCTCGCCCCCGTCGAAGACCTCGTGCGCCCGCAGGTCGAGCCGGAGCGACACCCGTACCCCCGCGTCCATGCCGGCCGCGACCTCCGCCGCCCACTCCCGCGCCCCCGGCAGCCGCTGCGGCTCGCGCGCGGCGAACGGCGCGCCGACCGCGTGGACCGCCGCCGGAGTACGCGGCAGGGCGTCGGCCACCGCGTCGACGAAGGCCCTGACCAGCGCGAACGGCTGCGGCAACCGCAGCGGCCCGGGGCCGGGCAGCGGTACCGCGTGCGCCTGTGCGGGCAGCGCGGCGGCGATGGCCCGCAGCTGGGCGACGTCGGCCTCGTCCAGCGGCCCCGCGCGCCACGCGTCCTGGTCCTCCGCGGTCAGACCGGGCAACAGCCTGCCCCGCGCCGCCAGGTGCAGCGCGTGCCGGGCGGCCAGCGCCCAGCAGGCCACGGCGGGATGGACGCCGGTGTGGGCATCAGCATGGCCACGTGGATACGAGGGTGAGTGGCCGGTGCCGAGCAGGAGCGGCATCGCTTCGGTGACCGGCACGAAGAGCGCGGGCACGGTGCGGCCACGCGCGCCCTTGCCGTGCTTGCGGGCGACCACGAGGTCCCCTCGTACCACCGGGCCCGGTCCCGACCCCGACCCCGACTCCGATGCCGACCCCGGCGGATCCGGCAGCGCGCCCCCATCCGGCCGCCAGAAGGCGATCCGCCCCTCCCGGGGGACCTCCGCGGGCAGGAAGACGGCCGCGCAGGAGCGTACGAGGACGGCGGCGCCGTCGGCCCACGCCGACCCGGCCACCCGCGCCCCCGTCTCCACCGTCATCGCCACTGCCGCCTCACTCAGCCCCTGCTCACGCCACCTGTCCCCACGCTCGCCACCCTAGGCGAGACCACTGACAACGCCCGGACGACCACATCCGGCCACCCCGCTCTCCCTCCCGCAATCCCTGGATGAACACTGGAAGGAAACTTTCCTAACAATAATTCAGCCCGAGTTATTGACGCGCACATGTCGCATCGCCAGGATTCCCCGGGACAACACGGCAACCGAGGAGACCGACATGTCGCCCACCCCCCGCGCCATGAACTCCCGTACACCCAGAGCCCGTTGGGGCATCCCCGTCGCCGCTGGCGCCTCGCTCGCCCTCGTCGGCGGCGTGCTGCTCTGGTCCCCGGCCGGACAGGCCGACGCCTCCCCCACCGCCTCGTCCAGGGCGGGGTTCACGGCGGTCGCCGCGGGAGACATCGCCGAGCAGTGCACCGCGAGCAGCAGCAGCTGCAAGCACCCCAGGACGGCCGCCCTGGTCAAGGAGATCAATCCGTCGTTCGTGCTGACCATGGGCGACAACCAGTACGACGACGCCCGCCTGAAGGACTTCCAGAAGTACTACGACAAGACGTGGGGCGCCTTCAAAAGCAAGACGCATCCCGTCGCGGGCAACCACGAGACCTACGACCCGGCCGGCGCGCTCGCCGGCTACAAGTCCTACTTCGGCTCCGTCGCCTACCCCGACGGCGAGAGCTACTACAGCTTCGACCAGGGCAACTGGCACTTCATCGCGCTCGATTCGAACAGTTTCGACGACGACGACCAGATCGACTGGCTCAAGGACGACCTCGCCGCCAACGCCAAGAAGTGCGTGGCCGCGTACTGGCACCACCCGCTCTTCTCCTCCGGCGAGCACGGCAACGACCCGGTGAGCCGGCCGGTCTGGAAGCTGCTCCAGGACAACAAGGCCGAGCTGGTCCTCAACGGCCACGACCACCACTACGAGCGGTTCGCGCCGCAGACCCCCGACGGCAAGGCCGACGCGAACGGCATCGTCGAGCTGCTCGGCGGCATGGGCGGCGCCAACCCGTACGACATCGAGGAGGTCCAGCCCAACAGCCAGAAGCGGCTCACCAAGACCTTCGGCGTGGTGAAGCTCAACTTCACGGACACGGGCTTCTCCTGGAACCTCGTCGCCACGGACGGCTCGACGAAGGACACCAGCCCGTCCTACTCCTGCCACTGATCCGGCGGGAGCGCTGCGATGTACCTCGCTTCCACCGGCGCGGCCACCAAGGGCGACGCGGCCGCCACGACCCCGGAGCGTTCCGGGGCCGGGCGCGGCCGCGTCGCGGGGCCCGTCCTCGCGCTGGGCGCGGTCAGCCTGGTCACGGACATCTCCTCCGAGATGGTCACCGCCGTCCTTCCGCTCTACTTCGTCCTCCAACTCGGCCTGTCGCCGCTGCAGTTCGGCTTCCTCGACGGGCTCTACAACGGGGTCACCGCCCTGGTGCGGCTGGCCGGCGGGTACGCCGCCGACCGCCGCGGGCGGCACAAGTTGGTCGCCGGCGGCGGCTACGCACTCTCCGCCCTCTCCCGGCTCGGGCTGCCGCTCGCCGGCGGCGCCACCGCGGGGATCGGCGCGGCGCTCGCCGCCGACCGCATCGGCAAGGGCGTGCGCACCGCGCCGCGCGACGCGCTCATCTCGCTGAGCAGTCCGCCCGACGCGCTGGGCCGCGCGTTCGGTGTGCACCGCGCGATGGACACGACGGGCGCGCTGCTCGGGCCGCTCGCCGCGTTCTCGCTGCTCTGGGCCACCGCGGACGCGTACGACGCGGTGTTCGTGGTCAGCTTCTGCTTCGGCCTGCTCGGGGTGCTGATGCTGGTCGCGTTCGTGCCGGGGGAGGCGGGGGTGCGGGGGCGTGCGGGGACGCCGGGGAGGTCGGAGCGATCTGAGGGTCTTGAGGGTCCCGGGGGCCCTGGGGGTCCCGGAGGTCCCGGGGGCCCTGGGGGTCCTGGAGGTCCCGGGGGCCCTGGGGGTCCCGGAGGTCCCGGGGGCCCTGGGGGTCCCGGAGGTCCCGGGGGCCCTGGGGGTCCCGGAGGTCCCGGAGGTCCCGTCGGCCGGGCTCCCGGCGTTTTCGGGCTCCTGCGCGTCCCCGCCTTCCGGCGCGTCCTGATCGCCGCCGCCCTGCTCGGCGCGGCCACCATCGGCGACTCGTTCGTCTATCTCCTGCTCCAGCGGCGGCTCGACTTCGCGGTCGCGTGGTTCCCGCTGCTGCCGCTGGGTTCCGCCGCCGTCTATCTGCTGCTCGCGGTCCCGGCGGGGCGGCTCGCCGACCGCACGGGGCGGCGCGTGCCGTTCCTCGCGGGGCACGTGGCGCTGCTCGGCGGCTACCTCCTGCTGCTCTCGCCCGCGGGCGACCGACCGCTGCTCGCCGGCGTCCTGCTGCTGGTCGGCGTCTTCTACGCCGCCACCGACGGTGTCCTGATGGCCCTCGTCGCCCCCGTGGTCGCCCAGGAGCGGCGGGCGAGCGGCATGGCCGTCCTGCAGACCGGTCAGGCCCTTGCCCGGCTGGTCGCGGCCGCCGGGTTCGGCGCCGCCTGGACGCTGTGGGGCGTACGTCCGGCGCTGACCTGCGCGGCCCTCGCGCTCACCGCGGCGCTCGCCGGGGCGGCCCTCCTCCTTCGCCCGCCTTCCGAAGGACGCCCATGACCTCGCCCTCCGACGCCGACGCCACGGCCCCCATGTCCTCCGACGCCGGCACCGACACCGGCTCGGCTCCGGGCCCCCTCCGCCCCCACCACCCCCTCCGCTCCCGCGTCGTCGCCGTCACCGTGGCCGCCGTCGTCCTCGCGGGCGTCGCCGTCTCGTACACCTTGCACGCGGCGCAGCGCGCCCAACCGGCCGACGCGGCATCGGAGTTCGGCCTCGACCGGGGCCACCTCTACTTCCGCAGCACGGAGGCCGGCGCGGGCCGGGTCGCCCGACTCCCGGTGGCCGCCATGACCTACCGGAGCAAAGGCGACAGCCCCGCCGGACAGCCCGGCAAGGCAGCCGCCCGCACCACCGGCGGCCCCTCCTGCCAACGCTTCTACGCCGCCGTCGGCACCGGCCTGTGCCTGCAGCGGCGCCCCGGCATCCCGCCCAAGGCGTACGCCGTCGTCCTCGACCGCGACCTCCGCGAGAAGCGCCGCATCGCGCTCACCGGGATCCCCGACCGGGCGCGCGTCTCGGCGTCGGGGCGGATGCTGTCCTGGACGATGTTCGCCACCGGCGACTCCTACGCGGGCTCGTCCTTCTCGACCCGCACGTCCCTCCTCGACACCCGCACCGGTTACCTGATCAAGAACATGGAGGAGATCCCCCTCACCCTCGACGGCCACCGCTACCACGCCCCCGACGTCAACTACTGGGGCGTGACGTTCGCAGCGGACGACAACCGCTTCTACGCGACCGTGTCGACCAAGGGCAGGACGTATCTCGTCCGCGGCGACATGCGGAAGTGGGCGGCGACGGCCCTGCGCACGAACGTCGAATGCCCCTCGCTCTCCCCCGACAACACCCGCATCGCCTTCAAGAAGCGGGTACGGGAGGGGACGCGGGACCCCTGGCGGCTGTACGTCCTCGACCTGCGGACGATGCGCGAACGCCCCCTCGCCGAGCGGCGCGGCGTCGACGACCAGGCGGCCTGGCTGGACGACGCCACCCTCGCGTACGCCCTGCCGGGCGAGGACGGCCGTAAACAGGACATCTGGACGGCCCCAGCCGACGGCTCGGGAAGTCCCATGTTGCGTGTACGGGGCGGGAGTTCACCGGCGGCGGTGCGCTGATCCACCGGCGCGCCGGACCACCCCGGACCGTCATCGCGGGCGGGCCGCGGGCGGGCCGATGGAAATGCGCGTGCGTACGCGGAGGCGGTCCCGCACGATCACGGTATGACCTCACCCGACCACCGCACGCCCACGCCCACGCCCGCACCCGCACCCGCACCCACACCCACGCCCCAACGCACCACCGTCAGCGGCCTTTTCCCGCCCCCCCGGCTACGCCCACGCCGCCGTCGTCGAGGCCGGTACGCGGCTCGCCTTCATGGCCGGGTCCGTGCCGCTCGACCCCGACGGGCAGCTCGTCGGTGAGGGGGACGTCGTCCGGCAGACCGAGCAGGTCATCGCCAACCTCGACGAGGCGCTGCGCGCGGTGGGCAGCACGCTCTCGCAGGTGGTGGCCAGCACCGTGTACGTCGTCGCCGACGAGCCCGCCACGCTCGGCGCCGCGTGGCAGGTCGTGCGCGCCTCCGAACTGTCCGCGGGCCCGCACACCTCGACACTGCTCGGCACGGCCTGTCTCGGCTACCCCGGTCAGCTCGTCGAGATCACCGCCACCGCGGTCGTGCAGCCCTGATCCGCCGGCCAGGCCCCTGACCTCTAGGCGCGGGTCCGGCGCGCCAGGTCCAGGGCGTACTCCGGCCACCACTGGCCGGCCTTCGGTCCGCCCCGGCACGTGCCGTCGGACTCGCCGGGACGCTTGACCCACAGGTAGGCGTCGAGCGAGGGGTCGCCGGTCCGGGAGGTCGGCGGCGTGCCGAGGGCGCGGCCGGGCGGGTTGCACCAGGCCTCGTCGCCGCCCTTGTAGGGCCCGTTGCCGTTGCGGCTGCTGTCGATGACGAAGTGCTTGCCGCCGCCGAGGGCCTTGACGAGCCGGTGGCCGTAGTCCGAACTCACCTTGTTCGTCTCGTAGTTGGAGACGTTGAGCGCGAAGCCGTCGGCCCGGGCGATCCCAGCGCGGCGCAGCGGCTCGACCAGGCGCCGCTCGTCGGGGACCCAGCCGGCGTTCCCCGCGTCGAGGTACACCTTCGCGTGCGGCTGGCGCTTGAGGCGGTCGACGGCGTAGGCGAGCAGCGCGTGCCGTTCGGTGGCGGCAGCGCCCGGGCAGCCCGCCACGAGATGTGGGACGGCGTCCGGTTCGACGATCACGTACGCGCTGCGCGTACCGATCGCCGCGGCGACCCCGTCGACCCACCTGCGGTAGTCGGCGGCGTCGCGGGCGCCGCCCGACGAGTACGAGCCGCAGTCCCGGTGCGGGACGAAGTAGGCGACGAAGACCGGGGTGCGTCCCGCCTTCGCGGCCGCCTCGACGTGGGTGCGCACGTCGACGGCGGATCCACTCCCGGCCAGCCAGACCGCCTGCGGCCGCCCGGCGATGCGCTCGATGAGACGGGCGTCGCCGGAGCGTCCCTCCCGCTTCCACGACGCGACCTGCTTGGCCGCGGCGCTGAACGGGTCGACCCAGAAGGTTGGGCCCGCGGTGGTCGAGGGGTCCGGGGGCACGTCCGAGTCGGTGCGGGTGGCGGCGCCCGCGGGCCCGCCGGCCACCGCCGCGGTCAGCGCGCCCAGCGCGAGGGAGGCGGCGAGCACGGCGCGGGTGAGCGCGCGGCGTCGGGGCGTGCGGGGCGAGGGGTGCGGGCGGAGGCGGCGGAAGGGCTGCGGAGACACCGGGCGGCTCCAGTGGTTCGGTGTGACGGCGCCGGTGGTGTCCGGCGCTTCCCCGGAGTGTGCGGTCGCCGCACCCCGACGGGGGCCCGTGCCCGGCCGGGACGCGGAGGTTCCCCCACGAGAATCACTCCGACGGCGGCGTGACCCTGGCGGGGGCCGACACGGAAGATCAGCCCGGGCGAGGCGATCCAGCCCGGGGTCAACCATCCAGCCCGGGCGCAACCATCCAGCCCGTCCGGCGCTTGAGGACGAACTCGGCGAAGCCGGTGACCGACCGAGCCCCGGACGACCGAGCGGACGGTCGACCCTCATCCGCCCAAGGAGCCCCCGCGGAACCCGTCCGTCGCCCGCACCAGCTCCTGCGCGATCCCGCCCGCCCCCGCGTCGTGCCCCGCCTCGTCGACGAGGACCAGTTCGCTGTCGGGCCACGCCCCGTGGAGCCGCCACACGATGCCCAGCAGGTTGCCGAAGTCCAGGCTCCCCTGCACCATCACCCCCGGAATCCCGCGCAGGGGAGCCGCGTCCCGCAGGACCACCTCGTCGCCGCCCAGCCAGTGGTCGTGGGCGAAGTAGTGCGTGACCGTACGGGCGAAGCCGGCCCGGAAGTCCGCGTCCTCGTACCGTTCGACGGACCGCGGCGGAGCCGGCACGCATGCCGTCTCCCAGTCCGTCCAGGCCCGTGCCGCCCGCGCCCTGACCTCCGCGTCCGGCGCCTCCAGGAGCCGGTGGTAGGCCGCGGCGAGGTCCCCGTCCCGCTCGCCGTCCGGCACGTGGTCGCGGAAGGCGCGCCACGCCTCGGGGAAGATCCTCCCCAGGCCGCGCGTCAGGAGGTTCACCTCGGCGCGGCTGCCCGTGGCGACGCCCGTGAGGACCAGTTCCGAGACCCGGTCCGGGTGCGTCTGCGCGTACCGCAGGCCCAGGACGGAGCCGAACGAGACGCCCCACACCAGCCACCGCTCGATGCCCAGATGGCGCCGGAGCAGCTCCAGGTCGGCGATCAGGTGCGCGGGCGTGTTGACGCCCATGTCGGTCGCCGGGTCGCTCGCGGGCGGCGTGGACCGGCCGGCGCCGCGCTGGTCGAGCAGGACGATCCGGTACGCGTCGGGGTCGAAGTACCGGCGGAAGAAGGGCGTGCAGCCCGATCCCGGCCCGCCGTGCAGGACGACGGCGGGCCTGCCGTGCGGGTTGCCGCAGACCTCCCAGTACACGCGGTTGCCGTCGCCGACGTCGAGCATGCCGTGGTCGTACGGTTCGATGTCCGGATAGAGGCCCATCGCGGCACCCTAACCGGGCCGCGGACTACTCCGCCTTCGCGTTGCGCATCCGCCCGTACGCGTACACGCACCCCGCGAGCGCCAGGTCCGAGAGCAGCATGAAGCCGATCGAGTACGAGTCCTTCGCGCTGTAGATCGCGCCCATGACCAGCGGCGGCACGAAGCCGCCGAGACCGCCCACCGCGCCGACGATGCCGGTGACGGAGCCGACCTGCGGCTGCGGGGTGACCTGGGAGACGAGGGCGAAGACGCTGCCGCTCGCGGTGCCGAGGCCCGCCGCCATGGCCAGGAAGCAGATCGTGCCGGTCGGGTTCAGCGTCGGGTCGAAGGCCTGCACGACGGCGAAGAGCGCGACCACCGCGAGGGCGATGGTGGTGACCGTGGCCGGGTGGATCCGGTCCGAGAGCCAGCCGCCGACGGGCCGGAAGACGACCGTGACCAGCGCGAAGCCGGCCGCCTTGGTCCCGGCGTCGGTCGGCGAGAGGTCGTACCAGGTCTTCAGGTAGGTGGGCAGGTACACGCCGAAGGCGACGATCCCGCCGAAGCCGATCGCGTACAGGGCGGACAGCTCCCAGGTGACGCGGAGCCGCCCGGCCTGCCCGAGCCGGTTGCCCAGGGAGCTGGTGGGCACCGGCCGGTCGGGGCGGTCGGTGATGAGGAACATCGCGAGCAGCGCGAACGCGGCGAGCGCGCAGGCGACGACGATGAACGGCAGGTCCACGCCGTGCTTGGCGATACGGGGCGTGAAGTAGCCGGAGAGCGCCACGCCGCCCATGCCCATGCCGAAGACGCCGAGCGCGAAGCCCCTGCGGGCGGGCGGGAACCAGGAGTTGACCAGCGGGATGCCGATGGCGAACGTCGTCCCGCCGAGGCCCAGCAGGAAGCCGACGCCGAGCATCGCGAGGTAGCTGTTCCTGGCCGGGATGATCAGCAGCACCGGGACGATGGTGAGCGCCGAGATCAGCGGGAACATCAGCCGCGCGCCGTAGCGGTCGGTGAGCGCGCCGACCGGGACCCGGCCGAGCGAGCCGACGATCACCGGCACGGCGACGAGCAGCGACTGCTCGAAGGAGCTGAGCCCGAGCCGGTCCTTGAAGTCGCTGCCGAGCGGCGCGACCAGGTCCCAGGCCCAGAAGGTGAGCGTGAAGCCGATCGTCGCCACGGCCAGATTGCGGTAGGCGGCGGCGGAGGGCTTGGCTGCGAGAGTCTGGTCCACGACCTCACGCTAGGAAGCGCCGCCCGGCGCGGCTCACTGTGCTGGGCCGTTCGGGTGCAGCCCCGCCTCCAGGGCCGCCGTGCGCAGGACGTCGCGCAGCATGGCGGGCGTGAGCCGTCCGGTGAACGTGTTGCGCTGGCTGACGTGGAAGCAGCCGAAGAGGTCCAGGCCCGCACCGGCGGGTCCGCCCGGCAGCACCACGTGCGCCCCGTGCCCGAACGCGGGCCGGGGCCTCGGCACCTGCCAGCCGGCCGCAGCGAACGCGGGAAGCGCGGCCTGCCAGCCGAAGCCGCCGAGGACGACGACCGCCTTGAGCGTCGGGGCGAGCAGCTCCAGCTCGCTCACCAGCCAGGGGCGGCAGGTGTCGCGCTCCTCGACGGTCGGCTTGTTGGCGGGCGGCGCGCAGTGCACGGGCGAGGTGATGCGGGTGCCGTACAGGGTGAGGCCGTCGTCGGCGCTCTCGGTGGTGGGGCGGGAGGCGAGGCCGACGTCGTACAGCGCCGGGTAGAGGAAGTCGCCCGACTTGTCGCCGGTGAACATCCGGCCGGTGCGGTTGGCGCCGTGCGCGGCGGGCGCGAGGCCGACGAGCAGCAGGGAGGCGTCGGCAGGACCGAAGCCGGGCACCGGGCGGCCCCAGTAGTCCCAGTCCTCGAAGGCCGCGCGCTTGGTGCGCGCGACCTCCTCCCGCCAGCTGACGAGGCGGGGGCAGGCGCGGCAGCCGGTGATCCGCTCGTCCAGTTCGCTCAGGCCGTCCATGCCCTCCACCGTACGTACGGTCAGGTACGTGGAGTCGGGCGCCCCGCACCCCACGCTCGCCAGGGCGCCCCGCCGCTCAGGTCAGCGCCGCGCCCACCGCCACGAACCCACAGATGAGCAGGAACAGGAGCGCGAGCAGGGGCCACACGAACCGCAGGTACTTGTCGTAGCCGACCTTGGCGAGCGCGACACCGCCGATGGTCACCGCCGTCGTCGGCACCCACAGGTTCATCCAGCCGCTGGCCGACTGCCAGGCCGTGACGACGACCGCGCGCGAGACGCCGGCGAAGTCGGCGAGCGGGGCGAGGATCGGCATGGCGAGCGTGGCGTGGCCGGAGGTGGAGGGGATCAGGAAGGCGAGCGGCAGGTTCACGATGAAGACGATGACCGCGAAGAGCCCGGACGAGGTTCCCTTCACGATCCCCTCGATGGAGTGCAGCACGGTGTCCGTGATCTTCGAGTTGTTCATGATCGTGGTGACGCCGCGGGCGAGCAGGATGACCAGCGCGGGCGAGACGAAGTCGGCGGCGCCCTGGATGATCGTCGAGCTCAGCCGCTGCTCCCCCATGCGCGCGACGAGCCCGACGAGGACGGCCGCGCACAGGAAGAGCGCGGCCAACTGCGGGAAGGACCAGCCGAGTTCGAACCCGTACGGCTTCGCGTCCGCCTTGCCGGTGAGCGCGCTCGACCAGGGCACCACCGAGAAGATCATGAAGGCGAAGACCAGCGCCGTGGCGATCAGGACCGCCTGGTGCAGCCGGGTCAGCTCGGGCGCCTCCTCGGCGTCCTCGGCGGCCCGCTCCCGGTCGCGGTCGCCCGGCAGGAAGCCGGACAGGGAACGCTCGGGGTCGCGCCGCACCCGGCGGGCGTAGCGGATGACGTACGCGACGGTGACGCCGGTCAGGACGATCCACATGGCGAAGCGGAGCACGATGCCGTCGCCGAGCGAGATGTCCGCGGCGGACGAGGCGACGCCCGTCGCGAAGGGGTTGACGGTCGAGCAGAGCACGCCGACGCCCGCGCCGAGGATGATCGCGCCGACCGCGGTCATGCGGTCGTAGCCGAGGGCGAGCATCAGCGGCACGATCAGCCCGTAGAAGCCGAGGGTCTCCTCGGCGAACCCCTCGACCGTGCCGAGCACGGAGAAGACGACCATCACGCCGGCGATGAGCAGCGCGCCGCGCTCGCGCAGCCGGTGGGCGAGGCGCCCGATGCCGCGGTCGAGCGCGCCGGTCGCGAAGACGACGGTGATGAAGGCGCCGATGGCGAGGACGAAGAGGAAGACGCCCGCGCTGCCGTACAGCGAGCCGACGTTGTCGGGGGCGACCATCGAGGTCTTCTCGTCCTGGATGCCGTAGAGGCCGTTGACGGGCGAGAGGAAGAGGTCGTTCAGGCGGTCCACGAAGGACTGCCCGGAGTCGACGCGGTGATAGGTGCCCTGGACGGGGGCGCCGGAGCCGTTGCGGTCGTACTGCCCCGAGGGGATGAGGAAGGCGAGCAACCAGACGGCGACGGTGACCACCGCGAGGACGGTCAGGGCGCTCGGGAAGGTGAACTTGCGCTTGCCGGACGGACCTTCGGCCTGATCGCCGCCGACCGGTGTCTCCGTGGTGCTCATGCGGCCCCGCCCTGCGTCCGTCCGCCGGTGGACGGGTCGAACGCGTCGGCGTACTCCCGTACGAAGGCGCACAGAGCGACGACCGTGTTGCGCAGCTCGGAGAAGAGGACGCGTTCGTTCGGGGCGTGCAGATTGCACATGCTGTCCTGCGCCCCGAAGAGCAGCACCTCGGCGCCGGGCGCCGCCTTCGCCAGGCCGTTGACCAGCGGAATGGACCCGCCGGTCGCCACGAACGAGGCGTCCCGCCCCCAGCCCTCGCGCAGCGCGGCGAGCGCGGCGCGGTAGGCGGGGCCGCCGGTCGTCGCCTCGAAGCCGGGCCCGGTGTCGCCGGGCGTGACGGTCAGCGGAACCCCGAAGGGCCGGAGCGCACGCAGATGGTCGACGAGCAGGCCGCGCGCCTCCTGCGGGTCCTGGCGCGGATGGAACCGCAGGTTCAACTTCGCCCGCGCGTACGGCACCACGGCGGACGCCGCGTGCTCCACGCTCGGCGCGTCCAGGCCGATGACGGTGATCGCGGGGCCGCTCCACAGCCGCTCGCCGAGGCTGCCGCTGCCCATGAGCGGCATCCCCTCGCGTACGCCCGCCAGCGAGCGGAACTCCTCCTCGGTGTACGCCGTCCCGTCCCATTCCTCGCGCCGCAGCCCCTCCACCGCGACGTCCCCGTGCACGTCGTGCAGGGTGGCCAGCGCCTTCAGGAGGACGAGCAGCGCGTCGGGCGCCGCGCCGCCGAACTCCCCGCTGTGGCGCGGCTCGTCGAGCGTGCGGACCTCGACCGTCACCTCTGCGGCGCCGCGCAGACCGGTGGTGAGGGTGGGGGTGCCGGGGCGGAGGTTGCCGAGGTCGGCGATGACCATGGCGTCGCAGGCGAACCGTTCGGGGTCGGTGGGCGGGTAGTCGTCGAAGGCGCTGCCGTACTCCTCCTGCCCCTCGATGACGATCTTGACGCCGACCGGCGGCCGCCCTTCGTAGGCCCGCACCATCCCCAGGTGCGCGATGACGTTGGACTTGTCGTCCGCGATGCCGCGGGCGCGCAGGCCGCTCTCCGCCGCGTCGACGGGTGTCGGCTCGAAGGGCGGGGACCGCCACAGGGCGGTGTCGCCCGGCGGCTGTACGTCGTAGTGGCCGTAGAGCAGGACGGTCGGCGCGTCCGGGGACGGTGGCAGGATCTCCCCGTAGACCACCGGGGCGGTGTCCGCCAGGTCGAGCCGCTCGACGTGCGGCACCCCGGCCTCCCGCAGCAGCCCGGCCACCAGGTCGTGGGCCTCCTCCACCGGCCCGGCGGGGAAGCCGGGGAAGGCGATCGAGGGGATCGCGGCGAGCCGTTCCAGGTCGGCGCGGAGTCCGCCCATCAGACCGTCGACGGTGGCTTCGAAAGACGTCATGGGCAGGCACTCCTGGGAGTCGCGGGTCATGCCGGTTTGTCGTGATCGGTCCGCATTATCGGCGCCCAGGGTTGGCGGATTCCGGACGGCTCGCCGGGAGACGGGGGTGCCGCTCCGAACCCGGACCAGGGCCTGTCCGGCGGATCAGGTCGCATCCGGGGGGCCCGCGCGTCTTCGTGCCGGTGAGCGGGGTCTGGCGCGTCGAGATGCAAGGCGGAGGAGGGCGACAACGCGGAGCGTTGGCAACCGACGACAACGCCGCAGGTCGGCGTGGCAGGCCCCGCGCCCGCGACAGGATCCGCCGGACAGGCCCTAAGGTCGACGTATGGCTTCGGAGACTTCAGGGAGCGGCGGAACGGGCCGCGCGGGCGGCGGTACGGGGGGCGAAGTGGCAGGCGGTACGGGGGGCGAAGTGGCAGGCGGTACGGGGGGCGAAGTGGCAGGCGGTACGGGCGTCGATGTGACGGGCGGTACGACGGCGGACGCGGCCGGCGCGGTCGACGCGGGCGGCGCGGGCGGCGGTACGGCGGTCGCCGCGGCGGGCGGGGGCGCGGCGGGGGGCGGCGCGGCCGGCGGCGGGGGTTCGGTGCGGGTCGACAGCTGGATCTGGTCGGTCCGGCTGACCAAGACCCGCTCGGCGGGTGCCGCCGCGTGCAAGGGCGGCCACGTCCGGGTCAACGGCGAGCGCGTCAAGCCCGCCCACGGCGTGCACGTGGGCGACGAGGTGCGGCTGCGGCAGGCGGGCGGCCGGGAGCGGGTCCTCGTGGTCAAGCGCCTCATCCGCAAGCGCGTCGGCGCGCCCGTCGCGGTCGAGTGCTACGTCGACAACTCACCGCCTCCGCCGCCGCGTGAGGCGGTCGCCCCCGCGGGCATCCGCGACCGGGGCACCGGGCGTCCGACGAAGCGCGACCGCCGCGAGATGGAACGCCTGCGAGGAGCGGAGGGCGAGCCGCCGCTCGGGCGGGCGCGCTGACCTGACGGCTACCGCACCGGCACGGCCCGCACCCATGTCCCGTCGTCCGTCAGGTACGTGTCGACCTTCAGGCCGGCCTCCGCCAGGGCGTCCTCGAACTCCTCCCGGGTGAGCGGGCGGGCGCGGAACGTCTGGGTCCATACGGCGTCCGGGAACACGTACTCCGCGCGCACCTCGTTGACCCCGTCGCCGACCGGCGTCGCCGAGACGATCCGGACCGTGTAGCCGCCCGGGTCGACGCGCTCCCTCGGCAGGTTCGTGTGGTAGTCCGCGCCCTCGCGCTGGATCAGCACGCAACCGCCGTCCGTGACGTGCTTGCGGCAGGCCCGCAGCATGCCGCGCCGCACCGCCGTGTCTCCGGTGTGCACGAGGAACGACGCGAGCATCACCACGGAGAACTTCTCGTCCAGGTCGAGCCGCTCGATGGGGCTCCGCACCGTCCGCACCCCGCCGTCAAGGGCGGCGACCTTCTCCAGCATCTCCGGGGACTCGTCCACCGCGGTGACCCGGAAGCCGCGCTCCAGGAGCGGGCGGGTCACCCGGCCCGCGCCGCAGCCGAGTTCGAGGAGATGTGCCCCGGCCGGCACCGCCCCCTCGATGACGTCGGGCTCGTCCCCGACCGACAGGCGCGCGTACAGCTCGACCGCGCAGCCGTCCGGCGTGATCGCACCGGGCCCCGTCCCCTCGTATCCCGCACGCATCTTCAGACTCATGCCCGGCCAACGAAGCGCGCCACGGCCCCGTTCCCGGCTCCCGCACGCCTCCGCCCGCTACAGCGGGAACCAGCCATGCCCGCCGTACCAGTGGCCGCCCGCCCGCAGATGGTCGCCCACGGCCCTCTCCAGCCGGGTCCGCCGGGGCAGTTCGGATACGGGCAGGTCCCGGTCGCCGAAGACGAAGGTGACGGGGTCGCCGTCCTCCGGCTCCCGGGGATAGCCGTCGGCGAGGCGGAATCGCTCCTGGAAGCGGACGATGTTCGACTCCGCGGGCAGGTGGTCCCGCACCTGCGGGTCGAGCAGCCAGGAATGGCAGACGGCTGTCTCATATCGTTCGTCGGGGAAGTGGCGCGCGAAGAACGCGCGGGCCAGGGAGAGCGACCGATCACAGGCCTCCGGCGTCAACGGCCCCCGGAAATCGGTGATGTGGAGGTTCAGGCACGGGTCGCCCGGCCCAGCCCGATGCCCGGCGGCAGCCGTCGCGCCGCCCATGCGCCGCCCCAGGACGGCCCGCTGGAACTGCAGCCGCCCCAGCTGGTAGAGCTCGCCCCGGAAGTGCAGGCCGGGCCACCCGGGCACGAGCAGACCACGGCTGCCGCGCGCCCTGCGGTGCACCGCCATGTGCCGCCCGAGGTCGGCGAGGGTGCGGCGCGAGACGTCCGCCGGGATGCCGCGGTCGCGGTGGTACGCGCGGGCGTACGGCAGGGCCGCGACGTACACGAACACGAAGAAGCAGCGCCCGAGCTCGCCCCACGCCTCGGGCAGCACGGGGGCGCGGCCGCCGCCGCCGACCGTCCCCATGTCGCGCACGACGGCGTCGACGCAGCGGTCGAGCAGCCACCGCGCCTCCGGGTCCGCCCGGAGCCGGCCGCGCAGCGCCACGAGGGCGTTGATGTCCTCGTGCGGCACGGCGAGGTCGAGGAGCACCTCGGGCAGCTCGTCGGCGTCCGGCAGCACCGCGGCGGCCCGGGGCTCCCCCGCGCCCTCCAGCTCCGCCAGCCAGGCGGCGAGCTTCTCGTCGTCCAGCAGCTCTTCCAGCACGTTTCCACCCTCTTCGAAGACAGGCTCTTAGAGGTCGTTTTCCTCTGTGCTGCGGTGTTATCTGTAGGTATGCGCCCGATGATGATCTGATGCTGGTGAGTCTGTAGTGCGGCTCGTGGTTGACGAGGCGGATGGTGTGACCTCTGGGGTGAGAGCCGACTTACGCCTGTCTCATTCCAGGACGCCCGGATCTGTGCCGTGCTCCCGCGGGGCGATACGCACGCCTGGGCGCACACCCCCGAGCGGCGGTATGCCCAGGTCATGACCGACCGTCGCGCGTATCCGAGTGATCTGTCCGATGCCCGCTGGGCGTTGATCGAGCCGGTGTTGTCCGCCTGGCGTTTCGAG
>NZ_JBIAII010000010.1:0-297391 GCF_042871345.1 Streptomyces sp. NPDC005863 | reverse complement strand
AAACAACGACAAAATCTGCCGAGGCTTCCCCGCCGACGGAACAAACGACACCCCATCAACCTCAGCACCCAACGGACCCAAAACCCGAACCCTCACAACAAACCCCCCGAACGACGTTGAATTCCAATCACGACACCCAACCCACCCAGACAGACCGCCGGGCCACCACCGAACCAACCCCACGGCAGATGCCGACGCCCCCCTCACCTCACCGCTGCCCCACACAGGCCGCCCGAAGGGGAAGGGAGAAGGCCCCAGCGCGACGTGTACGCAACACGCCACCAGCCGCGGCACTTTGATGCCACCAACGGACACTCAGATCAAGCACCGCCGACAGGCTTCCGGTAGCACAGCGGCCCATCACGGGCCGTCGGCAAGATCTCGCCCACGGCGAGCCGCCCCCGCACCCGAACCCTGACGCCGGCCATCCGCCCCGCATTCGAAACGCCGTCCACCACGAAACCCAGCCCCCTCCCCCAAGCCACACCGGGCAACGAGACAGACGCCGACACAGCTGACGACCCGTCACCACGCCCTGCACACCAGCACGTTAGATATAAGAAACCAGGAACAAACAGCCTCAAATGACGACTACACGACCACCAGGAAAACGTTGTCGCCCAACACACCGCCCCGGGTCGGCGGCGCGCGGGCCACCAAGCGCTCAACAAGTCGGAACACACAAAGAGCAGAAGTAGTGGCAGCGCCACCAACCCCCGGAAAGACCAAGACAGGAGAAGCCCTCAACAGACCGGACGGGCACACACCAGCCGCACCAGGAGCCCCAACCAACCCCGCCCTACCCCGCAGCAGCCAATGACCCCCCACTGCCCCGCCCCACCACGGCCCCCTCACGCCCGGCCATCAGGATGGACCGCTGCAACCGCCGCAACCGGACCGAAGGCTCCAGCCCCAGGTCCCCCACCAGCCTCGCCCGCAACCGCTCGTACACGTCCAACGCCTCGCCACGTCGCCCCGACCGGTGCAACGCCAGCATGAACTGCGCATGCAAACTCTCATGCGTGCGATAGCCGTTGACCAACACCGTCAATTCCGCCAGCAACTCGCGATGACGGCCCAACCGCAAGTCCGCCTCGATCCGACGGTCCAACGCGCACAACCGGCTCTCCTCCAACCGCTTCGCCTCCACCTCCAACACCGGCCCCCGCGAAACGTCGGCGAACGCCGCGCCCGACCACAGCCCCAACGCCCGCCGCAGCCAGCTCGCCGCCCCTGCGAAATCACCCCCGTCCAACGCCCGGTACCCCAAACCCGCCCACTCCTCAAACACCCCCACATCGCACACTGCACCAGCCCCGGCACCCTCACCGGCGCGTCCGTCCGCACCAGCTCCCACACCCGTACCCGCGGCCAGCACATAGCCGCCCGGCACCGTCACCAGCACATCCTTCGCCCGACGCCGCCCCACCCCGGACGCTGACCCCTGCCCCCCAGGCGACGAACCGTCGGCCTCACCCTCCAGCGCCCCCGCAATCAACTCCCGCAACTGCAACACATACGTCTGCAACGTCGTCCGCGCACTCCGCGGCGGCGCTGAGCCCCACAACTCCTCCACCAAAACCGACACCGGCACCAACTGCCCCACCCGTAGCGCCAACACCGCCAGCACCTGCCGCGGCTTCGGCGCCGACGGCACCACCGAATAGCCCCCCACCCGCACCACCAGCCCGCCCAGCACCTCAATATTCACAACAACCCCCAAAAACAAAGATCAAAAAAACCCGACCACAAAACCACGCCCAACCGCACCCAAAGTCAATTGGATCCCCTGCCCCCTGTCAATAGAAAACCGCACAGCTGGTTTCTATCCAACCCCCACCCGCAACCGACCGCCCCACCACCCACGCACCAGCCCAACTCCCCACTAAAACAGCCAACCTTCGCTGTTTCTGCCCGGGGAGCCACGGGCAACGGACACGCCTCCGAACGAGGGGTGGCTGGCTGGCCACGCACACCCCCCCCCTGGCTTTCATCCGCCCCCTCGGAATCGATCACCTAGGCTGGCGCCGTGACTGGTGATCAGGAGGGTGAGCAGGGGCAGGAGCAGGTACGGCCTTCCGGAGTGTGGGCGACAGCCGTAGGGGTGGCCAGGGTGCGGGCGCTCGAGACCGAGCGGCAGAACGCACTGTTCCGCGACCCACTGGCCCGGGCCTTCGCCGCCGCCGGCGGCCTGTGGCCTTCCTCCCCGCCCCCCGACGACGAGGCAGCACGGCGTCGCCGGCTGGCCGTCTCGTGCTCCATCGTCATCAGGACGAAGTTCCTCGACGACCTGTTGCAGGAGGCCTCCGAGGCCGGAGTCCGGCAGGTCGTGCTGCTCGGTGCCGGTATGGACAGCCGGGCCTTTCGCATCGACTGGTCCGACGGCACACGGTTGTTCGAGGTCGACACCGCCGCCCCGCTCGACTTCAAGGCTTCAGTGCTGCGCCAGGAGCGGGCCGTCCCCCGCTGTGAGCGGATCACGGTCGCGGTGGACCTGCGCGAGGACTGGCCGGCCGCGCTCGCCGCCGCGGGGCACGATCCGACCGAGCCGACTGTGTGGATCGCCGAAGGGCTGCTGATCTACCTGCCCGAGGACGCGGTGGAGCTCCTGCTGGCCCGGGTCAGCGCGCAGTCGGCGGCAGGCAGTCGCATGGGTCTGACATTGGGCTCGCGCGGCTCGATCGAGCGCTTCGGTACGGGCGCCGCGCCGGGATCGGCGGCCTCGATGTGGGTCTCGGAGATGCCCGACGACCCGGTGAGTTGGCTGGCCAGGCACAGTTGGGAGGCCGAGAGCCACACCTTGCGCGAACGCGCTGCCGCCTACGGCCGTCCGTTCAGCACCCCACCGCGGGGCGAAGAGCGGCCCGGTGGCCTGATCTCGGCAATCCGCCGGTAGGCCCCCTCCTCGCGGGCTGCTCGTTGCCGTGCTGCGGACCGGAACGCTCCTGCGCACCGACATGCCCATCCGCCGGCCCCGGCCGAGCGAGCGGCAGCGACCTCATTCATGTCATCGCTGTCCTGGCTCGCCCCCAGCAGCAGGACGTCCTCTGGCCCCCGCCCGGCGACGGCCCCGTGAGCAGTGACGTCGCCTTGCTCAAGGTGGCGACGGCAACCGATCATTTCGGCCATGCGACCTGACGTACAGACGTTCATCGCTTGCGGCCCGCTCCCCGACGGGGACGCGAACGAAGACGAACTCGACAGGCGCGTCCAGCAGCTCGACGCGATCCCGAAGCCGGTCACGGGAGAAGAAGCCGAGGCGCTCGTCTCCTGCTGCGGCCCGGACGACTGCTACGGCGTCGCCTGGACGCTCCTGCACCTCATCGAAACCTGCCCGAACCCCGTGCTGACCACCCACCCAGGACCGGACGCCAACGAGTGGCACCAGCGGCTCTACGACCGAGCCGTACGCGCAGGACTGATTCTGGAGACTTGACGGCATATCGACGCGAGGTCTCTCTCGGTCAGCCCCGGAGGGGGAGGGGGGCCGCGTGCGTCAGGGAACCACGGGTTCCTCCGGGTCAGACGCGAGGCAAGGGAGCATCACGTCCCAGTACTGGGACAACGCCTCCTGCGAGAGCCACCGGGATTCCTTCATGCCCAGCGCCGCGAGGCCGACCGTGGCAGCTATGACAGTGGACGAAGCCCCCGTAGGCGAGACCCCGTCGGCAAGCGTCCCCTCGCGTCGCGCCGCGCCCAGCAGCGCCTCCACCCAACCCTGCCAAGCACCGCGCAGATCCAACGGTTCGGTCCGCCACGGAGCCGGGCCCACCAGTTGGAACCCCGCCCGCACCACCACGTCCTCCTCCAGGGCCCGCATCAGGCCGTGGCCCGCCCCCACAAGCTGCCGCAACGCGCCTTCGTACTCTTCTCCGGCCTTCCGCGTGATCCGGTGCAGGGCAACCAGCGCCGCCGCCTCCACCGCACGCGCCAGAGTCTGCTTGTTCGCGAAATGGAAGTGGAATGCCCCGGGAGTCACTCCCGCCCGCCGACTGATGACACCGACCCGCGCCGACACAAACCCTTCCTCGGCGAACACTTCCGCCCCCGCGCGCATCACCAACTCCCGGGTACGCGCAGCCCGTTCCGCCCTCGACACCCACACCCCTCCCTTCCAGTCCGCCTTCGCCCCGGTCCGCTCCGGTCTGCTCCGGTCCGCTTCGCCGGCCAGGAGCGCAATCGGAGGCGGCACCGCGGCCCAGCAACACCAGATGCACCCAGCCACACCCAGCCGCAGAAGTTCCACGCAGAACTACTGCGGCGGATTTCCGTGTTTGCGAGCCGGCAAATCCGCATGCTTCGTACGCAACATCGCCAACGACCGTACGAGCACCTCACGCGTCGCGGCAGGATCGATGACGTCGTCGACCAACCCGCGCTCAGCCGCGTAATAGGGGTGCATCAGCTCCGCCCGGTACTCCTTCGCCACCCGCGCGCGCACCGCCTCCGGATCGTCGGCGGCAGCGATCTGCTTGCGGAAGATGACGTTCGCGGCCCCCTCCGCACCCATCACGGCGATCTCGTTCGTCGGCCACGCGAAGGTCAGGTCGGCACCGATCGACTGACTGTCCATCACGATGTACGCGCCGCCGTAGGCTTTGCGCAGCACCAGCGAGATCCGCGGCACGCTCGCGTTGCAGTACGCGTAAAGCAACTTCGCACCGTGTCGGATGATGCCGCCGTGTTCCTGATCGACCCCCGGCAAGAATCCCGGCACGTCCAGCAGCGTGAGCAGGGGGACGTTGAAGGCATCGCAGAACTGCACGAAACGGGCCGCTTTTTCGGAGGCCTCGATGTCCAGCACACCGGCGAGCACGGCCGGTTGACTGGCCACGATCCCCACCGTCTGCCCGTCCAGCCGAGCGAGCGCACAGATGATGTTGCGCGCCCAGCGTTCATGAACCTCCAGGACTTCGCCGTCGTCGACGATCTCCTCGATCACCCGGTGCATGTCGTACGGCCGGTTGCCGTCCGCCGGGACCAGGTCCAGCAGCGCCCCCGTGTCACGGTCGGCCAGGTCCTCGGCCGGGACGGCCGGTGGGTTCTCACGGTTGTTGGCCGGCAACATCGAGAGCAGATAGCGGACCTCGGCCAGGCAGGTCTCCTCGTCGTCGTACGCGAAGTGGCACACGCCCGACGTCTCGGCGTGCACATCCGCACCGCCGAGCCCGTTCTGGCTGATCTCCTCGCCGGTCACCGCGCGGACCACGTCGGGCCCGGTGATGAACATCTGCGAGGTGTCGCGGACCATGAACACGAAGTCCGTCAGCGCCGGCGAATAGGCGGCCCCGCCCGCGCACGGGCCGAGCATCACGCTGATCTGGGGGATGACTCCCGAGGCCCGGGTGTTGCGCTGGAAGATCCCGCCGTACCCGGCGAGCGCGCTGACACCTTCCTGGATACGGGCACCCGCCCCGTCGTTGAGGGAGACCAGCGGCGCGCCGGCCGCGATGGCCATGTCCATCACCTTGTGGATCTTCTCGGCGTGGGCCTCGCCGAGCGCGCCGCCGAAGATACGGAAGTCATGGGCGTAGACGAAGACCGTGCGGCCCTCCACCGTCCCCCACCCGGTGACCACCCCATCCGTATGCGGTCGCCTCGCCTCCAGCCCGAAGCCGGTCGCCCGGTGCCGGCGCAACTGCCCCACCTCGTTGAAGGAGCCGGGATCCAGTAGCAACTCGATCCGCTCGCGCACCGTCAACTTGCCCTTGGCACGCTGCGCCCGAGTCGCCTCCTCCCCCGGCCCGGCCACCGCTCGCGCCCGGACGGCGGCCAGTTCCGCCACCCGCCCCCGCACCCCGCCCAACCCAGCCCCCGCCACAGCGTCCCCCTAGCTCAGCCGATTCATACGCCAACCATCTGCCCCCCGCCTCAAAACAGACTCGGATGCCCCTGGAACCCCCGCGGAAACGGAGCTTGCGCCTCCTATCGAGCGGGCCGAGCGAGATATGAATCCTTCAAAACCGGCACGCCGGTTTCATAAGCTCTCGGCCCTTTCCTTCGCCTTTCCGGTTTCCGGTACCGAAATGTCCAGCCGGGGCCAGCCGGGCCAGCGCAGCCATCTGCGTACGGGCCACAGGCTGTACGCGGAGGCTGCCGACCTGTGGCTGTCCACCAACTGCCCGCACTCCGCGAGGAAGTCCCGGTAGAGGTTGCGGAACAGCGCTCCACCCGTGCCGGCCTTCTCCATCAGGACAGCGGCCCGCGGCAAGTCCTCCGCCGGATTGCCGCTCCGCTCCAGCCACTTCGGTACTTGTTTGGCCGCCTTCTCGATTCCCCTGTAACCCAAATTCGCGATGGGCGGATTCAGGAAGGTCTCGGCGCAGGACTTGATGGCGGGAATGATCCGTTCCTGCGGTGACGTCAGGGTGCCGGGCACCGCGATGGTGAACGAACGGCGCCTTGCCGCCATGGGGCCGCGCTCCGCCCTCGCTCTGGCCAGGGTCGCGAGACTGGTCTTGACGGCTCCGCCCTACGGGGCGGTGTCCACCAGGTAGGCGTCCTAGGCCGTGTCTTCAAATGATCTTGCTTGATGGATCATGGTCTGGTGATACGTCGCCTTGAACTGTCGGATGCCGAGTGGGAGTTCGTCCGGCCGCTGCTGCCCAAGTCGGTGCGGGGAAGGAAGCGGTCGGACGACCGCACGGTGCTCAACGGGATCGTGTGGAAGTTCCGCACCGGGACCGCTTGGCGTGACGTGCCCGAGCGGTACGGTCCCTGGGCAACACTGCACACCCGATTCCGCCGGTGGGCCCTGGACGGCACGTTCGAACGGATGCTCCGGGCCGCCCAAGCCAGAGCGGACGCCGCCGGAGACATCAATTGGCGTGTGTCGGTCGACTCCACCGTCGTCCGGGCCCACCAGCACGCTGCCGGGGCACGAAAAGGGGGCTCCGCGCACTCGGACGCTCCAGAGGCGGCCTGACCAGCAAAATCCATCTGGCCTGCGACGCGGTCGGCCGTCCGCTCGCTCTCACGCTCACGGGCGGCAATACCAATGACTGCACCCAATTCACTGCGGTGATGGAAGCGATACGGGTGTCTCGTGTCGGCCCGGGGCGGCCCCGAGTACGTCCCTCCCACGTGCTGGGCGACAAGGGCTACAGTTCGCGGGCCATCCGCACCTGGCTGCGAGGGCGCGGCATCGGTCACACCATCCCCGAGCGCGCCGACCAGGTCCGGAACCGGCTCCGGCGCGGTAGCCGCGGCGGGCGCCCACCGGCCTTCGATAAACAGCGCTACAGGCAGCGCAACGTGGTGGAACGCTGCTTCAATCAGCTGAAGCAATGGCGTGGCATCGCTACTCGTTACGACAAGACCGCCGAATCCTTCCAGGCAGCCGTCACTCTTGCGTCGCTTCTGATGTGGGCATGATGCTCCGGCGGTGAGCGGCGGGTCATCAGAGATGAAGCTCCGTCTCCCAGTCCTCGAACGGCGGCTCGACCTGATAGCTCGGGTCGCAGCACACCCGAACCCACTGAGCGACCCGGTACTGCGCTTCTCCGTCGTTCAGCACCATGCCGTCGGCGTCGACTTGCAGCACATTGCTATAGATCGCGAAGACCTGTTCCAGCGAGGAGCCGGAATGGAAGACGGTCGAGCGATAGTCGAACCCATCGAGCAGGTCCAGATCGAGGGTGCCGTTCGCCAAGTAGAGGGCGAAGAGCCGGAGCGAAGCACGCACGTCGACAGAAAGATGTTCCACCAAGGCATCGTGCGCAGCCATGGGGCCACCTTGGCAAGATCTTTTGAAGACACGACCTAGCCGTCGTAGCCGTAAATGGCCACGACATGGCCGTCGAAGTGCACCTTCGTGCTGAAGTAGTCCAAGTGGTGGCTGTCGAGCTGCAGGCCGACCGGTCGACCGGCGTCGATGGGCGCCGCCACGTTCTGCCACGCCTTCCGCGCGGACATCGTCTCCGCGACCACCAGGTCGAGCCCGAGTGTGGCCGCCAGGTTCTTGGTGAGCTCGAACGGCTTGACCCGGCCGCCCAGGAACGGGAAGTCCATCGCCTTGCTGTCCCAGTAGACGAAGGACAGCCCTGAGCCGAGCCCGAACAGCATGGGCTCGGAGAAGTCGATGCCCTCATGTCGCCACAGCACGCCCAGCGCTGTCGTCTCACAGTGCTGCATGCCGCGGACATCGAGGTCCTTCACCATGGCCATGCCGTTCATTCTTCCTGCCCCCACCCCCTACCGATGCGGTGCCATCACACGATCGAGAGACGCATAGCGTTAGAGCGGTGCAACCAACTCACCCGCACCGCCCCGCCGCCCGGGACATCTGCCTGGACGCCGCCCACCGCCTGCTTCTACTGCGCCGGCGGGACCCGTTCGACGGGACGTGGGTCTGGGAACCGCCCGGCGGCGGCATCGAGCCCGGCGAGACCCCGCTGATGGCGGCTCGGCGTGAACTGGCCGAGGAGACCGGGCTGGATCCCGCCGGGGTACTGGATCAGTCGGTCCTCGTCGACCGCGATCTGCGGTGGAACGGCAAGCGGCATATCGGGACAGAACACTTCTTCCTCGCTCGGTTCGCCGACGAGCAGCCACCCCTCACGCGGACCGGCCTGCTCCCCGACGAGCTGGCCAGCCTGGACACGCACGCCTGGGTCGCGTGGTCGGAGCTCGGCTCCCTGCCGGACCCGGTCGAGCCGCCGCAGTTGCTGACCGTGCTCGACACCTTGGCGCCGGACGGTCCCTGGCGCGCCGCTGACCCTGGCACCGGACGGTCCCTGGCGCCCGGCGGTCCCGCATCGGAAGGCCACCGGCGCCCCTGACCTGAAACGCCAACGCCAACGCCGCGCCGACGTTTGAGGTTCTCAGGTCGCATCGAACCTCGGCCGGAACCCCACCTCGGAGCGCGGCAAGACCCTGACCTGCGGCGACTCAAAGGCATCTCCTAGAATCGGCGGCGAGTACGCGGATATCCCGACCCCCGGACCGCCGCCGATGCCCACGTTCCCTGCCGACCGCGAGGGAAGCCGGGCCGACTCCTGTCCCCCCGCCTTCGCCGTCCGGGTCTCCCGTCGGCCCTGCCCTGGAACCACGTCTTGAGCACCGACGAAATCACCGAGGCCCCGGCCTCACCCACCGCCTCCCGCGTCCTCACAGGCCCCCACCCCCACCCCCGTATCCACACCCACACCCGCACCCGCATCCGCACTCGGCTCGCCGGTCGCGCGCCCGCTCCTCCCTCGCCGGGCGCCGTCGCGCACAACATCAGCGCGGCCACCGCCGTCCTGCTGGCCCTGGTCGCCATAGGCTCCTTCATCCATGAGCCGGTGCTGATACCCCCGCTCGCCGCGTCCGCCGCGATCATTCATGGCGCGCCGAGGTTGCCGCTGGCCCAGCCGCGCAGCGTGATCGTCGGGCATCTGCTGTGTGCCGCCGTCGGGTACGCGGTCCTCGCCGTCTCCGGCAGTACGTCCTGGGCCGCCGCGATGGCCGCCGGGATCAGCCTCGCCGTGATGACCGTGGCGCGTACCCCGCACTCGCCCGCCTGCGCGACCGCGGTCGTCATCGTCCTCAACACCCCGCACCCCGCGACCTTCGTCCCGCTGCTCGTGGGCTCCAGCGCGCTGCTCGTCCTCGCGGGCTGGGCCGCGTCCTGCGCGCGTCCCGGTGCACCGCGCTACCCCGTCTACTGGTGGTGACAAGGCGACTGCCCCGCCCGCCGAACGGTGGCACACGCGGATCAGTCACATCCTCCGCCCGCGCGGTGTCTTCATGGGCATACAGGAAAGCGCACCGCCGAACACCAGCAGATCCGGGGCAACCGCAGACATGCGCAGGCGCGCGCGGACGCCGAGTGAGCTGATGCCGGTCGGTGCCGGGATTCAGGAGGACACCATGACGCTACGCATCGCGAAGGCAGAACTCCCCGCCGAGCTCGGCAAGACCATGACCGAGCGGTTCGGTGCCGTTCCCGAGCCCGTCGAGGTGGCATGGCACCATCCCGCCTTCGGCAACGCCACCTCGGAGTTCGCCGGCGAGGTGGCCAAGTGCAACACGGTGGACGAGAGTCTCAAGACGTTCGCGCACATGGCCGTGGCGGCCCAGGTGGGCTGCAGCTGGTGCCTCGACATCAACTACTTCCACGCACAGAACCAGAACCTTGACGTGGCCAAGGCGAGTCAGGTGCCGTGCTGGCGGACCTCGGACGCGTTCACCCCGCTGGAACGGGACGTTCTGGAGTACGCCGAGGCCATGACGGACACGCCGCCGACCGTGACCGACGAGCTGTACGCGCGCCTGCTCGACCGGCTCGGCTCGACGGCCATGGTCGAGCTCACCGGATTCATCGCCTTCACCAACATGTCGACCAGGAACAACACGGCACACGGGATCTCGTCGCAGGGTTTCTCCGAGGCCTGCGAGATTCCGCTGGCCGTACGTCCCGGGCAGCCCAGCAGCAACGTAACGTCGGCTTCATGACGACCGCGGATCCGTTCGTCGTCCACCGCAGCCTGCTGTTCACCGTCGCGTACGAGATGCTCGGTTCGGCGACCGACGCGGAGGACGTACTGCAGGACTCCTGGCTGCGGTGGGCCGCCGTCGACCAGGAGCAGGTGAGCGACGCTCGGGCATACCTCGTCCGGGTCGTCACGCGGCAGGCGCTCAACCGCATGCGCACGCTGTCGCGGCGCCGCGAGGACTACGTGGGCGAGTGGCTGCCGGAGCCGTTGCTGACCAGTCCCGATGTCGCCGAGGACGTCGAGCTGGCGGAGAGCGTCTCGATCGCCATGCTGACCGTCCTCGAGACGCTCGGGCCGACGGAGCGTGCCGTGTTCGTGCTCCGTGAAGTGTTCGACATGCCGTACGGCGAGATCGCCGACGCCGTCGGAAAGTCCGCGGCGGCCGTACGTCAGACCGCTCGGCGGGCCCGCGAGCACGTGGCGGCCCGGCAGCCACGGGTTCGGGTGAGCCCGTCGGAACAGCGGGCCGTGGTCGAACGCTTCATGGCGGCGTTGCGCACCGGCCAGATACAGGAGCTCATGGAGGTCATGGCACCTGACGTGGTCCTGGTCGCCGACGGCGGTGGGCTCGCGCACGCCGCTCTGGTGCCGGTCCACGGGGCCGAGGTGGTGGCGGCGGCTCTCGCCCGCCCGGGCCGGCTCGTGTCGCTCGTCTCGCTCAACGGCGCGCCTGCCGGGCGGATCGAGCTCGACGGTCGCGTGGCCGCGGTGAGCGTCGTGGTGGAGAACGGGCAGGTCACCCGGATCTATGCGGTGGCGAACCCGGGCAAGTTGACGCGCCTGAACGTGCCGGCGGAACTCGTCCGGTAGGGGCGGATGGGCCCGATGGTGCGGGTGACCGGGGCTGGGGGCGGTGGTTAGGGGGCGGAACGGAGTGTCCGGCCCCTGCCCTCCCCAGGTCCCCGGTCCCGGTCCCGGTCCCGCTCCAAAAAATCATGTGACTCGGTGGACCGAGCGCGTTACCGTCGGAGGCATGAACGTCATCGGCCGACGCCTCCCGTGGAGGCTCACCCGCTCCACCGCAGCCGCGCGAGCGACCAGCTCGCCGGTTGCCGCCGCCTGACGTCTTTCTCTCCATCGGCGACCGGAAACGGCCCGCCGATGATCCCGTGGCCCCTCACCTGCCGCGATTCCCTGTTCGTGCGGACCGTTGTCCGGCGCCTTCCCCGCTCGTACGCGTGAAGGAGCCACACCATGAACACCGAACCCGCCGTGAACACCGACCCCACCATCCGCACCGAACCCACCACGCTCACCACACCCACCGTGAACACCGAGAACGTCGTCCGGACGTTCGTCGAGTACTTCGAGGAGCGCGGGCACCGGCGCATCACCGGGTCCACCCTGATGCCACCGCCCGGCGACGACTCCGTGCTCTTCACCACCTCGGGCATGCACCCCCTCACCCCGTACTTGGAAGGACGACCGCACCCGCTTGGCCGGCGGCTGGTCAACGTGCAGCGCTGTCTCCGCACCACTGACCTGGAGGAAGTGGGCGACCCGACCCATCTCACCGTTTTCGAGATGCTCGGCAGCTGGTCGTTGGGCGACTACGAGGGGCCGCAGAGTCTTCGCTGGGGGTACGACCTCCTCACGGACGGCTTCGGCATCGATCCACGGATGATCCACGCCACGGTCTTCGGCGGTGACGACCGGGTCGGCCCTGACACCTCCTCCCTGGAGGTGTGGGGAGAGGTCGGGGTTCCGGTGGAGCTGACCGTCGAGGACAACTGGTGGGACAACGGCCCGACGGGACCGTGCGGTCCTGATTCGGAGATCTTTCTGTGGACCGGTGACACCCCGCCGCAGTCGACGCCCACCCAGGATGAGCGTTGGGTGGAGGTCTGGAATCACGTGACCATGCGCTTCCGCAGGCTCGACGACGGTTCGCTCGTGCCGCTGCCGCAGCGCAACGTCGACACCGGTATGGGCCTGGAGCGACTGGTCTCGCTGCTCCAGGGCACGTCGTCGGTGTTCGAGTCCGACGTCTTCGGTCTCTGGCGTCTGCTCGTACCGGGACTGTGGGACGTGGACGAAACGTCGCAACGGATCGTCTCCGATCACCTGCGGTCGGCCGTGGTCGTGATCGGTGACGGGGTCCGTCCGGGCAACACAGGCCGCGGCTACGTGCTGCGTCGGCTGATGCGGCGGCTTCTCACCGTCCTGTGGCGCGAGGACCCCACCCGCACCCTCGGTGACCTGCCGGACCAGCTGATCCGGCACACCCTCGATCACTTCCGGCAGGACATGGACCCCATGGCCGTACGCGAGATCCTGCTCGAGGAAGAGCGGCGGTTCCGTCGGCTCCTGGAACGCGGCCGCCGGATCCTGACCCGCCCCCGGTTCCAAGGCCCGCTCGACGAGGAGGACTTGCACTACCTCCACGACACGCACGGCCTGCCGCGCGACCTCGTACTTAGCCTGCGGCCGGAGTAAAGGGAGCGCGCGAAGTCCCGGCTGCGCCCTGGCAGTTCGGCCGGTCCGCACCTATCCGTGTGGGCCGGTCGGACGGTCGCCCTCGCCGCTGCCCAGTTCGCCAAGGCGAGCGACAGGGTGACGGTGGGGCCGGCGCGCTCAGCGAGACCTTTCCCCGGCCGTGGATCCATTTCCGCCATAGTTCCGGCAGCGCCCCCGGTTCGTCGGATGATCTCAGCCGTCGGCGGGCAGCCTTCTGCGAGTCGACTGGTGGGCAGAGCGTCGAGGCGGACGAGGGACTGCTGTCGGGCCGGATGGTGGGGCCCTGATAATCCGCGGCTGCCGATTTCGGAGAGGCGAGCCGAGACAGGCCCGGCACAACCGTGTTGAAGGGGCTTCAGTGCACGCGTCCATCCTGCTGGCAGCCGAAAGGGAAGAGGGCGGATGACCGCGATCAGAGTTGGGGTGATCGGCGCCGGTGGCCGCATGGGGCGTGAGGTCGCCAGGGCCGTCGACTCCACCGACGACATGCGGCTGGTCGCCGCCCTGGGGCGGAACGACCCCCTGGAGCGTCTCACCCGCTCCGGGGCACAGGTCGTGGTCGAGCTGACCCACCCGGATTCGGTCATGGAACACCTGGAGTTCTGCGTCCGCCACGGCATCCACACGGTGGTCGGGACGACCGGCGTGACGGATGAGCGCCTGGACATCCTGCGGAGGCGACTCGCCACGTCACCCGGGACCGGAATGATCGTCGGCCCCCTCTCGGTCGGAGCGGTGCTGACCACGCGGCTGGCCCAGTACGCGGCCCGCTGGTTCGAGTCCGTCGAGATCATGGAGATGCACCACCCCGACAAGGCGGATGCACCCGGCGGAGCCGCTGTCCGCACCGCGCGACTGATCGCCGCGGCACGCCGCAAGGCGGGAGTTCCCGATCAGCCGGACGCCACGACCACCGCCCTCCCCGGCGCCCGAGGTGCGGAGGTGAACGGGGTCCCGGTCCACGCGGTGCGGGCCCGCGGGCTCGTGGCTCACCAGACCATCATCTTCGGCGGTACGGGCGGACGCTGACGCTCCGTCATGACTCCACCGACCGGGCCTGCTTCACGCCGGGATTCCTGCTCGGCATACGCCGCGTCGGCTCGGCCCCCGGACTCACCCTGGGACTGGAGTCGTTCATGGACCTGGAGTGAGGGCACCCCCCGCGTCCAGTGGTTCCTCAGTGCGGACGCGTGCCTGAACGGTTCCTCCGCACCAGGTCTCATCTCGTAAGGGTGTCTCATCTCGTAACGGCGTCTCATACGCGGGGTTTCCCATGTACCCCCGTACGCAACGAGCTTCGATCGACGAGCACGTGACCGCTGTCGGCCCGAAGGGGTGGAGCACGTGACCACAGGATCGCCGCGCAGTGCGCCGGAGCGGCCGCACATATCCGACGCCACGCTGCGGGACTCCGCGCACCTGGCGGGTGTGGAATTCGGCCCGAAGGACGCCGCCACCATCGCGGGCCTGCTGGTGGCGACCGGCGTCGAACTGGTCGAGGTCGGCATGATCTCGGGCCCGGGGGCCAGGGATGCCGAGCTCATCCTCGCCGTCCATGAGAGCGTCGGCCCCGAACGCAGCATGTCGCTCGTCGTGGTGCGCGATCGCCACCAGGTCGCCGGAGCCCTGCGGGAGGCCGAGCGACTGGGCGTGCGGCACATCATGTGCTCCCTCCCCACCTCCGAGTGGCACGCGCAGCTGAAACTCGGTACCACCAGCCTCAAGTTCGCCCAGGCACTGGCGCGTTCAGCGATACATCAGGCCAAGGAACGCGGCTTCCACGTCACCTTCAGCGGGGAGGACGGCGCGCGGACCCCCACCGATCGGCTCGTCCCCTACGCAACGTCCGGTTTCCTGTCCGGCGCCGACCGCTTCCGGCTCGCCGAGACCGTCGCCTGCCTCTCGCCCTGGCAGATGGAGGACACGGTCACCCGACTCGCGGCGATCGACGGTGCAGAGATCGAGGTCCACTCGCACAACATGCTGGGCATGGCCGTCGCCAATTCCCTCGCCGCCGTACGGGGAGGCGCCCGGTGGATCTCCGCGACCGTCGGCGGCATCGGCGAGCGCGGGGGCAACACTCCGCTGGCGGAACTGCTCACCGCGCTGCGCGTCCTGCACGCGGACGACCGCTTCGACCTGACCCATCTCACCGAGCTCACGGCGCTCACGCTGCGCAGTGCCCGTCTGGGCGACGCCTTCCAGCCGGGCCCCACCACCCCTCACTCGTTCGCCTACGAACTGACGGGTCAGCTCGGCCACCCCGAGGCCTACGAGACCCTGCCGCCCGAACTCGTGGGGAACCGGCGCCGGTTGAGCGTCCGCAGTCGCCTCACTCCCGGCCTGATCGCCTGGGCGCTGGCCGACACGGACATCGCCGTGGAACTCGACGCCTTCACCTCCTGGCTCCTCGAACGCCAACGAAGGGACGGTTACCCGCTGCTCGACCGGGACGCGATCCGCACGGCCGCCACCGCTTTCCCGACCGCCTGAACCGCACACGACGACCGGAGGTCCCATGACGCCCGCCACGCTCGCCGGTACGTGCCCCGAATGCGAGACGAACCTGACGATGCCGGCCATGGGCACGGGCGAGACCCTCGCCTGCCCCGAATGCATGCTCACCCTCCGCATCGAGGAAATCGTCGCCGGTCGCGTGACGTTGCGCATGGTCGAGGCCCGGCTCCGCGACTGGGGCCAGTGACATGGCGCCTGTCGTCGCGCTGGCCGCGGACCGCGTCGGCTGGGAGGAACGCCGGCTGATCGCCGCGGCCCCTGCGGCCGGGTTTCGGTTGGAGTGGGTCAACGACGAGGCGTTGTGCCTGGGAGACCCCTCTCTCCCCTCCCTCGCCGGTTACGACGCGCTGCTCGTACGCAGCCGCAGCTACACACGAGGTGGTCTCATCACCACCCTCGCCGAGAGCGCGGGGCTACCCACCATGAACACCTGCCGCGCCATTCACACGTGCCAGAACAAGGCGGCCCTACGCGCCGTCCTGCGCTCAGCCGGCATCCCTGCCCCCGACTTTCGGCTCGTCCTGTCCCGCAAGGACTTCGAACGCTCGCTGCAGGAGCTGCCGTTGCCCCTGGTCCTCAAGCCGGTCTTCGGCGGCATGGGCAGAAGGGTGACACTGCTCCGGCACGCCGACGCCGCTGCTTCCGTGTACGACTACGTCGAGGACCTCGGTCACGCCTTTGAACAAGCATGCCTGGTTGAACCGTACTTGGGCGCCGACTCGGTGCGCGCTCTCGTCGTGGGCGACTCCCTGCTCGGGGCCGTCGAGTTCACCGCCGAGGCCGGCGAGTGGCGCACCAACGCGGCACTGGGCAACCGTTGCCGGCCCCTGGCCGACGACCCGGAGCTGCGCAAGATCCTGGACGGTGTGGTGACCGCGCTGGGCCCGGGTCTCTACGGAGTGGACCTCTTCCGCACCGCCGACGGCTACGTCGTCAACGAGGTCAATCACGCCCCGGCCTTCCGGGCGTTGGCCACGGCGACCGGCGCCGATGCCGCCGCGGCCGTCACACGCCGCGTACGAGAGGCCGTCCGGTGATCCGGGCGGGCGTCATCGGCGTCTCCGGGCTCGCCGAAGGGGAACTCGTCCGGCTGCTCGCACACCACCCGGAATTGGAGCTGACCTTCGCCGGCGGTTCCGCGAGCGCCGGCCTGCGCGTCGGCGAACTGCATCCCGGACTTCGGGAGCCCGGCCCGACCATCCAGCCCGCCACCAAGGCCCCCGCCGACCGACTCGACGTCGTCTTCCTAGCCACCCCCGCGGCAGTCTCCGCGAACCTCGCCGCCCTGCTCACCGACCGGGTGCCCGCGGTGATCGACCTCAGCGGGGCGTTCCGTATCCGCACCCCGCACATCCATGAGCGGTGGTATCCGGGAGTGGCGCGCGAGGTGACCGCGGACCATCTGCTCGGCAGCGATGGGCTGCTCAGCGCCGGGCCGGGCGAACGCCTGTGGTGGCAGGGGAACCGGCTCGTGGAGAGGGAGAACCTCGTCGGTCCACCCACGGGCGTGAACACCTGCCTCCTGGAGCGGGCGCGGCCGGGCCATGTCTGTGTCGTCACCCCGCTGGCACGCAACGCGGCCGGTCAAGAGGTCAATACCGATGCCGACCGGGCGGCGGCTGCCATCGCCGGGGCGGCCGGCGCGCAGGTCCTGGTACTCGTCACCGACGTCCCCCATCTGCGTGTCGACGGCAGCCCGGTGCGGCACATCACCCGAGAGGCCGCGATCCGTATGCGGGACACCGTCGCCACGGGCGGGATGAGGAAAGCTGCGTGCCGCGTGCGAAGCGCTGGACCGGCGCGTCCCGCGCGTCGTCATCGGCAACGACACGGTCACGGCCCTGCTCGCCACTCGTACGGGAACGCTCGTCACCAGAGCCTGAGGAGCCTGAGGAGACGGACACGTGCCCAGGCCGCACGTCCTGGTCGTCGACAACGGTACGTTGTCGCTCCCCCCAACTCAGCGCAGTACTGCACGACTTGGGAACCACCACGACGGTCGTCGACACGGCATCCGTGCCGTCCCGGCTCGCGGGCCACCACCAGGCCGTCGTACTGAGCGGAACGAAAGTACGCGCGCACGACCTCGCCTACTACGCACCCCTCCTCGACCTCCTCGCGAACACGGACGTCCCGGTCCTCGGAATCTGCGGAGGCATGCAACTCCTCGCCGTCGCCGCCGGTGGCCGTCTCTGCCCGGGTCCCCAGCGGGTGGGGCGCAGCGACGTCCAAGTCGACACCGACGAACCGCTCTTCACCCACGTACGCTCACCCGTCACGCTCTTCCAACGCCACACCCTCTACTTGCGCGAGGCCCCGCAGGGTTTCCGAGTGATCGGCAGGTCTGCGCAGGCCCCCGTGGAATTCCTGCGTTCGGCCGACGGCCGCGTCATGGGTTCCCAGTCCCACCTGGAATTCCGTCCCCATGGCCGGGAGATCCTGCGGGGGTTCACGGATTTCTTACGGTGATGCACGGCCGGCCTTCTCGTGCAGGGTGGGCAGTTGGTGCGTTCCGGGTGTTCATTAGGCAAAATGCGTTGTCGGGCAACGAGGTGTCGGCTTGCTTGGAACACGGCCTCGGGACCGGTGAGCTCGCATGTTGAGGTGTCGTGTATTCCAGCTCAGAGCGCCCCGATCGGTCACTTTGGGTCATGCGGGCGGTGTCCAGGGTCTGGCCCGGAGTGAGTATGTTTGTCCGATGGCGCGTTCGAAGCGCTTCGGGAGGGGTTAGTGCCGGTGGATGTCGTCGCGATTATGGAAGCACTGGCTGAACAGGGCGTAACGGTGCTGTTCAAGGCCGACGCTGAGCGGATGGCAGAGAGGGGCAAGCCTTGGACCTTCGTCGCCAGTGGAGCGCCGCTGCGCGAGGACGTCCTTGTGCGAACCGATGCCGCGTCTGTGGAGCAATGCCTCGCAGTGTGCTTGCCCCGCCTGCGTGAGCTGGGCTTTTCGTTCCCTGAGTGAGAGAGCGGGTGTGACCGCACTGCCGCCCTGGATGTCAGTGCCGGCTGCTTGCATGAGCCCATGGACACCGTGCATACGACCGCCGCCCTCCTCCCGGACCCCGCCGAGCTCCGCGCGCACCTGCGCGCGCTGGCCGTGCTGGACCAGGCGATCTGCCGCGACCCGCGGTTCTCCCGCTACTCCTTCTCCACCGCCTGGGGGCCTGGGGCGGAGGCGGCCCTGATGGATAACGGCTCGGGTGACGACTTCTCCGTCCTCTTCACCCCGGCCGGTGTGCTCGTCCGCGGCTTCGACCACGAGTCGGAGATGAGCCCATACGGCACGGACGACGAACAGGTCTGGCCCGGTGTCATCGACGAGGTGCCCGCCGCGCTGCGCCCGCTCCTGTACGACCCGGCCTTCGTCGACGAGGGCCTCGGCGCCCCGCGGGTCACCGCGTGCCTGTGGTGGGAGACCGGCGGCAGTGCCTGGCGCACCGGCTCGGGCATCGAGTTCCCCTCGGGCAGCCCGGACCCGGACGGCTCCGGGCACCTCTTCCGCCTCCTCACCGACCGTTCCCCCGAGGCCGTTCAGGCGCACTTCGAGGAGGACTACGGGCGGCCCGTCCCCCTCGACACCGTCCGCCACGTCCTCGCGGGCCACCCCCTGACCCCCGAAGCCGCCCGCGGCCTCAACCCGGCCGC
Source organism: Streptomyces sp. NPDC005863 (assembly GCF_042871345.1). Lineage (NCBI taxonomy): Bacteria > Bacillati > Actinomycetota > Actinomycetes > Kitasatosporales > Streptomycetaceae > Streptomyces > Streptomyces sp. NPDC005863. Next base: position 278,292 of record NZ_JBIAII010000010.1, on the reverse strand, counting down.
CCTCTCCGACGAGGCCTTGTTCCGCCGGATCGCCGCCAACCCCGAGGTCGAGGCGTACCTCGCCTGCGATGGCGAGTTCGACCTCACGCGGACCGACCCCATCGAGTCGATCGCCCTGCCTACCGGTCTCCCGGTGGAGCCCGTGGCTGGCTGCAACGCGGGAGGCACCCACTACCTCTGCGGCCCGGCCGGCTCCGACCGTGTCCGCCCCGTCCTCTACACCGACTCCGAGGGCCAGGCTTCCCTCATCGCGGAGTCCCTCGCCGAGGCCCTGACCCTGGCCATCGTCCTGCCCTCCTGGCACGACGCCCTGGCCGGCTTCCGTCCCCCCGAGCTCAACGCCGACTATCTTGAGGACAACCCGGAGCACCCCGAGGTCCGCGACCGCCTCCTCGCCGCCCTCCGCCTCCCCCCGGCCACCGAGCCCGAGGTCCTGGCCCGCCTCCTCACCACGGCCGCCCGCACTGTCCCGGACGGCTTCCTCCCTTCGGTCGAGGGCGAGGAGGACGCGGCCTTCGAACCGATGCTCCGTCTGCCGGCCGAGTAGGACAGCCCCGCCGCGCGCCGACTCCCGGACCCGCCGCACCGCTACGGCGAAGCCACCATGGGCTTGTGGTGGAGGGTGTTGGCCGGGCATACCACCTTGGTTGCGGCGACCCCGCTGTACCGATGTTCCCCGAGGCCAGAACATGTGCCAGCCCTCCCGGAACGGACCTCATCCGGACCGGTTCCGCCGACGTGCGGCGGGAAGACGGGTGATGGTCCCTGACTGTTCAAGTTGCTCCCGGGCGTGCGCGAGCTCCAAGTCGAGCTCGGCGACGATCCGGCGCAACGCGGCGCTGACGGCTTGCTCGTTTGCGAGCCTTTTTCGTGACGGCAGGCAGGTTCTCTTTCACCTCTCCGTACCGGTCGGCGAGTTCTTGCATGGCGGCCGGGGTGGCGTTCTGAGCTTTGACGCGGGCTTGGAACTCCTCGATGAGGTTTCTGTGGTCGCCGTAGGCGACGTCTCGTCTCAGGTTGGACTCGCGCAGCAGCTCGGTGGCCGTGAGCCTCCCGGTTTCCGACCGCAGTGGGGTGCCGGCAAGGAGACGGTCCGCGGCACTACGCAATGTTGCACGCTCGGCTTCCCGGTCTCGGGCGGGTCGATTCGTCATGCGATGCCTCTTCCGGGGTCCGGCGCACCGCCGCGGTGGCGCTCGATGATGGTCAGGTGCTGTGCGGCCTGGGCGGCGGCCCGGTCCCGGCGCGGTTTAGGGGCCAGCGGGTCAGCGGCGTCTGCCTGCAGCTGGAGGAGTTCCTGCTGCAGCTCGGTGATGTCGCGGTCGGTGTACGGGAGATTCGCGCACGTTGATCGGCAGTCGGCTTCATCTGGGGCGTCAGCGCCGGGCAGGCCCAGGGCGAGCTTCGCCTTGCGGCACACAGCCGTCGCGGCCCGCCACACACAGGTCATGCCCTGGCCGTGGTGAACAGCCGGGTCGGCTTGTTCGAGGAGCCGCTCGGCGTTGCGTACCCCCGCCACAGCACGTCCGGCGAAGGGAGCGGATTGTGTGACGCGGTCACGGTATTCCTGGGCGGAGGGCCCGCTGACGTGCTCACCGGACTCAAGGCGGCGTGCGTCCTCCTCGATCTGGTCGATGATCAATTCGAGTTTCTCCACGGCGACATCCTGGAGCCACGCGGGGTCCTCATTGCCCGCATAGCTGAGCGTTACTTTCGTATCCACATGTCCGTACTGCAGCGCGGCCGCGATCAGCCCTCGTGGTCTGCGGACGATGAACCGGGCCAGGGTCCGGCGGAAGCGGGTTGCGTAGATGCGGCCGGAGGGGTCGGCCGGGATGGCGTCGGCGCCGTCTGCTCACCGGAAGCCGGAATTGATCCAGGAGATCAGGTCCTGGATGTCGTCGTTCATGGTCGTGCCCCTGCGGGCGTTGGCGCTGGACGGACGCTCGTGGTGGGCGGAGACGAGGCTGGACGGGAAGAGCAGGGGGAGCTCGTGCAGGCCCTCCCACGCCAGGGAGATATTGCTGCTTTTCGGCTCCTGCTCCCCGCTGAAGTGCCTCGGTGAGCGCCTGTGTAGCGTGTGACCGCGAGGTGACGTTGTGTCACACATGCACGCTGGCCAGGAGTTACGACATGACCTACCCGTATCCGCCACCCCCGGGAAGTACGCCTCAAGGGCCGTACGGCTATCCGGCGGCACAACCGCCGATATCCGAGGCTCCGCAGCAGTACCTCAACCCGCAGTACCCGCAACATCCGCAGTACCCCCAGGGCCAGTACCCGCAGTACCCGCAATACCCCCACCCTCAGTCCCCTCACCCTCAGCACACGCCCTACCCGCAGTACCCGCAGTACCCGCACTCGCAGAACCCGGAGTACACGCCCTATGCGGGGTGGGGTCAGCGGGCAGGAGCGTTCCTCCTGGACTGCGTGATCAACTTCGGGCCGCTGTGGTTGTTCATGGAGGCCGCTGACGTGATCGGGGATGGCAATACCGGTGAGGGCCCGGCCCTTTACGTGAGCTGGATGGGCATCGCCTACATGATCGGCGCATGCATCGTGCAAGCGATCCGTGAGGGCCGTACCGGGCAGAGTGCGGGCAAAACAGTCCTGGACATCCGCGTTGTCCGAGCGTCTGACGGGCACGCGCCGGGCGGATCCCTGGCCTTCGCCCGCCGGCTCTGCCAGTTCCTCAACTTCCCCGCGCTCTGCCTGGGTTGGCTGTGGGCGAGCTGGGACCCCAAGGCGCAGACCTTCGCCGACAAGATCACTGGCGCCGTGGTCATCAGTGCCGACGCCGCAGTCGCACCGCATCCTGGTGCAGCAAGTTGGTGAGAACTTCGGGGAGAGCTGGGGCGGCCACGGGCTGACCTCACCGCGTGCCGGGGCGTCTCCACGGCCCATGTCGAGTCACCATCCGCCCCCGGGCCCCGCAAGCCGACCCCCTACCCGGTCCTGTCCCCTACCCGGTCCTGGACGTAAGGCCCAACCGTCCGTCATGGACCTCCGCGACCTGGTCGACCGCACTGAGGTGCGCGCGGTCGTGGGTGACCAGGATCGTGGCGGTGGCCCGCTGGTGGGTGAGGTGGGTGATGAGGTCGAGGACCGCGGCGCCGCGTTCATGGTCGAGGGCGCTGGTGGGTTCGTCGATCAGGAGGACGGTGGGGTCGTTCATCAGCGCGCGGGCGATGTTGACGCGCTGGCGCTGGCCGCCGGAGAGCTGGTGAGGGCGGCGATGGGCCTGGTCGGCGAGGCCGACCGCGTCGAGGAGTTCCATCGCGCGGGTGCGGGCGGTGCGGGGTTTACGGCCGTCGATCTGAGCCATGACCTGTAGTTGTTCGGCGGCGGTGAGGGAGGGAAGCAGGTTGGGCTGCTGGAAGACGATGCCGATCTTGTGGCGGCGCAGTTCGGTCAGTTCCCCGCGGGTGAGGCCGGTGGTGCGCTGACCGTCGATGGTGACGGTGCCGGTGTCGGGGGTGATCAATGTGGCGGCGACCGCGAGGAGGCTGGACTTGCCGGAGCCGGAGGGGCCCACCACTGCGGTCAGGCTGCCCTTGGCGACCTCCAGACTGACCTGGTCGAGAGCGGTCAGGCGGGTTTCGCCGTCGGGGTAGGTGAGGGTGATACCGGTCAGGTTCAGGCTCATCGGGCGCTCCCCAGGGCGGTCAACGGGTCGACGGAGGTGATGCGACGGATGGACAGGGCGGCCCCGAGCGCACCGAGAAGGATGATCACGGCCGCCGGGACCAGGACGGTGCCGGGCGTAAGGAGGAACGGCACGGCGGAGCCGGATATGAGTGCGCCGAAGGCCGCGGCGATGCCGGTGCCGATCATGGTGCCGCCGACGAGCAGGACGACTGCCTGGCCAAGCGCGTCCTTGAGCAGACCGGCGGTGGAGGCACCCAGGGCCTTGAGAACGGCGACGTCACCGCTGCGCTGAATGGTCCAGACGGTGAAGAAGGCCCCGATGACGAGGGCGGAGATGGCGAAGAGGAAGCCGCGCATCAGTTGCAGGGAGCCGTTCTCGGAGGCGTAGGAGCCGATCGCGGACAGCGAGTCGTCGGTGGAGACCGTCTTGGTGCCGGCCCGGTGGTCGGTGGCCGCCGTATCGGCTTCGGAGGTGGCGCTCAAGGCGATGACGGTCGCGGTTGCCGGCGGGCCGTCGTCGTTGCCGGTGGGTGGGGCGGTCTCGCGCCAGGTGTCCAGGCTGGCCCAGATCACCGGGGTGTGGCTGTAGTGGGCGTCCCCCTGGACGGCGGCCACCTTCAGCCGCCGGCCCGCCAGGGTGAGGGAGTCTCCGGCCCGTACGCCGAGGTCGGCGGCAGCCGTGGTGGACAGCACCGCCGTACTACCGGTGATCTTGTCGCCCTCCGGGGCGAGGCGGGAGCCGGGCTCGACGCCGAAGACCGAGACCCCGGCGCTCGTGTCCGCCGCGGTGGCCCTGGTCGTGGCGATCCCCAGTGGCTCAGCGCTTTCGACACCGGGCGCCTCGGACCACTTCCTCCACTGCGCCCGCGTGACGGTGGAACGGGAGTACGACAGGTCCTGACCGCCGCCGGGATCCTGGAAGGCGATCTTGTCGGCGGGCAGGGACGTGATCGCGGAGATGTTCTGCAGGCCCAGTCCGGCCGTCAACCCGGACAACAGCCCGACCAGCAGGGTGATCAGCACGATGACGGCCCCCATCAGGGCGAAGCGCCCCTTGGCGAACTTCAGGTCTCTCCAGGCGACGAACACGGCCTTGGCCTGTCCTTTCCGGCGGTGGGAAGCGGTGGGCGGTATGCCTCCACCGTCGCCGCCGGCCCTGGGTGCGCGCGTCTGGCGCAGGAGGGCTCTTGGTGGACCGAAAGGCGGAACCCGGTTTCTAACTTTTGATGGAGGCTCCGCGGACGTCGGCTTTCGTAACCTTGGACGCACTGTGAACAACGCCGCCCCCGCCCTGACCCCCACCACCCGGACCCTGGCCTGGTGCCTGCACCTGCTGATCATCGGCCTGCTGGCCCTGGCCGCCGGCCGAGCCCTGACCGCCGGCCGGGCCGTGGCCGACGACGGGCCCCACACCGGATGGATCATCGCCACGGCAGCCGTGTGCGGTCTGGTGTACGCGGCCGGGCCCACGCTGCCGTCCGTACGCCGCTCGCAGCGGGCCGCCGCCCTGTGGCTGGGCACGGTGGGTACCTGCTGGCTGGTGCTGCTGGTCCTGTCCCCCGACGCCGTGTGGGTGGCCTTTCCGCTCTACTTCCTCCAGCTGCACCTGCTGCCCCGCCGCACCGCACTGGCAGCCGTGGCCGCCACCGCCGCCGCGGCCATCGCGGGCTACGCCGCCCACCAGCACTCCTTCAGCCCCGCCATGGCCATCGGCCCCGCCCTCGGCGCCGCCGTGGCCGTCGCGGTGGTGTGGGGTTATCAGGCCCTGTACCGGGAGAGCGAACACCGCCGCCGGCTGATCGAGGAACTCACCGCCACCCGCGCCGACCTGGCCACCGCCCAGCACACCGCGGGCGTACTGGCCGAACGCGACCGCCTGGCGCGCGAAATCCACGACACCACCGCCCAGGGCCTGGCCAGCATCCAGTTGCTGCTGCGCGCCGCCGATCGAGCGCTCCCCCACGCCCCGGAGAACGCGGCCCGCTACGTCGACCAGGCCCGGCAGGCCGCCGTCGACAACCTCGCCGAGGCCCGCCGCTTCGTCGCCGCCCTCACCCCGCCCACGCTGGAAGGCACCACCCTGGCCGGCGCCCTGGAACGCCTGTGCTCCACCACGTCCGCCCGGCACGGGATCACCGCACGCTTCCACCTCACCGGCGACCCCGCCCCGCTCACCACCGCGCACGAGGTCGCACTGCTGCGCATCGCCCAGTCCGCCCTGGCCAACACCGTGCAGCACGCCGAGGCCAGCGCTGTCGACGTCACCCTCAGCTGCCTCGACGAGCACGTCGCCCTCGACGTCGTCGACGACGGACGCGGCTTCGACCCGGCCCTCCTGCCCTCCCCCGACCCCGAGACCGGCGGCTTCGGGCTGGCCGCGATGCGCGCCCGCACCCAGGCCCTCGGCGGCACCCTCACCATCGAGTCCGACCCCGGCCACGGCACCGCCCTGGCCGTCCAGTTGCCCTTCACCCCGCCCGTCGCCGCCGAGCCCGAGGACCGCCCGTGACCGACGACGCACCCATCCGTCTGCTTTTGGCCGACGACCACCCGGTCGTACGGGCCGGACTGCGCGCCGTACTGGAGACCGAGCCCGGCCTCGTCGTCACGGCCGAAGCCGCCACCGCCGAGGACGCCGTCAACCGCGCCGCCGAAGGCGACATCGACGTCGTCCTGATGGACCTGCAGTTCGGCAGGGGCATGGGCGGCGCCGAGGCCACCGCCCGGATCACCGCCCGGCCCGGAGCCCCCCGCGTACTGATCGTCACGACCTACGACTCCGACGCCGACACCCTGCCCGCCATCGAGGCCGGCGCCACGGGCTACCTCCTCAAAGACGCCCCGCCCGAGGACCTTGCCGCCGCCGTACGTACCGCAGCCGCAGGCCGAACCACACTCGCGCCCACCGTCGCCGACCGGCTGATGCACCGGCTCCGTTCCCCCGGCGCGGCCCTGACGCGGCGCGAGACCGAAGTGCTCACCCTGGTCGCCGACGGCCTGTCCAACCAGGCCATCGGCGCACGGCTGCACCTGACCGAGGGCACGGTCAAATCCCATCTCGCCCGCATGTACGCGAAACTGGACGTCGACTCCCGCACCGCCGCCGTCGCCACGGCCACGGACCTCGGCCTCATCCGGCGTTGATGTCGGCCTGGAGAACTGGCGGGATCGGCTTGCCCTGATGAAGGGCGAGGAGCCGTGGCTCGGTGTCGCCGAGGAGGTGGCGGCGGAAGAAGGCGCCGAGATACGTGGCGGCGACATGGCGCTGTTGCGGCTCGGTCAGCTGTCTGGCCGGCGCCGCACCCTCACGGTCAGTGCACTGCCCGGGATGTCCTTCCACCGGCATGGCGTCGTCGGAGGCGGCGACCTGACGGCTCTGCGGCGACCACTGCGTGTTGAAGTAGTTGTGGTTCGCCCCGTGGATCGCGAATTGGTAGAAGCCGCTCCGGTTCCCCTTGGCCGCGTCGGCCGCGAACCAGAGTGCCTCACCGCCGACCTGTCCGTCGCATGTTCCTCGGAAGGCGGCGAAGGGGGTCTTGGTGATCGTGTAGTTGGACATGTCCTCCGTCATCACGTTGTAGGCGGGCGCCACAGCGGCCACCGCCCTGACCTCGACGCCCTTGGGCCACTGCCCCCGATGGCTGTCGGCCGCCTGCCAGGTGACCCCGGCCCCGGCCCTGGAATGCCCCATGAGCCCCACATGGCGCATGTCCACGTGGTGGGTGAAGTCGACACGTCGCGCCGCTCCGGTCGCCGGGTCGGCGAACTTCCCGGCCAGTTCACCCTTGCCCGTGGAGCTGAGCTTCTGCCACATGCCCAGATGCCGGTTGATGAGATCCGCGCGCGCGGCAGCGTTGTCATCTCCTGTCACGGAGGAGGCGTTGATGCCGTTTGCGCCGACCGAGACCACGACAAACCCCTGGGCGGCCAACTTGCGGCCCAGATAGTCGTATCCGCGCTCGCTGGGCAGGGCCGGTGTTCCCGGCGCACACGGCCAGGCGGACAGCTTGGCATTGGCAGCTTCATACGCGGCGTCATCACCGTCGTGCTCGGCAGCTGTGCGCGCTGCGTCTGCCTTCCGGTCGGCGCAGGTGTCGTGCAGACCGTGCAGCATCACGATCAGTGGATGCCGCCCCGCGCCCAGATCTGCGGGGTAGTGCACCACCCCGGTCAACTCGCCCGGTTCACCGGTCTGCGGCAGTCGCCAGGCATCATTGCCCAGGTCGTAGCGCACCATCCTGGTGGCCCCGGACGAAGGGACCGCGTCGCGTCCCGCCGCCTCGGTCTGTGCCGCGGCGCCGGTTGCGGCCGTGTACGTGAGGGCCGCTGCTCCGGCGGACAGCACCGCTGCCGACAGGCCCAGCAGACGAGCCGAAGTCCTCGTGCGCTTGTGGCGCTTCATCATGTCTCCCTTGGTGAGTACGGGTCCGTCCTGGACGTCCGGTCTGGTGGCGCCGGGCGACACCACGAGGAGCGGCGGAGCCCTCAGCTTCCTCACCGCGGCCACGCCGTCGGCGACGTGTCCCGCGCGTACCGGACACGCACGTCCGCACCAGCTCGGAACGTCCCTTACGCCTTCACAGACGTGCGGACCTGGCCGAGGTTGCGGGCCGCGACGATCGACGTTCCGGCAGCGGGTGACGGACAAACAGGCCACGCCACAACCGCATGTACGCGCGGCGCGGTGGACTGCAACCTGCTGACGCCCCACACGTCCTTCCCAGTAGAGGACGCCCCCTCAAAGCCCTGAACCGCTCGGTCACGCACCTAGGTTGACGCATATGCCAGAAATTGCCCGCTGGGACACCATCCATGGCGGCAGACGCCCGACGTCCTCACGGCGCCCCGGGCCGAATGACGGCCGACGCACGAAGCGTCCGGACGTCACCGCCCCGCCCACGAGGGACAAGCACTGATGGCAGCCGTTTCCGCCGGTGAAGTCGCTGTCAGGCCCAGTCGGTTGCGGTGGCTCCTGGCCCGGCTCTCCCAGAGCGGACGGAGATCGGACCCCACGGGCCGGTCGTCCGTCACGGCCTCGGGAGACATCGACATGCTGTACCGCCACCGCAGGCTCGACCTCGTGCGCCTGGCCGTCCTCCTTGTCGACGACATTCCCACAGCCGAGGACGTCGTCCAGGAGGCCTTCGCAGGCCTCTACCGACGTCACGGCAACGCGTTCGACCGCATCGTCGACCCCGAAGCCTACGTACGGCGCAGCGTGGTCAACACCTCCAGGGATGTCCTGCGCAGGAGGCGCACCGTGCGTGCCTACATCCCGCCGCGCGTCCTCCCCGCACCACCACCGGAAGAGGAGATTCTCCTCAAGGAAGAACACCAGGAAGTGCTGCGCGCGCTGAGACTGCTCACCGTGCGCCAGCGGGAGGTTCTCGTCCTCAGGTACTGGTCGAACATGTCCGAGGCGGACATCGCGGCAGCCCTGGGCCTGTCCCGGGGCGCGGTGAAGTCCACAGCGAGCCGGGCACTCACTGCCCTGGCCAAAAGACTCAAGGAGACGCCATGACAGCCGTCGAGGACCGCCTCCGCGCGGCGCTGTACGCCCGGGCCGGCCAAGTCACCGCCCTGAGCCCGACGTCTGCGCCATCGACCCGCGTACGGATGGTCATCCACCCCGGACTGCGCAAGGCCGCGGTAGTCCTTCTGGCCGCGGTACTGGCAGCCGTTCTCCTGTTGCTGCCGCGACTCCTCACACACGACGACCCTTCAGTCCCCGCCGACACTCCCCCACCGGCCGGCCCGAGCAACAGCGCGTCACCATCACCCGCCCCTTCCTCGCCGGACGAGACGCCTGGGCCCGTCGCACCGTAGTGCGTCCACAGGTCGCCGTCGACCGGGACGGCGCTGACGGGCACATCCGGCGGAACTGCTAGACCAGTGGCCTGTGTTCGGGCCACCACCGCTGGACGGCCTCGACCGTCGTCGTCGGGCTCACGTTGAAACAGAGCTTCGCGCCGGGTGCCAGTTCGCGGGTGGCGTCGACCAGGACCTCGAGCACCGGGGTCAGCACCGGGTCCAGCCGGATGCCGGCGCCGATCACCACGATGTCGTAGTTCTTCCGGGACAGCGCGGCGCGGTAGACCGCCTCGGCCGTGCGACCGTAGTCGAGCAGGCAGAGGTCGACGGTGAATCCGAGCTCGTGGAGCCGGGCCCGCTCGGCGGCCACTCCGGCCCGGACCGTTTCGGCGTCGAGCTCGGGGAAAGCCGCCCGCGACGAGGGCGCGGCGTCCACCAGGGCGGGATCAAGTCCGACGGTGAGTATGGACGGTGACATGCCGCGATACCTCCTGCGCCCGTGCTTCTGCCTTCCGGACTGAGGATAGGCATGGGGGCAGCCACGTGGGCACCCCGTACTTCCGCGGATACCACTCGACCCGTGGGTTCCGGCTGCACATCACCGCGACCACGCTGTGCCGCTCAATGGCGGGCCCCGAAGGCGTACGGCCAGTCCACCGTGACTGCTTGTCGTGGAGGGCGCCGTATCGGGTGTCGCCGCAGTCGAGGCGGCTGCCACCGCGCGTGGGGGCGCCGTGGCCGAACCGGTGGCCGGAGACGACGCCACCGCCGCCGTCCTTCGGGCCCGTCTCGCGGACAAGCGCGTCGAGGTCGTCGGGGAGCGCACCGAGACCAGGACCGTGTGGGCCAATCCCGACGGGACGCTCACCGAGGACCAGGCCGCGGGACCGGTGCGGTTCCGCGCCGATGACGGGGACTGGACCTCCGTGGACATCGGCCTGGCCAAGCTGGCAGACGGCCGGGTCGGACCCAAGGCGCACCCGCTCGGGTTGACGCTGGCAGGGGCGACGCCCGAGCGCAGGGACATCGCCGCCACCCGCCGCCTGCGCGCCGCCGAGGCCGTGCCCGCCGCGACGCCCCTGGTCTCGCTGACCACGGAGAAGGGGCAGCGGGTCGAGCTGGGCTGGCGCGGCGCGCTGCCCGCGCCGCGCATCGACGGCACCAAAGCCACGTACCGTGACGCCTTGCCGCACGCGGACCTCATCGTGGACACCACCAGGACCGGCTTCGAGCAGTCCGTGGTCCTGAACTCTCCGAAGGCCGTGGCCGAGGCGGGCACGCTGCGGATGACGCTCACCGCCAAGGGGCTGACCGCGCCCCCGCGATCCTTCCTGCCGCATCGGTGAACGACACCCCTCCGCCGGGCTCCGCCTTGGCAGATCTCCATCACCGAGCACGGCAGCAAGAACCACACCACGCTCAGCCAGTGGCTCAAGCCCAAGAAGATCACGGCCGTGAGCATCATCAGGCCCGGGAGGCGCAGTTGAGACGCGAAAGCCGATACGGGCGGGGGCGGGGCCGCCCCCTCGCCGCCGCGGTCGCACGTGCCGCCGTGGTCGCGACCACGGCCCTCCTGCTCGGGGCGTGCACGACCGATCACACGCCCCCGCACGTCAAGGACGGCAGAGCCGACCTCGACCTCTCCGTGACCGGGCAGCCCTCCTCGGAGGCCCTGGCCCTCGTCGAGAAGGCCCTCGTACGCATCCAGCGGCACGACGAAGAGGGGCTGGCGAAGCTGTCGTACGACGGCGAGGACGCCGAGAAGGCCGCGGGGAAGTGGGTGGCGAAGTGGGGTGACGCGGCGCAGCGGCCGATGACCGCCGACTTCGCCGTGGACCCGAAGAAGTACGTCACCGTGACGATCCGCTTCCGTGGTGTGCGGGCCGTCCTGCCCCTCACCCTCGAAGCGGACACCGACGACGACTGGGCCTACGGAATCGTCACCGGCAAGGAGGACGACAAGCGGTAGAGGGCTAGGCGCCGGTTTCCCCCGCGCTCTCCGGCGCCTGCCACGCCAGCCGTTCCGCGCGGGTCAACCAGTGGAGGTACCACTGGGCGAACGTGACCCGGTTCGTGCTGTCGAGGAACCGAAACGGGATCATGCCCTCGGCCGCCGCGCGGACGTCCTGCCACATCGTGCCTCGCTCGGGACCGGTCAACACCAGCAGCGTGTAATAGGCGCAACCCTGATGGGTCACGTAGAGCGCGCCGTCGGCCAATGATTCGAGGAGTTCGTCGTCGCGCTCGTCCCAGGCGGCGTGGGCGGCGCGGAACCGCTCGTCGTCCTCGGCGGAGTCGCCGTAGGCCGACCGGTAGGGCTCCGCCGCCTGGTGCTCCTCCCACTCCGCCGTGGCCTCGGGGCGGAACGGCGGGGCGGAGGACGGGGCGGTCGCGGCCTCGCCGGGCTCAGGCGGCTCGATCGGGAACAGCCCGTAGTCCGGGCCCGCACCGCCCGCCCCCACCTCGAGCAGAAAGCTCCGGTACTCCGCGGGAAAGCGCACCCCGCGCTGCCGCTCCACCGCGTCCACCTGCTCCTCGGTCAGGACCGGCCGGAGCTCGAACTCGTGCCCGGACTCCTTGAAGTACGCGCCGAACACCGCTCGCCGGTTCGGCGCGTACCGAAGCGCGAGCACGCGTTCCCTCACGCCGGTCCATGTCTCGCCCACCCCGTGCACCTCCCAGCTGTGGTCCTTCGCAATTCGACGTGCGGAGGACCCTTGAGGTGTCGTAGAGTAATCAGGCTTCGGCGTCGGATACCACGGTGGTCGAGGCTCCTGTTCCTTCTGTATCGATCTTGAGGTGACGACCTATTAACCAGGCCATGTAGTCGTCCGCGTTCCCCGCGTGCTGTCTTGTCGCACGTGTCCGGGGGCGGACGTCGCGCTGGCCTGAGTTGCGTCACCCCCCGCAGTTTTCTGTCTTTTCCCCGGGTGCAGCTCTGCCGTCTGCCCCGGGTTTCGTGTTGTCCGGCCCCGGTGTGGCTGTCTGCAGTGCTCCCCGATTCCTCTCCCATGGATCAGGAGTCCCGTCGTGTCTTCCTCCGCGCTCGACAACGAGCCGCAGCACACCACCCAGTCCCCGGCCCAGCCTCCAACCCGGTCCCCGTCCCGCCCCGCGCCTGGTCTGTCGAAGATGGGCCTGGCTGCCTGGATCGCTCTCTTGGTGCTGCTCGGCGCCGAGCTGATGGACATGATCGACCAGTCGGTCGTCCTCACCGCCCTGCCCGCCATCCAGGAGTCGACCGGCGCAGGGCCGGCCGCGGTGCAGTGGCTGACCACCGGCTATTCACTGCCCATCGCCGTCGGGCTCATCACCGGCGGACGCCTCGGCGACCTCTACGGCCGGCGCAAAATCCTGCTCATCGGCACCGTCGTGTTCACCACGGCCTCACTGCTGTGCGGCCTCGCCACCGGCCCGGGCGTGCTGATCGGTGCCCGCGCGGTTCAGGGCGCGGGCGTGGCCCTGATGATCCCGCAGATCCTGGCCACCCTCCATGTCACCTTCGAGGGGCAGAACCGCAGCAAGGTGTTCGGCCTGTACGGGGCCGTCATGTCCCTCGCCAACGTCCTGGGACCTGTTATGGGCGGTCTGCTGACCGAGGCGGACCTGTTCGGGCAGTCGTGGCGGCCGATCTTCCTGGTCAACGTGCCCGTCGGCCTCGCCGTCATGCTCCTGGGGCGCCGGTTCATCCCCGAGTCGTCCGTGCGGAAGGCCCACCGGCTCGACCTCGTCGGCATGCTGCTGTCCGCGGTGGCCGTCGTCCTGATCGTCTTCCCCCTCACCGAGGGGCACCTGCGTCACTGGCCGCTGTGGTGCTTCGCGATGCTCGCCGCGGGCGTTCTCGTCCTCGGTGTCTTCCTGCGTCATCAGCAGCGCAAGCAGAACACCGCGCCCCTCGTGGCCCTGTCCCTCTTCCGGAGTCGGTCATTCTCCGGCGGCATGGCCGCGCAGCTGATGCACGGCCTGCTGTGCGGGCTGTTCTTCATGACCTGGACGCTCTACCTCCAGCACGGACTGGGCATGACCCCCTTCCACGCGGCCCTGGCCTTCGTACTGCTCTCCCTCGGCGAACTGGCCGGCGCGACGGTCACGGCGAAGAGCGGCGGACGCTTCGCCCGTCGGTTGCCCCAGGTCGGAGTCCTCGTCACGCTCGCTTCGATGGCCGCCTACGGGATCCAGGCCACCGCAAGTGAGGCGGAGTTGACCCTGGCGGCGATGACCGCTCCGGTGGTACTGATCGGGTTCGGCCTCGGCATGGTCAGCGGCCCGCTCGCCGACATGTCGCTGGCCCGCGTCCCGCACGAGGACGCCGGATCGGCCTCGGGCCTGTTCAACACCGTCATGCATCTGGGCATCGCCCTCGGCACCGCGCTGACCGCCCTGGTGTTCTTCGCCACCACCGGCGGCGCACCCGACGCCGCGCTCAACCGCGACGCGTTCATCACGGTGCTGTGGTGGGTCGGTGGCCTCCTCGCCCTGATGTGGGTCCTGATGTTCTGCCTGCCCAAGGAGGCGAACGAGCAGGCCGACTGAGCCATCCCCCGATCCCGTCTCCAGGCTGGGCCGCGCCTTCGTGACGTTGACGGCGACGGTCTGCTGGAGCTGCCGGATGTGACGAGCCGGGCCGAGAAACTGCTGGCCGGCATGGGTGAGAGCCCTGACTCGCCGCGTGGCACCGCCGTGCTGCGGGGGGGGGACGGGCGTACTGGGATCGCCTCGCCGAGATGGCGGGTGTCGACGAGCACGGGAAGCTCACCGAGCAGGACTTCGTCGACACTCTCGTCCGGGCACGCGAGGCAGGGGTGCTCGACGAACTGGTGCGGCCGTCGGTCGAGGCGCATGTCGCCCTGGTGGACGGCGACGGCGACGGTGCCGTCAGCCTGGAGGAGTTCAAGCGGTCCCAGGCAGCTGTCGGGATGTCGGACGAGTCGGCCACCACCGCCTTCCACGCCCTGGACCGTGACGGCGACGAGCACGTGTCCGTGGACGAGTGGCAGAAGGCCGTCGTCGACTTCTACACGGGCGCGGAGGCCGACGGTCCCGGCAGCCTCATCATGGGCATGCGGGCCTAAGGGCGGTCGGCAGGCGGTGCGGCCCGGGGCGTCGCCGCGTACGGCCGTACGCGTACGGCCGTGGACACGGCGGCCTGACCGGCGCCGGCCCGGTTCCGTAGGCGAGCCCCGTCCGCCCCCCCCTGCGCCCCCGCTGCACCCTGGACGGGCCCCGGTGCCTCCTCGACGGTGGTCGCAGGACCACCCCGCAGCGCCGTTCCTGAAGGCTCCGGAGGCAACTGTGATCCACATCAGTGAGACCCTGGCTCTGCAGACCGTCGAGGAGTTCCTGACCCCCGACGAACTCTCCCAGCTCCGCAAGATCATGGACGTCGAGCAGCGCAGCACCGGTTGGACCCCGCGATTCCAGGCCGAGGTGCTTCCCGCGCCCGCTGCGGCCCAGGAGATCCTCGGGTTCGCCACCGAGCGGGCCCTGCCGGCGATCCGCCGGTCGATGCCTTCCATCGGCGCCGCGGCGCCGTGGGGTTACACCGAACTGGCTCCCGGCGCGGCGGTGCCCACCCATCTCGACGGGATCCCCGCGCCCGGCACCGCCCCCCGCCGTCTGGGGCGCCTCGGCGTCGTGCTCCAAGACGCGGAGCAGGGCGGCGAGTTCTACATCGAGACGACGTCCGGCACCAGCGTCTGGACCGGCGAGGTGGTAGGTGAAGCGGAAGGCTTCCTGCCCGGCACCCCGCTCACCCAGCGGCTCCCGCACGCGCCCTCTCCGGACACGCACGTGCACGACAGCGAACCCGCCTGGCTGCGAGCGGCACAGCGCACCCGCTGGATCACCGACGCCGGAGCGGGTACGGGTGTCGCCTACGGCTCCCAGGTCATCCACGGCGTGCTGCCCGTACGGGCAGGCCTGCTGCGGAAGTTCGTCACCGACCTGCTGGACACCCCGTAACGCGACCACCTGGTAGTACGTGACCTCGTCGGCGCCCTCACACGCTGGTGAGGAGGTCGTCGAGGGGGGCGGGTGCCTGCTCCGGGGCCAGCGCCTCCACCAGGAGGCGGCCGTAGCGGATCTTGCGGCCCTTCTTCGTGCCCAGGAAGCGCCGAAGCTGCTGTTCCCGGGGGCGGCCGTGTTGTGCGGGCTGGCGTACGAATGTCTGCCACGCCCGCAGGTCGCCCTCGACCCGGACGATCTCCTCGACCGTCTCGGTGCCCAGCGCGCGGATCAGCTCCTCCTCCAGGTCCGCGTCGCACACGTAGAAGTCCTCGTGCGGCGCGCCCGCCCGCTCCAAGCCCCTTTCGTAGAAGCCCTGTTCGTTCGCGTCGCACAGGCCCGTAAGGCGCAGACCCAGTCCGGGCGGGCCGAGGAGGGATGCGTAGCGGCCGATGCTCATCGCGCCGCCCATCGGCAGCACGCACACGCCTTCGGCGGCCAGGTCACGGCCGCGCCGTTCGGCCAGCGCCTCCACCGCCTCGAAGTCGCTCGGCCCCTCCAGCAACACCACGGTCCGCACCCCGAGTCGCCCGGCCAGATCCCCCGCCGCTGCATCGGCGCCGTCGGCACCGCCACTCGCCCACGCGCCGACCGCGTCCCGGAACGCCTTCATGTCCGCCATGGGGCGAGTCTGCACCTCCGGCGCCGGGACGGCACGGGATATTCCGCTCGCGAGGCGGCGGGCGGCAGACGACCGGCGGCACTCAACTCCGGTGTCAACCGGCCTGGATCTCCGCCGCGCTCCTCCAGAAGTCCCGCATCAGCGGTGTCGGCGTGGGGCTCTCCATGCCCACCTGCGTCAGCAGGATCGCGGCCGTGCCCCTGGACGGGACGATGTACGCGGTCGTCCCGGTGCCGCCCACCCAGCCGTAGCGGCCCGGGACGCTCCAGGGGTCGGCCGAGGTGACGTCGACCTGACCCCCGTAACCCCACCCCTGCCCCTCCAGGAAGAGGGTGGCCTTCTCCCGCTGTCCGGTGGTGAGGTGATTGGTCGTCATGCGGGCGACCGAGGCGGGGGTGAGAAGGCGTCGGCCTTCGCTCTCGCCGCCGTTGAGCAGCATGCGGGCGAAGGCCAGGTAGTCGTCGGCCGTGGAGGCGAGGCCGCCGCCACCCGACTGGAAGCGGGGCACGCTGCTCCACTCCCCCGCAGGCCCGTCCGCCAGTTGCAGGCCGCCCTCCGGAGCGGGGGTGTAGAAGGAGGTGAACCGGTGCCGCTTCGCCACCGGGACGTCGAAGGCCGTGTCTGTCATGCCGAGCGGCTCGAAGACGCGCTCCGCGAGGAAGTCGGCGAACGAGCGGCCCGAGGCGCGGGCGACCAGAATGCCCTGCAGGTCGGACGACGTCCCGTACAACCAGGCCGCGCCCGGCTGGTGCAGCATCGGCACCTCGGCGAGCCGCCGCAACCAGGTGTCCTGGTCCGGCCACCCCTGCAGGGCGCGTCCGTCCTTCTGCACGGTGAACAGGGCCTGCACCGCCGGGAGTCCGAAGTCGTAGGGGAAGCCCCAGCCGGTGCGGGAGGTGAGCAGGTCCTCGACCGTGATCGGCCGGGCCGCCGGGACGACGTCCTCGACCGGGGAGCCGGGGGTGCGCACCACGTCCGGCTTCGCCAGCTCCGGCAGCCATGTCTCGATGGGGGCGTCGAGGTCGAGTCGCCCCTCCTCCACCAGCATCAGGACGGCCGCGGCGGCGATCGGTTTGGTGATGGACGCGATACGGAAGATCGAGTCCCTGGCCATCGGGGCGGTGCCCGGCACGTCCATCGAGCCGACCGTGACCACGTCGACGTCGTCGCCGGTGCTCAACAGGCCGAGGGCGCCCGGCACCGTGCCGTTGGCCACGTAGTGCTGCAGGGTGTCGCGCAGAGCGTTCATCGGGCGGCCGGCCTTCCGGTCGTGGGGTGTGATCGTGTCGTCATGGGGACGACTCCCGCGGACACGGAAAGTCATCGGTGACGCAGGCGCGGACGGTCACGAAGGGTCGCGCGCGGCGCGCAGGGAACCGCGTGCGCGGAGGTCCGCGTCCAGCATGCGGATCAGGTCGCCGACCCGGCCCCCGCCGCCCGGCGCCGCCGGAAACCGTGCGAGCACGTCAACCACGGCGACGGTCGCCCGGGGTGCCGTTTGCCGCGCGTGTTCGGCGCCGACGATCCGGTCGTCCCCGGCGACCAGTTCGGCCGCTCTGGCCGCGTGCGCCCCGGCACCGAGGATGTGCTTGACCTGCGTGGCCTTGGCCAGGGGGTGCAGGTAGGCCGCGCCTGCGGCGGCCATCGCCGCCCGGGCCGCCTCGCGCGCGGCAGGCGTGTCCGTGTCGTTGGCGGCCTTGAGCGCGGCCCACGCCGTGTCGCGCAAGGACTTCCCGCGCTCGCCGCCCCGGGCGAACGCCCACGCCGCGTCGATCGCGTCGCGCGGGCGCGGATCGTCCGGTCGATCGGCCTCGAACACGTCGAGGACGGCCTCCGCGCACGCCGCGGCGAAGGCGGTGACCGCACGGAGATCCTGCTTGCTCAGGACGATGTCATCGGCTTCCGCCGCCATGCCGCTCTCCTCTCCCCTTCAGCCACCACCACGAGTTGCCCTCCACGACTGACCTCCACGACTTCCCCGCCACCACGGCTCCCCTGATCCACCGCCCCGATGCCCCGCCGCTACGGCCTGCGTCCCCACGCGGAGATCATCGGCGCGGTGGCGAGGTCGAGGGTCCCGGTGGCCACGTTCGCCAGGTGGCGGTCGATCTCCTCGTCGGTGGCCAGGCCTTCGGCCACGAGCAGCCGGCGGATCTGTCGTACGGTCGCGGCCTCCAGGACGACGCAGGCCGGCGACGTGATCGGGAAGTACGCGTCGGCCCGCACATCGTCCAGGCCGGCCTCGCGCAGCAGCCGGGGCAGGGTCCGCCCGTACGCGAGATCCGCGCCGCGCGCCGCCATCAACGCGCGGAAGCCGGACCGCAGCCGATTGGCGAGCCGCTGCTCGGGGCCCGACTCGTCCGGGCACAGCAGGGGTTGCAGCCCGGGGTCGGCGTCCTCAAGGAGCAGCCGGCCGCCCGGGCGCAGGGCCTGGACCATCCTGCGCAGCGCCTCGGCGCGGTCGGCGACGTGGACGAGGACGAGACGGGCGTGGACGAGGTCGAAGCCGCCGGGCGGCGGCGGGTCGGCGGCCACGTCGTGGCGCAGCACCTCGATCGCGCCGCCCGCGATGCCGCGGGTCCAGGACACGTCGATGTCGGTGGCGACCACGGCTCCGGTGGGCCCGACGCGCTCGGCCAGTCCGAGGGGTACGGACGGGCCGCCGGCGCCGATCTCCCAGCACCGCATGCCCGCCGTGAGGCCGAGCCTGTCGATGTGCCGGAACGTGACCGGGTCGAACAGCTCGCTGAGCGCCTCGAACCGGATTCCCGCCTCGGATTGCCGGTTGTCCAGCAGGTACCCCTGATCCACCCGGTGCCCGTGATCCGTGTCGTGGTCAGCCATGGGGCGATTCTGACAGAGGGGCGGCAGGCCGCCGATTGTCCGGTGTGTCATAGGTCACCCCGTATGCGGCGGTCGGTCCGGAACAACCCGGGACCGAGCGTCGTTCTTTCAGGTGTGGCTGCGGAGGGGACAGTGTCCCCGGGCCTCACCTATAGCCCATGGGGACGATCGTTCGGCTGAAGCCCCATGGAGCCTTTCGCCGAGAGGCGACCGCCCTCCGCGTGCCACCTTTCACGGCCCCGGCTGGTCTCCCCCGTCCAGCCGGGGTCTTTGATCTTTTCTGAGCGGGACGCCCGCCACGCTCACGGATGACGTCGGGCGAAACACCGTGCCCCGCGCGGCCTTCACACCGTTCACCGCAGGTGAAGCGCCAGCAGAGGGAGCCGAGGACCGAGCCCGTGGCCCCCGCCTCCAGGAAGCCGGGAGCGCGCCGGGCGGCGACCCTGCTCCCCCTCCTCTGCTTGCCGTTGACCGGCTGCTCGTCCGGCACGCCCGAGCCGGCACCGGCACCGGCACCGGACGAGGTGATCAAGGCAGCCACACAGGTGCTCACGGACGCCTGTCTCACGCACCGGGGACTCACCCCGCCCCGCCCCGGTCGGAGCTCACCCCCGGCAGATGAGCGGCGGATCGCCGCCGCCCTGTTCGGCACCGGACCGGCGGAACTGTCCCTCACCCTGCCCACCGGGTATGCCGTACGCGCTCACACCGACGGATGCCTCGGCGCCGCTCAGCAACAGCTCTACGGCGATCAGCGCCGCTGGTTCCGCGTCTCGGTCATCGTCAACAACCTCGGACCCGAGGCCGACCACACCCATTGCACCTTGAACGAGGTCTGCGGCCGGCACCGCGCCGACATCGCGGACTGGAAGCGCATGCGCAGCCGTGCGCTCGCCGAAGCGACCACCGTGCTCAACCAGCCTTCACCCCAAGGAGACACCCCTCGATGAAGCGCCTCACCGTTCTGCTCGCCACCGCCGTCCTCTCCACCGCCGCGGTCCTGGCCAACGCCGCCGCCTCGCAGGCGGCCGACTGCCGACGCGGCTACTTCTGTGTCTGGACCCACGCGAACTTCGACGGCATGAAGATCGAGCACTCGGGCGACGACCGCTGGTGGGAGGGTGACATGTCCAACCAGGACTCCTCCTGGGCCAACCACGGGGTCTCCGGCCCCGGCGTCAAGGACCACGTCAAGGTCTACGACGGACGCGAGCTCACGGGCAGGGTCACCCTCTGCCTCGCGCCCGGCCAGGAGGTCGGCTACAACAGCGGCGCCAACGACAAGGGCAGCTCCCACACGTGGACCTCGGGTTGCTGAATTGACCACCGCTCCACCTTCGCCAAGGGCGCGGTCGGCGCTCCCGCGCATTTCCACACCAGAGCGTCGGAGATGTTCTTCGTCGTCGACGGCGCCCTCCAGGTGTTGGTCGACGACGAGGTGAAGCTCCTGGAGAAGGGCGACTTCCTGCCGGTGCCGCCGCACACCCCGCACGCCTTCGCCGCGGCGCCGGGCCGGGAGGCGGACGTGCAGTTCGTCTGCAGCCCGGGCATGCCTCGCTTCGACCATCTGCGAGCTCGACCTCGTCCGACGGCTCGAGGACCGTGACGTCACGCACCTCCGCTACCGGGTGCGGCGGCCCGAGAAGCCCGCGTGAAGACGCTTTCGCGCGATGGAGTGCGGATCAGTCGGGGAGAGGTGACACCGGGCGCTCGAAGAACGTCTCGAGGGAGACCGTGGCGTGCGTGCCGCTGACGCCCTCGATCGCGTACAACCGCCTCAGCACGTCCTGGAGTTGGGCGGTCGTCCCGGTGCGGACCTTGACCAGGATCGACGCGCTGCCGGCAATGACGTGCGCCTCCTGTATCTCGGGGATGGCCGCGAACGCGTCCGCGGACTCCCCCATCCACGCCGTCGAGTCGACCATCACGAAGGCCAGCACCCCGCGGTCGAGCGCCGCGGGGTCCACCTCGACGGTGGTGCGCCGGATGACCCCGCGCTCGCGGAGCTTGCGCACCCGCTCGTGGGCGGCGCCCGCGGAGAGGCCGGCGCCCTTGCCGAGTGCGGCGTACGAGATGGTCGCGTCCTCTTGGAGGAGAGCGATCAGCCGGCGGTCCACGTCATCCACATTCACCATGGTGCAACCATACAGCGTTCTGGCATAGTCATGATCGACCGAACAACATTCACACAAACACCCACCAAGGGGCATCCATGTCCGGCAACGACAGCACCTCTCCGTACGAGATCCTGGACGAGCGGTTCCGTACCGGGCGGTGTGCGAACGGGGACAACCGGCTCGAGAAGCTGTACGGGGACTGCCGGTGGGCCGAGGGGCCGCTGTACCTGCCCGCCTGGCGTCAGCTGATCTGGAGCGACATCCCGAACGATCGGCTGCTGCGCTGGGACGAGACGGCCGGCGGCGTCACGGTCTTCCGCTCCCCCGCCGGGCACGTCAACGGCAACACGATCGACCGCGAGGGCCGGCTGATCAGCTGTGAGCAGGGCAATCGCCGGGTCACCCGCACCGAGCCCGACGGCCGGATCACCGTGCTCGCCGACCGGTACGACGGCAAGCGGCTGAACAGCCCGAACGACGCGGTCGTCCGCTCCGACGGCTCGGTGTGGTTCTCGGACCCGGACTTCGGGATCACCAGCGACTACGAGGGTTTCCGCGCCGAGCCCGAGATCGACGGCCTCAACGTGTACCGGATCGATCCGTCCACGGGCGAGGTGCGGCTGGTCGCGGACGGCTTCGGGGCGCCGAACGGCCTCGTCTTCTCGCCGGACGAGCGGCAGTTGTACGTGTCGGACACGCGGGGCGGTTGCATCCGGGTCTTCGACGTGCGCGAGGACGGCACGCTGTCCGACGGGAAGGTCTTCGCCGAGGCGAAGGACGGCGTCAGCCGGTTCGACAACATCCGCTTCGACGACGGCGGCCGGTTGTGGGCCGCCGCCATCGCGGGAGGCGTGCACTGCTACGACCCCGACGGCACCCTCATCGGGCGGCTGCGGGTGCCCGAGCCGGTGTCCAACATCGCCTTCGGCGGGCCGAAGAACAACCGGCTCTTCATCACGGCCACCACCTCGCTCTACTCGCTGGTGATGTCCGTGACCGGGCTGCCGAGGGTGCGCGCCTGACCGGCCGCCCGGCCGCCGGCGCGCGCGCTCACTCCGTGGCTTCCGCCTCCACCGGCTTGGGGATGAGGAAGGACGTCGCGAAGGCCGCCGCGATGAGGACGACTCCGGCGATCATGCCTGCCGTGTACCCCGCGGGCGAGGTCTTGTCCGCCGGTTCCGCGGCGGTCTGCACGGCGTACAGGACGGCGAAGCTGAGCCCCGCGCCCAGGTTGAAGGCGCCCGCGTTCAGCCCCGGCAGGAAGCCCGGGTTCTCCTTCGGGGAGAGCACGATGCCGAGTCCGTTGAGGACGATGTTGCCCACACCCGCGTAGGTGACGCCGATGAGGACCGAGGCGAGCAGGAGCAGCAGCCGCGAGTCGGCGTGCAGCGTGAACAGCATCAGGGCGACCGTCACCGCCGAGCCGATGAGCCCGAGGCGCAGGATGCGGCCGTAGCCGTACGTGGCGGCGAGGCGTCCGGCGAGCGGGCCCATGGCCAGGCCCGCGAGGGCGTACGGCGTCAGGGTCCACCAGGCGGACTGCTCGGCGCCCATGCCGAAGCCTGCCTGGGCGTCCTGGGCGAAGGCGGGGATCATGCCGTTCATCACGGCGAAGACGCCGGTCATGGTGAGGACCGTGGTGAGCAGCAGCGCCCAGGTGGAGCGCCGGCGCAGGTGCCGGGTGGCGACCAGGGGGTGGCTGCTGCGGTCCTCGGTGCGCCAGAACAGGGCGAAGGCGACGGCCGTGACGACGAACAGGGCGACGACGAGGATCCAGTTCGCGGCGCCGAGCTTGCCCGCCTCGTTCAGGGCGATCAGGGCCGCGCCGACGGAGATGACCAGGAGGGTGACTCCGGGCCAGTCCATGCGGGTGTCGGTGGCGCCGGCGGCCTTGGACTCGGGGGTGAGGGTGGCGACGAGGAGCGCGGCGATCGCGGCCACGCCGGCCATCGCCCAGAACACCGCGCCGAAGCCGTAGTGGTCGGACAGGAAGCCGCCCGCGAGGGAGTCGAGACCGGCGATGCCGCCGTTGACGGCGGTGATGACACCGAGCAGGGTGCCGTACTTCTTCGGCTCGTGGACCTCGTTGCGCAGCATGATGAGGCAGAGCGGCACGGTGGGTCCGGAGATGCCCTGGATGACGCGTCCCGCGAAGAGCATCGGCACGCTCTCGGCGAGCGCGGCGACCACACAGCCGACGACCATGAGCGCCAGCATCCCGGCGAGCACCTTGCGGCGGCCGACGAGGTCGCCGAGGCGCGGCAGGAAGAGCGAGAAGAGCGCGGCCGAGGTGAAGAACGCGGTCTGGGTCAGGCCGACCTCGGCGGAGGTCGCCCCGAGGGAGTCCTCGATGTTCTTCAGGGCGGGGCTGAGCATGCTCGCGTTGAGCTGGAAGGCGAAGCAGGCCGCGAGGAGCGCGGCGACCAGGACCCCGATGCGCACCGGCCGGGAGGCGCGGGGGCCGCCGGGCGCGGCGGCGGGTTCGGTGAGGGAGGCGTTCATGCGCGCACGTCGCCGATCCGCTCGAGCGCGTCCACGATCAGGTCCCAGAAGCGCTGGTGGTCCAGGTCGACGGCGACCTGGGTGTGGCAGTCCTCGGGAGCGATGGCGCGCAGGTCCGTCACGGTCATGCCGAGCGTGAGGGTGCCGGTGAGCTCGATGTCCACGGGGGCCTTGCGGACCGTCATGACACTGGGGTCGATGACGTAGGCGACGGCGCACGGGTCGTGGACGGGCGGGGCGTCGAAGCCCTGGGCCTCCAGGTACATGGCGCCGAAGAAGTCGAGGAGCTCGTTGACGAAGAGGGCGGGGGCGGTGCCGACCTTGCCGATGCGCTCGACGACCTCGGGGGTGGCGAGGGCCTGGTGGGTGAGGTCCAGGCCGACCATGGTGACCGGCCAGCTCTCGTTGAAGACGATGTGCGCGGCCTCGGGGTCGATCTTGATGTTGAACTCGGCGACCGGGCTCCAGTTGCCCGTGTGGTAGCCGCCGCCCATGAGCACGACCTCGCGGACCCGCTCGACGATGCGGGGCTCCTTGCGGGCGGCCAGGGCGATGTTGGTCAGGCCGGCGGTGGGCACGATGGTGATCTCGCCGGGCTCGTGCGCCATGACCGTGTCGATGATGAGGTCCACGGCGTGCCGCTCGTCGAGGGCCAGGGTCGGCTCGGGCATGACGGGGCCGTCGATGCCGCTCTCGCCGTGGATGTCCGGGGCGGTCTCGACGTCGCGTACGAGGGGACGGGGGCAGCCCGCGGCGAAGGGGACGCCGGTGATGTTCGCGATGCGGGCCACCGAGAGGGCGTTGCGGGTGACCTTCTCCAGGGTCTGGTTGCCTACCACGGTGGTGACGGCGACCAGCTCGACATCCGGGTTGCCGTGCGCCAGGAGCATGGCGATCGCGTCGTCATGTCCGGGGTCGCAGTCCAGGATGATCTTTCGGGGCATCGCGGAACCTCTTTGTTCGGCTGAGCGTCGCCGCACGTGCGGCGACGCTCGGGAAAACGTTCTCCCAAGACTGTGTGCACCGGCGCGAATTATGTCAATGGTCAACGACACACCCCAGCAAACTCGCCCGGAACGGACAGCGGTCCGGGGCCCGACGGCCTACACAGAAATGGGCCAACCGGGAGAATACGCCTGGAAAATCGGGCCTGGTGACGGCGGTGGGCCGCTGATAACGTTTGCCGAAACCTATCGGAGGGTGGGCGCGGCGTGGCCGACGTAACGCTGAGAGATGTGGCCCGGGCCACCGGCTGCTCCGTCGCCACGGTCTCCCGGGTCCTGGCCGGCACGCGCCCCGTCGGCGCCGAGACCGCCCGGCGCGTGCGCGAGGCCGCCGAAGCGCTCGGATACCGTCCCAACCACGCCGCCCGCGCGCTGCGCAGCCGCTCGACCGGCACGGTCGGCCTGGTCCTGCCGCAGATCACGAACCCCTTCTACCCCACGCTGGTACGGGAGTTGACGCACGCCCTGCACGCCGAGGGCCGGGCCGTGCTGCTGGCCGACTGCGACGACGACCCGACGGCCGAGGCGGAGTACATCGCCGACCTCCTGGGCCGCCGGGTCGACGCGCTCCTGGTGATTCCGGCGCACGAGGAGCGCAGCAGGGAGGCGGTGACGGCGGCGGCGGAACGGGTCCCGCTCATCCTCATGGACCGTGGCTGCGGGCCGGCGGTCGCCGACTCCGTGGCGGTCGACAACGCCGCGGGCATGGCCCTGGTCCTCGACCACCTGGCGGCGACGGGCCGCCGCCGGATCTGTTTCCTCGGCGCCGCCGGGACGGCCTCGGCCGCGGCCGAGCGGCGCGCGGCCTACGCGGCGGGGGCCTGCGCGCTCGATCCCGGAGCGCCGGAGCGGGTGGCCCTCGGCGACTTCTCCGTGGAGTGGGGCAGGGCCGCGGTCGACGAGGTGTGGCCCGCGCGGCCCGACGCGCTGGTCTGCGCCAACGACCTGATCGCGATCGGGGCACTGCAACGCCTGCAGCAGCTCGGCGCCGATGTGCCGGGCGAGGTCGCGGTCACCGGTTTCGACGACATCCCGATGGCGGCGCTCTCCGCGCCGGGCATCACGACGGTCCGCCAGCCAGTGGCCGAGCTGGCGGCGGAGGCGGCACGGCTGTTGGGTCGACGTCTTGGCGGGGGCTCGGGGGCGGCGGGGGCCGGCGCCGGTGCGGGTATCGGTGCGGGGGCCGGCGTCGGTGCCGGGGCGCGGCATGCGATTCGGCTGGCGCCCGAGCTCGTCGTACGAGAGTCGAGCGAGTGCGGGGGTGTGGCCTCCGTACGCGGGGATGTGGGTCGGCAGCGGATTCCTGCTCCCTAGGTGGTGCGGCGTAGGGAGGGCTGCGGATGGTGCCGTGTAGGGCGGGCTGCGCAGGTCGTGCTTCCTGGAGCCTGCCTCTCGGTGTCGGAGGTGCGTGCGCTCGGCTAGTGGCCGCGCTACGTTCGCGGGATGCAGCAGCCCCCGGACAAAGTTCCCGCTCCTCTCGACGGGCCGGCCGTGGACGTCTCCGACGCCCGCGAACTCCTCCTCGGCTATCTGGACTGGTACCGCAAGGCCCTGATGCGAAAGCTCGCCGGCCTGTCCGACGACCAGCTCCGTGCGCCTGTGGAACCGCTGGGCTGGTCGCCGCTCGGCCTGGTCCAGCATCTCGGCTGGGTCGAACGCCGTTGGATGCGGTGGGGGTTCGACGCCCAGGACGTCGTTGCCTATCCCGCCGGCGAAGACGCCGAGGAGTGGACGATCGTGCCCGGCACGTCCGCCGCACAGGTCGTCGCCGCCTACGAAGCAGAGGTGGCCATGGCGAACTCCCTGGTCGCCGATGCCGTGTTGACCGACAAGGCGCGTCTCGGAGGCCGCTTCAAGACGCCCGACCAAGCACCCTCCCTCGGCCGGATCCTCTTCCACCTTCTCCAGGAGTACGCCCGGCACGCCGGGCACCTCGACATCGCGCGCGAACTCGTCGACGGCCGGACCGGCGAGTGAGTCGTCAGCAGCGCCGCTCCTCGACCTCGCGCGGGACGGCCCCGTGGGTCGCCCCGCGCTTCAGTCCGTCAGCGGCGCACCTTCCACGTCAGGGTGTTCGTCAGCAGGGTGCGCAGGGCCGGGTCGCGGATCGCCTTGGTCGGGTCCGTGGCGCGGAGTGACAGCGTGTGGGGGCGGCCGTCGGCCGGTGTGCCCAGGGAGCGGGGTGTCACCGTGGCGTCGCCTCTCGCCTTTTTGGCCTCGCGGCCGTCCACGCTCCAGCGCAGTTGGATGCCGTCCGCCGCCCGCACCCGGACCTTGTCGCCGCGCCGCACCGCACGGTCCGTGGGGGTCTGCGCGGTGACCACGGACGCGTGCCGGTGAAAGCCCGCGATCATGGCCTCGCGGCCGGGCAGGTTGAACTCGCGGCCGAGCGTCCGCATGATCGAGTCCTCCGTCGGGCGGTAGAGACCGCGCGGGTAGTACCCGCCGCCCTCGTACGCGCCGACCGTGCCGCCGTCCGGCGAGGTCTGGCCGATCCACCGGTACCACTTCTTCTGCTGCGCGGTGAGTTCGTCGGCCGTCAGCTTGCTGGTGTTGGCCTCCCAGGGCTCGGCGCCCGTGTACGTGCCGTACTCGTCGTACCAGTACTCGTCGGCCAGCTTGCCCAGCGAGTGGCCGGTCTCGTGGACGGCGACCTGGTCGGACTGTGCGTTGTCCGAGGAGGCGGTGGCGATGCCGTCGTAGCCGGACGGCGAGGTGATGTCGTTGTAGCCGGCGCCGCCGTACTTGGAGGAGTTGCCGAGGACGATGACCAGGTCGGGGTCCTCGGCCTTCGTCGCGTACGACTCGACCTTGTTGGTGTCCACGCACAGCAGGCGTTCGATGCCGTCGCAGAAGAAGGCCGACCCGAGGGCGGTGTCCTTGACGACGTCGGTCGTCGGGTCGCCGGAGACGCCGGACTGCCGGGAGACCGCGTCCACCGCCCACACGTTGAAGAGGCCCTTGTACGAGGCGTACGGCTCGACGGCCGAGATCTTCGCCCACTTGGCGCGCACGTCGGCGTGGAAGTCCTCCTGCTGCGAGGCGGTGTAGCCGTCGCCGATGAAGACGACGTCGAGCTTGTCGGCGGTCGGCCCGGCCTGCACGATCGGGACGACGTCTCCGTCGCCCTTGATCTTCGCGCGCTGCTTCGCGGACAGCGCCCGGGGCGCGGTGACCTGGGTGTGCCGGGGGTGGGCGTCGGGGCCGGTGAAGTACTCGACGCGCTGGGTCTGCGAGGCGGTCGGTTGCGGATCGGGATCCGCAGCGGTGGCGGTGCCCGCGGGGCCCATGGTGACGGCCGCCGCGGTGAGCGCGATGCCCGCGGCCAGGGCGATGCGCAGCGGAGTGCGTCTGGCACGGCCGGGTGTTCCGGGTCCTCCAGCTGCTCCGGGTGCTCCGGGTATTCGGTGTGTGGGGGGCATGGGCGTCCTTCCGAAGTCCGCGATATAAATGGCGGGTTAAGCGGGGTTAAGGCGCGGATCAACGTAGAGGCTTCCGAGGCGCCAGGCAATGGGTGTGCGTCAAGTTGCCAGTGTGGTCAGTGAAGTGACGTACGTACGGAGAGGCAGCGGTGGCTCAGAACGTTCCCCAGGAGGGACCCCCCGAGGGCGTACGGCCCGACGGCCCGGCCGAGATCGGACGGCGCGTCCTGCGGTTGCGAGGTGAACGCGGCCTGACGCAGCGGCAGTTGGCCGAGCCCGCCTACACGCCCGCGTACGTCTCCACCCTGGAGTCGGGCAAGGTACGGCCCTCCGAGGCCGCGCTGCGCCATCTCGCCGAGCGCCTCGGTGTCGGCTACGAGGAGCTGGCCACCGGCCGCCCCGCCCACCTGGCCGCCGGGCTGCGCCTACGGCTCACCGACGCCCGACGCGCCCTGGCCACCGGCGCGCCCGAGGACGCCGCCGAGCTCTACCGCACCCTGTACGAGGAGGCCCTCGCCCACACGCTCACCCAGGAGCAGGCCGACGCGCTCCTCGGCCTCGGCGACTGCCTCCTGGAAGCCGGTGAACTCGCCGACGCCCGCGACCGTTTCGCCGCCGCGGAACACCTCCTCGCCGATGAGCCGCTGCCGCGCCGCGTGCCCGCCATCAGGGGCCGCGCCACCGCCCACCTCCTCACCGGCGAACTCCGGTACGCCTGCTACCTCTTGGAAAGCACCCTCGATGAACTGAACGCCGCCGGACTGCACGACCCGGAGGCGCTGCTCCTCCTCTACACGGCGTCCATCGCCCCCTATATGGACATGGGCGCCCACGCCCGGGCCGCGCACGCCGCCGAGCTGGCCCTCGCGCTGGCCCCGCGCGTCGACGACCCGGCGCTGGTCGCGGGCATGCACCGCGGGGTGGCCCGTACGCTCATCGCCGAGGGCCGCATCGCCGAAGCCGACGCCTCGCTCACCAAGGCGCAGGAGCTCTACCGCCATCTGCACATCCGTACCGAACTCGCGCACTGCCATTGGATGCGCGGCTATGTCCACGCGCAGGACGGCGACTTGGAGCGCGCCGAGAACGAACTGCGCACGGCGCGCGAGATTCTCGCCTCCAAACGGGCCGCGCTCTTCACCGAACAGGTGGAGGTCGAGCTGGCCGATGTGCTGCGGCGCCGCGGCAAGACCGAGGAGGCGGAGGCTCTCCTGCGACCGCTGCTGCTCACCTCCGGCGCCGACGACATGGGCGGGACCGAAACGGACGAGGCCCTCGCGGTCGAGGCCGGCGGGGACGAGACCGGTGCGGGGACGCTCGGCGCCCGGCGCGGGGCGGTGCACGCGGGCGGTGCGCACCGGCTGCTCGGGCTGATCGCCGAGGAACGCGGCGACACGGAACGTGCCGAGGAGCACTACTGCGCCGCGCTCTCCCTCCTCGAACGCTCCAGTGCGGTGGGCGACTTGGCCGATCTCTGTCGCCTCCTCGGCGACTTGCTGCGGCGCACCGGACGGGTGGAGGCCGCGATGGACGCGTACCGCACGGGGCTCGGACACCGGGCCGCGCCGGGTACGACGACGCTGGGGCCCGCGCCCGCCGCTCCCCTCATGTGAGTCGCCCGCAGAAGCCCGGTAGGGAACCGGACCCCGTGAGGCAGGATGCGGTGACCGCTCATGGACGCCGGCGGGCGGTGTGCTGCACCATGGCGGGCAGACAGCTGTTCAGCGTTCCGCGTCACGCCATGACAGTCCAGGCCAACGCCTGGAAGGGAGCGGCCACTTGGCCTCGCCGGCCCCCGCACCACAGCCCACGTCGTCGCCCTCCTCACCGTCCTCACCGTCTTCGCCGTCCTCGTCGCCCTCACCGCCTCCCTCCCCCGCTTCCGGCGCGTACCGCGCCCTCCCCGACACGGCCGACGTCGTGATTGTCGGTGGTGGTGTGATGGGCGCGAGCATCGCCTTTCACCTCGCCGAGGCGGGCGTACGCCGCATCGTCGTCGTCGAGCGCGGCGAACTGGCCGGCGGCAGCTCGGGGAAGCCGATCGGCG
The DNA here is from genome assembly GCF_042871345.1 of Streptomyces sp. NPDC005863. NCBI lineage: Bacteria > Bacillati > Actinomycetota > Actinomycetes > Kitasatosporales > Streptomycetaceae > Streptomyces > Streptomyces sp. NPDC005863. The sequence goes on along the minus strand of NZ_JBIAII010000010.1, from coordinate 248,272 downwards.
GTGTGCGGGCGCAGTTCTCCGATCCCCTCAACATCGAGTTGGGCCAACGGAGTCTGCGGGCGTTCCGCGACTTCCCGGACCGTCCCGGCGCGGACATCGGACTGCGGACCGTCGGCTATCTCTTCCTGCTGACCAGCGCCGGCCAGGCCGCGGAGTTCGCGGACAGCGTGCGGACGCAGAACGCTCTCGGCGTCCCGAGCCGCATGATCGGCCCCGCCGAGGCCCGGGCCCTCTGCCCCTACCTCAGCACCGAGGGCCTGGTGGCCGCCGTGTACTCGCCCGACGACGGGCACGCGCGACCCGCACACGTCGTCCGCGGGTACGCGCGCGCCGCGGCGCGGGCCGGTGCCGTGATCGCGACGCACACGTCCGTCGTCGGCATGGACACCGCCGGGGACCGCGTCACCGTCGTCCACACCGACCGCGGCTCGGTGACCTGCTCTGCGGTGGTCTGCGCGGCCGGCGCCTGGTCCGCGCGGATCGGCTCCATGGTCGGCGTCGAACTGCCGGTGCGGCCACTGCGCCGCCAACTCGCCTTCACTGTGCCCCTGTTGCCCGCCGCGCCGCGCATCCCCTTCACGATCGACTTCACGTCATCGGCGTACTTCCACAACAGCGACGACGGGCTGCTGTTCGGGCTCGCGGACCCCGCGCAGAGGGAGGGCTTCGACACCACGTGGACGCCGGAGTGGCTCGACCTGTTCCGGGCGGTGGCACGGCGCAGGGCGCCCGCCCTCGCGGAGCTGGCGACCGCCGGGGGCTGGGCGGGCCTCTACGAGGTGACTCCGGACCACAACGCCCTGATCGGCCGCTGCACCTCGCCGGTCAACTTCCTCTACGCGACCGGGTTTTCCGGCCACGGGTTCCTCCAGGCACCCGCGGTCGGCGAGATCGTGCGCGATCTGTATCTGGGCAGGACACCCTGCGTCGACGTCACCCCACTCGGCGCCGACCGGTTCCGTACCGGGACGCGGAGCCGCCCGGAGGCCCACGTGGTGTGAGCCGAGCGATGTGAAGCGTGTGACGCGTGACGTGTGGCGTGTGTCATGTGTCGTGCGATGTGGGCTGAGCCCCGAACCGAACCGGAAGGACGGTCTCCGTGCCGATGGTCGAGCAGTGGCAGCTGCGCGCCGCGTTCGCCGCGCGACTCTCGCGCATGTACGGGCGTGAAGTCCCCGCGTACACCACGCTGGTGGACGTCTCGCGCGAGGTCAACGAGGACGTGCTGCGCACGCGGGGAGCCGACGCCGAGCGTCTCGGGGCCATCGCCCGCGTCACCGCCGAGCGGCACGGCGCCATCCGGGTCGGCACCCCGCAGGAGCTGGGGCAGGTGGCGCGCGTGTTCGGCGCCCTGGGCATGCGCCCGGTGGGCTTCTACGACCTGCGCGACACTCCCGGCAGTACGCTGCCCGTGGTGTCGACGGCGTTCCGACCCGTGGCCGAGGACGAGTTGGCCCGTAATCCGTTCCGCGTCTTCACCTCCATGCTCACCGTCTCGGACGCACGCTTCTTCGACCCGGAGCTGCGCTCGCGGCTGACCGCGTTCCTCGCCGGACGTGAGCTGTTCGGGCCGGAGCTGCTGGCCCTGGCCGACCGGGCGGAGGCGGAACAGGAGTTGCCCGCCCCGGACGCCGAGCGGTTCCTCGAACTGGCCGTGGAGACCTTCGAGTTGTCCGCCGAGCCCATCGACGCGGACTGGTACGCGGCGCTGGAGCGGGTCTCCGCCGTGGCCGCGGACATCGGCGGCGTGCGCAGCACCCACATCAACCACCTCACCCCGCGCGTCCTGGACATCGACGAGCTCTACCGGCGCATGACCGGGTACGGCATCGAGATGATCGACACCATCCAGGGGCCGCCGCGCTGGGACGGGCCGGACGTCCTGTTGCGGCAGACCTCCTTCCGGGCGCTCGCCGAGCCACGGGCCCTGCGCGCCGCGGACGGCAGCGTGACCGAGGGCGCGCTGCGGGTGCGGTTCGGTGAGGTCGAGGCCCGCGGCATCGCCCTCACCCGCGAGGGCCGTGCGCTGTACGACCGGTTGCTCGCCCTCGTCGACGAGCGGGCCGCCGGCCGGACCGCGGCCGAACGCTCCGAGGTCGCCCGCGCCGTATGGACCGAGCACCTTCCCGAGACGGAACACGGCTTGGCCAGTCGGGAGTTGGGGTTCTTCACCTACCACCCCGCCGTGCCCGACCGCCCCGCGGACGGTGGCCGCCCGCCGGCCGATCTCGGCGGGCTCCTGGACCAGGGCTGGCTGCGGGCCGAGCCGATCGTGTACGAGGACTTCCTGCCCCGGTCGGCCGCCGGCATCTTCCGGTCCAACCTCGGCGAGGCGGGATCCCGGCACAGCGGGCAGGAAGGCAGTGCGTACGACGCCGGGCGGCTCTCCGAGGCGATGGGCCGGGACGTCCTCGACCCCTACACGCTGTACGAGCGGCAACGCGACCGCTCCCTCGCCCGACTACCGCGCGACCTGCGCCCCCAGGCCGTCTCATGACCGCAGTCCAGGGAGTCTCATGACCATCGTCGTGCCCGCCACCGACGCGCTGCGCACCCGTGCCCGCGCCGCGCTCGACCGTGTCGGCGTCGCTCTCCCCGAGGGCGACGCGCTCCGGGCCCGTACCCCGATCACCGGCGAGGAGCTCTTCGGTCTTGCCGTGCCGGACGCGGCCGGGACCGAGGCGGCGCTCGCCGCGGCCCGCGCCGCGTTCCTCACCTGGCGGGCCACGCCTGCCCAGCGCCGGGGCGAACTGGTGCGGCGGCTCGGTGAGTTGCTGCGTGAGCATCAGGAGGACCTGGCCGACCTGATCAGCGTCGAAGCGGGCAAGATCCGCTCCGAGGCGCTCGGCGAGGTCCAGGAGATGGTCGACATCTGCGATTTCGCCGTGGGCCTGTCCCGGCAGCTCTACGGCCGCACCATCGCATCAGAACGTCCTGGGCACCGGTTGGCGGAGAGCTGGCATCCGCTCGGCGTCGTCGGTGTCATCTCCGCGTTCAACTTCCCGGCCGCCGTCTGGTCGTGGAACACCGCGGTCGCTCTGGTCTGCGGTGACACCATGGTGTGGAAGCCCTCGGAGCTGACCCCGCTCATCTCACTGGCCTGCGACCGTCTGCTCGCCCGGGCCGCCGAGGATGTCGGGGCGCCCCGCGACGTGCACCGGCTGCTGCTCGGCGACCGGGCCGTCGGCGAGCGGCTCGTGGACGATCCGCGCGTCGCGTTGGTCAGCGCCACCGGTTCGACCCGCATGGGGCGCGAGGTCGGCCCGCGCGTGGCCGCCCGCTTCGGCCGCTGTCTGCTGGAACTCGGCGGCAACAACGCGGCGGTCGTCGCGCCGTCCGCCGACCTCGAACTCGCCGTGCGGGGCATCGTGTTCGCCGCGGCCGGCACCGCGGGGCAGCGCTGCACGACGCTGCGGCGGCTCATCGTGCACCGCGACGTCGCCGACACACTCACCGAGCGCCTGACGGCCGCGTACCGGAAGTTGCCCGTCGGCGACCCCTTCGACGACGGCACGCTGGTCGGTCCGCTGATCTCCACGCGGGCGCTGGACGCGATGCAGGGGGCGCTCGACCGGGTGCGCGGCGAGGGCGGCGAGCTCCTCGCGGGCGGCGCCCGCCGATCGGTCCCGGCCGCGCCGCACGCCGCGTACGTCGAGCCGGCCGTGGTGCGCGTCCCCCGGCAGAGCGACACCGTCCGCGAGGAGACCTTCGCGCCGCTCCTGTACGTCCTGACGTACGACACGTTCGAGGAGGCGATGGCCCTGCACAACGACGTGCCCCAGGGCCTGTCGTCGAGCATCTTCACCCGCGACCAGCAGGAGGCCGAGCGGTTCCTGTCGTCGGAGGGCTCCGACTGCGGCATCGCCAACGTGAACATCGGGACGTCGGGAGCGGAGATCGGGGGCGCGTTCGGCGGCGAGAAGGAGACCGGCGGCGGCCGCGAGTCGGGGTCCGACGCGTGGCGGGCGTACATGCGCCCGGCCACGAACACAGTCAACTATTCGAGCCACCTCTCCCACGCCCAGAACGTCAGCTTTCTCTGAACGACCGTGCCTGTGGCGGGAGTTGGGCCTGCTGCCCGGGCCCCGCCCGCTCGACCGCGCTACGTCCGCGCTACGTCCGCGCTACGTCAGGACGAGGGGCACGGTGACGGTGAGGTGTTCGTCGGTGGTGGGCACGGCGGCGAGGGCGTTCATCCGGGCTGCGAGGTGGCCGATCACCCGGCCCGTCAGTTCCTCGTCCCACTCCGCGGTGCCCTCCGGCGGCAGCCGCGACTCCGCCTCCGCGGGCGGGTTGCCGCCGAGAAAGCGCGCGGTGTCCTTGTTGACGACCCAGCAGGCCAGTGCGATCTTCGCCTGCCCGGGTGCCGCCCACTGCGCGCGGACGTGCGCGCACATGGTGAAGTCGTCCCCGCCGAAGGTGACCGTCGTGGCGAACGGCCTGCCTCGGGGATACTGCCGCAGCAGTTCGAGCACCGCAGGCTCCACGACGGCTCTCGCCATAGGTTCCGTGTACACGGTCTGCCCCCCCCTGTCGGGTCCGGCCTTCAGCATCCCAGACGAAGCCTGCGAGAGGCGCCTGTCGGCAGCGGGCGCTCCAGGAGGAGTGGACGGCCGATCGTGGTGTCTCCCGCTGTGCGGCGGGAGACACCACGATCAATTGGCGGTCCTGGCAGCGGAGTTACGGCGCCATCTCGTACGTCCCCGCCAGCGCCTCGACCCGCTCCCACACCCGCGCGAAGCGGGCGTCGTCGACGACCGGGCGGCGTACCGCGCCCAGCGCCCAGGCCTGCTGCTGCTCCGTGGCGGAGTCCTTCCCGTGCAGCTCGACGGCGTGCGCGGAGAAGTCCCGTACCAGGACGGCGAAGAGCTCGTCGAGGACGTCCTCGGGCAGGTCGGTCAGGCGGGCCTGCTCCAGGATCAGTTGGCCGTGCACCACCAGGGCGAACAGCTGGCCGACGGCGAGGAGCAGGTCGAGGTCGCGGCTCTGCTTCTCGTCGGGCGCGGCCGTGGTGACGAACTCGCAGAGGGCGTCGGCCTGTTCGCGGAAGCGGGCGACGTTGGGCAGCTCGGCGTAGGCGTCGAAGGCGGTGCGCCAGTCGTGGAAGCGGATGGCGCCGAGGCCGCGGGCCGGGCCCTGCTCGAAGAGGAAGGCGTCGTCGGCCGCGTCGAGGCGGGTCGGCACCGTCTCGTACTCGGCCGGGTTCAGCAGGTGGTTGCCCATGAACTTCAGGATCAGGGCGAGGTTGACGTGGACCGTGCCCTCCAGCTTCGGCAGGCCGCGGATCTCGACGGCGGCCTGCGCGAAGTAGTTGTCCTTCTCGAAGCCCTTGGCGGCGATGACGTCCCACATCAGGTCGATGACCTTCTCGCCCTCGGTGGTCACCTTCATCTTCGTCATGGGGTTGAAGAGGAGGTAGCGCCGGTCGTCGGGGCTCGCCGAGCGGAAGTAGTCCACGGCGCGGTCGCTGAACAGCTTCATTCCGACGAGGCGCACGTAGGCGTCGGTGAGTTCGCGGCGCACGTGCGGGAAGGCGGTGACGGGCCGGCCGTAGAGGATGCGGCCCGTGGCGTGGGTGACGGCCTCGTACATCGCGTGTTCGCAGATGCCGATGGAGGCGGTGCAGAGGTTGAACTTGCCGACGTTGACGGTGTTCAGCGCGGCGTCGAAGGCGGCACGGCCGGTGTGCAGGACGTCCTTCGGGCCGACCGGGTAGTCCTCCAGGCGGAACTCGCTGACGTACTTGGAGGAGTCGACGACGTTCTTGACCAGGTGGTACGCCTCGTGGCGGCTGTCGGCGGCGAAGAAGACGTAGCCGTCGGGGCCCTCGACGTCGGTGCGGCGGCCGAACACGGAGACGAGACCCGCGGCGTTGCCGTTGCCGATGTAGTACTTGGACCCGGTCGCGCGGAAGCCGCCGGCACCGTCCGGTTCGAGGAGCATGTCGGTGGAGTAGATGTCGGCGCCGTGGGCCTTCTCGGACAGGCCGAACGCGAATACCTCGCCCTGGTCGAGGAGTTCGGCCGCGCGGGCGCGGGCCGCCGCGTTGTCGCTCTGCCAGACCGGGCCGAGGCCGAGGATGGTCACCTGCCAGGCGTACCAGTAGTCGAGGCCGTAGAAGCCGAAGATCTCGTTGAGCGCGGCGATGCGGGCGGTGTCCCAGCGCTTGTCGCCCTGCCCCTCCCCCGCGGCGGCGGCCGGGGTAAGGAAGGTCGCGAAGAGGCCCTCCTCGGCGGAGAACGCGAGGAAGTCCGCGAGCCAGGCGCGGGTGCGGTAGTCCTCGATCAGCTTGCGCTTGCCGCGCGCCTCGAACCAGTCGACGGTGGCGCGCAGCAGCCTGCGGGTCTCCGCGTCGAAGTGCTGCGGGTCGTAGGTGTGCGGGTTGAACAGCAGCGCGTCGGCCATGCTCATCTGCCTTTCGGATGGGGGGCGTTGGGAGGGAGGGGTGAGGGACGAGGCCCGGCTGGGGCGGAGTGGAGGGCCTGAGGGTGGGCCGGTTCAGCGTTCGGCACCGAGTAGGCGGAGGGTGGCGAGCACGTCGTCGAGCCAGTCGAGCGTCATGCGTTCGTACGCGATGCCGCCGCGCAGCACGACGTGCTGGAGTTCCCGTCCGACGTCCGGTGTCTTCGGGGCCGGGGCCTCGGGTCCGGTGAAGTCGCGCCGCTCCCCCGCGAGATAGTGGGCGAGCCGGTCGGCGTGTGCCTTGCGGTGCCGCTCCACCTCGTGGATGAGCGAGGCCGGGTCGTCGAAGGCGGCGCCGCGGATCTTCACGGCGAGCTCGTGCCGGACGCTCTCGGGTTCGATCGGCTCCTGTAGCCACCGCGAGAGCACCGTCCGCCCGAGGGCGGCCACCGAGTACTCCTTCTTGTCCGGCCGGTCCTGCTGCGCCACCTCGCGGGCGGCGATCCAGCCGTCGCTCTCCATGCGCTTGAGGACACGGTAGATCTGCTGATGTGTGGCGGCCCAGAAGTAGCCGATGGACCGGTCGAACCGCCGGGCCAGCTCGTATCCGGAGCCCGGCTTCTCCAGCAGGGAGACGAGGATCGCGTGCTCAAGCGCCATGCCCGAATCCTTCTATGCAACTAGTTGCATAGACAAGCCGCGCCGGGCAGGTGAGACACGGCTCACGACGGCCCGCTGCTCGCCCGCCTAAGACGGCGACGAACCCCGCGACAACGCCGGGCCTGTCGCGGTGCGCGCCGCTACGCTCGCCCGATGGACGACATCGCAGTGGTGCGTACCGGCTCGGGGCCCGAGGTCCTGCTCGTGCACGGCGGCGCAGGGCCGCGGACGACGTGGGGCGGACTGTCTGCGCTGGGCGAGCGGTGGACACTGGCGTACGTCCATCGGCGCGGCTATCCGCCGAGTCCCGCGCCGCGGGCGGGGCAGGACTTCGAGGTGGACGCCCTGGACCTGGCACCGCTGCTCGCCGGCCGGCCGCACGTCGTCGCCCACTCCTACGGCACCCTCGGGACGTTGGCCGCGGTCGCGGCCGCACCGGGCGGCGTGCGCTCGCTCACCCTGATCGAGCCGCCGCTCGCCTTCCTCGTACCGGACGACCCTGATGTGGCGCGGCTCCTGCGCGTCGGCGACGCGGTCCTCACCCACGGCATGGACACCGACCCGGCCGAGCTGCGCGAGTTCCTCCGCCTCGCGGGCGCCCCCGTCGACGACGGCCCGCTCCCGGACGCAGTGATCGCCGGGGTCCGTCGGGCGCAGGGGGCCCGGCTGCCCGGCGAAGCGCGTCCAGCGCTCGATCGCATCCGCCGGGCCCGCGTCCCGGTGCTCGTCGCCTCGGGAGACCACACGGCCGCGCACGAGCGGATGTGTGACGCCCTCGCGGTCGCGCTCGACGGCGAGCGCGCCGTACACCCGGGCGCCGGGCACTTCGTCGCCGCGGCACCGGGCTTCGCCGACCGGCTCGACACCTTCCTGCGCGAGAGCGAGACCTGACGCCCTCACGCCCGCGGCCCGCGGCCCGCGGCACCCGGCATTCGGCATTCGGCATTCGGCAAGCGGCATTCGGCACACGGCATGCAGCGCCCCCTCCGTCACCGCCTCCCGCCGCTACCCCTCGCCACCGCCCTCCCCAGGGGCACCCCCCGTGTTCAGCCACGCCCCGATGCGGGGCAGGGCCTCAGGGCCGCTGTCCCGTCGCACCGATCCCACCAGGTCGGCGATGGTGACGCCCCGCAGGGACGCCCGCCAGGCGGCGTCGGCGGCGCCCATCGTGCGGGCGATGGGGCACTGCTTGGTGCAGTCCTCGGGCGGCGTGCCGAACGGACCGCGCTGACGGATCTCCGTACAGGTGAAGGCCGAGCTCGCCCCGTCCACGGCCTGGACCACGTCCAGGACGGTGATCTCAGCGGCGGCCCTGGTCAGGACGTACCCGCCCGTCTTGCCCTGGATCGACTTCACGAGCCCCGCCCGGGAGAGCGCCTGCATCTGCTTGGCCAGATAGCTGGGCGAGACGTCGTGCAGCTCCGCCAGGCGGGCCGCCGGGACCGGCTCGGTCGCCGCCGTGAGCACCACGCAGCAGTGCAGCGCCCACTCGACGCCACCGGACAGTTTCATGCGCCCTCCCGATTCATGCGCCCCCCGATTGACTCGGACACACAATATCCGAGTATTATCTCGGACATCAGGTATCCGAGTTTGAAGGTTCACAGGAGGGCCCCCTCATGAAGATCACGGTCATCGGCGGCACCGGACTGATCGGTTCCCAGCTCGTCACCCGGCTCCGCGGGGCCGGCCACGAGGCGACCCCCGCGTCCCTGTCGACCGGCGTGGACCTGCTCACCGGCGCGGGACTCGACCAGGCGCTCGACGGCGCGGACACGGTCGTGAACGTGTCGAACTCGCCCACCTTCGACGAGGCCTCGCCGGAGTTCTTCCGCACCACCGTGGGTCAGCTGCTCGCCGCGGGAGAGCGGGCGGGCGTCCGCCATCAGGTCGCGCTGTCCATCGTCGGCGTCGACCAGGTGCCGCAGCTGGACTACTACCGCGCGAAGACGCTCCAGGAGGACCTCCTGAAGCAGGGGCCCACGCCGTACTCCATCGTGCGCGCGACGCAGTTCTTCGAATTCATGGACGCGGTCATGTCGTGGACCTCCGACGAGAGCACCGTCCGGCTGCCCGCCACGCCGGTCCGGCCCATCGCGACGGCCGACGTGGTCGCCGCCCTCGCCGACGTCACGACGGGGGCGCCGCTGAACGGCACGCTCGACGTCGTCGGCCCCGACACCTTCACCCTCGACGAGCTGGGCCGCGTCACGCTGGCGGCGCGCGAGGACGACCGCACGGTCGTCGTCGACGACAAGGCGGGCATGTTCGCCGCCGTCGACGGTGACGTCCTCGTCGGGGGCCGGGGCGCGCGCGTGGCGCCCACCCGCTACGAGGACTGGCTCGCCACGACCCGGTAGCTCAGCCCTCGCCAAGACGCCGCACGGCGGCCAGGGCACGGTCGGCGTGCGCGCTCATGCGCAGTTCGCTGCGGACCACTTCGGCGACGACGCGGCCTCGGCCGATGACGAAGGTGACGCGCTTGGTGGGCGCGAGCGAGAAGCCGCGCGTCACACCGAACCGGCCGCGCACCGCACCCTCGGGGTCCGAGAGCAGCGGGAACCCGAGGGTGTGCCGCTCCGTGAACTCGCGCTGCCTGTCCACCTCGTCGCCGCTGATCCCCACCGGTCGCGCGCCCGCGGCGCCGAACTCGGCGGCCAGGTCACGGAAGTGGCAGGCCTCGGCCGTGCAGCCGGGCGTCAGGGCCGCCGGGTAGAAGAAGAGCACCACGGGGCCATCCGCCAGGAGTTCGGAGAGCCGCCGGGGCGTGCCGGTCTCGTCCGGCAGCGTGAAGTCCTCGACGGTGTCCCCCACCGCCACGCGCGCCGTCATGCCCGACTCCCCTGCGACGTACGGTCCATCGGCGACACGATGCCTCCTCCAGTGGCGGGAGCGAAACCCTACTCGATGGCCGGGGCCGCCCTCCACAGCCCTCCCGACCAGGCTTGATCCCCTCGAATGCCGTCGTGCGATGCTGGGGCAACGCCGGAGGCACGACGAGAGCGACGACGGGGAGCACGGCATCACGATGGCAGTGGTACGACGGACGGCGAAGGGCATCTGGGACCGTTACTCGGCATCCGACCCCGGACTGCTGCGGCTCATGGCGGGGCTGCGCACGGTCGGGGCGATCCTTCTCGCGCTCGCCGTGCTCGCGCTGCTCGGCACCTCGGTGACCCATCTCGTCGCGGGCGCGATGACGGCCATGGTGGCCACGTTCGCGATCCAGGAGAAGGAGACGCGGGGGCAGGCGATCACGCTGGCGCTCGGCCTGCCGGTGGCCCTCGCGGCGATCTCGCTGGGGGCGTTGCTCAACCACCGGGTGGTGGCCGGGGACGCCTTCTTCATCCTGCTGATCTTCGGCGCCGTCTACTCCCGCCGGTTCGGCGACCGGGGCACCGCGCTCGGCCTCATCGGCTTCCAGGTCTACTTCGTCTCGCTCTTCGTGAGCGCGACCGCGGGCAAGCTGCCCGGGCTCTTCCTCACGCTGACCGTGGCCTTCGCGTGCAGCGCGGTCGTACGGTTCGCCGTCGTGCCGGAGACGCCGGAGCGCACCCTGGCGCGGCTGCGCGAGGCGTTCCGGGCCCGCCTCGCGCAACTGATCGCCCACCAGATCGACCTCCTGGACGCGGACGCCGGCTCCTCCGACGGCCCCGAGAAGGTCCTGGACGACCTGCGGCGCAGCACCGCCCGGCTGCACGAGGCGGCGCTGATGATCCAGGGCCGCCTGGAGGAGGGCACGCGGGACGCGGCCGCGGCGGCGCTGCTGCAACGCAGGGTCGCCGACGCCGAGATCGCCGCGGAGCGCCTGGGCGTCCTGCTGCTCAACGCCCGCAGCGCGGAGCGCGTGGAGACCCTCACCCTGCACCTGCCGAGCGCCCCGCTCGCCATGCCGCGGCGCGCCCAGATCGGCCAGGACGCGGGCACGGCCCTGCGCCGCGATCTCCGGGCACTGCACCTGCTGGTGGTCCGCCTGGTCCCCGACGACCACGGCACCGCACTGCCGTACGTACGCAACAGGCTGCTCGGCTACCGCGAGGAGCAAGGGCTCCCGCAGGGGTCACCGGCGATCCAGGACTGCTTCCGCGCGGTCGGCGAGGCGGCCCGTGCCATCTCCGGTCTGCGCCTGGCCGTCGACGGGGCGCAGGACGAGGAGTACGACAGCCCGGAGGCCGCCCGGTCCCGCGAGGAGTTCGAGGCCGAGGAGATCTCGATCTCCGGCGAGGCGGCGGAGGCCGAGGAGGAGGAGCCCGCCGGTCTGCGGCGCCCCACCACCAGGGCCGCCGTGCAGGTCTCGGTCGGCTCGGCGCTGGCCATCGTCGGGGGCGAGTTCCTGTCCACGCAGCGGTGGTACTGGGCGGTCCTGACCTGCTGGGTGGTCTTCCTCAACACCGCGTCGACCGGCGAGATCATGGTCAAGGGCTACCGCCGCCTGGTCGGCACGGTGCTCGGCGTGGTGGCCGGGGTGGCGCTGGCCGGCGCCGTCGGGAACCACACGTGGGCCGCGTTCGCCCTCGTACTGCTCTGCGTCTTCGGGATGTTCTTCACCGCGCCGCTGTCCTACGCGCTGATGTCCTTCTTCGTCACCGCGATGCTGGGCCTGCTCTACACGCTGCTCAACACCTACAGCCTCGACGTCCTCGTGCTGCGGATCGAGGAGACGGCGCTCGGCGCGGCCTGCGGCATCATCGCGGCGGTCGTGGTGCTTCCGGTGCGCACCTCGCACCGCACCGACGAGGAGCTCGGCACCGTCCTCGCCCGGCTGCGCGACGTGGTGTCCGCGGCGGTGTCGCAGCTCAGCGGCGGGCCCGCGATCGACCTCGTGGACCTGGCACGGGACTTGGACACGGCACTGGACGATCTGCGCAAGTCCACCAAGCCGTTGACGCATCCGATCGCCCCGCTGCGGGCCCGGCGGCAGACCGCCCGTTACATCGTCGCGCTCCTGGAGACCTGCGCGTACCACGCCCGTTCGCTGGCGGCGACGGCCGAGTTGGTGCCCTCCAGCAAGAGCGTCGCGGCCGACGCGCGGCTCGCGCTCGCCGGGCGGCGCATCACGCACAACATCGATCTGATCGCGGCGCGGGTGCGTGACGAGGAGACCGACGGCACCATCGAGTCGGGTGCGAGCATCGCGTCGATGCTGGACAGCGGCGGCCACGAGGTGCTGCGCACCGGGTCGGTGGCCTTCCGCGTGCTGCGGCATCTGCAGCGGCTCGACGAGGGGATCGTGGGTCTGGCCCGCCCGCTCGGGGTGCCGCTCGCGGCGCCCGACGAGAGCGGCGCGGCGGCCTCGCGCGGGGCCTGAAGGCATGGAGCCGCGCGGGACTTGAGGGCAGGGAGCCGCGCGGGACTTGGGGCGCGGGGCTTGAGGCGCGGCACCCTCTTACGCCTCGCGCAGCTCCGCGACGACCTCGCGCAGTACTGGGGCGGGGACGTCCGGCAGCAGCATCGCGAAGGCCAGCACGAACTTGCCCAGCAGGAAGGTGGTGTCCGGCGTTCTGCGCACGATGTCCTGGACCTCCGTCACCTTCCCGGCCGCGACGGCCTCCAGGAGCTCTGCCGCGGCCGGTCCCGTGCCGTCCTCCGTGAGCACGGACCGCTCGCCGAAGTCGGCCCGGCGCGCCATGTGCCGCAGCACCCGGTCGCCCGCCTCCGGCAAGTACGCCTTGCGCACGCCCTCGTTGGCGATCCAGCACAGCGCGGAGATCAGATCGGTGGTCGGCTCGTCGGTGTCGAACTCCGCGACGAGGGCGTCGTACGCGACCTGGTTGCCGTGCCGGAACGCGAGCAGCAGCCGCGCCGCCCGCGCCTTGGCCTCGGCCACCTGCGCCACCGACACCTGTTCGTCGGAGAGCCGCGCCCCGGGCACCCGCGCCGCGGTCGCCTCGACCTGATCGCCCGATTCCTGCTTGTTTACGCCCATCTGGCACATGTTAACGATCAACGTGCCGGGCGGCGATGCACCGCTCGTGCCCTGTGTCAGACGTCGGCCACATGCACCCGTTCGCCCTGCTGACCGTAGAGGGCGATGGTCTCGGCCGGGATGTCGTCGCGGGCGTTGCCGATCCAGTGCGGGGTCTCGGTGTCGAACTCGGCCGCCTCGCCCGCCGCGAGTTCCGTCCGGGTGTCGGTCAGGACGAGTTGGACCGTGCCGCGCAGCACGTAGAACCACTCGCGGCCGGGGTGCACATGGAACTGCGGCGGCGGAAGCTTAGACAGCGGCGGGTAGATCACCTTGTACGCCCGCATCCCGCCCGTCTTGACGCCCAACGGCACGAACGTCAGGCCGTCCTTGCGGAAGGGACGCAGATGGACGCGCGGATCACCGGTGGCCGGTGCGGCGACGAGTTCGTCGATCGGCACGGCGTAGGCGCGCGCGAGCGGCAGGAGCTGTTCCAACGTCGGGCGCATGTGGCCGCGTTCGAGGCGGGAGAGGGTGCTCTGCGAGAGCCCGGTGCGCTCCGCCAGGGTGGCGAGGGTGAGGCCGAGGGCCTGGCGGAAACCGCGCAGCCTCGGCCCGACGTTCCGCAGGACCACCTGGTCATCCGTCACTGCCGAGTTCTCCCTCGCCCTTGATCCGCACACGCCGCGTCTTGCAACCCTGCAAAAAACCGCGCCGTTCCGCAAGGCTCCTCTGAGGATCACGCCATGACACCGACAGCACGGACGACACCGAACCGAAGCAAGCAACATCCCCTCCTCCGCCGCCGCCTGGCCCTCGGCGCGGCGGCTTCGTACGACGCCGCGACCAAGTACGACAAGGCGTTCAACGCGACCTTCCAGCACAAGTTCGCCACGGCGCGCGGGGTGCGCATGCACTACGTCACGGGCGGCAAAGGCCCCGCGCTGGTGCTGCTGCACGACCGGATCGGCCTCGACGACTTCGGCCTGGTGGCACACGACCTCGGCGCCGGTGTCGGGGCGCAGTAACCCAAGTCGCTTACGGCGGCTCGGCGTTCGGCGGCACGCGGACCCGGCCGCCCTTCACCGGGGCGGAGACCGACGAGTACGTCCGCACCTACGGTCGCCCGGCCGCCCGGCACGCGGGGTTCGAGCTCTACCGCACCCTGGACGAGGACGAGCGCGACAACACCGCGGCCGGAGAATCCCGCGGCGGTGACCCGCGAGATCCTCTCGTTCACCGCCGAGTGACGTCAGGAACCGTACGCACTGGTCGGCATGGACCGGCCGAAGTACGTGTACGGGGCCGTGGAGAGGCCCAGCGTCGCCGCCGAGAAGCTGACGCTGTGCGCGGAGCTCACGCCGGAGGCGGAGCCGCGCAGGCTCCACAGCGCGCCGTTGCTCGTGTTCTCCATGGGCGCGGCGGCGGCCAGGTCGGCGTGGCCGTCCCGGTTGGTGTCGGTCAGCCGCACGGCGGAGCCGAACCGGTCGTACGCCTCGTTCGCACCCGGCACTCCGTCGCTTCCCTGGTGCACGACCTGCGCGCCGGCGCCGGTGAGCCCGTCGGCCGAGCCGCGCAGGACGACGACCTCGCCGGTGTCGGCGACCGAGCCGACGGTCTCGAACTCGACGCCCACGGCCGCGTCGGCGCGCCCGTCGCCGTCCACGTCGCCGGCCGCGACGGCCTCGCCGAAGGCGTCCCCGTCCTCGGTGGCGCCGGGCACGCCCGTGCTGTCCTGGGTGAGGGTGCGGCGGTGGGACACCGTCAGGCCCTCGGCGCCGCCCGCGTAGGCGGTGACGGCGTCGGCGTCCGGCGAGCCGAGGAGCAGGTCGTCGCGGCCGTCCCCGTCGAAGTCGCCGGCGGCCGCCGAGTGTCCCTCGTCCGGCAGGGCGGTGTACGCGCCGGCCGCCCCCGGGTAGACGAGTGAGGCCCCGTCGAAGCTGCCGTCCTCGTCGTAGCGGCCGGAGACCACGAGGTCGTCCTTGCCGTCTCCGTCGAAGTCACCGGCCGCCAGGGAGCGGTAGTACTCGGAGCTGTCCCCGACGATCGCGGTCTTCAGCTGACGCTGCCCGTGGGCGCCCGACTTGGTGACGCCGCCGAGGATCCACACGTCGTTGCTGCCGGTGCCGACGGCCAGGTCGGGGCTGCCGTCGCCGTCGAAGTCGCCGACGGCCAGACGGTTGCCGAAGAGGTCGTGGGCGGCCGGGGCCGGGTCGGCCAGCGTCGTACCGCCGGACAGTCCGGACTTGGAGCCCCACAGGACGGCGACGGTCCCGCCGTCCACGTCGTCACCGACCTTCTCGTGCGGCGTGCCGGCGACGACGTCGGTGTAGCCGTCGCCGTTCAGGTCACCGGTGGCGAGGGCCGATCCGAACCGGTCGCCCTTCTCCGCGGCGCCGGGAACACCGGCCGAGTTCTGCGTGACGATCTGGGCGCGATCGGCCGAGACCCCGCCGGACGATCCGGTGTTCACGACGATCGCGCCGGCGTCCTCGACGCCCGACACGGTCGCTTCGGACGCGGTGACCAGGTCGCCGTAGCCATCGCCGTTCACGTCGCTCCGGCCGCTGGGAGAGGCGGCGGGCGCGGCGTGAGCAGCGGGTACGGCGACGAAGAGGCCGGCCGCGAGAGCGACGGCGAGGGCGGGGGCGGTGCGGTGGAGATGGCGGTTGTACATGGACCCTTCTCTGTCGGTGGGTGCGCCGACGGCGGTCGCCCGAAGTCCTGGTGCTCTTCGGTACGACAGCTGCGGCATGGACAAGACACACACCGATGTCGAAAGGTTGTACGAGTTAATCAGGCCGGTCGGCTGGTGGCTCAGCCGGACTTCTGTCGCCGCACCATCTCGGCGATCCAGGTGGGCGCGTACGGAGACGTGCACCCCGCGGGGGTCGGGTAGTCCTTGAGCACCGCCAGGCGCTCACCGATGCCGACCACCCGGTCGCGGTGCTCCGGGTGCTCGATCCCGATCTGGGCCAGGCAGTGGTTCATCGCCCACTGCAGACGGTCCGGGGCGCTCTTCAGCTCCGCCTCGATGGTGTCGAGCAGCCTGTCGAGGTCGAGGCCCTCGGGGTTCTTCGCCACGCGGTCGGTGGTCAGCGCCCAGCCCGCGGCGGCGACCACCGGATCCGGATCGGCGAGCCAGGCCGAGCGCAGCTCCTCGCGGTGCGGGCTCTTCTTCACCACGTAATTCACGAGCCAGTCGTGCACCTTGGGCCCGCGCGCCGCGCGCAGCATGCCGTCCAGCTCGGCGCGCTCGAACAGCTTCGGCCGGCAGATCAGGGTCGCGAGCAGCTGCGCCGCCGTGTCGTCGGTCGTCCAGAGCACGCGGGCGAGCTCGTGCCGCGTCTTCAGCCGCTTGGCGAGAGCGCGCAGCTTGCCGAGGTTCACCCCGTGATCGTCGCCGTGCCTCTCGTTCACCCGGCGGATCTTCGGGTCCTCCAGCTCGGCGAGCTCGGCCATGACCTCGCCGACCTCGGCCACCGTCGTATCGGCCATGTCGGCCTCCTCCCGTACCTCGACTGCGGACTTCAGCCTACGAGCCGTCTTCCGGCGGCGACCGCACAGCCGCACCGGCACCAGCACCAGTACCAGCACCAAATCCCGCCTATGCTGCGCACTCCCTTCGGAGAGGAGCCCCTCCCATGTCCGCCGAACCCAGTCTGCTGGCCGTCTTCGCCCACCCGGACGACGAGTCCCTGGCCGCCGGCGGCGTGCTCGCCCGGCACGCGGCCACGGGCGCCCGCACCGCCGTCGTGACGGCGACCTGGGCCGAAGGAACGCACCGCGCGGCCGAGCTCGCCGAGGCGCTGCGCATCCTCGGCGCGGGCGGTCCGCGGCTGCTCGGGTACGCCGACGCGCGCGTCCCCGAGTCGGCCCCCGGCGCGCCCCGGTGGTGCGACGCGCCGCTCGACGAGACCGTACGACGCCTCGTGGCGCACATCCGGGAGTTCCGCCCGCAGATCCTGGTCACCCACGACGCGTACGGCGGGCCCAGCGGCCACCCGGACCACGTGCACACCCACCGGATCACCGTGCTCGCCGCCCAGGCCGCCGGGCTCGGACAGCTCTACCCGGACGCCGGCGAGCCCTGGCAGCCGGGCGCCCTCTACCTGGCCACGTTCCCGGCCTCCGCCGTGGCGGCCCTCGGCGACGTGGCCGGCGCGCGCAAGGCGGTGTACGGCGTGCCGGACGAGCAGGTCACGGCGACCGTGGACGTCGGCGCCTGGCTGGAGCGGAAGCTCGCCGCGGTCTTGGCGCACCGCAGCGAGGTGGAGCGGGGAGCCCTGCCGGGGCTCGTCGCCGCTCTGCCGCAAAGTGAGCGGGAGCGGCTGTTCTCCGTGGAGTGGTACATCCGTCATGACCTCGCCCCGGTCGTGGGGCCGCAGACGGCTCTCACCCCGTGAACGACGCGGTGGCGCCGCGGGACGAGCCCCGCGACGCCACCGTGTCCGTATGACCGCGCGCGTATCACCGCGTGCGCCTCACACCATGCGCGTCTCCATGCGCGTCACCAGATCCGGACGCGCTCCGCGGGGTCGAGCCAGAGGCCGTCACCCTTCGCAGTACCGAACGCCTCGTGGAACTCGTCGAGGTTGCGCACGATGTTGGCGCGGAACTCCGGCGGCGAGTGCGGGTCGATGGTGAGGTACTGCTGCTCCTGCTCCGTGCGGCGCTTGGCGCGCCAGCAGTACGCCCAGTTCATGAAGAGCCGCTGCGAGCCGGTGAGGCCGTCGCTCTCCGGCATCGGCGCCCCGTCGAGCGAGATGAGGTACGCGGTGTGGCCGATGGTCAGGCCGCCCAGGTCGCCGATGTTCTCGCCGACGGTCAGCGAGCCGTTGACGGACTCGCCGGGGAGGTTGCGCGGCGAGAAGCCGTCGTACTGCTCGACGAGCGCCTTCGACTTCGCCTCGAAGGCGGTCTTGTCGGCGGCGGTCCACCAGTCGTTCAGGTTGCCCTTGCCGTCGTACTGCGCGCCCTGGTCGTCGAAGCCGTGGCCGATCTCGTGGCCGATGACCGAGCCGATGCCGCCGTAGTTCTCCGCGGGGTCGGCGTCGGGCGAGAAGAACGGCTTCTGCAGGATGCCCGCGGGGAAGCAGATCTCGTTGGTGCCCGGGTTGTAGTACGCGTTGACGGTCTGCGGCAGCATGAACCACTCGTCGCGGTCGACCGGCCCGCCGATCTTGGCGACCTGCCGGTCGGTCTCGAACGCGGCGGCCGCCTGCGCGTTGGCGAGCAGGTCGTCGGCCGAGACCTCCAGCGCGGAGTAGTCGCGGAAGGTGTCCGGGTAGCCGATCTTGGGGCGGAACGTGGCGAGCTTCTCGTACGCCCGCTCCTTGGTCTCGTCGGTCATCCAGTCCAGGCGGGCGATCGACTGGCGGTAGGCCTCCAGGAGGTTGGCGACGAGGTCGTCCATGATCGCCTTGGAGGACGGCGGGAAGTGCCGCGCGACGTACTCCTTGCCGACGGCCTCGCCCATCGCGCCCTCGACGAGGGCGACGGCGCGCTTCCAGCGGGCGCGCAGTTCGGGGGTGCCGTTCAGCGTGCGGCCGTAGAACTCGAAGTTGTTCCGGACGAATTCGTCGGACAGGTACGGCGCGCAGCCGCGGAGCACCCGCGTCATCGCCCAGTCCCGCCACTGCTCCATCGGCACCTCGGCGAGGACCGTGGAGAGGTGGGCGAGGTAGGACGGCTGGCGGACGCACGTCTCGGCGATGGTGGCGTCCGAGCCGCCGAGTCCGGCGACGAAACCGCGCCAGTCGAACTCCGGCGCCAGCGCGGTCAGTTCGTCGAGGGTGGTGAGGTTGTAGGTCTTCTGCACGTCACGGGTCTCGGCCCGCTCCCAGTGCCCCTCGGCGAGCCTCGTCTCCAGCGCGAGCACGGTCCGCGCGGCAGCCGCGGCGTCCGGGTGCTTGCCGAGGGTGAGGAGCTCGGTGAGGTGGGCGAGGTACTTCTCGCGGATCTCGGCGAACTTCTCCTCGCGGTAGTACGACTCGTCGGGCAGGCCGAGGCCGCCCTGGAGGACGTTGAAGAGGTAGCGGTCGGAGTCGCGGTCGTCCGTGTCGATGTACGAACCGAAGAGGCCGGAGCCGCCGACGCGCTCGAAGCGGCCGAGGAAGGCGGCGAGCTCCCGGGTGTCCCGCAACGCCGCGACCTCGTCGATCAGCGGCTGGGCCGGCGCCAGGCCACGGGCGGCGACGGTCTCCTCGTCCATGAAGGAGGCGTAGAGCGCGGCGATCTTGCGCGCGTCCTCGGAGGCCGCGGCGGGATCGGCCGCCGCCTGCGCCGCCAGTTCCTGGATGATCGTCTTGACCTGCTGCTCTGCGGTGTCGGCCAGCTGCACGAAGGGGCCCCAGCTGGAGCGGTCGTCGGGGATCTTCTCGGTGTCCAGCCACACGCCGTTGACGTGGCCGAAGAGGTCGTCCTGCGGCCGGATCTCGGGGTTCATGCCCGGGCGGGCGTCATCCAGAATGCTCATCCGGGCAGCCTATGCGAGCGGCCGCCCCGGCACGACGGCCATCCTGGCGGTGACCGGGAGGAGCCGCAGGTTACGGGGAGGAGCCACAGGTGACCGGGAGGCGTTGCAGGTGACCGGGAGGGGGCACAGGTCACCGGGGCGGGGTCACAAGAGCACGCCAACTCGCGCGCAAACCATCCCAATAGGAGCGATAAGGTATTGCGTCAACCTCCGTACGCCTGTGACACCCAGGAGAACCCCCGTGACCGTAGCCTTCTCCCCCTCCGAGGATGCCACCGCCTCCGAGGCCGGCGCCGCCCCCGAGGAAGCCATGTGGTCCGCGGAGCCCGACGCGGCGGAGCTGATCGCCGAGGACGCCCGTGACTTCGGTGTCTACGCCCGCACCGGCGGCTGGGCCTTCGGCCTCAAGGTCGCCCGCAGCGTGCGGCCGGGCGGGCAGGGTGCCGACGAGACGCCCAAGGTCTCGGCCAAGGCGTTCGCCGAGCTGGCCGGCTGCTCGGCCGACCGCGTCATGCGCTACTACAAGGCCTGGGACAAGGCCGCCGACGACGGGATGGTGCCGCACTTCGAGGCGCTCTCCCCCGGCATGGAGGTCGAACTCCCCGACGCCGACGTCTGGTTGTCGTACTACACCGCCCGCTCCAGCGCCCTCACCCGGCGCGGCGAGGCGATCTCCGAGGCGGCCGAGGCCGAGGGCATCCGCCCCACCAAGGCCCTGGAGGTCGCGGAGAACCCCACCGCGCTGCGCGCCGCCATCCTCGCCGACCCCGGCACCGCCGAAGCAGCCCGCAAGGCCCTGATGGACCGCCTCGACGAGGACCCGGCCCTGCGCACCGAACTGGTCCGCGACATCGTCCGCACCGACGACCTCAAGAAGGCCGTGGCGGCCGAGGCGAAGGCGGGCGACCGGGTCGGCTACGTCCGCCAGATCGTCGAGAAGGGCCAGGTCAAGACGCCCGCAGGGCAGATGATCGACGCACCGGCCGAGCTGCGCGAGGAGGCCGAGCGCCATCTGTCCCTCATCGACGAGCTGGACGAGGGCGAGGAGTCCGGCGAGTGGGCGCGCGAGGCGTACGACACGGTCAGGGACATGGTCGCGCAGACCGTCCAGAGCGACCCGGAGCTGCGCGTGCAGGAGCGGCGCGCGAAGTTCTACAGCAGCCTGCAGAAGGCCACGAAGGTCTTCGAGGAGCTGACGTTCGACGACGTGGAGGAGATCGACGACATCTACGAGGACGACATGGTGCGCCGCCTCGAAGACCTCCAGCAGGCTATCGGCGCGTGCATCAGCGCCCTGCAGACGGCCACGGCCCAGCAGGCCGCGACCGCCCACCAGTCGGAGCCCGCCCAGCAGTCGGAGCCCGCCCCGGAGTTGGAGCCCGCTCAGCAGTCGGCACCGGGCCAGCAGGAGCAGGACGCTTCGCAGGAGCAGAGCGCTTCCTGACGGCGTCCGCGCGCTCGCGTCCCGTACGTCCCGAGGTTGATCACGGTCCCCCTGTGTAGCACTCGAGTCGTACTCGATGACCCGTAGCGGGAGGGATTCGCCGCCCCCGCCCCGGCTCGTAGCTTCTTGATCACGTCACCACGCCACCGATCGAGAGGCCTCGGATCCATGGACGTCAAGGCATTCGCGCCGGAGTACCAGGGCGAACTGGGCTCGGAGCTGTCCGTCAACTCCTCGTACGAGGACGTGCGCGCGACAGCCCGGCGCGCGCTCGCCCGGGCGGACGGTCCCGCCGAGCGGGCGCGGGCCGCCCTCGCGCTCGCCGAGGCGAACCGGCGCCTCGGACGGGTCGACGACGCGGGCGCGGCGTGGCGGCAGAGCTACCGCAGCGCCCGCACCACCGGGGAGGCCGGACCGATGGCGTGGGCGCTGTGGAGCGGCGGCACCCTCGCGCGCCAGTGCGGGGCGCTGCCGCTGGCCCGGCGGCTCCTCGCGCACTCCGTCGAGCTGGCCAGGCGGGGCGGCGACCGGCTCGCGCACGGGTACGCGCTCGCCGGGCTCGCCGAGACGGGGCGCATCCAGGGGGACTACACGGCCGTCGCCGCGCTCCACGAGGAGTTGCTGGAGCAGGGGCGGGCGCACGGTGAGGCGCGGCACATGGTGTGGGCGATGACCGGGATAGCGCAGATGCACCGCAACCGCGGCGACCACGCGAAGGCTCTGGAGCTGTTCGAGGAGTCGGTGCGGATCTCCACCGACGCGGACGACGCGCGCGGGCGCGCCTGGTCGCTGCGGGGCGTGGCCGACGTGCTGTCGCTGCGGGGCGAACCGGACCGGGCGCTGGAGCTGCTGTCCGAGGCCGAGGTGGTGTGCCGCGCGATGAACCTGGCGAGCGCGCTGGCCTACAACCACAAGATGCGTGGCAACGTCCTCTACCGCGCCGGGCGTTACGCGCAGGCCGAGGAGACGTACGGCGTCGCGCTGGCGGAGTTCGACGCGATGCGCGAGCCGCGCGGCTCGGCGCTTTCGCGGCTCGGTCTGACGAAGTCCCGGGCAAGGCTCGGGCGGGGCCGGGAGGCGACACTCGCCGAACTGGCCGAGTTGGAGGCCGACTTCGGGCGGATGGGCCTGCGGCACGCCCGCGAGACGGTGGTCGCCTTCCGCGCCGAGACGGCGGCGCCCGCGGCCGTCAGCGCGTGAGGGTGATGCGGATCCCGACGGTGCCGTCCAGGCCGCGCCGGACGCGGCTGCCGAAGAGGGTGACGAAGCCGAGTACCCCGTACTTGTGCAGGATGAGGCTGCGGTAGCGGGCGGTGACGTCCGGGTCGCAGATCTCGGCGGTGGCGGGCACCTGCTCGCCGGTGGGGTTGCCCCGCCGGTCGCACGGTCCGACCATGACGTCCACGCGGCGGCGGATCCGCTTCACCTTCCACGAGTCGCCGGGCGTCCAGATCCCGAGCCCGTCGTCGTCCGCGACGCCCCAGACCGGGGTCGGGACCGGGGTGCCGTCCTTCCGGTAGCTGCTGACCAGCAGGTATTTTCCGGCGCTGAGCTGTGTCAGCAGGGTGTCGACCATGCCGAGAGTCTAGGACCGCCCCGCACCCGGCCGGCGACCACCGGCCACCAGCCACCAGCCACCAGCCACCAGCCACCAGCCACCAGCCGGGGACTCGTAACTTCTTATATTGGTTACATGGAACCCCCCGGCATCACGATGCGCTCCCGCAGCGGTTCCACGTACCGCTTCGATCCCGGCGCGCTCAGCCTGGAGCTGCTGACCACCGGAGGCCCGGGCGAGTTCCGGCGTTACGAGGTGCTGCACGCGCCCGGCGATCTGGTGGCGTGGGCGGAGCGGTCGCGCCTGACGCCGACGCCCGCGCTGAAGGTGACCCGGGCCGAGGTGGCATTCGCCCGGCGACTGCGAGACGCGCTGTTCCGCGTGGCGACCGCGCGCGCCTCGGGCGGCGCCGACGAACCGTACGACATCGACACCCTCTCCGACATCGGCACCCTCAACGAGGCGGCCGCCCACGCTCCGCTGATCCCCACGATCACTCCGGGTGGCGCGCGGGGCTGGGCGGACGGCGCCGACGGCACCCGGCTGCTCGCCACGGTCGCGCGTGACGCCGTGGACCTGCTGACCGGCCCGTTCGCCCACCGCATCCGGATGTGCTCGGCCGAGAACTGCGCCCTGGTCTACGTCGACACCTCCCGCCCCGGCCGCCGCCGCTGGTGCTCGATGGAACACTGCGGAAACCGCAACAAGGTACGGACGCTGCGCGCCCGCCGCTCGGAGGGGAGTGAGTGAGCGGGCCCGGCCCCGCTCATAGGATTCCGGGGACGTCATGCAGCCCCGGTACCGACCGGCCGGGAGAACGTCGCCGGGAGGGTCACCGATGAGCAGTCAGAGCACGGGGCGACGGGCGGGGGCGGTCGCCGGGAGCGCCGGAGCGCGCAAGTACGCCCCGCGCGGCGCAGGTGACAGGGACTCCTCATCCGGCGCCGGTGCTCTCCGGTCCGTCGATCTGGCCCGTACGGCCGGCGTCTCCCCGCAGCAGATCCGGAACTACGCCGACGCGGGCATCCTGCCGGCCGCCCCGCGCTCCCCCGCCGGGTACCGCAGGTTCGACGCGGGACACCGGGCGGCCCTGGTCGCCTACCGGTCCCTTGCCCGCGGGTACGGTTCGGGCACGGCGCGGGCGGTCATGCGGGCCGTGCACGCGGGTGACGTGCCGGGGGCGCTGGCCCTGCTGGACGCCGGCCATGCCGAGTTGCACGAGCAGCGCGGGTCCCTGCGGGCGACCGGGGAGGCGCTGCGGGCCGTCGCGGAGGACGGGCCGTCCGCACCGCCCTTGCCGCGCGCCCGGCTGCGCATCGGTGAGGTGGCCGCCCACCTCGGCGTACGCACGTCGGCCCTGCGGGTCTGGGAGGCCGCCGGGCTCCTGGCGCCGTCACGCGACCCCGGCACGCACTACCGCTCCTACCTCCCCGCCGACGTCCGTGACGCCCGCATCGTCCACCTGCTCCGGCAGAGCCACCACCTGCTGCCGCAGATCCGCCCGGTCCTCGACGACCTGCGGCGCAGCGGCGGCGTCGGCGCGCTCCGTACGGCCCTGGCGCAGCGCGAGAGGGCACTGAACCTGCGGGCGCGGGCGATGCTGGAGGGGGCGGCCAGGCTGCACGACTACCTCGCCGACCGCCCTTCGGGCGAGGAGCCGTCCGCCTCTTCCGGGTCGCGGGGTGCGGCCGCGGGAGTGCCCCCGGCACCGACGCCCGGGGACGACGGCCACGGGGACACCTCCGTCACCGCGTCGACCGGCAACGGGCCGTAGATGTGCGGGAATTCGGCGCCTCCGGGCTCGGCGGCCTCGTAGCGCAGCGGAGCCGTGAGGCGGTCGCTGTCGATGGTGAGGACCACGAGTTCGTCGGGGCCGTCGTAGCCGCCGTAGAGAAACTCGGCGACGCCGCGCAGCTGGGCCGCCGTCGAGCAGTGGATGAAGCCCACCTCGCTCAGCGTCTTCCCGCGCGTCGACCTCTCGTACGTCCCCGAATCCCGGGCGGCGTCCCACAGGGCACGCTCGGTGATGTGCAGCAGTCGCGTCATGGATCAACGGTACGTGCCGCCCGGGGGACATCCGGTGCGGACCTTCGCGCGGCACTGTCTGTCTGCCTGCCGGGTCAGGCCTTGAGGGGTTGCGCCGCCTCCAGGGCCTCGGCGACCAGGGTCAGGTAGCGGGCGTGTTCCCTTGCGCTGGGCGGCAGTTCAGGGTTCCACGGCAGGACGGGGACGCCCGGCCCGAAGGCGTCCCCCAGCACCGCGGCGTTGCTGCGCACATCGGTCAGGACGATGTCGGGCTCCAGCGCGGCCGCCTCCGCCCAGCCCGTGGTGGACCAGTTGGCGCCCTGTCCCGGCTCCGGATCCACGAGGCCGACCCCGGCTGCGGCAAGCGCGGCGAGGTCCGGCCAGGCGTACGGCCTCGCCAGGTGGACGGAGTCGGGCCCCGCCGGGGAGAGGGCGAGCACGCGCGGTCGTGCGGGGCCCGCGGCCGCGGCCGTCAACCGCCGCTCCGCCGAGGCGAGTTCGGCATCGGCTTCGGGCTGGGGCTCCGCGCCCAGGCTGCGGGCGAGCGCGGTGAGCCGGTCCCTGATCCCGGTGAGGCTGCGCCCGCCGCCGACGTCGAGCACCACGAACGGCACCTGTTCCTCCAGGTGTTTGGCCGCCTCCGGGTCGATGCCGTACACCTGGCCGGTGCCGTAGGTGAGCGCCACGATCAGGTCCGGGGCGGCGGCGAGGAGGGCGTCCAGGTCGAGCGCCGAGCCCGCGCCGAAGTAGGGCAGGTCCGCGATCGGGAGGCTGCCGGCCTTCGCGGGGTCGGGCACGGCCGGGTCGTCGTGCGCGGAACCGAACAGTCCGGCGAGCCCTATGCCGTGGTCGTGCAGCGCCGCGCCGGTCGGCAGGTAGGCGACCGGCCGGGACGGGCGGCGCGCGGTCCTGACCAGGTGGTTCCGGTCGTCGGTGAACTCCCATTCCCGGGCCGTGTCTTGTGCCATGATCTCCGACTCCTCCTGCCGTCCCGGGCCGCGGCCCGTCGCGCCGCGACCGTTGCGGTGCTACCTGCCCGGGCGCACCCCGGAGTACACGGCGACGGTCCCGCGCGCCCCTCGACGACGCCGCGCGCCGCAGGGCGGGCTCGTCCGGTCGACCTAGTCCTCGCGTGGTTCAGGCCTAGTACTTGCGCAGGTACCGATCCCGGTCGTGCGACAGATGTGGCAGAGGGGCACCCCTTCGTAACTTTCTCGGTGTCCGCACCGCGAAGCACAGCACAGCACCGCACAGCACAGAACCGCACAGCACCGCACCGAGGAGACGGAACAGACATGAGCAGCACCCAGCAGACCCTCAAGGTGGCCGTCGTCGTCGCGAGCACTCGGGAGGGCCGGTTCGCGCCGACCATCGCCGACTGGTTCACCGGACTCACCGCACAGCGGCCCGATCTGGAGGTCGACGTGATCGACCTGGCCGAGGCGGGCCTCCCCGACCGCCTCTCCAAGAACCCGGGCCCGGAGGTCACCGACATCACCCGCCGACTCGACGGCGCCGACGCGTTCGTGGTCATCACACCCGAGTACAACCACAGTTTCCCGGCGTCGCTGAAGACCGTGATCGACTGGCACTACACCGAGTGGCGCGCCAAGCCAGTGGGCTTCGTCAGCTACGGCGGGCTTGCGGGCGGTCTGCGCGCGGTCGAGCATCTGCGGCAGATCTTCGCGGAGCTGCACGCGGTGACGGTGCGCGACACGGTCAGCTTCCACGGGGTGTGGGACCACTTCGACGCGTCCGGCGCGCCGAGGGAACCGGCGGGAGCGGAGGCCGCGGCCAAGACGATGATCGACCAGCTCATCTGGTGGGGCCACACCCTGCGCGACGGCAAGTCCGCCCGCCCGTACGCCGCGTGAGGCCTCGGGCCCTCTGTCCGGGGCGGCGCGTCGCCGCGCACCTGGCCTGCGGAACAGGGCCTCGTACCCCCGATCCGCCGACCAGGCCCTCGCTCTCACTCGAACCGCAGGATGCGCGGCGCGAACGTTCCCTCGGGGCCGTCCGCCCTGCCCACCGACCACACCGCCTCCGTGCCCGGCACCGGTGCGAGGCGCAGGGTCGAGGACTCGCCCTCACCGGCCACCGCCGGCTCGCTGTACGGGGTGAACGACTGCCCGTCCCAGGCGAGGAAGTCCGGCCCCGGCACGATCGGCGGGAAGGTCCCGGGCGCGCCCAGCTTCTGCGAGCGGGCCACCGACACCCAGCCCAGGCCGCCGGAGGCGGCGGGAGCCAGGGAGCTGACCGAGCCGAAGTCGGTGGGCACGTCCACATGGCTCCACGACGTCCCGTCCCAGCGGACCAGCAGGGGCGGGATCGGCTTGCCCGGCGGGCCGCCGACGAAGCCTGCCGTGCCGCCCGCCCACACCTCCGTCGGCGAGACCGCGAGGACGCTGCCCACGGACGAGCGAGGGAATCCGTCCACGATCGTCTGCTGCCACGCCTGCCCGTTCCAGTGCGACACGGCGGCGCCCGACGCGGTGTCGCCCGCGGCCCACACGTCGTCCGCCGCCAGGACGTGCAGCCCGTACACGGACCCCGGCGGCACCGGCACGTCCTGCCAGCCGCCACCGGCCCGGCGCATCAGGACCTGCGCGCCGCCGCGCGAACCCATCAGCCAGGTCTCGCCGCCACCGGCGAAGACCTTGGTCAGGGTGGTACCGGCCGGTGGCCGGCTCTCGTGCCAGGCCTTGCCGTCGAAGCGGAGCAGACGGGCGGCGCCCGCCGTGTCACGGCCCGCCGCCCAGGCCGAGGTGGGTGAGGTCGCCGCGATGGAGAGCAGCTCCCCCTGCCACCGGGTGCCGGGCAGCGACTGGCGTCGCCAGTTCGTCCCGTCCCAGCGCAGCAGCAGCGGAAAGCCCGGCGCCTCGCGCCCCACCGCGTCGGTGCCCACCGCCCACGCCCCGTCCGCTCCGAACGCGACGGCCTCGTTCAGTCCGGCCTGCGGGCGCACCTGGGCCGGGACCGGAATGTGCCGCCAGGTCCGGGGTTCCGCCGCCGCCGATGCCAGGACGGTCACGACGGTCAGGGCGACGGCGAGGGCCGCGACGAGAAGTCTTCGCATCATGGTCGGCCTCCCAGCCGCTCGCTCATCAGGCTCGGCTTCGAGCCGTAGATCTCGACGGTGCCGAAGGACAGCAGGGAGCCCCCGGTCCTCGCCAGCGCGCGCGGGGCGACGTCGATCGCGTTCGTGCGCTTCGGTCCGTACGAGAAGGTGGTGCGGTCACCGTCGAGGCGCGCGTACCGGGACCGGAAGGCGCGGTCGCTGCGCACCGGCAGCCACAGGGCGCCGTCCGGGCCGCGCACCATGGCCTCCGTGTAGGTGTCGCCCAGCGGTGGGTAGCTGGTGCGCCAGGCCCGCCCGTCCCAGGTCATCAGGTACGTGCGGGCCGCCCCGTCCACGTACTGGCTGCCCCCGATCGTGGCCCGCCCCGCGGGTTCGAGCAGGATCGTGTGCACGTTGCTGTTGGACGGCAGCGGCACCTTCGCGTCCCGCCATGCCGTGCCGTCCCAGCGCAGGATCGCGGTGCCGGTGTCGGTGTCGGCCCACGCCCAGGCGTCGGTGGCGGTGCGCGCGGTGATCCCCATCAGGTACAGCACGCCGTCCGGCGTCGACTGGGTCGTCCAGCCCGAACCGTCGTAGTGCAGCACCTTCAGACCGGTGTCGTCCTCGCCGACCACCCACGCGGCGCCCGGCACCGCGGCGAAGTCCTGGTAGGTCCACAGGGTCCGCGGCAGCGGAACGGTGCTCCACACGCCGCCCGCCGACCGGCGCAGGATCTCCCCCTCGCCCGCGTGGTTGTGGAGGACCCACATCTGGTCGCCGACGAACTGCACCCTGCCGAGCCAGCCCGGCTCACCCGCCCCCGGGAAGGTCGTGTCCCGGCTCCACGCCGTGCCGTTCCACCGGTACAGCATCGGGAGCAGGCCGTCTGCGGTGTGCTCGTACCCCGTCGCCCACGCCTCGGCCGGGTCGCGGGCGGCGAGATCGGACACCGTCACGGGCGGGGCGGCCGCCGGCACCGGGAGCGCCGACCAGCCGGGGGTCGCGGCGACGGCCGGCGACACCGAAGCGGTACAGGCGAGCACGAGGCAGACGATGACCGCACGGAGACCGTTCACGAGACCCCCCAGAACGCGCCGGTACGCGAGAGTCGCACAGGCTATTGGCGTTCACGCGCGATGAACAGGGCCGCATCCGGCCGATGCGGGCGGAGGACGGGGCTCCGCGGAGGGAGCGAGAAAATCCGTGAAAATCACCTCGTGCCGAGACCACTGCCCCGACGATTTCCGGGTAGGCGGGGTCCTGTGAAACAGGAGTGCTTGGATGACAAGGCCGTCCGTGACCGGGCGGCGGGCGAGGGCGACCGGGAGTCGCTGGTGAGCGAGTTCCTATCGGTGTCTGCGGCGTTCGAGGACAGCGAGGAGATCGGTGCCGCCCGCGATCTGGCCCGCGGCTTCCTGACGGAAGTGCAGTCCGTGCACGGCCTTCCCGTGTCCGGCCGGGCGGTCGGCATGGTGGAGCTGGTGGTCAGCGAGCTGGTGACCAACGCCCGCAAGTACGCGCCGGGGCCGTCGCTGCTGACCCTGGACGTCCAGGGCGGCGCCGTCGAGGTGAGCGTGTGGGACAGCAGCACGGCTCTGCCCCTCATCCTGCCGCCGGATCCGAGCCGGGTGGGACAGCACGGGCTCGAGATCGTCATGGCCCTGTGCCAGAGCTTCGCGGTGCACCGCGAGCCCGTGGGCAAGCGGATCACCGCGGTGATCGCGCTGACGGAGAGCCCCGGCTGGTCGTAACCGGCGGCCACCGCCGCCCGGAAGAAGTACCCCCGCCGGTACGTGATGCCGCGCGCCGGCGTCAGGACGCCTGAAGCCCCCGCAGGAGAAGGGCGATCAGGCGGCGCGGATCGTAGCGGGGATCGTTGTCCCGCCCGACGCAGAGATTGCCGATCCCGCGCATCAGCTCGTAGGGCTGCGTCCCGGACCGGATGTCACCGGACTCGACCGCGGCGTCGAGCAGTTGGGCGCAGACGGGCAGCAGCCGGTCGAGGAAGTAGGCGTGCAGCGCGGCGAAGCGGTCGCTGTCGGACTGCAGCGCGTCGGCGAGCCCGTGCTTGGTGACCAGGAAGTCGACGAAGAGATCGATCCATTGGCGGAGCGCGTCGAACGGTGAGTCCGCGTCGGCCAGCAGGCTCGGACCGGCCTGCGCGCACGCCTCGATCTGATGGCGGTAGACGGCGGTGACGAGATCCGCCCGGGTCGGGAAGTGCCGGTAGATCGTCGCCATTCCGACGCCCGCGCGAGCCGCGATCTGCCGGATCGGCGCGTCCACCCCGGCGGTGACGAACACCTCCGCGGCAGCCTGGAGCACCGTCTGCCGGTTCCGCTGGGCGTCCGCCCGCTTGCCGCGGGGCGGGGTCGGTCCCGTACCGCTCTCCCCCGCACCGTCCTCCGTCGACGCACCGTCCTCCGTCACAGCTTCCGCACGGCCATCGGTGGCCACCACGCACCCCTTCTCGTCGACAGGCGTCGGTCGACATCGATCGATGTCGATTGACAAAGCGGAACAGCGCTCCGGATACTAAGTGGAGCGGCGTTCCGTTTCAGCTTAGCCGAAACGGCACCCCCTGCCCGTCGTGCCCGCCACCGGTCCAGGAGACCGGAAGGCGGCAGGCGTTACCCAAAGGGAGCCACCTCGTGAGCCCATCCACCCTTGCCGATGCCCAGGTCACGACCGTTCCGGTGCTGTCCTTCAGCCCGGTCGTCCTGCCCATAGCCGGGCGCCCCGTCGACCTCCAGCTGCGCGTCACCGCGCCCGCGACCGGAACCGGCCTGCCCGTCATCCTCCTCTCGCACGGTCACGGCCCCTCGAACCACCTCTCCTCGCTGCACGGCTACGCCCCGCTCGCCGACCGCTGGGCGGCCCTCGGGTTCGTCGTCATCCAGCCCACCCACCTGACCTCAAGGACCCTGGCCGAGCTGGTCGCCGATGCTCCCGGCGCCCCCGGCTTCTGGCGCTCGCGCGCCGCGGACATGAGCGACATCCTCGACCGGCTCGACGTCGTCGAGAACGCCGTGCCCCAGCTCGCCGGCCGTATCGACCCCGACAAGATCACCCTGGCCGGGCACTCGCTCGGCGGCTTCACCGCCTCCCTCCTCCTGGGCGCCGGTCTCACCGACCCCGAGACCGGGGACCTGGTGCGTCTCGCCGAACCCCGCATCAAGGCGGGCGTGCTGCTCGCCCCGCCCGGCAGGGGCGGCGACGTCTACAACGGACCCGCGGCCGAGCAGTGGCCGGCCATCGGGGCCGTCGACTTCACCACCATGACCACGCCCGCGCTGGTCGTCACCGGCGACAAGGACGACCCCCGGCACTTCACGGACATGGGCCCTGACTGGCACGCCGACCCCTACACGCTCGCGCCGGGCCCCAAGACCCTGCTCACCCTGTTCGACGCGGAGCACGGCCTCGGCGGGATCTCCGGGTACGACGCCGCAGAGACCACCGACGAGAACCCCGCGCGCGTGGCCGCCGTCGCCCGGCTCACCGCGGCCTACCTGCACAGCCGGCTCCACCCCGGCGCGCCGACCTGGCAGAACGCGGCCGAAGCGCTGACCACGGGACCCGACGCGGTGGGCCGGGTCGAGTCCAAGTAGCCGCGCCCCGGCGGCCGTCGGGTCACGTCACACCGGAACGGACCGGGCGGCCAGCTCATGCACGGCGGCTCGGCTGGTTCCCCCAGTCCAGGCGGAGCACCGCGAGGTCGTCGGAGTGCCGCCCCGCGTTCAGCGCGTTCGTCTCCTCGATGAGCAGGTCGACGTGGGCGGCCGGGTCCGCCGTCGGCAGGTTCCCGATCAGCGTCAGCAAGCCGTCCACGCCGAGCCGCTCGCCGGTGGCGCCGTTGTGCCCCTCGGTCAGCCCGTCCGTGTAGAGCGTCAGGGCGCCGGAGGCCGGCAGCGGGACGACCGTGGAGGGCCACTTGCGCAGCCCCGGGACGACGCCGAGGGCGATGCCGTGCGCGGCCGCCAGCTCCTGGGTCCCGTCCGGCGTGGTGAGGAGGGGCTCGTGGTGACCGGCCAGGTGGAGGGTGGCGGTGGCGGCGCCCTGGTCGAGAGTGAGGATCGTGCACGTGGCGAACAGGTTCTGGCTGCCGCGTTCCGCTATCAGGATGCGCTCCATCAGGTGCAGCAGTTCGTTGCCGCGATGCCCGCCGAGCACGAGCGAGCGCCAGGCGATGCGCAGGAAGACGCCCAGCGCCGCCGCGTCGGGGCCGTGCCCGCTGACGTCGCCGACGACGGCGTGCAGCAGTCCCTCCTCGCCCTCCACCACGTCCAGGAAGTCCCCGCCGAGCAGCGCCCACGCGGCGCCGGGAAGGTAGCGGGTGGTCACCCTCACCGTGGAGGTGTCGAGGATGGGCTGGGGCAGCAGGCCGCGTTCGAGGCGGGCGTTCTCCTCGGCCCGCAGCCGGACGGCCTGCGCCTCGGAGTTCGTCCGCTCGGTCCGGCTGCGGTAGACGGCGTAGCGCACCGTGCGGTGCAGCAGGTCCCCGTCGACCTTTCCCTTGACGAGGTAGTCCTGGGCTCCGGCGGCCATTGCGTTGGCGCCCGCCTGGGCCTCGGACAGCCCGGTCAGGACGATGACCGCGGTGTGCGGGGCCAGGCCGCGGACCGCGGTGACGGCGTCGATGCCCGACACGTCGGGCAGGTGCAGGTCGAGGAGGACGCAGTCGACCGATCCGCCGACCAGGTCGGCGCGGGCCTCGTTCAGCGTCGTACGGACGGTCAGCTCGCAACGAAGTCCGGTGTCGTGGAGGAGTTCCTCGACGAGCAGGGCGTCCCCCAGGTCGTCCTCGATCAGCAGGATCCGGTACAGCTGCCCGTCCGGAGCGGCCGGCATGACTGCGGTCATCGCGCGGGCTCCGCGTCGGTGCGGCGGGTCGCCTCCGGCAGGGTCGAGGGGCCGTGGTTCTCCGGCGGTTCGGGCGCCAGCGTGAAGGTGATGCGTGCGCCCTTCGCGTAGTCGGGGTCGACGCCGATGGTGCCGCCGTGGAACTCCACGATCTTCTTGCACATCGCGAGGCCGATGCCGCTGCCGGAGTAGGTGTCCTTGGTGTGCAGCCGCTGGAAGATCACGAAGACCTTCTCGGCGTACTCCGCTTCGATGCCGATGCCGTTGTCGGTGACGGTGAACCGCCACAACTCGCCTTCCTCGGCCGCCGTGACGTGGATCTCCGGCGCCACTCCCGGCCTGCGGAACTTGACGGCGTTGCCGATTAGGTTCTGCCAGAGCATGCCCATCTGGGTGGGGTCGGCGACCAGCGTGGGGAGCGGGTCGTGGGTGATCGTCGCCTCGGACTCCTCGATGCTCACGCTCAGCGCGGACAGCGTCCCCTCCAGCACGGTGTCGAGGTCGACGCTCTGGTGGGCGTGGTGCAGCCGGCCCACCCGGGAGAAGTCCAGCAGATCGTTGATGAGGGTCTGCATGCGGTTCGCCCCGTCGACCGCGAAGTCGATGTACTGGTCGGCCCGGCTGTCCAGTTGTCCGGCGTAACGGCGCTGCAGGAGCTGGGTGAAGCTGGAGACCTTGCGCAGCGGCTCCTGCAGGTCGTGGGAGGCCACGTAGGCGAACTGCTCCAGCTCGGCGTTGGAGCGCTGCAGATCCGCGGCCTGTGCGTCGAGGCGCAGCCGCGCCTCCTCACTGAAGGCCAGCTCCCGCACCAGGCGTCGGCGCATGAAGTCGATCTCGCCGCTGAGGTGGCGCAGGTCGGCGGGTCCCGTCGGGGTGATGGGGTGGTCGAAGTCACCGCCGGCGATGGTGCGGGCCTCGGCGCCGAGTTGTTCGAGCGGCCGGTTGATGCCGCGCCGCAGCCCCTCGAAGATGAGCGCCGTCAGCAGCAGGATGACCAGGCCGATGGCGGAGAACACCCAGTTGCGCAGGGTGATGTTGGCCATCAGGTCGTCCCTGACCTGGGCGCGCTCCGAGCGCAGCCGCTCCTGCTGGCGGTCGAGGGCCTTGCGGACGTGGTCGAAGGACTCCTTGCCCTCCGCCGCCCGGTCCATCGCCAACTGCGAGGGCGCGCCGGACGGTTCGGCGGCGACCGGCCGGGCGATCCTGTCCTGCCAGCGCGCCATGGCCTTCTGCACGGCCTTGAGGTCGTTCTCGCCCGCGGTGTCGCCGTCCAGCAGGGCCTGGAGCCGGCGGGCGTTCTCCCGCTGCTCGGCGACCCCGCGCCGGTAGGGGTCTATGAACGCGGGCGTTCCGGTGAGGCCGTAACCCCGTATGCCGGTCTCCTGGTTGAGAATGGCGGCCTCGAGGCGGATCGCGGTGGTCAACGTGGGAGAGCGCACATCCACCAGATCTTCGCTGATGGCCGCGGTACGCGCGAGAACCCATGCTCCCGTGACGCCGAGCAGCGCCAGAACCACCAGGGACGCGGCCACTCCCACGCGGAGCCACCTTCGGGTCGTCCACGTAGAGAGCGTCCGCATGCCCGGTTGCCTTTCCTCGCCGGTCATCCTGTGGACTCCTTGTTGCGAAAGCCGCGCCGGATGTGCGGCCCGCACACTCTAAGGGCTGACAACAGTTGTTGTCGCCAGCGGTCCCGGGGACCTAGAGTGCCTGACATGTCAGGCAAGCACTTCGAGTTGCGGGCGACCCCGCAAGAGACGGCCGCCATCGCGGACACGGCGGTCGGCGACGTCGCGCAGCGCCTCGCCTGGCAGTTGCTGGACGGCCCCGCACAACCCGCGTCGAACGACCCGGCGCAGGCCCTGTTGCTGCTCCACGTGCTGGACCACCTTCAGCAGGCCACCGAGCGACTCCAGCGGGAGGCGGCCGGGGCCGCCGCCCAAGCCGGTGCCGGGTACCCCCAGATCGGCGCCGCATGCGGCATGACCCGCCAAGGCGCACGACGCCGCTGGCCGGGGCTCTTCAACCACTCCCACGAGAAACGCACGGAGCGTTCCATGATGACGACCCCCGCCCGCCCCTTCGACGTCCTGCTCGTCGAGGACGACGTCGCCGACGCGATGCTCATCGAGGAAGCCCTCTCCGAGCGTGGGGCGCGCAACCTGGTCCAGGTCACCGACGGGGTCGCCGCGCTGGAGCACCTGCGCACACCGGGCGCACCGCGTCCCGACCTGATCGTCCTCGACCTGAACATGCCCCGGATGAACGGCCGGGACCTGCTGAAGGTCCTCAAGGCCGACGAGGACCTGCAGACCATTCCCGTCGTCGTCCTCACCACGTCCACCGCCCCGGAGGACGTGACCGGCGCGTACAGCAGTCACGCCAACGCGTACGTGACGAAGCCGGTCAACCTCGAGGAGTTCGAGACGGCCGTCCAGAGCATCGACGCCTTCTACCTCGACACGGCGGCGCGCCCCCGCCCCTGAACCCCGCGCGGCCCGGTCCACGGGGCCGCCAGGATCGCCGACGGGCGGCCGCGGATCCCTCCGCGGCCGCCCCGTCGGCGTGTGCTCCTCGTACCCCCCTAGTCCTCGCTCTCGTCGCTCTCGTCGCTGTCCTCGTGCTCGAAGTGCAAGGCGATGGACCGGAGCACGTCCGCGGACGACACCTCCGTGTGCCCCTCGTCGTGGACCTCGGCCAGCTGGGCGAAGGAGAGGGCGAAGGCGGAGGTGATCTGTTCGATGACGGGTCCCAGCTCCTGCCCCACCACCGCGGCCACTTCGATGGGGGTCGCGTCGGAGGGGATCTCGATGCGTGGCAGCATCTCCTCGAGCATCGCCCCCACCGCGCCGCTGTTCTCGATCTCGCCGTCCGGGTTCTCGCGGGCCTGGCGGCGCATTTCCAGCGCCTCGGTCAGGATGCCGACGACTCGTTGCATGATCTCGCGCTGCTCCATGCCTGGAAGCCTAAACGCTGGCGGAACGGCGATGGCCGGTTCAGCCGTCCATGCGTCGCCGGGCGAGTTGGGCGACCATCTCGGGGTCGTGGTGGTCGAAGAACAGCGACTCCCCGGCGTCGAGCGTGCTGATCTGGGCCATCTGGTGGTCGGAGAGTTCGAAGTCGAAGACGTCGATGTTCTCCGCCATGCGCTCCGCCCGGACCGACTTGGGGATCGCGACGATGCCCCGCTGGATCAGCCAGCGCAGGACGACCTGGGCGACGGACTTGCCGTACTGCCGGCCGATCTCCCGCAGCAGCGGGGTGGAGAACAGGTCGTTCCTGCCCTCCGCGAAGCCGCCCCACGACTGGAGCTGCACACCGTGCTCACGCATGAGGTGGTGGTCCGCGGAGCGCTGGAAGAACGGGTGGGTCTCGATCTGGTCGACCGCGGGCGTGACCTCGTTGTTGAGGATGAGGTCGAGCAGCCGGTCGGGGTAGAAGTTGGCGACGCCGATCGCCCTGACCCGGCCCTCCCGGGTGAGGGCCTCCATGGCGCGCCACTGCCCGTACACGTCACCGTAGGGCTGGTGCATCAGGTACAGGTCGAGGTGGTCGAGGCCGAGCCTGTTCAGCGAGGCGTCGAAGGCGCGCCGGGTGTTCTCCTCGGCGGGGGCGTCCTGGACCCACAGCTTGGTGGTGACGAACAGTTCCTCGCGCGGGATGCCACTGCTTCTGATCGCCCGTCCCACGGCCTCTTCGTTGCGGTAAGCCTCGGCGGTGTCGAGCAGCCGGTAGCCGGCGGCGAGCGCCTCGGTGACGCCCTCTCGGTGTCCTCCGGCGGGATCTGGTAGACACCGAATCCGAGGATCGGCATCTCGACGCCGTTGTCCAGGGTGACGTGCTGCATGCGCCTTCCTTCGGTTGCCGGGGCGGAGGCGGGCCGGCGGTTCCTCGACCGCTCATGGATCCACTGTGACCCGCGCTCCCGGCCCGCGCTCGCCCAGACGGCCGACCGGGCTGCGGACGGCTGCCTGCGGCGCTCATTGCCGCACGCTCACTTCCGCGCGCTCACTTCCGCGCGCTCACTTCCGCGCGCACAGCGCGTCGTCCACGAGCCGGTCGGTGCGGATGTCGCGGTCCTCCGACGCGAGATTGGTGGAGCGCATCACGATGACGCCGCGCCTGCCCTTGTCGACGAAGCCGTTGGAGTTCAGGTGGCCGAGGGTGGTGCCGCCGTGCCCCCAGTAGCCCCCTCCGCAGCTGAGCTGCGTCCAGAAGATGCCGAGGCCCATCCGCTGGACCAGTTTGCTGCCGTCGTCGGGGGCGGGCACGGTGTCGAGCATCTGCGCCATCTGTCGGGGCGCGAGCAGCTCGCCTCCGAGGAGAGCGCGCCAGAAGCGGGTCAGGTCGTTCGAGGTGGTGACGAGATCGCCCGCCGAGCCGCCCCAGGTCATGCTCACCTCGGTGCTGTCGACCAGCCGGCCGCCCGGCTTGAACTGCTGGTAGCCCTTGGCGTGCGGCCAGGGCAGGCCGGTGCGCGTGCCCGCGGAGAAGGTGTGCCGGAGGCCGAGGGGCTCGATGACGCGTCGGCGGACCTCGTCGCTCCAGGTGCGCCCCGTCACCTTCTCGATGATCATCCCGGCGAGTATGTAGTTGGTGTTCGAGTAGCCCCAGCCCTTGCCCGGCTCGAAGAGGGGCCGGTGCCGCAGCGCCATGTCGACGAGGTCGCGCGGCTGGACGCGGTCGAAGCGGTGCTTCTGGAACTCCTTCTCGTCGGTGAGGGGCAGGTCGTCGTCGTAGTCGGGCAGGCCGCTGGTGTGCTGGAGCAGCTGGCGTACGGTGATGCGTCCGCCGTCGTTGCCGTTGCCCTCGACCACTCCGGACAGCCACCGGTCGACGGTGTCGTCGAGCCGTATGCGCCCCTCGGCGACCAGCTGCAGCACGACGGTGGAGACGAAGGTTTTCGTGTTGCTGCCCATCCGGAAGTAGCCCTGGCGCGGCATCGGGCGGGCGGTGCCGCGTTCGGCGCTCCCGCTCCGTACCGAGGTACGGCGGCCGCCCTCCACGGCGGTCGCCTCGGCGCCGACCACTCCGTCCTTGCGGACGATGTCGTCCAGGCCCCGCTGGAGCTCCGCACGGCCATACCCTGCGCCCCGGCCCGGGTCCGACCGGGCCCAGGCGCCGGAGACCGGCATCGCCAGCGTCGCGGCGACGGCGATCACCGCGACCGATCCGAGGGCGACGCGACGCCGGGCAGAGGTGGGTCGGGGGCGGACGGCGGTGGTGCCATCGGCGTCGGGTGCGGAGCTTCGAGGCTGCGTCATGGCGGATTCCTCACATCGCTGGGGGGCGCACGGCGCCCGCCAACTCGGCTTCTGGCAGGTCGAGTTGGAGGCGCCGTACGAGCGGTCGACCGTGCGGCCACCTGACGATCATTGACCCATGCGGCAGCGGCGGACGGCCATGGAGGAACCCCCCTGAGGGGAGGTGCGGATAACCCCACCCTGTGGGGCGGGCGCCCGGGTCAGCCCCGCAGCCAGTCCCCCGCGCCCCAGACCCAGTCCGTGAACAGCTTCTCGTCCCCCAGGACTTCGATGCCGTCGGCGACGGTCGCGCTGCGGCGCCGGTAGAGGAGGAGCAGCAGGTCGGCGAGGGTGCCTCGGGCGGCGGCCGTGGCCTTGGCGTGGCCGTGGGACCAGGTGACCGGCTCCCCGGTGAGGTCGATCAGCCACTCCCCCGTCCCCTCGGGGGCGTCCGTCGCGTGCAGATGGAGCGTGCGGCCGGGGCCGAGCAGCGCGCGGTGCGCCTCCTCGGACGCGTAGGCCTGGGGCAGGGTGCTGAACTCCATCCACTCGTCGAGGCCGTCCAGCGCGACGTCCGCGTCGAGCGTGTACGGGACGCCCACCGCGGCCGTGGCGTCGAAGCGGTGCACGACGGTCTCGTACGTCATCCGGCGGGCCCAAAAGAGCGGGGTGCCGCCCGGAGCGACCGTCCACACCTTGACCTCGGGACCCGCCTCGCGCAGCGTCTGCGCGAACCGGGCGGCGCCTTCCGTGAGCCACGCGGAGAGCCCGGGGACGTCGTCGTCCGCGTCGGGCGTGACGGCGTTGACCTCCTCGTCGGGGACGGGCTCGGTGGCCCGGGTCCGCACCACCGTCTCGGCCCAGCGGTGCGCGCCGCCCACGTGGCGCATCAGGTGGGCGAGGGTCCAGCCGGGGCACCCCGGCACGGGGGCGGTGGCCTCGGCGCCGGCGACGGCGGAGGTCAACAGGGCGGTCTGGTCGATGATTCGGTCGGCGTAGCGGTCGTGGACCGCGGCGGGGCTCGGACGCGTCATGCCGTCACGGTAGACCACGGCCCTCGGCGTACCGGGCGCGTTCCAGCGGTAGTTGAGGTTGCGTGCCGCCGCTTTGAGGACGCGCCGCGCGGATGCAGGGCGCCTTCGACCTATCATGACGACGTTGGCGCAGGAACACCGCAGGTCACTGCAGCGAGAGGGGCGGGGAACCCGATGAGCCTTCGTCAGTACGAGTACGCGCTCGCCGTCGCCGAGGCGGGCTCCGTGACGGCCGCGGCCGAGCAGCTGCACGTCGCCCAGCCGTCGATGTCCCAGCAGATCCGCGGCCTGGAGCGGGAGCTCGGCGTGCAGTTGTTCGCCCGGACGCCGACGGGTCTCGTGCCCACCGTGGTCGGCCGGGCGTTCCTGCGCGAGGCGCAGGTCGCGGTGAGCGCGTCGCGCCGGGCGCGGGCCACGGCGCGGGCCGGGGCCGACGAGCTCACGGGCGAGTTGACGGTCGCGGTGCAGATGGGCTTCGGCACGCGACAGCTGCCGGGCGCGCTCGCGGCGCTGCGGCGCCGCTATCCGCGGCTGGAGGTCACCGTCTTCGAGGAGCAGAGCTCCGCCGAGCTGGACCGGCTGTGCGGCAAGGGTGTGCTGGACCTCGCTCTGATGGCGGCCTGTGAGCGGACCCTCGCCGACGCCCACCGCCTGGGTGAGGAGGAGTTCGTGGTGGTGCTGGGCGACGGGTGCGCGCAGCTGGCCGCGGACCGGGTCGAGCTGCGCGATCTTGGCGGTGAGCCGTGGGTGAGGTTCGACCGCGACAGCGCGCTCGACGGCGTCCTGCTCAGCGTGTTGCGGGAGAACGATCTGGCGCCGGTCACGGCCGCCCGTGTCTCCCAGACGGCCACCGCCGTGCGCTGGGCGGCCCACGGGCTCGGGGTGACGCTTGTCCCGGCCTCCGCGGTGCCGCAGGGGTACGAGCACCTCGTGCGTCCGGCGTCACCGGCCGTGTTCCAGCCCGTCATCGCCGTACTGCGGCAGGAGGCGGGCCCGGCGGAGACGGCGCTGCTCGAACTCCTTCGTGAGGAGAACTGGTCCGAGTCCCGCTCGCCGTCCGCTTCCGGTTCCGCTTCCTTGTCGGCGGTGTCCTGACGGCCGAAAGGTGGGCGGGCGTCGCCGAGTTCTTCGCTCTTCCGTCGAATTCCGAGTCGCCGAATTGCGAGTCTCCCATCACCACATCAGGAATGGGGATTCACTTCTGCCGACAAGAAATGCGGAGGCATACCGGCGACGCCCATCGCCCTCTCCCCGTCAGCCCCGGGGGAATTCACCCCCGTCCACCACGAGATTGCTCGCCGTCAGCCAGCTCGCCCGGTCGGACACCAGGAACAGCACCGCCTGGGCGATGTCCTCGGGC
The DNA here is from genome assembly GCF_042871345.1 of Streptomyces sp. NPDC005863. Classification (NCBI taxonomy): domain Bacteria; kingdom Bacillati; phylum Actinomycetota; class Actinomycetes; order Kitasatosporales; family Streptomycetaceae; genus Streptomyces; species Streptomyces sp. NPDC005863. The sequence goes on along the minus strand of NZ_JBIAII010000010.1, from coordinate 208,242 downwards.
AGTCCGTCGCGTCCCAGCGGCGTGCTGTCGTCGGCCTGGGTCATGGCCGGGCCCCCGCCCGTGCGTGCGGACACCTCCGCCCACTGCTCCCGCGTCTCCACGCCGCCGGGGGTGGCGGTCCTGCCCGGAGACACCGTGTTGACCCGGATACCGAACGAGGCCAGTTCCAGGGCCAGTCCCTTGCTGTAGTTCTCCAGGGCCGCCTTCGCCGCCGTGTAGTGCAGGAACGGCCCCAGCGGGGTGAGGACCGCGGCCGAGGAGACGTGAATGATCGCCCCGGACCGCCGCTCCCGCATCCCCGGCGCGAGCAGCGCGTCAAGCCGCACCGCCGCCAGGAAGTTCAGGTCCAGCGCGTCCTGCCACTCCTCGTCCGGGATGGCCGTGACACCCTCGTACGGCCGCGCTCCGCCCGCGTTGTGCACGACGATGTCGATGCCGCCGAGCTTCTCCTCCGCGGCCGAGGCGAGCGCCTCCACGCCGCTGTGCGTCCCTACGTCGGCCTTCACAAAAGTGGCCCCCTGCGGCAGCGTGCTCGTCTCCGACCTGGCGGTCGTGAGCACCTCGGCGCCGGCGTCAAGGAGATGACGTACGACGGCGGCGCCGATTCCGCGAGTACCGCCCGTGACCAACGCCCGCTTTCCCGCGAGTTCCTGCGTACGCTCAACGCTTTCCATTGTGGTCATGCCACCGGCCCTCTCAATTCCGTATGTGTTCCCGCTGCGATGTATTGACCGTACGTCCGGGCAACAGGGCGGGACAAAGACGTAAATTCAGCAGGGGGTATAGGGACGGCCTATGGCAGCGGGCTCAGCGCGCCCCCCGGCCCTCCAGCACCGCCTGCCAGTCCGGCACCCCGGCCACCGCGGACTCCGTGCGGGCCGGAACCGTCCTCCGGCGGCCACCGCGAGCGAAGAAGTCGGCCAGCGGAAGCGTCGCCGCCCCCACGGTGACCGCGTCCGGGCCGAGTTGGCCCAGCGTGACGGTGGCGCGGGCGGCGGGGTGGCGCAGGGAGTACGCGTCGGCGTACCGCCTGATCGCGGGCAGCAGGCGTGGGCCCAGTTGGAGGCCGGCCCAGCCGCCGACGAGGACACGCTCGGGGCCGAAGAGGTTGACGAGGTCGGAGATGCCCGCGCCGAGGTATTCGGCGGTCTCGTCGAGGACGGCCGTCGCGACCGGGTCCGGCGCGGTGCCGTCCTGCGGGTGGGCCGCCGCCAGCAGGGCGCTCACGCCCGTCTCCTCGTCCGCGCCCGCCGGCATCCTGCCGCCCTCCTCCCGCCACCGCGCAAGGAGCGCCTCGGCTCCCGCGTACGCCTCCAGGCAGCCCCGCGCCCCGCAGCGGCAGCGGCGGCCGCGGACGCTGACCGTCAAGTGGCCCCACTCGGCGGGCCCGCCGCGCGCACCGCCGTGGATCACGCCGCCGGTGACGACGCAGGCGCCGACGCCGGAACCGATCAGCACGATCGCCGCGTCGTGCACCCCGCGTCCGCCGCCGAACCACATCTCCGCCTGGCCGAGGGCGCGGGCGCCGTTGTCGACGAAGTAGGCGGTGTCGGCGGGCAGTTCGATCGTCTCGCGCAGCATGCGCTCCAGCGGGACGGCGTCCCAGCCGATGGTCTGGCCGTGCACCACGGTGCCGCCCGCGTCGTCGCGGTCGACGATGCCGGGCACGCCGACGCCCACGCCGATCAGGGAGCCGTACGGGGCGTCGGGTTCGATGCCCGCCTCCGCCGCGACCTGCGCCACGCCCTCGCCGATGTGCCGGACGATGGTCGCCACGTCGTAGCCGGACTCCGTCAACGGGTGTTCGGTGCGGGCCAGTTCGGTGAGGGCCAGGTCGAACGCCTCCACGCGGACCCGGGTCTCCCCGACGTCCACGCCGATGAGGCGTCCGCTGGACGGTGCGACGCGGAGCAGGGTGCGCGGGCGTCCGCCGTCGGACTCGACGCTGCCCGCCTCCTCCAGGACGCCGTCCGCGGTGAGTTCGGCGACGACGTTGCTCACGGAACCTGAACTCAGTCCGGTGGCGGGTCCGAGCGCCTGGCGGCTCATCGGGCCGTCGAAATACAACCGTTGCAGTACCGAGGCGCGGTTGCCCACGCGCAGGTCGCGCACCGTTCTGCTGCTCCGCTCGACCATGTGGCTCCTCTCCGTTCGGCAACATACCCGTGCGCCACCTCTTGACGCGACTATCTCTCAGGTTTTAACTCACGTCCTAAATTAAGTCGTGAATCCGTTCGGACGCCGAACTCGGCGCGCTCTCATGCCCGTTCATTCCCTGTCATCCACCACGAAAGGGACGGATCCGCCATGCGCAGACTCCGAGCCGTGGCAGCCCTTGCCACCGTGACCGCTCTCACCGGTGCCGCCCTCACGGCCTGCGGCGGCGGCACCAGCGGCGGCGGCGAGGGCAGTAATGCCTCGCCCAAGACCCTCACGTACTGGGCCTCCAACCAGGGCCCGAGCGTCACCGCGGACAAGAAGATCCTCACCCCCGAGCTGAAGAAGTTCGAGGAGGAGACGGGGATCAAGGTCAAGCTGGAGGTGGTCCCCTGGTCCGACCTGCTCAACCGGATCCTGGCGGCGACCACGTCGGGCCAGGGCCCCGACGTCCTCAACATCGGCAACACCTGGTCGTCCTCGCTCCAGGCCAGCGGCGCGCTGCTGCCCTGGGACGCCGAGAACTTCAAGGCGATCGGGGGCCGGGACCGCTTCGTCGACGCCGCGCTCGGCTCGACCGGCGCCGCGGGCAAGGACCCGGCGGCGGTGCCGCTGTACTCGCTGTCGTACGCCCTCTACTACAACAAGGCGATGTTCAAGGAGGCCGGCATCAGCAAGCCGCCGGCCACCTGGGACGAGCTGGTCACCGCCGGCAAGAAGCTCTCCAAGGGCGGCAAGTGGGCGCTGGGGGCCGAGGGTTCGAACCTGGTGAACAACATCCACCAGGCCTTCGCCCTCGGCAAGCAGCACGGCGCCGACTTCTTCGACGCGCAGGGCAAGCCGACGTTCACCTCGCACGGGGCGGTGGCCGCGGTGAAGCAGTACGTCGACTTCATGGCCAAGGACAAGATCATCGCGCCGGGCAACGCCGAGTACGCGCAGAACCAGTCGCTGCGGGACTTCGCCAAGGGCAAGACGGCGATGGTGCTCTGGCAGGCCGCGGCGACCACCTTCGCGGCGCAGGGCATGAAGCCCGACGAGTGGGGTGTCGCCCCGGTCCCGGTGCCGTCGGGCAAGCCCGGCGCGGACCGGCAGGTCAACTCGATGGTCGCGGGCATCAACATGGCCGTCTTCAAGAACACCGACAACCTCGACGGCGCCCGTAAGTTCGTGAAGTTCATGACGAGCGACGCCGAGCAGGCCCTGCTCAACAAGGCGTACGGATCGATCCCGCCGGTCAAGACCGCCCAGCAGGACGCCGCCTTCGACCGGGCCGACACGGCCGTGCTGCGCGACACCCTGCGCAAGAGCGCGGCGCCGCTGCCGCAGGTGCCCAACGAGTCGCAGTTCGAGACGACGGTGGGCACCGCCATCAAGGCGCTGTTCGCCGACGCGGCGGCCGGCAGGCCGGTCACCACGGCATCCGTGACGGCCGAACTGACCAAGGCCCAGCAGCAGATGCCGAAGAGCTGAGAGCGGCTCCATGACCACGCTCACCACTCCTCCCCCGGCCAAGGAGGGCGCCGCGCCGCTCTCCGGCCGACGTCCGAAGCGCCTGCGGCTGCCCGACCGGCTGCGCCGCGTCTCGCTCCCCTACCTCCTGCTGCTCCCCGCGCTGCTCCTCGAACTCGTCGTCCATCTCGTCCCGATGGGCGTCGGCATCGTGATGAGCTTCAAGGAGCTCACCCAGTTCTTCATCCGCGACTGGGGCTCCGCGCCGTGGAGCGGCCTGGACAACTACGAGATGGCGGTGGACTTCGACGCCCCGGTCGGCGAGGCGCTGCTGCACTCGTTCTTCGTCACCGTGGCGTTCACCACCCTGTCCGTGGGCCTGTGCTGGCTGCTCGGAACGGCGGCCGCCGTCTTCATGCAGGAGAACTTCCGCGGCCGCGGCCTGTTGCGGGCCATCTTCCTCACGCCGTACGCCCTGCCCGTGTACGCCGCCGTCATCACCTGGTCGTTCATGTTCCAGCGTGACACGGGGCTGATCAACCACCTCGTGCACGACCAGTTGGGGCTCACCGACAGCCCGCCGTTCTGGCTGATCGGCGACAACAGCTTCGTCGCCCTGCTGACCGTCTCGGTGTGGAAGGGCTGGCCGTTCGCCTTCCTGATCGTCATGGCGGGGCTGCAGAACATCCCCAAGGAGCTGTACGAGGCGGCGTCGATCGACGGCGCCGGGACATGGCAGCAGGTGCGGCGCATCACGCTGCCGTCGCTGCGGCCGGTGAACCAGGTGCTCGTCCTGGTGCTGTTCCTGTGGACGTTCAACGACTTCAACACGCCGTACGTGCTGTTCGGCAAGTCGGCGCCCGAGGCGGCGGACCTCATCTCCATCCACATCTACCAGTCGTCGTTCGTCACCTGGAACTTCGGTACGGGCTCCGCCATGTCGGTCCTGCTGCTGCTCTTCCTGCTCATGGTGACGGCCTGCTACCTCCTGGTCACCTCGCGGGGAAGGAAGACCGCCGATGTCTAGCCGCTCACCGATGGCCGCGCCCCGTTCGTTCCTGTGGTCACGGCGGATCTTCCTGACCCTCCTGACCGGCTTCGTCCTGCTGCCCGTCTACGTGATGGTGAGCAGCTCCCTGAAGCCGCTGGAGGACGTGTCGGGGTCGTTCCGCTGGATGCCCAGCGGGTTCACCGTGCGGCCGTACCTCGACATCTGGAAGACGGTGCCGCTGGCGGACTACTTCGTGAACTCGCTGATCGTGGCCGGCGCGGCGACGCTGTGCTCGGTGGTCGTCGCGGTGTTCGCGGCGTACGCCGTCAGCCGGTACCGCTTCCGCGGCAAGCGGGTGTTCACGGTGACCGTCCTGTCGACGCAGATGTTCCCCGGCATCCTCTTCCTGCTGCCGCTGTTCCTCATCTACGTCAACGTCGGCGACGCCACCGGCATCGCCCTGTTCGGCTCGCGGGCCGGGCTCATCCTCACGTACCTCACGTTCTCCCTGCCGTTCTCCATCTGGATGCTGATCGGCTACTTCGACTCGGTGCCGCGGGAGTTGGACGAGGCGGCGCTGGTCGACGGCTGCGGGCCGCTGGGCGCGCTGTTCCGGGTCGTGGTGCCCGCCGCGATCCCCGGCATCGTCGCCGTCGCCGTCTACGCCTTCATGACCGCCTGGGGAGAAGTGCTCTTCGCCTCCGTCATGACCAACGAGACCACGCGCACGCTCGCCGTGGGCCTGCAGGGCTACGCCACCCAGAACGACGTGTACTGGAACCAGGTCATGGCCGCCTCGCTCGTCGTGAGCGTCCCCGTCGTCGCCGGCTTCCTGCTGCTGCAGCGCTACCTCGTCGCCGGACTCACCGCAGGAGCCGTCAAGTGACCCTCCCCGAAAGGAATTCCGTGACCGACCCCTCCTCCCTCACCGAGCCCCCGTCCCTGGACCTCTCCGCGCTGCCGCAGGACTTCGCGTGGGGCGTGGCCACCTCGGCATACCAGATCGAGGGGGCCGTCGACGAGGACGGCAGGGCGCCCTCGATCTGGGACACCTTTTCCCGTGTGCCCGGCGCCGTCGACGGCGGCGACACCGGCGACGTGGCCTGCGACCACTACCACCGCTGGCCCGAGGACATCGCGCTGATGCGGGAGCTCGGCGTCGACTCCTACCGCTTCTCCCTCGCCTGGCCGCGCGTCGTGCCGGGCGGCGACGGACCGGTCAACACGGCGGGCCTGGACTTCTACGACCGGCTCGTCGACGCGCTCCTGGCGGCGGGCATCACCCCGAGCGCGACGGTCTACCACTGGGACCTTCCGCAGGCGCTGCAGGACCGCGGGGGCTGGCCGGAGCGCGAGACCGCGGAGCACTTCGCCTCCTACGCCTCGGTGGTGGCCGAGCGGCTCGGCGACCGGGTCGGCCACTGGGCCACGCTCAACGAGCCGCTGTGCTCCGCGTGGATCGGGCACCTGGAGGGCCGCATGGCGCCGGGGCTCACCGATCTGACGGCCGCCGTGCGCGCCTCGTACCACCTGCTGCTCGGGCACGGGCTCGCCACGCAGGCGATCCGCGCGGCCGCCCCGGGAGCGCAGGTCGGCATCGTCAACAACCTCTCCCCCGTGCGGCCCGCCTCCGGCCGGCCGGAGGACATCGCCGCGGCCCGGCGCGTCGACGGGCACACCAACCGGTGGTGGCTCGACCCGCTGCACGGGCTCGGCTTCCCCGCCGACATGCGGGAGGTGTACGGCGTCGACCTGCCGGAGCGGGCGGGCGACGCGGTGACCATCGCGCAGCCCCTGGACTGGCTGGGCCTCAACTACTACTTCCCGGCCGTGGTCGCCCACGACCCGGCGGGCCCCGCACCGTTCGCCCGTCAGGTGTACCGGCCCGAGGTGCCGCACACCGGCATGGACTGGGAGATCGACGCGAGCGGCCTGGAGAGCCTGCTGATGCGGCTGACCGAGGAGTACGGCGCACGCAGGCTGTACGTCACCGAGAACGGCTCGGCCTACCCCGACGTGGTCGGCGCCGACGGCACGGTCGACGACAAGGAGCGCACCCAGTACCTGCGCGAGCACCTGGCGGCCTGTGCCCGCGCCGCCCGCCGGGGTGCCCCGCTGGCCGGGTACTTCGCGTGGTCGCTCCTGGACAACTTCGAGTGGGCGTACGGCTACGACAAGCGCTTCGGCCTGGTCCACGTCGACTACGCGACGCAGCGCCGCACGGTGAAGTCCAGCGGCCGCCACTACGCGGACCTCGTCCGGTCACACCGGCACCGCGCGGCACGGGCGGCCTGAGCGGCCGGCCCCGCCGACCGCCGCCCGGCCCCGCCTCCCCGGGCCGGGCGGCGTCCGCCGTGGCCGCACGTTCTTTGCCGAGGTCACACGGTCACCCGGACGCCCCGCTCGACACGCGCGCGGGGCCACGCCTTCCCGCCGTAACGTCCGATTCGTCCCCCGGCCGTCGTGACTCAGGCGAAGGAAGACCCCTCCCCCATGCCCTCATGTGTACCCGTGTGTGCCGGACCGCCGGCCCACCGTGCGGCCCCGCTGACCCGCTCCCTCACCCTGTTCCTTCTCGCGCTGCTCACCGCGGCGAGCGGCTTCCTCGTCGCCCCGGGACAGGCGCACGCCGCCCAGGTGCCCGCCGTGGACCGGGTGTCGACGGTCTCGGCCGCCGTCGACGAAGCCTGCACCAGCAAGGACCCGGCCGTCTGCATGATCCGGGAGATGACCCCGGAACAGCGCGAGCAGGCGCGTGAGGTCCGGATCCGCTATCACGGGCTCCTCGACGAGATGGAGCGCGTGGCCGACGAGATGCGGGCCGCGGGCGCCTCGGACGAGGAGATCGCCCGCAGACTGGTCGACATGCGCAACGACGCGAAGGACATCACCCGCGCGGGCATGTCCCCCGAGGCGGTGAAGGCCCTGGAGGAGCGGAACATGAAGAAGTACGGCAACCCGCTGGGCCCGACGGCGGACCAGCAGTTCGCCCGGTACGGCAGTTGGGGCGCGGTCATCGAGGCCGCCACCCGCAGCAGCGCGGCCGTGGACCAGGAACTCGGTCTGGCGCCCCGCGGCCGATGACCCTCGTGGCGGACTACGACCGGCACGGCCGGGTGTGGGACCTGGCCCCCGCGACGGGGCTCCTCTCCCCCGCACCCGGCGGACGCTGCCACGGGTTCGTCCACCTGCCGGGGCACGACGAGCACGCGGCCACCGCCGTGTACGCGACGGGCCCCGGCGCCGGGACGCTCTGGCTGCAGTACGGGGCGCGGCGCTGGGACGGCGCGACGGTGACCGTCCGGCAGCTCTCCCTCCCGGACGGCGGCCGCCGGTTCACCGTGACCGGGCCCGACGGCGCCACGCACTTCGAACTCCCCTACCCCGCACCGGATCCGGGCCCCTTCGACCCGGCGTACGACTGGCTCGACGCGGTCGCCGACGACTTCTTCCTGTGGGCGGCGGACCGCCTGGCCACCGAAGGGTCCCGCCGTACGCTCCTGGACCACTTCCTGACGGGCTTCGCCCCGCCGTGAGCCCGGTGCCGCCCGCCGCGGCCCGCCCTCAGCGGGTGATCGCGCCGAGCAGCGCCTTCGCGCACAGGTCCCGCACCTGCTCCCGGGTCAGCCCGGCGGGCTCCGCCAGCCACTCCAGGCAGACGGCCACCATGAACGCGAGCCAGCCCCGCACGGCCAGGCGCAGTGCGGACATGTCCTGGGTGAGGTCCGCGGCGCCCGGGTCCGCGGCGAGGGCCGCGAGGATCTGCCGCTCCTGGGCGGCGAGGCCGTTGCGGTAGACCTCGCGGACCAGCGGGTCGCCCGCCGCCTCGGCCCGGTGGAAGGCGCGGAACCCCTCGGCGTGGCTCTCCACGTAGCCGAGGAACGCGTCGAGGCCCGCGGTGATCTGCTCGTCCACCGGAAGACCGGGTTCGGCCTCGGTCAGGCGCAGCATGCGCTCGCTCTCGCGGCGCACGACGGCGGCGAAGAAGTCCCTTTTGGTGGGGAAGTAGTGGTACAGGAGTCCGCGTGAGACGCCCGCGATCTCCGCGACCCGCTCGATCCACACGTCGTCGTAGGGCTTCTGCGCGAACAACCGCGCCCCGACCGAAAGCAGCTGCTCACGGCGCTCTTCGGTGCTCAGTCTGCGGCGGGTGCGCTCCTGGGGGTTCGCGGCCATGCGGGCACTTTACTTGACGCGAATTCAATAGCGGTACCAGACTGGGATCTCCTGTTGAATCCACGTACAACAGGCCCAACGGGCCCGTCGGACAAGGGAGATGGGCAGATGGCGCAGACGACGCGGTCCGCGGCGGCACCGGGTTCCGGCGGACCGGGCGGGCAGGGGGCGCCCGCCGCCCCGGAGAAGGGGTTCCGCAGCGCCGAGCTGGGCTGGCCCGAGCTGCACCGGATCCCGCACCCGCCGCGCCGTATCCCGCTGCTCGGCGACATCCTGGGCGCCGACATCCGTACGCCCCTGCAGGATTCGATGAAGATGGCGCGTGCTCTGGGGCCCATCTTCCGGCGCAAGGCGTTCGGCAAGGAGTTCGTGTTCGTGTGGGGCGCCGAGCTCGCGGCGGACATGGCCGACGAGTCGCGGTTCGCCAAGCACGTGGGCCTCGGCGTCGCCAATCTCCGGCCGGTGGCGGGCGACGGGCTCTTCACGGCGTACAACCACGAGCCCAACTGGCAGCTGGCCCACGACATCCTCGCCCCCGGGTTCAGCCGTGAGGCGATGGCCGGGTACCACCCGCTGATGCTGGACGTGGCCCGGCAGTTGACGGCGCGCTGGGACGAGCGGGAGTCGGCGGGCCGCGCGGTGGACGTGCCGGGCGACATGACGAAGCTGACCCTGGAGACGATCGCCCGCACCGGTTTCGGGCACGACTTCGGCTCTTTCGAACGGTCCGCGCCGCACCCCTTCGTCTCGGCGATGGTCGGCACCCTCTCCTTCGCGCAGCGGCGCAACGTCGTGCCGCCCCTGCTGACCCCGCTGCTGTTGCGCGGCGCCGACCGGCGCAACGACGCCGACATGGCCTACCTCAACCGCACCGTGGACGCGGTGGTCGCCGCCCGTCGCGCGGCGGCCGGCGCGGGCGGCCACGGTGACCTGCTCGACCGCATGCTGGAGGTCGCCCACCCCGACACGGGCGAGCGGCTCACCCCGGAGAACATCCGCCGTCAGGTCATCACGTTCCTGGTCGCCGGGCACGAGACGACCTCCGGCGCCCTGTCGTTCGCGCTGCACTACTTGTCGCGCCACCCGGAGGTGCTCGCCCGCGCGCGGGCCGAGGTCGACGAGGTCTGGGGCGCCGAGGGCGAACCCGCGTACGAACAGGTGGCCAAACTGCGGTACGTACGCCGGGTGCTCGACGAGTCCTTGCGGCTGTGGCCGACGGCGCCGGCGTTCGCCCGCGAGGCGCGCGGGGACACCGTCCTCGGAGGCGTCCATCCGATGCGCCGCGGCGCGTGGGCGCTGGTGCTCGCGACGATGCTGCACCGGGACCCGGCGACCTGGGGCGAGAACGCCGAGGAGTTCGACCCCGACCGGTTCGCCCCCGCGGCGGTACGCGCCCGGCCCGCCCATGTCTTCAAGCCGTTCGGCACCGGCGCGCGCGCCTGTATCGGACGTCAGTTCGCCCTGCACGAGGCGACCTTGGTGCTCGGCCTGCTGCTGCGCCGCTACGACCTGCACGCCGAACCCGCCTACCGGCTGCGCGTCGCGGAGCGGCTCACCCTGATGCCGGACGGCCTCACGTTGCGGCTCACCCGCCGCGCCCCGGCCGCGTAGAGCGCCGTTGTCAGACCCGTGCGCGAGAGTGGTGGTGGCATCCCGCAATGCCGCACACGCCACCCAGCGCAGAGGAGTCGCACGACATGACCGGCACGACGTCCGAGGAACTGCTCGCCGCCCAGGCCTGCTTGCGTCTGCTGCACACGGCGCGCGCCGCGCTCTCCGACTCCGCGTCGGTCTCCCCCGTGACCGCGGCGACACTGCTGGCGGGCCCGATCGCGGAGGCCGACGAGGCGCTGCGCCGCGCGGGCCTCGCGGGCAACGAGGCGGTGCTGATCGACCGCATCTACGATCTGGCCCCGCCTCCGCCGTCGCGCGCCGCCGGCGAGGACACTGGTCATCAGCGGGTACCGATGACCCGGTCCTGCGCGCGAGAGGGGAGCCAGTCATGAGTCCGGAGCAGGGCAACGCCTCGTACGGGCACAAGGAGTTCAAGCGGTCCAAGAGCCATTTCGCGGACCGCGTCACCGCGGACGGCGCGGACGGCTGGCCCGTGGAGGCGGGGCGTTACCGCCTGGTGGTGAGCCGGGCCTGCCCCTGGGCGGGCCGCGCGATGGTGGCGCGCAGGCTGCTGGGCCTGGAGGACGCGCTCTCCCTCGGCGTCACCGACCCGGTGCAGGACGACCGCAGCTGGCGCTTCACGCTGGATCCGGACGACCGGGACCCGGTCCTCGGCATCCGCTTCCTCAGCGAGGCGTACGAGGCCCGTGAGACCGGGTATCCCGGCGGGGTCAGCGTCCCGGCGATCGTGGACGTGCCGAGCGGCAAGCTGGTCACCAACGACTTCCAGCAGATCACGCTGGACCTCGCCACGGAGTGGTCCGCGCTGCATCGCGAGGGGGCGCCTGATCTGTACCCCGAGCCGCTGCGCGACGAGATCGACACCGTCATGGAGGGCATCTACCGCGACGTCAACAACGGCGTGTACCGCGCGGGCTTCGCCCCCGACCAGTCGACGTACGAGTCGGCGTACCGCGATCTCTTCCGCCGCCTGGAGCTCACCTCGGAGCGTCTGGCGAGCCGCCGCTATCTGGTCGGGGACACCATCACGGAGGCGGACATCCGCCTGTTCAGCACGCTGGTGCGGTTCGACGCGGTCTACCACGGCCACTTCAAGTGCAACCGCAGGAAGCTGTCCGAGGACCCGGTCCTGTGGGCGTACGCCCGGGATCTGTTCCAGACCCCGGGGTTCGGCGACACCATCGACTTCGACCACATCAAGCGGCACTACTACCAGGTGCACACCGGCATCAACCCGACGGCCATCGTGCCGCTGGGCCCGGACCTCTCCGGGTGGCTGACGCCGCATCACCGGGAGGAGCTCGGCGGGCGGCCCTTCGGCGACGGGACGCCGCCGGGGCCGGTGCCCGCCGGTGAGGAGGTGCCGGCCACGGGGCGGCCCGGGGCCTGAGTCCTTCCGGCGGCCTCGGGCCCCGTCGCGCGGGCGGCGGCGCAGGGGCCGCCCATGGCACCCCCACGTCCGTCCCGTCGGTCTCAGCCCGTCGCGTTGCCCGGGTCCGCGAGCGGTCCCTGCACCGGGTCGACGAGCCGTTCCCGGTCCCGTTCAGGGAACGGCTCCGTGCCGGGACGCCAGGTGAACTTGTCGCCGCCCACCCACCGCACCGCGTCCGGGTCGTCGAGGTCGTGCACGGTGATGCCCGCCATCGCGGCCGCGTCCAGGACGTCCGTCACGGTCTTCGCCTTCCCGACGACCTCACCGTCGATCTCCACGATGCGGAACGGCGGGTGTCCGGGCTGGACACCGAGCACCGTGATCCGGGGTTTCGCCATGTACAGATACGCGCTTTCGGTCATGTCCTGCACTCTTCCACTCCGACCCGCGTCAGCGCCTCGTCACTCGGCCGCTCGGGCTAGGGTCTTGCGTTTGTCGCCCCTTCGGCCGCCTGTCCGAGCAGCCGGGCCGCCGCGGACCGGGCGGAGGCGAGGGCCCGCGCGCGGTCCGCGTCCCGCTGGCCGAGCACCACGCGCGTGCTCAACCCGTCGAGGAGTGCGAGGAGTTCGCCGGCGCGGTCCGCGTCCGCGTCGGGCGCGAAGACGTCCGCGGCCACGCCTTGGGCGAGGAGTGCCGTCAGGTCCTCCTGCCAGCCCCGGTCCAGTTCCTCCTGGGCCGCGCGCAGCGATGCGTTGGCCCCGGCGCGTGCCCAGAGTTCGATCCACAGCATCCAGCGGGGATCGCGCGGCCCCGTCGGCAGATACAACCGCAGAAAGCGCTCCAGCTTGCGGGCGGGTGCCGCCCGCCCGGCGAGCAGCGCGCGCCGCTCCTCGGTGAGCGCCGCCTCGCTCCAGCGCAGCGCCTCCAGGAACAGCCGGTCCTTGCTGCCGAAGTAGTACAGGATGTGGCCGCCGCTGGTGCCGAGACGGTCGGCGAGCGCCGACATGGTGAGCGCGGCGAGGCCCTGCTCCGCGATCGCCGTCATCGCCTCGTCCAGCATCCGGTCCCGCGCGACCTGGCCGTCCCGCCGTCGTGCCACGTGTGTGCTCCCGCCTCTCCCTGCATGCCGACCCTATCCCCGCGCGGCGCCGGGTCGATTTCGGCCGGGGTCTTGACGGCACCGGGGGACGTGCCGCACTTTGAATGCCGTTCTAACTCATAGAACGGCATTCAAACTCTGGATGCCGGAGAGCGAGGTCCCGCATGGCGCAACAAGCCCCGGTGTCCGCCGGGATGGGCACGGGAGTCACCAGCGACGAGGTGTTCCGGGTCGAGACGCACGGCATCGACCCGATCCCCGCGGCGGACCGGCACGGCAGCGCCAAGGACCTGTTCTGGCTCTGGTTCGGCTCCAACCTGACCTTCACGTACGTGATCAACGGCGCCCTCGCCGTCTCCTTCGGCCTCAGCTTCTGGCAGGCCACGGCCGTCGTCGTCATCGGGGGTCTGTCGTTCTTCGCCATCAGCGCGGCCGGCCTCAGCGGCGTGCGCACCGGCACCGCCACGCTGGTGATCTCGCGGGCCGCCTTCGGCATGCGCGGGAACTTCCCCGCCGGCCTGCTCAACTGGGTCGTCTCGATCGGCTACACCATCGTCAACACGGTCGTGGGCACGCTGGCCCTGGAGGCCCTCTTCGCCGACCTCGGCCTCGGCGGCGGGGACACGGCACGGGCCCTCGCCCTCGCGGTCACCCTCGCCATGACCTTCGCCGTCGCCATGTGGGGCCACGCCACGGTGCAGCTCGCCGAGCGGTGGATGGCCTACGTCCTCGCGGTGGGGTTCGGCGTCCTGCTGGTCCTGCTCCTGCCGGACGCCGACCTCGGCGCGGCCGGTGCCGGGGGCGGGGCGGGCTTCTCCGGGTGGACGCTCGCCTTCGTCGTGATGCTCGCGGGCCCGTTCTCGTATCTGCCGATGCCCGCCGACTACACGCGCTATCTGCCGCCGGAGACCTCACTGCGCTCGATCACGGTGGCCGGGGCGCTCGGCGGATTCGTCTCGTCCGTCGCGCTCGGCGTGGCCGGTGCCGCCGCGGCGAGCCAGGCCGACATGACGGACGCGGTCGCCGGGGTGGAGGGGCTGCTGCCGGGCTGGTTCCGGCCGGTGTTCCTGCTGCTGGTGCTCGGCGGTTCGGTGACCAACTCGATCCTCACCCTGTACTCCTCCAGCCTCAACCTCCAGGTCCTCGGCATCCCCTGGAGCCGGGCCAAGGCCATCGTCATCAGCGTCGCCGTGACGGCGCTGGGCTCGCTGGGCGCCCTGTTCCTGACGGACTTCACCGAGTCCCTGCTCAGCTTCCTCTCCCTGCTGATCATCGTGTTCGCGCCCTGGGGCGGAGTCTTCCTCGCCGACATGCTGCTGCGCCGCTGCCACTACGACACCGGCGCGCTGCACACGCGAGGGCGGGACGGCGCGTACTGGTACCGCGCCGGTTTCCACCCCGCCGGGATGGCCGCGCTCGCCCTCGGCATGGCCTTCGCCGCGCTGACCTGCGACTCCGAGCTCTGGACCGGCCCGCTGGTGGCGCCGCTCGGCGGGGGCGACCTCACCCTCCTCGGCTCGGTCGTCTCCGGCCTCGCCTACTGGGGCCTGGCCCGGCGTTCCGTGCGGGCCGCGATGACCGTGTGACGTCACCCGCGCCCCGGCCCCCTTTCTCTTCCCCGTACGACACGACCTTCTTTCCCGTACGACACGAACCACCCGCACCAGCCCAGGAGCTCGCCCCTCATGCCCCGCACCACCACCGCCATCACCCCCTCTCCCGCCGACCTGGTCCTGCGCAACGCCCGTATCCACACCGTCGACCCGGAACTGCCCGCCGCCGAGGCGCTCGCGGTGCGGGGCGGCCGGATCGTGTGGCTGGGCCCCGACGCGGAGGCCGAGGCGTGGACGGGACCCGCCACCCGTGTCGTCGACGGGCGCGGGCGGCTCGTCCTGCCCGGGTTCATCGACGCCCACAACCACGTCCGGCTCGGCTCCGACGACGCCTGTGTGCAACTCGCCGGCGCCGACAGCCTCGACGAGATCCACGCCCGGATCGGCGCCTGGCGCGCCGACCACCCCGACGCCCCGTGGATCGAGGCGGAGGCCTTCGACTACTCCACGATCCCCGACGGCCGCATGCCCCGCGCCACCGACCTCGACCCGGCCACCGGCGACACCCCCGCGTTCGTCCTGAGTTACGACGTGCACACCGCCTGGCTCAACACGGCCGCCCTGCGCCGCCTCGGCGTCGACCGCGACCACACGACGCTGCCGTTCGGGCGGGCGGAGACCGATCCGGCCACCGGCGAGCCCACCGGCTTCGTCAAGGACTTCGCGGTGCGCGGCCTGAGCAGGGACGGCCACCGGGCGCTGCGCGCGCTGGGCGTTCCGTGGGCCTCGCCCGACCGGCAGTACGGGCGCCTCGCCAAGAGCCTGGACGACGCGATCGGCTTCGGCATCACCACGGTGGTCGAGCCACAGAACTCCCTGGACGACCTGGCGCTCTTCGAGCGGGCACGTGCCGAGGGGCGGCTGCGCTCGCGGATCGTTGCCGCCCTCTTCCATCCGCGCGGCACCACGGACGCGGATCTGGACGACTTCGCCGAGGCGGCGGAGCGTTTCGCCGACGAGCGGCTGCGGGTGGGGCCGCTGAAGCTGTACATCGACGACGTCGTGGAGCCTCGTACGGCCGCACTCCTCGCCCCGTACGCCGGGTGCGGGCGCCACCGGGGCGACACCTTCTACCCGGCCGAGGAGTTCGCGGAGCTCCTGACGAAGCTGGACGCCCGCGGTTTCCAGTGCTTCGTGCACGCGACGGGAGACCGGGGCATCCGCACCGTCCTGGACGCGGTGGAGCGGGCCCGCGCCGTGAACGGGCCGCGCGACGCCCGCCACCAGGTCGTCCACGTCGAGTGCCTGGACCCGCGGGACACCCCGCGCTTCGCGGACCTGGGCGTCGTCGCCTGTATGCAGCCCCGGCACTGCGCCCCCGACATCGCGGGGCCCGGCAAGGACTGGGCGGAGAACATCGGCGCCGACCGCTGGCACAAGGCCTGGCCGATGCGCAGCCTCCACGAGGCGGGGGCCGTCCTCGCCCTGTCCAGCGACTGGAACGTCGCCGAGATGGACCCGATGGCGGGCATCTACACCGCCGTCACGCGCCGCCCGCTCGGCGGCGGCGCGCCCTGGCAGCCCGGCGAGACCCTGGACGTGGCGACCGCCGTGCACGGCTACACGATGGGCTCCGCGTACGCCAACTTCCTTGAGGACGAACGCGGTTCACTGACCGTCGGCAAGCTCGCCGACTTCGTCGTGCTCTCCCGGGACATTCTGCGCGTACGCCCCGAGGAAATCCCCGGGACCGTGGCCGAGGTGGTCGTGGTGGGCGGGGAGATGGTCGTCGAACGGTAGGCGGCGGCCGCGACGAGGCGGGGCCGGCCGGGGCGGGGCCGGGCGGGTCCGGCTGGTCACCGCGCCCAGGCGGGGGTCCAGGTTCCGGCCCCGTCGTCGGCTTCCCTCGCGGCACGGAGATGACCCCGGAGCGCCGTCAGCGCGGGGTGCAGGTTGTCGGCGCGCCAGATCAGGGAGTGCGGGTAGACCGGCGTCGGATCGTGCAGCACGATGCGGCGCAGGTCGTCGTCGGCGGGCCAGACGAGACGGGTCTGCTGCCCGACCAGGGTGGCGAGGCCCGGGGACTCGGCGATGGTGTCGAGGAGCGGCTCGGTGCCGAAGTCCGGTCCGGTCGCCTCGATGGTGAGACCGAACGTGTCGGCGAGCGCCTCGTAATAGGCCGCCCATTCGGTCCCGCTGACGATGCCGGGCATCCAGATGCGGTGCCCGGCCAGTTGGTCGGGGGTGACCGCACGAGCTCCGGCCAGGGCGTGCCGCGGTCCGGTGAGGAGCTGGATGGGCTCGTCGTGGACCCGCTCGGCCTCGATGCCGTCGGGCAACTGGCGCACGGGCCGGGTGACGGCGCGGAAGGCCGCGTCGATGGTGCCGGCCTTGATGGCGGCGACGGCAGCGTCGGCGTCGAAGAGCGTCACGACGTCGAGCGGGGTCTCGGGAAGTGCGCGGTGGAAGTCGCGCAGCAGGTCGGCGGGTGCGAGCCTGCGGCCGATCACGTCGACGCGCAGCGCGCGGCTGCCGGGCCGTACGGAGGCGGCGGCGCGCTCCTCGGCCTGCAGGAGGTCTCGGGCGTGGGGCAGGAAGGCCTGTCCGTCGATGGTGAGGACGACGCCGCGCGAGGCGCGCGTGAACAGCCGTACCGCCAGCTCCTTCTCGAGCCCCGCGACGCGCTTCGACACGGCCTGCTGGGTGATCGCCAGATCCGCGGCGGCGCCCTGGAACTGGCCGGCGTCCGCGGCGACGACGAAGGCGCGCACAGCATCGAGATCCATGGCCGCCACCCTAAACAGATCCGCGGGTCGGTCGGGACTCCCCACAACCGTCGGTTGTGGCGTGTGGGCGGATCGGTTGTTTGATCGGCCGGCGGGTCGCCCGCTTGGATGGCACCCGGCGACGCGGGGTTGTCCGGTGAGATGGGTGCGGGGAGCGGCGAGGCATGACGGGCAGGCGAAGCTTGGGGCGGCGGTTCGGGTGGCTCTGGGCGGCGTACGCGGTCAGCTCGTTCGGGACGCGGCTCGCGTTCGACGCGTTCGCCATGATCGCGATCCTGGTCCTCGACGCGGGCACGGCTCAGGTCGCGCTCCTCGCGTCCGCGGGTCTCGCGGTGGGGGCGGTGGCAGCGGTGTCGCTCGGGCCGTGGGTGGAGCGTCGCCGCAAGCGGCCGGTGATGGTGGCGATGGACCTGGTGCGGTGCGCGGCGCTGCTGAGCGTCCCCGCCGCGTTCGCGCTCGGCGCGCTGGGCTTCACCCAGCTCCTGGTCGTGTCGGTGGTGGTCGCCGCGGCCGACATCACGTTCGGGGCGGCGAGCGGCGCGTATCTCAAGGCGCTCGTACCGCCGGAGGATCTGCTGGTCGCCAATGGCCGGCTGGAGTCGACGACCTGGACCGCGACCATGCTGGGACCGCCGCTCGGCGGGGCCGCGGTCGGCCTTTTCGGCCCCCTCCTGACCGTGGTGGCCGATGCCGTCAGCTATCTGCTCTCGGCGGTGGGGCTCCGCGCGATCGGCCCGTCGGACCGCGACGAGCCGCGCCCGGTCCGCACCGGCGAGGCGCCCCGGCTCCGCGCGGGTGACCTGCTCGACGGCTGGCGGTTCATCCTCGCCGACCCCGTGCTGCGCCGGCTGTTCTTCAACACCGTCCTGGTCAGCGGCCTCATCATGGCGGCCTCGCCGCCGCTGGCCGTCCTCATGCTCGGCCCGCTCGGCTTCGCGCCGTGGCAGTACGGCCTGGCGTTCGCGCTGCCCTGCGTGGGCGGCCTCATCGGCTCACGGCTGTCCCGGCCCCTGGTCGCCCGGTTCGGACAGCGGACGGTCATGCTCACCGCCGGCACGTTGCGCGCGTGCTGGTCCGTCGGGCTCGCCTTCGTCGGCCCCGGTCCGGCCGGGCTCGTACTCGTCGTCGTCCTGGAACTCGGGCTCATCACCAGCATGGGCGTCTTCAACCCGGTGTACGCGACCTACCGGCTCGCGCAGACCCCGACGGACCGGGTCGCGCGCACGCTGTCCGCCTGGTCGGTGAGCAGCAAGGCTAGCGTCGCCGCCATGACCGGCCTGTGGGGAGTGCTCGCCGGGCTCACGGGCCCGCGCACGGCCATCGCCGTCGCCGGTCTCCTCCTGCTGGCCACCCCGCTGTTGCTGCCGCGGGGCAGGCGGTGGGCGGGGCGGGAGGCGGCGGTCGGGGTTCCGGCCGAGTAGGACGGCGGCGCCGCGCTCGCTCTCGACCGGGCGGCGCGGCTCGGCCCCAGCCTCGACCAGGAAGGCGCCGCTCAGCCTCGGTGAGAGGCCCTGGGCTTGGGCTTGGGGCTTTCTGACAAACGAGGTAGTCGGGTGCGGATAGGTGTCGTGTGGTGGAGCCCGGTCAGGTAGCGGAAGGCGAGTTTGTCGCGGGTTGCGATGGCACAGAATCGCTTGAGCCCGGTCGAAGCAGCTTTACGACTACGTTGCGAGCCTCGTATGGATCACGGCCGAAGGCCAGTGGGCTGCTTGCTGCTGGCATCACTGAAGTGTCGTAGACCTGTGTCTGACTGAGTCGCACGAGCGACGTTGGTAGACCGTGACCTGGCGGCCGTGACCTCTCGATTCTGTGCAACGAACGAACTGGTCGGCGAGGACTTGCCGTTTGACTCGGTCTCGGCCTGTCGTGGGGGTAGACATCTGATCGTCGCTGACAACGATGATGCGGTCCGCGGCCAGCATGGCATCGGCAATCTCCCGCGGCGACCTCTCTCGTCCGTACAGGGTGCCCGAAGCATACGGATCTTGGGCCAGCGCAACGTCTCTGGTATCGGTGAACGCGGTCGGCGAGACGAGGGCGGTGTCCCGACGCGCCGCGGGTATGTACAGGACCGCGTCTCCCGGCCCACGCGCGGCCGCAACGTCGTGGGCCGTGAACAGGACGTCGTCAATGCGGCTGCCCGCGCTGCGCATCGATATCTGAACCGGAAGCAGGCCGACGAAGGTGATGACCAGGACCGCTGCACCGATGCGCTCGGAGGATGCCTGAAAGCGCTTCGCCAATCCCTGGCAGGCTCCCCCGATGAGCAGCGCGAGTCCCAGGTAACTGAAGAGGATGTACCGAGTCTGGTAGACGGGCTGAGCGAATGACACTGCCAGGAGAAGGAGCGGCGGAAGGACGAGGAGCGGCAGGGCGACGGCTATGAGTGTGGGTTGCGGGCCATGAGCAGTGCGGTCGGCCGTCTCGGATCGAGCAGCCCCCGCGCACGCCAGCCCTGCGAACAGGGTCAGGAGTAGGCCGAGGAGGGTACTCGGCTTGACCGAAGGTATCCAGGCGATCTGTTGGGATTGCGTCTGGCTTGCGACGATGAGGGGCGAAGCGCACAGCACCACGGTGCAGGCGGTGACCGCCCAGCGTCGAGCAATGGCGCTTGCCGGTCTGGCCATGACGATGGTGCCCGCGTGCGCGGTCACCATCAGGAGCGAGAACCAGTTGAGCAGCGCCGCTGTCAGCGCAACGGCGCCGTACGCTGCCCAACGACCTGGGGTCGGCTCGTCAATCGCCACAACAAGCAGCCAAGTGGCCAGGGCCGCACAGAGCATGACCAACGCGTACGGGCGTCCCTCTTGTGCGTACTGCTGAACGGCAGGGATAAGAGCGAAGGACAGGCCGGCCGTGAGTCCCGCATACCGGCCTGCCAGGCGAGACCCCACGAGGACGACCACCGCAGCGGTGCACGTGGTGGCGATGACAGAAGGCAGGCGCAGCGTGTAGAGACTGTCTCCGAAGAGCTGGAAGACGCCGTGCATGAACAGGTAGTAGAGACCATGAACGACGTCAATCTGCCCCAGCATGCCCTCGAGCTGGGGCACGGTCCGGTGGACCGCCGCCCACGTCGCCGCCTCATCACGCCACATGCTGTTCTCGCGGGCGATCCCCCAAAGACCGAGGACCAGCGTCAGGGCTGACACGCACAGCACGTGAAGGCGCGGTTGTGGCACGGCGGAACTCGAAGGCATGGGGACTCCAGGAAACGGGCATCAACGCGCCGCTCCGATCACGGCTGCAAGCAACGCTAGAGTCAGGAATGATCTTGATCGCCCCCTGCCGGGACGAGTCCCGACGTCCCTCACAAGTACCGGGATGCCCCCGCATCACCGCGGAGTCGTACATCTCAAGTACCGGGCCGCACGCGACGAAAGAGCCAGGCGCCGCCTGTTGATTGATCTTGTGGTGAGTCGCGGTGAGCTGAGGAACGCGGCAAGGGAGCGGATTGCGCCGCTGTTGCCTGCCGGTGACGGGCGGGGCCGCCCGTGGCGGGATCACCAGCACGTGATCAACGCGGTGTTGTCGCGGTTGTGGACGGGGGCGCCAAGGCGAGACCGCTGGTGACCGCAAAAGGGGGGCGGCGACGGAGCACGAATTGGATGATTTGGAACGCACGCAAGCTGGTCAAGCACTCGGCCGATCACGCGGCGGGTTGACCCCCAAGGTCCACCTTGCCTGTGACGGCCGGGGCCTGCCCCTGGCCGTTCTCGTCACACCGGGCAACGTCAACGACTCCACCGCCTTCGAAGAGGTTCTGAACGCCGTGAGAGTGCCGCGGACCCGCGTTGGTCGGCCACTCTGCAGGCCCGGTGTAGTGATTGCCGACAAGGCGTATGCGTCACGGGGCATCCGTCAGTCGCTGCGGCGCCGGGGTATAAGGGCGGTGATCCCGGAGAGGGCGAATCAGAAGGCCAACCGGATGCGGCGTGGCCGTGCCGGCGGCAGACCACAGGCCTTCGACCGTGGTCTCTACAAGGCCCGCAATGCAGTGGGAACGCTGCTTCAACCGGCTTAAGCAATTTCGTGCCGTTGCGACCCGTTTTGGCAGACTCGCCGTCCGCTACCGGACCGGACTTCACCTCGCGGCAATCATCCTCTGGCTCCGCGAGCCCCGACCAGCTCGTGTGTCAGACAGGCTCTAGGGGCCCTAGGCCAACCGCTCGACCGCCTTCAGCACGTGCCCGGCGCCGTCCTCCGCTGCCATGGCGTGGGCGAGACGTCCCGCGGAACGCGCGTACGTCTCGTCTCGGACCGCGCGACCGAGGGCCTCCGCGAGACGGGGCGCGGTCAGGTCCTTGAAGGGGATGGGGGCGGTCGCCGCGCCGAGGGCGGCGAGACGGGCCGCCCAGAAGGGCTGGTCCGCCGTGACCGGGACGGGGACGGCGGGGATGCCCGCGCGCAGCGCCGCCGCCGACGTGCCCGCGCCCGCGTGGTGCACCACGGCCGCCACCTCGGGGAAGAGCAGGGCGTGCGGCACCTCATCGACCGTCAGGATGTCGTCGCCGGACGCCGCGAGACCTGCCCGCCCCGCCTGCAGCACGCCGCGCAGCCCGGCCGCGCGCAGGGCCGACACCGCGAGCTCGCTCAGCCGTGCGCCCTCACCGCCCGCCATGCTCCCGAAGCCGATGAAGGCCGGAGGCGGCCCCGCCCGCAGAAAGGCGTCGAGTTCCGGCGGCAGGGTGGTCTCGCGGTCGTGGTACGGCCACCAGTTGCCGACGACGTCGAGGCCGGCGCGCCAGTCCGCGGGCCGGGGCACCACGGCCGGGCTGAACCCGTGCAGCACCGGCCACCCCGCCCGCTCCTGCCGGGCGCGGACCGTGCCCGGCGCGGCGGCGGGGAGCGAGAGGCGGGCGCGCAGGTCGCGCACCGCGTCGGCGTAGACGCGGTCGACCATGCGCAGTGAGAAGCCCCCGAGAGCTCGGTTGCCGAGGCCTCCGAGCGAGCGCGTACCGCCGACCACGGGCGGGAAGGCCCGGGTGGGGTGCGCCGGTTGGAGATAGGCCCCCAGCGTGGGGATGCTCATCGCCTCGGCCAGCTGCCAGCCGAGCGGTGCGGTGGTCGTGGAGAGCACCAGCAGGTCGGCGCCCCGTACGGCCGCGTCGACGAGTCCGCCCCCGAGCTCGCGGACGAAGCCTGCCGCGGCGCGCATCAGCTCCTTGCGCCCGTCGGCGCGCCGCTGGGCCTGCGTGTCGGCCGGCAGCTCGCGGAACCGCAGGCCGGCGGCCTCGACGAGCGGCGCGAAGGTGTCGTGGGTGGCGAGCGCGACGTCGTATCCGGCCTCGCGGAGCCGGGCGCCGAGACCGGTGTAGGGGGCGACGTCGCCGTACGAGCCGGCTGCGGCGATCAGAATCCGGGTCATCGGCTTCCTCCGGGGCTGAGGGCGGGGTCGGGGGCGGGGCTCGTCGCGGGTGCGGGGCTCGACGAGGGTGCGGGCCTCGACCCGAGTCCGGGGCCGGAGTCTGGGCAGGGGCCTAGGCCTGGGTCGTCCACGGAGCTCGGCGCGGCCCCGGCCGACCGGCATGCCTCAACCTCACCTTTAGCGTGAGGGTTGACCTCAGGTTCAGGTCGAGCGTGCGGGCTCACCCCGCTCGCGTGACGTCCCGACCGGTTCTCCGCGTTGGCGTGTACGGCGGTACGGAGATACGCGGCGAGCCCTTGGCGCTGCTGGGGCGGCGGCACGACGAGGGCGAAGGCCCGGGGGTCGTCCGCGAAGTCGTCCGCGATGCGCTGATGCATCTCGGGCGGGCAGGGCGTGAACCACCGGGCGATGTGCTGCCGGTGGGCTTCCGCCACGTCCCGGGCCCGCTCGCTCTCCGCGGGCTCCCCGGCGTCGAAGGCGGCGAGCAGTTCCTCGCGCCACCGCGCGGCCTCGCCCATGAGCCGCGCCCAGTCCTCCTTGGAGTGCGCGGCGGCGCTCGCCATGGCCGCCCGATGGCCCGCGCTGTCCTGCCACTTCAACTCGGCCTCGGTGGCGTAGCTCAGGTCGAAGGTGATCTCGCCGAACACCTCGAACCGTTCCTCGGGGCTGAGGCGCACCCCGGTCTGCTGCACCTCCATGGCCCGTTCGGCCACCTTCACGAGCCGCTCCAGCTTGCCGATCTGCTCGCGCAGCGACCGGCGTCTCGCCTTGAGCTGGGCGAGGGCGTTGGCCTGCGGGTCGGCCAGGATCTCGGCTATCTCGTCGAGGGCGAAGCCGAGTTCGCGGTAGAAGAGGATTTGTTGCAGCCGCGCCAGATCGGCGTCTCCGTAAAGACGGTATCCGCCGGGGCTGCGCTCGCCGGGCGTGAGGAGCCCGGCACGGTCGTAGTGGTGCAGGGTGCGGACGGTGATGCCTGCGAAGCCGGCGACCTGACCGACGGTGTAGCTCATGGATCTCGCCTTTCGTCGACGTTCAGCCTGCAGCCTGACGTGACGTGAGGGTCAATTCCGTGTGTACGAGTTATACGAGCTGACGGAGCAGCTGGTCGCAGGCCGCCGCCTCGTCGTCGTGCCGGGCGAGGGGGTGGTGGGCGCCCCGCTCGTACGTACCGACCTCCCACTCCCCTCCCTCGACCCTGCGCAGATAGACGAAGTCAGGGGGTGTGGGCGCCGGTTCGTGGACGCCCTCGATCCAGTAGTAACCGTCGGCGACGTGGGCGTCGCGCAGGGCCGCAGCGAGTTCTCGGACGTCCACGGGCCGCTCTCCGTTGCTCCGGGCCCTCGCCCGGTTCTCGTGGACCTAGGCGCGGGCGGGCTTGAGGTAGCCGTGGTCCAGCAGCCACTTGACGTTGAGGCGCTGTCCGTCGCCGGGGTTCAGGAAGGTCGGGTCCAGCTTGATCTGCCGGCCGCCGCCGGGCTGTGCGAACCAGGGGGCGATGCTTCCCTGCCAGACGCGGAACGGCTTGGCCACCTTGTAGACGTGGTAGTCACAGGTGAAGGCGGCGTCGCGGGTGTTGAGGTTCTGCGGGGGCAGAGCGCGTGCGGCGTAGGAGTCTCCGGCGGGCGCGAGGTATCCCCCGTACTCGGAGCCGAAGCGGTCGAGCCGCTCGCCGCGCCGCAGACGCTCGGGGTGCTTGTCGACCTTGCCGTCGACGGACCCGAAGCCGTCGTTGGGCGGGTACTTCCAGCTGCCGGTGTCCGCGGGACCCTCCCAGTACTTCTTCAGGAAGTCCTTCGACGAGAGCTTCCCGGTCCGCTTCCAGTGCTTCAGGAGCGGTCCCACAGGGCGCTGCCCCGACCTGGGAAGCCAGGCCGGGCCGAGCCGTGAGTCACCGTGGAACTCCCCCGTGCAGGGCTCGTGCGCGGCGGCCGCACCCACCGGGGGCGCGGGCACGACGGAGGCCGCCCCGACAGGAGCCGAGGCGCTCGCGGCGGGCGCGGCCGCCATGACACCGGCGACTCCCAGCGCGGCCAGAACGGTACGGATCCGGATCACACGGCTGTGCTCCACTCGGCAACTCCTCGTAGGTGTGCGTGCAGTCGACATAAATCGATCGCACACCGTATACGCACGATCGCTCTCAGTGTCCGCAAGGGCGGCCTCCACTCCTTCGTATGGCGAGAACCGGACCCTGGAGGGGGAGTTCCCCTTCGTGGTGGTGCCAGGCTGGGCAATGGGTCAGGCGCGCGTGGACTCCGTCCCATGCCTGGGGTGCTGGGCAGGCGAACATTCCGTACCGGCCGCAAGTACGAGGTTGGTTCGACCGATCGGGCAGCAGCGCTCAGCGGCGCAACTCGTGGCGGACGTAATCCGGGTGGGCCGCATCGACCTCGATGCGGTTCTCGTCCAGGCCGTTGACGATTCGCAGGCAGCCGTCGGCGAAGGCGAACTCCACCGCCACCGTGCCGGCCGCCAGGTCACGTTCCTCCGGCCGCCACTCGAGGAGCGTGACCTCTCGCAGTTCCTGGCCTACGAACGGTTCGAGGCGGTCATCTCTGTGGGACCAGTAGGGCGTGAGCTCGAAAGACTCCCAGCCGGTGATGGTGGCCGCGGTCTCGATCGTGTTCCAGTCGATCGAGAGTTCGTCGAGCTTCCAGTGGCAGACCTCCACCTGGATGCCGTCGAAGGCCAGCACCACCGGACACTCGGCGTACCAGTCGCCGTCCTCGACGAACCGCACCAGTGCGAACCCCGTCAGCCGTCTGCCAGCCAGCGCCGCCAGGCGCGATCCGTGCGCCTGTTGAATCGCGTCGACCCCCGTCAGGTATGACGGCTCGAAAAAAGAGATGCCCAAGTCCACAGCCTGTGAGTCTCCCGGGCTTCAGGTCAGTCTGTAAATAAGGACAAGGGACACCGGGCGCGGCCGGAACTTATGCGGGCTTTAGAGTTGCCTCGGACGCAACGGAAGTTGCGGGGAACCACAGGAGCAACGGGGGTTGCAGTGCAGCGCGCAGAACGCCGGATCACGACCATCGCCGGAGCAGGCCTCATCGCCCTGCTGCTGGCCGGCTGCGGGGATGCGGACCCGGCCGACGGCCACCGCGACGACAAGCCGAAGACGGACAGGGCCGCCTCCGCCGGCACGCCCCTGCCGCTCGACACCGCCGCGCGACAGGCGAAGTACACCGACAGCGACGAGAGGGCGGTCGACCTGAAGGTCGCGCCCACCTCCGTCAAGCGCGGAACGACCGCTGATGTCGCGCACGTTCACCTCGACGACGACGTGAAGGGGATGGTGCCGCACTACCTGACCGTGTCCGTCACCAACACCGGCACCGACACCGTCGACGCGGGCGCTGCCACCGACCAGTTCGCGCTCGTGCTCGCCGACGGCACCCGCGGCCGGACCATGTCGTTCTACAACAGCAACCCACTGGCATCACCCGGCACCGGTCCACTGGAAACGTGCAACGGCACCAAGGCACCCGTCAAGCTGCCCCCGGGACAGACCGCCACGGGCTGCCAGGTCGTCATGCTGCCCAAGGGCGCCAAGCCGTCCGCCGTCTCCTACAGCGACGACGCGGGCACCCGGACCTGGAAGGTCAAGGGCGGCGACGACGCGGACAGCGGCCTCCTGCCCGTCGGCAAGCCCGCCAAGACGACGTGGAGGGACGTGCACGACAAGGACTTCCCCCTCACCGTCACGCCGAAGAACGTGCGCAAGGTCGGCCCCGAGGCACTCGCCGGCTACGACCTCGACGACGACCAGAAGAAGGCGGACTTCTACTTCGTCACGTACGAGTACCGCAACGACGGAACGACCAAGCTGTACCCGGACATGGACGAGGCGGTGGTCCTTCGGACCGAGGCCGGCCGGACGGTGGAGAAGATGACCCTGCTCTCCATGGGCAGCTCCGGCCCCAAGGGATGCGAGTCCGCCGTGCCCTACGGCATGGTCCCGGCCGGCAAGACGGTGCGGCAGTGCGGTGTCTACCTCCTGGGCAAGGGCGACAAGCCCCTCACGGCGACCTTCACGCCCAGCGCCAAGGGAGCCCGGACTCTGACGTGGAAGACGTCCTGAACATCCTGAGCGGTCCCGTGCTCCAGAAACCGGACGGTGTTCGAGTACGTCCTGAGGGTCGATAGGCTCGTTCGTTGTTTTGTTGCACCGCACGCACACGGGGGATGCATGAGCCAGACGCTCTACAAGGAACAGTCGTGGAATCCGCTGGCGCGGACCGTCGAGCTGACGGACGAGGAACTGCGACGCGGCGGCAAGGTGACGCCGCTCGGTGAGTTGAACCTGCCGGCCATGGCCGAGGCGTTCCTGCGGGGACACTGGCTCGGCGGCGGCGGTACGGAGCGCCCGCTGGACCGGCTGCCCGCCGACAACGGCGTCGTCCCGGTCACCCGCGTCACCGGCACCACCGTCCCCGTGAAGGTGCGCCGGGCGGCCGAATTCACGCAGGAACTGGGCGCGTTCGCGGTACGACACAGCGGCGGTCCCGCCCAGCTGAACGCCCTGGCCGAGCAGGCGCGGGCGACGGGCGTGCCGTTGTGGATGGCCCGACGGTACGCCGACGGGCCCGCCGGCCCCATAGCCGTCGCGGTGGACCGCCGCCTGGTGCGTGTGGACGTGTGGGGGCCCGACGCTCCCCCCGTACGGATACGGGCGCCCCGCGGGCTCCTGCCCAGCACCGCCGACCAGAGTCAGGGACTGCGGATGGCCGTCGGTGACGTACGGGCCTCTCTCGTCCTCAAGAAGAAGGTGCGCAAGTCCAAGAGCTTCGCGCGGGTGCAGCTGCCCCTCGGCGTCTGGACGCTGCGCCGGGAGAACTCCACGAGCTCCTGGCTGCTGCGCGACGACCGGCGGGTCGCCTTGCTGGAGCGGCCGCCGCGCCGCCCCGACCTCGACCCCGACGCGGTGCTGCTCCCCCTCTCCCCCGTGCGCCACGAGAGCGCGGACCCGCTGGACGCCGTCATGGCCCAGGCCTTCGCGGTCGCCTTCGGCCTCGGCAACACCACGGGCACGGCCCGCTTCCGGATCCGGCGCCCGCAGTCGAGCAGCGGCGAACCCATCGCCGCGGACCACGCCTGGGACCGCCCCTGGTTCAGCAACCTGGGCATCGGCGGCGACGACAACGAGCCGGGCGGCTCGGACGGCTGGGGCTCCGACGGCGGTGACGGCGGGGATGGCAGCGACGGTGGCGGAGACGGGGGCGACGGTGGCGGTGGGGATGGGGGCGGCGGGGACTAGGGGGAGCGGGCTGAGCGGCGGGGACTAGGGGAGCGGGCCGAGCAGGGGCGCGGCTCTCAAGGGTGGGTGCGCGCCGTTGGTCGGCGGCTGTGGATCTCCGTTCCGCCGAACCGGTCGCCGCCCCGGTCACCTCGACCATCTCGGCCACCCCGATCACCAGCCGCCCCCGGCCGCCAAGCCCTCGGACCCCGCCGCCTCTCCCCCTCCCGCTTAGTCCGCACCCGTTAGTCCACCCGGCCCCCCACCGAACGCGACAGCCTCGTCCCCCTTGCCCCTCCCCCCTCGTACGCGACACTGTGTCTGCCACATCCGTCACCATCGACGCACGAGGTGCAGGCATGAACAGCGGAGCAGGGTCGGATACGGGGGACGGGAGCGGTCCGGGGCGGCGGCGGTTCGTCGGAGGGCTGCTGGGCGCGGCCGCCGCGGGTGCGCTGTCCTCCGTATCGGCCTGTGGCTCACCAGCACCGCCGGAGCAGCTGCGTCCCGACCGCACCCTCCGCACCGCGGCCTCCTCGACGGGTCGATCGAGTCACCGGCCGCGCAGCACGGGGCAGTTGTTCCTGGGCACGTACACCTCGCAGCAGGGAGGTGGTCGGGGCATCGGCCTGGCGACGTACGACGACGCGACCGGTCACGTCACCGTCACCGGCACACTCACCGGCGTCCCGGACCCCTCCTACCTGGCGGTGCACCCCTCGGGCCGCACCCTCTACGCCGTCGACGAGCGCGAGAAGGGCGGCGTCACCGCCGTCGCGCTCTCCCCCACCGGTGAGCCCGAAGTCCTCGGCACCCGGGACACGGGCGGCGCCGGCCCCTGCCACCTCTCCGTGCACCCCGGCGGGCGCTGGCTGCTCAGCGCCAACTACGGCTCCGGCAGCGTGGCCGTCCACCCCATCGCGGAGTCCGGCGCGTTGGGCGAGCGCACCGACCTGGTCACGCACTCCGCGCCACCGCCGGGCCCGGGGCAGGACGGCCCGCACGCGCACCAGATCAGCACGTCCCCGGACGGCCGCCACGTCCTCGCGGTCGACCTCGGCAACGACACCGTCTACACGTACCGGCTCGACGAGAAAGCGGGCACGCTCCGCCAGGTCTCGTACGCGAGCCTGCGACCGGGCGCGGGCCCGCGCCACCTCACCTTCCACCCCTCGGGGCAATTCGCCTACCTCGCCAACGAGTTGGACGACACGATGGTCGTCTGCGCGTACGACCCCGCCACCGGCCGCCTCACTCCGGGCGAACCGCAGTCGACCGGCACCGGCGAGGGCACCAACTACCCGGCCCAGATCGTGGTGACCCGCGAGGGGCGCTTCGCGTTCCTCGCCAACCGCGGGCACAACAGCATCACGCGCTACGCGATCGAAGGGGACGGAGCGCGACTGCGACTCCTGGACACGATCTCCGTATCCGGGGACTTCCCCCGCCAGCTCGCGTTCTCCCCGTCGCAACGGCTGCTGTTCACGGCGAACCAGAAGTCGAGCTCAGTGAGCGTGTTCCACGTCGACGCAGCGAGCGGCGAACTGCGCCTGGCGGGCAAGCCGTTCGCAGCCCCGATCGCGGTGTGCGCACTACCGCTCTGAGCAACGGGGTGGCAGCGCCCTTCAGTTGGACGTCAACCCGCCGTCCACCGCCAGCGCCGCCCCCGTGGAGAACGACGCGCGGTCGCTGCACAGCCACAGGGCCGCCTGGGCGATCTCCACCGGCTCGGCCATCCGCTTCTGCATCTGCCGGGCGACGAAGGCCTCTTCGAGCTCCGGCCTGGCCTCGACGACCTCGCTGATCATCTCCGTGCGCGTGGTGCCCACGACGAGCGTGTTGATGCGGATGTCGTGCGCGGCGTACTCGGCCGCCGCGGCCCTGGTCATGCCGAGCACGGCGTGCTTCGCGGCGACGTACGGCACCGGGGCGCCGGTGGCCACCATGGCCGCCGTGCTCGCCGTGTTGACGATCGCGCCCTTGCCGGCCTCCAGCATCACCGGGATCTGGGAGCGCAGACAGTTCCAGGTGCCGCGGACGTTGACGTCCATCGTGCGGTCGAAGGTCTTCTGGTCGAGCTTGTGCAGCGGCTGCAGGTCCTGGCCCGCGTAGCCCGCGTTGTTGAACGCCGCGTCCAGGGCGCCGAAGTGTTCGCGCGTCGCGTCGACGGCGCGCTGGACGTCCTCGGCCACCGAGACGTCGCCCACGCTGACCGCCGCCTTGCCGCCCGCGTCGTTTATTTCCCGGGCGATGCGACGCAGTGTGTCCGCGCGGCGCGCCATCAGGAGGACCGCCGCCCCCTCGGCGGCGAACAGGCGGGCCGCCGCCTCACCGATTCCGCTCGACGCACCCGTGATCATGACGGCCTTGCCGGCCAGCAGTCCATTCGTTTCGGTCATGGCGTGATTAAAGCCGCTGCGGCCGCGGACCGCACCCCTCGGTGATCATGAGATCTCCCACAATGTCCCACAGAGCTCCACCAACCGTCGCAGAACTTCACGGTCGGCCACAGAAGCGCCACATCCTCTGACCGGGGCCCGAGTTCGGCTCGCTATCCTGCCCGGCGTGATCAACTCAGCGGCGGCACACGCCACATCAGGGGTACACGCGACATCAGGGGACACCGACGTGGCGACGGCCGCCGCACGCGCGGGCGCTGACGTGGTGCGTTCCCTGTACGGCCGGCAACTCACCCGCATCGACAAGGGCGCCGGCGACTTCGCCACCGCCGCGGACGTGGCGACCGAGAAGGCGATCCTCGACGTCATCCGTGCCGCCCGCCCCGACGACGGGGTGCTCGGCGAGGAAGGCGGACAGCGGGGTGGCGCCGACGCCGCACGCCAGTGGCTGGTGGACCCCTTGTGCGGCACCCTGAACTACGCCGTCGGCAACTTGCTCGTGGCCGTGAACGTGGCGCTGCGCGACGGTCCTGCCGCGGTGGCCGACCCCTTCGGCGGCGAGGTCTTCTTCACCGACGGCACGACCGCCCGGGTGCGGCACGAGGGCGTCGAGGCCCCGCTGGCCCCCTCCGCCGCGACCCGCCTGGTGGACGTCAACCTGGACCCGCCGTTTCCGGGCGCGCCCGGGTTCCGGGGCGTGGATCTGCTGGCCCACCCCGAGTTCGTGGCACGGTTCCGGCCGCGCGTCGTGTCGACCACGCTGGCCCTGGCATGGGTCGCCGCCGGCAAGCGCGCCGCGTACGTCACCGACGGCGGTGACCTCTCGGAGAGCGTCCACTTCGCCGCCGGCATCGCCCTGTGCCGGGCCGCCGGCTGTGTCGTCACCGGAATCGACGGCCTTCCCGTCGGCGATGGGGGCCGGGGCCTCGTGGCGGCGGCCGACGCCGAGACGCACGACCTCCTGATGTCGATGATGCGCGACCTGTCCGCGAGCCGCGGAATCGGAGGGTGACGTCCGTGCGTCGGGCCGACGAGGGGCTCGGCACGCGGCTCGTGGCTGCGGTGCGTGCCGGGGAAGTCGAGGCGGTGCGGCGCCTGTTGGAGTCGGGCACCGATCCCGATACGAGGACCGCGGACGGGTTGCCGGTGCTGTGTCTCACCGTGGCGGGCCACGACCCGGCGGTCGCCGAAGCGCTGGTGGAGGCGGGAGCCGACCCCGACCGGCCGTTGCCGGACGGAACCACCCCTCTATGGCGGGCCGTTGACGGCGGCTCTCCGGCCGTCGTCGCCGCCGTACTGGGCAAGGAACCGCGACTGCGGCTGCCGGCGCCCGCCCGCGAGCGGCTCGTCGCGCTGGCCCGCCGCCGGTACGAGGAGGGAGTGGCCGCCGAACTGCGGCGCAGGACCGGCGCGGCGGGGTCCGCCGTCACGGAACGGGTCATGGACGACGCGTACGACTGGGTCGAACAGGTCACGCTCGGCGGACTCACCCTTCGATCCGGGCACGGCGCCATCCTGACCTCGCTCGAGTGGGCCTTCCGCATCCTGACGCCCGTGGACGAACTCGTCGACCGTGCGGTCCGCGCGCCCGACGAGGACCACGTGGACTGGTCGGCGGTCTGCTGGATCCTCGCCGAACGGCCCAGCGACGAGACCCGGTCGGCCGTCGTGGCCCACCGCCACCACCCCGATCCGGTACACCGCCGGTTCGTCGCCGACTACCTGCGGCGGAAGTCGTTCGTCATCACCGGCAGTCCCCGCCACGCAGAGCAGGACGCCGAGCTTCTGACCGCCTGGGCCGCCGAGGAGACGGACGGCGCGCTACTGGCCAAGGTGCTGGAGGCGCTCACCGAGTACGGCCACCCCGGCCAAGCGGGCGTCCCGCGGGGCGCGTGAGGCGGGGCGAGGTGTGTGGGTTCGGCGCCTCGGTCAGCCCACCGTCAGCTTGCGGGACGCGAGGCCTCCGGGTGATTAACGTACGGGGGTATGAGCACGGATCTGACCGCACTTCTCGTCGGCGCAGCCGTTCTGGTCGCCGCGACCCTCGCCGTCGCGGTGGTACTGCTCGTCCGTCTCGTCCGGGCCCGGCGCGCGCTGCGCAGAGCCGGGCTTCCCGTCGAGCGGCAGTGGGTGTTCTGGGCCGCGATCGCCTATCTCGTGCTGCCCACCGATCTGTTGCCGGATCCCATCTTTCTGGATGACATCGGGGTGCTTGTGCTGGCCCTGCGGGCGATGGGGTCAGCCTCCGACGGGCCGGCCGCGCCGCGCGGCTGACAGGCGCGCCTTCATCAGGAGTGCGTGCATGCACTCCGTCACCTGGGTGACGTCCTCCACCACCTGATGGAACGGCAGCCGCACGTCCGCCTGGCCGCGGGCGCGTTCGAGGCGCAGACAGATGCCGTGCATGTCGATGGCGAGCGGGCGCACCCGCACCACACCCTGCAGGCTGTCCGGGCCGATGAGGCGGGTCAGCTGCTCGACGGCGTCCGGATGGGCGTCGGCGAGGTGGGTGAGCAGGCGCGACTCCGCCTCGGCGAGCGGGTCGGGTACGGACAGGGCGAGCTCGTCGAGCTCGATGCCCTGGCGCTCCCCGGTGGAGTCGTGCAGGACGGCGCAGGTCGGCTCGAAGATGAGCTCCTCCCCGTCGTACGAGAGCGACCCGGACAGCCACAGCCGTGCGCGGATCCGGTCCCTGAGCGGCACCGGCGCGACGTCGGCGAACTCGACCAGGGTGGACGGTTCACCGCGGGGCGCGCAGATGAGGGCGGCGGCGAGCGCGCTGTCCTCGGGCGGCGACAACCGGATCCTGCCGTCCTGCGTGACGCTGTGCGCGCCCACGAGTTCGTCCCTGCCGATCTCCGTGGTCACCGCGCATGACCAGGCGGTGGCGAGCACTGAACGCGCCCGTACCGCCGCTGAGGGCACGGTCGTGCTGCTGTGACGGACACCCATTCCCAACCTCCATTAGGTAAGCCTTGCCTAACTTATCCGAGATCGCGGAACAGGGCCAGTACGCGACCCGGTACGACGCATGGCCCCGCGCGGCGAACCACGCGAGGCCATGCGATGTACGTCAGTGATGTCCGTCGGAGGAGCAGACGGTCGAAGAGCGGACGGAGCGTCAGTGCCCGCGGGCGATCCACTCCTCCAGCTGCGGCGCCTCGGCACCGACCGTCGTACTGTCGCCGTGGCCCGTGCACACCACCGTCGCCGGCGGCAGGGTCAACAGCCGCTCCTTGATGGACTCCACGATCGTCGGGAAGTCGCTGAAGGAACGGCCCGTCGCACCCGGGCCTCCGGCGAAGAGCGTGTCGCCGGTGAAGACGGTGCCGAGGCCCGGGGCGTGCAGGCTGACCGCGCCGCGGCAGTGACCGGGCGTGTGCAGGACCTTCAGGACCGTGCCCGCGACGGCCAGTTCCTGGCCGTCGTGCAGCTCACCGTCGGGCGCGCGGTCGGGATGGGTCAGCTTCCACAGTTCCGTGTCGGCCGGGTGCAGCAGGATGGGGGCGCCCGTACGGTCGGCGAGCGCGGGCGCCGCGTCGACGTGGTCGTCGTGGGCATGTGT
The DNA here is from genome assembly GCF_042871345.1 of Streptomyces sp. NPDC005863. Taxonomy (NCBI): domain Bacteria; kingdom Bacillati; phylum Actinomycetota; class Actinomycetes; order Kitasatosporales; family Streptomycetaceae; genus Streptomyces; species Streptomyces sp. NPDC005863. The sequence continues at coordinate 174,453 of NZ_JBIAII010000010.1, read as the reverse complement.
GCAGACGATCGCGATGAGCCTGCGCTCCCCCACCGCCTCCGCGATGGCGTCCGCGTCGTGCGCGGCGTCGATGACGAGGCACTCGCTGTCGTCCCCGACGATCCAGACGTTGTTGTCGACGTCCCAGGTGCCGCCGTCCAGCGAGAACGTCCCGGAGGTCACGAGGTGGTCGACGCGCGGCGCGCGACCGCCCGATGTGGTCCCGGCCGCCATCAGAACACCACCACCGAACGGAGCACGTCGCCGTGGTGCATGCGCTCGAACGCCTTCTCCACGTCCTCCAGGGCGATGGTCTCCGTGACGAACGCGTCCAGGTCCAGACGGCCCTGCCGGTAGAGATCGATGAGCATCGGGAAGTCGCGGGACGGCAGGCAGTCCCCGTACCAGCTCGACTTGAGCGCGCCGCCGCGCCCGAAGACGTCGAGCAGCGGCAGCTCGATCTTCATGTCCGGGGTCGGCACCCCGACCAGGACGACCGTGCCCGCCAGGTCGCGGGCGTAGAAGGCCTGCTCGTACGTCTCGGGGCGGCCGACCGCCTCGATGACGACGTCGGCGCCGTTGCCGCCGGTCAGCTCGCGCACGGCCTCGACGGGGTCGGCGGAGCGGGAGTTGACCGTGTGCGTGGCGCCCAGGCTCTTCGCCGTCTCCAGCTTCTTGTCGTCGATGTCCACGGCGATGATCCGGGCGGCGCCCGCGAGCCGGGCGCCCACCACCGCGGCGTTGCCGACGCCGCCGCAGCCGATGACGGCGACCGAGTCGCCGCGGCCGACGTTGCCGGTGTTGATGGCGGCGCCGATGCCCGCCATCACGCCGCAGCCGAGGAGCCCGGCCGCGGCCGGCGAGGCGTCCGGGTCGACCTTGGTGCACTGCCCCGCGGCAACGAGGGTCTTCTCGGCGAAGGCGCCGATGCCGAGCGCGGGCGAGAGCTCGGTGCCGTCCGCCAGGGTCATCTTCTGCCGGGCGTTGTGCGTGTCGAAGCAGTACTGCGGGCGGCCGCGCAGACACGCGCGGCACTGGCCGCACACCGCTCGCCAGTTGAGGATCACGAAGTCGCCGGGGGCGACCTCGGTGACGCCGTCGCCGACCGACTCCACGACGCCCGCGGCCTCGTGCCCGAGCAGGAACGGGAAGTCGTCGTTGATGCCGCCCTCCCGGTAGTGCAGGTCGGTGTGGCAGACGCCGCACGCCTGGATCTTCACCACGGCCTCTCCCGGCCCCGGATCCGGGACGGTGATCGTCTCGATCCGTACCGGCTCGCCCTTCGCGCGTGCGATCACGCCCCGCACCTGCTGCGCCATGACTCCAGCCCTTCTCTCGCTGCACGTCTTACCCACCCATCGTTACAGGTCGAGCACTCCGGCAGGGCGATCTAGGGTGAGCCCGTGCGCAACCTCGCCGCCCAGGCCCTTCTGCCGGTCAACACCGCGCTCGCCGTGGCGCTGCTCGTGCTGCTGCTGGCCGCCGCGACGACGGCCGCCGTCTTCCGGCTCGCCCCGGACGGCTCGCGCGGCCGGGCGCGCGAGATCCTGGTCGCCGGGGTCCGCGCGAGCGCCCAACTGGCGGTGGTCTCCCTGGCGATCGGCTGGGTGGTGCACCACACGCCGGCGCTGTTCGGGTTCCTGCTCCTGATGTGCGCCGTCGCCGTCCGCACCGCGGGGCGGCGGGTCACGCCGAACGGCACGTGGTGGTGGACGGTGCTGCCGATCGCGGGACCCGTCGTGCCGGTGGTCACCGGCCTCGCTCTGGCCGGCCTCGTTCCCGTACGGGGCATCGCCATGATCCCCGTGGCGGGCATCCTGATCGGCGGGGCGCTCACCGCGACCGTCCTGGCGGGGCGCCGGTCCCTGGACGAACTGCACACCAGGCTCGGCGAGTTCGAGGCCGGCATCGCCCTGGGCCTCGACGACCGCGACGCCCGTCTGGAGGTGATCCGCCCGGCCGCGTCGGACGCGCTGCTCCCCGGCCTCGACCAGACCCGCACGGTCGGCCTGGTCACCCTCCCCGGCGCGTTCGTCGGCATGCTGCTCGGCGGCGCCTCGCCGGTCCTCGCCGGCGCCGTGCAGCTGTTCGTCCTGATCGCCCTCATGGCGGTCCAGGCAGTCGCCGTGGCGCTCACGGTCGAGCTGGTCGCCCGGGGCAGGCTGCACCGCGAGGCGTAGGCTCGGTCACTATGTCTGTCTACGAAGAAGAAATCGGCGCCCTGCAGGGTGGCCCCGCCGACCTGCGCCAGTACGAGGGCAAGGCCGTCCTGATCGTCAACGTCGCCTCCAAGTGCGGGCTCACCCCGCAGTACGCGAGCCTGGAGCGGCTGCACGAGCAGTACGCGGGGCGCGGGTTCAGCGTCCTCGGCGTGCCCTGCAACCAGTTCATGGGCCAGGAGCCCGGCACGTCCGACGAGATCGCCGAGTTCTGCTCGGCGACGTACGGCGTGACGTTCCCGATGACGGAGAAGGTCGACGTCAACGGCGGCGACCGGCACCCGCTGTACGGGAAGCTCGTCGGCACGGCGGACGCGGAGGGCCACACCGGTGACATCCGTTGGAACTTCGAGAAGTTCCTGATCGGCCCGGCGGGTGACGTGGTGGCCCGCTTCTCGCCGCAGACCGAGCCCGACGCGCCGGAGCTCGTCGCCGCCGTGGAGAAGAACCTGCCGGCCTGATCCACGCCCGCCGGGTCCGGAACCTTCGGCCGTCGCGGGTACCGGACCCGGCGACGGCCGGGACCGCCGCGGTGCATCGAGCATCGGGCATCGGGCCACCGCCCCGTCGTACGCCGCCCGGCTCCCAGCAGCGCGAGGCGCCCCGGGCCGGCCCCGACCGCAGGTGACCGGGCTCCCGCCCCCGCATACATCCAGCCGGACCAAGCCGATCTGCGGACTTCGGATGGCGCTCATACGGTGACTGAATGGTCATCAGGTACCTTCCGCGCCCCTCCTCCGTACGCACCGCGGCCCTAGCGCTCGGTGCTCTGGTCCTCCTGTCCTCGCCGGCCGCCGCCACCGACGTCCCGGCCGAACCGGCGCCGCCGCGGCCCCTGCCCGCCTACTCGTCCGCCCTCCTGGACCGGCCCGGCGTCCAGGTCAGGCCGGGCCCCGGCGCCCCCGGTCTGCCGAGCAGCGTGTCCGCGCTCGCCTGGGTGGTGGCGGACGCCCAGACGGGCGAGGTGCTCGCCGCCCGGGACGCGCACCGCCAGCTGCCGCCCGCCTCGACGCTGAAGTCGCTCTTCGCCCTGGCGACGCTCCCCCGTCTGGACGCCCGGATGCAGCACGTCGTCGACGAGCACGAGCTGGAGGACATCGGCGAGGGCAGCAGCATGGTGGGCGTGGCGGCGGGCCGCACCTACCAGGTGTCCGATCTGTGGCGCGGCGTCTTCCTCAGCTCGGGGAACGACGCGGTGCACGTCCTCGCGGGGCTCAACGGCGGCCTGGACACGACCGTGCGGCAGATGCGCGTCAAGGCCCGCGAGCTCGGCGCGCGGGACACCCACGTCGTCTCTCCCGACGGTTACGACGCCCCGGGCCAGGTCTCGTCGGCGTACGACCTGGCGGTGTTCGGGCGGGCGGGGCTCGCCGACCCGCAGTTCGCGAGCTACTGCTCGACCCGGACCGCGAAGTTCCCGGCGGGCGGCTGGTCGTACCCCATCCAGAACACCAACCGGCTGCTGACCGGCGCGGACGGCGTGACGCCCTACCCGGGCCTGCTCGGCGTGAAGAACGGCTACACCAGCCACGCGGGGTCCACGCTGATCAGCGCCGCCCAGCGGGACGGCCGCACCCTCGTCGTGACGGTGATGAACCCCCAGGCGGGCGGCGGGCGTGCCGTGTACGAGGAGGCGAGGTCGCTGCTGGACTGGGGGTTCGCGGCGGCCGGCAAGGTGGGCCCGGTCGGCTCGCTGCTGCCGCCGCCGAAGGCGGACCGGACGGGGCCGCAGCCCGCGCACGCCGCCGGCAAGGCCGCCCTGAGCGCGCAGTCGGACGACTCCGACTGGCCCGCGATGCTGATGGTCGGCGCGGGCGCGGCAGCCCTGCTCGCCGGCTGCGTCGTGGTGGTCCGGCGTCGGGCGGCTACGGTGGCCCGACGCACGCGCGCGGGAGGCCGCGGCGACTGATCGGGCATCGGGAGGGCGTCGGATGGGCGAGTTGCTGGGGGTGGCCGTCCTCGGGGCCGGCCACATGGGCGCCGACCATGTGCACCGGATCGGCACGACGGTGGGCGGGGCCCGGGTGGTCGCGGTCGCCGACCCCGACGTGGCGCGGGCCGAGGCGGCGGTGGCGGGGCGCGCCGGAGTGTCCGTGCACCGGGATGCGGCGGCCGCGCTGGCCGCTCCCGGGGTGGACGCGGTCCTGGTGGCCTCGCCGGAGGGGGCGCACGAGGAGGCCCTGCTCGCGGCCTGTGCGCGCGGCCTCCCGGTGCTCTGCGAGAAGCCGCTGACCCCCGACTCGACGTCGGCGCTCAGGATCGTGGAGGCCGAGGCCCGGCTGGGCCGCAGGCTGATCCAGGTGGGGTTCATGCGCCGGTACGACACCGAATACGCGGACCTGAAATCCCTGCTGGACTCCGGGCGGCTCGGCCGCCCCCTGCTGCTGCACTGCCGCCACCGGAATGTGTCGTCGCCGCCGCACTTCACCTCGTCGATGCTGATCAGCAGCTCGGTCTCACACGAGATCGACGCGGCGCGCTGGCTGCTCGGCCAGGAGATCACCGCGGTGACGGTGGTGCGTCCGGCGCCGTCTGCGGACGCCCCGCGCGGGCTGCTCGACCCCCAGCTGGTGATCTTCGAGACGTCCGGGGGCGCCGTCGTCGACGTGGAGATCTTCGTGAACAGCGGATGCGGTTACGAGGTGCGGTGCGAGGCGGTCTGCGAGCGGGGCAGCGCCGCGCTGGGCGACGCGCACACGATGGTCGTGCGGGAGTCGGGGCGCGCGCAGGAGGAGGTGACGCAGGACTACCTGGTGCGGTTCGCCGACGCGTACGACCGTGAGGTGCGGGCGTGGGTGGCCGCCACCCGCGAGGGCCGGGTCACGGGCCCGAGCGCGTGGGACGGATACGCGGCGGCGGCCGTCGCCGAGGCCGGTGTGGCGGCGCTGCGCACCGGCGTGCGCACCGCGGTGGATATGAGCGAGCGGCCGGCGCTGTACGCCGCGGGAGTCCCCGGCGCCGCGCCCGCGCTGCCGTCGCGCTGATCGCTCACTCACACACCGCCGAGCAGCCGCGACAGACCGCTGTCGAGATCCATGCTCTCGTCCTCGGCGCCCGCGGGCACCACGCCGTACGACCGCACCAGGAAGCGGCGCAGCACCATCGTGTCGAACTGCACGAGGGCCAGTCCCTGGTAGGCGTGGAACTCCAGGACCGTCCGGGCCCGCCCGCACGGCCAGATGTGCACGTCACCGCCGCCCGCCGGGGCGCTGAGCCCCTCTTCCAGAAGCTGACGGGCGAAGATCCAGGTGACCTCGACGCCGTCGAGCGATGCCTCCGCGGGGAAGATCATCTGGACGGCCAGGGGGTCTTCCGCCGAGTAGCGCAGGACCACGGCCAGCCCACGTTCGCGGCCCTCGGGGGTGACGAGACGGGCGCGTACGTGCTGTTCGAGGGTGACGGCCATGGTCGGGCTCCACTTCTGGTGCTGCATGTCTCGGCGGTGCGGTCGCGGGTGCTCCTGTGTCCTTAGGACCCGGGACAAAGGGCTCTCATTACGCAAATCCGCCGACAAATCCATGTGACCTGCATCACTCACCTTTCAAGATTCGGAACGTCTGCCGTCCGGGTGCCCGCCACAGGCGCCTGCACGCGTCTCCCTGAGCAACATCACCCTCGCCGAACGGCGACCTCGCGACCGCTCCGGCGAGACCCTTGGAATACCGGCCTCCATTTCCCTCCTCGTCACCCGTCGGTGATCGTCTCGGTCAAATGTCCTAGGACCCACGGCCTCCTCCCGACCCCCTCCGGGATCAGTCGCGGGCCCGATGCCGCCCACCCGGCGCGGGCGGCACGATGCCGGTGCAGAGCCGCCCACGGGCCGGAGGAGCCGGCCGGCGGGGGGCCCACCGAAGGAGCGCGTCATGTCGTACCCGCGCGATCTCTCGTATCCGCAGCCCCGCTACCACGGCACAAAAGGCGAGGTGAACGCCTCCTTCCGCACGGCCGGCACACCGGCGGAGATCTCCTCTCCCGGCGGATCCACGCACTACCTCGCCACCCATGCGTCGACCGGCGGCGAGTTCGGTCTGTACAAATCGGAGCTGGCCCCACGCTCCGCGGGGGCCAAACCCCATTTCCACCGGGCGATGTCCGAGTCCTTCTACGTCCTCTCCGGCGAGCTGGAGCTCTTCGACGGCGACAAGTGGGTGACGGGCCGGGAGGGGGACTTCCTGTACGTCCCCGTCGGCGGTCTGCACGCCTTCAGGAACGTCACGGACGAGCCGACGTCCATGCTCATGCTCTTCTCGCCGGGTGCCCCGCGTGAGGAGTACTTCGAGCGGGTCGCGGAGATGTCGCGACGCGGCCCCGAGGAGCTCAAGGAGTTCCGCATCCGGCACGACAGCTACTTCACCGAGGACTTCGACGGTCCCGAGGGCTTCGACGACTTCGAATAGGAGGACGGCGGACGCAAGTGAGGGCGCACATGCGCCGTGCCCGGCGCCGGTGCAGGATGGCCCCATGCTGCTTGCCCGGCTCGCGGACGTGTCCAAGGAAGTGGCCGCCACCTCGGCGCGGTCCAAGAAGATCGCGCTGCTCGCCGAGTTGTTCCGGGCCGCCGAGCCGGACGACGTGCCCATCGTCATCCCGTACCTGGCGGGCAGGCTTCCGCAGGGGCGGCTCGGCATCGGCTGGAGCCTGCTGAAGGACGCGGGCCCGCCCGCCGACGAGCCGACGCTGACGGTGCGCGGCGTGGACGAGTCCCTCACCGCGATCGGCGCGGTGTCCGGCGCCGGGTCGCAGACCGAACGCAAGCGGTTCGTCGGCGCGTTGATGGGCGCCGCCACCGCCGACGAGCAGCGGTTCCTGATCGGCCTGCTCACCGGTGAGGTGCGCCAGGGCGCGCTGGACGCGGTGGCCGTCGAAGGGCTCGCGCTCGCCACGGAGACCCCGGCGGACGCCGTGCGGCGATCGGTGATGCTCGCCGGCTCCGTCAGCCCGGTGGCGCAGGCGCTCCTGTCGCGCGGCGCCGAGGCCCTTGACGAGTTCCGTCTGACCGTGGGCAGTCCCGTGCTGCCGATGCTCGCGCACAGCGCCGCGTCGGTCGCGGAAGGCATCGACAAGCTGGGGGCGTGCGCCGTCGAGGAGAAGCTCGACGGCATCCGCGTCCAGGTGCACCGGAGCGGGGACGACGTCCGCGTCTACACCCGCACCCTGGACGACATCACCGACCGGCTCCCCGAACTGACCGCCGCGGCGCTCGACCTGAAGGGGACCCACTTCATCCTGGACGGCGAGGTCATCGCGCTGGGCGAGGACGGCAGACCGCGGCCGTTCCAGGAGATCGCGGGGCGCGTCGGCTCGCGCCTCGACGTGTCCGCCGCGGCGGCCGGGCTGCCGCTGTCCCCCGTCTTCTTCGACGTCCTGTCCGTGGCAGGACGGGATCTGCTGGACCTGCCGTTCACCGAGCGGCACGCGGAGCTCCAGGCCCTGGTGCCCGAGCCGATGCGGGTGCGGCGCGCGCTCGTGAGCGATCCGGGCGACGAACGGCTGCGCGGCGAGGCGCAGGAGTTCTTCGAGGCGACGCTCGGGCGCGGCCACGAAGGGGTCGTCCTGAAGGGGCTCGACGCCCCCTACAAGGCGGGCCGCCGGGGCGCCTCCTGGCTGAAGGTCAAACCCGTCCACACCCTGGACCTGGTCGTCCTGGCCGCCGAGTGGGGGCACGGACGCCGCACCGGGAAGCTCTCCAACCTGCACCTGGGGGCGCGGCGGCCCGACGGCACGTTCGCCATGCTGGGCAAGACCTTCAAGGGGATGACGGACGCCATGCTCGCCTGGCAGACCGAGCGCCTCCAGGAGCTCGCGGTCGAGACCAGCGGTTACGTGGTGACGGTGCGGCCCGAGCTCGTGGTGGAGATCGCCTACGACGGTCTGCAGAAGTCCACCCGCTACCCGGCGGGCGTCACGCTCCGCTTCGCCCGTGTGGTGCGCTACCGGGAGGACAAGTCCCCCGATGAGGCGGACACGGTGGACACGGTGCTGCGCGCGGGCGACCGCGGCCCGGCCTCCTGACGTGTGACCGCGCGTAACCCGTGATCTTGTGCCGCGTTAGTCCGCGCGGGGTCGCGCGGACGCCGTACGGAGGCGCCGCGCCGGCCCGCAAGGCATCAACCGACAGGGTCCGCCGCCTGGGCGCGGGCCCGTGAAGAAGGCTTGAGGGTCGCTCGCCATGCATGACATCACCCATCGGATCGCCGCGGGAATCGGCGCCGTCGCCGCCGCGCTCGGCTGTCTCATCGCCACGGGTCCTTCGGCGGTCGCCGACGGCAAGTGGTGCAATCACTCGGTCTGCATCGAGACCTACGACTCGGGCACCTATCTGGGCCGGGTCGAGGTGTCCGTCATCAACGGCAACCAGCCGAGCCGCATCCGCGCGCGCGTGTGGACCACCAACGGCTGGAGCGCCAACACGAAGGTGGAGGACGTCGCGAAGTTCCGGACCTACCGGGACCAGGCGTACCCCCAGCGGCACTTCCCCGCGGGGACCCGCCTCTGCGCGGAGGGCTTCCGCGATTCCGACAGCGTCGGGCTCCCCTGCGTCACGCTGACCGACTGACGGCTCTCTCCCCCTCCCCCGGCCCTGCCGAGCCCGCGACCCCGTCGTGAGCGAATGGGATTTTGCCAATCCTTGGCCCCGATAGGGTGACAGCCGGGGGAGATCGTCTATTCACGCAAGGGGAGAACCTGTGCCCGCATCACGACTCAGCCGTACGCCGCTTCCCGGCATCGGCATCCGGTACGACCTGACGACCCGAGAACAGCAGCGCCTCTCGGTGGTCGCACACCGGGACGGTGCGCGGACAGTGAGCGCCTACCGCTCCGACGACCCGGACGCCTGCGCGCTGTCGATGCGCCTGAGCTCGGGCGAGGCGGACGCGCTGATCGACGCCCTGATGCCGTCGCACCACAGCCCCAACCTGCTGCACACCACCGACCTCGGCCTGGTCGCCGAGCGCATCCTGCTGTCGGCCACCTCGCACTGGAACGGCCGCCTCCTCGGCGAGACCCGGATGCGGACCGACACCGGCGTCTCGATCGTCGCGGTGCTCCGGCGGGCCGACGCCATCCCCTCGCCGGCGCCGGACTTCCGCCTTGCCGGGGGCGACACCCTCATCGTGATCGGTACGCGCGAAGGCGTGGAGACGGCCGCGACGATACTCGGGCGGGAGTGAGCGCATGCACTCCGCTGTCTTTCTGATCGAGTTCGGCGCGATCATCCTCGCGCTCGGGCTGCTCGGCCGGTTCGCGGGCCGCTTCCGCTTCTCGCCGATCCCGCTGTATCTGCTGGCCGGACTCGCGTTCGGCGAGGGCGGGCTGCTGCCGCTCGGGGCGAGCGAGGAGTTCGTCGCCATCGGCGCCGAGATCGGCGTCATCCTGCTGTTGCTGATGCTCGGCCTGGAGTACACGGCCAACGACCTCGTCAGCAATCTCAAGACGCAGTACCCCGCCGGACTCGTCGACTGCACGCTCAACGCCCTGCCGGGCGCCGCCGCCGCGCTGCTCATGGGGTGGGGTCCGGTCGCCGCCGTCGTCCTCGCCGGCGTCACCTGGATCTCGTCGTCCGGCGTCATCGCCAAGGTCCTCGGCGACCTCGGCCGGCTCGGCAACCGCGAGACCCCGGTCATCCTCAGCATCCTCGTCCTCGAAGACCTGGCGATGGCCGTCTATCTGCCCATCATCACCGCCCTGTTGGCCGGTGTCGGCTGGGCCGCGGGCAGCCTCACGCTCGCCATCGCGCTCGGCGCCGCGGGGCTCGTCCTCTTCGTCGCGGTGCGGTACGGGCGGGTCATCTCGCGGTTCGTCTCCAGCGACGACCCCGAGAAGCTGCTCCTGGTGGTGCTCGGTCTGACCATCCTGGTCGCCGGCATCGCACAGCAGTTGCAGGTCTCCGCGGCCGTGGGCGCCTTCCTGGTCGGCATCGCGCTCTCCGGTGAGGTCGCCGAAGGGGCACACTCGCTGCTCGCGCCGCTGCGGGACCTGTTCGCCGCCGTATTCTTCGTCTTCTTCGGACTGCACACCGACCCGTCGAGCATTCCGCCGGTGCTGCTGCCCGCGCTCGCGCTCGCGGTCGTCACCGCTCTGACGAAGATCGCGACGGGGTACTGGGCGGCCCGCCGCGCGGGCATCTCGGTCAAGGGCCGCTGGCGGGCGGGTGGCGCGCTGGTGGCGCGCGGCGAGTTCTCCATCGTCATCGCGGGGCTCGCGGTCACGGCGGGCATCGAGCCGTCGCTCGGCCCGCTGGCGACGGCGTACGTCCTGATCCTGGTCATCGTCGGCCCACTGACGGCCCGTTTCGCCCAGCCCATCGCGAGTTACGCGAGCGGCGTGCTGTCGCGGCGCGGCGGGACCGTCGGCCCCGGTCCCCAGGCCGCGCCGCAGGTTCCGGCGTCCCCGGAGGCGGCCGAGACGCTGGACGTGCAGGACGCGACCGAGCGCTCGTAGGGTCGTCGGCGGCGGCAACTGCCCGTCGGGCGGCACGTGGAAGTGGTCCTGCAACCGTCCGCCGGGCGGCACGCGGAAGGTGGTCCCGCGTGCCGTCCGACGGGATCGCCCCGCCGGGGCCATACCGGGAATATCCCGGCAGTTCGGTGCACTTCGGGCATCTCTTGGACTCGCCACCCCCTGCCCCGTCGTCGCCTGGCACGATGCTCCCCATGACCTCCGGGCCCGCGTTCCGCCTCGCACGAGCCGCGATGTTCGCGGCCGTCTGCGTGGTGACGACGGCCTTCGGTCACGCGCTCATGTCCGATGCCCCGCTGCCCTGGTGGGCGGTGGCGTACGCGTTCGGCGCCACGGCCGCCGCGGCCTGGTGGCTGACGGGCCGTGAGCGCGGCGTCGCGGCCGTCACGGCCGCCACCGTCGCGGCCCAGCTGTCCCTGCACGAACTGTTCGGCCTCGCCCAGCGGTTGGGCGCCGCGCCGGGTGCCGGCGGCCTGTCGTCGGCATCCACGGCGCCCCGCTCCGGCGGCGACGGCCTGAACCACATGAACCACCCGATGCCGATGTCCGGGTCGATGTCAAGGTCGATGTCCGGGTCGTCCTCCGGCGCCGGCGCCTCCGCGGTCTCGCCGCACTCCGTCGGCATGCCGGACGAAGGCGTCTCCCACTGGGTCATGTCCGTCTTCGGGCACAGCGGCTTCGGCATGCTCCTCGCCCACGTCGTCGCCGCGCTGCTCTGCGCGCTGTGGCTGTGGCGCGGCGAGGCCGCCGTCTTCCGCACCGGACGCGCCCTGGCCGCCGCGGTGTTCGTGCCGCTGCGGTTCGTCCTCGCGGTCCTGGTCGCCGCGCTTCCCCCGTCGCCGCCCCCGGTCGGCGCGCTCGTTCCCGTACCGCGGCTGCGCGGGGTCCTTCTCCAGCACGTCGTCTCCCGCAGAGGTCCACCGGTCCTTCCGGTCAGTTCCTGACAACCGCCCGCACCCCTCGGTGCCGGGCGGATCTTCGGCGTCCGCGCTCCCGGGGGCACAGCCCGCGCCGGGTGTGCCGCGGCGCTCTCCGAACTCCCTTCACCGAAGGACCTTCTGCGATGACACCTGCCCTTTTGCGGACGCGGCCCGGTACCGACCAGAGCCGTGACGACCGCATCACCGAGTGGGCGCTCGCCGCCCGTGACGGCGACCCCGCGGCGTTCGAACAGTTCGTGCAGGCCACCCGCCGCGACGTCTGGCGCTTCGTGGCCCACCTCAGCGGCGATCTGCACGGCGCCGACGACCTGACCCAGGAGACGTATCTGCGGGCCCTCACCTCGCTGCACGGGTACGCGGCGCGCGCCGGGGCCCGCACCTGGCTGCTCGCCATCGCACGGCGCACCGTCGCCGACCGTTTCCGTTCGGCGGCGGCCCGGCCGCGCATCGCCGACACCAGTGACTGGCAGGCGGCCGCCGAACGCGCCCAGCCACGCGGGCTGCCCGGCTTCGAGGAGGGCGTGGCCCTGCTCGACCTCCTGGAGTCGCTCGACGCGCCGCGCCGTGAGGCGTTCGTCCTGACCCAGCTCGCCGGGCTGCCGTACGCGGACGCGGCCGACGCGGTCGGCTGCCCGATCGGCACCGTGCGCTCACGGGTCGCGCGCGCCCGCGAGCGGGTGAGCGAGCTGCTGCTCGCCGCGGACCGGGCCTCGTAGCGCCCAGGGCCGTACCGGGGCCTCTCCCGCAGAGGCCCCGGCCGGCCCCGCCGGCTCCCGGTCGCGTCACCCGATCAGGGCGTTTAGCGTGGGGCGGGGGCGTCTGGAGGCCACCATGGACCGTGAAGCCACGTCCACGCCGGGGACCGTGCCGGGGCCTGATCCCGCACGCGAGGCCGACGCGTCGGCCACCGTGCTCAGCACGGGCGGCGGGCGTCACGAACACCGCTGGCTGATCCTCGCAGTGATCGGCATCGCCCAGCTGATGGTCGTGCTCGATGCGACGATCGTGAACATCGCGCTGCCCTCGGCCCAGAAGGATCTGGGGTTCAGCGACGGCAACCGCCAGTGGATCGTCACCGCGTACGCCCTCGCCTTCGGCTCCCTGCTGCTCTTCGGCGGCCGCATCGCCGACCTGGTGGGGCGGAAGATCGTGTTCCTGGCCGGTCTCGCCGGATTCGCGGTGGCCTCCGCGATCGGCGGCGCGGCGAACAGCTTCTCGATGCTGGTGGCGGCCCGCGCGCTCCAGGGCCTGTTCGGCGCGCTGCTCGCGCCCGCCGCCCTGTCGCTGCTCACCACCACGTTCACGGATCCGCGGGAGCGCGCCAAGGCGTTCGGCATCTACGGCGCCATCGCGGGCGCGGGCGGCGCGGTGGGCCTGCTGCTCGGCGGCGTGCTGACCGAGTATCTGAACTGGCGCTGGTGCCTCTACGTGAACCTCGCCTTCGCCGTCGTCGCGATGCTCGGCGGCGCGCGCCTGCTGCACCCCGGCGCTCCCCCGGACCGGCCCAAGCTGGACGTGCCCGGCACGTTCCTCGTGTCGGCCGGACTCTTCTGCATCGTCTACGGCTTCTCCAACGCCGAGACGCACGCCTGGAGTTCCGTGCTGACGTGGGGCTTCCTGGTCGTCGGGGTGGTGCTGGTCGCGGCGTTCGGATGGTGGCAGGCACGCGCCCCGCATCCGCTGCTGCCGCTCCGGGTCGTCCTGGACCGGGACCGCGGGGCGTCGTTCCTCGCGATGTTCATCTCCGGCGCCGGCATGTTCGGGGTGTTCCTGTTCCTGACGTACTACCTCCAGCAGATCCTGGAGTACTCGCCGGTCAAGACGGGCCTTGCGTTCCTGCCGATGGTCGCGGTGATGGTGGTGGGCTCGGTGGTGACCACCAACTTCCTGGTGCCGAGGGTGGGCGCCAAACCGATCGTGCCGCTGGGCATGGGGCTCGCGGCCGCCGGCATGGCCTGGCTCACCGCCCTCGACGTGACGAGCAGCTATCCGGCGCACGTGCTGCCGCCCCTGCTGGTCGCGGGGCTCGGCCTGGGTTTCGTCTTCGCCCCGGCGATGAGCATGGCGACGGCCGGTGTCGCCGCCCACGACGCGGGCGTCGCGTCGGCGATGGTCAACACCTGCCAGCAGGTGGGCGGTTCGATCGGCACCGCGTTGCTCAACACCCTGGCCACCACGGCCGCCTCGAACTACCTCGTCGGCAAGAAGCCGACGCCGCAGGTACGGGCCGACGCGGCGATGCAGTCGTACTCGACCGCGTACTGGTGGTCGGCGCTCTTCTTCGCGGTCGGCCTGATCGTTACCTTCGTCCTGTACCGCCGAGGAGCGCCCGTGCACCGGGAGTCGGGTGACGGCGCGGTGCACATGTAGGACGGGCGGGTAGGGCTGGCGCGTAGGGCGGAGGAGGGCGATGGCTTCAGGTCCGGCGGGGCGTCAGGGGCAGCCGGGACGTCCGGGACAGCCAGGGCGCCCGGGGTCTCAAGGGCGGGTGCCCGCCGGCGCCGGGCCGGACTCCGGTGTCGCGCTCGCCTCGGCCCGCGGGCGCTGGGTCCTGGCGTGCGCGGTGCTCGCGTCGGGCATGGCGCTGCTCGACGGGACCGTGGTCAACGTCGCCCTGCCGACGCTGGGCAGGGACCTCCACACCTCCCTCTCCTCCCTGCAGTGGGTCGTCAACGCCTACATGCTCACGCTGTCGGCGCTGCTCCTGCTCGGCGGCGCGCTCGGCGACCGCGTCGGGCGGCGGCGCACCCTCGTCGTCGGGGTGGTGTGGTTCGCGGCGGCGTCCGCGCTGTGCGGTGTCGCGCAGGACGCCGGGATGCTGATCGCGGCCCGCGCGCTGCAGGGCATCGGCGGCGCGCTGCTCACCCCGGGGTCGCTGGCGCTCGTCCGCGCCTCGTACCGGCCCGAGGACCAGGCACGCGCGGTGGGCGCGTGGTCGGGCCTCGGCGGTGTGGCCGGTGCCGTCGGCCCCTTCCTCGGCGGCTGGCTGATCGACGGGCCGGGCTGGCGGTGGATCTTCCTGATCAATGTGCCGCTGGCCGCGCTGGTCCTGGTCGCGGTGCGGCACGTGCCCGAGAGCCGCGACGAGACGGCGGCCCAGCAGCGTTTCGACGTGCCCGGCGCGTGTCTCGCCGCGCTGTTCCTCGCGGGCATCAGCTTCTCGCTGATCGGCGCGTCCGGTGACACGTCGGCGTCCGGCGTGGTCCTGCCCGGGGTGCTCGGCCTCGCCGCGGGCGCCGCGTTCCTCGTGGTCGAGCACCGCAGGCGCCATCCGATGCTGCCCCTCGAACTGTTCCGCTCCCGCCTGTTCACCGCGGCCAATGTGATGACGCTCTGCCTGTACTCGGCCATCGGCGGGATCCTGTTCATGCTGCCGGTGCAGTTGCAGACGACGCTCGGGTACGACGCGCTGCAGGCGGGCACGGCGACGCTGCCCATCACGATCCTGATGCTGCTGCTCTCCGCGTCCGCCGGTGATCTGGCGCGCCGCCTGGGGCCCCGACTGCCGCTCGTCGCCGGGCCGTTGGTGGCGGCCGCCGGGGTGCTGCTGTTGCTGCGGGTCCGGCCGGGCGCGGCGTACGTCACGGAGGTGCTGCCCGCGGTGGTGGTGCTCGGCCTCGGCATGAGCCTGTTCGTCGCGCCGCTCACGGCGACCGTGCTCGCCTCGGTGGACGCGGGCCGCGCCGGGCTCGCCAGCGGGGTCAACAACACGGCCGCCCGTATCGCGCAGCTGCTCGTCGTCGCGGGTCTGCCGCTCGCGGTCGGCCTGTCCGGGACGGCGTACGCGGATCCTGGCGCGCTCGACTCGGCCTTCGGCAAGGCGGCGTGGGGGTGCGCGGGGCTGTTCGTCCTCGCGGCGGCGGCGGCCGCGCTTTTCGTACGGCCGCGTCCCGCGGACTGGCACGGCGACCACGGCAATGCGCCGCAGTGCAAGACGTGCCTGGGGGTCGAGTCCCCGCCGCTGGAGCCGGGGGGCCGAGCCGGGGAGTGAGGGCCTGCCGGTCAGCGGGGCTCAATCGTGACGGTCACCCGGCGCCGAACTGTCACGGTCACCGGGGCTGAACTGTGCCGGTCAGCGGGGCAACTCGCGTACGAACAGGGTCACCGACACGCTCGCCTCGAAGCCGTTGCGCCGCATCAGGGCGGCCGACGCCGTGTTGCGGGACTCGACATCGGTGACGACGGCGCTGGCGCCCGCCTCCGTGAGCGTCGCGCAGCAGGCCTTCACGAGGCGGCTCGCGATGCCTTGTCCCTGGTACTCGGGGGCGCTAGCGATCCACTCCAGGTTGCCCCAGTCGGGCCGCTGGTCGAAGCCCATCGAGCCGAGCACGAACCCGGCAAGCCGGTCGCCGTCGTCCAGCGCGACCCAGCAGGCGGAGGCCTCGTTGTCCATGTGGCGGGCGATCGCCGACAGCGACCAGGAGGTGTACGGCTTCACGGACGTGTCGTAGACCCGGCGGCCCAGGGCGAGGACGTCGGCCAGATGGGTGGCCGTCATCGGCTCGGGGGTGATCGACGCCGGGCGCTCCGGCGCGGCAGGGCTGGACATGGGGCCTCCCGGAAGGCGGGCGCGGCGCCGGGCCGCGACTGCGTGCACCTCACGGTATGAGGCGGCCGGGGTACGCGCATGCCGAGGAGCCTCGGGGCGTACGGACACCGGGCTCCGACACAGGCCGGGCTTGGGGCGCACACGCCGCAGTCGGCCCTGGGGCGGACACCTTGCAGCCCGCCCCGGGACGGACACGCCGCGGCCGATGAGCCCCGACACGCCACCGGTACCGGTCAACTCACGCGCCCCTGCGGTCTTTTGATCAGGTGGACGCCTGTCCGAGGCACACCGCCGGAGCCCTTATCGTGGACCGCATGTCCGTTCCTGAGCTCATCCGCATCGTCTCCCGCTCCTCCCCCATGGCGCTCGCCCAGGTGGAGCGCGTCCGCGCCGAACTCGCCGCGCTGCACCCCGGCATCCGCACCGAGGTCGTGCCGGTCACCACCTCGGGGGACCGCTGGATGGGCGACCTGGCGGCGCTCGGCGGCAAGGGAGCGTTCACCAAGGAGGTCGATGCCGCGCTGCTCGCCGGTGACGCGGACCTCGCGGTGCACTGCGTCAAGGACGTCCCCGCGGACCGGCCGCTGCCGGCGGGCACGACGTTCGCCGCGTTCCTCAAGCGGGACGACATCCGCGACGCGCTCATCCACCCCGGCGGCCTCACCCTGGACGAACTGCCCGCGGGGACCCGCATCGGCACGTCATCGGTGCGCCGCGTGGCTCAACTCGCCGTCTCGCACCCGGAGTTGGAGTGCGTGCCGATGCGCGGCAACGCGGGCCGCCGGCTGGAGAAGCTCGCCGCGGGCGACGCGGACGCGCTGCTGCTCGCCCAGTCGGGCCTCGACCGCATCGGCCGCCCCGAGCTGGCCAGCGAGATCCTGTCGGTGGAGACGATGTGCCCGCCGATCGGCGCGGGCATCCTCGCTTTGCAGTGCCGCGAGGACGACACGGCGACCATCGACGCCGTGTCGGACCTCGGCGACACGGATGCCTGGCGGGAGGCGACCGCCGAGCGCATGTTCCTGCACGTGCTGCAGGGCCACTGCAATTCGCCGATCGCCGGGTACGCGCGTTCGGAGCGCGGCGGCGACCTGTCGCTGCGAGCCTGCGTGTTCACGCCCGACGGCAAGACGGTGCTCAACGCGCACGAGTGGGCGGGCCGGCTCGACCCCGCGACGCTGGGGACGTCGGTGGCCGTGGCACTGCTGCGCCAGGGCGCCAGGGAGCTGATCGACGGCATCGCGCACTGACGCGACGGCCCGCGGGCGCGTGGTCCGCTCGGGCAGGGTCTTCGGGGACCTTGATAGGCAAGTCGTCACTTGCCTATGGTGGGGGTCGTGACGGATGATGTCTTCAAGGCGCTGGCCGACCCCACCCGGCGGCGCATCCTCGACGAGCTGGTGGAGCGGGACGGCCAGACACTGTTCGAGATTTGCGCACGGCTGGTGACCAAGCACGACGTGGGACTCTCCCGCCAGGCGATCAGTCAGCACCTGGCCGTACTGGAATCAGCGGGCCTGGTCCGCTCGCGGCGCCAGGGCCGGTACAAATTCCACGACCTGACCACCGAACCCCTTGAGCACATGGTGACCCGCTGGCTCAAGCCCGGACCCGACGCACCGGAGGACACCCCGTGAAGATCCATTTGACCAGCGTCTTCGTCGACGACCAGGAGAAGGCCCTGCGCTTCTACACGGGCGTGCTGGGCTTCGCGAAGAAGCACGACGTCCCGCTGGGCGCGGACCGGTGGCTGACCGTGGTCTCGGCGGACGAGCCCGACGGGACCGAGCTGCTCCTGGAGCCGGACGGCCACCCCGCGGTGAAGCCGTACAAGACGGCCCTGGTCGAGGACGGCATTCCGGCCGCCTCCTTCGGCGTGGACGACGTACAGGCCGAGTTCGACCGGCTGCGCGGCGCGGGGGTGCGGTTCACCCAGGAGCCGCTGGCGATGGGCCCGGTCACGACCGCGGTCCTGGACGACACCTGCGGCAATCTGATTCAGATCATGCACAGCGAGTAGAGCGGCGCGGGCAAGGCGCCGGAGAGCCGACTGGCCCGGCCACCCGCCGCTCCCCCGAGACGGCCACCTAAGGCCTTTGGTCCCGGGTCACGCGGCGGATGCCGGGGCACCCGTCCTCTGCGGAACGGTTACTCCGGTCGCCGGACTCATCTGGCGCCACCCCGGCGTGTGCTCATGCTGAAGAGGGGTACCGGAGCGTCCGGTCGGCTGCGCGCTGCGACTTCGCTTCGACGCGGCACCGCACCAAACGCACAGCACCAGAGGAAGGCAACGTCATGGCTGACAACACACTGAACGGCCACCGCGTCCTGGCGATCGTCACCAACTACGGAGTCGAGCAGGACGAGCTCGTGGTGCCGGTGCAGCACCTGCGCGAGCGCGGCGCACACGTCGACGTGGCCGCCGTGTCGTCGGACGAGATCCGGTCCCTCGTCGGGGACAAGGACCCGGGCAAGAGCGTCCAGCCGGACCTGACGCTCGCCGACGCGGACGCGTCCTCGTACGACCTGCTGCTCATCCCGGGCGGCACGGTCAACGCCGACACCCTGAGGCTCGAGGAGACCGCCGTCTCGATGGTCCGTTCCTTCGTGAAGTCCGGCCGCAAGGTCGCGGCGATCTGCCACGGCCCGTGGCTCCTGGTGGAGGCCGACGTCCTGGAGGGCAAGACCCTCACGTCGTACGCCTCGGTGGCCACCGACATCCGTAACGCCAAGGGCACCTGGGTCGACAAGTCGGTGATGCACTGCGGCGCCAACGACTGGGACCTCATCACCTCCCGCAACCCCGGCGACCTCGACGACTTCCTCGGCGAGATCGACAAGACGCTCACTGCGGCGGGCTGACGGGACCGACCGGGGGGCGGACCCGTATCGCGCCACGCTCACCAACCCGAAGAGTCCCGAAAAGTGGTGGCCGGAAGCCTTGAGAGGGTCTTCCGGCCACCATTTTTGCGCTCAGAGCTCGCAACAGGATCTTGAACCACAGGCCCCGACGCCCCGCGCGGCCCCTGAAAAGAATCCTCGAAAAAATTCTGTCGGCGATGTCGAGAACCCGCGGCTTGCTCCGTCCCAGCAGTGCAAGCGACGACGAGCGGCCACAATGGCCGCACGAGCACCGAGGAGAACACCATGGCCAAGTACCTGCTTCTCAAGCACTACCGCGGAGCCCCGGCGGCGGCCAACTGCGTCCCGATGGAGCAGTGGACGCCGGAGGAGATCTCGGCCCACGTGAAGTACATGCAGGACTTCGCGGCCCGCCTGGAGGGGACCGGCGAGTTCGTCGACGGCCAGGCCCTCGCCCCCGAGGGGACCTGGGTCCGGTACGACGGCGAGGGGCGCCCGCCGGTCACCGACGGACCCTTCGCCGAGACGAAGGATCTCATCGCCGGCTGGATGGTGATCGACGTCGATACGTACGAGCGCGCCGTCGAGCTGGCCGGGGAGCTGTCCGCCGCCCCCGGCGCGGGCGGCGAGCCGATCCACGAGTGGCTGGAGCTGCGCCCCTTCCTCGCCGAGCCGCCCACCATCACGGAGTGACGTCACCGGTGAACGAGGCACTGCTGCGCAGCCTCACCCCGAGCGTCCTCGGAATCCTCGTCCGCCGCGGAGCCGACTTCGCGGCGGCCGAGGACGCCGTACAGGACGCGCTCGTCGAGGCGGTCCGCGTCTGGCCGGCCGACCTGCCACGCGACCCGAAGGGCTGGCTGGTCACCGTGGCCTGGCGCCGGTTCCTCGACGTGACCCGGGCCGACGTGTCCCGGCGCCGGCGCGAGGACCGGATCGACGACGAGCCCGCCCCCGGCCCCGTACCCGCCACGGACGACACGCTCCAGCTGTACTTTCTCTGCGCCCACCCCTCGCTGACGCCGTCCTCCGCCGTCGCGCTCACCCTGCGCGCCGTCGGCGGGCTCACCACGCGCCAGATCGCCCAGGCCTACCTCGTGCCCGAGGCGACCATGGCGCAGCGCATCAGCCGGGCCAAGCGCACGGTCTCCGGCGTCCGTTTCGACCGCCCCGGCGACGTCGCCACCGTCCTGCGCACGCTCTACCTCGTCTTCAACGAGGGCTACTCCGGCGACGTCGACCTCGCCGCCGAGGCCATCCGGCTCACCCGGCAGCTCGCGGCCGCCATCGACCATCCCGAGGTGGCCGGGCTGCTCGCCCTCATGCTGCTCCACCACGCCCGGCGCGCCGCAAGGACCGCGCCCGACGGGAGCCTGGTGCCGCTCGCCGAGCAGGACCGCGGCCGGTGGGACACCGGGGCGATCGCCGAGGGCATCGGCATCCTGCAGACGGCCCTCTCCCGCGACCGGCTCGGCGAGTTCCAGGCCCAGGCCGCCATCGCGGCCCTGCACGCGGACGCGCCGACCGCGGAGGAGACGGACTGGGTGCAGATCGTCGAGTGGTACGACGAGCTGGCGGCCCTCACCGAAAGCCCCGTCGTCCGGCTGAACCGGGCGGTGGCGGTCGGCGAGGCGGACGGGCCCCGCGCGGGACTTGCCGCGCTCGCGGCGCTGGACGATTCGTTGCCGCGCCACACCGCCGTGGCGGCGTACCTCCACGAACGTGACGGCGACCTGGCGGTCGCGGCGCGGCTCTACGCGGACGCGGCCCGGAAGGCCACGAACCTCGCGGAGCGCGCACACCTGACGCGCCAGGCCGCACGGCTCAACGGGAGTCCGGAGCTCCTCAGAAGCCGCGACGCGGACCCTCCGTGACCCGAAATGGAGATCAGCACCTTTAGCAGGTCAGCCGGATTTCCTTGCTCTCATAGGTGGCAATCTGGTAATCCAGCGTGACCGACGTCTTGTAGTTGAAAGTGCCTTGCCCGGCGCACTTGAACATGACCAGCTTGGATGTGCTGCCCGTGAGGCGAACACTCCCCACCACCTGCCAGCCCCACGCACGATGCCGCTGGAGCGTGATCTCCCCCGCCAAGCAGTTGGCCTTCTTTCCCGCCTTGCCGAAAATCTCGTTGATTCCCTTGTAGGGCTTCGAGATGGAGTAGCAGCTACGGCCGGATTCGGATGCGGCGGCCGGAGTGGCGGCGGTCAGCGGTCCGGCCACACAGGCCAGGGCCATGATGACAGCGGCCTTGCGGCTCATCTTGGGTACCCTCATTCGAAACTCCCCCTTACGAAAACGTGGCGCTCGGCGACCACATTGCATCAGACGCCGAATTGCGGAGATCCGGCGGCGAGATTTGCTGTCCCGAAGAAGATGGCCAAGGCATCTTCCTGGCGGGGCAGACACTAACCAATGAGTTCCCGGTGTTGCAAGATCACACCGGCACCCTCATGTCCACCAGGAGAAAACGGAACCAACGGACCAGACTGCCGCGTTGGCTCCGGCGACCCGCGCGACGTTGGGGGTCATGCGGTGTAGGCGGTGATGTCGTCGACGGTGGTGTTGCCGCCGCAGATCACCAGGCCGAGGTGTGTGTCGTTGCCCGTCTTGGCCAGGACGCGGCGGGCGGCCGGCAGGAGGCAGCCGGCGGCGGGCTCGGCCCATACCTTGGCGTGTTCGGCCAGTTCCCGTACGCCGGCGTAGGCCTCCGCCTCCGGCACGACCAGGACCTCGTCGACCATGTCGCGCACCATCGTGTACGTCAGCGGGGAGACCGTGGGCGCGCCGAGCGTGCTGATCCGTGAGTTCACGTCCACCTGGAGCGGCCCGCCGTGGGCCAGGGCCTGTGACATGGCGTCGGCTCCGGTCGTCTCCACACCCCATACCCGTACACCGGGCCGTCGCGCCTTGAGTGCCGCCGCCACGCCCGCGATCAGGCCCCCGCCGCCGATGGAGACCAGGACGTCCGTCAACTTGCCCGCGTCTTCGGCCAGTTCCAGCCCCACGGTGCCCTGTCCGGCGATGACCACCGGGTCGGCGAAGGGGTGCAGCAGGGTGAGTCCGTCGGCTTCCAGACGTTCCATGAGCGCGAAGGCCTCGGCCATGGTGGCGGTCAGGCGGACGTCGGCGCCGGCGTCCCTGGCGATCTCCACGGAGCGTGCCGGGGCGGTGCGGGGCATGACGACGGTGGCGCGTACGCCGAGGGCGGCTGAGGTCTCGGCCACGGCGACGCCATGGTTGCCGCCGGAGACGGCGACGACGCCGGCCTCGCGTTGGGCGTCGGTCAGGGTGAGGAGCTTGGCGACGGCGCCGCGCGCCTTGAAGGAGCCGCTGCGCTGGAGCAGTTCGAGTTTGACCGTGACCGGTACGCCGAGCAGTGCGCTCAGGCCCGGGCTCGGCAGTGTGGGCGTGCGCACCACATGGCCCGCGATGTGTGCCGCGGTGGCCTCCAACTCCTCGACACCGATCATGGCGCTCCTCCGGGATGTGCGGGTGGGTCGGTCGCGTGGCGTGTTCGGTCGCACGATACGTGTCGGTGCTGGGTGGTGGGGCGGAGAGGGGTGTTGGAGGCACACGCTCACCTGTCGTTGCTCCTGTCGTCACTGCCGCCCGCATCCCCTCCGTACGGGGAGAGATGGGGCAGGGCGAGGCGGTAGGCGACGGCGACCGTCTCGGCTTCCACGAACCCGGGGATCTCCGCGCAGCGTCGGGCCGACGCCCGTGCCCCGTGGTCGAATGCGCGCTCCCCACCGCTCGGCGGTGCGTCGTGGCGGAGGCTCCACAGGTCCATCAACAGAGCGCCGAACACCGCGAGGGGGCCCTGGACCGGCCCCACTCGCCGCGTCCATCGCTCCGCGATGGCACCGCTGACGGACGGGATCCGTTCGATGCCCTGCCAAAGGGGGTCCGGCGCCGCGTAGAAGACGGTGCCGACGTGCGCGTGGAGGAGGGCCCCGCTGCAGAGGAGGCACGGTTCGAGCGTGGTGAAGAGCTGATGGTCCTCGTACCGCCGCTCGGCGGTGAGTTGACCGAGGACGTTGACCTCCGCATGCGCGATGGCGGCACCGGCGAGCTGCCCGGGCGGGGCGGTGGCGGGGGCCTCCTGGCTGCCTTTCGTCCAGCGATTGTCGGTGGTGGCGTCCCTGCCGGTACGGCGACCCAGTGGTTTGCGAGGGCGAAAAGTGGTCAGGTACACCGCAGTTGACACGGGAGGCACGTGATGGTTTTCAATCCGGGACAGAACGGGCAATGGGTCCGCACGCGTACGGACGC
The DNA here is from genome assembly GCF_042871345.1 of Streptomyces sp. NPDC005863. NCBI lineage: Bacteria > Bacillati > Actinomycetota > Actinomycetes > Kitasatosporales > Streptomycetaceae > Streptomyces > Streptomyces sp. NPDC005863. The sequence continues at coordinate 151,168 of NZ_JBIAII010000010.1, read as the reverse complement.
GGACACGAAGGCGTTCATCGAGGAGAAGCGCGCCGAACAGGAACGTGCACAGGAGACCGGCACCGGCACGGTGATCCTGACGGGCGTCGTCGTCCTGCTCCTGATCGCCGCGGTCCTCTACGGCTGGCTCGGCTGACCCACCTGCCGCCGCGGCCACCGCTTCACCGAGAATCGTCCCGAGTGCGGCCCGCAGAGCAAGCGGGCCGCGACGGACACGGTGGGAGGGTGGAGAACGATGGTCGCGTACGTCGTCATCCCGGGGATCGACGGGTCGGACGAACAGCACTGGCAGAGCTTGTGGGAGACCCACTGGGAGACGCCGACGGTCGGCGCATCGGCGATCCACACGTCCGCGGTCCGGATCGCCCCGGCCTCGTGGAGCGCGCCGGATCTGTCGGACTGGGTGTCGTCCGTCCAGAGTGCTTACGAGACGGCCGCGCGCCGCGACAGCCGCGTGGTCCTGGTGGCCCACAGCCTCGGGTGCTGGGCCGCCGCGCAGTGGCTGGAACGAGTACGGCCGGAGAAGGTGGCCGCATTCCTGGTCGCGCCCCCGGACCCCGCCGCGGCGGCGTTCCCCCGTGCGGCGGCCGCCACGTTCCTTGACCTGACCGCCCGCCCCCTGCCGTGCCCCGGCACGGTGGTGGCCAGCGGTGACGATCCCTACTGCGACCCGGCGACAGCTGCCTCGTTCGCGCGGGCGTGGGGTGTGCGCTACCACCTCGTCGGCGACCACGGCCACCTCAACTCGGGGAGCGGCCTGGGCGCGTGGCAGGAGGGTGCGGAGCTGCTCCACGCTCTTGTGGAGTCGTCGGGTCCGTAAGGGAAGGGCTGCTGTTCAGCCATCCGGTGCGAGGTCGGGGCGCAGCCGGTGCCAGACCGGGTGGCGGAGCAGGCCGGCCCGGGTCAGCGCGGTGTAGCGGACCTCGGCGACCAGCCGGGGCAGGACCCACCGGGCACCGGGCACCGCCGGCACGGGGGTGAAGGGACACTCGTCCATCGCGGCGATACCCAAGAGGTGGGCGAGGTCGGCGCGTTCCCGCTCGTTCCACCCCGTGCCCACACTCCCCCGGTACGCCAGGACGCCGTCCTCGTACTGCCCGGCCAACACCGCGCCCGGTAGTCCGGTCAGGCGCCCGTGGCCCGGCAGCCAGCCGCCGATGACGACGTCGAGGGTGCGGACGTTGCGGATCTTGACCCAGTTCGGTGACCGCCTGCCGGGTTCGTACACCGAATCGAGCCGTTTCAGCACGATCCCTTCGAGGCCGTGTTCGCGGGCGAACTCCAGGGTCTCGCGGCTGTGGCCGGCGACCGCGCCCGGCACCGACCAGGTCGGGCCCGCGTCGACGAGCTGCTCCAGGACCTCGCGCCGCCGAACGTAGGGCAGTCCGGTCAGGTCCTGGCCCGCCGAGAACAGCACGTCGAAGAGGATCAGGTGCACGGGGGCGCGGGCGGCGAGCCGGGCCGCCTTCGCCGGGGAACCCGCAAGCCCCATGCGCGGCTGGAGCCGCTCGAAGTCCGGGCGGCCCGCCTCGTCGAGGACGACGATCTCCCCGTCGAAGACCCTCGGCACACCGCCCAGCGTGTCGGCCAAGGCGTGGAGTTCGGGGTACGCGGCGGTGATGTCGTCGCCGGAGCGCGAGCGGATGAGCAGGGTGTGGTCGCCGGGCAGGTAGATCAGCGCGCGCTGCCCGTCGTACTTGGTCTCCGCACTCCACAAATGCTCACTCCGTGAGGGCGGCAGCGAACCCGGGGTGGCGAGCATGGGGACGAGTCGGGGCAGGGGGGCCATGCTTGTCAGCCCTCGCCCCGCGCGGGTGCGTTCATGCGTGACGGCGGCTCATCTCGCTCGGTCGGCCCTGCGGCCGAGGCGCCGGGCGGGTTTGCTGCTGCCGTGCGCGGGCCCGGGCGCGGCAGCACGCGGGGCGGGTCCGGGCCCGGGCGCGGCAGCACGCAGGGCCGGGCCCGGGCGCGCTGCCCGTCAGCTGACGATCTGGTCCCCGTCGGGTACGTCCTCGACCGTGACCGCGCCGGCCGACAACCCGAGCCCCTGCGACACCGCGCGGGCGAGTCCGTCGGGGTCCGGGCCCGCGGGGACCGGGACCTGCTCCCCCTCGCCGTAACTCTCGATCGCCTTCGTGAAGTAGCCGGGGTGCCATGCGCCGACGGCGCCCCGGACCTCGACCGCGGTCACGGGCCGGGTCCCGACGAGGCGCCGGAGCGCGGGCAGGATCTCGTCGGACCGCAGCTCGCCGGGCACCTGGAACAGACTGGCGTGCGCGCCGACGAGGCCGCCGTCGCGGAGCCGCACAGTGACCGTGAGGCAGCTGGTCACGCTCGGATACGTGATCACTCCCCCGGACGCCACCTCCTTGACCTGCCCCTCCGTGACCGTTGCCTTGTCGGGTGCCTGGGCTCCGACCGGAACACGAACCTCCGCTGCGAGGTGATGTCGGGGCCCGACGGCCTGAGCCGCAGAGCCGAGCCCGACCTGTAGACCTATGAGCGCCACCGACAGAACCGTGACGCACAGGGCAGTACCCCTCCGCCCAGCCTCGCGTACGGGTCGTCGTACGGCGTGGTGGTCCGACTGGGGGTGCTGACGGGACGGGTGGTGCGCGGGCACGGATTCTCCTGATGACGAGCCGCCGAGCCGAGCCGATCGGCGAGGCGGGGCAAGGCGAGGCGAAGCGAAGCGAACGAACTGAACTGTTCGCCCATGATCTCGCACGGGCCGTCGGCGGACTACGCCTGAAGTCGCCGCTGGCTCGACGTGATTCGTGCGGCGGACGCCATGTCCGCGACGGATCCGTCTCCGGCCGTGAGGCCGAGGCCCGCCAGCTCCGCCGCTCCGGTGGCCGCGTAGGCGCCGCCCGCGAGGATCAGCGTGCGGGCCGCCTGGTACGGGGAGCCCGCCGCGGTGAACGCCTTCGCCGTGGCGAGTACGCGCGGGACGTCTCCGTCGAGCAGTGCCTCCGCGCGGGTCACCTGGGCAGAGGCGACCGGGTTGCCGGCGACCACGGCCTGGGCGGAGGCGATCCTGGTGCGGGCCTCCGGGTGGCCGGCCAGGACCGCGGCCTCCGCCCGGAGGGCCACGTACCAGTGCAGCCAGATCCAGCACACCCACTTCCACACCTGGTCCGGCTCCGGAGCGACCCGTTCCAGCGCGGCCTGTGCGCCCCCGTGGTGCAGCAGGACCGTGGCGTCGAAGACGGCACCGTAACCGTGCCGGTGCTCCGGCACCGTGTCCGCCTGCTCGACGATCGCGAGCCAGGTGGCCCGGGCCTCGTGGTCACCGCGCAGCCCGTGCGTCATCGCCACCGACGCGGCCGCGGCGCCCAGCGAGAGCGACCGCTGGCGGCCGCTCTGCTCCCAGGCGTCGTGGAAGCGCACGCTGCGGCCGAGCACCTCGTCGGCGTGGCCCGCGAACGCGTCCGCCGCCAGGATCCAGCACGTGGCGTGGTGACCAGCCTCCGCCAACAGCGGGTGGTCGGCGAGCAGTCCGCCCCACCGCCGCGCCTCGGGCAGCCCGCCCACCCCGAGTGCGGTGCCCGCGGCCATGGCGAGGGCGTCCGTCAGCTCGTGCGTGCCGGCGGGTGTGGGCGGTACGGACGTCAGTACGTCGATACGGCGTCGGGCCGCCGCCGCGACGGCGAACGCGTCACCCGCCCAACTCCGCGCGCCGGACAGCGCGTCGAGGGCGGCGGACTGTGCCACCGGGTCGGCCGCGAGCCGGGCGAGCTCGATGGCCCGCTCGGCTCGCCGCACCGTTTCGTCCACGGTGTTCCGCGCGTCTCCCTGGACCGCGCCGAACGCGTCCACTTCCACGGCCGCCTCGGCCAGCGCGACGGCCGCCGCGGCGGTGGGGGCCGCACCGGACAACTCCCGCGCCTCGTCCAGCAGATGCGTCACCTCGGCCACGGAAGGAATCCGCGCGAACGAGGTGGAGAAGCGGTACGCGACCGTGGCCGCCGCCGCCAAATCGCGCCCCGCGCCGGGGTTGTCCCCCGCCCGGCGTGCGGCCTCCGCGGCGGCCCGGTGCAGACGGAACATGTCGTCGCCCAGCCTCCGGCAGCCGGCCACCCCGGCGGCGTGCCGCAGCGCGTCCGCGCAGGCCGCGGGGTCCTCGGCGAGCCCCGCCGCCTGCTCGTACCGCTGTTGCGCCTCGCCCAACAGGTTGCGTGTGAAGGCCAGTTCGGCCAGGGCGAGGGCGAGGCGGTGGGCGTCCTGACGCCGTTCCGGCCGGTCGGCGGCCCAGGCGAGGGCGGCCCGCAGATCCTCCGCCAGCGCGTCGAACCGGACGCGCCAGTCGGCTCGGGCGCGCGCGTCGGTTCGGGCCAGCGCGTCGGCTGGGGCCAGCGCGTCGACTGGGGCCAGCGCGTCGGTTCGGGCCAGCGCGTCGGTTCGTACGTGCCCGCCGGTACCGCCCGAAGCGGAGGCACCCGAAGCGGTGACGGCGCCCGAAGCGGTGACGTCGCTCGAAACGGCGGTTGCCGTAAAGGCCGTGGCTGTCGTGAGAGCCGTGGCGCCAGCGAGGCACCACCTCAAGTGCCGGGCACGGACCTCCGCGACCTCGCCGGCCTCGGCCAGCCGCTCCGCCCCGTACTGACGGATGGTCTCCAGGGCCTGGTAGCACGTGCCGGACTCGGACGGCGTCACGGCGAGCAGGCTCTGCTCGGCCAGCCTCCCCAACCCGTCGGCGATCGCGGCGGCCGCCGACGCGACGTACCCCGGCACCTCGGCCGCTGCCCCTGTCCCCGCCTCGGCCGTCACCCCGGCCACGACCTCAGCCGCGTCCTCCGCGGTGAACGGTGCCATGAACACCGACAGGCGCCGCAGCAGTACCCGGTCGTCCGGTTCGAGCAGGTCGTGGCTCCAGTCGAGGACCGCGCGCACCGACCGGTGCCTGCCGTCGGCTCGGGGGCCGCCCGCGAGGATCCTGAGCTGGTCGGAGAGGCCGGCCAGCAGCCCGTCGAGGCCGAGCGTGGACCACCGCGCGGCCGCCAGTTCGATGGCGAGCGCCATGCCGTCGAGCCTTTCGCACAGCGCCGCGACCCGAGCGCGGTCCTGCGGAACCGGTGCCCCTCCGACCGCCGCCGCCCGCTCCAGGAAGAGAGCGACCGCCTCCGAACCGCCACCGCCGACCCGGGAGAGCGGCGGGACCGGGAAGACCCACTCGAAAGGCACCATCAGGCGGGCCCGGCTGGTCGCGAGCACCCGTATCCCGGGGCAGGCCCCGAGCAGCCGCTCCAGGAACGGCGCCACCCCGTCGAGCACGTGCTCGCAGTTGTCGAGGACCAGCAGCGCCTGGCGGTCCCCCAGCGCGGCCACCACCGCGTCGTCGATGCCTCGGCCGGGCTGTTCGCCCACACCGACCGCCGCCGCGACCGCCGCCCCCACCCGGCCCGGGTCGGTGACCGGGACCAGGTCGACGAACCACACGCCGTCCGCGAAGGCGCCGGCAGTCTCCGCCGCGACCGCCAGCGCGAGCCGCGTCTTGCCCACTCCGCCCAGGCCGACCGCGGTCACCAGCCGGCGTTCCGTCACCGCCGCGGCCAACTCGGCGCGCTCCCGCACCCGGCCGACGAAAGCCGTCAGCGGTGCCGGGAGCGCGGGCGCGGGGCGAGGCCGTCCGGTGGACGGGGCGGGGCGTGCCTGCGCGGCCGCCCGGCGGGACAGCGCCCGCCGGTCCGGCATCTCCAACTTCCGCAGCAGCGACGAGACATGCGACTCGACCGTCCGTACGGAGATGAAGAGCCGTGCGGCGATCTCCGCGTTGCTGAGGTGTTCCCCGAGGAGGGCGAGCACTTCGGCTTCCCGGGACGAGATCACTGGAGTGGACATCGGCTCATTATCCGTACAGGGCTCCGAATAGGTACCGATCTCCTACGTAGTCCCTCGGCAGTCCCTCCGTGGTCCTTTCCGTGGTGAGCACGGAGGCGCCCCCTGCCCCTGCCGGGGGAGGCTTCAACCACAAGGAACGAGCCCGCCAACGGCCGCCAAAACACCAGGAGTTACCGTGCCCAGCCCCCTCAGCCCCTCCTCCGACACCTCGGACATGCCGGACACCCCGGACCTCAGGACCTTGCTGCTCCCCGTGTCCGACCTCGCCCAGGCGAAGGCCGTCTACACCGCGCTGCTCGGTACCGCCCCGCAAATCGACGACCCCTACTACGTCGGCTTCGACACCGTCGGCCGGCACGACGGCCAGCACGTCGGTCTCCTGCCGGGCGGTGGGCCGCAGGGACTGACCTCGCCGTTGGCGTACTGGCACGTGCGGGACATCGAGGCCAAGGTCGCCGAGCTGACGGCCGCGGGCGCCACCGTGAAGGACGCTCCGGGCGACGTCGGCGGCGGCCGCCTGGTGGCCACCCTCATCGACCCCGACGGCAACCTGCTCGGCCTCCTGGAGGACCGGTGAGCGCGGCCCCCCGCTCCCCGGCCCAACGCCGTCGCGACACCGAGCAACGGCTGACCCACGACGTCGACGTCTGGGTGGCCACCGCCTCGGCTGACGGCGTGCCGTATCTGGTGCCGCTGTCCTTCGACTGGGACGGCGAGACGCTCCTCATGGCCACCCCCGCGGACAGCCCCACCGGCCGGAACCTGGCCGCGACCCGGACCGCCCGGCTCGCCCTCGGCGGCACCCGCGACGTCACCGTGATCGAGGGCGGCGTCGCATCCTTCGCCGTCGACGAGCTCCCGCGCCCCGTCACCGACCGCTTCGTCGCCCGCACGCACTTCGACCCGCGCGCCTTGACCACGTCGTACCGCTGGTTCCGCGTCACCCCCGTCCTCATCCAGGCCTGGCGAGAGGCGAACGAGCTGCGGGGCCGCGACCTGATGCGCGACGGCCGCTGGCTGTTCTGACACCACGACTTGGTCTGACACCACAACCCCCATCCCTAAGGAGCAACCCCGACATGACCAGCACCGGCATGACCAGCACCGACAGCGTCAAGCACGAAGGATTCACGGCCGAGGAGCGGGCCGCGATGAAGGACCACGCCCAGGAGCTCAAGAAGGCGGCCCGTCGCACCTCGGCCGCGGAGAAGGCGGCGGAGGCCGTACGGGACGTCCTCACAAAGATCGCCGCCATGCCGGAGCCGGACCGCGTCATGGCCGAGCGCGTCCACGCCGTCATCACGGCCAACGCCCCGGCCCTCGCGCCGAGGCTCTGGTACGGGATGCCCGCCTATGCCCTCGACGGCAAGGTCGTCTGCTTCTTCCAGAGCGCGGAGAAGTTCAAGGCGCGTTACGCGACCCTCGGCTTCAGCGATCTGGCGAAGCTGGACGACGGCCCCATGTGGGCGGCCGGTTACGCCCTCGCCGAGGTGACACCGGAGGTGGAGACGCGGATCGCCGAGCTCGTGCGCCGTGCGGCGGGCTGAGGCGTACGACCGGCCCCGGAGCGCTCCGGCCCCCGCTGGGGGCAGTGGGCCGGAGCGCGGCCCGTGGTCATGGACGCCGCCGCGCGGAGCAGACCGCACCGGCCACCCGCCGCGTCCAGAAGCATCCCGCCGCATCCAGAAGCTGAGGGTCACGAATTCTTCACGTTCTCCTCACTTTACCCAAGGGTGAAATCGAGCCACCCGCGCGGGAGGAATACCGCTACCAGGAGAAGACCGTCACCAGGACGCCGCAGCGTGCCGCCGCCCCCTGGGGGAAAACCCCCAGGACAGACGGAGGAAAGCTGCGTTCCGGGCGGCCCCCCGCCGACCTAGCGTGAGGCGTGAGGTGCAGTGAGCACGTCCGGGACACGGCAGGGAGTTGTGATGATCGAGGCCCAGAGTCTCACCAAGCGGTACGGGCCGAACGTTGCCGTCGACGCGGTGAGTTTCGGCGTACTGCCGGGAGCCGTGACCGGTTTCCTCGGCCCGAACGGGTCGGGAAAGTCGACCACCATGCGCATGATCATGGGCCTGGACCGGCCGGACGCCGGGCACGCCCACATCCACGGGGTGCCGTACGGCGAGCTGCGCTGGCCGGCACGCGAGGTCGGGGCGCTCCTGGAGGCTCGCACCTTCCACCCCGGGCGCACCGCGGTCCAGCATCTGACGATGCTCGCCGCCGCCGGCGGGGTGCCGCGCTCCCGCGTCGACGAGGTCCTCGGTCTCGTCGGCCTGGGCGATGTCGCGGGGCGCCGGGCGGGCACGTACTCGCTGGGGATGGCGCAGCGGCTCGGCATCGCCGGCGCGCTGCTCGGCGATCCGGAGGTGCTGCTCTTCGACGAGCCGGTCAACGGGCTCGACCCCGAAGGGGTGCGCTGGATCAGGGAGTTGATGAAGTCCCTGGCGGCCGAGGGCCGTACCGTCCTGCTCTCCAGCCATCTGATCGGCGAAATGGCGCTCACCGCCGACCACTTGCTGGTCATCGGGCAGGGCAGGCTGCTCGCCGACACCTCTGTACGCGAACTGACCTCCCGCGGGCAGTCCTTGGAGGAGTCCTTCTTCGCCCTGACCGCCGCGTCCGTGAGTCACTGCGCGAACGTCCCCCCGAGCTTCCCCGCGAGCTTCCCCGCGAAAGAGGTCTCCCGATGAGTACGGCCATGTCGTCCCCCACTTGGCGGCGCGACGCACGGATCCCGGGCGGGCACTACCGCTTCCGGCACGCCGCCCGCATGGAGTGGATCAAGCTCCGGAGTCTGCGGTCCACCCTTTGGTCGCTCCTGCTCGTGGTCGTCGCCATGGTCGCCGTCGGTGTGGTGACGATGGCCAACACCAAGGCGCCCAGCGCGGACAAGGCCGCCGCCTTCGACGCCACGAACAACGTCCTCGCCGGGGTGGCCGTCGGACAGCTCGTGATCGGCGTCCTCGGCGTCCTGGTCGTCACCGGCGAGTACGCCTCGGGCACGATCCGCGCCACGCTCGCCGCGATCCCCGACCGGCGTCTGGTCCTCGGGGCCAAGTCGGCGGTGTACGGCGGGATTTCGCTGGCCGTCGGCGAAGTGGTCAGCTTCGTGACGTTCCTCGCGGGCCGCGCCGCGCTCGGCTCCGGGGTGCCCCGACCCTCGCTCGGGGACGCGGAAGTACTGCGCGCGGTGCTGATGTCCGGCGCGTATCTGGCGATGATCGGGCTCATCGGCATCGGTGTCGGCGCCATCACCCGGCACACCGCGGGCGCCGTGGCCGTGCTCGTGGGGGTCACGTTCGTGCTGCCCGCGGTGATCGGCGGGGTCTCCGGGACGACGGTCGCGAAGTTCTTCCCGACCATCATCGCCGCCAACTCCCTCGCCGTCGCCAAGCCGGTGTCGGGGGTCTTCGCACCGTGGACGGGCTTCGCCCTGCTCTGCCTGTACACCGTCGCGGCACTCGTGGCGGGCGAGCGGCTGCTGGCCCGCAGGGATGCGTGAGGAACCCTGACAGGGACGCGTGAGAAACCCTGACACGGACGCGTGAAGGACACTGACACCATGCACGTGCAAGAGACCGACCGGCCGGACGGAAGCCCGGGACACCACCGGGGCCGCCGCCCGGGCGGCCGCTCGACGGACCACTCGGTCGCCCACCTGCACCGGGCCGCGACGGAGGTCGCCCGCGCCCCCTTCACCCGGCGAGCCTGGGCCGAGGCGGCGTACTGCCTGATCGGGTTCCCGCTCGGCCTCGCGGGCGGGGTCGTCCTCGCCGTGGTGCTGGCCCTCGGGGCCGGGCTCACCGTCTCCCTCGTGCTCGCCGTGGTGGGCGCCCTGTTCCTCGTCGCCGGGCTCCGGCTCGCCCGCGCGCTCGGCGGCGCCCACCGCGGGCTCGCCGCCGCGCTGCTCGGCGAGCGGGCCCCCACGCCACCGCCCGCGCCGTCGGGCAGCGGCTTCGTGGGCCGGCTCGACGCGCCGCTGCGGGACGGCGGCGGCTGGCGGGCGGCCGCCTACGTCCTCACGAAGCTGCCGGTGGGCGCCCTGGGCGCGTACGCCGTCCTGTGGTGGGTCACCGGCCTGGTCAACCTCACCGCGCCGCTGCGGTGGGGGGTCTTCGGCCAGCGGCCCACCGCCGGTGACCCGGAGGGCATGCCGGTGCTCACGCCGGTCCCCTTCGGCGGCCTCGACGCCGACACCTTCGCCGGGACGTGGCTCGCCGTCCTGATCGGCGTCGCCACCCTGGCGTGCGCGCCGTGGGTGACGCGCCTCGTCGTCGAGGGCGACCGCCGGCTCATCAGGGCGCTGCTCGGGCCCGAACGGCTGGCCGACCGCGTACGCGACCTGGAGGAGACCCGCGCCCTCGCCGTCGACGACTCGGTCGCCCTGCTGCGCCGGGTCGAGCGCGATCTGCACGACGGCGCCCAGGTCCGTCTGGTCGCCGTCGCCATGGGCCTGGACATGATCAGGGAGCGCCTCGACGCCGAGGCCGACGGGAAGCCGCTGGACACCGGCCGCCTACGGCAACTCGTCGCCGGCGCGCACCAGAACGCCACCGAGGCGCTCACCGAACTCCGCGACCTGGCGCGCGGCATCCACCCGCCCGCCCTCGACGAGGGCCTTCCCGACGCCCTCGCCACGCTCGCCGGCCGCAGCACGGTGCCGGTCGAGCTCTCGGCGGACGTGCCGCACCGCCCGACGCCGGCGATCGAGACCATCGCGTACTTCTGCGCCGCGGAACTGCTCACCAACGTCATCAAGCACAGCGGGGCGCGGCAAGCCACGATCGGCGTGACCCAGCGGGACGGGCTGCTGCTGCTCCGGGTCACGGACGACGGGCGCGGCGGGGCCGCCCTCGGGGCGGGCAGCGGTCTGACCGGGCTCGCGCAGCGCGTCCGTACGGTCGACGGGCGCCTCGACATCCGCAGCCCCGAGGGCGGCCCGACGGCGATCACCGTCGAGCTGCCGCTGCGCGCGTGAGAGGGTGCCGACATGCGTGTCGTGATCGCTGAGGACGCCGCCGTACTGCGGGAGTTGCTGGCCCAGATGCTCACCGAGCGGGGCCACGAGATCTGTGCCGCCGTCGGCGACGCGGACGCCCTGCGCGAGGCGGTCGCCGCGCACCGGCCGGACGTCACGGTGGTCGACATCCGGATGCCGCCGACCCACACCGACGAGGGCCTGCGCGCGGCCATCGACCTCCGCGCCGCGCACCCCGGCACCGGTGTGCTGCTCTTCTCCCAGTACGTCGAGACGAAGTACGCCACCCGGCTGCTCGCGGCCGGCTCCGCGGGCGTCGGGTATCTGCTCAAGGACCGGGTGGCGAACATCGCGGAGTTCACGGACGCACTCGAGCGGGTGGCGGCGGGCGGTACCGCGCTCGATCCGGAGGTGGTCACGCAGCTCGCAGGTGCGGGTCACCGCGCGGCCGAACGGGAGCCGCTCACCGAGCGCGAACGCGAGGTGCTCTCGCTCATGGCCGAGGGCCGGTCGAACGCGGCCATCGCCCGGGCGCTCTTCGTCTCGCCGGGAACGGTCGAGAAGCACGTCGCCGCCGTCTTCGGCAAGCTCGGTCTGCCCGCCTCGCACGACCACAACCGCCGTGTCCTCGCGGTCATCCGCCATCTGCGGTCCTGAGCGGCGGACGCGAACAAAGGCTCCGGTCAGCCGTACATCGCCACGCGGAAGAGAGCCGCGAGCGCGGCGTCGATGGGGTGGGGCTGCGGCCTGCCCGAGGAATCGAGCCTGCTCCACCGCTGCAGATTCACCGCGACCGCCATCTGCCGCCTGCCGTCGGCGCGGGTCATGGCCAGCGCTCCACCGCCCCAGACCGTGCCGCCATGGCCCCAGAAGACGCCCTCCCCGGGGCCCTCCATCGGGTGCAGGCCGAGGCCGTAGTCGATCGTCTTCCCCTCCTGGGAGACGACCCGGGTGGTGCGTTGCATCTGCTCCAGCGACGACGGCCCGACGATCTCTCCGGCGAGCAGCATGGCGTAGAAGCGGTTGAGGTCGGCGACGGTCGATATCAGCGCGGCCGACGGGCCCACGAACGACATGTCGTAGACGCTGTAGTCGCGCGGCGGGTCGATCATGCCGAACCATGACTCGTAGAGGCGCGAGTGCGGCCCGTCGACGTACGCCCCGGCGGGGAGTTCGGTGTCCCGGAGGCCGGCGCGCTCGATGACGTGCCGGGTGATGCACTGCTCGGCCGAGGCGCCGGTCACCTGTTCCAACAGCTGGCCCAGGAGCAGGTAGTTGGTGTTGGAGTACACCCCCGGAGCGCCGCCCGGGACGCCGACGGCCGGCGCGGTGACGCCCATCTCGATCAGCTCGACGGGGTCGAACCGGGTGTGCCGGTGGTCGTCCAGGCTCTGCGGCCGGGTGCCCGCGGGGTCGGGGAACGTCTTCAGGGAGGGGTACGCGTACGGGAGGTACTCGGCGAGGCCGCTCGTGTGGTTGATGAGCATCCGGACCGTGATCGCGGCACCGCGTTCGCCGGGGACAAGCTGCGGGAGGTACCGACCGATCGGCGCGTCGAGCCCGATCAGACCGCTCTCGACCTGCTGCAGAACCGCCGCGGCGGTGAACGTTTTGGTGATGCTGCCGACCCGGTGCCGAAGGTCGGCGGTGACCGGGCGGCCGGTGCCGAGATCGGCGACTCCGACGGCGCCTCGCCAGACCTCGTCGTCGGCCCGCACCTCGGCGAACAGGCCCGGCATTCCGGCGCGGTGGACGTCTTCCATGGCGGCGTCGAGCGCCGCGCAATCCAGTGAGTTCCTCACGACAGGTGTCCTTTCGCAGTGCTCGGGCCGGGCTCCGTATCGGCCGCCCGAGCGGGTTGACAGGGCACGCGCGGCGCGTCGGCCCGCCTGTTGCCGGGTCGCTCGGCACGCTCATGTCCCATTATGCACGCGGTGCGTGCAACGCCAAGTGCATGCCGCGCGCACAGCGCGTGCATGGGTTAGACTGAGCGCGACGAGAGGGGCGAAATGGCAGGTCGAAGGCGCTGGACGACCGAGGAAATCCTGGACGCGGCGGTGGAGTTGCTGCGCACGAGCGACACGGAGTCGTTCAGCGTGCGCAAGCTCGCCGCGACCCTGGGGACCGACTCCTCCAGCCTCTACCGGCACTTCCGCAGCAAGACGGAGCTGCTGCGCGCGGTCGCCGACCGCACCCTCCTGACGTCGATGGACGGCTACCGCGCGGAGGGTGACTGGAAGCAGCGCATCACCGCCGTGGCCCTGCGCGTGCGGGAGGCCTTCGGGCAGCAGCCCCAGCTCGCCGCGGTGTGGGGGCGGTACGCCTCGGGCGGTGCCGGGTCCCGACTGGTCGTGGAGGAGATTCTGCAGGCCCTGCGCACGTCGGGGCTGCCCGACGAGGAGGTCCCGGTCCGCTACCACCGGCTCGCGGTCCTCCTCGCCGCGCTGGTCGCCGCGGAGGCCGGAGTCGGCGCCCTCGGCGCGGAGGAGTACGAACAGGGCATGGAACTGTTCCGCGTCACGGTGCTCGGCGCCGACCCCGAACGCTTCCCCGCCCTGGCACACTTCGCCCGGGACGTCCGCCCGCTCGGCGCGGATCGCCGCGCCGCGTTCGACGAGATCCTGGCGGCCCAGCTGGCCCACATCGAGGCCGCGATCCGTACGGGCTAGGGGCTCTGCTGCATCGGCCACGTACCCGTAGGACAAAGGCATATGTCAGAAGCACCACCGCATCGTGTGTTGCCAAATCCCTTACGGGCCATCCCCCGCTGTGCGAAAGTCGTTAGCGGTCCACCACCCGTCAAGTCGGTCGCACCGCACCTTCACCGGAGCACCTCATGCCGTCCCATGTCTTCGCGGACCACGCAGCCGCCCAGCCGCCCGAGCGCGGCACGGTCGACGCGCTGATCTCGCAGACGCGCCGGCTGCGCGGCGAGGTCGACGCCGTGCGGCGCGACGCCGTGGCCGAGGCCGGCCGCGGGGACCTCGAGGGACGCTGGCAGCGGGCCCTGTGCGACCTGGCGGTGCATCAGCTCAACGACCTCGACGATCATCTGGCGCAGCTGCGGGACGGCCCGCCGCGGGCGGGTGGGGAGCCCGCGGTCCCGGCCGCCGCGGAGGACGCCGATCCGCACCACGGATCGCTCCTGAGCCGGGTGGGCAGCGCCGAGTGGAACCTCCTGACCGACGAGGCCAGTTGGTCCGGCGAGCTCTACCACATCCTCGGCCACGACCCGGCCGCTCCCCCGCTCTCCCTGGACGAACTCCCCTCCCTGGTGCACGCCGAGGACCAGCCGCGGCTCACCACGATGGTCACGGACTGCCTCATCGACGGAAAGCCCATCGACGGCGAGTTCCGGATCAAGCGCTCCGACGGCCGGCTGCGCCAGGTGCACATGATGGGTGAGCCGGTGCTCGCCCCGGACGGCTCCACCGCCTCCATGTGGGCGGTGGTCCGGGACGTCAGCGAGTTACGCCGCAGCCAGCGCGTGCTGCGCGAGAGCCGCGACTCCCTGCAACGCCGGCACGACGTCGCACAGACCGAGCACCGCCTCGCGGTCGAGCTGCAGGAGGCGGTCCTGCCGCCCTGGCGCGACTCCCTGCGGTTCCCGCACGGCGGCCCCGGACGGCTCGATCTCGCCGCGCACTACCTCCCCTCCTCGACCAGCTCCCTCATCGGAGGCGACTGGTACGACGCGATGGAACTCCCCGACGGCACCGCCCTGTTGAGCGTCGGCGACCTCACCGGGCATGGCGTCTCGGTCACCTCGGACATGGCGATGCTGCTCGGCGCGTTGCGCGGCATGGCGGTCGCCGGTGCCGCGCCGGGCCAACTCATGGGCTGGCTGAACCAGTTGCTGGACGCGACGGTCCAGCCCGCCCTCGGCAGCGCCGTCTGCTGTCGCTACGACCCCGCCACCCACCTCCTCACCTGGGCGCAGGCCGGCCACCCCACCCCACTGCTGTTCCGCGACGGGACAGGACGTGCCCTGACACCCCCGCAGGGCGTCCTTCTCGGCGCCACCTCGGGGGCGACGTACGAGCAGACCGAAGAGCAACTACGGCCAGGCGACCTGTTGTTGCTGCACACCGACGGCCTGGTGCCACGGCACGACAGGGTCACCGCGACGGGGCTGCTGCTCTCCCTCGCGTCCCGCCTCACCGAGGCGCGTACCGCACAGGACTGTGTGCGCACCATCGTCGAGGAGTTCGACGTCGCTCCGCGCGAGGACGACGCGTGCCTGCTGGTCGTACGGATCTGAGCCGTCTCCGTACCCGCTACGCCCTCGCCGTCCTCCCCGCCCCCCTGGCCGCCCTCGGCAGCGCGAGCTTGATCTCCTCCCGCAGGTCCTGGATCTTCGGATAGCCGCCGTACTGCGCCGTCAGCCGGTACATCTCCCGCAGTCGGTCCCAGGTGCGCTGCGAGGAGTTGGCGCGCATCGACACCAGGGCCAACCGCGCGTACCGATCGGCCTGTTCGGGGTCGTCGGCGATGAAGCAGGCCGAGGCGAGGGAGATGTAGTCGAAGATCTGCGACCGGTCACGGTTCTTCGCCCGGAGCTCGATCGCCTCCTTGGCGTGCCGCTGGGCGACGCCCGCCGCGGACGCCTCGTGGTCGGCGAGGGTGCGGTACGCCAGGGCCTGCATGCCGTGCAGATCCGCCTCGTCGAACATCTGCATCCAACTCGGCGGTGGCACATCCCCCTTGTCGGACACGAAGAGGTCCTCGGCGATGCCGAGCGTGCGCCGCATCGCCTGACCGCGCCCCATGGACGCCTGCGCCCAGGCCTCGATGGTGTACAGCATCGCCTGCGTGCGGGGCAGCGCCTCCTCGCCGGCGCCGGACCTGGCGAGCTTCATCAGGTCCAGGGCGTCGTCCGGCTTGCCGAGGTGCACCATCTGGCGCGCGGCGCGGGACAGCGCCTCCCCGGCACGCGGACGGTCGCCGCCCTCGCGGGCCGCGTGCGCCGCGATGACGAAGTACTTCTGCGCCGTGGGCTCAAGCCCGACGTCGTGCGACATCCAGCCGGCGAGCACGGCGAGGTTGGCGGCGACGCCCCACAGGCGCCGCTGCAGATGGTCGGGGTGCCGGTAGGCGAGCATGCCGCCCACTTCGTTGAGCTGGCCCACCACGGCCTTGCGCTGCAGCCCGCCGCCGCGGGCCGCGTCCCACGCGCGGAACACTTCGACCGAGCGCTCCAGTTCCTCGATCTCCTGGGACCCGATGGGGGCGGCCTCGTAACGGTCGAACCCGGCGGGGTCGGCGTGCAGGGGATCGTCGATGTGGGGGGCGTCGGCCGCGAAGGCCGGGTCGGTGTGCAGCCAGTCGTGCATGGCGCTGCTGAGTGCGGAGCCTGCGGCAAGCGCAGCGCCCGCGCCCACCAAGCCGCGTCGGTTGAGCATGAGGTCCATTCCCGTGAATTCGGTGAGGACCGCGGCCGTCCGCTCGGGCGCCCACGGCACGCCGTCGGGGTGCTCCACACTCCCGTCGCCACGCCGTTTCCCTGCGCGCCCGTGCCGGACCATGCCTAGATCCTCAGTGGTCACGACACGGCCGAGACGCTCGGTGAAGAGAACAGCCAGCACCCGCGGCACCGGATCGCGCGGGATCTCTCCCATGTCGATCCACCGCCGCACCCGCGAGGTGTCCGTGGCCAGCTGGGGGTGGCCCATGGCCGCCGCCTGCCGGTTCACCAGTCTCGCGAGCTCACCCTTGGACCAGCCGGCCAGGCCGAACAGGTCCGAAAGGCGGGTGTTGGGTTGTCCGTTCACGTCAAGCCCCCAGGTTCTCGGCTGAGTTGACAGTAACCCTCTGTCAGTTGCTGAGCGACTATTCGCCAGGGTTCGCCAGGGTGCGCCAGATGGTGTGCCAGGGGACGACGGGTGTCAGGTAGGAATGCGCCACCCCGACCCGACCGCCGTACGGCACTCCCCAGGGTGCACCCGAAGCGGCCGGGCCGGGAGGCGCACGCAACTCACAGGCACACGAAGGGATCTGTATCGCCCATGTACGCAGCATCGTCCTCCGTGTCCGCCCCGCCCCGGCCGCTGCGCCCGCGCCCCCCGGTCCACCGGAGCCGCGAGATCCCCCCCTCGTCGGGGAGCGGCCCCTACCTGGAACCGGTGCGCGCCGTCGGCGCACCGCTGGGCGTGGGCCGCACGCCCCGCATGCCGGGTACCGGCACGCAACCGCTCAGCGGGAGACTCGACTTGTCAGGCCCCCAGGGGGCGCAACTGCGCACCGCGATCGCCTCGGTGCACCGCATCTGCCCGGAGTTCAACCCCGTGCAGGTACTCCGCCGCAGCGGGCGCACGGTGTTGCTCGTCGGCACGGCGGGGCGCGGTACCGCCGTCGCCAAGTGTCTGCTCGACCACTCACCGGTGTGGGCCGAGCGGATCAGGCACGAGATAGCGGCCTACCGCTCGTTCGTCAGGCACCGCCCGCCGGTCCGGGCTCCGCGGCTCATCGCCGCCGACCCCGACGACTGCACGCTGGTGATCGAGCGGATGCCCGGGCGGGTGGCGGCGCTGCTGCGCCACCCGATCGAGTCACCGCCCCGTGCCGACATCCGAGCGGCGCTCGGTTCGGTCTGCCGCCTCAACCAGTGGCGCCCGCCGGCCGAGATGTTCGGCAGGCCGCTGGACTACGGCAAGCGGATCTCCCGCTTCCATGAGCTGGGCCTGCTGACCGACCGCGACATGGGTGACCTGCAGAAGCTGCTGCACGGCATCGCGCACTCGGTCGGGCACCAGGGCCAGGGCCCCCAGTCCATGTGGCAGTTCTGCCACGGCGACGCCCTGCTGTCGAACATCCTGCTCTCCCCGACCGGCCCCGTCCTGGTCGACTGGGAGCACGCCGGCTGGTACCTGCCGGGGTACGACCTGGCGACGCTGTGGGCGGTCCTCGGTGACGCCCCGATGGCCCGGCGCGAGATCAGCCAGCTGGCGCAGGCCACGGGCACCGCGGCGCGCGACGCGTTCCTGGTGAACCTGATGCTGGTGCTGACCCGCGAGATCCGTACGTACGAAACCGCCGTGCAGCGTTCGATGCACGACGCGACCCCGACGGCATCGGCCCAGGCCCACCCCGGTGCCGCGCCGTCCGGCGAGGAACAACGGCTGCTTCTGAGGCGGCTGCACGACGACTGCCAGCTGGCCCGCCGGGCCGTGCGAGCGGCGGTCGGCACTCGCTGACGGGGACGAGGTCCGCAGGGCGCTTTGGACAGGGGCGCACTGCGGACCTTCGTATGCCCCCGGCGACTTCCCGGCGACTATGACGCGGACGCGTGTACGCATGCGCAGCGGGGTACGCCGACCCGGGCCGGCTGTCGCGCCGCTTCAGGTACGGGAGTTGAGCGCCCCCGCGATCAGTGTCGTCACCGACTCCAGGTGGTCCGGCGGGGGCGGGGTGTCCGCGGTGAGGACGAGCGAGGCGTGCGGCGGCACGGGGATGTGCAGGCGGGTGGGGGCAGGCGGTACGGCCGTGAGGTACAGGTCGGCTCGCGCGCAGTCGAGGATCGCGGGGACGCGGTCGGCGACGATCCGGACGACGTCGGCCGCCGTGGCGGCCGCTCTGAGCGTCACGACGAGGGCATGCATCTGGTCGAGTCCGGCGCGGGCGGCGTCCAGCGCCGCGGTGAGCGCGATGCGGTCCTCCGTGGCGCGGAAGCGGAGCGTGCGCTCCCGGTCCAGGGCGGCGACCCGCTCCTTCAGGGTGAGGAACCGGTCGCCGGGGTCGATGCGGACGGCGCGCAGGTGGACGGTGGGGGTGGCGAGCCACTGCGCCCGGGCGCCGAAGCAACGGCACCGCACCCGCGACCCGTCGTACCCGTGCAGGGTGAGGCCGGCGGGCGTGGGGTGGCCGGTGCGCAGCCATTGGCGGACGAACGAGGCGACGTCGTCGGCGGTCTCGGAGACCATGGCGCTCAGGGACAGACCGTCCTCGACGCCCGGCAGCAGCCGCACGGCCGCCGGATTCGCGGCCAGCACCCGGGTGTCGGCGGCGACGAGCAGCACCGGTTCGGTGAGCAGTCCGGTGATCTTGCGGAACAGGGCCAGCGTCTCGTCATGGATCACAGGATGTCGCCGTAGTACTCGCGTCCGGTGCTCTGGTCCGCCTCGCACGGCGGCCGCAGATGCACGACGACGCGGCAGCCCACGTCCCAGCGGGCGATGGTCTTGTCCAGCTCCACGCGCGCGTAGCCGAGGTTCTCCGAGGCGATGGTCCCGAAGAGGTTCGACGTCATCATGCACATCGAGGGCCGGCCGACGACCTTCTCGCCGAACGGGCAGACGCGGTTGCCCAGGACGATCCGCTGTTCGTTCTCCTCGATGACGAAGAAGTCGCCGCCCAGGCGCCTCTTGAGGTCGACCATGACCTTGGCCACCTGCCCGAGGTCGAGCCGGTCGGCCGAAAGCGCCTTGGCGTACTGGCGGTTGATGTCGGCGCCGAGGGTCTGGCTGACGAGGCTGACGTATCCGGCCGCTTCCTCCAGGCCGACCACGTCCTCCAGCACTCTCGCCAGTTCACGGATCAGGCTCCGCATGAACACATCGCGGTCGAGGGCGATGTCTGCTTCCGATGGTTCCACTGGGGCCCCCTCGCGGTGCGACCGATCGACGTACGGGCCTCACCTGTGGTCACTCCATGATTGCGTGCGGTCACAGGTGTTGTCGACCGATTCGGTCATGGTGGTGCCGCTTCACCCCTCTTGAGGCGGGCGCGCGTCTTCGGCCACGGCAGGCATCGGATCTCCGCCCGGGTGCCACCGGTCGAGGAACGCGGCCTGCCGTCCGACGTCGACGAGTTCGATGCGGGCACCGATGCTGTCCATCTGGTGGTAGGCGAAGGGGCGGCCGTACGGGCAACCGGTGAAGTCGGTGGGCATGCCCTCGTGCTCCAGACGCCTCGAACCCTGCCGGACGTCCTCGGACCAGAAGCCGATGTGATCGAAGCGTGCTCCTTGCGATGCGTCCCAGGGGCTGCCCGCGGGACCCTCGATGAGTTCGATGAACGGCGGGCCACCCGCGCTGAAGACGATGCGGTAGTCCCATGCGCCGAGGCGGTCCGAGTGCGGGGCGCTCCACTCGACGCCGGCGGAGCGCCGGAAGTCCTGCATGGCCCGCTCGAGGTCGGGAACGACGAAGCACACGTGGTAGAAGGCGGTCATCCACCCATGATCGGGCACAGGCTCGCGTGTCACACCGGTCTTTCGTCCGGGTCAGGCCCGGCCCGCCCGGAGGCCCGCCCCGTCGTCCGCCCCGTCGCCCACCGCGCGGTCCGCCACCGTGGCCTGGGCCAGGAGGGTCAGGGCCGCCTGCGACGGCGAGCCTGCCTCGGCGACGGCCAGGACCACGTGCTGGTCCTCGGACTCGGGCAGCCCGAGGCTCTGGTGGGTGACGGTGAGCGTGCCGACCAGCGGGTGACGCATCTCGTGCCGTGCCAGATGGCAGGGGCGCACCCCGTGGCCGGACCACATGGCGGCGAACTCGGGGCTCTTCACGGCGAGTTCGCCGATGAGGGCGGAGAGCAGTGCGTCGTCGGGGTGCCGGCCCGCGACCATGCGCAGGTTCTCGACCATCGCCGCGGCCTTCACCCGCCAGTCGATGTACAGCTCACGTGTGTGCGGATCGAGGAAGAGCATGCGGGCGAGGTTGGGACGCTCGGCCGCCCGCCGCGGGCCCGCGGGGTCGACGTGCGACGCGAACAGGGCGTGGCCGAGGCCGTTCCAGGCGAGCACGTCGGCGCGGCGGCCGGTGACCAGGGCGGGCACGCCGTCGAGGCTGTGCAGCAGGTCCAGGGTGGCGGCTCCCACGTGCTCGGGCCGAGGACGGCGGGCCGGCGTGCGGCGCCGTCCCGCGTCGGCGAGGTCGTGGAGGTGCGTGCGCTCCGCCCCGTCCAGGCGCAGGGCCGAGGCGACGGCGTCCAGGATCTGGGGGGAGGCGCCGGTCGAGTGCCCTTGTTCCAACCGCGTGTAGTACGAGGGGCTGACCCCGGCGAGCAGTGCGATCTCCTCCCTGCGCAGGCCGCTGACGCGCCGCCGGTCGCCGTAGTCCTTCAGGCCGACGTCCGAGGGGCGCAGCTGTGAGCGTCGCGCGTGCAGGAAGTCGCCGAGTCGGCCTCGCTCTCTCATGCCCCCAGTCTGCCGCCGGACCGTGCCCGACAGCCTGCCCCTGTCCGGGATAGGCAGCGGCGGGTCTGGTTGCCCCGCGCGGGCCCGGCGACCGTGGTGATCCAACGCCGACGCCCGACCGTACGGCGGCGGCACCACGACGCCATGGAGCACCGATGGAACAAGAACTCCCCGCAGAACAAGGACTTCCCGAGAAGCAAGACCTTCGCGTGAGGCAAGGCCTCCCCGTGGAGACGATCGAACTCGGCGCGGTAACCGTCACGCGGATCAAGGAGTACTACGGGCCCGTCGGCATGACCCCCGACGCGTTCCTGCCGACCGGCCCGCCCGGCGCCTGGGAGAACACCGCCTGGCACACACCCGACTTCCTCGACCCGCGCACGAACGTCGTCAACTCGGCGGTGCAGAGCTGGCTGCTGCGCAGCGAGGGCAGGACCATCCTCGTCGACACCGGCGCCGGCAACCACAAGGAGCGCCCCTACTCGCCGGTGTGGAGCCACCTGAACAGCGATTTCCTGGGCGAGTTGGCGCGCGCAGGCGTCGCTCCGGAGGACGTCGACGTGGTGGTCAACACGCATCTGCACGTCGACCACGTCGGCTGGAACACCCGCCTGGACGGCAGGGACTGGGTCCCGACCTTCCCCAACGCCACGTACCTGATGCCGGGGGCCGACTTCGTCTTCTGGAATCCGGAGAACGGTCACCGGACCCTGCTCGGGCGCGGCAACCAGAACGTCTTCGAGGACAGCGTCGCCCCCGTCCACCGGGCCGGCCTGGTCAGGCTCTGGGAGGGGCGGCACCGGATCGACGCCAACCTGGTCCTGGAGGCGGCCCCCGGCCACACCCCCGGTTCCAGTGTCCTCACCCTCGACAGCGGCACGGACCGCGCGGTGTTCGTCGGGGATCTGCTCCACAGCCCGGCGCAGATCATCGCTCCGGACCACAACAGCTGCTTCTGCGAGGACCCCGTCGAGGCCCGCGCCACGCGCCGCCGGGTGCTCGGCTGGGCCGCCGACCACAACGCCCTCGTCGTACCCGCGCATCTGGGCGGCCACGGCGCGGCCGAGGTCGAGCGCTCGGGCGGCACCTTCGCCATCAAGGGATGGGCCCCCTTCACCCCGTACACCCCACACACCCCGTACACCCGAGAGGAGGCCGGCGCATGAGCGACGCCCGGTGGCGCGAAGGCGCGGAGACACGGATCGTGCGCACCGCCCAGGGAGCGGTGGTCGGCGCACGTGGGGAGGGTTACGAGGTGTTCCGCGGGATCCCGTACGCCGCTCCCCCGGCCGGCGCCGCCCGCTTCGCCGCGCCCCGGCCGCACACGCCCTGGGCCGGCGTGCGGGACGCGACGGTGCCGGGCCCCACCGCGCCCCAGGCCGGCCGCGATCTCGGGGCCATCGACATGTCGCCCTACTTCGGGCCTGGTTGGGTCCGCGGGGAGGGCTTCCGGGGGCCGGGTTCAAGGGGGCAGGGCTTCCGGGAGGGGGACGCGGAGGACTACCTCACCCTCGACGTGTGGGCGCCCGAGCCCGCCGGTGCGGGCCTGCCGGTCATGGTCTTCGTCCACGGCGGTGGGTTCGTGGCGGGCTCGACCCGGGCGAGCCTGTACGACGGCGCGGGTTTCGCCCGCGACGGAGTCGTCCTGGTGACGGTGAACTACCGCCTGGGCATCGCCGGGTTCCTCGATCTCCCCGGCGCGCCCCGCAACCGCGGGCTCCTGGACGTGCTCGCCGCCCTGCGTTGGGTGCGGGAGAACGTCGCGGCCTTCGGAGGCGATCCGGGGCGGGTCACGTTGTTCGGGCAGTCGGCCGGGGCCACGCTGACGGCGGCAGCGGTCGCCGCGCCGGAGAGCCGGGGTCTGGTGCGGCGCGCCATCGTCCAGAGCGGCAGCGGCCTGGGTGCGTTCACGCCGCAGCAGGCCGGGCGGGTGCGGGAGGCGGTCTCGGCCGCGCTGGGGGTCGCGCCGCACGCCGACGCGTTCGCTCCCGTCTCCGACGAGCGGCTGGTCGAAGCCGCCGCCGGGCTCGGCGGGATCGATCTGCGGACCGCCGACGCCTTCGACCCCCTCGTTCGGCTCAGTCCCTTCAGCGTGGTCGCCGACCGGCAGCCCGCCGACGCCGTCGCCGCCGGGGCCGGGGCCGACGTGGACCTCCTCGTCGGCACCAACGCGGAAGAAGGCAACCTCTACCTGGTGCCCTCGGGCGCCCACGCCACGTCCACGAACGCGGACGTCCGGGCCGTCGCCGAGGCATCGCACCCGGCGCCGGATGTCCTCCTGGAGGCGTACCGCGCGGCGTACCCGGGGGCGGCGCCGGGGCGGCTGCGGTCGGCCGTCCTGGGGGACGCGCTGTTCGGCGCGGGCAGCTGGGCCCTGGCCGACGCGCACGCCGACGGGTCCGCCGGTGGCACGTACAGCTATCTGTTCGCGTGGCGCTCGCGCGCCTTGGGCGGGGAGCTCGGCGCCGCCCACACGACGGAGCTCCCCTTCGTGTTCGGCGCCGATCCCGCTCCCCTGCGCGGTCCCGGCGCGCTGCACGGCCCCGGGGACCCGCCGGCCGGTCTGGCCGCACACATGCGGGCCGCCTGGATCCGCTTCGCCCGCACCGGCGACCCCGGCTGGGCCGCGTACGACACCCGGAGCCGGTCGACGATGGTCATCGACCGCGCGTGGGAGGTGTGCGAGGACCCCCGCGAACCGCTGCGGCTGGCCTGGGCGCGGTGATCGCCCGGCTCCATCCCGTAGGGGCTACCCCTCTGAACAAAGATGCGCCCGCCATCTGCTGAAATTAAGGGGAAGGAGGCCGTTCGCAGGGGGCCCGCCCGGAGGACGCCCTCAGCTTGTCCGTCTGAAAGGATGTGCCCCATGGATGTACGGAGCAGGAACCACGTAACGGTGACCGGCCGACCCGCCGGGCCGGTGCTGATGCTGGCGCACGGGTTCGGGTGCGACCAGAACATGTGGCGGCTGGTCCTTCCGGTGCTGGAGCGCGATTTCACCGTCGTCCTCTTCGACCACGTGGGCGCGGGGCGCTCGGACCTTTCGGCCTGGAGCAAGGAGCGGTACTCGTCCCTCGACGGCTATGTCGACGACGTCCTGGACATCTGCCGCGAGCTGGCGCTCGGGCCTGTCACCTTCGTCGGGCACTCGGTGAGCGCGACGGTGGGCGTGCTCGCCGCGGCGCGGGAGCCGGACGCGTTCGCCGGTCTCGTACTGCTCGCCCCGTCGCCCTGCTTCATCGACGACCCGAGTACGGGCTACCGCGGCGGGTTCAGTGCCGAGGACATCGAGGAGCTGCTTGAGTCGCTGGAGGCGAACTACCTGGGGTGGTCGGGTGCCATGGCGCCGGTCATCATGGGCAACCCGGACCGGCCCGAGCTGGGCGAGGAGCTGACGAACAGCTTCTGCCGCACCGACCCGGAGATCGCCCGCGTCTTCGCCCGGGTGACGTTCCTGTCCGACAACCGCGAGGACCTCGCGCGCGTGGGCGTGCCCACCTTGGTCGCCCAGTGCTCCCACGACGCGATCGCCCCGCCCGAGGTGGGCGCGTTCGTGCACCAGCAGATCGCGGGCAGTGAGTTCGTGACGCTGAAGGCGACGGGGCACTGCCCGCAGCTGGCCGCCCCCGAGGAGACCGCCTCAGCCATCGCCGCGTTCGCGGGTGCCCTCAGATGATGTGCAAGACCGACAACGGCGAGCACGGCAACGGCCGGGGCTGCGGGGACGGGGACCACGAACCCGGCCTCGGCTCCGGCTCGGCCGAGGAGCGCGCGCAGTTCTCCGCACTGCTCGAGGACAGTGCGGAGGACCTGTACGAGCACGCCCCGTGCGGGTATCTCTCCACGCTCCTCGACGGCCGGATCGCCAAGGTCAACGCCACCCTGCTGGACTGGCTCGGCTACGAGCGCGGCGACCTGGTGGGCAGCAGGCACTTCTCGGACCTGCTGACCGTCGGCGGCCGGCTCTACCACGAGACGCACTTCGCCCCGCTGCTGCGCATGCAGGGGGAGATCAGCGGCATCGCCCTGGAGCTCAAGGCCGCCGACGGCACCCGCCTGCCGGTCCTCGTCACCTCGGTGGTGAAGACCGGCAGCGACGGTCAGCCGCTGCTGATCCGCACCACCCTCTTCGACGCCCGTGACCGTCGCGCGTACGAGAAGGAGCTGCTGCGCGCCCGCCAGGAGGCCGAGCGGGAGCGGGAGCGTCTGCAACGGCTCAACGCCACCCTGCAGCAGACGCTGCTGCCGCCGACGCTGGCGAGCGTGCCCGGTCTGAACGTGGCCGCGCACTACCACATCGCGTCCACCGACGAGGTCGGCGGCGACTTCTACGACCTCTTCCCGCTGGGCTCGGGCGCTTGGGGGCTCTTCCTCGGCGACGTCTGCGGCAAGGGCGCCGCCGCCGCGGCCATCACCTCCCTCGCCCGCTACACCCTGCGTGCCGCCGCCGTCTACGACCCGGATCCCGTGGCGGTCCTGAAGAACCTCAACACCGTGCTCAACCACGAGTACAACGGCACCGACCCCCGGTTCTGCACCGTCATCTTCGGCCTGATGACGCCCGAGGGCGACGACGGCGGTTTCCGGGTGACGCTGGCCGGCGGCGGCCACCCCTCTTCGGTGCTGATGCGGGCCGACGGCACCGCCGACTACGTACCGACGCCCGGCGGCCAGCTGATCGGCGTGCTGCCCAACGCGCACATCGCCACCACGACGATCCGCCTGGAACCCGGCGACACCCTGCTGCTGCACACCGACGGGCTCACCGAGGCCCACACCGCGAGCACCGGCGCCAACGACCGCTACGGCGACGAGGCCCTGCTCAACTTCGCACGCGAGCTGGCGCCCACCACGGCCGCGGACACCATCGCCGCGATCCGCGAGCTGCTCGACACGTTCGGCACCGGCGTGGACGACGACACCGCCGTTCTGGCCATCAACGTCCCCCGACCCACCAGTGAAGAGCAGCAGTGACCCAACTCCTGACGATCCGTACGCTCGTCGGTCCGGCCGGAGCGGTCATAGAGCTGACCGGGGAACTGGACCATCGCACCGCCCCCGAGGTCCATGTCGCGCTTCGCGGACTCGAACTGCGGCCCGGCCAGCAACTCGTCCTCGACCTCGGCCGGCTCACCTTCTGCGACTCCACGGGGATCACGGTCTTCCTCGCCGCCCGCAACTACGCGCTCGCCACGAGCGCGGCCATAGTCCTGGCGGCGGTCCCCGCGCGGGTCACCCGCGTGTTCCGCATCGCGGGGCTGGACGAGGTCTTCCCCACCCACCCGACCGTCGAGGCGGCGGAGGCCGCGTGGCGGCCGGCCCCGAGCTGACGCGCGGGTGTCGCGGAGGCCGGTCAGGCGGTGAGCGCGGCGGCGAGCTGGGTGCGGGAGCGGATGCCGAGCTTGCGGTAGACGCGGCTCAGGACCGTCTCCACGGTCTTGACCGAGATGAACATCTGCTGCGCCGCCTCCTGGTTGGTCGCACCCGTCCGCACGAGTTCGGCGAGCCGCAGCTCGTGCTCGGTCAGGAGCTGCCCCGGCGCGCGGCCTGTCAGATGGGACAGGTGGTCCTCGGCGAGCACGCTCCACGGGTGTGCCTCGGCGTCCGCGAAGAGCGACCGGGCCGTCTCCCACGCGGCGCGGGCCCCGGCGGCCCGGCGACGGCGCCGCTCGACCCGGCCGCGCAGCAGATGGGTGCGGCCCTCCTCTACCGGCAGGCCGAGCCGGGCGAAGACCTCCGCCGCATCCGTCAGGAGCTCGGCGGCCTCGTCGCCGGTGCCGCCGAGGTGGTGGCGGAGTGCGCGGGCCCGGGTGAGCGCGGCGCGCAACGCGGCGTGCGCGGGATGCGGTCCGACGCGCTCCTGCATGGTTTCCAGCAGTCCCTGTGCCTCCCGCGTGCGCCCGCTGAGGGCGAACGCCTCGACCGCGTCGCCCTGCCAGCGGAGTACGGTCGGGTCGGCGGCCCCGGACCGGGACTCCAGCTCGGCGACCTCCGCGAGCGCCGCGGCAGCGCTCTCGACGCGTCCGGTGTGCAGGAGCGTCGCCCCGAGCACCCACAGGCCGCGCGCCGTGTGCAGCGCGTCCTCCTCTTCCCGGGACGCGCGTACGGCGTGCGCGGCGAAGTGCAGCGCGCGATCGTGCCGTCCGCCGCAGGCCTGGGCCAGGGCGGCGGTGTACCAGGCGGGGCCGGGTGACAGGCCGGCGGCCGCGGTGAGGTCGACGGCACGGTCCGCCCAGCGCAGGGCGTCACCGCAGGCACCGCGGCCCGCGTCCACCTCGGCGAGACTCCGCCAGAGGTCGACCAGGTCCTCCGGCTCCCCCGACTCCTCGGCGACGGGCAGGAGTTGGAGCAGCAGGGCACGGGCTTCGGCAGGCCGGGCGTCGAACACGGCGTGGCGGGCGGCGAGGTACTGCGGGCTGTTCCGCACCCCGAGCCGCGCCGGCGGTACGGCCAGGGACAGCGCCCGATCCAGTACGGTCGCGGCGGCGTCGACGCGGCCGAGTACGCGCCGCATCCGGGCGGTCATCGTCAACGCGGCCGCTTCCAATGGTGAGTTGCGTGCGCGTACGGCGAGGGCGGCGGCGGCTTCGGCGTGGTGCAGGGCGCCGGCGTGGTCCTCGCCGGAGATGTTCGCCTGCACGGCGGCACGGAGTTCGACGGCGGCGAGCAGTTCCGGGTCGTCCGCGGCGATCCTGCGGGCGGTGGCGAGCAGGGGGCGGGCGCCGGCCGTGTCCTGACCTGTCGCGTCGACGACGGCCAGCAGGGCGTGCACCCGCTGGGCGCGGGTGCCGTGCTCCGCCATGATCCGGTCCGCCGCACGCCGGGTGAGGGCGGCGGACCCGGCGGCCGCCGCCTGTTCCGCGGCCGCGGCGAACCGCTCCAGGCGCAGCCGGGGCCGGTCGGCCGGGGTGAGGCGGGCGGCAAGGAGCAACAGCTGTGCGGCGCGTGGACGTTCACCCGCGGCGCGCGCCAGGGTCGCGGCATACGCGGTCTCCTCGGCGACGACCGGGTCCGGTGTCTCCTGGGCCAGGGCGGCGTGCAGAGCCCGAGCGACGGGGCCGTGCGAGCAGGCCGCGAGTGCGCGGTGGATGGCGGTACGACGGTCGCGGGACACGGTGGCGGCCGCGGCGTCGGCCAGGGCGGTGGCGGCGAATCGGTACGGGGCTCCGTGGGCCTGGGCCTGGCCCTGACCTTGGCCCCGGTCCCGGTCCTGGTCGGCGAGGAGCAGCCCGGCGTCGAACGCGTGGGAGAGGTGGTCTTCGGCCCGACGTCGACCGCTGTGGCGCAACAGGTCCACGTCGCAGGTGCCGGCCAGAGCGGCGACCTGAAGGGTTTCGACGACGTCCGACGGGACGGAGGCGAGCCACGCGGCGGCGAGCTCGCGCACCTGGCGGGGCGGAGCGGGCGAGAGGCCGACCGTCATGCCGGACGGTACGGCGGGGGCAGCCGTCGCGCCGGGCGTCGGCGCACGAGCGGAACCGTGTCGGACCCATGCGTCGAGCAGCGCCCGGTGACCCCCGCAGTGCCGGTGGACGGCCGCCGCCCACCGTACGGGCAACCCGATACGCGCGCAGGTCGCGGCCGTCTCGGTCAGGTCCGCGGGCGGTACGGGGAACACCGCCGGATGCCCGCCGAGCAGTGCGGCCGCGACGGGCGGGCGCCCGCTGGTGCGTTCGGCGACCAGTGCCCCCAGCTGCGCCGGGGGAACCGTGCGGAGCGCGTAGCCGATGAGATCCGCGCTGTCGGGGTCCAGCCACTGCGCGCCGTCGATCACGAGGAGCAGCGGTGGCCCTTCGCTGAACATCCGTGTCAGGGCCAGCCGCAGCGCAAGTCGGTGTGCGGGAGAGGGTGCCTCGATGTGTCGCAGGAGCTGAGCGGCGGCGGTCGTCGGGGGGCGGCGGCTCCCGGAGTTTCCACCGGGCGGGGCGACCTCCAGCTCCGGGTCACCGGCACCGGCACTGGCACTGGCACTGGCACTGGCACGGTCCTGCGGGCTCGGTGGCGTCCCACCCTCGCACCCGTTCGCCTCGGCCGCGCTGAGCAGTTGGACCAGCGCGCCGTAGCGGACGTCGGCGTCGCCTTCCTGGGCGGTCACCCACAGGCAACGACGCGGCGTTACCCCCTCCTGGACGGGTGACCGCTCGGCCAGCGCCTCCAGCAGCGTGCTCTTGCCCGCACCCCAGGGGCCGGTGACCGCCAGCCGACCGTGGCGCCGCAGCAGGGATGCGGCGCCACGGACCACTGCGGCCCAGCCGTCCCCCGCCCCGCACTCCTCGAACTCACCGTCCACGCTCGTCCGTCCTCGCACACCGGGCACCGTAGGCGGCCGCCTCCTCGGCCACAACGCCCGTGCGTGACCCACGTAAGGAGCGAGGGATCTCCCTGACCTCCCCCTGCCCCGTGTAAGGGCCCGGCGCATACGTCTCACGCCCCAGCCCCCGGCATCCCCCACATACAACGGGGGCCTTCCCGGATACCGCCCAGCTCCCGACCCCAGGACGCTGTGGCCCATTCAGCGACGGCACGCCATCGCCCACATCACCTCACCAGCGCCCAGTCACCGACATACGAAGCCGAGCCGCCGCTGACGCCCCGCAACCGACACGCTCCCAACCCGAAAGGCCCCCCATGCGCACCCCATCCCGCATGCGCGTCCCATCCCGCCGCCCTCGGCCCCTACTGGCCGGCCTCGTGGCCGTCGCGGCTCTCGCCGGGCTCGGCGCCCTGCCCGGGCCGGTCGCCCACGCCGACAGCACTCCACCCTCACCCCTGCCCGCAGGACTCCGCGCCGCCTTGGCGCGCGATCTGGGGCTGGACTCCGCAGGCGTACGGGAACGCCTGGCCGACGAGAGCCGCGCCCAGCGTGCGGCGGTCGCCGTCCGCGCCACGGTCGGCGACCGCGCCACCGCGCTCTGGTTCGACTCGAACGACGGCCGCCTGCACGTCTCCGTCACCACGGACCGAGCCGCCGCAGCCGTACGCGCCGCCGGAGCCGTACCACACCAAACACGCGCCACCCGCGCCGAGTTGGAGGCAACGGCGCGGACGGTCGGCGCCTGGAGCCGAGGGGTCCCCGGGGTTCGCTCATGGGGCCCGGACGCACGCTCCGGGCGGGTCGAGGTGGTCCTCGACCCCGGCGCGTCGACCAAGGCCACGAAAGATCTACGGACCAGAATCGCCTCCCTCGGCGCTCTCGTACGCGTGGTCGAGTCACGCGACGTTCCACGCCAGCAGGGCGGCGACGTGGTGGGCGGCGAGAAGTGGATACCCGGCAGCGAGTCCCCCTGTTCCATCGGCTTTCCGGTGACGCGGACGAGCGGCGGCGGCAAGGCGTTCCTCACGGCCGGACACTGCACCAACGACGCCGACCAGCCCGCGTACGGCAAGGACGGCACGCGCGTGGGCACCTCGAACAGGAACGGTTCGGGGTCGGTCAACGCCCGCGAGGGCGACATGGGCATCGTGGACGTCGACCAGCCGGGGTGGTCCCTGGCGCCCAAGGTCGCGGGCTGGGGCAAGGGGGACGTCCCCGTGACGGGCTCGGCCGACGCGGTGGTGGGGACGGCCATATGCCACTCCGGCCAGACGACCGGGTACCAGTGCGGCGAGGTGACCAAGGTCGATCAGAGCGTCGACTACGGGAACGTGGTGATCGACGGACTCTCCTACACCAGCGCGTGTTCGGCGGGCGGTGACTCGGGCGGCAGTTACGTCACCGCGGCCGGAGGGAAAGCCGTGGGCCTGCACTCGGGCGGCGGCAGCGCGACCTGCGGCAGCGGAGGCGGCGAGAAGTTCACCATCTTCCAGCCGGTGAACGAGGCGCTCACCAAGTTCGGGGCTCGGCTTGCCACTTCGGACCCGCAGCCCGGCGAGGTGACGGTGGCGGCCGTGTCCGCGCAGACCGGCTCCACCGGCAGTCCGGTGGAGCTGCGGAACAGCGCGGAGGGCGGTACGGCTCCCTACACGTGGACCGCCACCGGACTGCCGCCGGGGCTGTCCGTGGCCGCGTCCACCGGCACGGTCACGGGCACGCCGACGACCGCAGGGACGTACCAGGTGACGCTGACCGCGACGGACTCGGCCGGCAAGAAGGGGTCCACGTCCTTCGCGTGGAAGGTGACGGAGCCGGGTACGGGGGCGCCGCAGCTCACCTCGCCGGGCAGCCAGAACGCTCACGTGGGGCGCCCGTTGAGCCTGCCGCTGAAGGTGACCGGCGGCACGGCCCCGCACACCTTCACCGCCACGAACCTCCCGGCCGGGCTGGCCGTTCACCCCACGACGGGCGTGCTGTCGGGCACCCCGACGACCTGGGGTCTCCGCAACTCGACCTTGACGGTCACGGATGCGGCGGGCAGGAAGTCGTCCGTCACCGTGACGTTCACGGTCTGGTCCTGACCCGGGTCCCACCCCCGTGAGCCGCCGCCCTTCTTCCGTTCCTCTTGTCCTCTTGCCTTCCGCTACTCCCCCGCCACCTGGGGCGTGTCGTCGGGCGGAGTCGCGTAGACGTACTGGTGCACCACCACCCCACCCTCGTCCGGCAGCGGCTCAGGATCGGTGGGGCTGGTGGCGTTCAGGTGGTCGGCGATGGCGTGGGCCACGGCGTTCACGGTGGTCGCGTCGGCGGAGTGGACGGTGATCCGGGCGAGGCCGGGATGGGTGAGATGTGCGCCTTGAGAAGTCATGCCGCAACAGACAACCCGCCCTATGAAGACGGTTCGGGCAAAGCGTCAGCTTCATCCGGATAAGGGACCTTCGAGGCGGCAAGCTGCCCGCCCGCGCAAAACGATTTCCCCTTGGCGCGCAACGACGCCGCCCCACCCACCGACCCCCGCTTCGGGGCCGAATGGGTGGGGCGGCGTCCGGTCGGGAACCGAGAGGGGTTCAGCTGGAGGCGGGCAACGCCTGCGGTTCGACCTCGCAGTGGTCCACCGACTCCACCAGGCCTTCTCCCCCCAGCTTCACTCGAGCCGTCACCTTGCCGTTGCCGGGAACCTTCACCTTCTGGGTCTGCCCGCGGAGAGTGATGCCGGCCGCGTCGACGAACGTGACGGAGACATAGAAGCGGCTCGTCCTGTTGTTGCTGTTCGTGACCCTGACGGTCGCGTAGGGAGCCGCCGGACTCGCACACTTCACCAGCTCGACCTTCGCGTCGCGCAGCGCGTGGCCTCCGGGCGAGCTGGAGGCGGTGGAGTCGTGGTTCGGCCGGCGGTTG
This sequence comes from Streptomyces sp. NPDC005863, assembly GCF_042871345.1. Classification (NCBI taxonomy): domain Bacteria; kingdom Bacillati; phylum Actinomycetota; class Actinomycetes; order Kitasatosporales; family Streptomycetaceae; genus Streptomyces; species Streptomyces sp. NPDC005863. The sequence goes on along the minus strand of NZ_JBIAII010000010.1, from coordinate 118,999 downwards.
TACGCTCCACCGCTCGATCGGCCGCCGCTGCTTCCACTGCCGCCGCTGGTGCTGCTGCCACTGGTGCTGCTGCCGTACGAATCGTCGTCGTCATCGTCGTAATCCGAGCCCGATGACACCGATCCCGAGGAACCGGAGCTGCTCGACGAGGAACTGTCGTGGTCCTGGCTCGAACTGCTGCACCCGCCTCCGCCTCCGCCACCACTTCCGTGACGGCTGCTTCCCCCGTGGCCTCGCCCTGTGGTGAATCCCGTCAGCGCGAGCGCCGACAACGTGAGTACCGCTACAACTCTGAGTGTGCGCCCCCGATTTGTCATTCGGCCATCTTACTTATGGCCACTGACAGAATTCGGCCGGGGTGCCTCCATACTCATTAACCTGTTTATCGTGCAACGACATTCTGAACTTTATGCAAGCGAATGCGAAGTGCACCGCTAACCACACCTCAAAGATGGAATCGGCGGGTAAGCGGCACGCGACAGCCCCGTTGTCAGTGGTGGCTGAGACGCTGGACCGTATGGACAGCGACGATGAGCAGCTGCTGCGCGGCCGTGTGTACGGCCAGGACCACGAGCACCCGGGCCCGCGGCCGGGACAGCGCTACGCCGAACTTGTCGGCGGGCCGCTGGACGGGCTGCTGCTCGACATCACCGGGTGGACGCCGGAGGAGATAGAAACGGGTGTCGCCCTCCCGACGGAGCTGGGGCGCTTCGGAGCCGGTGGCCGGGCCACGTACGGGCCGCGCCCGCGCGATCCGGGCCGTTTCGACTGGTCCGGCGACAGCCCGTAGGGCCGGCCGCACCACTCCACCGAACAGGTGGATCTCGCGGATCCCCCGACCCTCCATTGGTCCACGCCACTGACGCGACGCAGGCGGTGGGGCCGCCTCTGGCGAAAACCCGCCCCCAACCCGCCGAACCCCGCGCTGACATGGGAAATCCCTTGCCCTGGGCATGATTGACGGATCGTCGGAGAGCCGGTACCACTGACCCACGCCCGGCCCCGCACGCCCCGTCACGCTTCACCGGCCCAGGAGTCCCAGGAGGCTGCATTGCGAGCATCCGGCACCGCCCCCACCCCGTCCGCGCGCAGACGTACCGTCAGGACGGCAGGCGCCCTCGCGGCCGCCGGCCTGCTGGTGCCGCTGCTCGGCGCGGCTCCGTCCTCGGGCGCGTCCCGACCGACCTCGGCGGACGGGCTGCAGGAGGCCTTCGCGGCCGCCGCCACCGAGTACCACGTGCCGCAGAGCGTGCTGCTCGGCGTCTCGTATCTGCAGTCGCGCTGGGACGGGCACGGCGGCGCGGCCAGCGTCACCGGCGGCTACGGCCCCATGCATCTCACCGACGCCCGCACCGCCCTGGCCTCGGCCCCGCACCACAGCGAGGGCACGGAGGACCCGCGCGGCGACACCTCGCGCCCCGCCGCGCCGCCCACCACCGAGGTGCCCGCGGAGTCCGAACTCCCCGCGCGGCTCAAGACGTTGCCGCGCGCGGCGAAACTCACCGGCAAGTCCGCGCAGCGGCTCCGCACCGATCCCGCCGCGAACGTCGAGGGCGGCGCGGCGCTGCTCGCGGCGGCCCAGCGGGGGCTCGGCAAGCCGCTGAGCGGTGACCCCGCCGACTGGTACGGCGCGATCGCCCGCTTCTCCGGGGCGGACGACGAGGCCACAGCGGCCACGTACGCCAACGACGTGTTCGCGGTGATGCGGGACGGCGAGCGGCGCACCACGGACTCCGGTCAGCGGGTGGCGCTCGCACCGGTGCGGGGGCTCAGCCCCGATGCGGCGCAGGTGAAACGGGTGGGGCTGCGCAAGGCGCCGGCCGGGCAGACCGAGTGCCCGAAGACTGTGTCGTGCGAGTGGATCCCGGCGCCGTACGAGGAGTTCAAGGATCCCCAGGGCAACCCGGACTACGGCAACCACGACCTGGCGGACCGGCCGAAGAGCCAGAGCATCGACTCGATCGTCATCCACGACACCGAGGGCAGGTGGGAGGGCGTCCTGAACCTGGTGCAGGACCCGACCTACGTGTCGTGGCACTACACCCTGCGCTCCACCGACGGCCACATCGCCCAGCACGTGAAGGCGAAGGACGTCGCCTGGCACGCGGGCAACTGGTACGTGAACTCCAAGTCGATCGGCCTGGAGCACGAGGGCTTCCTCACCGCGCCCGACACCTGGTACACGGAGGCGATGTACCGCACGTCCTCGCGCCTGGTGAAGTACCTCGCCAAGAAGTACGACATCCCGCTGGACCGCCAGCACATCCTCGGCCACGACAACGTCCAGGGCACCGTGACGTCGTCGATCCCGGGGATGCACACCGACCCGGGCCCGTACTGGGACTGGCAGCACTACTTCACGCTGCTGGGCAAGCCGTTCAAGGCCGCGAAGGGCAAGGGCGGCGGCCTCGTCACCATCGCCCCCGACTACACCAAGAACCGTCCGGAGTACACGGGTTGCGTCAAGCCCGGCGAGACGTGCGCGCCGCACGGTTCGGCCGCGGTGCGCGTGCACACCGAACCGCGCGACGACGCGCCGCTGATCAAGGACATCGGCAGGCGCCCCGGCGGCCAGGACTCCACGATCGACGTGAATGACACGGGCGCACGGCTCTCCACCGGCCAGCAGTACGCGGTGGCGGACCGCCAGGGCGACTGGACGGCCGTCTGGTACCTCGGCCAGAAGGCCTGGTTCAAGAACCCGAAGAAGCAGCCCACCGCGGTCGACGCACGCGGCTCCGTGGTGACGCCGAAGGACGGTGCGGCCGAGGTCCCCGTGTACGGACGCGCGTACCCGGAGAAGGAGGCGTACCCGGCGGGCGTGCCCGTGCAGGCGGTCTCCCCGCTGCCGTACAAGATCCTCGCGGGCCAGAAGTACGTGATCGGCGACAAGGTGCCGGGCGAGTACTTCTACGCCCCGACGTTCGACACCGCGCCGCACAAGGTGGTGCGCGGCAAGGACGTGTACTACGTGATCCAGTACGGCCACCGGGTCGGGTATGTGCGGGCCGCCGACGTGGAGGTGGTGCGGCAGGCCTCGTAGCGCCGTCGGTTGTCTACCCCGTCAGGTGAGCGTCGGGTCCGGGTCTGCGCGGAGGCAGGCCCGGACCCGACGCGCGACCGGGCCCCTCGTACGATCTGGTGTGATCCCGAGACGCCGGGCAGGGCGGGGTGGAGAACTTCGGAGGTGCCCAGGTGGGGGATCAGGTGCGTTCACGTGTCTCGGCGTACGCCGTTGCCGCCGAGCGGGACGAACTGCTGCTGACGCAACTCTCCGACGCTTCCTCGGTGTTCGAGCCCGGACTGTGGCATCTGCCCGGCGGCGGCATCGACCCGGGCGAGCAGCCCGAGGAGGCGCTAGCTCGAGAGCTGTACGAGGAGACCGGTCTGGAACTCCGCGGCGCGCGGCTGGTGGATGCCCGGACGTACTCGGCGTGCAGGTTCGGCGTGAGCCAGCACCTGGTGGGGCTCTTCTACGTCGTCGAGCTCGCCCCGGGGACCGTCCGGGTGGCCAAGACCGACGACTCCACGTCCGCCGTGGCCTGGACGCCGCTGGCGGGCCTGGACGAGTCGACGCTCTCTCCGGCCGCGGTCGACGGCCTGGGGATGATCGGGCTCAGGACCGGTCCCTGACGGGAAGAGCGCGTGCCACCGGGGCACGCGTCCTTCGCGAAGAGGTCGAACGGAGCGGTACCGGGGTGGTTCAGAGAAGCCCGCCCAGGAGTCCGCCGAGGAGGCCTTCGAGGAGGCCACCCAGCAGGCCCCCGCCGCCCTTGCCGCCCTGGGTGGTCGCGGCGGGGTCGTCGGCGATCGCGGTGCCGGCGCCGATGATCACGACGGTCACGGCGGTCATGCCCGCGGCGAGAAGTCGACGAGTACGCATGAACCTCAACTCCAATCGATACGTGGAGTCTCCAGTGCAGCGGCGCGCCCGCTCGGCCGCATCCCGCGCGTGGCATACGAGGGACCCTCGGCGGCCGGACCTCACGCGCTCAGGCAGGCGCCCACTCCCCGGTTGCCGCCGCTGCTGAACGCGTTGATGCGCTGGTCGGCGTCGCCGTGGTCCTGCGAGTCGGTCCAGGGGGTGTCGTCGGCCAGGGCCGTGAGCGCCTGGGCCAGCTCCTCCTCGTCGCCCGGCTCGAACTTCAGGTCCTCGGAGCCGAAGAGCGTCGCCCCCGCCAGACAGTCGGCCTGGAGCTCCGCCACGACGGCCGACAAACCCTGCACGCGGCGCTGCACGGCATGGCCCCACTCATGGGCGATCACCAAGTAGACCCAGGCGTCGCCCTGTTCGTACCCGGTGCTCAGCAACTCGGCGTCCCAGGCGATGAAGTCCTCGGCCGGGCAGTAGAAGGCGTTGAAGGCGACGGCTGGTTCGCCCGCGCAGGCGGGGGCGTCGGCGGAGCGGGGGGTGTAGGCGCCGCGTACGGTCGGCGAGGCGTAGGCGCCGGTGAAGTGGTCGTTCCAGTGGGCCTGCCAGAACCTGTCGACCACGCCGACGGCGTCCCGTGCCTCCGCCTGCCAGCCCCCGCCCGGCGTCCGGCCGCCGTCAGACGGGCCGGCGCGGTCACGGTCCTGTGGCGGCGCGCTGTTGCCGTCCTTGGGCGCGGTCCGAGCCGGGCCACCGCCCGCACACCCTCCCGCGGCGAGTGCGGTGCAGAGGAGCAGAACCGGCAGCCAGGCGCGGTGGCGCCTGGTTCGCCGGTTGCGCCGGGTGGTCCGCGGGTTCAAGGTCATCGGGTCTCCGCTCCGCGCTGCTCCGATGGTGGCGCCGGTCCGCCGCGCCGTCGAGACCACCGCACGGCCGCGCCGGGCAGCACAGGCTGCCCGGCGCGGACCGGATCACTCACCCCATGAGGGGTCAGTGGTGGTTGTGGTGGTGGCCGCCGCGACCCCAGGACTTCGCGTCCACGGTGCGGTTGTGGTCGTTGCGCAGGAGCGCCTTGTCGGCGTGGTTGTCCCACACGTAGTGGCGACGGTCCTGGTAGAGGTCGGCGCGGGTGTCGTGGCCGACTCCGGTGTGGACCTTGACCGAGGACCGGCCGGCGAGCCAGACGTTGCGGAAGCGGTAGGTCTGGCCGTCGCGGTTGCGCAGCGTCCAGCCCTTCAGGTTCACCGAGTGCCGGGTGGTGTTGGTGATCTTGACCCATTCGGCGTTCCGCGACCGGTTGGAGTTGTCGTCACGGCCGGGGCTGTCGGCCTGGACGGCGCTGATCGCGACCTGCGGCTGCCGGTGGTGGCCGTGATCGGCGGCGGCGGCCGGCAGGGCCACGGTCGAGATGACGGCGCCGACGGTCACGGCCGTGGCGGCGAGGCGGCGGGCGGTCGAAGAAGCAGACATGGTGCTGTCCCCTCAAGAGCAGTGCTCCACCAGCCGATACCGAAGCTGGTGGGTGCGCGGTACGAGTTCCCGGTCCGGTGTGGGCCGAGGAACCAAACTGTGAAGCTTCGGTGACGCCTCCGGCAGGCCGACCGGGATCAGTTACGAATCACGGACATTTCCGTAACCATTGCCTGAACGTCTCAGCACCTTACAAAAGTCGTGACCCTGACATTCACTGAGCGCTACACCCACCCGTTGAACCATCAATGGCAAGCGCTTGTGCGCTCCGGCGCGCGGCCGGTGACACCACCCGGCGCATCACCCGAACGGACCCGTCCGGCTTGGTAACAACCGTTCTGCACATTTCTTCGCATGCACGCTCCCGTTTCGTACGCGACACCGAAAGAGAAGGTCAGTCGAAGACATACCGTCGGCCCGCCTGCACCTTCACGACCTTCTCGCCGTAGCCCTCACTCCCGCCCTTGCCCTTGCCTTCGCTCTTGCCCGCGTCGAACAGCGTGCTGCGCAGGACCAGTTCGCGCGTGCGTGATGCCTTCAGGACGACGCGGGTGGCGCGGCCCGACGCCCAGTCGATGTCGACGGTCGCGCCGCCGCGTACCCGCAGGCCGCGGACCGAACCCTTCGGCCAGGCCGTCGGCAGCGCGGGCAGGATCTCGATCACGTCGTGCTGGCTCTGCACCAGCATTTCGACGATGCCCGACGTCGCGCCGAAGTTCCCGTCGATCTGGAAGGGCGGGTGGGTGTCCCAGAGGTTGGGCAGCGTCGAGGACTTGAGCTGTTCGCCGAGCATATTGTGCGCGTGGTCGCCGTCGTGCAGCCGCGCCCAGAAGTTGATCTTCCAGGCCTTGGACCAGCCGGTGCCGCCGTCGCCGCGCGCCATGAGGGAGACCTTCGCCGCGTCCGCCCATGCGCTGCCGGGCTCGATCTGCCGTCCGGGGTGCAGGGCGTAGAGGTGCGAGACGTGCCGGTGGTCGTCCGTACGGCCGTCCAGATCCGTCTTCCACTCCTGGAGCTGGCCCCAGGAGCCGATGCGCAGGCCCGGATCGAGGCCGTCCAGGGTCTTCTCCAGTTCGGCGCGGAAGGCCGGTGAGTCGCCGAGCACGCGGGCCGCTTCGAGGGTGTTGGTGAGCAGGTCGTGCACGATCTGCTGGGCCATCGCGCCGCCCGCGGTGAAGTCGCCGTGCTCGGGCGAGTAGCTGGGCGTGACGATCAGGGTGCCGTCGCGCGGGTCGACGCGCAGGTTGTCGAGCCAGAACTCGGCGGCCTCCTTCATCGCCGGGTACGCGGTGGCGCGCAGGTAGTCCGTGGAGCCGCCGAAGCGGTAGTGCTCGTAGAGCTGGGCGGTGAGCCAGGCGGCGGCCTCGGGGAACCAGAAGGCCGTCGACCAGTCGTGCACCCCGGTGAAGCCGTAGGGGTTGGTCTCGTTGTGCACGACCCAGCCGCGGCTGCCGAACATCTCCTTGGCCGTACGCCGGCCCGGCGCGCGCAGCGCCTCGACGAATCGGTCGTAGGGCACGGTCGTCTCGGGGAGGTTGGCGGCCTCGGCGAGCCAGTAGTTCATCTGGAGGTTGATGTTGGTGTGGTAGTCGGCCGACCAGGGCGGGGTGGTGCTGTTGTTCCAGACGCCCTGGAGGTTGGCGGGCAGCGAGCCGGCGCGCGACGAGGCGATCAGGAGGTAGCGGCCGTACTGGAAGAAGAGCGCCTCCAGCGCCCGGTCGGCGGCGGCACCCGCCTCCGGACCCGCCTCGGCGGCCCCCGCCCCGTACTCCTTGAGCAGCCGGTCCGTGGGGACGTCGTCGGGCAGCGCCTGCCCGATGTCCAGGGCGACGCGACCGAACAGGGCGCGGTGGTCGCGCAGATGGCGGGCGCGCAACGCGGCGTGGCCCGTCGCTACGGCCTTGTCGACGGTGCGGGTGACGGCGGCGTGCGGGTCCGCGCCCCGGTAGTCAGGGTAGGTGTCGGCGTAGTCCGTGCCCGCCGCGAGGACGAACCACACCTGGTCGGCGCCGGTGACCGTGACGCGTCCGTCGTCGTGCGCGACGCGCGTCCCGCCCCGATGCACCACGCGCAGTTGGGCCTCGAACTTCAGGGCGTTGTCGGCGAGTTCGCCCCGCACGGTGATCCGGTCGCCGTGCGCGGTCGCGGTGAAGTCAGCGCGCGGCGAGGAGTAGCGGAACGTGCAGGTGAGTTGGGCGGGCCGGTCGGCGGAGAGGCGGCCGACGATCACCCCGTCGGGGTACGAGGCGAAGAACTCCCTGTGGTGGCCTGTCTGTTCCTGGCGGTACGTGACGGTCGCGAGGCCCCGTTCCAGGTCGAGGGCGCGGCGGTACGAGGCGTCGGGCGCCGCCGGGGCGCCGGGCACGTCGATGTGGAGGTCGCCGAAGGTCTGGTGGGCGCCGTAGCCGCGGCGCGGCTGACCGAGCCGCGCGGCCACCTCGTCGGGGGTCAGCCTGCCTCGCGCGTCGAGCTCATCGCGGACGGCGTCGAGGGCGCCGGGCCGGGGCGCGCGCCAGTTGCCGAAGTCGTAGCCGTCCCGGGCACCGGGGCCGCCGGTCCACAGGGTCTTCTCGTTGAACTGGAGACGTTCGGAGGTCAGGGTGCCGAAGACCATGGCGCCGAGTGCACCGTTGCCGATGGGCAGGGCCTCACGCTCCCAGTCCTCGGCGGGCTTCCCGTACCAGAGCGTCAATTCATCGGAGGTGTCGCGCCTCCCCGTTTCGGCAGCAGCCGAGGCGGGACCGGCGCCCGCGAGCGTGCCACCGCCCGCGGCCAGCGCCGCAGCACCGCCGAGCGCGGACTTCATGGTGGTCCTGCGCGTGATCCTCTGGATCCCCTGAGTCATGACCGGTCACGTTAAAAGTCCGATGACTGGCTGGCAAGGGCACGACACAAAACTGCCCCGATCCGTGCAGGGATCGGGGCAGCGCGTGGGCGGAGGTGCGGTTGCGCCGGGGCGGTCCCCGACGCGCGTGCGGTGCGGCTCAGCCCTGCTGGAAGAGCTCGGCCGGCAGCGGCTTCAACAGCGCGTACAGGTCGTCGGTGATCGGGCGGTCCCAGGCGGCGATGGTCACCAGGACGTTGTCACTGCGGTCGAACTGCACGCAGGAGATCCGGCTCTCGGAGAGCTTGAGGCGACGCACGATGAGGAGGTTGTCCCCCTGCATCACCGGCAGGTCCTCGGACGAGACGACGGTGACCTCTTCGTCGTTCTCCAGCGCCAGGAGCAGCTGGGCCACCTCGAAGGGGACCTCGCCCTCGGCGGTCTCGCGCGCGGGCGAGCCCTCGGGGAGGTTGCCGATGATCATCGCGGGGCCGCGGCCGCCGAACAGGTCGTACCGCAGGAAGACGCCCTGGCAGCTGCCGTCGGGGGCGGGCAGCAGGCCCGCGCCGAGATTGCCGGGCCAGTCACCGGGGTCCATGGCCAGGACGTCGAAGTCCGGGCCCGCGGGAGTGGCGGAGCTGCGGCGGCGGAGGAAGGACATGCGCCCATGGTACGTGGCCTTCGGCCTTTCCCGACGCGGGGGCGGGGCGCCCCGCGGACCACCGGGCACCGCGCGACCAGCCACGAAGCGCCGACGGCGGGCACGGCGGCGACGGCGTGCGGACGGCCACCTCACCGGCACGGCCCGTCCGGCACCGCGTCGGTGCCGGACGGGCCGTGCGTCGTACGTTGCCGTGCGTCTCACGCGGCCGTGCGTCTTCCGTAGCTGTGCGTCGTACGTACGGGAAGCGCGCGCCCTCCTACGTCAGGTCGAACTCGCCCGTGCGGGCGCCGTGGACGAAGGCTCCCCACTCCGCCGGAGTGAAGATGAGGGAAGGGCTCTCGGGGCGCCGACCGTTGCGCATCGCGACGAAGCCCTCGACGAAGGCGATCTCCACATCGCCCCGCCCCTCGCTGCTCGATCGCCAGTCCGCCGTGCTGAGGTCGAGCTCCGGCTTGTCCCAGCCCGCGAGTGGATGGTGCTGAATGGTGCTGTCGGCCACGTCCGTGCTCCTCCCGAATGCGTCGTCCGGCGCCAGCCTAGCTTTCGCTCCGGGCGCCGGACAGGCCGCGACGGCAGGACCTCGGCCGCCCCCGGTGGGCCGGGCGCCGTCAGGTGGTGGGTGGTTCGGCGCCGACCAGCCACATGGCGAAGAACTGCGAGCCGCCTCCATAGGCGTGCCCCAGCGCCCTTCGGGCGCCCTCGACTTGGTGCTCCCCCGCCTGACCGCGCACCTGGAGCGCCGCCTCGGCGAAGCGGATCATCCCGGAGGCGCCGATGGGATTGGTCGACAGGACGCCGCCGGACATGTTCACCGGGAGGTCGCCGTCGAGTTCCGTCACGCCGGACTCGGTGAGCTTCCACCCCTCGCCCTCCGCCGCGAAGCCGAGGTTCTCCAGCCACATCGGCTCGTACCAGGAGAACGGCACATACATCTCGACGGCGTCGATCTCCCGGCGCGGGTCCGCGATGCCGGCCTGCCGGTAGACGTCGGCGGCGCAGTCCTTGCCCGCCTGCGGGGACACGAAGTCCTTGCCCGCGAAGAGGGTCGGCTCGCTGCGCATCGCCCCACCGTGCATCCAGGCCGGCGGCCGGGGTGAACGGGCCGCGCCCGCACGGTCGGTGAGGACCATCGCGCAGGCGCCGTCGGAGGACGGGCAGGTCTCCGAGTAGCGGATCGGGTCCCACAGCATCGGTGACGCCTGCACCTTCTCCAGGGTGATGTCCTGCTCGTGGAGGTGGGCGAAGGGGTTCTTCAGGGCGTTGCGGCGGTCCTTGTACGCGACGAGCGAGCCGACCGTGTCGGGCGCGCCGGTGCGCCGCATGTAGGCGCGCACGTGCGGGGCGAAGAATCCGCCCGCGCCCGCGAGCAGCGGCTGCTGAAAGGGGATGGGCAGGGAGAGGCCCCACATCGCGTTCGATTCCGACTGTTTTTCGAAGGCGAGGGTCAGGACGGTGCCGTGGACGCGGCCCGCGACCAGGTTGGCGGCGACCAGCGTGGTGGAGCCGCCGACGGAGCCCGCCGTGTGGACGCGGAGCATGGGTTTGCCGACGGCGCCGAGGGCGTCCGCGAGGTACAGCTCCGGCATCATGACGCCCTCGAAGAAGTCCGGGGCCTTGCCGATGACGACGGCGTCGATGTCCGCCCACGTCAACTCGGCGTCCGTCAGGGCGGCTTGGGCGGCCTCGCGGACCAGGCCCGCGATCGACACGTCCCGTCGCGCGGCCACGTGCCTGGTCTGGCCGATCCCGACGACGGCCACGGGCTCCTTGCCCACCGGACTGCTCATCGTGCGTCTCCTTCCAGGACGGCGACCAGGTTCTGCTGGAGGCAGGGCCCGGAGGTGGCGTGCGCGACGGCCCGGTCCGAGGCGCCCCGGTGGATGCGGGCGGCGGCCTCGCCGAGCCGGATGAGTCCCGCCGCCATGACGGGGTTGGCGGCGAGGGCGCCGCCGGAGGGGTTGACCGCCACGTCGTCGCCGAGCTCCAGGGCCTTGCGCAGGACGACTTCCTGGGAGGTGAACGGGGCGTGCAACTCCGCGGTGTCCACGGGGCGTTCGAAGACTCCGGCGCGTTCGGCGGCCAGCCGCGTCGAGGGCGAGTCGGTGAGGTCCCGGACGCCCAGAGTGTGTGCCTCGATGCGGTGGTCGATGCCCCGGATCCAGGCCGGGCGCCCGCACAACTCCCTGGCCCGGTCTCCCGCGGCCAGGATCACGGCGGCGGCTCCGTCACCGATGGGCGGGCAGTCCCCGGTGCGCAGGGGGCGGACGGCGTACTCGCCCTGGGCGACCGAACCGCGCAGCTGTGCATGGGAGTTGCTCTCCGCGTCGGCACGGCTGCGGCGCGCGACCCCGGCCAGCGCGGGCTCGTCCGTCTCGCCCGCGTCGATCAGGGCCTGCGCCTGGAGGGCGGCGAGCGCCACGGAGTCCGGCCAGAGCGGGGCCACGTAGTACGGGTCGAGCTGGCGGGTCAGCACGTCGCGCACGGAGCCGGGCGAGGACTTGCCGTAGGAGTAGACGAGCGCGGTGTCGGCCTCGCCGGTCTGCAGCTTCACCCATGCCTCGTACAGCGCCCAGGCGCCGTCCATCTCGACGTGCGACTCGGAGATCGGCGGCCAGGCGCCCACCCCGTCGAGCGCCATGGTGAACGAGAAGGCGCGCCCGGCGAGGTAGTCGGACGAGCCGGAGCAGGTGAACCCGATGTCGCTGGTCTTGAGGCCGGTGGCGGCGAGGACCTCGTGCAGCACCGGCATGAGCATCTCGACCTCGGAGAGCTCGTCGGTGGTCCGCAGGTGGTCGCTCTGCCCGAAGGCGACGACGGCGACGTCGCGGGCGGGTCGCATCACGGTCGGCTTGCGGGGCGCCATCACACCAGCTCCTTGTACGTGTCGTAGTCGGCGTCGGGCTCACCCGTGGGCCGGTAGTGGTCGGGGTAGCGGCCGCCCTCGGTCCACACGGGTTCGACGCGCAGGCCCATGCGGACCTCGTCGTAGGGGATGCCCGCGATGCGTGCGTGCAGGGCGAGGTCGGCGCCGTCGAGCGCGATGTGCGCGTAGACGTAGGGCACTTCGATGTCGAGGTTCTTCGCCTTGATGTTGACGATGCAGTACGTGGTGACGGTGCCGCGCGGTCCGACCTCGACCCGCTCCACCGTGCCGACCCCGCAGGTGGGGCAGGCGCCGCGCGGCGGGACGTACACCTTGCGGCAGGAGGGGCAGCGCTCGCCGACGGTCTTCTGCTCGGAGAGGGCGTGGATGTAGGCGCTCTGGGCGCGGCCGGGCGAGTACGTGTAGTCGAGCCGGGCGGCGGCGACGATCCCGGTGACGGGGTCGGTGAACTCCCCGCTGTGCGGCACCATTTCGGCGTGGGCGCCATCTTCCTCGTACGGTTCGAAGCAGGCGATGTCGGTGATGGCGCCGACGCGTTCGGCGGCCCAGCGGACGCGGACGCGCATCCCGGTGCGGACGGCGTCGGGGCCCGGGGCGTCCAGTGCGTGGAGCAGCGCGGTGTCGGCGCCGTCGAACCGCACCAGGACCCAGGCGAAGGGGGTGTCGAGGGGCTGGCCGCGGCGGGGTTCGTGGTTCCAGGCCCAGGTGGTGACGGTGCCGGTGGGGGCGACCTCCACCAGGTCGCGTATCTCTTCGGCGGTCACCGGGTCGTACTCGACGGGCGGCACGAGGGTGCGTCCGTCGCCGGTCCTGACCCCGAGCAGGGTGCGCTCGCGCAGCCCGGTGAGGAAGGCGCTCTGCACGGGCCCGAGGGAACGGGTGAAGGGGAACTCGACGACCAGAGGGGCACGCAGGACTTCGGGGGAGGCGGATGCCATGACCGGGACTCCGTTTCGAGCGACGACGGGGCGCCCCTGCACGGGGCGTGGGAAACCGCACGGCCGGATACGGCGGCCCCGCGGTCGAGGGGAGGACTACTGGCGCCGGAACACGGGGGCGCGTTTCTCCGCGAAGGCCCGGGAGCCCTCCTTGGCGTCGGCCGTGTCGAACACGGGCCACCCCCGCTTCAGTTCGGCCGCGAGGCCCTCCGTCTCCGTCAGCTCCGCGGCCTCGTACACGGACGCCTTGACCGCCTCCACGGCCAGCGGCCCGCACGCGTTGATCTGCTCGGCGATGACCAGCGCCTTCTCCAGGGCCGTGCCGTCCGGCACGACGTGTCCGACGAGACCGACGGCGGCCGCCTCCGCCGCCGAGTAGGGCCGTCCGGTGAGCAGCATCTCCAGGGCGTGTGTACGCGGGATCTGCCGGGGCAGCCGCACGGTCGACCCGCCGATGGGGAAGAGCCCTCGCCGGACCTCGAAGAGCCCGAAGGTGGCCGACTCACCGGCGACCCGGATGTCCGTGCCCTGCAGGATCTCCGTCCCGCCGGCCACGCAGTGGCCCTCGACGGCGGCGATGACGGGCTTGCGGGGGCGGTGGTGGCGCAGCATCGCCTTCCAGTGCAGATCGGGGTCGGCCGCGAGGCGGTCCCGGTACTGCTCGCCCTCCATGCCCTTGCCCGCGAGGGCCTTGAGGTCCATGCCGGCACAGAACGCGCCGCCCGCGCCGGTGAGCACGATGGAGCGGACCTCGTCGTCCTCGTCTGCCGCGAGCCACCCGTCGTAGAGGCCCACGAGCATCGCGAGGGACAGCGCGTTCTTCGCCTCGGGCCTGTTCAGTGTGAGTACCAGTGTGGCGCCCTCGCGCCGCACGGAGAGGTGTTCCGTCCCACCCATGTGCCGTGCTCCCTCCATCGACGGCCACCGCGCGGGCGGCCTGTCGCCTCCGGACCTGGAACAGGTTGCAGTAGCCGGGGAGCCAGTTCAATAGTTTTCTGACACCTAGTCAGTTTTCCTCCGTGGGGCCCCTTCCCACTTGGGGGCCGCTCTGGTCTGATGACCGCCAAGCCGGACGACCCGACGAAGGCCGCCGAGGCCAACCGGCCCGACGAACCGCCGGGCCGGACGTCGCCGTGGGGCACCGGGGTCAGGAGGAGTGCGGTGGAGTACAACCTTGCCGACCTGTTCGAGTCGGTCGTCGACGTGGTCCCCGACCGTGAGGCGCTCGTCTACATCGACCATCCCGGCACCGGCGCCGAGCACCGGCTGACGTATGCCGCGCTCGACACGGCCGCCAACCGCATCGCCCACCACCTCATCGACAGCGGCCTCAGGCCCGGCGAACACCTGGGCCTGCACCTGTACAACGGCGTCGAGTACCTGCAAACCGTCCTCGGCTGCCTGAAGGCACGCCTTGTGCCCGTCAATGTCAACTACCGTTACGTCGAGGAGGAGTTGGTCTACCTCTACCGCGACGCGGACCTCGCGGCGCTCGTGTTCGACGCCGAGTTCACCGGGCGCGTGGCGGCGGCGCTGCCGCGCACGGAGAAGCTGCGGCACCTGATACGGGTGGGGGCGCCTCCCGCGGACGCTCCCCCGCTCGACGTGGTGGCCTTCGCCGACGCGGAGGCGGCGGGCTCGCCCGAGCGGGGCTTCGGCCGGCGCTCCGGCAACGACCTGTTCATCATCTACACCGGCGGCACGACGGGTATGCCGAAGGGGGTGATGTGGCGTCAGGAGGACCTGTTCTTCGCGGGGCTCTTCGGCGGCGAGCCCACCGGTGAGCCGGTGAAGCGCCCCGAGGAGCTGGCCGAACGGGTCGCGGCGGGCGGCCCCGGCCTCACCTTCTTCCCCGCTCCCCCACTGATGCACGGCACGTCGACGCTGACGTCGTTCATCGCCTTCAACTACGGGCAGCGGGTGGCCCTGCACCGCAAGTACGTCCCCGAGGAGATGCTGCGCACGATCGAGAAGGAGAAGGTGTCCAGCGTCTCACTGGTCGGCGACGCGATGCTGCGGCCACTCATCGACGCGCTGCGCGGCCCGCTCAAGGGCACGGATCTGTCATCCCTGTTCAGCGTCTCCTCGTCCGGGGCGATCATGTCCGAGACGGTCCGCGCCCAGTTCCAGGAGCTGGTGCCGAACGTGCTGCTCCTGAACAACTTCGGCTCGTCCGAGTCGGGTTCCAACGGCCGGGCGACGGACGACTCGGGCCCGGAGAAGGGCTTCCGCCTGGAGGTCAACGAGCGTACGCAGGTGGTGGATCCGGCAACGTACGAGCCCGTCCCGGTGGGCGAGCCGGGTCGGCTTGCCCAGCGCGGCCACGTACCGCTCGGCTACTACAACGACCCGGCGAAGACCGCGGAGACCTTCTTCCAGAAGGGCGAGGAGCGCTGGGTGCTGCTCGGTGACATGGCGACGGTCGACGAGACCGGCATCGTCACCGTGCTCGGGCGCGGTTCGCAGTGCATCAACACGGGCGGCGAGAAGGTGTACCCGGAGGAGGTCGAGCAAGCCCTCAAGTCCCATCCGGACGTGTACGACGCGCTGGTGGCCGGGGTGCCCGACGAGCGGTGGGGCAGCCGGGTGGCGGCGATCGTCCAACTCCGTACCAGAGCCTCGGCGTTGGACCTGTCGGCGATACAGTCGCACTGCCGTGAGCGGCTCGCGGGCTACAAGATCCCGCGCGCCGTGGTCTTCACGGACCACATCCAGCGCTCACCGAGCGGCAAGGCGGACTATCGGTGGGCCAAGAGGGTGGCGGCTGCGGGGTAGGTGGGCAGCGTTCGTCAGCTCGGCCTCCCCTAGGTGCCAGAAGCTATGCCATGTGCCGCGAGGTGCGTGGTGCTGACGTGCATGCCTGCAACCGCAGTCCGCGAGCTGCTTTACGCTCACTGAATGGGCCTCTGCATGGAACTCCTGATCGTCGACTGCGCGTACATAGAAGCGGTGTCGGCCGAGCT
Organism: Streptomyces sp. NPDC005863; assembly: GCF_042871345.1. Classification (NCBI taxonomy): domain Bacteria; kingdom Bacillati; phylum Actinomycetota; class Actinomycetes; order Kitasatosporales; family Streptomycetaceae; genus Streptomyces; species Streptomyces sp. NPDC005863. The sequence goes on along the minus strand of NZ_JBIAII010000010.1, from coordinate 103,385 downwards.
GCGGGCCGACCTGGTGGAAACCGCTGCGTTCGGCAGTGACGACGCGAGAGGGGCGAACCATTCGGAGGGATGGACCTGGCCTGATGCCGCGAACGGCCCCTGGTACGCACGTTACGAGTTCCGTAACACCCTCACCTCGTACAAGCCGCATTTCTGGGCCGGTGAACGCTGGGACAAAATGCGAGGATTCACCCGGCCCGAGCTCCGCACGGCCTTCGATGAGTTCAGCGCTCCACTGTTCTGGGGCGAGTACAACTGGGAGTTCGCGCAGCCTCCGTTCACCCCCGCCGTATCTGGACGGGAGAACCACTGGTGCCCAGAGGCCATGCGATGGCTCCTCCCCGAAGACGTGGCCGCCCTTCGCCACTTCTGGACTCAGGTTGAGCCCGGCCTGCCGTCCCTACGTGAACCCTTCGAGCAGCACGTCGCCGAGCCCACGGGGCAGACCAGCGACTTCTTGTCGTTTGCTGCGCTCGTCACCGAGTGGGGGGCGGTGGTCACCGAGGCTGCAGGGCGCGGCTGGGGCATCATCGGCCTGAAATGCTGACATAGACCCGAGCAGCGCAAGCGACCCCGCCCGTATGGCGGCCGAACAGCCGGACTCATTCGCGCGCACCCGGCTGGCGAGGAAGGTTGTCCCCCCGACAGATGCCGCCGAACTGCTCTGGCTAGTTGGACTGCAGTTCTTGCATGCCGGCGCACCGGCCAGCTGCACCCAGCATGCGCAGCACCACGTGCGCTGCCTTATGAGAACCGGCTGCACATATCCTTCGGCGGCTCATGAACGCCCGTAGGATCATGCGCGCGGCGTCTGAGAGCGATAAAGGATCGCGCCTCCATCGCCGTTCAGCTGTACGGGGGAAGGGATGGCGGATGAGACTGCGCATCGGGGCGGCGACCCTGCTGATGCTGAGCGTTGGGGTGGCGGGGTGTGGGTCCCCGGATCCAGCCCCCGAACCCACGGCGACCTCCAGCGCCCCGGCGGTGCAGGTCGAGTTGGAGACAGCGGGGTCTATGTCGGTCGCCGCGCCCGGGTACTTGCGCGGCACGGTGACCAACCGGATGGCCGCCGGGCGGCAGGTCACCGTGAAGGTCCAGTTCACCGTCCACCGAGGTGACGAACGCAAGCTCACCGTGGCCCGCCACGACATCTCCGCCACCGGCTGGACGCCGGTGGCGCTGACCGGCCATCCAGACTGGGTCAACTCGTTGGTGACCGGTACTTACCAGCTGGCGCTGCGCAAAGGCTCGAACCGGTTCAAGCTACGGGTCACTCCGAGGTTCAAGACCACACAGGCAAACCAGGACCTCCCCGTCTCGGTGTCCCTGCTCGACGCCACAGGGAAGACCTTGTCCGAGCACAGCGTCTCTCCCTCGCTGGACCTGGTCCACATGAGGGCCTCGCCAATGACCGAAACGCTGCGGCGCGGCAGGGAGTGGAACGAGACCACCATCACCCTGACCAATACGTCGACGACGGATTACCGCGCCATGACCGTGCGGACCTTCCAGTCCTGCTATGGGCCGAACGGCAGCGACTGCCCCAAGTCGTCGTTCAAGCTGCAGTGGTTCATCGACGGTCAGTGGCGCCCGGTGCGTACCTATATTCCTCCGCGCAAGCCTGGCGTCAATGTTGCCAAGATGACCGTGCTGACCCGGGTGGCGCAGCCGGTCGGTGCCACCCGGACGTTCCGGCTGAGAATCGCCGCGACCTCCACCGCACACCTCGACAGCAACGGCGACCTGCACGTCGGCGCGGACAGCGGACCGACCGGCGAAGAACCGTGGGCATCCGAAGGTACTTCCTCCGAGTTCACCATCCGCTAGGCCGTTGCTGAGGGTTCATGTCCCCCTTGAACACGGCGTACGGCACCATCGCCGAGTTCCTGCTGTACGACTTCAGCTGGTGCCACCAAGCCCTCACCAGCTACACATCTCGCTCCACGCGTACCCCGACAAGTCCTAGGCGGCGGACCCCGCCCCCAGCACCGCGGCCGCCACGTGGTCGCGGAACCACCGGTGTCCCGGATCCGAGGAGTTGCGCGGATGCCACGCCATGCCGAGCTCGACCGGGTCGAGGTCCAGCGGGATCGGGAACGTGCGCAGGCCGAGGGCCGAGATGGTGTCCGTGAGCCAGTCCTCCAGGGTCAGTGTGACGAGGTCGGTGTTCCTGGCGAGGACCATCGCACTGGTGTGGCTCGGCACGACGACCGCGGTCCTGCGGCGCAGGCCGAGCTCCGCGAGGGCGCCGTCGATGGGGCCCTGGCGTTTGCCGAGCCGCGAGATGCCGATGTGGTCGGCGGCGGCGAAGCGGCGCGCGTCGATCGGGCCGTCGAAGAGCGGGTGACCGCTGCGGGCGACGGCCACCACCCTCGTCGTCACGAGCCGCTGGGTCCGGATCTCCGGATCCAGATGCGTCAGCGAGCCCAGTTCGACGTCCAGCCAGCCCTGGCGCAGCGCGGGGCCGCCCTCCACCGACTCCGGCAGGAAGACCACGTCCACGTGTGGGGCCTCGGCGTGGATCCGGTCGGTCAGCGTTCCCGCGAGTCCCGCCAGGAGGAGGTCGGTGGCCTGCACGGTGAAGGTCCGTTGGAGCCGGCCCGCGGCGAACCCCGCCCCGGGGCGCAGCAAGTCGTCGCAACCGCGCAGTAGTTCGCCGACCTCACCCCGCAGCTCCAGGGCGCGCGGGGTGGGGACCATGCGCTGCCCGGCGCGGACGAGCAGCGGGTCGCCGACGGCGCGGCGCAGGCGGCCCAGCATGCGGCTGACGGCGGCGGGTGACGTTCCGAGCCGCTCGGCGGCGCGGGTCACACTGTTCTCCTGGAGCAGGGCGTCGAGCACGCGCAGCAGGTTGAGGTCCAGTGCCAATTGCGAGCTCCTGAGCTGCGTCGTCACGCTTACGTTCGGGTCATGAGGTCGGTCGATGGCGATTTTGGCACTGCCTCTGGCCACCCAGTGACTCGGCCCTGCCTCAGGCCACCCAGTGACTCGGCCCTGCCTCACGCCACCCAGTGCGACCGCGCACCGCCGCCCCGTGTCCGCACCGGGTCGTCGGCGAGTGCGGCGGCCATCCGGCGCACCGCCTCGCGCAGGGTGTCCGGCGGGATGGTGTACGGGATGCGGAGCCGTTGCTCGAAGACGCCCGGGTCGGTTGCGAAGCAGGAGCCGCTCTCGATCCGTACCCCGTGGTCGAGCGCCCGCTCGGCCAGCGCCGAGCCGATCGGCTCGCCCAGGTCCACCCAGAGCGAGAGGCCGCCGGGCGGCAGGTGCCAGCTCCAGCCCGGGAGGTGTTCGGCCAGGGCGGCGGTGAGCGCGGCGCGCCCCGCCCGTAGCTGCTCCAGCCGGCGGGGCAGCAGGTCGTCCGCCCGGTCAAGGAGGTCGAGGGCCAGGAGTTGGTCGAGGACGGAGCCGCCCATGTCGGTGGCGACGCGCTGCCCCGCGAGTTCGGTGACGAGCCGGGCGGGCGCCCGCAGCCAGCCGATGCGCAGGCCCGCCCAGTGGGTCTTGCTCATGGAGCCGAGGGTGATGAGCTGGCCGGTGCCGCCCGGCGCGGCGTGCGAGGCGAAGGGCGCGGGCGCCGGTACGTCGAGGGCGAGCTCGGCGAGGGTCTCGTCGACTACGGTCCAGGAGCCGCACCGCCGGGCGGCGTGCAGCACCCTCGCCCGCTCCTCCGGCGGCATGAGGCAACCGGTCGGGTTGTGGAAGTCCGGTATCAGATAGGCGAGTTGCGGCACCGATTGCCGGAAGGCGGACTCGACGACATCGCCGTCCCAGCCCTCTTCTGTGACGGGTACGGAGAGCGTGCGCAGCCGACCGCGGCGCATCGCCTCCAGAGCGTTCGGGTAGGAGGGGTTCTCGACCAGGATGCGGTCGCCGGGGCTGCTCAGGAGTCCCAGGACGAGGGTCAGCGCGTGCTGGGCGCCCGAGGTGACCAGGATCTGTTCGGGCACGGTGGCGAGACCCCGCCGGGTGTAGCGCTCGGCGACTGCGGCCCGGAGTTCGGGCAGGCCGTACGGGTGGTAGCCGGGGGTGTGCGCGTGCGCCGCGAGCTGGGGCGCGACCCGGGCGAGGGCGTCGGTGAGCTCCTGCTGCGGCAGCCCGGGCGCCGCCCTGGCCAGGTCGATCGCGGTGTCCTCGGCCGCGAGGAACCGGCGCACACCGTGCGGGGCGCGGCCTGCGGGCAGCGCGGTCCAGGTGCCGGCGCCCTGGCGGCTGTGCGCGTAGCCGCTCTCGCGCAGCAGGTCGTACACGGCGGTGACGGTGGTCCTGCTGGTGTCGAGCGCGGCCGCCAGCTCGCGTTCGGCGGGCAGTCTGACGTGCAGGGCGATGCGGCCGTCCAGGATCAACTCGCTGATGGCGCGGGCCAGATGGCGGTAGGCGGGCCGCATGCCGGCGGGGTCGGGCAGCAGCGCGGCGAGTTGCCGGCTGCCGAGCGTCGTCCGATCCGTCCGGCGGACCTGCTCGTCCACGGCCGGGGGCCGCTCCGGGCGCGTGTCGACCACACCATTCTCCTGAAATTGGCTGTGCTTTACGGGCCAATCACTCTACAGAGTGGCCGCAATGGCTTTGACGATGCGCGGCTTGCCCCGCGGCGGTCCTCGAAGCGCGCACACGCTCACCGGCTCGGAGGCCAGACCAATGCGGCAGGACATCTCGTACGTCCCGTTCCACGAGCGGCCCTTGAGACGTCTGCCCCAGCTCCTGCTCGGCCTCGCCCTCTACGGGTTCAGCCTCTCGATGCTGGTCCGGGCGGCGCTCGGCGTGAATCCGTGGAGCGTGCTCTACGAAGGTCTGGAGCACCGCACGCCCCTCAGCTTCGGCACCATCAGCGCCGTGCTCGGCGTGCTCGTGCTGCTGCTGTGGATCCCGCTCAAGCAGCGGCCGACGTTCGGGACCTTCGCCAACATCGCCGTCCTGGCCGTCTCTTCCGACCTCGGCCTGCTCGCCCTCCCCGACGACCTGGGCCTGCCCGCCCGGATCGGACTGCTCGCGGGCGGGGTGGTCCTCAACGGGCTCTCCGTCGCCGTCTACGTCGGCGCGCGCTTCGGGCCCGGGCCCCGGGACGGGCTGATGACGGGTGCGGCCGCCCTGACCGGACACTCACTGCGGCGGGTCCGCACCGTCATCGAGCTCGCCGTGCTCGCGGCGGGCTGGCTGCTCGGCGGAACCGTGGGGGCCGGCACCGTGCTCTACGCCGTCGCGGTCGGCACCGTCACCCAGTACTTCCTGCCGTGGTCCGTCTACCGCCGCCCCCGCGACGCACCGCGCCTGTCAGCCCGCGCAGACTGACCGCAGCGCCCGCCCCAGGGCGACGGAGTGCAGGCCGTCGAGCCGGTCCTCGTGCCGCACGCGCACGGCCGCGACGGTCAGCACTCCGCCGCAGTACGGTGCCGTCCGCGCTTCCGGCGACAGGGCGATGCCCCGTACCAACTCGGCGTTGACGCGGTTGATCTCCTCGCGGACCTCGCCGAGGTCGGGCCGGTCCTTCGGGGCCTGGGACGGGTCGGCGTCCCAGCGGCGGAACAGCCCCCGCTGGACGACCTTGTTGGCCTCGATCTGGTCGCGGAAGATCCGCACGGTGGCCTCCGGGTCGGCGCCCGCCTCCTCGGCCTGCCGGGCCACCGCCTCCAGGACCTGGCGCTCGCGGGCCGGGTCGTCGATGGGGCTGTCCGTGCCGTACTTGGCCGCGGCGACCAGGTCGGCGGTGGCCAGCCGCTGCGCGGACAGGTCGGCCAGGGAGCGCAGCCGGGCGTACGAACCCGCGTACGAGGCGGACGTGGCGGCGGCGGACGCGGCAGGCCGGGTGGGTTGAGCGGGCGCCGCCACGGCGGCCGTGCTGCCGCCCCCGAGCAGGACGGCGGCCAGCGCGCCGGCGGTGACGAGGCGGCGGGTGTCGGTGGCGAGGCGCACGGCGGTTCCCCCTGGGGGTCGTTGACGGCGGTCCGACGACCGCACACGGTCGCCGGTCATCGTACGAGCCGTCATCGTACGAGCCGAACGTCCCGCCCCGCCGTATGCGCACACCCCGCGAGCCGCACGCCGGTCCGCCGAATCCAGCGACACGTCACGCCGTCAGTGCTGCGCGAGGAACCCCTCGACCCGCCGCACGAACCACTCCGGGTCGTCGAGCCACGGGAAGTGCCCGCCGCCCGGCTGCACTTGGCACACGCCGCCGGGGAACAGCGCGGCGAACTCCTCGGCACGGGCCGGGTTGGGGCCGCCGTCGAAGCCGCCCGCCAAGACGAGCACGGGGGCCGTCAGCTCCGCGAGCGCGGCCCGGGTCGCGGGCGGGTCGAAGGTCGCCTCACCGTAGAACGCCATGGATGCCCGCGCGTTCTTCTGCGCCGCGCTCTGCGCCCGGTGCGCCTGCGCCCGCTCGTCCCAACGGCCGTACGTGAGCGGCGCGATGACGTCCCAGCCCGCGCTCGGGGCACCGCCCGCCGCGATCTCCCGCAGCGCCGTCTCGACCGCCGGATACCAGGGCTCGTCCTTGCGCAGCGCGGCCGCGCCCATCCGGTCCTCCACGGTCACGACGCCGCCCACCGCGAGGGTCGCGGGGGTCACGAGGACGAGGGTGCGGATCCGCTTCGGGTGGCGGGCCGCGTACAGCGTGACGAGGTCACCGCCGGACGAGTGGCCGAGCACGTCGACCCGGTCAAGTCCGAGGTGCTCGCGCAGCGCCTCGATGTCGTCGACGAGCCGTTCGCAGCGGTACGTCGCCGGGTCGTCCGGCTCCGCCGAGTCGCCCGTGCCGCGCAGGTCGAGCAGGATCAGACGGCGTCGCGCCGCGAGTCCCCCGAGGTCGTCGAGGTAGACGGAGGCGCGCATCGGGCCGCCCGGCACGACGAGCAGCGGCTCACCCTCCCCCTTCTCGTGGTAGGCGAGCTCCGTCCCGTCGTACGCGCTGAATGTCGGCATACGGGTGATCATCACATCCCGGGGCCCGCCCGGGCAATGCCGACGCAGGTGGCCCATGACGGTGGCCCATGCCCTTGCGCCGCAGCTCAAAGCGGCGGTGTGCGATCCCTTGACGCCCACTGCCGGGCCTGGATTACTGAGCTGCACAGAAGATCGACGACCGAATGATCGGTCGCCCGTTCAGGACGGGAGCACTCTCTATGACGCGCATGCCGCTACTGCTCGACGCGGCGGAACGGCTCGGCCCGCGTGAGCTCGGGGCCCTGCAGCTCGAACGGCTCCAGGACACCCTGCTGCACGCGTACGAGAACGTCCCGTTCTACCGGGCGTCCTTCGACAAGGCGGGGCTGCGCCCCGACGACTGCCGCAGCCTCGCCGACCTCGCGCGGTTCCCGTTCACCACCAAGGACGACCTGCGGGCCAACTACCCCTTCGGGATGTTCGCGGTGGAGCAGTCGGAGGTGCGCAGGCTGCACGCCTCCAGTGGTACGACGGGGCTGCCGACGCTCGTCGGCTACACCGAGCAGGACCTCTCCATGTGGGCGGACGTGGTCGCGCGCTCGATCCGCGCGGCGGGCGGCCGCCCCGGCGACAAGGTCCATGTGGCGTACGGATACGGCCTGTTCACCGGTGGCCTGGGCGCGCACTACGGGGCTGAGCGGCTGGGCTGCACGGTCATTCCGGCCTCCGGCGGCATGACGGCGCGCCAGGTGCGGCTGATCCAGGACCTCCGCCCCGAGATCATCATGGTGACCCCGTCGTACATGCTCACCCTCCTCGAGGAGTTCGAGCGGCAGGGCGTCGATCCCCGTACGACGTCCCTGCGCGTCGGCATCTTCGGCGCGGAGCCGTGGACGGAGGAGATGCGGCGCGAGATCGAGGAGCGCTTCGCGATCGACGCCGTGGACATCTACGGCCTCTCCGAGGTGATCGGCCCCGGCGTCGCGCAGGAGTGCGTGGAGACCAAGGACGGGCTGCACATCTGGGAGGACCACTTCTATCCGGAGGTCGTGGACCCGATCACGGGCGAGTCGCTGCCGGACGGCGAGCGCGGCGAGCTGGTGTTCACCGCCCTCACGAAGGAGGCCATGCCCCTCATCCGCTACCGGACACGCGACCTGACGCGGCTGCTGCCCGGGACGGCGCGGATCTTTAGGCGGATGGAGAAGGTGACGGGCCGCAGCGACGACATGGTGATCCTGCGCGGGGTCAATCTCTTCCCCACCCAGATCGAGGAGATCGTGCTGCGCACGCCGGGCATCGCCCCGCACTTCCAGCTGCGGCTGACGCGGGAGGGCCGGATGGACGCCCTGACGGTGCGGGCCGAGGCCCGCGCGGACACTCCGACGGCGCGGCGCGAGAGCGCGGCCCGGGAGATCGCGGCGGCGGTGAAGGACGGCATCGGCGTCTCGGTGGGCGTGGAGATCGTCGACCCGGAGACGCTGGAGCGGTCGGTGGGCAAGTTCAAGCGCATCGTGGATCTGCGCGAGAGGGACGCGCGCGGCTGACGGCGCCGAGGGGCGGGCGAGGGCGCGGGCGGCGGGCGGCGGGCGGAGACTCCCACGGCAGGTGAGGACGCCGACGGCAGGTGAGGCGTGCGCCCCGGAATGCCCGGCGTGGCCGCCGCGTGTCAGGCGATGCTGTCGGGCGGCGCCCCCGGGTCGACGGCGGTGACGGCGAAATCGGGCTGGGCCATGGCCGGCAGGCCCGAGCCCCTCGCGTTCGACTTGGCGACCGCGGCCTCCAGTTGCTTGCGGACGGTGTCGGACAGGGCGCAGCCCTGGACGGTCGCCACGACGTCCCCGGCGAGGACGTGCAGCTTGGTGTTGGTGTTCTGGGAGGCGGTGACCAGGACGTCCCAGGCGGCCTCGGGGCTCAGGTAGAAGGAGGACATCAGGATGCCGCGGGCCAGGTCGATGATGGGCCGGGTCTGCATCGCCCGCCGCAACTGGGTCACCACGGTCCGCAGATCCTGCTCGGCGTCGTCGGCCGGGGCCGCCTCGTGGACGACCGGGCAGGCCGCGTCCGCGCCGCCGCCCGTCGGCTCGGTGGGCGCGAGGAGGTGGCGGGTGCCGGTGAGGTCGATGACGCGCTCCAGGGCGGGGCTGCTCCGGGCGATGCGGACCGTCTTGCCCTGCTCCACGGCCTGGTGGCGGAGGCCGAGCAGGAGGTTGAGGCCGGAGCAGTCGCAGAAGTCCACCTCCCGCAGGTCCAGGTCGAGGCCCTGGGGCGCGTGACTCAGGGCGCCGTAGAGCTCGGACCGGAGCCGCTGGGCGGCATCGAGATCGAGCTCACCCCACACGGCCACGGTCGTCCTGCCCGCGTCCAACCCGGGGCGCAGCCGTACGGGCGGTGACAGCGAGGTCGGAGGTGCCGGGCGTGCGACCGGCGCACGGCTGTAACTGCTGCTCTCGCCCATCAGGGGCTCATGAGAGAACGCGGGCTCCGGCATGGCCTCTCCCTCTCCTCGTTGCCTACCGCCAGTCCTAAGGCTGCCCTCCGCCCACCACACACGTCAACTAATACCTGAAATCGAGTACGTGTTTTTGAAACCGTGTATGTCTCGTCATAGAGTTGGCCCATGGATGGAGTGCCCGAGTCACACACCGGATGGACGTTTCTCACCAACCACGCGCGCGTGCTGGCGGCGATCGCCGACAATCACAGCGCCCGTATCCGCGACATCGCCGCCCATTGCCGGCTTACGGAACGCGCCGTTCAGAAGATCATCGCCGACCTGGAACAAGACGGTTATCTCTCCCACACCAAGGAGGGGCGCTCGAACTCGTACGCGATCGACCCCGCCAAGGTGCTGCGCCACCCGGCCGAGTCCGGGCTGGCCGTCGCCTCGCTGCTCTCCCTGCTCGCCCGGGACGAGGCCGACCGCACCGGCCCACTCGAGGACGACACGTCCACCGAAGGCGGCAGAGCCGTCGACGGCGAGTCGTCCACCGCAAACGGAGAGCGCCGTCACGCCAGCGCCTGACCGTACGACGGGCATGGGCCGGCGCCACGCGCCGGCCCATGCCCGTCGTACACCCCGCCTTGAACGCCCGCCGTGTGCCTCACCCGGAACCGGCCGATCCGTCCCGTCAGTTGGTGCGGAAACGGTCCCGCAGTTCCCTCTTGAGGATCTTGCCGCTGGCGTTGCGCGGCAGTTCGTCGACGAACAGGACCCGCTTCGGCGCCTTGAAGTGAGCGAGTTCTGCCCGTGCGTGCGCGATGAGGTCGGCTTCCGTGAGCTCCTTGTCGCCGCGTACGACGACGGCGGTCACCGCCTCGATCCAGCGCTCGTCCGGGAGGCCGATCACCGCGGCCTCCGCGACACCCGGGTGCGTGTAGAGCGCGTCCTCGACCTGCCTGGACGCGACGAGGACTCCCCCGGAGTTGATGACGTCCTTCACCCGGTCGACGACGGTGAAGTAACCGTCGGCGTCCCGCACCGCGAGGTCCCCGGAGTGGAACCAGCCGTCGCGGAACGCCTCCGCGGTCTCCTCCGGCTTGTCCCAGTAGCCTTCGCACAACTGCGGTGACCGGTAGACGACTTCGCCCCGGGTGCCGTCCGGCACCTCGCGTCCGCTCTCGTCCACGACACGGGCCTCGACGAAGAGCACCGGCCGCCCGCAGGAGTCCATCCGCCCCTCGTGCTCGTCGGGCCCGAGGACGGTGGCGAGCGGTCCGATCTCGCTCTGCCCGAAGCAGTTGTAGAAGGCCAGCCCCGGCAGCCGTGCGCGCAGCCGCTCCAGGACCGGCACCGGCATGATCGACGCCCCGTAGTAGGCCTTGCGCAGCGCTCCCAGATCGCGGCGGGCGAAGCCGGGGTGGTTGGCGAGGCCGATCCACACGGTCGGCGGCGCGAACAGGCTGTCCGCCTCCCCCGCCTCCACCAGCTCGAAGATCCGCTCCGGAGCGGGTTCGTCGAGGAGCGTGTTCTCGGCGCCGACCGCGAGGTAGGGCATGAGGAACACGTGCAGCTGCGCCGAGTGGTAGAGCGGCAGCGAGTGGACGGGCCGGTCGGTCTCCTTCAGGTCCAGTGCCGTGATGGCGCTGGCGTACTCGTGGAGCAGGGCGCGGTGCGTCATCATGGCGCCCTTCGGCAGGGCCGTGGTGCCGGACGTGTAGAGCAGTTGGACGAGTTCGCCCCCGTCGCCCGTACTCACGGACAGGTCCGCCTCGCCGGCCGGGCGCGGGCGGCACACGTGGGTGAGGAGGGAGTCCGTGGTGTCGCGCAGCGAGAGCACCCGGGTGGGGTCCGGCAGCCGGTGCCGCAGGTGCGGGTCGGCCAGGACGGTGGCGCTGCCCGACTGTTCGACGATGTACCTCAGATCGTCACCGGTGAGGTTGTGGTTGATCGGCACATGGACGAGGCCCGCCCGTGAGCAGGCCAGGAAGGCGATGACGTACGCGTCGGAGTTGTGCCCGTACGCTCCGACCCGGTCACCGTCGCGCAGCCCCTCGTCCATGAGGAGGCCGGCCGCCGCGGTGACCGCCGCGTCGAGTTCGGCGTACGTCCACGCGCGCTCCTTGTAGCGGAGCGCCACCCGCCGCGGTGTCCGGCGCGCGCTGCGCGCGAGGACGTCGTCGACTCTGTTGCCACCCGCACCCGTCATGGCGTGATCCTGAGTCCCCCGGGCCCGCGGGTCAAGGGACCGGCGAACGGACGGACCAAATGACCGACCGCTTGGTACGCTCAACCGCCCCTTGCCTGACTCCAGTTGGGAGGCACGATGCGCATCCGCACGAGACGCACGGCGGCGGTGGGGATCACCCTGCTGACGGCGGTGGCCCTGCTCCCGTCGTCCGGCGCGGGAGCCGCGCCCCGGGACGCCCGCCCCTCCGACGGCGGCCTGCACGCCACCATCCGCTACACCGAGTACGGCATTCCGCACATCCTCGCCGAGGACTACGAGAACCTCGGCTTCGGCACCGGCTGGGCGCAGGCCGCCGACCAGGTCTGCACCCTCGCCGACGGTTATCTGACCGTCCGCGGTGAGCGTTCGCGCCACTTCGGTCCCGACGCCTCCCCCGGCGGCGCGCTGTCCTCCGCGGCCACGAACCTCAGCAGCGACCAGTACTTCCGCGGCGTGCGCGAGGCCGGGACCGTGGAGAAGCTGCTCGACCGGCCCGCGCCGGCCGGTCCGGGACGGCGGACCAAGGAGCTCATGCGGGGCTTCGCCGCGGGCTACAACGCGTGGCTGAAACAGAACCGGATCACCGATCCGGCCTGCGCGAAGGCCGACTGGGTGCGGCCGATCACCGCACTCGACGTGGCCCGGCAGGGCTTCGCGGTCCAGGTGCTCGGCGGACAGGGCCGCGGCATCGACGGCATCACGGCCGCGGCGCCGCCCGCGACCGCGGGCGATCACCGCGCGCCCGATCCGGGCCGTACGGCGAAGGCCGCCCGCGAGCTGTTCTCCGCGCAGGACGCCGACATGGGCTCCAACGCCGCGGCGTTCAGCGGCAGGACCACCGCGAACGGCCGGGGTCTGCTGCTCGGCAACCCGCACTACCCCTGGCAGGGCGGGCGCCGCTTCTGGCAGTCGCAGCAGACCATTCCGGGTGAACTGAACGTGTCCGGCGGCTCGTTGCTCGGCACGAGCGTGGTCAACATCGGCTTCAACGGCGATGTGGCGTGGAGTCACACGGTCGCCACCGGCGTCACCCTCAACCTCCACCAGCTCACACTGGACCCGGCCGACCCGACCACATATCTGGTGGACGGCAAGCGGCGGAAGATGACGAGGCGCACGGTCACGGTGCCGGTCAAGGACGGCGCCCCCGTGACGCGCACCCAGTGGTGGACCCGGTACGGCCCCGTCGTCACCGGTCTCGGCCCCCAGCTGCCGCTGCCCTGGTCCTCGACCACGGCGTACGCGCTCAACGACCCCAACGCCGCGAACCTGCGCGGCAGCGACACCGATCTCGGCTTCGGCAGGGCGCGTTCGACCGACGACGTCCTCAAGGCCCTGCGCACCACCCAGGGGCTGCCCTGGGTGAACACCGTCGCCGCCGACCGCCGCGGTCACTCGCTGCTCAGCCAGTCCCAGGTGCTCCCCCGGATCACCGACGACCTGGCGCGGCGCTGCAGCACCGCGCTCGGCAAGGTCACCTACCCGGCGTCGGGCGTCGCCGTCCTCGACGGCTCGCGCGGCGCGTGCGCGCTCGGCTCCGACGAGGACGCGGTGCAGCCCGGCATCTTCGGCCCGTCGAGGATGCCGACCCTCAAGGACGCCCCATACGCGGAGAACTCCAACGACAGCGCCTGGCTGACCAACGCCGACAAGCCGCTCACCGGCTACGAGCGGATCTTCGGCACGATCGGGACCCAGCGTTCGATGCGCACCCGCGGCGCCGTCGAGGACGTCTCGGAGATGGCGGCGAAGGGCGGCCTCACGGTCCGGGATCTGCAACGGCAACAGTTCGCGAACCGGGTCCCTGCCGCGGACCTCGCGGCCGAGGACGCGGCGAAGGCCTGCGCGGCGCTGCCGGGCGGCACCGCGACGGGCAGTGACGGCAAGGTCGTCGACGTGTCGGGCGCGTGCCGGGTGCTGGCCCGCTGGGACCACCGGATGGACACCGGCAGCCGGGGTGCGCTGCTCTTCGACCGCTTCTGGCGGAAGGTGACGGCGGCCGTGCCGAACGCGCAGCTCTGGAAGGTGCCCTTCTCGGCGGCCGATCCGGTGCGCACGCCGAACACCCTCGACACCGCGCAGCCCGGCTTCAGGACCGCCCTGGCCGACGCGGTGACGGAGCTGACGGCCGCGGACATCGCCCTGGACGCGCCGCTGCGGGACAACCAGTACGTGGTGCGGGGCAGCGAGCGCATCCCCGTCTCCGGCGGCACGGAGTCCCTCGGCGTCTGGAACAAGGTCGAGGCCCAGTGGGATCCCGCGCGCGGTTACACCGAGGTCGTGCACGGGTCGAGCCACATCCAGGCGGTCGGCTGGAACGGCGGCCGCTGCCCCGAGGCCCGTACGCTCCTGTCGTACTCCCAGTCCTCCAACCCCCTCTCGCCGCACTACAGCGACCAGACGAAGCTGTACGCGAAGGAGCGCTGGGTGACCTCGCGCTTCTGCGAGAAGGACATTCTGGGCGACCCGGCACTGAAGGTGGTGCGGGCGCACGAACGCCGTTGAGGCGGTGGGTACTTCGGGTGGTGGTATGGGCGAACCCCTTGCCCGTACCACCACCCGCGACCCAATCCTGACGCCCCGTCACACGGCGCGCTCGCGGCCCTCCCAGTACGGCTCGCGCAGCCGCCGCTTGTACAGCTTGCCGTTGGGGTCGCGAGGCATCGTCTCGATGAAGTCGACGGTCTTCGGCCGCTTGTAGCCGGCGAGCCGGTGCTCGCAGTGGGCCAGGATCTCGGCGGCCAGGACGTCGTCGGCCGCGCGGCCCTCGGCCACCTCGACGACGGCCTTGACCTCTTCGCCCCAGTCGTCGTGCGGGATCCCGAACGCGGCGGCGTCGGCGACCGCGGGGTGGGTGAGCAGCGCGGACTCGATCTCGGCGGGGTAGATGTTCACCCCACCCGAGATGATCATGTCGATCTTGCGGTCGCGCAGGAAGAGGTAACCGTCCTCGTCGAGCAGTCCGAGGTCGCCCACGGTGAAGAAGTCGCCGATGCGGTTCTTCTTCGTCTTCGACTCGTCCTTGTGGTACGAGAATCCGCCGGTGGACATCTTCATGTAGACGGTGCCGAGTTCGCCCGGCGGGAGGCGGTCGCCGTCGTCGTCGAAGATGGCCAACTCGCTGATGGGCCAGGCCTTTCCGACCGTCCCGGGCTTCTTCAGCCAGTCCTGCGCGGTGGCGAAGGCGCCGCCGCCCTCGCTGGCCGCGTAGTACTCCTCGACGCACTCGCCCCACCACTCGATCATGGCGCGCTTCACGTGGTCGGGGCAGGGAGCGGCGCCGTGGATGGCGTGCCGCATGGAGGACACGTCGTACGCGGCCTTCGTGGCGTCCGGGAGTGCCAGCAGCCGGTGGAACTGGGTGGGCACCATGTGGGTGTGCGTGCACTTGTGCGCGTCGATGAGGCGGAGCATCTCCTGTGGCGTCCACTTGTCCATGAGGACCAGCGGGTGGCCGATGTGCAGGGCGGCGCCCGCGAACTGCAGGACGGCGGTGTGGTAGAGCGGTGAGCACACCAGGTGGACGTTGCCGTCGAAGGGCTTGATGCCGAAGATGCCGAGGAAGCCGCCCAGGTAGGACTCCTCGGGGAGCTTGCCGGAGAGCGGGCGCCGGATGCCGCGGGGGCGTCCGGTGGTGCCCGAGGTGTAGTTCATGACCCAGCCGAGGGTGCGCCGGTCAGGCACCGACTCCGGGTGCCCGTCCAGGAGTTGGGTGTAGGGACGGAAGCCGGGCACGTCTCCGACGGCGTGGCGGTGGCTCGCCGGGAGGCCCGCCTCATCGGCCGCCGCTACGGCGGCGTCCGCGAACTTCTCGTGTGCGATCAGCACCTTCGCGCCGGAGTCGGCGACGATCCAGGCGATCTCCGGGCCGACCAGGTGGTGGTTGACGGGGACGAGATAGAAGCCGGCCTGGGACGCGGCGAGGTAGGCGGTGAGGAACTCCACGCCGTTGGGCAGGACGACGGCGAACGCGTCGCCCCGTTCCAGTCCCGCGGCCCGCAGTCCGTGCACCAACTGGTTGACGACGCCGTGCAGTCGGCCCGCCGTCCACTCCTCGCCGTCGGGCGCCACGAGGACGGTCCGGCCGGGGTCGGCGACGGCCTGGGCCCAGAAGCCGTTGGGGGGTGTGCTCACGACTGACTTCCCCTTTCCGCGATGCGGATGACTCGGTCGACGGCCCGCTCGAAACCGCGGGTCAACTCGTCGAAGACGGCCTGGACGCTGCGTTCGCTGTTCATCCGGCCGACGATCTGGCCGACCGGAGTGCCGAGCAGTTCCCGCACCTCGTGCTTCTGGATGCGTGACACGGCTTCGGCGACCAGCAGGCCCTGCAGCGGCATCGGCAGCGTTCCGGGCCCCTGCGGGTCGTCCCAGGCGTCGGTCCACCGGGTGCGCAGCTGGCGGGCGGGTTTGCCGGTCAGGGCACGGGAGCGGACCGTGTCCCCGGAGCCGGCGGCGAGCAGTTTTCGGGTGAGGGCGGGCGAGTGGAGGTCGGCCTCCGTAGTGGTGAGCCACAGGGAGCCGAGCCAGACGCCCTGCGCGCCGAGCGCTAGCGCGGCGGCGATCTGCTGACCGCTGCCGATGCCCCCGGCGGCGAGCACCGGCAGCGGCGCCACCGCGTCGACGGCTTCCGGCGTGAGCACCATGGAGGCGATCTCGCCGGTGTGGCCGCCCGCCTCGTACCCCTGGGCCACCACGATGTCGATGCCCGCCTCGGCGTGTTTACGCGCGTGGCGGGCGCTGCCCGCGAGGGCGGCGACGAGGATGTCGTGCTCGTGGGCGCGCCGGATGACGTCGGGCGGGGGCGAACCGAGCGCGTTGGCAAGGAGTTTGATCGGGTAGTCGAAGGCGACGTCGAGCTGATTGCGGGCGACCTGTTCCATCCAGCCGGTGATGCGCCAGCCCGACGCCTCGCCCTCGTCCAGCTCGGGAACGCCGTGCTTGGCGAGGGTCTCCCTGACGAACTCCCTGTGCCCCTCGGGGATCATCGCCTCGACGTCGGCCTCGGTGAGCGGCCGCCCGTCCGCGGCCTCGACCTTCTTGGCGGGCATGACGACGTCGAGCCCGTAGGGCCTGCCGTCGACGTGCTCCTGCATCCAGTCGAGGTCCCTGGCCAGCTCGTCCGGCGCTGTGTAGCGCACCGCCCCGAGCACCCCGAACCCACCCGCCCGACTGATGGCGGCGGCCACCGCGGGGAAGGGCGTGAAGCCGAAGATGGCGTGCTCGATCCCCAGTTTCCTGCTCAACTCCGTCTGCATGGGCGCAGGATGCCGCAGGGGCGTGACCGAGGGAAGAGATTTTCTGATGCAGTGTCAGTTTCCTGCCGCCCACGGTCCGCCGCGGTGACGGTTCCCTGCTGCTCGCCGTCTCCGGCTTACGCCTGTCGGCCTGCTCCCTGTCGCCGTCCCGCCCCGTCCCCGTGCTGTGGGGCACGCCTGCCGACGGTGGCCGCCCGCGAGCTCCAGCCGACGGCAGCCACCACGGCGCTCAGGGCGACAACTGGCGCCAGGAGCAGCGCGGTTCCACTCCCCCGCGCGGCGATGACCTGTGTGACCGTCGCGGCGCCTACGGCCGCACCAATCGTGTCGAGCGTCGCGAGCCAGGACATGGTCTCCACGACCTGCCCCTCGGGCGCGAGATCCCCGCCGAGGGTACGCAGCACGCCGAAGGTACAGCCGATGGTCAGGCCCGCCACCGGACCGACCAGGAGTACGACGACCGGGGAGAAGCGGCCGGCCACCACCAGGGCGCAGGCCCCGGACGCGAAGACGCCGAGGAGCAGGGGAAGTCTCCGTCCGCCGTCCGCGAGCCTCGGGGCCGCCCCGAGCGCGAGACTCCCGAGGACGCTGCCGAGGGACAGGGCCGCCAGATACAGGCCGGCGAACGAAGCCGCGTGATGCTCCTTCGCATAGATCGGCAACGCCACGTCGAGGGCGGTCACGGCGGTGACGAAGAGGCCGTCGACAACCAGGAGACGACGCAAGGGTGTGGAGGCCAGAGGACCGAACAGGGTCCGGCGTGAGCGCGGCGACTGTCCCGAACGGGGCGGGGGCAGCGCGTCCGTGGGCACGTTCAGCAGCAGGACGACCACTCCGGTGCTCACCACGGCGAGGACGACGAATGGTGCTGCCGCCGACAGGGACAGGCTGAGCCAACTCGCCACCACCGGGCCGGTGATGAGGGCGGCACCCGTCATGGCCGAGTCGAGGGCCATCGCGGTGGCCAGGGTGTCGCCGTCGGTGCGCGCGTGCCACACCGTACGCATCATGACGCCGACCGGAGGGGTGGTGGCCCCCAGAGCCGCGGCCAGAGCCACCGGCGCGCCGGCGGATCCGCCCGCGTCGGCGGTCGTGGTCAGCGCTGCCATGGCCGTCAGGTGCCCGACGAGGCAGCAGAGGAGGACGGCGCGCGGGCCGTGACGGTCGACGAGCCGGCCGCGCAGCGGTGCGGTGAGCCCCTGCCCGAGCGCCAGACTGCTCACGGCCAGCCCCGCGGTGCCGTACGCGTGGTCCCGGCCGACGAGAAACAGCAGGCTCAGCGTCAGCATGCCGAGCGGAAGTTTCGACGCCATGCCGATGGCTGCGACCCGCCAAAACCCCGGAACCGCCCTCAACCCGCGGTAACCGTTGGGCAGTCCGAGCGATGGCGCCGTCACACCGTGCTCCGGGCCCGCAACGCCCGGACCGTCCAGTCGAGTACGGGGGCCAGACTGTCCGGGGCGGGCCAACCGTTGACGACGGCGAGCAGGTGCAAGTAGCGATCTCTGCGTGGGTCGTTCATGCCGACGAGACGGGTCACCAGGCGTCGGCGCAGCGCGGCGTCGTCCGGGCCGCCGACGATGTGGGCGTAGTGGGCGGCGAGCTCCGCGACGACGGCCCCGGCCTCCGGCCCTGTGGGGTCGAGGCCCTTCGCCAGCGCCGGTTCGGCCAGGCAGTGGATGGCCTTGGCGAGGATCCGGGGCAGGCCGGTGGCGTCGTCCGGTGCCCGGTCGGCTGCCAGGTCCTGTGCCATTCCCTGCACGCTGATACGGAAGTCGGCGTCCTGCAGCAGACCGGCCAGCTCCACCCAGGCCTCGACCTGCTCCGCGTCGGGGTCGTCGGGCAACTCGGGTGTCATGGAACGGATCACGGCAGTGAACGCGGGGTGCCCGTGCAGTCCGTCGAAGACGGTGTCGAGGAAGCCGCCGATCAGCCGGCGGCGCTCCTCCGCCGAGAGTCCGGCGAGCCGGCGCAGGGCGTCCAACTCCCCGGGGCCGGAGTCCCGCCCGGCCGCGAGGGACAGGACGGCCCGCCGCATGCGCAGGGTCCGTATCTGTACGTCCAGGGCGTCGACGTGAGCCGCGGCGACCTCGGCGAGGGATGCCTCCTGGTCCACGACCGTGCGGATGGTGGGCAGGGCGATCCCGAGATCGCGCAGGGTCCGTACGAGATCGAGGCGGGCCACGGCGTCGGTGCCGTAGAGCCGGTATCCCGCCGGGCTGCGGTCCGCCGGTGTCACGATGCCGGTGTCCGAGTAGAAGCGGATGGTCTTGACGGTGAGCCCGGTCTGACGGGCCAGCTCGCCGATCGAATAGAGGGTGTCGCCGTTCATGCCCCCACCCTCGCGTCTCCCCCTACTGGAGACGCAATCCCCCGCCGAAGCCTCTTCGCCCTACCCGTCCATCGCCCCCAGCCCATCCCTCTCCATCGCGGCCATCGCCGCGTTGTGCCCCGGGATGCCGCTGACGCCGCCGCCGCGTACCGCGCCCGCGCCGCAGAGCAGGATGTTCGGGTGTCGCGTCTCCACTCCCCAACGGCCCGTGCCCTCCTGGGCGTAGGGGAAGGCGAGGTCGCGGTGGAAGATGTTGCCGCCCGGGAGGCGCAGGTCGCGTTCCAGGTCCAGGGGGGTCTTCGCCTCGATGCAGGGGTGTCCCTCCGCGTCGAGGGCCAGGCAGTCGGCGATCGGTTCGGCGAGGTGGGCGTCGAGTTGGGCGAGGGTGGCGGTGAGGAGGTCGGCTCGTACGGCGTCGTTGTCGTGGGCGAAGAGGCGGGCGGGCGTGTGCAGGCCGAAGAGGGTGAGGGTGTGGTGGCCGCTCTCGACGAGGTCGGGGGCGAGGATCGTCGGGTCGGTCAGTGAGTGGCAGTAGATCTCGGAGGGCGGCGCGGCGGGCAGCCTTCCCTCGGCGGCCTGGGCGTAGGCGGCCGCCAACGCCTCGTACCCCTCGGCGATGTGGAAGGTCCCGGCGAACGCCTCGTACGGGTCGACGGTCGTGTCGCGCAGCTTCGGCAGCCGCTTGAGCAGCATGTTGACCTTGAGCTGGGCGCCTTCGGCGGGCGCGGGCGGCTCATCGCCGAGGAGCGCGGCGAGGGCCTGCGGCGAGGCGTTGACCAGGACGTGGCCGGCGGCCGCGGTGTGCACGCCGTCCTCCGTCGCATACGTGACCTCGGCGCGCCGCCCGTCGGTGTCGATGCGCGTCACCTCGCACCCCGTGCGCAACACGGCGCCCGACATCCGCGCCGAGTCGGCGATCGCGGCGGTGAGGGCGCCCATGCCGCCGACGGGCACGTTCCAGTCGCCGGTGCCGCCGCCGATGACGTGGTACAGGAAGCAGCGGTTCTGCCGCAGCGACGGGTCGTGGGCGTCGGCGAACATGCCGATGAGCGCGTCGGTGAGGACGACCCCGCGGACCAGGTCGTCCTCGAAGCGCTCCTCGATCGTGGCGCCGATCGGCTCCTCGAAGAGGGTCCGCCACGCGGTGTCGTCGTCGACGCGGGCACGCAGTTCCGCGCGCTCGGGCAGGGGTTCGGTGAGGGTGGGGAAGACGCGCCGGGCGACCTCCCCGGTCATGGCGTAGAACTCCCGCCAGGCGTCGTACTCGCGGTGCCCTCCGGTCAGCCGCTCGAAGGCCTGCCGGGTACGGGCCTCGCCCCCGCCGACCAGCAACCCGGTGGCCTGGCCGGCCCGTTCGGCCGGGGTATACGAGGAGACGGTGCGGGTGCGGACCCTGAAGTCCAGGTCGAGGTCCCGGACGATCTTCTTGGGGAGCAGGCTGACGAGGTACGAGTAGCGCGAGAGGCGCGCGTCGACCCCGGGGAAGGGCCTGCTGGAGACCGCGGCGCCACCGGTCCCGGCGAGCCGCTCCAGCAGCAGCACGGACCGCCCGGCGCGGGCGAGATAGGCGGCGGCGACAAGACCGTTGTGGCCCCCGCCGACGATGACGGCGTCGTACGCATCACGATCAGGCATGGCTCTTCCTAGCACGGAGCGTGCGGGCCCGCGGCCCTCCGCGGTCGGGGCAGGCGTGGCGATCCCGCGCCGTGGCGTCGCCAAGCCGTGCCGATTCCCTCCCGGTCGCTTGGGCGCGCCGATTGTCAGTAGCGGCCGCCACCTTCGCACTTGGGCCCAACGTCACCCCCCTGCTCTGGCGCCTCTCAGAGGCGGCGGCACGGGTGCGAAGGACACCATCGGCGGGCCACACGTCATGCGCCCCGCCGTGCTCAGTACCCGCCCGTGGCCCACCGCTGCCGGCGTACCGCCACGCTGCGGTAGAGGTCCACCGCCTCGGGGCCGCGGCCCAGTTGTTCCAGGCAGTGGGCCTCGTCGTTGCGGCTCGCCAGGGCGTCGGGGTGGTCGGCGCCGAGGACCCGCTCCCGGGCCGCCGCGACCCTGCGGTACTCGACGAGCGCGTCGGCCCAGCGGCCCAGCCAGCCGAGGCCGACGGCGACCTCGCGGCGGCTCACCAGCGTGTCGGGGTGGTCGGGGCCAAGGGCCCGCTCGCGGGCGGCGCACACGTCGCGGGCCTCCGCCAGCGCCTCCTCCCAGCGGCCCTGGCGGCCCAGGTTCACGCCGAGCCCGTGCCTGGCCCGCAGCGTCTCCGGGTCGGCGGGACCGTTCACGCGCGTACGGTCGTCGATCAGGTCGCTGTACAGGTCGAGGGCGTCCGCGCTGTGGCCGAGCCTGCCGAGGCTGATGCCGACCTCGTAGCGGGCGGCCAGCGTGTCGGGGTGGTCGGCGCCGAGCGCCCGTGTCCGCGCCTCCGCGACCTCGCGATAGGTCTCCAGCGCCTCGGGCCAGCGCCCCAACTGACCGAGCGCGTACGCCACTTCGTACCGCGTGACGAGCGTGTCGGGATGCGTCGGTCCGAGCACCCGGGCGCGGGCCGCGGCGACCTCCTCGGCCAGCCGGTGCGAGTCCTCAAGGCGGCCGAGGCGGCTCAGGTTGTACGCGAGGTTGTGGCGGCAGCGCAGCGTGTCCGGGTGGTCGGGCCCCGCGGTGCGCTCGCGGGCGGCGAGCACCGAGACGTACGTCTGGTGGGCGTCGAAGTGCCGGCCGAGCTGCCCCAGGACGAAGGCCATCTCCTGGCGGGCGGCGAGCGTCTCCGGGTGCTCGGCGCCGAGCGCGCGCTCCCGGCCCCGCGCGACCCGGCCGTACTCGCGCAGCGCGTCGGCGGCGCGGCCGGTGCGGGAGAGTGTGAAGCCCACCTCGTAGCGGCTGGCCAGCGTGTCGGGGTGGTCGGGGCCCAGCGCGTGCTCGCGCTCCGCGGCGACCGCGCGGTGCACCTCGCCCGCCTCGTCCCAGCGGCCGAGGCGCCCCAGGCTGAGGCCCGCGTTGTGGCGGCTGGTGAGGGTGGCGATCACCTCCGGCGGCGGCGCGGGCCGTTCGGGCCCGCGTGGGGCCGCCGCCCGGCGCGCGTCGACGCGGGGGATCCACTCGCCGGTCAGGCCGGCCGCCGCCGCCTCGGGCGTGGTGGTGCGCAGCGCGGAGGGGCCGCTCGCCTTGTGCCCGGTGGTCATGCCGCGGGTCCAGGAGGGCAGGTGGTCCTCGGGGGACGGCGGCTGCCCGGGGCGGCGCGAGGAGGGCGCGGGGGTCGTGACGTACGGCGGGGTGCCGCGGCCCTCGGCGATGCGCCGGCCCAGCTCGTGGGCGTCGCGGGGCCGGGCGGCCGGTTCCTTGGCGAGCAGGTCGAGGACGAGCCGGTCGAAGTAGTCCGGCAGCTCGTCGCGGTGGGCGCGGGGCGGCTCGGGCTCGGTGTCGCGGTGCCCGACGAGCACGCCCCAGGCGTCCTCCATGTCGAACGGCGGGGCCCCGGTGGCGATCTCGTAGAGCACGCACCCGAGGGAGTAGAGGTCGCTGCGCTGGTCGACGGTGTCCCCGCCGATCTGCTCGGGCGACATGTAGTGCGGTGTGCCCATCGCGATGCCCGTGCCGGTCAGGCGCGAGCTGAAGCCGATGTCGGCGCCGAGGTGGGCGATGCCGAAGTCGCAGATCTTCACCGTGCCGTCGGCGAGCCGCATGATGTTCGCGGGCTTCAGGTCCCGGTGCACGATGCCCTGTTCATGGGTGTACGCGAGGGCCGCGGCGACCTGGTCGGCGATCTCCACGACGTCGGCGACCGGCAGGGGCTGCCGCTTGCTCTCCTCCATGAGCTCGCTGAGGTTGTGGCCCTCCAGGAGCTCCATGACCAGGTACAGCACGCCTTCGTACTCACCGAAGTCATGGACGACGGTGACCCCGCGGTGCTGCAGCGACGCCGCGACGCGCGCCTCGCGCCGGAACCGCTCGCGCAGCACGCGCGCGAAGGACTCGTCGTGCTGCGGCCCCATCGGCTTGAGGCATTTGACGGCGACCCGGCGGCCGAGCGACTCGTCGCGTGCCCGCCACACCTCGCCCATGCCGCCACGGCCGATCAGATCCAGGAGCCGGTACCGGCCATGGATCAGCCTCGTGTCCGCCATCTCCCGCTGTCGCCCCCGTCGCTTCGCTGCGCCCTCCCCGGTCCGTCCAGTATGGCGTTCCGTCTGCGGAGGCCGTACGGCGCCGGGCGGCTGCCCGGCCCGAGTCTGGCCATGGCCCGCAGAATGTGCCGGGGCGGAAGTTGCCAGCGTACGCGGGCGGGGACGCGGCGCAGCATGGTGCCCGTGAGGACCAGCCGACGGGTCACCGCGGCGGGCGGCGGGGCTGCCCTGCCGTACAGCGCGTGGGCGTACGGCGGCAGCGAGGCGTACGCGAGGTTCGCCACGCGCCGCCACAGCAGGGCGCGCGCCGGGACGAGCAGCGGGTGCGTGGGCGGGCACTGCAGGAAGTCGTCGACGGCGCGGGCGTCGGCGCCGACGGCGAGCTCGGGCCGCACCTTCGCGAAGTAGGCGGCGAGCTCGGCCGTCGACGCGGGTACGTCGTCCGGGTCGAGGCCCACGAGCCGGGCGCTCTGCCGGTGCTCGTCGACGTAACGGTCGGCCTGCGCGTCGGTGAGGCGGATCCCCGAGCGGCGTACGACGTGGAGGTAGGAGTCGATCTCCGCGCAGTGCACCCAGAGGAGCAGCTCGGGGGCGTCCACCCCGTACCGCTCCCCCGTCTGCGGGTCGGTGGCCTTGAGCATCGTGTGGATCTTCCGCACCCGGGCGCCCGCCTTCTCGGCCACCTCGGTCGTGCCGTAGGTCGTCGTGCCCACGAAGCCGGCGGTCCGCATCAGGCGTCCCCAGGCGTCCCTGCGGAAGTCGGAGTTCTCCATGACGCCGCGGACCGCGCGGGGGTGCAGGGCCTGCAGGTAGAGGGCCCGGATGCCGGCGACCCACATCATGGGGTCGGAGTGGAGGTGCCAGGTCACGGAGTCCGGCCCGAAGAGCCCGGGGTCGGGGGTGGGAGTGGGGGCGAGGGCGGAGTGGGGGGCGGGACCCGGCTCGGGAGGGGGTATGTGCTCGGGCATGGTGAGACCATCTCCTGACGCGCGGCGGTGCTCGGGGCAGGACTTCAAGTGTGGCGAGGTTTCCCCCTCGGTTCCAGAACGCGGCCCACCCCCTGGGGCCGGCCCCTACGGGACTCCTGCGGAGCGGCTAGCCGCTGTCCCGCAGCCGTACCACGGCCCGCCCTGACGCCGGATCGCGCTCCAGCACCACATACCGGCCGAGTGCGGCGAGGGCCACGAGGCAGCCGCCCATCTCCAGCCCCTCCTCGACGACCGTGCCCAGCATGAGTACGGTGTTGTAACTGTGCTCGTGCGCCCAGCCGTTGAACGCCTCGGCCAGCAGCGCGCCCCCCAGATAGACGGCCAGCGCGCCCAGGAGCCCGCGCCGCAGCGCGGGCGGCAGCCTCCGCGCCCACAGCACGGCACACACGGTGCCCACCGCCGCGAGGACCGCGCCCGGCAGGATCCAGGCGTGCGTGGGCAGCGAACCTCCGGCCCACCGCTTCCACGACCGGCCGACCTCACCGAGGCGCTCGTGCAGCGAGACGGTCTCGTCGACGCTGAGCAGCGCGGTCGCGGCGGTGAGCCCCAGCCAGGACAGCCGCCCGGGCCGCGCCGCGCCCCCGCTGAGCAGGGCGGCGATCAGCGCCATGCCCGCAACGGCCAGCAGCAGCGTGCTGTTCCACCACGTGGCCAGATTGGCCTCGACGTCGACGTTCACCAGTCGGCGGATGGTCGGGATGGAGTCGTAGTGGTTGTACGCGCGGGTGGCGAGGTCGGCGACGAGCAACGACGCGGTGATACCGGCGGCGAACCATAAGACGCGGCGGGCCGGCGGTCTCGCGATCTCGGCCGCGCGGCTCTCAGCCGTTGAGGATTCGGTCATGCGTACGAAGATTAGTGGGGTGGAGGGGGGTGGCGATGATCGGGGGGTGGCGGACAGCCGCGCCCACCGGAAGCAACCAGCCCCGTCCGGCCGGGAGTTGCCGACGGCCGTGGCGCGGCGCGGAAGTCCGCGGCGATGGCGACCCGGCGGCACCCCAGGGGCTGGCGCCCTCGGGAAGGCGGCCGACCACGCGCGATCCCTCAGCGGCGGACCCTCGGCATCCCCAGGCCGATCCACGAGATGATCTCGCGCTGGATCTCGTTGTTCCCGCCGCCGAAGGTGAAGATCACGGCCGAGCGGTAGCCGCGCTCCAACTCGCCGTGGAGGACCGCGCCCGCCGAGCCCTCCTTCAGGGCGCCGGCCGCGGCCACGATCTCCATGAGCCAGGCGTACGCGTCACGGCGCGCCTCGGAGCCGTAGACCTTGACGGCGGAGGCGTCCTGGGGAGTGAGGGTGCCTTCGTGGACGGCGTTCACCATCTGCCAGTTGAGGAGCTTCATCGCGTCGAGCTTGGTGTGGGTGCGCGCGAGGCGCTGGCGGACCCAGCCGAGGTCGATGACGCGGCGGCCGTCGGCGAGCTTCGTGTCCATGGCCCAGCGCTGTACGTCGTGGCAGGCGCGGATCGCCATGGTGCCGTGGGCGGCGAGGGTGACGCGCTCGTGGTTGAGCTGGTTGGTGATCAGGCGCCAGCCCTTGTTCTCCTCGCCTACGCGCCGGGACGCGGGTACGCGGACGTTCTCGTAGTAGCTGGCGGTGGTGTCGTGCGAGGCGAGGGTGTTGATGACGGTGCAGGAGTAGCCGGGGTCGCTCGTCGGGACCAGGAGCATGGTGATGCCCTTGTGCGGCGGTACGCCCTCTGCGGGCACGGTGGTGCGGACGGCGAGCCAGACCCAGTCGGCGGTGTCGCCGTTGGTGGTCCAGATCTTCTGCCCGTTGACGACGTAGTGGCCGGTCTCCTCGTCGCCTTCCCTGACCGCCTTCGTCTTGAGGGACGCGAGGTCGGTGCCGGCGTCGGGCTCGCTGTAGCCGATGGCGAAGTCGAGTTCGCCGGAGAGGACGCGCGGCAGGAAGTACGCCTTCTGCTCGTCCGTGCCGAACTGCATGATCGTCGGGCCGACGGTGTTCAGGGCCATCAACGGCAACGGGACACCCGCCTGGGCCGCCTCGTCGAAGAAGATGAACTGCTCCATCGGCGTGAGCCCGCGCCCGCCGTACTCCTTGGGCCAGCTCACCCCGAGCCAGCCGTCCGACCCGAGACGCCGGATGGTCTCCCGGTAGAAACGCTTCTGGGCGGCCGGTTCCCCGTACCGCGCGTACGCGTTGTCGGGCACCAGCTCGGCGAAGTACGCACGCAGCTCGGTGCGCAACTGCTGCTGCTCAGGCGTGTATTCGAGGTGCACGGCCCCTCCAGGTCTCCTGGTGCGTCTGACACTGCGCTTTCGGCGACCAGCCCCCGCCGGCCGCCGGCCCGTCCGGCGATCAGCCCCTACCGGCCGCCGGCTCGCCGCGCGGTCCCGGATCCGACGGCGCACACAGTAGAACCCGTTCCAGAAATTGGGAATGGCGGCGGCGCGAGGCCTTCCACCCTTCCCCGCCTCGCGGAGTCACCGCAGGGCGTGCCGGCCGGCGAACTCGTCGGCGAGCATGCCCATCATCACGAGGTCGTGGTACTCGCCGGCGAAGAACACGTGATCGCGCAGACGCCCCTCCTCGACGAAGCCGAGCCGGCGGTGCAGGGCGAGCGACGCCTCGTTGTGGGCGAAGATCCGCACCTGGCACCGGTGGTAGCGCCGTTCGGCGAACATGTAGCGCAGCAGGGTCACCACCGCCTCCGTCGCGTAGCCCTTGCGCCGATGTTCCGCGCCCAACGTGATGCCGTACTCGAACCAGCCCGAGCGCGGGTCGGCCATGCGCGAGCCGATGACGCCGACCGCCTCCCCCGTATCGACGGCTTCGACGGCCAGCCCGAAGCAGTCGCCGTCGGAGCCGGCCACGGCCTGTTCCCTCACCCACGCGCGGAAGCTCTCGGCGGAACGCGGAGGCTGGATCACATCTCCGAGCCCCTCCTCGTCCGCGGTGAAGCCCATGAACGCGGTCCAGTCGTCGGGTTCGATCCCCCGCAGCCGTATCCGCCCGCCCCTCCAGAACGAAGTCATCCTTCATTCGAGCACGCCCCATCCCCGTTCCGTGTCCGGATGTGCGGCGTCCCGCGCCGGATCCACCGTGCACTCGGTGCGCCGCACCGGAGCCGCCGCGGACCGTCGAGGTAGAACGTCGACATGACGACTCAGCGCGGCAGCCGCGACGTACCGACCGCGGAAATCGGCGACGGACACCCCTTGTCGCTGGCGCTCATCGCCCTGACGGTGGTCAGCGGGCTCGTCGACGCCATCTGCTACTTGGGGCTCGGCCGGGTCTTCACGGCCAACATGACGGGCAACATCGTCATCGTCGGCTTCGCCCTGGCCGGTGCGCCCGGCTTCTCCGTCAAGGGCTCCCTCGTCTCCCTGGCGGCCTTCCTCGTCGGCGCGGTGGCCGCGGGCCGGCTGGCCAACGCGTTCCGGGGCCGGCATCGGGTGCCGTGGGTCCGCGCGGCGGTGTGGTGCGAGGCCACGCTCCTCGGCGTCGCGACGGCCGTCGCCTTCGCGGCCGGGGGCACACCGCCGTACCCGGTGATCGCCCCGATCGCCCTCGCGATGGGGATGCGGAACGGCACGATGGGCCGGCTGGGCGTGCCGGGCATGAGTACGACGGTCGTGACGCGCACGCTGGCAGGGCTCGCCGCCGACTCCCGGCTCGCGGGCGGCACCGACCGGCGGGCGGCTCGCCGGAGCATCGCCGTGAGCGCGATGATCGTGGGCGCGGTCCCGGGCGCGTGGCTCGTCCTGCACCACGGCATCGGGTGGCCCCTGCTGGCCACCACGCTGGTCGTCGTGGCGACCGCGTCGACGTACCGCGAACGCGCCTGACAGCGTGGCGCGGCGGGCTCGCCCGTCGCGGCCTGACGCCACCGTCCCGACCGCCCCATGGCACGCAGCGGGCCCCGCCGCGACGGGGGAGACACGGCGGGACCCACCTGTCGAGTGCCCGCTGAGGAGACGCTCACACCCACGAGTCGCACTGAGTTGCGAACCTCGGCATACGGCGAGTGCTTCAAGCCTGCCGCCGAGCAGTGCGGGGTGCGGCCCCCGCAGGCTCTGGTCCGCCCCCCCCACCCCGAAGGGCGGGCGGCCCAGCACGCGCTCGCTCACCCGGCAGGCGCGCCCCCACCCCGGTCGTACTCGACCCGTGCGTCGGCGATGGCGGACCGGTGGCGCTCGGCCCATCGGGCGAGGCCCACCAGCGACTCGTACAGCTCAAGGGCCATCGGTGTCGCCCTGTACTCCACCTTGGGCGGCACCACCGGATAGACCGTCCTGGTCAGCAGGCCGTCCCGCTCCAGGTTGCGCAGCGTGAGCGTCAGCATGCGGCGGCTGATGCCCTTGACCGCGCGCTCCAGCTCGGTGAACCGGCGCGGACCGTGCGTGCACTCCAGCAGGATCCCGATCGCCCACTTGCCGCTGACCCGTTCGAGGACCTGGAGAGAAAGCAGGTCACCCATGGCTGCCGACACGGCCGACACAGCCGGCACGACCGACCCGAACGGCAGAACCGACCCGACCGAGCGCAAACGCTGGCCCGCGCTGTACACGCTCTGCGCCGGCGCGCTGATCATCGTCCTGGACGGCAGCGTCGTCACCGTGGCACTCCCCACGATCGGAAGGGAGTTGGACTTCACACCGTCCGACCTCTCCTGGCTCGTGTGCTCGGTCTCCTCCTTGCCGCCGTCGTCCTGCGCTCCCCGAAGGCCCCAGGCGCCGGAGGCCTCGCCGTCTCGGCACGCACGGACCTACGAGGCACCCCGCGTGGAGGGAACGCCGGAGAGATCACCGCCCCCGCATCCCGTCAGGGTTGAACGACCGGCCCAAACCCGGCCCCGCGCCCGCCACTCACTGGCCGTCCTTCAGCTTGATGGTCTTGTCGTCCTTGTCGACCGAGTGCGTCTCCCAGTACGTGTCCCACTTGTCCCCGACATGCTCCGGGACCTTGCCCTCCGGATAGCGTGCGTACCCCTTGGGCGGCTCCTCGCCCTTGGGGGCGCACGCGGATCCGCTGCTTGCCACCCTCAGGACCGGGTACTCCTCGCCGCCGCAGATCGCGTCCTGCGTGGAACAGCCGGTGAGCACCGCGGCCGTCACGCCCGCCAGCGCGAGCCCCACGACGGAGCGTGCCGGGCGGCTTCCGATCACGCGCGAGACCGGACGAATTCGATTGCCCCTAATCACTGCCCTGGTCACTGTTGGCTCCCTCTCCTCGACTTCGGCTTGTGACCCCAGCCTGCGTGAACCGGGCGAGCCGATCATGAGTACGGGTACTCAAACGCACCCGTGCGACCTCACCGGTCAGGAAAGCGTGCCCACCACGTCGCGCACCTGCCCCGCGACGGACTCCGGCAGCGGCGCGTAGTGCAGCCGGGCCAGGTCCTTCTGGCCCTCCTCGCTCGCCGTGTAGGTCAGGAACGACTTCAGCGCGGGCAGGGTCTGCCGCTGGTTGCCCTGGTCGCAGACGATCTCGTAGGTGACCTGGACGAGGGGGTACGCGCCCGGCGTCGAGGCGTCGTAACGGAACTTCAGCGTCATGTCGTTGCCGCGGCCCGCGACCCTGGCCTGGGCGATCCCGGCGGACGCCGTCGCGGGCGTGGGCTCGACCGGGGCGGGCGCGCCCGTGTCGAGGGCGACGGTCTTGATGTCGCGGGCCCGCGCGAAGGACAGCTCGAAGTAGCCGATGGCGCCGAACCCCGACGTCACTTCCGACGCCACGCCGCTCGATCCGCTCGCCGAGGCGCCGCCCGTCCCCTGCCAGGCCTTGCCCGCCGGGTGCGGCCACTCCTTGGGGGCCGCACCCGCGAGGTA
Source organism: Streptomyces sp. NPDC005863 (assembly GCF_042871345.1). Taxonomy (NCBI): domain Bacteria; kingdom Bacillati; phylum Actinomycetota; class Actinomycetes; order Kitasatosporales; family Streptomycetaceae; genus Streptomyces; species Streptomyces sp. NPDC005863. Next base: position 73,337 of record NZ_JBIAII010000010.1, on the reverse strand, counting down.
GGCCTGGAAGTTCTGGGTGGTCCCGGAGTCGTCGGACCGGTGGACGGGGCGTACGGGCGTCGACGGCAGGTCGGTGCCGGGGTTGAGGCGCCGGATCGCCGGATCGTCCCAGGTGGTGATCTTCCGGTCGAAGATCCTCGCGAGCGTGGGCGCGTCGAGAACCAGGTCGTCGACGCCGGGGACGTCGTACCCGATGGCGATGGGCCCGCCGACCATCGGCAGGTCGATCGCCCGCCCACCCCGGCAGACGTCCTTCGAGAGCGCGGCCTCCTCGGGCTTCAGCGCGCTGTCGGAGCCGCCGAACGCGGTGGCGCCGCGCAGGAACTGGGCGCCGCCCGCCCCGGACCCGATCGGGTTGTACGCGATCCGCACGCCCGGGCACGCGCCCTGGTACTGCTTGATCCAGTGCTTCATCGCGTTCTGCTGGGCGCTCGAACCGGTCCCCTGCACCCTGCCCGTGTCGGCGCAGTCGATCCCCGCGACGGCGGCCGCCCCGGCAGCGCTCCGCCCCTCGCCGTCACCGCCGTCCGTGTCGTCGCCCCCGAGTCCCGCGACCCCGCATCCCGTCAGGGACAGCGACAGCAGGGCCGCCAGGGAGAGGGCGGCCGTGCGTGCTCTCCCTCTTTGGTACGTACGTCCTGGACGTGGGCGTTGCAACGTTGTCCCCTCGGGGTACCGCGACATGGATCTCAACCGGAATGAATGGTCGCCGATCCGGGGTGACGTCAGATGACGCCCGGGCGAACAGCGGGCGACGCGCCCTCGTACGCGGGGGGCGTTATTCGCTTCGCCCGCGCCACCCATACGGGTAGTCTCACGGCAGCACCGCCCCTGCGAGGAGTCGAGATGCCCGGTCGCCCGAGCACGCGCTGACGTTCAGGTCGTTCGACCCGTCACCGCGTGCTGCCCTTCATCCGCGGCACCCGCGCAGACCCGCGCGGCACCTGCCCGGTCCCGTACCCACGGCGGCACAGCGAGCCCTTCTCCGCTTCTCCCAGCTCCCGCAAGGGGTTGTCGTGCCGTCCCGTTCCCGTCCCTTCCATGCCCTGCTGCGCGATCCCGACTTCCGCCGGCTCTGGGCCGGTCAGACCGCCTCGCAGCTCGGCGCGCAGGCCACTCAGATCGTCCTGCCGCTCATCGCCGTCCTCTCCCTCGACGCCTCCACCGGCCGGCTCGGCGCGCTGCGCGCGGTGGAGCAGGCGCCGATCCTGCTCTTCTCCCTGTTCGCAGGCGCGTGGGTGGACCGTCGCCGCGCCCGTGACGTAATGGTCCTGGCCGACGTCGGGCGCGTGCTGGTGCCGGCCGTCGTCGCCCTCGCGTATCTGCTGGGCACGCCGGGGCTGCCGGTGTTGTTCGTCGCCGCGTTTCTGGTGGGTGTGTTCGGGGTGTTCTTCGACGTGGCGTACCAGGCGAGCCTCGTACGCCTGTTGCCCCGCGCCGAGTTGGCGCGGGGCAACAGTGCCCTCGAAGGCAGCAGGTCCGCCGCGCAGATCGGTGGGCCCGCGCTCGGCGGCGCGCTGGTCTCGCTCCTGTCGGCGCCGGCCGCGGCGGCGGCGAGCGGCCTCTTCTTCGCGCTGTCCGCGCTGTCCCTGGGGCGCATCCGACGCGAGGGGGCCGTGCCCACTCCCCCGCAGCCGTCGGTCACCGTCCGGCGGCAGATACGCGAAGGCCTTCGTTTCGTCGTCCGTCACCGCGCGCTGCGGGCCGTGGGGCTGGCCTCGGCCGTCTTCCAATTCTCGTTCGCCGCCCTGATGACCGTGTATCTGCTCTTCCTGCCGCGCGAACTGCGGCTGCCGGGCGCCGTTGTGGGCCTGACGCTCGCGGCGGCGGGGCCCGGCGCGATCCTTGGTTCGCTGCTCGCCGCCCGGCTCCCCGGCCGGTACGGCTACGGGCGGGTCCTGCTGGTCGCGGCCGTGCTCGCCGACGGCGTGATGCTCTGCGTCCCCCTCGCACACGGCTCCACCGCGACGACGGTCTGGCTGCTCGTGGGCGTCAACTTCGTCTTCGGCGCCTGCGGTCAGCTGGTCGACGTCGCCCTCATGGCCGTGCGCCAGGCCGTCACGCCGGTCCGGCTCCAGGGCCGGGTGGTCGCGACCATCAACGTCGTCGGGATGGGGCTGACTCCGCTCGGGTCGCTGCTCGGCGGCGTCCTGGCCGACGCATGGGGGCTGCGGCGCGGCCTGCTGGTGGCCGCCGCCGGGCTCGCGCTGTCCCCGGTGTGCATGGCCCTGTCCCCGTTGGCGCGCCTGGGGCGGCGGCTGCCGGTCTGACGCCGCCCGTCACCCGCCGCCGCCCCTTAGAGCGGTCCCGACTCAAGGAGCTGCCCGCCGTCGACCACCAGGGTCTCCCCGGTGATCCAGCGCGCGCCGTCACCCGCGAGGAACGCCACGGCTTCCCCCAGGTCCTCCGGTTCGCCGATGCGGCCCAGCGGCGTGGCCGCGGCGACCTTCGCCTCGTTCTCCTGCCACAGCGCCTCGGCGAGCCTGGTGCGTACGACGCCGGGGGCGATGGCGTTGACGCGGACCTTCGGGCCCAGTTCCAGGGCGAGTTGGCGGGTGAGGTGGATGAGTGCGGCCTTGGAGACGTGGTAGATGCCGACGTCCCGCGCCACCGAAAGGCCGCCGATCGACGCGGTGTTGACGACGGACCCGCCGTGCTCCCCCATCCACGCCCTCACCGCGAGCGACGTCCAGAAGATCGGCGCCCACAGGTTGACGTCCATCGTCTTGGCGAAGCGCCCGTGGTCCTGGTCGATGACCGGGCCGTACGCCGGGTTCGTACCGGCGTTGTTGACCAGGACGTCGAGCCGTCCGTATGTCGCGAGGGTGTGGTCGACGCAGGCGCGGGCGGCGTCCTCGTCGGTGGCGTGGGCGCCGAACCCCGTGACGCCGCCGCCGAGTTCGAAGGCCGCCTCCCTGGCGCGCTCCTCGCTGCGCGAAGTGATGACGACCTGCGCACCGCGGTCCCGCAGGGCGGCGGCCGCGGCGAGTCCGATGCCCCGCGAGGCGCCCGTGACGACGGCGACCTTTCCGTGCAGGGAGTCGCTCATCGTGCGCTCCGCTCGGCCTCGCGGCGCCGCAGTTCACGTACCGCGATGGTGCGCTTGTGCACCTCGTCGGGACCGTCGGCGAGGCGCAGCGTGCGCAGGTGGGCGTACATGCTCGCGAGCGGGAAGTCGTCGCTGACGCCCGCGCCGCCGTGCACCTGGATGGCCCGGTCGACGACCTTGAGGGCGGCCTCGGGGGCGGCCACCTTGATCGCGGCGATCTCGGTGCGGGCCTCCTTGTTGCCGACGGTGTCCATCAGGTGGGCGGCCTTGAGCGTGAGCAGGCGGGCCATCTCGATCTCGACGCGGGACTCGGCGATCCAGTCCTGGACGTTGGCCCGGTCGGACAGCGGCGCGCCGAACGTCGTACGTGACTGAGCGCGGTCGATCATCAGGTCCAGGGCGCGTTCCGCCATCCCGATGGTGCGCATGCAGTGGTGGATGCGGCCGGGGCCGAGCCGGGCCTGGCTGATCATGAAGCCGTCGCCCTCACCCGCGAGCAGGGCGGTGCGCGGCACCCGTACGTCTTCGAAGAGCACCTCCGCGTGGCCCTCGCGGTCCTGGTAGCCGAAGACGGGCAGCCCGCGCAGGACGGTGACGCCCGGGGTGTCCAGCGGGACCACCATCATGCTCTGCTGGCGGTGGCTCGGCCCGTCCGGGTCGGTCTTGCCCATGACGATCAGGACGCGGCAGTTCTGGTGCAGGGCGTTCGAGGTCCACCACTTGCGGCCGTTGAGGACGTACTCGTCGCCGTCACGGACCATCCGCATCTCGATGTTGCGGGCGTCGGAGCTGGCGACCGTGGGCTCGGTCATCGCGAACGCGGAGGCGATCTCGCCGGCGAGCAGCGGCTTGAGCCACTTCTCCTTGTGCTCCTGCGTGCCGAAGAGGGTGAGGACCTCCATGTTGCCGGTGTCCGGCGCGTTGCAGTTGGTCGCCTCGGGGGCGAGGTGCGCGCTGCGGCCCATGATCTCGGCGAGCGGCGCGTACTCCAGGTTGGTCAGGCCGGGACCCCACTCAGGGTGCGGGTGGAAGAGGTTCCACAGGCCCTGCCGCCTCGCCTCGGCCTTCAGCTCCTCGAGGACCGGCGGCTGGAAGTGCGGGTCGCCCGCCTGCGCCATCTGCTCCTCGTACACCGCCTCCGCGGGGTAGACGTGCTCGTCCATGAAGGCGAGCAGCCTCTCCTGGTACTCCTTGGCGCGATCGGTCACGTCGAACACGGGTCCTCCAGCGGTCGGGTCGGATCTGAGTCTCACAGGTGGGCCTTGGGCCCGAGGAGCCGTGCCAGCTCGGCGGTCGTGGTGGCGGCGTCGCGGTGCACCACCCCGGCGATGCCGAGCCGTTCCGCCGCCACGATGTTCTGGGGCAGGTCGTCGACCATCACGGTGTCTTGCGGGCGTACGCCAAGGTGCTCGCAGGCCAGGGCGTACGCGCGCCGCGAGGGTTTGCGCACCCCGATCTCCCGGGAGACGGTCACGGCGTCGAACATCGCGGGGAGGTCGAAACCGGCGTAACAGTCGTCGCCGAGGGAGTTCGAGAGGAGCCCGGCCCGGTAGCCGCCGGCCCGGACCCGGGCCACCAGGGCGATCACGGCGGGGTCGGGGCGGAGCCGGGCCTGGAGGCGGCGGACCAGGCCAGGTCCCTCGACGGTGGCCCCGTGTGCGCGCAGGCGTACGGCGAGGCCGTCCTCGAACTCCCGTTCGCCGATGCGGCCCTCTTCGTGCGCCACGAGCAGCGCGCCGCCCTCCTCGTCCTTGGCGAGTACGCGGAGCAAAAGGCCTGGTTCGTCGGCGAGTTCACGGCCGAGCTCCTCGAAAGCGGCGACGACACTCGTGGTGAGCACCCCGCCGAAGTCGAACAGGACCGCACCGCGCGTTTGCACGCCAGTCATCGCACCGCACCTTCGCTCGCCTCGGGTCCGGTCAACGTAATTGAATCCGGGTTCAGGTTCAAGGGTTCGCCGGTGACGGCGGCCCTCGCGGCGCTCCCGGGTCGCGTCAGCGCGTCAGCACGTCGTCCCGTCCTCCCGTCCCCCCGCCGTCCTCCCGTCCTCCACTCAGATCAGTCGCCGCGCCCGGAGGTCGGCCACGTATTTCGTGATCAGTTCCCGTGAGAGGTGCGGGATGCCGTCCTCGCCGTCGGGGGACGCGGCCCGTAGCGCCGCGCGGAACCGGTCCGCCGGCAGGGCGGAGCCGTCGAACGGCGGTTCCGGTGTGGCGAAGGCGTGCAGCAGTGGGAGCAACGAATGCTGCCTCTGGCGATCGGGCAGGGCGGCCAGGGCGGCTTCGAAGCGGCCGAGCCACTCGGCGTGGTCCGCCACGCGGGTCAGTGGGTGACCGGCCGCCGCCAACCAGTCGACGACCGTGTCGAGCGAGATGCCGTCGTCGTGCGGGTTGACCACGTTGTACGTACGGAAGCCCTCCCGTACGCCGTCGCCCAGCGCGGTGACGGCCCGCGCCGTGAAGTCCACGGGGAGCGCGTCGTAGTGTCCGCTGCCGTCACCTGCGCCCCGGTCGTAGAAGCTGCCGGGGACGATCCCGGTCGCCAGCAGGCTCAGCAGGAGGCGGGTGAAGACGTCCGAGACGTTGAGCTGGCCGGCGTAGCGCGGGTGGGCGAGGATCAGGTTCGAGCGCAGCACGGTGACCGGCAGGCCGAACGCGTCGTGCGCCTCGCGCAGCAGCACCTCGCCGGCCCATTTGGCGGCCGCGTAGCCGTCGGCGTAGTCACCCTGGAGGTCGCGGGTCGCGCAGGCGGTGCGGATGTCCGCGGACTCGTCGGCCGCCGCCCGGTTGCCGAAGACGACGGCGACCGTCGACAGGTAGGTGAACTGCTTGATCCGGGATGTGGCGGCCAGCCTGATCAGTTCGGCCGTTCCCCGTACGTTGGGCCCGAACAGCTGGCCGTAGGGCAGGACGTGGTTGACCTGGGCCGCCGGATGGACGATCAGATCCACGGTGGCGGCCAGTCGCTGCCAGGTCTCCCCGTCGAGCCCGAGGCCCGGCTCCCCGATGTCGCCGGGGACCACTTGGAGATTCCGGTCGGCGAACTCGCGGTAACGGGCAAGGAGTTCCGGGTCGTCGCTGTCGAACGCCGCGTCGAGCCGTGCCCGTGCCGCCTCGGCGGAGGAGCCGCGGACGACGCACACCAGTGTGCCGTCGCGTGCGGCCAGGCGCTCCAGCCATTCGAGGCAGAGGAAGCGGCCGAGGTAGCCGGTGGCGCCGGTCAGGAGGACGGTCCGGGCCTCGGGCAGCGGGCCGTCCGGCTTCACGGCGGGCGCGACGGTCCGCGGGTCGAAGAACGCGTCCAGCCGTAGATCGCGCGCGTCGAGTCGCGTCGCGGCGGGGCCGTGGACGCTGTCGGCGGTAGGGCGACGGTGCTCCGACGCGCGGGTCCGCTCGATGTGGTCCGCCACCTGGCGCAGCGTGTTGACCGGGTTGACGAGCACATCGACGGGGACGTCGACGTGGAAGATCTCCTTCAGCGTCTGGGAGAACGACAGTGCCACGAGGCTGTCGCCCCCGAGGTCGAGGAAGCGCATGCCGGGCTCCACGACGGCGTCCTCCTGCCCGAGAAGCGCCCCGGCCGTCCGCAGCACGGTGTCCACGGTCGACTGGTCGGCGCCGGCCCGGCGCAGGGCCCGCAGTTCGGTGGTCTCGCGGTCGGACAGCTCGGCGTACAGGGCTTCGAGCCGCTCGCCGTAACACCTCGTCAGGGCGGGTCGCAGCGGCTTGCGTACGCCGGAGAGCAGCCCGTTCTCCTGACTGAACGGCTCGGTCTCCACCAGAAGTTCCCGTGGCGCCTCGTAGGAGTTCAGCCCCGCCTCGGCCGCGTGGCTCCGCAGGGATGCGCGCAACCGCGTCCTGAGGCGCCGGGTGTCCCCGGCGACCCCGTCGAGGGCGTCCTGCGTGGGGACGACGACCGCGAGCAGGTAGGGGCGGGAGCTGTTGCCGTACAGGAAGATCTGCCGGACGTCCTGACTGCCGGTGAAGAGCGCCTCCAGGCGGGAGACCGCCACGAATTCGCCTTGTGACAGCTTGAGGACGTTGGCGCGGCGGTCCACGTACCTCAGCTCGTCGCGGCCGACGCGGGCCATGATGTCGCCCGTGCGGTAGAAGCCGTCCTCGTCGAAGACCTCGGAGGTGGCGTCCGGGCGCCGGAAGTAGCCGGGAACGAGCCGCTCGGACCTGACGAGCAGTTCACCCCTGGGGTACGGCGAGTCGGTGCCGTAGTACCCCAACTCCGGTACGTCGGCCAGCTTGTGGCCGGTCACCGGCGGACACAGGACGTGGCCGTCGAGGAGGACGATTCCCGCTTCCGTCGATCCGTAGCCGTCGAGCAGCTTGACGTGGAGGCAGCTCTCGACGAACGCCCTGGTCTCCGCGGAGAGCGGGGCCGAGGCGCTGACGGCCCACAAGAGGCGCCCGCCCATGACCTTTTCCCGCAGTTCCTCCTTCACCCGCTCCTCGGGCTCGGCGCCCTCGCCCGCCGTCTCGTCCCGGCGTGACAGCGCGTCCCGGTAGTGCCGCAGGAGCATGTCGGCGACGCGGGGCACCATGACGATCTCGGTGGGGCGTACGAGGGAGAGGTCATCGAACAGCGTCGACAGGTCGCCGGCCCCCGCGAAGCAGGCCAGTCCTCCCTTGGCGAGCGTGCCGAACAGAACGCCCCTGCCCATCATGTGACTGAGCGGCAGATAGTTCAGCGTGATGGAGGGCCGCAGCTCTTGGCCGGGCACGAAGTCGACCCAGAACTGCCTGACCACACTCTCGGTGTACATCGCACCCTTGGGGGTGCCGGTACTGCCCGAGGTATAGACGAGTGTGCTGAGCGTGTCGGCCGCCGACCCTTCGGGCACCCGCGGAACCGGGGGCAGGGCCTTTCCGCGGTCGATGACGGACGCGAGGGTCTCCAGGGTCACGCCCTGCCCCTGCCCCTGCCCCTGCCCCTGCGACGCGAGCCGCCCGCGCGCGGACTCCAACTGCTCCTGATGCGCGGTGACTTCGGGGCGGTGGCCGAGGACGATGATCCTGTCCAGCGAAGGCGCGTCGGCCGCTGCCTCGATCGCGACATCCAACAGCTCGACGTCCACCACGAGCAGCCGCGGTGCGGTCTGCTCGATGATGGGGGCCAGGGTGCTGGGCGGAGGCACCGGTAGGCAGCGGAACGGATACCGCCCCGGAGCGGACACAGGCCAGATCCACCACGGTGTACTCGGCGCTCGGACGACCGAGGACGGCCACGAATTCGCTTTGCTGGGGGGCGTGTTGAGGGTGGTACCGCCATTCGGCGGCCACGGCGCCGACCTGCTCCCAGAGTTCGCCGTAGGTGAGCGTGTCGAACCGCTTCAGGAGGCGCAGCGTGGTGCGGCCCGTCTTCGGATCGGTGAACGGCTCCGTGGCCCGCTCGCCCAGAGCGGGGCGGTCGGCGTACGCCTCCATCACCGTGGCCACCAGGGCGGCGAGGGGTAATCCGGGCCGTCGGACCGCCTCCGTGACGGCGTCCAGGGGTGCGGTGGCGCGGAACTGCTCGTCGGTCGCGTACAGGTGGGCGCCTCGTCGACCGGTGCGTACGAAGAGTTCTGCGGCGGGGAGTTGGTGGGGGGACACGGGCTGTCTCCTTTGTGTCAGGGGGGCGTTCGGGGTGGCGTCGGGGTTACGTACGACTTGGGTCCGGCGGAACCGGCTTACGTGGGCGAAGGGGGGGGCCGGGTCAGTGGGTGGGCCGGCCGAGGTGGCGGTCCCGTCCCGCGCCGTGTCCGGCGACGGCCGTGGCGATGCCGAGGGCGGCCAGGACGGTGAGCGGAAGCGTCCAACTCTCCGTGGTGTCGTGCAGGATGCCGAGAAGCAGGGGGCCGGCCGCGGCCACGAGGTAGCCGATGGACTGGGCCATGCCCGCCAGCGCGGCGGCCTCTCCGGCGCTGCCGGCACGCTGGCTCTGGAAGGTCAACGCGAGCACGAGGCAGGCTCCGCCGCCGAGCCCGAGCAACGCGCAGGCCAGGACGGACAGTCCGGGCGCGGCGGCCAGTACGGCGAACCCGCCCGCGACGAGCAGCGAAGCCCCGGCCGCCGTCCAGCGCTGGTCGACCCGGCCCCGAGTGAGCAGGGGCAGGAGGCTGCTGGCCGCCAAGGACACCACCTGGTAGTAGAACAGCATCCACCCGGCGGCCGTGCTGCTCGTGCCCCGGTCGATCAGAACGCTGGGCAGCCAGGCGACGGCGGTGTAGAAGGCCAGGGACTGCAGGCCCATGAAGACGGTGACCTGCCAGGCGAGCGGCGAACGCCAGGGCACCGGGCTATGGGTCCCGCCGGTGGACGTCTTCGGTCCTGCGCCCCGCATCCGGGGCAGCCAGGCGAGGAGCGCCGCGACGGTGAACGCCACGCCCCAGGCCAGTGCGGTGCGCCAGGAACCCGGCACCGTGTGGGCGAGCGGCGCGGAGATCCCCGAGGAGACCGCGGCCATGAGGCCCATGACGGTCACGTAGAGAGCGCTGATGCCCTGGACGCGGTGGGCGGGCACGCTGCGTCTGATCATCGCGGGCAGCAGCACGTTGCCGAAGGCGATGGCGGCGGAAAGGATCACCATTCCCGCGAACAGACAGATGACGGAGGGGAGGGAACGGACGACCGTCCCGACGGTCAGCACGCCGAGCGCCGCCACCAGCAGCCGGGAGCTGCCCCATCGGTGGGAGGCCCGGGCGACCAAGGGCGACGTCGCGGCGAACGTAAGGAGCGGCAGGGTGCTCAGGAGGCCACCCCAGCTCGACGTCAGGCCGCTGCCGCGCTCGATCTCCGGCAGCAGTGCACCGACGCCGGTGAGCGTGGTGCGCAGGTTCGCCGCCACCAGGCAGATCGCGATGACGAGGCCGACGGACGTGGCGGGGCGGGTGGGATCGGCGACGGGATTGGCACTGGGGGCGGAGTGCTGACGGGATATCGAATCCGGCTGCAAGCTCACTGGCCGTCCGCCTCCGGTGAGGTCCCGGCGCCAGTGGCGACGGTCCCGGGCCCGACCCCGCTCTCAAGGCCCTCATGGCCCTCGTGGTCGCGGGTGAGCCCCACGATCGCCGCCGCCGCGTCCCGTGCCTCGCCCACGTCCTGGGCCTCGATCGCGTCGACGAGCCGCCGGTGCAGCCGGGCGTGCTCGTCGGCGTGACCGGTGCCCCAGGCCAGACCCCCCAAGGACGAGGTGAGGGCCGTGCCGAGGTAGTCGTACACCTCGACCAGCAGGTCGTTGCCGCTCGCGCGGACCACGGCCCGGTGGAACAGCGCGTCGACGCTCGTCGCCGCGGACGTGTCCGCACCCGCGGCGGCCGCATCGGCGTCGGCCAGCAGCTCCCGCATCTGCCGCAGCTGCGCCTCGTCGCGGCGCAGGGCCGCCGCTCCCGAGGCGTACTCCTCCAGTACGGTCCGCAGCTCCAGCACCTTCTCCCGCTCCGCGGAACTCGCGCGGCGCACCATGACCGACTGGAGCTCGCTCGACGAGCGGACATAGGTGCCGTCCCCGGCGCGGGGTTCCAGCAGCCCCAGGTGCACCAGCGCGCCGATCGCCTCCCGCAGCGTGCTGCGTCCGACCCCGAGTTCCTCGATGAGGGCCTGTTCCGGCGGGATCCGTGTGCCCACCGGCCAGCCCCCCGCCTCGATGTGTGAGCGGAGACTGTCGACGAGCTGGGCGGACAGGCTGGCGGTCCTACGCGGTGCGTTGATGCGCTTCATGGCAGCACCATATACAAACATCAGACGTTTGGACATCATGCCGATCGCTAGGGGGCTGAGAGTGAGCCAGGACGTGAGCCAGGACCTTGTGTTCGACGATCTTGGTCGGCAGGGTGTCCGGAGTGGCGTACGTCCTGACGCGACCAGTTGAGGAGCTCCGCGCATGAGAAAGCACATTTCGATCGCCGAGTGGGAGCGGGTCGCGACCCGCGAGGTGACCTCGGGCGATGTCACGCTCCGGGTCTACGACCACGGGGAGGGGCGGCCGGGCCGGCCTCCCGTGGTGCTGTGCCACGGCTTCCCCGAGCTGGCCTTCTCGTGGCGTCACCAGCTCTTCGCGCTGGCGGAGGCGGGGCACCGCGTCCTGGTCCCGGACATGCGGGGATACGGAGGGAGCTCGCGGCCGGCCGACGTGGACGCGTACGACATCCTGTCGCTCTGCGGCGACCTGGCCGCGATCCTCGACGACGTGGGCGCGGACGACGCGGTGTTCGTGGGGCACGACTGGGGCGCCAACGTGGTGTGGCAGATGGCCCTGGCCCACCCGGAGCGGGTGCGGGCGGTGGCCGGGATGAGCGTGCCGGTGAGCCGGCGGGCCCCGGCGCCGCCGCTGCCGATCCTGCGCGAGCGGCTCGGCGACGACTTCTACATGGTGTGGTTCCAGGAGCCGGGAGTCGCCGACGAGGCCCTGCGGCGCGATGTGCGCCGGACCCTCGTGACGAAGGAGATCTACTCCGCACGGTGGGCCGCGAGGACCGAACTCGAAGAGGGCGAGTTGACTCCCCCGCCGTGGCTCGACGCCGACGAACTCGCCTACTACGTCGACACGTTCGAGGCGACCGGCTTCAGCGGCGGCCTCAACTACTACCGCAACCTGGACCGCAACTGGACCCTCACCGAGCATCTCGCCGAGCGCCGCGTCACGCAGCCCTCCCTGTTCGTGACCGGCTCCAAGGATCCGGTCGCCCAGTTCATGCCGGCGAAGGATCTGGACCGGATGCTCACCGACCGGCGCGGCACGCTCGTGATCGACGGCGCGGGCCACTGGATCCAGCAGCAGCGGCCCGACGAGGTGAACGCCGCTCTCCTGGAGTTCCTCTCCGAGGTCGGCTGATAACATCCGCTGCCACCGATACGTACAGGTTCGACCGACAGCGAATGGATAGCGGTGGCTGCCCAGGCCCCGGCCGCGGACGGCGGTCAGAAGCAACCGATCACACCCCGCAGCGCCCGCGGCGTCAGGACGCGCAACGCCCTGATCGCCGCCGCCCGCGAGGTCTTCGAACGCGACGGGTACCTGGACGCGCGCATCGCGGACATCTCCAAGGCCGCACATGTCGCCTCCGGGTCGTTCTACACGTACTTCAACAGCAAGGAAGAGATCTTCCAGGCGCTCGTCGAGCAGGTGCAGGAGGAGATGCTCCACCCGCACCTGCGCGAGCGGACCGGGATCACCGATCCGCGGGAGCTCATCGACGCGTCGAACCGCGAATACTTGCGGGCGTACAAGAAGAACGCCCGCCTCATGGCACTGTTCGAGCAAGTCGCCCAGGTCGACGAGCAGTTCATGGCCCTGCGCATCGAACGCGGCAACGCCTTCGCCCGGCGCAACGCCAAGCTGATCCGGACCCTGCAGGAGGACGGCCGCGCGGACCCGAGCCTGGACCCGCTGGTCACCGCGCACGCCCTGTCCGTGATGGTGAGCCGCATGGCCTACATGGTGTTCGTGCTCGGGCAGCGGATTCCGTACGAGCGGCTCGTCACGACGCTCAACACGATCTGGGAGAACGGGCTGCGGCTGAAGGATCCCGCGACACCCCTGTAAGGGTTGTCGCACACAAGGTACTTACACGAGGCTGATCGTCATGAGAGATCACGGAGATCACGCGAGCGATCAGCAGCCGGCTTCCACTGGGCAGCTCACCATGTCCCGCACGTGTGTCCGCCCGGCCGTGGAGGCCGACCTTCCGGAGCTCGTGCGGCTGCGGGCGCTGCTCTTCGAGACGCTCGGCGGCGATTACTTCAACCCCTCGCCGGAGGAGAGCGCGTGGCGCCGCGAACTCGCCTCCGTACTGCGCGAGAAGCTCACGTCGGACTCCGCGTGCATCCTCGTCGTGGACGGCGGGGAGGGGCTCGCCGCGTGCGGCATCGGCACGGTGGACCAGTGGTTCCCGGGCCCCCACAACCACAACGGCCGCGTCGGCCACGTGATCGGCGTGGTCACCGATCCGGCGTACCGACGGCGGGGCCACAGCCGCGCGATCATGGGGGCGCTGCAGAACTGGTTCCGCGAACGAAAAGCTTCCCGCGTGGACCTGTACGCCTCACCCGAAGGCGAGCCGCTCTACCGGGACTTGGGTTTCGTCGACCATCCGGATCCGGCACTGTACTGGCGCCCCTGAGCTCGCGCCACACCGTCCGGGTCCCGAACGGTGTGCTCGGGTGACCGGCATGGGAACTGCTGAGGCTCTTCCACCGAAGGTTCGTGGCAGGATCTGCCGACATGGAATTCTCCGAGGTGCTCCGCCGTCGGCGCATGGTCCGGCACTACACCGACGAGCCGTTGGCCCCTGAGGTGGTCGAGCGGGTCCTCGCCTCCGCGCTGCGCGCCCCCTCGGCCGGCTTCTCCCAGGGGTGGGCGTTCCTCGCCCTGACGGATCCGGCCGACCGCGCTCGCTTCTGGCCCTTCGTGCCCAGTCGCGTCGACAAGACGCCGACCATGCAGAATGCTCCGCTGGTCGTGGTGCCCATGGCCCACAAGGCGGCCTATCTCGCACGTTACGCGGAGCCGGACAAGGGGTGGGAGGACCGCGCCGAAGCCCGCTGGCCCGCACCGTACTGGCACATCGACACGGGGATGGCCGCGCTGCTCATGCTCCTGAGCGCCGTGGACGAGGGGCTCGGGGCCTGCTTCTTCGGCATCATGCCCGAACATCTGCCGTCCTTCCGCGGGGAGTTCGGGGTACCCGATGAGTACGACCCCATCGGCGGGATCACGGTCGGCCACCGCGCCGACGACATGCCCCCGCAAGGTGCTCGTATCGCGGAGCGCAGGCGTGGGGCTGTCGAGGTCATTCACCGCGGACACTGGGGACGCCACGCCTGAGCTGCGAGCTCACCCCTCGGGTCCATCCCGTGTCGCGTCCCGACGTACACCCGTGCGGTGATCTATGGGGCGCCGTTACACGATCTACGACTGTCTGTAATGAGCGGCGATTTACCCTTATTCCGCACCCACCGGACCGCAGAGAGCAAAAGGGCTGCACCGCGCGGAGCCATTCGACCAGTGATTCCGCTTCGGCGGGTGCACACCACCGCATCGTGAAGGGGAACACCGCCGTTATGCGCACCAACACCCACCGCCGCAGCGCTCTGCGCACCGCCACCGTCTCCGTCATCGCCGGCACCGCCCTGCTGGCTCCGGCCGCGGCGGCACTGGCGAGCACGTCCGCCCCCGAACGCCCCGCCGCCGTGCAGCCCGCCGCGGCCGCCGCCCACACCACGAAGATCGACATCGGCGACGGTGTCGTCATCACCGTCAAGGACGGCCACCCGTACTACGACGGCAAGGTCATCAAGCCGGGCCAGACCATCGACGACGGCATCTACGTGCACCTGAGCGCCGACGGCAAGCGCCTGTACAGCAAGACGCAGGGCGGCGGTGTGCCGTACACGATCTGGGACGTCAAGACCGGCAAGGCGATCGGCACGCAGAAGACCAGCCCGACGGCGAAGGCCACGCTGACCGCCAAGCCGTCGGCGACCACCGTGAAGGCCTGGCAGGAACTGCGCGTCAGCGGCAAGGCGACGGGCATCAACGCCGGCAGCAAGGTGAGCCTTCAGCAGAAGCAGCGCGGTTCGTGGAAGACGCTGCCCGCCTCCACGAGCGTCAACAAGTCCGGCGCGTACTCCCTGCGCGTCAAGCTCGGCCTGAAGGGCAAGAACGACCTCCGCATGAAGAGCGGCGCCACCCTGTCGCCGGTCTTCCAGGTCACCGTGCGCTAGAAGAACGCCTTCTCCGACCGGTCCCGTGTGCCTACGTCCAGGCACACGGGACCGTTGCGTGCATCCGCTAAAGCGGACATCGACACGTCACTTCGGGTCAATGAGCGAATGCGTATTCACTCGTACGATGATTGATCGTTGCGCCTTCGCAATCCGTTTTGGTCGGTAATCCGATCGTCATGAACCCCTATGCCGTGGCGGCATAGAGACGCTGCCGAATTGGCCCGTTCACGGGGTACGAATGCCGCAGTAGCCTGGCGCGGAAGAAACCTTGAACACCATCCCGCCAGGAGGATTCAGTGGCTGAAATGCGCGTCTTCGCGAACCCCGCCGAACTCGCACGCGCGGTCGCGGACCATGCGGTCCGCTCCCTCGGTGCGACCGTCCACCGGGCAGGCGGCGCCACCTGGGTCCTCGCGGGCGGCAGCACTCCGGCGGCCGCATACCGTCTGCTCGCCGAGGAGCGGTCCTCCGACGAGCAATCCTCTGAGGGGCAGTCCTCCGAAGGGCGGTCCGCCATCGACTGGTCCCGGTTGCGCGTCCTGGTCGGCGACGAGCGCTGTGTGCCCGTCAGTCATCCCGACTCCAACTGGGGGCAAGCCGCGGCGGCGCTGCTTGACCGGGTCCCGGTCGAGCCGGGCGGGCTGATGGTGCCGGAGGGGACCCTGCCGCCCGAGGAGGCCGCCTCGCGCTACGAGGCCGCCCTCGCCCGGCTGCCGAAGGACGCCGACGGGCTGCCCCGGCTGGACCACGTGTGGCTGGGCGTCGGCGAGGACGGCCATACGTTGTCCCTGTTCCCCGGGCTGGATGCCGTCGAGGTGACGGATCGCCTCGTCGTCGGGGTGCACGATTCACCGAAGCCTCCCCGGGAGCGCATCACGCTGACCCTGCGCGCGCTGCGGGGCGCTCAGGACTGCCTCGTCATCGCGGCCGGCGCAGGCAAGGCCGAGGTGATCGCCGACGCTCTGGAGGGGGACGAGAAGCTCCCGGTGGCGCGTGCGGCGCGAGCGGTGGAGGCGGCGGGAGGACGGGTCACCTGGCTGCTCGACGAGGCCGCGGCCGGAAAACTCGCCGGGTGAGGGTGTATGCCCGTACTCAATTCTCCTCGTCCGAGAGCTGCTGATTCTCCCCGTCCGAGAGTTGCTGATTGCCCTCCTCCGTGAGCTTCTCCTCGCTCGGTGATTTCTCCCTGCCGAGGGATGCGGCACGGATCATTTCGGCGAAAATCCTCGCGGCGGAGGAAAGGCTGTCCGGTTTCCAGTGCAGCCACACGTCCGTGTAAATGGCGCCGTCCGACGCGACGAGCACGCTGCCGCGGTCCGCTTCGGACGGGTCGATGTTGTCCCGGGCCACGATCGGGATGCCCACGCCGCCGCGCCCCAGGGCCAGGAGCGACAAGGGACTCGAACTCTCGACCAGGACGTGCGGGCTGAATCCGCATTTGGCCGCGCCCCGTTCCAGCTCGACCCGGGAGAAGTAGCCGAGCGGGGCGGCGAGCAGGGGGAAGCCCCGCAGCGCGGCCAGTTCGACCTCGGCGGTCCCGTGGTCCGGGTGGTGCTCCGGCAGGACGGCCACGATGTCCGCCCGGTACGCCTTGAACCCGTCGAAGTCGTTCCTGGGGCCCGGCGCCATGGCCAGGTCGAGCGCGCCGAGGCGCAGGTCCTCGTAGAGCCGCCGCGCGACCTCGGCCCGCCGGCTGTCCGCGAGTCCGGTGAACTCCATTCTGATGGTGGGGTGTTCGGCGAGAAAGGCGCCGATGACGGGCGCCAGGAGGTATCTGATGTGCACCGGAAAACAGCCGAATCGCACCAGGCCGGTACGGCCCTGGCTCAGGTCGGCCGCGATCTCGCAGAGCCTGCCGTTCGCACTGAGTACCCGCTGGGCCTCCGCCAGCAGAAGGGTGCCCGCCGACGTCAGCACCACACGGTTGCCCGACCTCTCGAAGAGAGGAACTCCCAACTCCCCCTGCAGGCTCTTCACTTTCCGCCACAGAGCCGGCTGGGAGACATGCAGACGCTCCGCGGCCAATACATAGGAACCCGATGTGGCCACGGCCGTGAAGTAGGTCAGCTGTTGCAGTTCGATGGTCATTCCGACCCCCGTCTATGCCGCCGGAACATAGGCTTCTTACGAACTTGTGCCATTGACCGGCGCTCAACCCCTGCCGGGATAATGGTGCATGAGCCCACGACACACAGGGGTGTCCGGCGGAATTCGGGAGTCCGCGGTGACCAACAGGAGGCAGCCGGCAGGCGGAAGGCAGTCGTCGGCATCGGCACGGGGACGGAATTCCGCCATGGATCCCGTACCGCAGCGCCGCGCCCTGAACACCGGACTCGTGGCCGTCGGCTGCGGGGCGACCTCGCCCGCGACGGCCCTGCTCGTCCAACAGGCGGGCTGCCCGGCCTGGTTGCTCGTCACCCTGGTCATCGGCGCCCCGGTCAGCGCGTCCCTCGTGGCCGCCGTCACGTACACCCTGATGCGCCGCACGGACGCCGCCGTGCGCATGTGCGAAGAGGCCGCCGGCGCCGCTCGCGACTCGGTCGTGGAGACCGCCCAATTGAGCACCCTGGAAACGCTACAGCAGATCACCTCGCACGGCGGCCAGTTCGTTCTCACCAGGTCGGCGGATGGAGCGATAAAGATCGAATGCACGGCAGCGGCACGGGAATCCCGCGCCATCGGCCAAAGGGATACCGGGCGCCGCCCCTCGGCAGCATGATGTAAGGAGGCGAAACGGGGGTGCCGTCATGGCTATTCGCTTCGGTTCGGGGCCCGTTCGAGTCCCGGTATGGGCTTATGCGGTCATGGGGTTCGTTCTTGTGGTGGGCCTCTTCCTGGGCATAAAGGGAGTCGCGTCACCGGAAGGCGGGGCGCGGGGTGGCGGGGGCAGTGGGGGCAGTGGGGGCAACGGAGGCTCGCTGAGCGGCGGCTCGGATACGGGTGCGAGTACGGGTACCACGGGGAGTACGAGCACGGGTGCCGCGGGTGGCAGCGGCGGCTCTGGCGGGGGCACCACGACCGGCGGGACGACGGACGGGGCCTGGCAGACGGGCGGCGGGGACGGCAGCGGACACGGGGGCGGAGGCGCCGGCGGGGGCGGCGGTCACGGGGGCGGGACGCCGCCCGGCTGGTTGCCCTGGGGGCCCAAGTCACCCAACACCGACGAGGCGTTCGAGCCGGACAGCCTGTACGACCTGCTCCAGCGCGGCGAGTGCGAGCAGGCGTACCACAGCGCGACGTCACCCGGGGAGTGGAACAGCAACACCGGGACCCCGCAGTCCTGGAAGGTGATCGAGGGACTCGCCGGGATCTGCAAGGCAGCACGCGGTGAGGCCACAGGCATGGGCATCGCCACCCGGGCCGAAGCGCGGCTGCGCGCCGCGGGTTACCGGCCCGCGAACACCGCGTACCTGTGCAAGGACGGCGACGCCTACGCGGTCCTCCGGCGTTTCGTCGCCTACTACGGGCAGCATCCCGGTGAGCGGGTGGCGTTGCGGTCCGCGCCGGCGGGCGTCGCGGCCTGCGACATCAAGCTCGCCGCCACGGCCCCGAGCTTCGCCCCCGGCTCCACCGCCGGCTTCGACGGCACCTGGCCGGACGAGCCGGACACCGTGGAACTGCGCGCGGCGGAACTGTCGCAGCCCTTGGTGCTGCGGCCCTTCGGCGACGCGGACGACAAGGCGCGGTGCTGCAAGGACGCGACGGTCGCCGTGGACCTGCCGGGGCCGGACGGGTTCGGCGGGCGACGCCCGACGGTGTTCGACGTGACGCTGGTGACGAAGAGCGGGGCCAGGGTGGCCAAGCGGGCCGCGTTCACCCTCGACTGGAGCGGGGTCGCCGGGGCTCCCTCGCCGACCACGGCGCTCATGCCTTCCTTGGCGTCACGGTCGATGCGTACAGCGGGCGGCGGTCCGCCGAAGGTGCTCGCCCGATGAGCGAGCCCTCTCCCCCGGATCCGGGCCCGGCCCCGGGTGCGGACCCGATCCCGGTCCCCGCCCCGGAGCCACGACCGAGCCCGGATCCGAACCCGGAGCCCGCCCCTGCCCCCGCACCACCACCGACCCCGACCCCGACCCCGACCCCAGAGCCGGCTCCCGCCCCAGCCCCCGCCCCCAACCCGACACCAACGCCCTCCCCCTCCAGAGTCGGCTGGGTCGAGATCGTCGGGGCCGTCGGGTCCCTGGTCACCCTCCTCACCGCCGTCCTCTTCTACTTCGGCTGGGCGAGCACCGATGCCGAGACCAAGGCGCTGGGGCTGCGTGACACCGTGTTCCATCTGTCCACCAGCGACTATCTGTTGCGCAGTGTCGGCGCGCTCTATCTCCCTGCCTGGCTGGCCGCGGGCGTCGCGCTCGGCACGCTCGGGCTGCTGCGCAGGGTGGCGGCCGAGCCGGAACGGCTTGCCCGCGCCGTGCGGGTCCTGCGGTTCGCCTGGACGGTGCCGGTCGCGCTCGTACCGCTGTACCCGCTCGCGCCTTGGCTGTTCGACCTGTTGTTGCCGCTCACCGCGATCGGCGGCTTCGCGCTCAGCGCGTACGCCCGCACCCGGGAACGCCAGGACCTGCGGCTCTGGGGGCTCACGGCGTTCATCTGCGTGCTCTCGCTCTTCTGGGCCGTGTCGGCGTACGCGGCCATCGCGGGCCGGGGGCGTGCGGAGCTGACCGAGCGGACCGTTCGCAGCGAGTTCCCCGCGGTCGTCGTCTTCAGTGAGAGGGACCTGATGATCCGGGGCGGCGGGAGCTGCTTTCGGCGCGTCACCGACAAGGGGAGCCAGTACGCGTACGAGTACGCCGGGCTACGTCTCTTCCACGTCTCCGGCGACCGCGTCTTCCTCGTCCCCCGCGACTGGTCGCCCGGTGACGGCACCCTGTACGTCCTCAAGGAAGGAGCCGGGCAACGCGTCGATCTGCTCAGTGGGGCGGTGCGCCGGGCGCGGGAGTGCGGCGGGTGACCGGCCGGGTTCAGGGGGTGCTCCGGGACGGGCGGAGCCGTGGTCCAGCTCACACCGGTCGGCCGGAACTCGTGACGCGTACGGGCCGACTCCTGTCGAGGACCTGAGGGCAGGCCCTGAGGACCTCACGACCTGACGAACCGGGGAGCGAAGGAGTGCCTGTGACGGCCGAGCCGAGGAACGTGGAACCGACGGCCGCGGACGGGGGCGGCCCGCGATCCGACGGCGCGATGACCGCGTTGCTGACCGGCGCCATGGCCTTCTCGATGATGCAGCTGTTCCTGCTCGGCGCCCTCGGCCCGCGTCTCGTAAGGGACTTGGACGTGTCGCCGACGGTGCTCGGTCTGACGACGACGGTCGGTTTCGGGGCGGCGGCCGTGCTCTCGCCGCTCGGCGGCCGGGTGGTCGACCGGGTGGGGCCGCGCCGGTGTCTCGTGGCGCTGCTCGTGGTGGCGGCGGGGGCGCTCGCGCTGATCGGGTCGGCGCCCGGTGCCGGGTTCCTGCTGGCGGCGGTGGCGCTCGGCGGGTTGCCGCAGGCGCTCGCCAATCCGGCCACCAACAAGGCGATCCTGGCCGCCGTGCCCGCGGAACGCCGGGGCGCGGTCACGGGCATGAAGCAGTCGGGGGTGCAACTCGGGGCGTTCGCGGCCGGGTTGCCGCTCACCGCGCTCGCCGGGCTCGCGGGCTGGCGCGCTGCCGTGTGGACGGCGGCGGCCGCGGCGGTGGGGGCCGCGGTGTGGGCGGCGCGTACGCTGCCGGCCGACCCGGCCCCGAAGTCCCCGCCTCCCGCCGTGTGGCGGCCACGCGGCACGATCGCGTGGCTCGCGGTGTTCTCGCTGCTGCTCGGGTGCGGGATCGCGTCCGTCAACACCTACCTGTCGCTGTACGGGGCCGAGCGGCTCGGGTGGGGGCCCACGGCGGCCGGGGCCCTCGTGGCCGTCCTCGGCGTGGCGGGGATCGCGGGCCGGGTGGGCTGGTCGAAGGTCGCGGGCGACCCGGACCGGGCGCGCCGGCTGCCGGCCGCGCTCTCCGCGGGGGCGGTGGCGGCGGCGTTGCTGCTCGCCGCGTCGACGTACGCGCATCCGCTGGTGTGGCTCGCGGCGGTCGCCGTGGGTGTCTTCGCGGTGTCGGCCAACGCGGTCTCCATGGTCCTGGTCATGCAGCGCGCCGCCCCCGGCCGGGCGGGCCAGGACTCGGCCCTGGTCTCGGCGGGCTTCTTCGCCGGCTTCGCAGTCGGCCCCCCGCTGTTCGGGGTGCTGGCGTCGTCGGGCAGGTACGGCGCCGGGTGGCTGGTCGTGGCGGGCGAATTCGCGGCGGCCGGCACGGTGGCTCTGACGTGGGCGGTACGCGAACGGGGCGCGGTGCGGGTGGTGGGGGGCGGGTGAGTACGGGGTGGGGCGACGCGAGTGGCGAGCGGCCGGCGAACCCGTGGGGCGACGCGGATGGCCGGCAGCCGGTGAACGCGTGGAGTGCCCCCCGCCACGGGGGGGGCGGGCAGCCGATGAGCACCTAGGACGCCCCGCCGTCACGCGTGGCGGACAGCCGATGACCAAGTGGGTCGACCCGACGACACGAACGGCAGGCAGCCAATGAGCACGTACGACGACCCGCCGACGTGGACCGCGCCCGGCGACCCGGCGCCGATGACTCGCGCTCGCGCCGAAGCCGCCCTGTCCACCCTCCTCGACCGCGCCGCCCTCACCCACGCCCAAGTCGGCGACCGCTTCCCGCTCTTCGCGGAGCCGGGAACCGGCCGGTGGACCAGCTCCCGGCGAGGTTCGTGGACGGGTGGGTTCTGGGCCGGGCTGCTGTGGTTGCGCGCCCGCGTCACCGGCGACGCGGCGGACCGCGAGGCCGCCACCCGCTGCACCGGCCGGCTCGCGGCGATGGTCGACGCGGACACCGCCACCCGCGGCCTCATCTTCTGGTACGGCACCGCGCTCGCCGACGGCCCCGCGGCTAAGGCGCTGCGCGACCGCGCGGCCCACGCCGTGCTGGCCTCGTACGAGCCCGAACTCGGCCTGGTCCCTTGGGGATCGGCATTTGGGGGTGAGCGTCTCCTCGCCCGGGTGGACGGCGTGCCGGGCATCGTGCCCCTGCTGTCCACCGTAAGACCCGAGGTGGCAGCCGCCCACCTGCGACGCCACCTCCAACTCTGCCTCGCCGAGCAGCCGTTCACCTGGTGCCTGCGGTACGACACGGACGCCGGTTGGATCCCCCGTGACGAGCCGCCACCCGGCTGGGCCCGTGGGCCGGCCTGGCTCCTCCTGGCCGTCGCCGACGCCGTGCACCACCTCACGGGCCCCGACGACGACTGGCGCGGCCCGTATGAACCAGCAGACCTCCTAGGCGTGTTGGCGCCTACCACCCTCCGCGTCCCGCCCGCCGACGCGACGTACCCGGACGGCCCCCGCGACACCTCCGCCGCCGCGCTCACCGCGTTCGCGCTGCTGAAGCTCGGTCGGCGGGACCAGGCGACCGCCCTCCTGGCGCAGCTAGTCCGCGACCACGTCACGGAGGACGGGCGGCTCCTCGACGGGTGCTACGACCTCGGCTCGGGCACCGCCGTCCGGCACGAACTCGTCTGGGGCGACTTCTTCCTGGCCTGCGCCCTCGCGGTGCTGTCGGGAGTGATCGACGCCGAGGAGGTCTAGGCCCGCCGGCCGCCTCATCCGCGCGGAAAACCAAAGGCGCAGCTCTCGGGCGTTCAGGCATGATCGGGGCTTCCGACCACTCGGCTCGTCAGGAGAGACGACGATGCTTGCCCCCATAGGCGACCTGCTCGACCCCGCCCTGCTCGCACGCTGCCTCGACGAAGGCTTCGTCCGCGAGCAGAGC
Organism: Streptomyces sp. NPDC005863; assembly: GCF_042871345.1. NCBI lineage: Bacteria > Bacillati > Actinomycetota > Actinomycetes > Kitasatosporales > Streptomycetaceae > Streptomyces > Streptomyces sp. NPDC005863. The sequence continues at coordinate 50,782 of NZ_JBIAII010000010.1, read as the reverse complement.
CACCCCACGCTGCCGCTGCGCATTCTCAACTACACGGAGAAGGCGCAGTTCGAGCGGGAGTGGAACCAGGTCACCCGGCAGTGTCGCGGGCTCGTCGTCGACGGACAAGGGCACGTCGTCGCCCGGCCGTACGCCAAGTTCTTCAACTACTCGGAACACCCCGAGGGCACCTTCGGTCTCGACGACCCCGTGGTCGTCACCGACAAGCTGGACGGTTCGCTCGGCATCCTCTACCCGGTCCCCGGCGGCGGCCACGCGATAGCGACCCGGGGCTCGTTCGCCTCCGACCAGGCCCTGCACGCGACGGAGATATGGCAGGAGCGCTACGCCGCCACCGCCACGATCGCGCCCGGCGTCACCTACCTCTTCGAGATCATCTTCCCGAAGAACCGGATCGTGTGCGACTACGGCGCCCTCGACGACCTCGTGCTGCTCGGCGGCGTCGACCTCGCGACCGGCGCGCCCATACCCGCGGCCGACCTGCCGTGGGAGGGGCCCCGCGTGGACACCTTCGGCTTCGCGACGCTCGCCGATGCCCTGGCCGCCGCACCGCGTCCGGGCGCCGAAGGCTTCGTACTGCGGTTCCCCGGCCGTGCCGACACCATGATCAAGATCAAGCAGGACGACTACGTGGCGCTGCACCGAATCATCACCGGTCTCAACGCCCGGGTGGTCTGGGAGCGCCTCGGCGCGGGCGACACCGTCGCGCGGATCTGTGACGGGCTGCCCGACGAGTTCCACGGCTGGGTCAGGGAGGTCGCGGCCGACCTGACCGCACGGCGCGACGCGATCCTCGCCGAGGCGCATGCCGAGCACCGGCGCGTCCTCGCGGCCCTGCCCGAGGGCTGGACACGCAAGGAGTACGCCGCGCTCGCGGGCCGTTCACCGCTGCGCGGCTGGCTGTTCCAGCTCCTGGACGGCCGCGACCCGTCGGACCGGATCTGGCACACCCTGCGGCCCGAGGGCGACACGCGCCCCTTCCACTCCACCACCGAGGACGACTCCTGATGCCTTCCCTGCACTTCACCCGTGGCCTGCCCGCCAGCGGCAAGACCACTTGGGCGCGCGCCTGGACCGCCGAGGACCGCGCCAACCGGGCCCGCGTCAACCGTGACGACCTGCGCGCCATGCTCGACTCCGGCGAGCACGTCAAGGGTGTGACGGAGAAGCGCGTCATGGCGGTCCGCGACGTGGCCATCCTCGATCTGCTGCGCCGCGGGTACGACGTGGTCTGCGACGACACCAACCTGCCGCAGCGCGTCGCCCGCGACCTGGCCAGGCTCGCGGACCGGGCCGGCGCCGAGCTGCACGTGCACGACTTCACCCACGTCCCGCTCGCCACCTGCCTGGAGCGGGACGCGGCCCGCGAGTCCTCCGTGGGCGAGGACGCCATCCGCGACCTCCACCTGCGCTACCTGGCGGGAAAGGCCTCCCCACTGCCGCTGCCCGAGGAGAGCCGGACCGCCACGCCGACGGGCCGGCTGTACGAGCCGAAGCCCGGCAGTCCCAAGGCGGTTCTGGTGGACATCGACGGCACGGTCGCCCAGATGACGGGCCGCAGCCCGTTCGACGAGACCCGGGTGCACGAGGACCTGCCGAACCCGCCGGTCGTCCAGGTCGTAAGGGCGCTGCACGCGGCGGGCCACCACATCGTGTTCCTCTCCGGCCGCACCGAGGGGTGCCGCGAGGCGACCGAGGCCTGGCTGACGGAGCACGTCGGCGTCCCGTACTCCGGGCCGTTCATGCGGCCGGCCGGGGACTCCCGCAAGGACTCGATCGTCAAGGTGGAGCTCTTCGACGCCCATGTGCGGGACGCGTACGACGTCGTCTGCGCGCTCGACGACCGCAGCCAGGTCGTCCAGGCGTGGCGGGCCATCGGTCTGACCGTGCTTCAGGTCGCCGAAGGCAACTTCTGACGTGACCGGCCCGGCGGCGCGGCGCTACCGGGCCGGTGTCGACTCCGTCGTGTCATTCGGGGGCGACGACGGGCGTCGGCGCGCTGCTGCCGGTGTACGAGGGGAGGTCGGCGACCAGCTTGGTGAGGGCCGGGTCGCCCGCGTAGCGTCGCGCGTGCAGGTCGGCGATCTTGTCGGCTATCTCGGGGTCGTCGCTGTCGGTGGTGTCGTAGGAGACGAAGGACTCCAGCAGCGGCAGGCCGATCCGGTCGGTGTGGGCGTGCGAGGGTGCCATCAGGTACTCCCAGTACCCGTCGAGGTCCTCGATGAGGAAGACGGCGCCGTACTCGAACTCGCCGCCGATGTCCCTGCCGACGACGTACCGTTCGACCGCGTCGATCGACTCGCCCTGGTTGCGCAGGCTGGCGAGGGCCTCCTCGCGCTGTGCAACGGTGACGGTGGTCTTGAAGGTGAAGCGGTTGTGGTGGTAGATCATTTCTCTCCCTCGGTGGTCTGCGGACGGTCTTCGGGGTTCGTGGTCGGGGCCAGCCAGTAGCCGAGCAGCGCGGTCACCGCCTGGTCGGCCAGGCGCCGGGCGCGTTCGAAGCCGACGTCCTCGATCGAGCCGATGCTCGCGAGACCGTGCAGCGTGCCCCAGAGCAGGTCGGCGGCGTCCTCGACGTCGGGCAGGCCGGCCGCGGTCTCGTCCGCCCAGGCGCCGATCAGCTGCCGGGTGAAGGTGATCACGTGGTCGGCGGCGGTGCGGCGGGCGGAGGCATCGACGTCCGTGCCGGGTGCGCCCGACACGAGCTGGTACAGAGCGGGCCGTGACCGGGCGAACTCCAGGTAGGCGGCCGCCGCCAAGTGCGGGCCCCGTGACGCCGGTTCACCGGCCACCGCGGCCCGCATCCGCTCCGCCAACTCGCCGTTGCCCCGCTCAAGGAGCGTGTGCAGTACGGCTTCCTTGCTCGGAAAGTGCTGGTAGATCACCGGTGCGCTGTAGCCGATCTCGGCGGCGATCCGCCGGATGGTCACCGCCTGCCAGCCCTCGGCCTCGGCCATCCGGCCTGCGGTCTCCAGGATCTCGGCGAACGTCCGTTGACGCACCTCTTCCCGCTTCCCCACCACGAACTCCTAACGGCGTTAGAAAAGCTAACGTCGTTAGCATCTTGCGTGTTTCCCCGTCTGTCAAGCCGTCGTGGTCAGGCTGGGGAAGGAGCCTCCGGAGTGGAGCTCGGGCGCCGTCATCCGGCCACCGCCCCTCCCCCTCACGGCAGTTCGGCGCGCAGCACCCGGCGCGCGACCGAGGTGATGTGGAGTTCGTCCGGGCCGTCGAGGATCCGGGCGGCGCGGGCCGTGCGGTAGAGCGCGGGCAGGGCGGTGTCCGGGCCGAGGCCCGCCGCTCCGTACACCTGGATCGCCGCGTCGGTGATCTGTTGCAGGGTGCGGGCGGCGGCGACCTTCGCGAGGCCGACCTCCACGTGGGCATCGTTACCCGCGGCGACCTCGGCCACGGCCTCGTACACCAGCGGCCGGGTGGTGCGCAGGGCGAGCAGCGCCTCGAAGACGTGGCGCTGGACGAGTTGGAGGTCGCCCAGCGGGCCGCCGGAACGGCTGCGGGTGACGGCGCGTGCGCGCATCAACTCGAAGGCGCGGTGGGCCTGTCCGAGCCAGCGCAGGCAGCGCAGGGTACGGCCGAGCTGCAGGCGTTCACCCGCCACGTTCAGGGCCGCGCCGGGTTCGCCGACCACGTGGTCCGCGTCGACGCGTACGCCGTCCAGTGCGATCTCCCACTGCCCGGCCGCGCCCAGGACGGGCAGCGGGCGCACCACCCGGAAGCCGGGCGCCGCGGTGGAGACCAGCAGCAGAGAGAGGCCGGTACGGTCCGGAGCTCGCCCGTCGGTGCGGGCCAGCACCGTGACCAGGTCGGCGTCGCCCGCGCCGCTGGTGAACCACTTGCGCCCGCTCACCCGCCATCCGCCGTCCCGCTGCGGCTCGGCGCGGGTCTCGGTGAGGAACGGGTCCGTGCCGGGGGTGTCGGGCTCGGTCATCGCGTAACAGGTGCGGAGTTCACCGGCGGTCAGCCGGGCCGGGTAGCGTTCGCGCACCCGCGGGCTGCCGTGCCGGGCCAGCATCAGGACGTCGAGGAGCGGCGCCGAGCCGAGGGCCGCGGGACCGTGCTCACTGGCCCCTTCCACCTCGGCGACCTGCGCGTACGAGGTGAGGGGCAGCCCTTGTCCGCCGAACTCCACGGGGAGCGGCAGCGCCCAGAGCCCCGCCTCCCGCGCCTCCTTCTGGAGGCGGGACATGAGCGTCGCGGCTTCCGGTCCGCCGGCGTCCAGGACCGGTTCGCAGGGCATGACGCGCTCGCGCACGAAGGCGGCAACCCGGTCCCGTATCCCGGCGGTGTCCTGCGGACACGGAGGCCCTCCGCGTACGTCCCACATCTGCCGCTCCCTCGCATTTCTGGCGCCGCCCGGGAACTCCCGCGAACGGCTGTCCGACTGACTCTTCTGTGGAACAGGTCGGAGGCACGGACCTCCGAGTTCCCGCGCGCAACGAATGGAGAGACATGGCGACACCGATCACGCAGGCCATACCGGCGCCCGCGCGGACCGCGGCACCGCTGGACGGTCTGCGCACGGAGAACTCGGGGCCGCCGGGCCCCGCCGACGGCCTGGTCGCGGAGCATCTGCGGCTGCTCGGCGCCGACGTCGGCGGACAGCCCGGCGGTCTGGTCACGCTGGGCGGCGGGGAGTTGGGCGAGGTCCGCGCGCGCTCGGCGTGGAGCACACGAGCCGATGTCGTCGACGAGGCCACCGTCCAAGCGGTCACCGGCATCATGGCGGTGCACGGGCGCCGCGACGGCGGGCCGCGCGGCCTCGCCGTCGACTACGCGGCGACCGCCACCGGGATCCTCACCGTGCAGGGCCTGTTGGCCGCGCTCCTCGCCCGGGCCCGCGGCGGGCGGGCCGTCGAGGTCGAGGTGACGGCGGAGCGCGCCGGGCTGCTCGCCGTCTCGCAGTATCTGGCGGCCGCGGGGGCCGAGGAGGGCGAGGCGGCGGAACTCGCCGCCGGGGGGCCGCCGTTCACCTCGTCCGACGGGGTCGTCTTCGAGTTGGAGACGCTCGACCCCGGGGTGTGGGCGGTCTTCTGGCGCTCGCTGGGGGCGCCGGAGGATGCGGTACGACGCGGATGGCGACCCTTTCAATTCCGGTACGCGACCGCGTGCGCGCCCTTCCCGGACGCACTGCACGAGGCGGCACGGGGGCATGCGTGGGAACGGGTGCGGCAGGCGGCGGGCGCGGCCGGCGCCGACGTGTGCCGGCTGTGGTCGCTCCAGGAGCGGGCGGACGAGTACGACGGCCGGGCGCCGTGGGAACTGAGCGCGCGTGCGGGGTCGTCGTACCGCGCCGCCTCCCCCGGGGCTCCCGAGTCATCCGGCGTACCTCGCTCCGCCGGTGTTTCCGTGAGTGCGCCGCTCGCCGGAATCACCGTCCTGGAGGCGGGCCGCCGCATTCAAGCGCCGCTCGCCGCCCACCTGTTGGGGCTGCTCGGCGCCGACGTGATCCGGGTGGAGCCGCCGGGCGGCGACCCGCTGCGCGGCATGCCGCCCGCCTGCTCGGGCGTCTCGGCACGCTGGCTGGCCCTGAACCGGGGCAAGCGTGCCGTCGAGGTGGACATCAAGTCGGCGGCGGACCGCGACCGGCTGCGCGCCCTGGCGGCCGGAGCCGATGTGTTCCTGCACAACTGGGCACCGGGAAAGGCCGCCCAACTCGGCTTGGACGCCGCGGATTTGGCTGTCGACAACCCCGGCCTGGTGTACGCCTACACGAGCGGCTGGGCCGACCGGCTGCCCGGCGCCCCGTTGGGCACCGACTTCATGGTGCAGGCCCGCACCGGAGTGGGCGCCGCCGCGCGTCCGGCCGACGAGCCGCCCGCGCCGTCCCTGATGACCCTGCTCGACGTGCTCGGCGGTCTGCTCGGCGCCGAGGCCGTCCTCGCGGGCCTGTTGCTGCGCGAGCGCACCGGAGCGGGCGTCCGCGTGGACTCCTCCCTGCTCGGCGCCGCCGACGTGCTCACCGCGCCCGCGCGGGCGAGGGCGGCACAGGGTCTCGACCCGCGCCGACCGGCCGGTTTCCGGCGTCCGCTGCCCACCGCCGACGGCCTCATCGCCCTAGCCGATCCCTGCGCGCTCCCGTACGACATGCGGGCACCGTCCCCCGGACCGGCCCCGGAGCCGCCGGCCACCGACCCGGCCGCCCTGGAGCGGCTCTCCTCCGAACGGGCCCTGCACCTGCTGCGCGACCGCGGCCTGTCCGCCGTACCCGTCGTCACGGACATCGCCGATCTGCTCTCCTCCGACGCCATCAGCCGCGACCCCCACGGCGCCCCCGCCGTGCCCGCCCCCTGGAGCTTCCTGTGACCGTGCACCTGCACGACCTCCTGCCCACCGAGCTGCGCCGCTCCTGGGCCGTCGACGGCACCTGCCCCGACCTCGACGTCTACAGCCTCTACCGGGCACGCCAGATCGCCGACCCGCACGCCACCGCCGTCATCGACCGTAAAGGGAAGCTCTGTTACACCGCCCTGGACCGCAAGGTCCGATGTCTGGCCGCCGGGCTCACGGAGCTCGGCGTGCGCGCGGGGGACGTGGTGGGCGTCCAACTCCCCAACGGGCGTACCGCCGTCATCGCGGATCTGGCGCTGGCCGCCGTCGGCGCCGTGGCCCTGCCCTTCCCGGTCGGCCGGGGCGGCCGGGAGGCTGCCTCGCTGCTGCGCAGGTCGGAGGCGGTCGCGGTGATCGCGGTGGCCGAGCACCGGGGCAGCCGGCACGCCGCCGACCTGCTGGCGCTCGCGGGTGAACTGCCCGCGTTGCACACGGTGATCGCGGCGGGCGACGCCCCCGAGGGGAGCGTGCCGCTCGCCCGGCTGCTGCGCACCGACCCGACGACTTTCGTGCCGGCCCGGCCCGACCCCGACTCGGCGGCCCGCATCCTCGTCTCCTCCGGCTCGGAGTCCGAGCCGAAGATGGTGGCGTACTCGCACAACGCGCTCGCCGGAGGCCGCGGCAACTTCCTCGGCTCCCTGATGCCGGACGGACAGCCGCCGCGCTGTCTGTTCCTGGTGCCGCTGGCCTCCGCGTTCGGCAGCAACGGCACCGCCGTCACGCTCGCCCGGCACGGCGGGACCCTGGTCCTGCTCGACCACTTCACCCCCGAGGCCGCCCTGGAGGCGCTCGCCGAGCACCGGCCGACCCACCTCCTGGGCGTACCCACCATGATCCGCATGCTCCTCGACCGGATCGCGCGGGGCGACCACCCCGACCTGTCCCCGCCCACGGCCCTGGTCGTCGGCGGCTCCCCGCTGGACGCGTCGACGGCGGCGGAGGCACGCGAGGCCTTCGGCTGCCCGGTCGTGAACCTCTACGGCTCCGCGGACGGCGTCAACTGCCATACGGGGCTGGAGAACCACGAGGCCACCGACGGCGCGGGCCCCGGCATCCTCGCGGGGCACCCCGACCGGCGGGTGGCCGACATACGTATAGCGGTGCCCGGCACGCCCCACCTCGTCGAGGCGGCACCGGGCGCGGTCGGCGAGATCGTCGCCCGCGGCCCCATGACGCCGCTGTGCTACGTCGCCGCGCCCGAACTGGACGCCCGGTACCGCACGTCGGACGGCTGGGTGCGCACCGGAGACCTCGGGATGATCGCGCGGGACGGCGCGCTGCGGATCGTCGGACGGCTCAAGGACGTCGTGATCCGGGGCGGCGCCAACATCAGCCCCGCCGAGGTGGAGGTCGAACTCGCCGCGCACCCGGCGGTCCGTGACGTGGTGTGTGTCGGAGTTTCCGACCCGCTCATGGGCGAACGCCTCGCCGCCTGCGTGGTGGTCCGGGACGGCGCCACGCCCACGCTGGAAGAGCTGGGAGCGCACCTCGACGCGCGCGGCCTGGAGCGCCGCAAACATCCCGAACGGCTGCTCCTCCTCGCGGAGTTGCCGCTCACCCCGGCAGGCAAACCGGACCGCGCCGCGCTGCGGGAGCGGGTCGCGGGGCCGGTGGAACAGCGGCAGCCTGTCGCGACGGCGGGTTGACCCGCTGGGTGACAGGGGATGTGCGAGAGGGCCCGCCTGGACTATTCGGGCGGACCCTCTCTTCTCTTGACGGGGCGTCAGCCGAGCGGCACCCCCAGCACCCGTTCAGCTCAACTCAACTGGGCTCAGGCGGATGCCTTCATGGCCTTCTCCACCGCCGTCGCCGCGTTGCGGTACACCGCCAGCAAGTCCAGGTCCCGAGCCGGGTAGTTGACGATGCCCACCTGGCGCGCCCCCGAGTCGGGCAGCACCTTGCCCGTCGACATGTGCACGTTGTCCAGGACGAGGGCGGGCTTCTTCTTGGAGAGGTCGGCCAGCTGCTTCGCCGTCACCGCTTCGGGGCCGTACGTGCCGACGATCCGCGCTCCCGCCATCTTCGCCGCCCACGCGGAGTAGACCTGGGCGACCGCGGTCGGCGCCTTGCCGTCGGGCCACGCCTTTTCGAGGTCCTTGCGGAGGGTGGCGTACTCGGCGTCGAAGGACTTGTTCCATTTCGCGGCGTCCTTCTCGGTGCCGAACAGCTCGCCCAGCCGGGTCACTTCGGCCTTCACCTTGGCCGGATCGTTGTCGAGCTTCTCCTCGACCAGTTCCGCGTCGGAGCCCGCCGCCTCCTTGATCTGCTCCGCGTACGGCTCGAAGGGGGCGTAGAGCACGAAGTCGGCCTTGGCGACCGCGGCCAGGTCGGAGGGTTTCGGGTCGTAGTCCGGGGCGTGCTGGGCCGAGGACGGGACGATGACCTCGACGTCCTTCGCGCCCGCCGCCTTGGCGAACGCGGCCTCCCAGGTGGTGGTGGCGACGACTACCGGTCCCCCGGCTCCGCCCGAGGACTTCGCGCCGTCCGAGGCGTCGCTGTCGCCACCGCAGGCGGTGGCCGTCACGGTCAGGCCCGCCGCGAGGGTCAGTGCGAGGAGGGGAGTGATGCGGCCGCGGGTGCGCGCCATGAGGTGATGCTCCGTTCGGGTATGAGGTGGACGGCGAGGACCAGCACGCCGGCCGTGAGGACGAGGACGGGGCCGGGCGGCAGGTCGAAGCGGAGTGCGACGAGGAACCCGGTGAGGTTCACGACGACGCCGATGCCGACCGCCCAGGCGGTGATGGAGGTCAGGGAGGTGCCGAGGCGGCGGGCCGCCAGTGCGGGCAGCAGCGTCAGGGCGTCGACGAGCAGCGCGCCGGTGAGCTTGATGGCTCCGGCGACCGCCACCGCGACCAGGACGAGCAGGACGAAGGTGAGCCCGTCGACCCGTACGCCGCTGGAGACGGCCAGTTCCCGGTCGTGGAGCAGCAGCGCGATGTCGCGCCGCCGCCACCAGAACAGGCCGGGTACGGCCACGGCGAGCGCGGCAAGCACCCACAGGTCGGCCGCGGCCACCGAGAGGATGGATCCCCACAGCAGCGCGAACGCGCCGGCCGCGTTCACCCCCGAGACGGAGAGGACGAGCAGCGCGGCGGCGATGGCCAGGCTCATCACCAGGCCCATCGCGCCGGAGAGGCCGTCCGGGGAGCGGGCCAGGGGCGCGACGCCCGCGCCGGCGAGCGCGCAGGCCACCAGGGCGCACAGCATCGGATCCAGACCGGTCAGCAGGCCGATCGCGATCCCGAGGAGCGCGACGTGCATCATCGCGAACCGCACCGGCATGATGTCGAGCCCGACGATGACGACGCCGACCACCGGCAGGCCCACGGCGGCCAACAGCAGGGCGAATCCGGCCCGTTGGACGGGTACGAGTTGCAGCAGCTCGCCGACGTCGGCGGCGGCCAGGGTGGTCACCGGACCTCCCGCAGCCGCCCCGCGGCCATCTCCAGGACGCGGTCGCAGCGGTCCGCCAGCGCCCGGTCGTGGGTGACGACCATGACGGTCACCGGCAGCCCGAGGAGCACGTCGGCGGCCTCCTCCTGGCCGGCGAAGTCGAGCGCGGCGGTGGGCTCGTCGGCGAGCAGCACCCCGGCGCCCGCCGCCACACACCCGACGGCCCGCGCCAGATACATGCGCTGGAGCTGCCCTCCGGAGAGGGTGTGCAGCGGCCGGTCGACAAGGGGGCCCACGCCCAGTTTCCGCGCCGCCTCACCCGCCTCCGCGGGTGCACCGCTGCTGCGCAGCAACTCGCCCGCGAGCAGCGGGAACCGGCCCACGGCGGGCTTCTGCGGGATCCACGCACAGGCCCGTCGGCGCCAGGCCCACTCCGCCGCGTTCCCGGTGCTGCGCCCGCCGACGAGGATGCGCCCGGCAAACTGCCGGTGCAGGCCGATGACCGCGCGCAGCAGCGTGGTCTTGCCCGACCCGTTGGTGCCGGTCATCGCCACGCGCTGGCCCGGCGCGACGTCGAGGTCGACGTCGTGCACCGCCTCGACCCGGCCGTGCCGACAGACGACGTCGCGCATCCGGACGTCCAGTCCCTCCATGCCACCTCCCTGTTCCCCTCAGCAGTCGGGGCGGGGAGGGCGTTGGTTCCCGGAGATTTCCGGATCGGCGGGCGGCGCGGTGCGCCCCGGAGGCCGTACGAGCCTCTCGGGCGCGTCAGTTCACCTTCAGCTCCGCGATTCCCGGGTGCTTCTTCGCGTTCGCGTCACCGCGCACCGTCACCCGTACGAAGCGGGCCGACCGGTCGTCGTCGGTCTTCGCGCGGTGCCAGTGCCGCCCGTCCGTGGAGAGTTCGACGGTGTGCGCGGCCGGCTTGGTGTCGGTCCAGGTCGGGGTGACCTTCTTGATGTGGACGCGCTTGCCGAGGTCCGTCGTCAGACGGCCGGTGGGGCCGTCGGGGACCCATGCCGTGGCCGTGTTGCCGTCCACGGCCGCGCCCGCGTACATGCCGGGCTGCTGGGAGGTGGCCGTGGCACCGGTGCAGCGGGCCTTGTTCGTGGTGGGGGTGAGGTCGGGGCGGCGGGTCTTGAGGACGGCGGGCGCCGCCTTGCTGACGATCTGCTCGCCCTGCGGCGTGTCGATCGTCATCGGCTTCCCGTCGGTGAGCCGCACGGTCGTATGGTGCGCGCCGAGCTCGATGTCGTACGTACGGCCCTGCCAGGTCAGCCCGCGCAGAGTGACGCCGCGGGCGAGCTGCGGCGGCAGCATCGGGTCGAGGCGAACGCGGTCCTCGCGCATCCGCAGGCCGGTCAGGCCGTTGGTGAAGACCTGCAGGAAGCCGCCCTTGCCGGTGAGGAAGTCGTGCGCGGGCGAGCCCGCCAGCGGGTCGTCGGCGCCGGCCTTGTCACCGCGCGCCTCCGAGAACTGCGCGAAGGGCCCGCGTACGAACGGCTTGATGGACCGTTCCAGATAGGTGTACGTGGAGCAGCCCGCCTCACCGATCCCGGCGGCGTCGATCGCGTGCACCGAGTCCGTCATGGCCGGGCCGTCCGGGTCGGTGCGCTGCGCGTAGTAGTCGAGGGTGCCGGCCGCGGCGCCCTCGGGCATCCGCCACTCCAGCGGGTACATGAGCAGGACCGTGTCGGCCTGCTTGATGGTGCTGCCGTTGTAGCCGTCGTACTGCTGGAAGACCTTGCGCTTCGCGTCGTACGGGATGCGGATGCGGTCGGCGATCGACTTCCACCGCGCGGGTGCGTGCTCGCCCAGCAGCTCGGCGGCGCGGGTGGCGTGGCGCAGCGCGGTGACGGCGCCGGCGTTGGTGAACACCGCGTCGTCGACACCGTTGCTGTACTCGTCGGGGCCTGCCGTGTCCTTGATGGAGTAGCTGCCGTCCTTGTTGCGGCTGACGCGGTCGGCCCAGAACTCGGCGATGCCCTTCATGACCGGCCAGCCGCGCTCGCGCAGCCACTGGTCGTCCTTGGTGGCGAGGTAGTACTGCCAGGTGGCCAGGGAGATGTCGGACTGGAGGTGGATCTGGGTGCGGCAGTGCGGCGGGTCGACGCTATGGCACTCCTTGGCCAGGTTGCCCGAACTCCCGCTGTTCCAGGGGTAGAAGAGCCCGCTGTAGCCCAGCTCTCGGGCGTTCGCGCGGGCCCCGGCACGCGTCCGGTAGCGGTAGTCGACGACGGACTTGGCGAGTTCGGGGCGGGTGGCGAGCAGCCCCGGGTACATCCAGGTCTCGGCGTCCCAGAAGACGAGGCCGGCGTAGTTGTCGCTGGTCAGCCCGGCCGGGGCGATGCTGTTGGCGGCGCCGGCGCGGGTGCTGGAGTACAGCCCGTACTGTGCGGACCGTACCCATGACCGCATGTCGCGCCGGCCGTGCACCTCGATGTCGCTGCGCCACAGCCGCGCCCAGGCGGCGGTGTGGGTGCGCAGCAGCCCCGTCCAGCCACGGTCGGCGGCACGCCGCGAGGTGGCGGTGGCGTCCCGGCGCGGCGAGCGGGAAGTAAGGGCGGTGTCGACGCCCACGTACTTCGTGAAGTCGTACGACCGCCCGCGCTGGACCGGCAGGTCGAGGGACTGGCGAGCCGTCAACTTCGTTGCGGCGCTCGCCTGTTGAGGCTTGACGCCGTGCGTTCCGGCTTCGGCGCGGAGCGTGGAGGCCACGGCGCCGTCGACCTTCGTGCCGTCCGTGCGGAAGGCGACGTCCATGCTCGTCGCGGCCTGCCGGTGACCGCGCTGCTCGGCGGTGCGGTCACCACCGCCGGTCTGCCGGATGCGCCGCGCGCCGCGGCCGTCCAACAGGTCCGTGACGGTCGCCTTACCGCTCCAGTGCGGCGTCATGCTCATGCGTACGGCGCCCGCGTGCGGGTGGGCGCGGTCGGCGAGCACCTCGTACACGAGGTCGGTGCGGCGGCCGTCCGCGGCGGTCCACGTCAAGGAGGTCCGCACGACGCCGCAGTGGAGGAAAAGTGTCTGCCGGTAGTGGGAGATGCGGCCGGACGGTGTCGAAGAGTTGAAGGTATCGCCGTGCGCGCCGCCGGTGCTGACATTGAGGGCGGACCAGGTGGGCAGCGCGGCGACGGCCTGACGGTCCTTCGCGGTCTGCTTGTTGTGCGCGTACAGGCCCGACACGAAGGAGCCGTCGTAGCGCGGGGTGAACAGCGGCCAGCCCGTCTTGATCTTGCTGTCGGCGTAGCCGGCGCCGTTGGGCGCTACGCGCTGACCCAGGTAGCCGTTGCCGACGAAGGCGTCGTGGGTCTCTGTCGCGTCCGGGCTGGTGGTGCCGAGCGTCCAGCCGTCGCTCTTGCGGCAGTTCGCGTCCGTGGGGGTGGCGGCGGCCGGGCTCGCGGTGGCGATGTCCTGTGCCGCCTGCGAGGCCGCGGGCGGCACAGAGGCGACGAGCGCTCCGGCCAGGAGGACCGCGGTCAGCCGGGCGGCACGCGGCCGTGCGCCGAGGGAGTACGTCATTGTTCTCCGTCACTCTGGTTCGCCTGTGAGGGTCCAGGGACCATAAATTTCCTGAACGATCCACGTCAATAGATGCGCACCATCGATCAAGTCCCGAACACAAAAGCAGCCCTGCGGGCGGGCGAGCGGCCGACATTCCGGCTCGCAGCACCCCGGCGAGAACCACCCGTACACGGCAAAAAGGGAGGGAACACCCGTGCACGGGTGTTCCCTCCTTGCGCCGTCAGCTGCCCCGTCAGAGGGCGCTCAGCGCGACGAAGGCCGGAGCGCCTGCGTCAGTGGCTCGGACCCTGCTTCCGGTCGCGCCAGTTCTCGCCCTTCGCGTCGCCACGGCCACGCTCGCCCTTGGCGCGGTCGTACTCGATCTGCTCCTTGCGCACCTGGTCGGAGACCTCACGGGTCTCGGTGACCTTCTCGGTCTCCAGACGGACCCGCTCGACCGGCACCGCTTCCTTGCGGACCACCGGCTTCTCGGCGTGCAGGGTGACCTCGGCCTCTTCCTCGCCGATCCTGGCGCGCGTGCCGTCACCCTCGCGGATGGGCTCGCGGACGACGCGCACCTCCTCGTGCGAGACGGGCACGGAGGTCGTCACGTCCTCGGTCACGACCACCTTGCGGAGCCGGGCCTGGCCGACGGTCTCCTCTTCGGTGCCGACGCGCAGCCGCTCCTCGGAGCGCACCATCTCGTCGCGCTTGCGGTCGCGGTCCTCGGCTCCGGCGCGCGTCGCGAACTCGCGTCCGGCACCCGCACCGGCACCCGCGCCCGCTCCGGCCATGTCGCCCCGGCCGCGACCCGTATCGGGCCGCATGCCGCCGCCCATGCCACCGACGGCGTCAGCGGGGCGCTCGAGACCGTAGTGACGGTAGAGCTCGTGCTCCTGCTCCGGCTCGAGGTGCTGGTCGGCGTCCACGCGCGGGGCGTCCTTGACGGCTTCCTTGGTGGTCGCGACGTGCAGCTGGTCCTCCTGGCGACGGGCGCCGGCCAGCGGGACGAAGCTCTGCTTCATCCCGAAGAGACCGGTCTTGACGGTCACCCACTCGGGACGGCCGCTGCGGTCGTCGAGGTAGACCTGCTCGACACTGCCGATCTTCTCGCCGGTCTGGTCATAGGCCGTCAGGCCCGCAAGCCCGTCGGGATTGGTGAAGGCCTCGCCCTGCGTCATGGGTGATCACTCCCTTGGAGCGCGCGACGGGCAGAATCGACTCTCGCCACGGACGACGCACGCCTCCCCTCCATCGCGCGCCGACCCGCTGCACTCCGCAACCAGGAGAGTCACGGAACGTGTGCGGATCGCCCGGCGAGGGGCGTTCGGCGGCACGGTTACGGCGATCGAGGCGATCTGGGCCGCTCCCCCGCCCGCTAGCCCATTCGGGTCACCCGCAGAGGGCGCCTCGACCGTGATCGGAGCGGGGCGGGACCGGACGGGACCGCAGCCGGAAGGGTGAAGGCCAAAGACGCCTGCCGCTGGGGCACGCCCGCAGGCTAGGTTGAGCGGCATGAGCAACCTTGACCGTCAGGCGGTTCCCTCGCTGTGCGGCGGACGTGGATTCGTCGTCGCCGAACCCGTACGCGAGCTGCTGAGCCCCCGCCGCGTCCAGCTCGGCGCGTCGACCGAGGTCCGCCGGCTCCTCCCGAACCTCGGGCGCCGCATGATCGGGGCGTGGGCCTTCGTCGACCACTACGGTCCCGACGACATCGCCGACGAGCCGGGGATGCAGGTGCCGCCGCATCCGCACATGGGGCTGCAGACGGTCAGCTGGCTGCACGACGGCGAGGTGCTGCACCGCGACTCGACGGGCAGCCTGCAGACGATCCGGCCCCGCGAGCTCGGCCTCATGACGTCGGGCCGGGCGATCTCGCACTCCGAGGAGTCGCCGAAGTCGCACGCCCGCTTCCTGCACGGCGCCCAGCTGTGGGTGGCGCTGCCGGACGAACACCGTTACACGGAGCCGAAGTTCGAGCACCACGCCGACCTGCCGACGGTCACCGCCCCCGGTCTTGAGGCGACCGTGCTCCTCGGTGCCCTCGACGGCGCGGCGTCGCCCGGCTCCACGTACTCACCGATCGTCGGCGCCGACCTCGCCCTCACGGCGGGCACGGAGACCCGCCTGCCGCTCGTCCCCGACTTCGAGTACGGGGTCCTGTCGATGTCGGGCGAGGCGCACGTCGACGGTGTGCCCCTGCTGCCGGGATCGATGCTCTACCTCGGCTGCGGACGCGACGAGTTGGCCTTGCGGGCGGCGTCCGACGCGGGCCTCATGCTCCTCGGCGGCGAGCCCTTCGAGGAGGAACTGATCATGTGGTGGAACTTCGTTGCCCGCTCCCAGGACGAGATCGTACAGGCTCGCGAAGCCTGGATGAAGGGGTCTCGATTCGGCGAGGTGAAGGGCTACGACGGGGCGCCTCTACCCGCACCGAAGCTGCCCGACCTCCCTCTCAAACCACGTGGAAGGACGCGCTGACCTGGGAAGAGACGGTCCGTCGGACCAAGAACCAACGAGGCTCCGACTGTTCACGCCATGCCGAAGGTATCGGTCGCCATGGACGCCAGAGCGCGTGCCTGATCCCCTCCCGGGTGGGCTTGCAGGTTCCCAGGCTGTGAGCATCTGTAGGCAGCTTTGACTGGACGAATGCTGACCTGATGCTGACTTTCCTGACTGGCCGTCAAGTGCTGTCGGAGGTCGGGCCTCAACCTGGATGACGTGAAGCAGAAGAGAAAACGCACGCCCCCCTCGCGACTCTGGCTGCGCCGGAAGCCGATCACCCCAGGGACACAGCCTTGGGGGCGGGAGCACATCGGCCATTGTGGGAATCCGACATCGCTTGACGCAGTGACCGCCACTTCCGGCCCCGGGAGGCCACTTTCAGGCACGGCGCCGGTATCGAGCGCGACCACGAAGTCGATCCCGATCCTCGCGGCCGCGCCTGCGACGCGGGCAGCGACTAGCCTGGAGCGTCCCGGCCGCCGCCGAGCAGGCCGTGGACGCCTTCGCCGAGGGCTATAAGCGCGCTCAGCGCGTGGCGATCCGGCAAGAGATCTCCGCGCGCCGGGAGTTCATCGACGATCTGCTCTACGGCCGCAGCGATCTCGGCCTGCTCGCCGGGCGGGCCGAACGCTTCGGACTACGGTTGTCCCATACACACGCGGTAGCCGTCGCCTAGGGCGGGACGGCGTACGACGAGACCCGTGCCGTGCTATGTGAGGTCGAGAGCGCCCTGCTCGGTTGGTTCGGTGACCGCAGCATTCTGCTGGCCGCCAAGGACGGCCGGCTCATCTGCATCGCCCCGGGTGACCAGAGCGAAATCTTGGCCTTCTTCGCTAAGAGATCGCGCGGATAGGTGCTCCGCGGCGACGAGCTTCCCGGTGTCCAGGAAGTTCTGGCGAACGGGCCTACGAGTGAAGAGACGAGACATCGGGCAGGGCCCTGAGCCGGGTGTCTCTGCCCTGGTAGCGTTCACGGCATGTCTGCTGCTTCGTGTGCGGCCGCTTGTGCCGCAGTGACCAGGTCCTTCCGCTAGCGGCGGGACGTTCGACTCACACACTCTTCCTGGACGTCCAGCCGCTTCGTGATCAGACCGGAGCGGCACGTTTGTGCTGCTCAGAACTTCTTCTGAGCGACGGAGCACCTGATGCTTCCAGGCAGCCTTTCTTCCCGCGGGCACAGCCCGTCCCCGGCACGCGCATGGCTGGTGCTGTGCGCGATGTCCATGCTGCAGTTCTTCATCGCGGTCGACGTGACCGTGGTCAACATCGCCCTGCCCTCGATCGGCGCCGACTTCGACGTCGACGGGCACACTCTGACCTGGGTCGTGGTTGGGTACACGGTCACCGGTGGCGGGCTGCTGATGCTCGGTGGCCGGCTGGGCGACCTGCTCGGGCGGCGGCGCGTGCTGCTGCTCGGCACCACCCTGTTCGGTGCCGCGTCCCTGCTGGCGGGCCTAGCCCCCACGTTTGCGCTGCTGGTGGTCGCGCGCCTGCTACAGGGCGCCGGTGAGGCCATCGCGCTGCCTGCCGCGATGGCCACCATCGTCCTGATGTTCCCCGAAGGCCCGCACCGGTCGCGGGCGTTGAGCGTGTGGGCGGCGGTGGCCAGCTGCGGTCTCGTGGTCGGGTTCGTCCTGTCCGGAGTCATCACCGCCCACCTGGGGTGGCGGTGGATCTTCCTGGTCTCGGTCCCGTTCATCCTGATCGTGCTGCTGGCGGCCGTCTTCCTGGTCGAGGGGGAACGGTCTGTGGCCAAGGACGTCCCGCGGCTGGACCTTTCCGGCGCGCTGCTGCTGACCGCCTGCCCGCTGCTGTTCATCTTCGGCGTGGTCGAGGCCGGTGAACCCGGGACGCCCGCATGGGTGATCGTGGGGGCGTTGGCCGGGGCGGTGGCCGCTGGGGCCGGGTTCGTGCGGGTCGAGGCGCCCTCGCGCAACCCGCTGCTGCCGCTGCGCTTCTTTGCCAACCGCACGCGTGTGGCGGCCAACCTGGCCACGATGCTGCTGAGCGGGGCGTTGTCGACCTCGTTCCTGCTGTTCACCTTCTATCTGCAGGACCGGTTGGGCATCGGTCCGCTCGGCGCGGGCCTGACGATGCTGCCTCTGGCGCTCTCGCTGATCTTGTTCTCCATGCTCGTGCCCCGGCTGCTGGGCCGCTGGGGAGCACGCGCGTGCGTGCTCGCCGGCATCGGGTTCACCGCGGCCGCGATGGCAGCGATCGCGGCCATCGCGGCCCTGCGGGCAGATGCCGTGGCGATGCTCCCGGCCATGCTCCTGATCGCGGCCGGGATGGGGTTCGGCCTTGTGGGACTCCAGTACCTCGCGGTCAGCGGCGTCACCGAGGACGACGCCGGGGCCGCCTCGGGCGTCCAGCGCGCGGCTGACCAGTTGGGCGGTGCGACCGGGGTGGCCGTCTGCGTGGGGATCGGGTTCGCCCCGTCCCTGCACTCCCTCGATCCGTTCCTGGTCGCCACCCTGCTGGCCGCCATGGGGCTCGTGACCGGCGCGGTCGTGGCCTGGCGCATGCCAGCGCCCGCTCCCGCAACGGACCTGCAGGCACAGGCCGGGTGACTTTCGCCCCGCAGGGGTGTGCCGCCATGACAGTCGGGACGGCACACCCCTGCGGGACTTACTGGTCAACGCCCCCTACGGCCGAACGAAGGTCACGTGCCCGTCCTGCCCGCATCCATAACCGACCCCTTGTGGGAGCAGTTCAAAGCCCTCCTGCCCAAGCGGGCAGTAGCCGTTCATCCATTGGGCTGCCACTGTCCCCGCATCCCCGACCGGGTCGTGTTCGACAAGCTCCTGGCACGCCTCGTGCTCGGAGGCACCTACCAGCAGCACGCCGACCACACCTGCTCGGCAACCACGATGAGGGCCCGGCGGGATGAGTGGATCGCCCACAGCCTTTTCGACCGGCTGCACCAGCTGGCGCTGAAGGCATACGACAACGCCATCGGCCTCGACCTTGAGAACCTCGTCGTGGACGGTTGCGTCGTGAAAGCCCCTGGCGGTGGCCAGAACACCGGACGCAGCCCGGTGGGCCGAGGCAAGAGCGGTCTGAAGCGTTCGATACTGGTCGACAGTGAGGGCTTGCCGTTGGGGTGGGTCCTGGCTGGCGCGAACCGCAACGACTCGCTGCTGTTGCGACCCACCCTGGAGACCCTGCACCTGTTCGGGTTCCGTCTGCCCCCGTCGATCACGGTGCACCTGGACGCGGGCTACGACTCACAGCCCACCAGGGCGTTGCTGGAAGAGCTGGGCTGCGCTGGACAGATCACCCCGAAGGGGCGGTTCGTCCCGATCAACCACACCCACCGGTGGGTGATCGAGCGGACCAACTCCTGGCATAACCGGGGGTTCAAGGCGTTAGCGATCGTGACCGACCGGCGTGCGGTGGTGCAGAACGCATGGGTGGCGTTGGCCAGCGCGATCATCGTGATCCGCAGGCTCCTACGCCGGGCCTGGACGACCTACCGGTGGGATGCCCGCCCGGCCCGACGGCCCTGACCTATCCGCGCGATCTCTAAGCAGTCATACGCCGCCACGGAGGGCGGCCTCGCCCGCCCGAAGGGTAGTCGCCGACGTAGGCCACGACGGACACGAACCCCGGCTTGCATCCGTGCCGGTCCAATCACTCGCCGAACCCGGTAACTCGGCAGGTGCAGCGCCGTGGCACGCACCGGCCGTACACGTCGAGCAGCTCGCCGCGGATGGCGTCCAGCTCGTTATGCGTGCGGAGATCCGTGGCGAATGCCGACGCCATACTGAAGCCCTCCAAGCAGCAGTGTGTGCAGACCGCATATCTGCGCCGGTACTTGCTCAGCGGCAGCCCCGCAGCGGGCAGCGACCCGAGCGACCGGGCTCCAGAGAGAGCCTTTCCTCCATGAACTGGTGCGACTTCCCGCGAGCACGGATCGCTGTCAAGTGGGCCTTCCTCAGAGAATGTGCCAACGCATGCTCAGGTCTTCGTCTTCAAGGCCGTGTACGCGGCGCAGCACTTCGTGGACGCTTTCCGGAGCATGGTGCACTTTGCGCGCGTTCGTTGTGATCATGCGCAATTCGCGGAGGTCCCGCATGCAACGTCCACGCCGCGATCAACTATGGCCCGGAGCATGTCGCGTGCCCGACGGTCCAGCTCGGTGACGTGGCGACCTCCGCGTTGTCGGACCGGTGAGAGATCGCTCTGGATGCGGACTACGACGTCATGCGTCCGGCCGAACTGGACACCCGCCATGGCGTCGAGCGCTTCGCTCCAGGTTGCGCATGCCTCATCGAGGTTCCCTCGCTGCACCTGGACGGCGCCGAGGGGTGTGGTGAGGCACCATGGCGTGGCGCGCGACGGACTGAGGTCAGCACAGTCTCAGTCCTCCCGGCGGCGCTACATCAGATCGTGGCCGACCGTCCACGGCTGGCCACGCTGTATGGACGCTGTTACGTCGTCAGGCGTTACACCGCAAGCCGATGGTGCTCGCGCCCCAGAGACGAGCAGCGGCTCCTACTTAAGGGCGAGGAGCCGCGAGGTCTGTCTCGTGGCGTTAGGGTTGCGGTGCCGGGGATAGGTCCCTGGCTGCGATCCGCGCCAGGTGATGAGCCAGTACGGACGGCGCCTCGGGGTTGAGCCGCAGCAGGGTGACCATGCCGGTCACGATGACGTCGCAGACTTCCGCCTCTACGTCCTCCCATGTGTGGCTGGCTCCCTTGCGGGGGTTCTGCCCCATGGCGCCGATCACCGCCTCGGCCACTTCGCCTGTCTCCTCCTGGATCTTGAGCAGCTGGAGGAGGAGCCGCTGCTCGCGCGGAAGTGTGGAGTGCTCTTCGAGCCTGTTTGCCAGGCCCTCGATCGTCGGCCACGGATCAAGCATGTGAGTCCTCGCTATCTGTTGGGCGGGACATCTTGGGGTTGCACGTCCTCGACTCGCGATATCTGCCCATCCCGGAGGTGGAGCATCGCTCCGATCTCTGCGGCTTGGAGACCGAGGAACGCCCGCAACTTCCCTTTGCGCGCGAGGGAGGAGAGCGCATGTCGCTTGGGCAGCACGAGCAAGTCCGCGCGCGGGTCGCGGTAGACCAGTGCGCATGCCTCGCGTGAGGTCAGCGGCTCTGTGATGACGACGTAGGTGATGACCTGCCTGCGCCGCATCTGTACTTCGTCCACCACGACTCGCCGTTGAACGGGGAGTTCGTCCGCCAGTCCGGTGAGCACGGCCCGCCCGGCGTCCTCGGGGCTCTGGCCCTTCTCGACAGCCCCCGTCGGCAGGGCAAACGTGCCGTCTTGGAACCGAGGAAGCACGAGGTCGGAGTTGCCTACGGGGGCAAGCACGGAGACGCCGATGATCGGCGGCCGCCAGTTCTCATACGGCGCCCGGCGCCGCGCTGATGGGGCGGCGAACAGTGCGATTGCCGTCACGGGAATTCGCCCTCAGCCACTGCCTGGACTATGGCGTTGAGGTGGTGCGGGTTCCCGGTCCCGGGGATGGGCGCGGTGTGCGGTCCGCGGGCGAGTAGCCAGGACAGTGCGGACCTCAGCCCGTGTCCCATCGTTGCGGCGCCGGCGTCGAGCGGCCGGTAGGGGACGTACGGGATCTCTTGGGCGAGGCAGAGTTCCAGGATGGGGTCGTATCGATCGTTGATGTTGAGGACGTTCTGCACGGCGCCGATGGGGACTTCCTTCTGGGCGAGAAGGAGGTCTTCGGGGGTGACCTTGGAGACGCCGATGGAGCCGATCTTGCCCTCGTCGCGGAGCCCGGCCAGGGTGCCGAGCTGGTCGGCGAGGGACACGGCTGGGTCGATGCGGTGCAGGTAGCACAGCTCCAAGCGCTCGACGTTCAGGCGGCGCAGGCTCGCTTCGATGCTGGCGCGCAGGTACACGGGGTGGCCGTGCGGCGCCCACATGCCGGCGGCGGGGCGGACGAAGCCGACCTTGGAGGCAATGAGGAGTTGGCCGGGGTAGGGGTAGAGAGCGTCCTTGATCAGGTGCTCGACGGTGTGAGGACCGTAGGCGTCAGCGGTGTCGATGTGAGTGATGCCGTGGGTGTGGACGGCCTGACGCAGGACCGTGAGGGCTTGGTCGCGGTCTACGGGGTCGCCCCAGGTGCCGGGGCCGGTCAGACGCATGGTGCCAAGGCCGAGGCGGGAGACGGTTTTCCCGGCGATCTCGATGCTGCCGCCGGGTGGGCTGCTGGTCATGCCGGGGCCTCCGTGCAGCAGAGCCGAAGGGCGAGTTCGATGGCGTGGGCCTGGTTGCCGTCGTTGCTGGTGACGCGGGTGTGCGGCAGGTGTTCCTCGCGCAGGAGTGCGTGGGTGTGCTTCTCGACCAGCCGCCGGTATCGGTCGTCGTAGTCGTGCTTGGGCTGGACCGGCATGTCGGGGTCGAGGATGGTGGCGAGCAGAAGGTCGTAGGGGGTGTGGGCGGCGGCGAGCCGGTGCAGGGCCTCACGGTCGGTGCGCGGGATGGTTTGGCCGCGCCACTCCATGGCGGCTCGGTGGTAGGCGAGCGCGTCCCAGCAGGCTCGGTCCGCGAGGACGACGCGCGTGGGGGCGGTGGTGTCCAGGTTCGCGGCGGCGGCGACCTCGTCGGCGATGCCGGTGGCGAGGACCCAGCGGGTGGACTCCGCGGTGTGGTGCTGCATCTTGGGCAGGGGAACGCGGGCGGCACGGCGGCCGAGACCGCCGGTGCGTGCGACGGGGATGTCCCGGCTGCGCAGTTCCATCTCGATGCGGCGCATCAGCAGGGTTTTGCCGGTGGAGTGGGTGCCCATCACGCCGATGCGGATGAGGTTCGGTTGTGTCACCACAGGGTGGGCTCCTGTTCGGGTTCGGGGGCGCCGGGCAGGCCGGGTGGGACGGCGGCGGCCACGAGCTGTTCCCAGCTCTCGTACCGCTCGGCCATCGTGATGAGGAGCTGGGCGGTCGCGTAGGCGTCGAAGGTGGCGCGGTGGCGCTGCCCGGGTGCCTGGCTCAGGTCCGGCGTCGTGTATTTGATCAAGGCGTCGAGGGTGTACTTGGGCAGGTTCGGGTAGGTGGCTTTGGCCAGTCGGAGGGTGTCGATGACCCCAGCCGGCTGCCACTGCGGCAGGTGTGCGGACAGGACGCGGTAGTCGACGTGCGCGTGGTGGGCGGCGATCCATGCCGTGCCGAGCAGTTCGTGGACTGCGCTGCTGATCTCCTCCCAGCCCGGTTGATCGGCGAGGACCTGGTTGGTGAGGCCGTGCACGCGGGCGGCGAACGGCGTGACGGGCCGCTTCGGCTTGGTCAGCCACGCGCCGGCGGTGCTCTTGTCGGGCTGTCCCTCGCGCACGGGGAGCGCGGCCACCTCGACCAGGTCGGGCGGGTTGGTGCCGTTGCCCTCGACATCAACAACGAACAGCGCGGGCCAGGAGGAGAAGTTCATGCGGCGGGTGTTCCGTCCTCCGCCTTCCAGCCGATGTCGGCGCGGCCGTGCTGGCGGTAGTGGTGGGGCTTGGCTCGGTCGTGGCACTGGTAGCCGAACCCGTGCTGGAGGTAGTAGCGCGGCGGCTCGTCCAGTCCTTCAACGACGATGGCACGCTCAGTGACTTCGATCGGGCCGGTCGCGCCGAGTCCGCGGGCCTCCTGCGTGACGGCCTTCGCGTCCGGCTGGACCCAGGCCGCCTGGCACTTCGCGATCTGTTCCGGAGGGCAGATGTCGCACAGTTCGCGGATGCCGTAGTGGCCGTTGTAGTCGGCTTCCCCGTGCGCGTACGCGACGCCGCAGGAGGTCTTGCGGAACAGCGCTCCCCACGAGGTGTCTTCCTCGAAGGCGTCGAGTATTCGCTGCTCGGCCGCCTCGGGCATGATCTTGCGCCGGGCGGTGTCCTCGTAGGGCATTTCCAGGCCGTGGGCCTCGTAGTACGCGGCGATCTCCTTGCGGAAGAACAGGCCGGTGAAGACGGTGGCGTGCGCGTGCTGGGACAGCTCCTTGGCGCGGGCGATGTCGTCCGCGGAGTCGTTCAGGCCGGGCACGATGGGGCGCCAGTACAGGACGGTGCGGTACCGCTCGGCGTTCTCGTAGAGGGTGCGCAGGCTCGCGGCGGCGATGTTGCTGTCCACCGGCTCGATCCGTTCGTCCCGGATGTGCGAGTGGGTCACCAGCACCGTCAGCCGCAGGTTGGTGAAGCTGTTGAGGACGGCGCAGTCGTCGGGGTCGACACGCCACCGGGTGATGATCAGGACGTGGTTGGTCAGCCCCTGCTCGTCGAGCTGCCGCAGCACGTTGAACACGTGGGGTTTGACGGCGGGCAGCATCGGGTCCGTAGCCCGGTTCAGGAGCTGGATCGGGGTCTGGTGCGGGCGGAAATAGCGGTGCCCGACGAGGCGGCGCACGGCGTCCTCGTCGCTCATCAGCCGGCGAGGGACCTTCATGTCGAAGTTCTGGAAGAGGTGGCGCACGCAGTACCCGCAGTCGAGCGGGCAGCCAACGATCCAGTTCAGCGAGAGTCCCGACTTGCGGTACTCGATCACGTCGGCGAGTTCCTGCTTCAGGCCGCCGACCTTGTCGGGGGTGAGGATCGGCAGTGCGCGCCGGGCTCCGATGGTGGGGGTGCTCATCAAGGTCTCCAGGTGGGATCAGGCGTCGGCGGGCGTGCCTTGTGTCGGCAAGTCCGAGGAGAGGAGGTCGCGGCGGCCGACGCCGTACCAGGTGCCGAAGTCGCGCCTCGCGGCGTCCGCGTCGTCGGAGGTGTGGACGAGGTTGCGCACCAGGCGCTTCTCGGCGAGCGCTGCGCGGAGGCTGTCGTCGCCGAGGTCGCCGCGGATCGTGTTGGGCGCGGCCTTGGTGGGGTCGAAGTGGCCGAGAAGGTCGCGGAGCTTGGTGTGCACGCCCGGCTCTCCGTAGGCGAGTGCAACGGCGACCCGGCGGAAGGCGTACTCCTGGTCCAGGCAGGCCGGGATGTCGCGGTCGGGGTACCAGTCGCGGTCCACCAGGAGATCCCAGTAGTGGACGTGGGCCTGCCACGGCTGGGCGGTCGCCTCTTGCCGGTTGGCGATGGTGACACCGGTTGCGGAGATGCGCTCCAAGACGGCATCGACCAAGCCGCGTTCGACGGCGTCGGGCTTGCACAGGATGACCGAGCACCGGTTGAAGTCGGAGACCGCCAGGGCTCGGCCGGGGCCGTACCAGGTGCCGAAGTCGCGCCGCGCGGCGTCCGCGTCGTCGGAAGTGTGGACGAGGTTGCGCACCAGGCGCTTCTCGGCGCGCGCTACGGAGAGGCTGTCGTCGCCGAGGTCGCCGCGGACCGTGCCGGACACGGCCATGGTGGGGTCGGTGTGGCCGATCAGACGCCGAAGGCGGGCATGGACGTCCGGTCCTCCGTGCGCGAGCGCCACCGTGACGGTCCTCCCGGCGTAGGCATCGTGGAGCCACCTGGGCACGTCGGCGGGAAGCCGCCCGGGGTTGGCCAGCATGTCCCGGTAGGCGACGTGGGCTTGCCACGCCTCGGCGACCAGGTCCGTACGAGCCTGCACGCCGATCCCCGCGAGCTCGATGCGGCCCAAGACGATGTCGACCAAGCCGCGTTCGACGGCGTCGGGCTTGCACAGGATGACGGCCCAGCGCGTGAAGTCGGCGCCCTCGACCACGTCACCGGACGGCGGCTTGCGGCTCATCGGTTACTCACCTCTGCCGCTGCCGCGCACGAGGCCCACTTGCGTCCCACGAGCCAGCGCAGGCCCGGCAGAAGCGCATCCAGCACGTCACGGCTGACCGTGTCGGTCCCGTCGTGCTGGATCTGCCGGTACAGCTCGAACAGCAACAGCACCTGCTGCCAGTACGCCTCGAAGCCAAGGTGCCTGATCTCATCAGCGCTGTACCGCGCCGTGTTGGTGCGCAGCAGCTCTTCGTGCTCCAGGACCCGCCGGATGGTGTCGGGCCCGGTCGCCTGCGGCATCACCGGGAAGGCGAACTGCGGGCGAGTGCGACGCAGCTCCGCCTCGTTCAGCACCCTCTTGACGCGCTCGACGTTGCACTCGTTGACGTGCGCGGAGCCGATCGTGTGGGTGTAGTGGCCCAGGCGCACGCCGAGTTGGACGGCGGCGAACTCCTGGATCATCGTGAAGGAGAACACGTCGGACAGCAGCCCGCAGTCGAGATCGTTGGCGCGCATATTGCACACCATGTGCAGGTATCCCTCCCGCACGAGCAGGTGCAGGCCGGCCAGGCACGCCATGTCCGGGTTGTCGGCGGTGCCGTGTTCGGCGGCCGAGAAGACAGGGAGGTAGCCGCGCTTGCTGTCGGCCTCAGTGCGCAACAGCTCCAGGACCCGGTCGAACGGCGACACCGTATCGCCGACGGCGGGGTTGAAGAGCTGGTGCCCGTAGGCGGAGCCGCCGAGATTGACTCCGTCGGGAGAGCTGGAGCGCATCGACGGCGCGTAGTAGCCGATCATCGCCAGGTCCCGGCGGCCGGCCAGATACCAGAGCGCTTCGGCAAACTGGAAGACTGGGTTGGCCTTTCGCGCGGCGATGTAGGGCAGCCGCTGGCGCGGGTTGGGCAGTTGGAACGCGACGCCGATGACCTCGCGAGCAGCGTTCCCCCGAGCCTCGATGCGGTACGTGGGGCTCGCGCAGGCCAGGCGCAACAGGTCGAGGTATGCACCCTCGACGGTGCGGTAGGTCGGTGCAGTGAGCATCATCATCTTTCCGATCCGGTGGAGGAGAGGTGAAGTACGACTTGGACACGCCCGAGTGGTGGAGCCCACCCCACGCCCTGTGGTGTGGGCAGGAGCGCCAGACAGCAGGGAGACGGGCGGGTTTAGGCAGTGGCGCCGGTCGAGGACACCATCAGGGAACAAGCACGGGGTGTGGGAGGGGTGATGGGGGGGTAGGCCGACCGCCGCCTCGCACCCCTGAAGGGCGGCGGTCGGGGCGCTCGCGCATCTAACCGGGTTGCGAGAGCGCCTCTTCCTCCCCACGGTGTGGTCTCGGGCCGCTCCCGCACGGGGGCACGGTGGGCACGAGACCGGAAGGAAGCCCAGTCTGTGAAGCGTCAGGCCCCTACGGTGCCGCTGGCCAGCGCCGCGGTCTGCAACAGGCCGTACTGACGGGCCCTGGTCACCACGTGCGGCCGTGTCCGAGCGTTGAGGGTTTCCTTCAACTGGCGGAGATGCAAGGTGACTTGTCCGAGCGACATCCGAGTCTCGGTGGCCATCACCCGCTTCCTCGTGTTCAGCGCAAGCAGCCGGATCAGCCTCTGCTGCTCGGGCGGCAAGTCGACCGTGCCGCTTTCACGAGCAGGGGGCTGGAGCAGTCCCAAGTCGTAGGAGCGAGACACGAGTGAAACCTGTCCCCCGGCGCCCACCTTCTTCTTCGCCGTGCCTATGTAGTGCCGGACCGTGTTCGGTGATCGCTCCAGGCGACATGCGATCTCACGGTCGGTTTTGCCCTCGGCGAGCTCTTGTACCACCTGTCTCTCGCGGTGGGTGAACGAGACGGTCATGACGGCGGTCACCTCTGTCCCCTCTCTTGCGATGCTGGATGAAGGGCCGCTCAACGAGCTGGGTGTGTGCTCTCCGGCTCACCGAGCGGCTGTCTTGGGCGGGCTGGCGCTGTTACAGGTCGTCGAGGCTGACCACCGTGAACGCCCGCAGGGCGCACGAGTTGCTCGGCCACCATCCAGTCCAGGTCGGCGTGGCCGTAGGGCACCGGCGGCGCCGTCGCACGCCAAGACCTGGATGGCGCGATCAGCCGTGTACTGGTAAGGCGTGCCGATGACGCCGAACAGGGGCGCGCTCTGCGTGAGCAGTGCGACGTACCCGTGCTGGGCGAGGTGGGGGAACCTCTGCGGCGCCGTTCGAGGCAGAATGGCGGCTAGGCTGTGCGGATCGCGGCACTGGGCTCGTGCCCGCACTCCTCGGTGGAGTGAAGGAACAGCAGCCGGCCGTCGGGCATCGCTGCGGGCTTGCCGCAGACCTGGCACAGCAGCTTCGCCATCGTCTCGCGTAGCCGGACCGGGTCGATCATCTTCCAGGGCGGCGTACCGGTCAGCAGCCCGTGCTCGTCGAACGACTACGAGACCCGTGCCCACAGGACACCCTGTGCGTCTCGGTTCTTCCACCTTTCGTCCACACGGCTGATGTGGTTGCTCCCGGCGCTGCTGAAGGAAGCGCGTATGGCGAGGAAGGACTCGTCCACCTCGCCCTCGCGGCCCGTGATGTACGGGATCGTCGCCCGCGGCCGCGAGGGGACTGCCCCCATTACTGTTTCTGCCTTGCGGTCCAGCCGGTGCGGCAGGGCCAACCTCTCGGCGACTAGCAGGATGCCGGAGCTGCCGGGCGGGCGCGCGCCGCCGCGCGAAGCGCAGCCGCGGGCGCAGTTCCCAGGGGCGGCCGCTGCCGGCGTCGTGGTCGGCGGCGTCGAAGTCGGCGCTGGGGGGCTTGTACACAGACATGCGGTGCTGTTCCTTTCGGGCATGCTCAGACAACGGGCCGCTCGGAGAAGAACACCGAGCAGGAGGCCGGGGACGTGGTCGGCGCCCGGGTGTGCTGGGCCGCCGTGTACTGGTCGATGGCGTCTTCGCTGTAGCCGTAGAAGCGGCCCAAATCCGCATCGTTGTGGCCCGGCCGGAGGGATGGGGGGTGCGCGCCCCACTCCACGACGTAGCCGTCGTCCGGGTGGGCTGACCACCGCACCCGCGGGAGGGGGAAGCCGGGCTGTCCGCGCAACGCGTTTCGGACAGCGAGCCCGAAGCACAGGCAGGGCACGGGGTAGCAGCCACCGTGGCGGCTACCTCCGATGGGAACAGCCAGCAGCGGCATGCGGACCATGCAGACCGCCAGGCTCTCCTCCACCAGCTCCGGCTCAGCGAGTCGTTGCGCGTAGTACGTGAAGTCGTATGCTTCGCGCGCCTCCATCAGAACCGCGGTCACAGGCGGATGGTCCTTGGCGTCGGGCGTATGCATCATTCGGTGTCCCGGAGGCCCGTGCCGAGTGCTTTCAGCAGGTCAAGGGTGGACCGTGCTTTCATGGCGCGTTGTCCCCCATCAGGTCGAGCACGTCGACGATGGCCAGGGCGAAGCGGAGGATGTACCGGTGGGCGTTCCGGGGTTGTGGTCGCTCGGCGCGCAGTTCGGTGAGGAGGTACATCTCATCGACGGGGTATGGCGTGACCGTGTACGGCACGAGCTGGATGAGGGAGAGCGTCGTCTGGCGGAACCGGGCGGCGAGTCCTTCGATTTCCTCTGGAGTGGGGCGCGCGTGTTCACCGAGCACGGCCTCTAAGTCGCCGTACAGCGCCGGCGCGTCGAGGCTGATCTGAGAACGGCGCAGTGCGACAAGCAGCGGCCCCACCTCGTCGGGCGCGGTGGTGTACCGGCGCCGCATCAATTCCGCGCAGACGTGTGTGGTGGTCATCGTGGCCGCCCCTCAGCGGTGGCGAGGGTGCACCATGTCGCCATGCCGTCGGGGCTCACGCCCCACTTGGTCGCGAAGGTTTCCACGAGGTACATCCCGCGGCCGTGCTCCTCCTCCGCAGACGCCTTATGCACCTGCGGCGTACTGACCGTGCCGTCGGTCACCACGATGGCGATCGCGTCTGTGGTGATGATCAGACGGAACCCGAGGACGATGCCGTACCGCAACGCGTTGGTGGCCAGCTCGCTGATCACCAGCATCGCGCTCTCGACAAGGACGGGGCCAATGCCCCAGACGGTCAGCTTGGCCATGCCGATCCGGCGGCAGCGCCCGACCCACACAGCCTCGGGCCTGGGGAAGTCTGCGTCCGGGGCCCGGCGGTCGAGCTGGATGACGAAACCCACGTCGTCGAGGACATCGTTCGCGTCCAGGGGGAGGTAGTCAGGAAGACGGTTGGTCGCGGTGCCCATCAGTTCCCGCCTCCGGTGATCTCCGCTGTTGACGACGAGCTGAGCGCCCAAGGGGCGAGGGGGCTCCTTTCTATTCGCCGGTCTCCACGACTCCTGAAGCGTCGGCTTTGCGGCTTTGAAGGTGACGTCGGTGATGGGCGTCATGGGTGAACTTCCCATCTGCTCAGTGCCGGGGACCCTGCTAGGTGTTGAACCGATTCCCGAGGCTGTGGTCGCCAACGGCATTTGGAGGGTTGAGCGTTGGCGTTGACGGTCCGGCCTGCGAGGTTCGGGGTGTAAGGGTTGTCAGAAGGGCAGGCGGCAACAACCGTGACTCGAGCGCGTTTTACGGGTGCGCCGTCCGTTTCACGGTTTCGCGCCTCGGGACCGTGAAGAAGTCACGGATTCTCAACGCAGCGTTGCGGTCTGCTCACTACGCTCGTGACGGGTGACCGCGTACGGAGAAGGGCCCGCTCATGAACCAGCGTTCGGTATCGCACAACCCCTCGTGCGCCAAACGCATCCGCGACACACGGTCCGAGGCGGGATACGGGCTGTCCCAGATCGCTTTAGAGATTCACCAGTGCTGCCACGTCAGTTTGCTCCGCGCCCAGCGGCTTGCGCGCGGGTGGGCCCAGACCGAAGCCGTTGAACATTTACGCGCATTGGCGGAAGACCTGGGGCTGACCGCGCCACGTACCGATGCCGACCAACTGCGGCTGTGGGAGATGGGCATGCACCAGCCGCGACAGGGAGCGATCTCCTTGCTGTGCCGCCTGTACGACTGCTCGGCCCATGATCTTGGCTCCGCTGTTCCGGCAGGTGGCGCCTGGACGCCGGAACGGCAGCCCGAGAGGGCCGGCACACCGGTCGATCTGATTGGCCGTCGGATTGAGGCTGCCCGCCGTTCCATGGACCGGACTCTGGCGCTGGGCAGTGTCACCGCAGCGCAGATGGACTTGCTCGACGAACGCATCCTCGATGTCCGGCGGCAGTACCTCTACGCCCCGCCCGCGAAGATGCTCACCGAACTCCTCGATGAGTTGGAGGAAGTCAAGAACTTGGCGGTGGACCGGCAGCCTGCCGCGGTGCAAGTCCGGCTGTCGGAGATGACGGCGGTTCTCGCCACACTGATCGCCGATGCCCTGATGAAGTTGGGGCGCCTCTCACCGTCTCGCGCCTGGTACGACACTGCAC
The DNA here is from genome assembly GCF_042871345.1 of Streptomyces sp. NPDC005863. Taxonomy (NCBI): domain Bacteria; kingdom Bacillati; phylum Actinomycetota; class Actinomycetes; order Kitasatosporales; family Streptomycetaceae; genus Streptomyces; species Streptomyces sp. NPDC005863. Next base: position 20,026 of record NZ_JBIAII010000010.1, on the reverse strand, counting down.
AGAGCGCGGCCGACGACAGCGGCAACATCGAACTCAGGGCGCGGGTCCGCGCCCAGCGCGCCATGCTGCCGTACTACTACGGGCCCCTGGAAGGCGCCGTCACCCTGGGCCGGGAAGCTCGTCTGCTCTCGCGGGGCCGACAGACCGCGACAGCCACCTTCGCGACCGCGGCAGAAGCCAGAGCCTTGGCACGTCAAGGGAATGCCGCCGCAGCGGAGGCAGCCATCGCCGCCGCCCAGCGCTTGTACGACCGCTGTGACCCCGGCGACCAAGACGATGCGTTCAGCTTCCCTGAGCGGCGGATGCTGTTGTACCTCAGCGGCGCCTTCACCGCCCTGGGCCGCAGCAGCCAGGCCCGCCGAGTGCAGGAAGAAGCACTCGCCATGTACCCGGCCCGCACGGGAATCGACCCTGCCCTCCTTCAATTGGAGGCGGCGATCTGCTTGGCACACGACCGCAGTCCGGCCGAGGCATGCCAACTCGCCGGCACCACCTACCTCCGGGTACCAGCCAGCCACCGCACCCACATCCTGGAGGAGCGGGCCCGGGGCGTCCTGGAAGTGCTCCCACCGGGAATACGCCGAGGACGTGCCGCACGCGAACTCTCCGAAATCCTCGCGCTGCCCAAGGGACGCGCGTGACAGCGCCAGGGATCGTCGGTCAGCCTGAACCCCATGACAGCTCCAGCACCGGCACCCGGCGGCTTCGACGAATTCGAACTGCGCCACATCGTCAAGCACACCTGCGAGGTAGCAGACCTCGACGGGTCGAACGCACGCCTCCTGCGCGGACACACCAATGCCGTCATCCTGCTGCCCCAGGCCGCCGCAGTGGTCAAGGTCGCCCGCCGCGGCACCCCGGCCGGCAAAGTGCAACGCACCACCCGCTTCGTACGCTGGCTGATGGCCCGCGGCTTCCCCACCGTGCCGCTGCACCCTGGACCGGAACAACCTCTCTTGGTCGACGGACACGCCGTCACCATCTGGACCTACCTTCCGCAGCCAGACCACCCAGTCAGCGCAGCACAGATCGCCAAACCCCTCTTCCACCTCCACAACCTGCCCACGCCACCCGTCGAGCTGCCAGAACACGACAACGTCCGTGCGATCCGCAAGTCCATCGCCGCGATCACCGCCTCTCCCACAGCGACTCTGCGGTTCCTCACCGAACGCGTCGACCGACTCGAAGCCGAACTCGCCGAAGTGGACTTCGCTTTGCCGACCGGCCCCTTGCAAGGCGACCCTCAGCACCGCAACGCCCTGCATCATGGCGGTGAAGCAGTGCTGTGTGACTGGGACACCGTGGCATATGGCCACCCGGAGTGGGACCTGGTCACCATCGAAGTCCACTGCCGACGCTTCGGTTACGGCCCGGCGCACTACCGGGAATTCGCCACGGCCTATGGGTACGACGTCACTGCGCTGGCTGGTTACCCGACCCTGCGTGACCTACGCGAATTGCGGATGATCACCACGAACGCACGCAAGGTGCACCACGCTCCGGAAAGCATCCACGAAGTGCTGCGCCGCGTAGACGGCCTCGGAACCGCAGACTTGGACATGCGCTGGCACATCCTCTGACGGGAGTGTGAGCGTTCATGCGGTTGGTTCAGGCCGCGATTCCGTGCATCCGGCTCATGCTGGGAGCGAGATTCGGTGCGGAGGAGGCGGAACGTGGCTCCACCGTACAGGTGGGTCCGGCCGCCAGCAGCCGACCTGCCGCATCGGCGGTGCCCTGCCACTCGAGCCGGGCTCGTCGGACATGGCGGCGCCGACCGGGCTGAGAGCTACCGCGGAGCTGCGCCCCGACCGGTGACCGGTCGGTGCGGGCCCGGTCTACCGGTTCGTGGCTTCGCGAGAGGCGATCGGGTTCGTGCGGCCGACCGCGCGGCCCACCGCGTTGCGCACCGCGAGGCCCGGCCGGGTGCGGGGCACCATGAGTCTGGAGAGCAGACCGACGCGTCGCTGCCGCGGGCCTACCTCACGGCGGAGACGGGCCTCGTAGGCGGCGAAGGCGCGGGCGTGATCTCCGGGGTGGGCGGCGAGCTCTTCTGCGAGGGCGTACGCGCCCGCCATCGCCATGCTGGACCCGTCACCCAGCAGGGCCGTCGCCGCCGCGGCGTCTCCGAGCAGTACGACCCGTCCGCAGGACCACGAGGGCATCCGGAGGGTGGTCAAGGGGTCGAAGAACGGAGCCGGGTGGTCGAGGAAGGCTGCCACGAGTTCCGGTGCCCGCCACCGCACGTCGGCGTAGGCGTCGGCCACGGTCTGCTTGTGAAGGGCGATGTTCTTGCGGTCGTGGGGCGCCGGCTGTGCGGTCCGGAAGGTGAAGATCGCGAGCGGGGTGGTCCGCGAGGGGTGGAGGACCAGCATCCGGTTCGGCACGGTCAGCATCGTCATCTCCCTCGGGTCCTCGACGGCGTCGGGTTCCAGCGGGACGGTCGCGCCGTACAGGCCCAGGTCGCTCGAGAACTGCCGCTCGGGGCCGAATACCAGGCGCCGTACGGTGGAGTGCATCCCGTCGGCTCCGACGACCAAGTCGAAGCGCCGTGGCGCGGACCGCCGGAAGGTGACGTCCACCCCGCCTTCATCCTGGTCGAGAGCGGTGACCGTGTCGTCGAACAAGAACTCTGCCTCGGTCTGCGCCGACCGGTGGAGCACCTCGGACAGGTCGGCTCGGGTCACCTCGACCGTCGGCGTCTTGTCCGAGGTGAGCGGGAGTTGCAGGATTCGCCTGCCGTCGGGGTCGAGCAGGGTCAGCGACCGATTGCGGGTGGCGAGTTCGCGGAGCTGCGGGAGGATGCCCATGCGCTCGGCGACCGGGATCGCGGGCCCCTTCACGACGATCGCGCTGCCACCGGAGCGCAGCTGCCGGGCGTGTTCGACGACCGTCGGCCGGTAGCCGTTCCGGGAGAGCCAGTACGCGAGTGCGGGCCCTGCGATTCCGGCACCGACTATCAGCACCTCGGGCTTCTTCATGACGATGACCTCTCGGAGTGTCGATGACCAGGTCCCCGGCGAGTGCCGGGCCGGGTCCGGGGGACGCGGCGGCACGGGGCGGTACAACCGGATCCAGGTACGATCAATTTCGTACCTCAGGGAAGCATGCCCTTCAGGTACGATGCAACTCGTACCTGAAGGAGGTGCCGCATGGCCGGGAGGAACCTGGACGGCCCGGAGGCCGATGCGCTCGATCTGGGTGCGGTGTTCCGTGCCCTCGCCGACGAGCACCGTCGTTCCGTGATGACGGAGTTGGCCACCGACCGCAGTGACAGCGAGCGGGGCTGCAACTCGTTCGATCTTCCGATCTCGAAGCAGACCCAGACCCACCACTTCCGGGTACTGCGCGAGGCAGGTCTCATTGACGAGATCGACTACGGCAACCGAAAGGGCGTCCGACTACGACGCGCGGACATCGAGAAGAGATTCCCCGGCCTCCTCGCGCTCCTGGAAGCAGGGCACCCGGCCGATCCCGCTCCTCGCTGAGCACAGCTGGGCACACCTGAGGGGCGTCCGATTCATCCCTGAGCCGCAAGTTCGACCGAGTCCGGCTCGTGCCCGGCTCGCAGGTAGCCGAGCACGACGCAGACACGAGGGCGGAACGGTCCGAGATCAGTGCGGCGATCGCGCGATGAGTCTCGGCATAGTCCTCACGTCGGCCGGTGTAACGCTGGAGTGGCCGCCACTGCCACAGTTCGGCGTGGGCGTGCTCGACGCAGATCCGATACGAGGACTGCCGTCGGCGCACCTCTCGCCACGCGTACTGATCGCCGAGCGGTACGTCGTCCTTCGGCTTCTTCGGCGGGGCGCTGACCGGGGCAGGGAATTCGTTGGCCAGACCCCGGTAGCCCTCGTCGACCTCGGCTCCCACTTCTGGGCGGAGCTGGAGCTGCTCGGCGATGCCCTCGGTGCGCATCGCGGTCTGGTCGTGCATGCGGCCCAACCGGTCCGCACCGGACCACAGCAGGCGGCCCTGGCCATCGCTGACCGTAGTGGTCTTGATGGTGTTCTGCTTCTTCTTGCCCGAGACGAACGCCCGTCGTCCGAGATGGTTGGCCTTGGACCGGCGGACCTAGGTCTCGACTCCGTCGATCCTCAGCCGGATTCCCTCGGCTTTGACGTAGGCGAAGACGTCCGCCAGGGTGCGCAGCCGCATCCCGGGGCGGTCCGGGACTGCGAATCCGCGCGCCGCCAAGAGCGGGCGGACCTCAGCGATGGCGCGGGAGACCGTTGAGCGGGCCGTGCCATACAACTCGGCGAGCGCGGCGTGCGGGAGCCCGTGCGCAGATGAGCCAGGGAAACCAGCACCCGGTCGGCGAAGGCCGGGTCGTACTTCGGGCCAGCACCGGCCGTCCGCCGCGGCACGGAACCTCGCCGCTCACGCAGTGCCGACTCGCCCCGCGCCACCGAGGCGGGACCCTCGCATCGTTGCGGGTCAGGCTTTCGCAGAGTGCTTGCTGGCGGGCGCATCATGAAGACATCGATCGGGTCCTGGGCTTCCACGACGAATCCGTGGCGCTCGTAGAGTCGACGGGCAGCACTGCCCTGCAAGACGTTCAAGCCCACGGTCATGCCCTGCGCGTCCGTTCGCTTCAGTGCCGTGCGCAACACAGCGGATCCGAGCCCTCGACCCTGACAGCGCGGAGCAAGGTAGAAGTGCTCCAGCCACTGCCTGCCTTCGGCGGGACGGACCGTGACGCAACCTGTCAGTTCACCGTCGATCATGATGATCGACGTGTGCTGCGGGGAGAAGGAGTCCCGCAGCCGCTGCCGTACCCGGTGCTCGTCGTAGCGCCCAAGGCGTTCCAAGTCCGCACGCATGACCGTGGCCCGCAACTCCGCGATCACCTCGATGTCCGCTGCCACCGCAGAACGCAACACCCAGCCCGCGGCGTCCCCCGATGTTGTGGTCCGCGCGGACACTGCCATGTCCGATTGCCTACCGCTCCCCATCACCCCGGCATCCATGGCCGGAGTATCTCAGTCCGCCTCCTCCGAACAGGCATGGGCATCTCCGCCCGGACCACCCGATCCCAGCGCGACCACAACCGCGGATCAGGTCGTGAGCAGCCGAGCAGGGCTGGGTGGGGGGAGAGAACGGTTGTGGCGGCGGCGAGTTGTGCAGACATGGAGACCATGGACACGATGATCACAACCACCGACAGCCGGAGGAACGGGCCGGAAGGAGAACAGCCTGTATCAGCTCCCGGCTGGGGCGAACTGCCGTATCCGCAGATGACAGAGCACCGTTGTCCTAGGAATCGCTGTAGCGAGCGATGAACTCCTTCTCTGCTTCGCTCAGGCGCCGCGGTCTGCCGTTGTCCAGATCATAGGCGGCGAGGGTGGTCGTGCCCTCCGCGTATAGCTGATCGACATCTCGGATCTCATACGCCAGCTCGAAGGAGACCGCCCGACTCTGTGTCACCCAAACGTGCACGTCGACCGGGTCCTCGCGGTAGTGCAAAGGAGCTCGGAAGTCGATGCCGGCGCGGCTCACGACGAATGCGTTCTGGCGACGGCCTAGCTCGTCGGCGGCCAATACTTCCTGGAACATCCTCGTGCGCGCTTCTTCCATGAACCGGAGGAACAAGGCGTTGTTGACGTGTCCGTAGGCGTCGGCGTCAGCCCAGCGCAGTGGGCATGGGTAGGTGTACCTGTGCACGACGGTGTTCCTTCTCCTCGTGGGGGCTGCACTCGGCGTAGTCATGCGCGCCGGCCGCAATGGATCAGGCGGATAGCCTTCTGGCGAGGGCTTCTTGGTGATTTTGCTCTACCGGTTCGGCTGATCGCTGTCGGTCGACGGCAGCTCCGCCCGGATTTCACGGAGGAGGCTTACCCATGTTTCCGCCTCATTGAAGTAGCGGGCCATCGTCGTAGCAGCGTCTTCGGGGTGGTGCGGCAACGATGCCCGGAGTACGGACTTCGCTTCAGCTCGAACCTGATCATCGAAATCGTCCCAGGGGAGCCGGGCGAGCACCGTGAGCGGGGAGACTTCGGTAGCCCCCCAGCGGTCGGGAGCTTCCTCGACTGCCCAGGTGACTTTGCGGTTTGAGGGCGAGAGGAACAGCTGCGCGTCGGGGCCCATCCGGCGGCTGAGCGCAGGCAGCGAGACAACGTCCTGTCCCACCCGGGCCGCGGCCTGCTCCGGGCTGCTGACCAGGACACGGGCGGTGCGGAGGTCTGCTTCACGAAGACGGTCGGCTTCGGCCAGACGCCCCTGCGCTCGGTCTATCCCCTGCGCGAGGTTGTGCGTCTCATCGGCCCAGGCATCACGGATACCGCCGAGCGCGTCGTGCGTGGCGTCCGGTTTCACTTCGGCGCCGGCTTCGACCCACGTCATGACGACGAACCGGCAGTCGGGCATGATCGCGGGGTAGGCGACATGGCTGACGATCTCGATCGTCCGGTAGTCGAGCGTCGGCACGGTGGCGAGGAACACGTGCCCGTCACGGTGCTCGACGAAGTCGGTGTCCAACTCCCAGATACGGAGAACCTCGGGGTTCTTCTTGACGTCCTTCATCAGTTGTTGCAGGTCAGGGTCGTCCCCGTGGGTGGTCTCGGCGAAGCGGAGCATCCGTACGAAGACCGTGGCGTGCTTGTGCCAGTCGTGGTAGGTCGCGCGCCCCTCGGCCGTGGTCAGCGCCCAGCGGATCAGGTTGGCCTTCGGCTCCATCACCCACGGCCAGGTCTCTGCCATCGCCTGGTTGTAGGCCAGGACGTTCCAGTTCCTGTCGCTGAGGTACGTGGGACTGGGCATCTGCTGGTCAATGAGCAGCCGCAGCGCGGGACCAACCTCGGGCTGCCCCTCGGCCGACCGCAGGTAGGTGCCGACATTGTGGAGCAGTAGTGCGCGGCGCTCTTCGGAGTCGAGTTGCAGTAGATCGACGAGGGCGTCGCACTGTTCCTGGGTGAAGCGCGGCGTGGCGCCCGATTCGATGCCGCGCAACTTGCGCTCACTGATCCCCAAGGTGCGGGCGGCGCGAGGCTGCGTGACCCCGGCGACCTTCCTCCACCGCTTGAGCATCGCGCCGAAGCCTATGAACTGACCAGCGGGGGCGGGGCGCGCAGACACGAGTTCCGCCTCTGCGGCCCCGGTGCCGCCCGTGTCGAGGTGCTGCCGTGCGCTTACGTCGGAGGTCTCCTCTTCCGCAGCGCCGTTGCTGTCGGACTGGTGCGGTCCCTTCGCGACCATTGAGTTCCTCCCTCACCCTTTCGACAGGAGACGCGCCTGATTTTGGGCATGCAAAAAGGGGGACAGCTCGATAGCCGACCCCCGCCCTGCCGTCTCCCCACTCACGACCATACGCAAAGATTTTGGCGGTCTTGACCACGTGTGGCCTCGCCCACATACCCCCCGGAACGCATAGTTTATTCATGAACGGAACTTGGCGATACCCGAGAGACGTTCACTCGCAAATCGGGCATCTCGACGGCAGATCGCGATCGCTCCGCGAAACCGGCAAAAGTTTGCCGGTTTTCGTTCAGCGCTTCTAGGGGCGGTCTAGACCAGCTCGTACCGCCGGCCGCACGACATAGTGGATTACCTCATTCCGCTTACGTCGCAAGCGACTTACGGTCCCGTAGGTGAACCAGTGGTCGCACATCAGCTACCTGAAGTATGCGGTTAAATCGGACAAAAGATCATCGTTGACGCCCCTCATGCAGCTTGGCTTAAATCCTCCTGACCAGCTGGTTCAACACGTTGTGGCATGAGGCGCAGGGGGGGGTCGCAGTGCAAATCATCTCCGGGATGCTCGGGGCGATCCGACAGCTGTCTGTGTCGCGGCCCGCGGCCTCGACCCGCAGGCGCCGGTGCCGGCGCCCTCCCTCTGCGACTTGTACCGCCACCTTTAGTTAAGTCTGGATCTTGCGGCGGCACCCGCATATGTTCGTCGTCCCTCGCCGGGCTCCCGTCCGGCGTCTGACGCGAGAAGGAGCGGCATGCGGTTCACGCGGGGCATCCGGGCCGGGCCGGGTAGCCCGGAAAACAGCGGCGGCGCCTGAGAGGTGCAACTCCCAGACGCCGACCGCCAAATGGAACTCCTGCCTGTGCAAGGGCCGGAGATTTACCCACCTTCACCGCACCGGGTCAATTCCCAAACACGCCCCGAAGCGGCTTCCACTTCAGAGGAGAGTGTTGCATGCGCGCTGCCCTGCGCAAAAGGTCGGTCCGCCCGGCCAGCGCGGCAGGCTGCCCCCTGTCCACCCCCCGGGACCGCGTGCTGGTCGAGCGGGGCCCGCTGCAGGGTCGCGTCGGAGGTGGGTCTGATGGCACGCATCCGTACGATCAAGCCCGAGGCGTTCGAGTCGGAGGACCTGGCCTCGGTCAGCCTTACCGCCGAGCGCACCTTCTTCGGACTCCTGACGCAGGCCGACGACTCCGGCCGGCACCGCGACCACCCCGCCATCATCGCCGGGCGGCTGTGGGCCCTGCGTCCGGAGCACACCGCCACCCACGTCGCGCGCGACCTGGACGAGCTGGCCTCCGCAGGGCTGGTGTGCCGCTACACCGGATGCGACGGTCGGACCTGGTTGCACATCGTGACCTGGGACCAGCACCAGAAGATCAACAAGGCGACCGCTTCCCGCCTGCCGCGCTGCCCCAGCCACCACACCCGACAGCACTGCGGCAAGTGCCAGGGCGCGGCCTGCCCCAGCACGCGCGCCGAAGCATCGCCGTCGGAGGTGCTGGCTCCTCCCGGAGAACTCCCGGAGGGCTCCCGGAGTCCCCAGGGAGGGCTCCGCAGCCCTGTCACCCGCGCCGCCGGCACTCCGGAGCGTGCTCTGGAGCCCGACACGGCCACGGTCGGTACCCCCGTGGATGCCGACTCGACACCAGCGGGTAAAACTGCAGGTCAGACGGCACTTTCGGAGGACTCCCAGAGGGCTACGGGAGGACTACGGGAGGAGTCACGCCCTGGATCTAGGATCTTGGATCCTGGATCATTCCTTACGGGGCGCGAGGCGCCCGCGCCCGACGCCTCACCGGAGAAGGTCTCGGCCAAGCATCTGGTGGGCGAGTACGTCCGAGGCTGCAACCGCCGCCCTCCGGAGGACTTCCTCGGCCATTTGGGCCGGAAGATCAACACTCTGCTCGACGAGCGGTTCGAGGCCGACGACATCCGCGCCGCGCTCGACAAACTGCGGGCCAAGGGGCTCAATCCCAGCGTCCTGCCGAGCCTGGTGAACGAGGTCGTCAACGCGACGCCCCAGTCAGCCGCCGCCCTGCCGTCCGCCTCCGGCGCGGGCCCCTGGGCCAGCACCGGCAGCTCGTACACGCCGTATCTCAATCCCACCGCCGAGCCGACGACGTTTGGAGGCCACCTGTGACCCGCGCCCGCTACGCCGACCCGCAGCCCGCGATCTCCGAGCGGCTGCGTGAGCGCCTGGAGGCCACCCTCGCCGAGCGCGGCCTGGACCTGGACCGGGCACTGCCAAACACCCCGGAGCCGATCCCGGCCCTGGAAGCCGCCCAGGCGCGCATCCCGGTCGACTACCGCGCCGCCGTGCCCGAGCACCCGGACGTCGTCGCGTGGGTCCACTCCATCGCCGACAACGCCGTGGCGCCAAACGCCGAGGGCGTCAATCCCCACTACGGCACCGCCGGGCGCACACAGATCACGCACGGACCCAGCCTGCTGCTGTGGGGCTCCACCGGCGCCGGCAAGACACACGAGGCGTTCGGCGCGATCCGCGCCCTGACCGCCGCCGGATGCGGGGTGCACTGGCACGCCACCACCGCCGCCGACCTGTACGCCGAGCTGCGGCCGCGCGCCGGGGCGGATCCTGAGTACCTGCTGCGGCGGATCATGCGGACCCCGCTGCTGCTGCTCGACGACCTCGGCGCGGCCAAGCCCAGCGAGTGGACCGAGGAGATCACCTTCCGGCTGGTCAATTGGCGCTGCCAGAACCGGCTGCCGACGATCTTCACCAGCAACATGCCGCCCGTGCGCTCTGCCCGGATGCCCGCGCGCCAGGCAGTGCTGCGCGACAAGGTCGGAGACCGAGTGCTCTCCCGCCTGTCCGGCATGTGCACCGCCGTCGAGTTCACCGGACCTGATCGCCGCTTCCAGCGCCGCTGACCCGCCCTTGCGCCGCCGATCCCGCCGTGCGGCCCTGTCCGCCGCACCCTGTCCCGCCTCGCCGCGCACCGCCGCACCGCGCTGCCCGCCTTCCCGCGAGGCGATCTCGGAGACTTCCTTGCGCTACAAGACCACGAACGACTCCCCCGCACCGGACCTGCGGGGAATCGCCGACCACAGCTGGCACGCCAGAGGGGCCTGCCACGGCATGGACCCGGCCCGCGCCGACAAGCTGTTCTTCCACACACCCCGGGACCAGCAGGCCATCGCCGAGGCGAAGCGGACCTGCTCGTCCTGCCCGGTGAAGAAGGACTGCTTCAACTACGCGATCGACAACCAGGTCCGATACGGCATCTGGGGCGGCCTGACCGACAAGGAGCGCCAGCCCTGGCTGGCCAACCTGAGTAAGCGCCTGGACTACGGCCGCGTACGCGCCGCCCTCCAGGGCCGGGACGTCCACCTCAGCACTGCGGAGCGCAGCACGGTCATCCACCACGCCTACCTGCGCGGCTGGAGCCCGGAGCGCGTGGCCTACCTGCTGAGTGCCGACCTGGACTGGATCCGCGACCTGATGCGCGAGGCCGCCTACGTCGTCGAGGACCGGGACCGCTACTGGGGCCTCGACGACGCGGACGACGCCGATGGCGAGCGCCCGCAGGGCGGAGAGAGCACCGCGTCGGACGGCCCCCGTCGACTGCAGACCCATGCCCTGATCGCCTCGCTCGGAAAGGCCGCATGACCCACCCCAGCGCTGCACACCCCGCCGCCGCGCCCGTCGGAGTCTGGGACCGCCTCGCCGTCGTGGTCCTGGGCCTGGCCGGATGCGCTCTGAGTTACGACGCCCTGCAGCAGATGGCCGTCGCCATCCACATCCGCGGATTCCTCACGTACCTCTTCCCGCTCGTGGTCGACGGCTTCATCGCCTACGGAGTGCGCGCCCTGCTGGTCCTCTCCGAGGCTCCGCTGCGTGCCCGCCTCTACGTCTGGGTACTCTTCGGCACCGCGACCGCCGCGAGCATCTGGGCCAACGCTCTGCATGCGGTCCGCCTCAACCAGCAGACCACCCACTCGGGTCTGCGCCTGAGCGACACCGTCGTCGCGATCCTCTCCACCTTGGCCCCGCTCGCCCTGGCCGGTGCGGTCCATCTGTACATCCTCATCACCCGCTACCACCCGGCGGACCGCACGGCGGTCCGGCTCGAGGAGACGTCCTCCGCGGACCACGCGTGGGCGGACCACGAGCACGGGCCGGCCGAGGGAGCCGGTTCGGCGAGCGCGGACCAGGGCGCCCCGGCGGACCAAATGCCGGATTCCGCGCACGCGCAGACCACCGACGACACCGCGCGGACCACGGACCGACCGGCCGACTCCTCGACCTCCGCGGACCACGACGCCACGGCCGCGGACCAGCAGACCAATCCGGCACCGGACCACGATCCGGACCACAACGCTCCGGCCACGGACCAGCGGACGGACCAGCAGATCACCGCTGGTCCGCAGCACGCCGACAGCGAGGAGCGGTCCAGTAACCCCGCAGGTCAATCGGCATCTGGCGCATGCGGTCCGGCGGACCACGTGCAGGTGGTCCACGAGCACGGACCGGCTGAGGAAGCCGGTCCGGCGAGCGCGGGCCAGGGCGCCCCGGCGGACCAAATGCCGGACCGCGAGCACCCGCGGACCCCCGATGACTCAGCGCGGACCACGGACCAACCGGCCGACTCCACCCCCGCGGACCACGACGCCACGGCCGCGGACCAGCAGACCAACCCGGCACCGGACCACGACCCGGACCACAACGGTCCTGCTGCGGGCCAGCCCGCAGACCAACCGGCGGACCCAGGCGAGGGCGGCTCCACGGGCGGAGGGCAGGGGGCGCGGACCACGAGCCGCCCCGCCCCAGCCCCGGGCCCTCGGACCAAGCCCGTGGACCAGGACGAAGTCCCGTGGGAAGCGAAGGTCGCGGTCGCGCGCAAAGCTGCCCTCGCAGAAGGTCGGATGACCCGCCGGGCCATCCGACCGCACCTGCGCAACGCCAACATCACCGTCAGCAACGAGCTGTTCAGCGACCTCCAGGCCGCCCTGTACGCGGACCCGGCACTCGCACACCTGCCCCGCGACACAAGGAGAGCCCGATGAAGACCTGCGCGCGCTTCGAGCGCATCAAAAGCGGCTACGAGCGGGACATCACGTACCTGCGCAACCACTCCCAGCGCAGCGCGGGCACCACGGCAGCCAAGACAAGCGCGACCAATGCTCTCGCCGCGAAGTCGCGCATGGCCAAAGCCCTCGTTCGGCACTTCGAGCGCTGCCCCATATGCGGATGACTGAGCCATACCAGCAGGTCAACCCCTTACCGACGCAGTGGCTCGGCCTGATGCCGGGCACTACCCCCACCCTGGAGGACCCGCCATCCGCTCGCCCAACTCCCGTACGTCGGTCCCGACCGCCGCCGAAGCGAGCGTCTGGGCCGAGGTCCTGGTCCGCCGCCGGCTCCTGCACGCCGCTGTCCCGGTCCCGAACGGTCAGTGGCTCGTGCAGAGCGCGTCCGAGGCGCCCGTCCGCCTCCTGGACGGGCCCGCCGCCATGGTCGATTTCGCCGCCCAGATCCAGCGCCACACCCGCACCACGAGGAACCACACCCGATGACTCAGCAGCGCGAACCCCATCTCACCCCCGCGGAAGAGCCCAACACCAACACGGCTTCACGGGGAGCAAGTTGGGGCGGAAGCGTAGCTTCCGCCGACCCCGCCCCGAAAGGGGCGGGAGCGGGCCTGCACCAGGGGGCGCAGGTCCGGCAGGCTTCAACCGAGGGCGGACCGAAGCCTGGGGGAAAACACGAAGCGAACCGCCGCCGTCGCCGCTCGTCCGCCGCACCGCGCGCCCGTCAGCGTCCGCGCCAGCCGCGCGAGAAGAAGCGACTGCACCAGCCCAATGCCCGTTTCAACGATGAAGAGTTCGCGCTGATCAAGTCCGCCGCCGCCCAGTCGAATCTGTCCGTCGCCGGCTTCCTCGCCCGCGCCGCCCTACGCGCCGCCCGCGACCGTGACCGCACCGCCGCCGAGATAGCCGACGACCGCGAAGTGATCAGCGCCTTGTTCGAGTCCCGCCGCCGTCTCGGCTGGGCGGGCAGCAACCTCAACCAGGCCGTCAAGGCACTCAATTCCGGCGCTCCGGCACCGCAACTTGTGGAGGCCGTCGCCGCCGTCCGCGCGGCGGCCGACCGCGTCCAAGAGGCCACCGCTGAGCTCATCGCCCGTCAGCAGAACCCGGCATGATTCCCAGCATCAACGACCCTGGCGAGAACACTGCCGGTCTCCTCTACTACTTGTACGGCCCCGGACGCGCCGAGGAGCACGTCGACCCGCACCTCGTCGCGTCCTTCGACGGTATGGCACCCGATCCCGGCCGCACCGCCGAATTCCATCGCGCCATCAAAGAGCTGGCAGCTCTTATCGACCAGCCCGTCGAGGCCCTCCCTCTGCACTCCCGCCCCGCCCTGCCCGTGTGGCACACCTCTGTGCGTGCCGCTCCCGGCGACCGCATCCTGTCCGACGACGAATGGGCGGGCATCGCCCGCCGGGTTGTCGCCGCCACCGGCATCGATCCCGGCGACGGGGAACCCGGCTGCCGCTGGGCGGCCGTACGGCACGCGGACGACCACATCCACATCGTCGCCACCCGCGTGTGCGAGGACGGAAGCCGGCCGGACGACTTCCGTTCCGGTATGCGCGCTCAGGCCGAATGTCGTCTCATCGAGAAGGAGTTGGGCCTGACCCTGGTCAACGCGGGAGACGGCACCGCCGCAAAACGCCCCTCCAGCGCAGAACGCCACAAGGCCGAGCGCCAGGGCCGGGAGCAGACCGCCCGCGAGGAACTGCGTGAGACGGTCCGCCGCGCCGTGGCCGGCGCCCAGAACGAGGAGGAGTTCTTCGACCGGCTGGCCTCGGCCGGCCTACTCATCCGCAAGCGCCAAGCGCCCTCCGGTGATCTCCTAGGCTACACGGTGGCGCTGGTTGATGACCGCAATGAGGACGACGAGCCGGTCTTCTTCGCGGGCTCCACGCTCGCCCCCGACCTCTCCCTGCCCCGCATCCGCGAACGCTGGTCCGCCACGCAGCAAGACCCATCTGCCGACGATCTCGCGGGCACCCCCAGCGGTCCGGCACAGGCTCGGCGGCACGCGGCGGCCGCTGCCTGGCAGGCGGTCCTGATCATCGACCACGGCAACGACCAACAGGTCGCCGCATCCATCGCGGCGGCCGGGGAAGTCCTCGATGCCCTCGCCAAGACCGCCGCCGCCCATACCCGCAAACAACTCCGTGACGCGGCACGGACTTTCGAGCGGGCCTCCCGCTCCCACGTACAGTCCGAGCGCGGCCACGACCGCGCGCTGCGCCAGGCCGCCCGCGACCTCGTCTACGGCGGACCCGCCCTGGGGCGCGGAGAGGACGGCGCCACCACCGCCATGGTGATCGACATGGTCGCCTTCCTTGTCATCGCCGCGGCCCATTGGCACGACAGAAAGAACCACGCCCAGCAGGCCGCTGCCGCCCGCCAGGCCGCCGAACACCTGCGCGCGGCTTACCAGTCCGCCGCACAGCATCCGATGGCCGTGCTGCGCCACCGTGGCCGCCGCCTCTCCCAGCCGCTTCAGCGCCGCCAGGTGGCCCATCTGCGCCAGGCGGTTCCGGAGCTGGCCGAACAGATCCTCGCCGAGCCCGGCTGGCATGCGCTCGCCGCCACCCTCGCCGACATCGAGGCCGCCGGCCACGAGCCCGCCGCCCTGCTCGCCGCGGTCGTAGCACGACGCGAACTCGATACCGCCGAGTCGGTGAGCGACGTCTTGGTCTGGCGGCTACGTCGCTTGGCCGACCTGCCCGCCGACGCCTCCGCCATGCCCGAGCCGGGCACCGCCACGCCGCAAAGCGCCCGGCGGGCGAAGCGGCCTTCCAGCGGGCGCAACACCCCGCCCAGGAAGGCAAGGTGATTACTGAATCTGCAAGTTGCAGCAGGTCAGAGACCTAGTGCACTCTCCGTGTGCCGATCAACGACGAAGAGGGGGACAGATGTTTCGACGACGTGCTGACCGCGAGTTCCGTGACGCCCAGCTCGCCGGCCAAGCCCTGCTGGAGATGCACGCGACCTGGACGGCGCCCGACTTCGTCAGCCCTGCCGCCGAGCCGACGCCGACCGCGCAGGACGACACGGGCGTCCAGGAGGTGCCCGACTTCCTGCC
Organism: Streptomyces sp. NPDC005863; assembly: GCF_042871345.1. NCBI lineage: Bacteria > Bacillati > Actinomycetota > Actinomycetes > Kitasatosporales > Streptomycetaceae > Streptomyces > Streptomyces sp. NPDC005863. Next base: position 4,709 of record NZ_JBIAII010000010.1, on the reverse strand, counting down.
GCCGGACCTTCGCGTGCCCTCACGCCACGAGGTCAAGGGACTGATGATGCGCTGGGAGCAGCCGCTCGTCGTGGACGGCGAGGTGCGCGAGTGCCCGCAGTGCGGCGCGTACCGGGACTGGGTCGTCTTCAGCCTGCGCGACGACACGATCTGGCTGCGCTGCCGCGCCGGCCACAACACTGCGGAGCCGCGTCTGGACCCGGCCTGGTACAACCGCAACTCCGGTCCCGTGGACCACTTCCACCCCACCCTGGACGACGGCCTGCGCCACCTGGGCCACTGACCACCCGTAACCCCCTCCCGCCGACAGCGGATCGCGTGTCGGCCCAAGTCAGACCGTCCGCTCGCACACCCAGGGGTTTCGCATGCGTCACCACACCACGACCGCCCTCGCTCTGACCACACTCGCCGCACTCGCCCTATCCGCTTGCTCGGCAGGCAGCTCCGGCACCTCGCCGTCGGCGACCTCCACGCCCCGCGGTGGAAGCGACGCCGTCGGCGCCAAGCCGCTGTCCTCGGCCGCGCTGAGCAGGCGGCTCCTGGCCGAGAAGGACCTGGGCGGGGGCTACGTACGCAAAGCCGAGAGCACTCAGCACAACGACGACGTCACGGTGATCGGCTGCCCCGCCCTCGACGAGCTCGGCGGGGACGCGGCGACCGGCCAGAGCCTCGACTTCCCGAACAAGGCGAAGGCCGCGTTCACCTACAGCGGCAGCAGCAACTCCGAGGTGAGCGAGGAGCTCTACAGCAACACCGCCAGGAAGTTGTCCGACGGCGTCGACCGCATCTTCGACGCGATGGCCTCCTGCCCCAAGTACCAAGTTGTCTCGGGTAGCACTGCCATCGACATGACCACTGAGACAGCCACCGCACCCGACCTCGGGGACGAGCGATGGAGTCATCTGCTGACCTACGCAGCTGGCGAGCAGCGTACCGTCGTCAAGCAGACAGCAGTCCGCGCCGGGAAAATCGTGGTGATCGTCTCCGGCTCGCCAGCCCTCGTTGATGCCCACCTCGACAAGGCACTGAACAAGGCACGTGCCCAGGGGTGAAATCCTTCACCGTGGAATACGTGGAAGGGCGTTCTCATATGTCCAGTTCGCATAACTCCGCCTCCGATACACCACCGATTCTTTGGCTGGGTGGTGGGACTGCTGCGCTGTTTGGCTTGTTCGCCTGGGTACTCACCGGCAATCCGCGGTGGTGGCTGGTGGGCGTCATCTGCGGGGTGTGCGTGAGTCTCGTCGCGTTCGGCGTACGCACCATCTTCCGCAATCACGAGCTCGGTCTGCGCACCGACCGCACCACGTGAGGCAGCACTCAACGGCGCCCCTGCCACTTCCGGCAGGGGCACTGTCATTTCTTCAGGCGGAAGCCGCAATTCCTGGATCGCAGGCGGAACAACCGCGCCATCCGCCCCAACCCCCGGACCCTCACCATCTTCGTCTCGGCGTGCGAAGCAGCCCCTGCACCTCCTCAGATGGGGAGAGTCAACCAGCGCGGACAGCGAAGGCCCGGCAGACCAAAGGGTCTGCCGGGCCTAGCCCTGCTGGTCAGCCGCGGTGGACGATGGTGAGTCGCTTCTCCGCGCTCTGTGGCAGCCGGTGGCGTGCCACCGGGGCCGGAGAGGCGAGCGAGGCGGCGAAAGCCGCTACCAGCTCGTGCGGAACGCTCGGGCTGAAGTTCGCACACCATAGATAGGGGGCCCCGAACGTGGGCTCGGCCCATGCCTGCCAACCCATCAGGTCCTCCCGCAGATCGGAGTCGGCGATCAGGTCCGGCAGCATCTCGAGCGAGATGTGCGAGGCGAAGCCGGGGTCCGTAGCGGCGGTGCGGGGGCGGTCCACGTCACGGATCCAACCCCGGGCGCTCAGCGCCGTGACCACCGCCTCTGGCTCCTCGAAGCCCATGCCGGGCACCGCGCTGGCGTCGAGCGCAACGAGGAAGTCGTGTAGTGCCTCGTGCGGGACGCCGGTGGTGAAGTACGCGTTCCACTGCACCAGGGCGCTGTCGGCATCCGGACGGGCGGAGATCTGCAGGGCCACGCGCAGGCCGCCAAGTGTGAACGGGCTGCTGGCCAGGATCCATTCGGCTCCGCGCAGCTCGTCGGGGCTCACATAAAGCAGGGTGTCGCGGGAGGTCGGCCACATGCGCCACCCCAGGTCGGTGAGGGTGTCCCCGATGCGCTCGGCGAGGACGTCGTCATCGCCGGCCAGATGGCGCGGGGTGACCCAGCGCACGGCGTCCGGCGACGCGGGGTGAGAGGGATCCGCGGGATGGTGCGGGTGCAGGGGCGCCTCCGTGGGCTCGGGGGTGGTTCACTGCCCGCCGCTGGGGCGGGTGCCGCGCCGACGGCGCGGCGGGGCCTCGGTCGGTTCGTGCCAGGTCAGCGCGACCGCGACGTCGGGCAACAGGTTGCCGAACTGTTCGACTTCGTCCTCGTCCGGCTCGGTGAGGAGCAGCACGGGACGATCCTTCTCGTCGCGGGCGGCGGCAACGGGGCCCGCGCGGTGGGCCATCGGGAAGTCGGGGTTGAGGGCGAGCCGCACGACGGCGTCGCGGCCGCAGGCCGACAGCTGGTCGAGCAGGTCACCGACGGTCGTCTCGGGCAGCGCGCCGAGCGGCTCGGCGTCCTTGGCCTCGGCGATGAACACCACCGGTCGGCCGGCGTCGTCACGGGTGGGGACCACGCCGCCCAGGCGGCGGCCCGTGCGGGCGAAGGGGTTGATCCACAGGCGGACCACCACGTCGCGGTCGCTGGTGGACAGGCGGTCGAGCAGATCGCCGACGGTCAACTCCGGGGCCAAGACGCATCTCCTTGCAATAGCGGGCGCCCCCGCAGGGGCCGAGGGCAGGGTACGTGCCGTACGTGAGCAGCGGCTCCGATCCGCGCGGGACCTGCGGTCGGTTCACAGAGGCCGGGAGGTGGCCAGGACGCGCTGGACCGTGGCCGCGACGATCTCCGCCGGTGTTTCGGTGTCGAATCGGATCCGGTAGCCAGGGACCTTGGCAGTGCCGGTGACGGCGAGGGTCCAGCCGTCACCGTCGGTGCCGGGGCGGCCGAGGGGGAACCATCCGAGGTAGAAGCGGCCGCCCTTGCTGCTGATGTGGACGTCGGCGCGGTCGTCCACGACGAGGTGGAAGAACTCGGCCTTGAACAGATCGGTGACCATCGTCGACTGGCCGGGGCCCAGTTGCCACGAGCGCAGCTGCAAGGCTTCGGTGGCGGTGGAAAATCCGGGGGTGGACGCGTCCATGATCACGGGCGTCACCTCTCTGACCTGGGGTTTCGGGGAAGGTCGTCTACGTTGACATGCCCCTGGCGGCTTCCACCAGTCCTTTCGCGATCTTTCCTGTCTGCCCCCGGCGAACTTGTCCTTCGTCATCGAATCCAGTCGTTTCGGCTTGCTTGACGTCGAACCTAAGGGCTGTCCCGTAAGTGATCTTGCCCTGCGATGATCTCGATCGTGCCACGCGTGATCACGGCGTCCGAGCCGTCCTGGATAGCCCCGTTCACTGGTGTGGCTCCGCGCCAGTTCAACCGGGTGGTGCGTGCCCTGCGGCGGGCAGGCGCCGACGTCGCTCGGCAGGGCCGGCCATGGGGGATTCCGCTGGAGGACCGGGTGCTTCTGGTCGCTGCATACTGGCGCACCAACCTGACGCTGCGGCAGCTCGCACTGCTCTTCGGTGTCTCGAAGTCCGCGGCTGGCCGCATCGTCAGGCACGTCGGGCCTCTTCTCGCGTTCCAGCCCTGAAAGCGGTTTCACAACGATGCCGTGCTCATCGTGGACGGCACTTTGGCTCCCACCCGCGACCACGCGGTGGCGGAGCGGTCCAAGAACTACCGGTACTCGACGAATCACCAGGTCGTCATCGACGCAGACACCCAACTGGTGGTCGTGGTCGGCCGGCCGTTGCCGGGCAACCGCAACGACTGCAAGGCATGGGAGCTATCCGGGGCGAAGGCCGCCGTCGGGAACACCGCAGTGATCGCCGACGGAGGCTATCGAGGTACCGGGCTCGTCATCCCACACCGCCGCGACCATGGGCAGAGCGAACTGCCTGCCTGGAAGGAAGAGCACAACGCCTCTCACCGCAAGGTCCGCGCTCGGGTCGAGCATGCCTTCGCCCGGATGAAGACCTGGAAGATCCTGCGCGACTGCCGTCTCAAGGGCGATGGCGTGCACCACGCGATGCTCGGCATCGCCCATCTGCACAACCTTGCGCGCCGTGACTGACCGCACCCAGCCCGAAGTGCTGTCCGTTCAGGATTCGGCGGGAGGAGCTGGACCAGGCCGACCCAGTTCTCCTCGTCCACCTTGGTCTGTGTGGCGCGGACCCTCCAGCGGCCGGCGGGCAGTGAGACCGACGCCTCGGCGGGCATCCCGCCGTCGGGGTATTCGACGCCCAGGTCGGAACCCGTTTCGGCGGAGTCCATGAGCACCGCCGGACCGTCCGAGGCCCAGGTGCCGCACTCCTCCCACACTGTGGCCGGGTCTGCGAGGACAGTGTCCGCCGCGGCTCTCAGTCCGGCCTCGGAGTCGGCGGAGAGCCACCGCAGGAACGCTCGGTGCTGGGGCAGATAGCAGCTGGTTGCCGGCTCGTCCGCCAGCACTAGGTCGTGTTTTAGAAGTGGCTGCTGTGCCGTGCCTTGGGCCGTGATGATCTCGGTGTGGGGCGAGGGGATCTTTCGGATGGCCAGTGGGCGG
>NZ_JBIAII010000009.1:0-353112 GCF_042871345.1 Streptomyces sp. NPDC005863 | reverse complement strand
GGTTTTTGGGTTTTGAACACCACCGGTACCAGGCGGGGGCCCACGGGGTACTGGGGGGGCCCCGGGGGCGGGGGCGGGGCCCCGCCCCCCCCCCCGGGGGGGGGGCGCCCCGGTCGGGGCCCGCCCCTCTTGTGCGATGCCTGGCCTCAGTCGTCCGAGGAATCCGCCGGACCGGACGGACCTGACGGACCTGACGGGCCGGAGTCGTCGCCGTCGTTCTCGCCCTCGGCGCCCTGCCCCGGCCGCTGTGTCGGCTTCGGCTTCGGGGGCCGGGTGCGTTCGCTGGGGGCGTCCCGCAGATACGCCGCCCCGTCACCGCCGCCGCCCCCGCCGTCGCGCCGCCGCAGATAGCGCTCGAACTCGCGGGCGATGGCCTCGCCCGACGCCTCCGGGAGCTCCGCGGTGTCCCGCGCCTCCTCAAGGGACTGCACGTACTCCGCGACCTCGCTGTCCTCGGCGGCCAGTTGGTCCACGCCCACCTGCCAGGCGCGCGCGTCCTCGGCCAGCTCGCCCAGCGGGATGCGCAGGTCGATGAGGTCTTCCAGGCGGTTGAGCAGCGCGAGCGTGGCCTTCGGGTTGGGCGGCTGCGACACGTAGTGCGGGACGGCGGCCCAGAGGCTGACGGCGGGGACGCCCGCGTGCGTGCACGCCTCCTGGAGGATGCCGACGATGCCCGTCGGACCCTCGTACTTCGTCTCCTCCAGGTCCATGGTGCGCGCCAGATCCGGGTCGGAGGTCACACCGCTGACCGGGACCGGGCGGGTGTGCGGGGTGTCGCCGAGCAGCGCACCCATGATCACCACCAGCTCGACGCCCAGCTCGTGCGCGAAGCCGAGGATCTCGTTGCAGAACGACCGCCAGCGCATCGACGGCTCGATGCCCCGCACCAGGACCAGGTCGCGCGGCTTGTCGCCGCCGACGCGGACCACCGAGAGCCGGGTCGTCGGCCAGGTGATCTTGCGCACCCCGCCGTCCAGCCAGACCGTCGGGCGGTTGACCTGGAAGTCGTAGTAGTCCTCGGCGTCGAGCGCCGCGAACACCTCGCCCTTCCACTCCTTGTCGAGATGCGCGACCGCGGCGGAAGCGGCGTCGCCGGCGTCGTTCCAGCCCTCGAACGCGGCCACCATGACCGGGTCGACCAGCTCGGGTACCCCCTCGAGCTCGATCACCCAGGCCTCCTTCCGACGTTCCCTTGCGTACGCCCCAACCTTACGGCGTCCACGGGGTCCGTCCGCAGCCCCCTTGCGTGGGGGAGTGCGTGATCACTGCCCACCTCCGGGGCCGGGAAACAGGGCCTTCACACACGGGAGCGAAGCGATCTCACAGCGTCGAACGCAGCCACTGCTCCACGCTCGCGATGTGCACCGTCGCCCACGACCTGGCCGCCTCGGCGTCCCGGTCCCGCAGGGCGGCGAGGATCGCCCGGTGCTCGTGCAGTGTGCGGCTGACGGCGTCCTCCTGGGTCAGGCCGCGCCAGACACGGGCCCGGGTGGTGGGGCCGGAGAGGCCGTCGAGCAGCGAGCACAGGACGGAGTTGCCGGACGACTGGACGATGCCCCGGTGGAACTCCAGGTCGCAGCCGACCAGCTCCTCCACGGACGGCGCCTCGCCCAGCGCGTCCAACTGCTCGCTCAGCGCGTCCAGTTCGGCGTCGGAGATATGGGCGCAGGCCATCGCCGTGGCGGCCGGTTCCAGGATGCGGCGCACCGCGAGGAACTCCAGGACCGTGTCGTCGCGGTGGAAGTCGACGACGAAACTCAGCGCCTCCAGGAGGAGTTGGGGGTCCAGACTGGTGACGTACGTGCCGTCGCCCTGGCGTACGTCGAGGATGCGGATCAGCGCCAGGGCGCGCACCGCCTCGCGCAGCGAGTTGCGCGAGAGGCCGAGGCCTGCGGCGAGTTCGCTCTCCTTGGGCAGCCGGTCGCCGGGGCGCAGGGCGCCCGAGACGATCATGCCCTTGATCTTCTCGATGGCCTCGTCGGTGACAGCCATGGGGACCTCGCCTCGCCAGTCAGAAGTGCCGAAAGTGTCGAAAAGACATCCGATGTGTCAGGCGATTATGGGCCCGCGGCGCGGCTCCGGTCAGCCGAAGCGCTCGATCCTGATCCGGTCCACCGGCTGGCCGCCGTCCACAAGGAGTCGCGAGGCGTGCTCCGCGAACCCGTTGGAACCGCAGATGTACGCCTCCCAGCCGCCCTCGGGCCGCCCGCTCGCGTCCAGCAGACCCGCCAAGTGGCCCGCGTTCAGGCGGCCTTCGGAGCGGGTGAGGACCACGGTGGTCTCGTCGCCGTACTCGTCCGCGTAGATCAGGTCCTGCGGCGTGCGCGCCGAGACGATCAGCCGCAGCGGGACGTGGAGCCCCGCGAGACGGCGGTGGCGGACCATCGACATCAGCGGCACCACGCCCGAGCCGGCCCCGAGCAGCAGCGCGGGACGGTCGCCGGGCCAGGCGAAGAACCCGGCCAGCGGACCGCGCACCTCGACTGTGTCGCCGACGCGCGCCACGGTGTGCAGATGCCCCGACACCTCGCCGTCCCGCACATGGTCGAGGGTCAGCTCGATCTCGCCGCCGCCGTCCGGCGCGGAGGCGATCGAGTAGTGCCGCTGGGCGACGTAACCGTCCTCGGCGGTGAGCCGCAGCATCAGGTGCTGACCCGGCACGTGACCCTCCCACTCGGGCACCTTCAGCCGGAACGTCGAGGCGCGCGGGGTCTCGCGCCGCACCCCGACGATGGCGGCCCGCTGCCACAGGGCCGCCGAGCGGCTGCTCACGTCGATGCGGCCGGGCACGGCGAACGCGGTCGGCGGCACGAACGGCGTCGCGCCGGGGGTGTACGAGGGGTCAGTCACCGCGGTAGCGCTCCTCGGCCCACGGGTCGCCCCGGTGGTGGTAGCCGTTCTGCTCCCAGAAGCCCGGCTCCTCGCGGTCGGTGAGGCGCAGCCCCGCGACCCACTTGGCGCTCTTCCAGAAGTACAGGTGGGGGACGATCAGCCGGGCCGGGCCGCCGTGTTCGGCGGGCAGCGGCGCGTCGCCGTACTCCCACACGATCCACGCCCTGCCGCCGGTCACATCGGTCAGCGGCAGGTTCGAGGTGTAGCCGGTGTGGGAGTACGCGATGACGTGGCTCGCCGCGGCGAGCGGGCGGGCCTCGACCAGGAACGAGTCCAGGCTCACCCCGCCGAACCGCACCCCGAACTTGGACCAGCTCGTCACGCAGTGGATGTCGCCCCGGTACTCGGCGGCGGGCAGCGCGTGCGCCTCGTCCCAGCTCCAGGTGCGCGGGGCCGCGACCAGGCCGTCGATCCGGAACGTCCAGTCGGCGGCGGCCAGTTGCGGCGTCACCTCGGCGGACAGGACGGGCCAGGTGTCGCCCGCGTCGTACTGCCCGGGCGGCAGCCGCGGGTCGCGGTCGGCGGCGCGGGAGCGGCCGGTGAAGCCGCGGGTCGGTTCGAAGTCGGTGCCCGGGGTCATACCGCGCTCGTCTCCTGCCGGGCGGCCGCGGTCAGCTCCCGCAGCACGGCGGGCTCGTCGAGGGTCAGCAGGGCGCGGTCGCGCATCAGGACGCGGCCGTCCACCACGGTGTCCCGGACATCGGCGGCCGACGCCGCGTACGCGAGCGTCGACCACGGGTCGTGGCGGGGCGCCAGGTGCGGCCGCGCCAGATCGAGGACGATCAGATCCGCGCGCTTGCCCGCCTCCAGGGACCCCAGCTGGTCGTCGAGGCCGAGAGCGCGCGCCGACTCGACGGTCGCCATCCGCACCGCCTGCTCGGCGCCGACCGCCGTCGGGTCGCCGCCCGCCTTGTGCACGAGCGCGGCCACCTTCACCGCGCCCAGCAGGTCCAGCGTGTTGGAGCTCACGGCGCCGTCCGTGCCGAGGCCCACCGTGACGCCCGCGTCGAGCAGCTCGGGCACCCGCGCGATGCCGCAGCCCAGCTTCAGGTTGGACACCGGGCAGTGCGCGACGCCCGTGCCCGTGCGGGCCAGCGTCGCGATCTCCGCGTCGGTGAGGTCGACGGCGTGCGCGAGCAGCGTGTCCGGACCGAGCACCCCCAGCGAGTCGAGCAGCTCCACCGGCCGCATGCCGTGCTGCTCGGTGACGACTGCCACCTCGCCCGCGTTCTCCGCGGCGTGCAGGTGGAGCAGCGCGCCGTGCTCACGCGCCAGCGCGGCGATCGCCGTCAGCTGCTCGGGCGCCAGGGTGTACGCGGAGTGCGCGAAGACGACCGGACGGGTGCCCGGCGCCGGCGTGCGGGCGGCCAGGTCGGCCGTGGCCCAGCCGAGCCGCTCCGCGTAGGGGCGCCCGTCCGGCGGGCCCGGCACGTCCATGAAGGTGGGGCCGGTGAGCAGCCGCCACCCCGCCTCGCGGGCCGCGGCCTCGGCCGCCTCGTGGAACCAGTACATGTCCAGCGCGGTCGTGACGCCGCCGCGCACGGACTCGGCGATCGCGCCGCGGATGCCCGCCGTCACCGTCTCGGGGGAGAGCAGCTCGGCCTCGCGCGGGATCACCCGGGCGAGGAAGCCCTGCAGCGTGACGTCGTCGGCGATGCCGCGCAGCAGCGTCATCGCGAGATGGGTGTGCGTGTTGATCAGACCGGGCAGGACGAGGCAGCCGCGCGCGTCGATCTCCTCGGCCGCCTCGTACGCCGTGCGCAGCCGCTCGGCGGGGCCCACCTCGACGACGCGGCCCTCGCGGACGGCGACCGCGCCGTCCGTCACGACGGTGCCCGCGGCGTCGACGGTCAGCACGTCGCCGCCGTGCACCAGCAGGTCGATGGAGCCGCCGCGGTCCTGGGCCGGCAGGTCGGTGGGGTGCATCGCTTCCGTTCTTTCGCGCGGGTCGTTCGGGTGGCGCGGGCCGTTCGTGCGGCGCGGGTCGTTCAGTGGGTGGTGGAGGCCAGCAGGCGCAGTGCGTCCAAGGTTATCCGGGCGCCGCGGTCGACCCCGGCGGCGACCACGTCGCGGTGCGGGTCGTAGGCACCCGTCCCGTGGGCGGCCTCCTCGTCGACCAGCTCGTCGGCGTTGGCGCCGTCCACGACGAGCGCGCCGCCCGCGGTCAGCCCGTGCGTGGCGGCGAAGACGAGCAGCGCCGAGAGCTCCATCTCGATCGCGGCGATCCCGGCCCGCGCGTACGCCTCCCCGGGCAGCGGCAGGAAGCCCGGCTGGAACGCGGCCCGCGTCCACACCACGCCCCGGTGGTGCGGGGCGCCGGCCGCCCGCGCCGCACGCTGCAGCGCGAGGACCGCCTCCGGCGCCGAGAACGCCGGGTACTCGGCGGGGATCAGCTGCTGGGTGACGCCGTCGTCACGCACCGCGGCGTCCGCGATGACGAGGTCGCCGTCGCGGATCCCCGGCCGGATCGCGCCCGCGGTGCCGAGCCGCAGGATGGTCGTGACGCCGGCCTCGGCGAGCTCCTGGAAGAGCAGCAGCGCGCCGGGGGCGCCGACGCCATGCGAGGCGACGACGACCTGCGTGCCCTGCCAGCCGCCCGTGAAGGTGCGGTACTCGCGGTGGTACGACACCTCCTTGGCGTCGGCGAGGAGGTCCGCGACGGCCACCGCCCGGCCCGGGTCGCCGACGACCACCGCGTGTGCGGGCAGGCCGGTGCGGGGGACACGGGTGACGGGCAGCGCGTCGGAGGGCGACGTCATGGGAGAGCTCACGCGGGTGATCGTACGCAGCGCCGGGCACGGGCGAGGGGCGGCCCCCGACGGGAGCCGCCCCTCAGAGCCCGTGTCACATCCCCGGCCGCCGGGGTCAGGCCTTCTTGCCCAGCAGGTCCTCTACCTTGCTCCGCACGTCGTCCGTGGCCAGGCCGCGGATCGTCAGCGTCGTACGGCGGCGCAGCACGTCGTCCGCCGTCTCGGCCCACTCGTTGTCACGGGCGTAGACGACCTGGGCCCAGATCTCCGGGGCGTCCGGGTGGACGCGCTCGGCCAGCTCCGGGTTCTCGTTCGCCAGGCGGGCGATGTCGAAGGAGAGCGAGCCGTAGTGCGTCGCCAGGTGCTTGGCGGTGTCGGCGGCCATCCGCGGGCCGGGCGCGGGGCCGTCGACCAGGAGGCGGTGGGCGACGGCACGCGGGTTGGCGATGCCGGGCAGCGGCAGCTTCTTCGGCAGCTCGGAGATCGGCTCGTAGTCGTCGCCGAGCGGGTGCCCCGGCAGCGCCTCCAGCTTCTTCATCACCGTACGGCCGATGTGACGGAACGTCGTCCACTTGCCGCCGGCCACCGACAGCATGCCGCCGGTGCCCTCGGTGACGACCGTCTCGCGCTTGGCCTTCGAGGTGTCGCCGGGGCCGCCGGGCAGCACCCGCAGACCCGCGAAGGAGTACGTGATCAGGTCCCGCGACAGCTGCTGGTCCCGGATGGAGAAGGCGGCCTCGTCCAGGATCTGGGCGGTGTCCTGCTCCGTGACGCGCACGTCCGCCGGGTCGCCCTCGAACTCCTCGTCCGTGGTGCCGAGCAGCAGCATGTCCTCCCAGGGGAGGGCGAAGGTGATGCGGTACTTGTCGATCGGGGTGGCCAGCGCGGCCTTCCAGGGGGCGGTGCGCTTGAGGACCAGGTGCGCGCCCTTGGAGAGGCGGATGGAGGGCGCCGCGTCGGGGTTCTCCATCTTGCGCAGGTGGTCGACCCAGGGGCCGGTCGCGTTCAGGACCAGACGGGCGTTGACGCCGAACTCGTCGCCGCTCATGCGGTCCTTGAGCTCCGCGCCGGTGACCCGGCCCTTGGTGAAGCGCAGGCCGGTGACCTCGGCGTGGTTGAGGACGGAGGCGCCCGCCTCGACGGCCGCGCGGACCGTCATCAGCGCCATGCGGGCGTCGTTCATCTGGTCGTCGCCGTAGACCGCGACGGCCTTCAGGTTGTCGGTGCGCAGCTCCGGCACGTCCTGCGCGGCCTTGGCCGGCGAGAGCAGGTGGCCGACGCCGTCACCGAAGGCGGAGAGCGCCGAGTAGGCGAAGACGCCCGCGCCCAGCTTCGCCGCGCCGTGCGGGCCGCCCTTGTACACCGGCAGGTAGAAGGTGAGCGGGTTCGCCAGGTGGGGGGCCACCTGACGGGAGACCGCACGGCGCTCGAAGTGGTTCTCCGCCACCAGCTTCACGGCGCCGGTCTGCAGGTAGCGCAGACCGCCGTGCAGCAGCTTGGAGGAGGCGGAGGAGGTGGCGCCGGCGAAGTCGCCGGCGTCCACCAGGGCCACCCGCAGGCCCGACTGCGCGGCATGCCAGGCGGTGGAGATGCCCAGGATTCCGCCGCCGATCACCAGGAGGTCGTACGTCGCCTTGGAAAGCTGCTCCCGGGTCTCGGCGCGGCTCTGGTGCGAACCGGCGGCCGGATGCGTCCCGAGGGCAGGGACGCTCTGCAGGGTGGTCATGTGTCTTACTCCTCGCCACTCTCGTCGAGCCAGCCCATGGACCGTTCCACGGCCTTGAGCCAGCTCTTGTACTCACGGTCGCGGGTGCCCGCGTCCATGTGGGGGGTCCATTCGGCGGCCCGGCGCCAGTTGGCGCGCAGCTCGTCGGTCGAGGACCAGAAGCCGACGGCGAGACCGGCGGCGTAGGCGGCGCCGAGGCAGGTGGTCTCGGCGACCATCGGACGCACCACGGGCGCGTCGAGGAAGTCCGAGATGGTCTGCATCAGCAGGTTGTTGGAGGTCATGCCGCCGTCGACCTTGAGGGCCGCGAGCTCGACGCCGGAGTCCTTCGTCATGGCGTCGGTGATCTCGCGGGTCTGCCAGGCCGTGGCCTCCAGGACGGCGCGCGCGATGTGCGCCTTGGTGACGTACCGGGTGAGACCGGCGATCACACCGCGGGCGTCGGAGCGCCAGTACGGGGCGAACAGGCCGGAGAAGGCCGGCACGAAGTAGGCGCCGCCGTTGTCCTCGACCGAGGACGCGAGCGTCTCGATCTCGGCGGCGGAGTTGATCAGGCCCATCTGGTCGCGCATCCACTGCACCAGCGAACCGGTGACGGCGATGGAGCCCTCCAGGGCGTAGACCGGCTTCTGGTCGCCGATCTGGTAGCCGACCGTGGTCAGCAGGCCCGAGTAGGAGTTGATGGCCTTGTCACCGGTGTTCAGGAGCATGAACGTGCCGGTGCCGTACGTGGACTTCGCCTCGCCCTCCGCGAAGCAGGTCTGGCCGAAGAGGGCCGCCTGCTGGTCGCCGAGCGCCGAGGCGACCGGGATGCCGCCGAGCACGTCGCCGAGCGTGCCGCCGGTGACCTCGCCGTAGACCTCGGCGGAGGAGCGGATCTCGGGGAGCATCGCCGTGGGCACGCCGATGGACTCGCAGATCTTCTCGTCCCACTGCATCTTGTGCAGGTTCATCAGCATGGTGCGCGAGGCGTTGGTGACGTCGGTGACGTGCTTGCCGCCGTTGACGCCGCCGGTCAGGTTCCAGATGACCCAGGAGTCCATGGTGCCGAAGAGGATGTCGCCGGCCTCGGCGCGCTCGCGCAGGCCCTCGACGTGGTCGAGCAGCCAGCGGGCCTTGGGGCCCGCGAAGTAGGAGGCCAGCGGCAGGCCGGTCTCGCGGCGGAAGCGGTCCTGGCCGACGTTGCGGCCGAGCTCCCGGCAGAGCGCGTCGGTGCGGGTGTCCTGCCAGACGATGGCGTTGTGCACCGGCTCACCGGTGTTCTTGTCCCACAGCAGCGTCGTCTCGCGCTGGTTGGTGATGCCGATGGCCTTGATGTCGTCGCGGGTGATGCCCGCCTTGGACACGGCGCCTGCGACGACCTCCTGGACGTTGGTCCAGATCTCGGCGGCGTCGTGCTCGACCCAGCCCGGCTTCGGGAAGATCTGCTCGTGCTCCTTCTGGTCGACGGAGACGATCCGGCCGTCCTTGTCGAAGACGATGCAGCGGCTCGAGGTGGTGCCCTGGTCGATGGCCGCGATGAAGGGGCCTGCGGTGTGTGCGTCGGTCACGGTGTGCTCCAGAAATTCTTGGGCTTGGTCTCAGGCGTCTGTGGCGGTCATCGGTCGCTGTCGCGGGTCTACTTGAACGCGACGTTGTAGAGACCGCCGGCGATGGCTCCGCCGATCAGTGGACCGACGATCGGCACCCAGGCGTACGACCAGTCCGAGCTGCCCTTGTTCGGCAGCGGGAGCACGGAGTGGATGATGCGCGGACCGAGGTCACGGACGGGGTTGATCGCGTAGCCCGTGGGGCCACCGAGGGAGAGGCCGATGCTCACCACGACGAGCGCGGTGATCAGGGCGCCGAGGGTGCCGAGGCCGTTGCCGCCGTCGTTCAGGCCCTGGGTCAGGATGGCGAGGACCAGGACGACCGTGGCGATGATCTCCGTGAGCACGTTCTGGACGTAGTTCCGGATCTCCGGACCCGTCGAGAAGACGCCGAGCACCGGACCGGCCGACGGCGCGGCCTTCTGGTCGACCATGCCCTCCTCGACCGGCTGCGCCGCGAGGATCTCGGGGTCGGTCAGATGGGCCCGGAACTGGCCCATGTAGGTGACCCACACCAGTACGGCGCCGATCATCGCGCCGAGCAGCTGCGAGGCCAGGTACAGCGGTACGTCGCTCCACTTGGTGCCGCCCTCGATGGCGAGACCGAGCGTGACCGCCGGGTTGAGGTGGGCGCCGGAGACGCCCCCCGCGAGATAGGCGCCGGTCAGGACCGCGAAGCCCCAACCGAAGGTGACCGCGAGCCAGCCGGCGTCCTTGGCCTTTGAGCGCTTGAGCGTGACGGCGGCGCACACGCCACCGCCGAGCAGGATGAGCACGGCGGTACCGATGGTCTCGCCGATGAAGATGTCGGAGCTGGACACCCGCGACTCCTTTGTCCTTCGTCCAGGGGAAGGCGAACCCCGGGTCCCTCCGGTGGTCCGCGACCTCAGGTGAGGTCGTTGCCGGCCCTTGGCCTTGTCACACTCTAGCGCGTAATGCCGGTAGGTGTTCGACAATGCCGACCGATGGACGCGAGTCTCACCCCGGGGTTACTGGCACGTCAAGGGTTCTGTTATTGAAAACACGATCGTTATTGATCGTTCCGCCTTATGGGTCCACGCCACCACGGAACGGGCCCGCCCGCAGGCGGGGGAGGGCGTCAGAAGCGCCCGGCGCCCAGGTCCCGCGAGACGGCGCGCGCGCAGTCCCGTACGGCGGCGATCAGCTCGGGCCGCAGCTCCCCGTCCCGGCAGACCCGCTCGACGGCGCCGGTGACGCCGACCGCGCCGACCGGCATGCGGCGCCGGTCGTGGATCGGGGCGGCGATGGAAGCGATGCCCTCCCAGGTCTCCTCCACGTCGGCCGCGTACCCGCGCGCGCGGGTCAGGTCGAGGAGGGACTCGAAGCCCTCGGAGTCGGTCACGGTGCGCGCCGTGAAGGAGTTGCGCTCGGCCTCGACGGCTTCGTTGTGCGCGACCGGGTCGTACGCGGACAGCACCTTGCCCAGCGCCGTGGAGTGCAGCGGCTGCATGGCCCCCACCTCCAGGACCTGGCGGCTGTCGTCCGGGCGGAAGACGTGGTGGACGATGAGCACGCCCTGCTGGTGCAGGACGCCGAGGTGGACGCTCTCGCCGCTGGAGCGGGCCAGGTCGTCGGTCCACACCAGGGCCCGGGCCCGCAGCTCGTGCACGTCCAGATAGCTGTTGCCGAGGCGCAGCAGCTCGGCGCCCAGCTGGTAGCGGCCCGACGCGGAGTCCTGCTCGACGAAGCCCTCCGCCTGCAGGGTGCGCAGGATGCCGTGCGCCGTACCCTTGGCGAGGTCGAGGGAGGAGGCGATCTCCGAGAGGCCGAGCCGTCGCTCGCCGCCCGCGAGCAGCCGCAGCATCGCCGCGGCCCGTTCGAGCGACTGGATGTTGCGTGCCATCGCAGCCCCGACCTCCGTCCCCTCGCTCCATGTCGCCGCACCAATGTCGGCGTTCGGCAATGCTGAACACTATCGGTCGTTGTCGACCTCTCGCTAATGCGTGGACGAGATGTGTTGACGGCGTTCCCCGTGGTTCCCCCGTGCCGGGCACGGGGACGAGCCGCGACGCCGCGCTAGTCCGCCTCGTGGACGCCTCCACCGCGGGACCTTGGTCCCGGCTACCCTGGCCGAGTGCGCCCTCCAACCAGAAGGCGCAAAGCCGACAGCCGTCGCACTCCAGGGAGCTCTTTCATGGCCTCGTCGCCAACCCCGTCGTCGCAGCCCACGCCCGCATCGTCCGAGAGCAGGACCCGGGTCGACGCCCTCCGCGAGGCCCTGGCCACCCGAGTGGTGGTGGCCGACGGCGCGATGGGCACCATGCTCCAGGCGCAGGACCCCACGATGGACGACTTCCAGCAGCTCGAGGGCTGCAACGAAGTCCTGAACGTCACCCGCCCCGACATCGTGCGCTCCGTCCACCAGGAGTATTTCGCCGTCGGCGTGGACTGCGTGGAGACCAACACCTTCGGCGCGAACTTCGCGGCCCTGAACGAGTACGACATCCCCGAGCGCAACTTCGAGCTCTCCGAGGCCGGCGCGCGCATCGCCCGCGAGGTCGCCGACGAGTTCACCCGGGACACCGGGCAGCAGCGCTGGGTGCTGGGTTCGATGGGCCCGGGCACCAAGCTGCCGACCCTCGGCCACGCCCCGTACGCCACCCTGCGCGACGCCTACCAGACGAACGCGGAAGGCATGATCGCCGGCGGCGCCGACGCGCTCCTCGTCGAGACCACCCAGGACCTCCTGCAGACCAAGGCCGCGATCCTCGGCGCCCGCCGCGCCCTGGACGCCACCGGCGCGAACCTCCCGGTGATCTGCTCGGTCACCGTGGAGACGACCGGCACCATGCTCCTTGGCTCCGAGATCGGCGCCGCGCTCACCGCCCTGGAGCCGCTGGGCATCGACATGATCGGCCTGAACTGCGCCACCGGCCCCGCCGAGATGAGCGAGCACCTGCGCTATCTCGCCCGCCACTCGCGCGTCCCGATCTCCTGCATGCCCAACGCCGGCCTGCCCGTCCTCGGCAAGGACGGCGCCCACTACCCGCTGACCGCCGCCGAGCTGGCCGACGCACAGGAGGGCTTCGTCCGCGACTACGGCCTGTCCCTGGTGGGCGGCTGCTGCGGTACGACCCCGGAACATCTGCGCCAGGTCGTCGAGCGGGTACGGGGCGTGGAGACCGCGGCCCGAGAGCCGCACCCCGAGCCGGGTGCCGCCTCCCTGTACCAGACGGTCCCGTTCCGCCAGGACACCGCGTACATGGCGATCGGCGAGCGCACGAACGCCAACGGCTCGAAGAAGTTCCGGGAGGCGATGCTGGAGGGCCGCTGGGACGACTGTGTGGAGATGGCGCGCGATCAGATCCGCGAGGGCGCGCACATGCTGGACCTGTGCGTGGACTACGTGGGCCGCGACGGCGTCGCCGACATGGCCGAGCTCGCCGGCCGCTTCGCCACCGCCTCCACCCTGCCGATCGTCCTCGACTCCACCGAACTGCCCGTCCTGCAGGCCGGGTTGGAGAAGTTGGGCGGCCGCGCGGTCATCAACTCCGTCAACTACGAGGACGGCGACGGGCCCGAGTCGCGCTTCACGAAGGTCACCGCGCTGGCCAAGGAGCACGGCGCCGCGCTGATCGCGCTGACCATCGACGAAGAGGGCCAGGCCCGCACCCCCGAGCACAAGGTCGCCATCGCCGAGCGCCTCATCGAAGACCTCACCGGCACCTGGGGCATCCACGAGTCGGACATCCTCATCGACACCCTGACCTTCACCATCTGCACCGGCCAGGAGGAGTCCCGCAAGGACGGCATCGCCACCATCGAGGCGATCCGGGAGCTGAAGAAGCGCCACCCGGCCGTGCAGACGACGCTGGGCCTGTCGAACATCTCCTTCGGCCTCAACCCGGCCGCCCGCGTCCTGCTCAACTCCGTCTTTCTGGACGAGTGCGTCAAGGCCGGACTCGACTCCGCGATCGTGCACGCCTCGAAGATCCTGCCGATCGCGCGGTTCGACGACGAGCAGGTCACCACCGCACTCGACCTGATCTACGACCGGCGGGCCGAGGGCTACGACCCGCTGCAGAAGCTCATGGAGCTCTTCGAGGGCGTCTCGACGAAGTCGATGAAGGCCGGCAAGGCCGAGGAACTCCTCGCGCTGCCGCTGGACGAGCGCCTGCAGCGCCGCATCATCGACGGCGAGAAGAACGGCCTGGAAGCCGACCTGGACGAGGCCCTCCAGGACACCCCGGCCCTCGACATCGTCAACAACACCCTCCTGGAGGGCATGAAGGTCGTCGGCGAGCTCTTCGGCTCCGGCCAGATGCAGCTGCCCTTCGTGCTCCAGTCCGCCGAGGTGATGAAGACCGCCGTGGCGCACCTGGAGCCGCACATGGAGAAGACCGACGACGAGGGCAAGGGCACCATCGTGCTGGCCACCGTCCGCGGCGACGTCCACGACATCGGCAAGAACCTCGTCGACATCATCCTGTCCAACAACGGCTACAACGTCGTCAACCTCGGCATCAAGCAGCCCGTCGCGGCGATCCTGGACGCCGCCGCGGAGCACAAGGCCGACGTGATCGGCATGTCGGGGCTCCTGGTGAAATCCACGGTGATCATGAAGGAGAACCTGGAGGAACTCAACCAGCGCAAGATGGCCGCCGACTTCCCCGTCATCCTCGGCGGCGCCGCCCTCACCCGCGCCTACGTCGAGCAGGACCTGCACGAGATCTACGAGGGCGAGGTCCGCTACGCCCGCGACGCCTTCGAGGGCCTGCGCCTGATGGACGCCCTCATCGCCGTCAAGCGGGGCGTGCCCGGGGCGACGCTGCCGGAGCTCAAGCAGCGCAGGGTGCCGAGCAAGGCCACCGCGGCCGTCCTCGAGGTCAATGAGGAGGAGCTGCCGGCCCGCTCCGACGTTTCGGTGGACAACCCGATTCCGGAGCCGCCGTTCTGGGGCACGCGGGTGGTCAAGGGCATCCAGCTCAAGGAGTACGCGTCCTGGCTGGACGAGGGCGCGCTGTTCAAGGGCCAGTGGGGCCTGAAGCAGGCGCGGACCGGCGACGGACCCTCGTACGAGGAGCTGGTGGAGAGCGAGGGCAGGCCGCGGCTGCGCGGCTGGCTGGACCGGCTGCAGACCGACAACCTGCTGGAAGCCGCGGTCGTGCACGGTTACTTTCCGTGTGTCTCCAAGGGTGACGACCTGATCATCCTGGGTGAGGACGGGGCCGAGCGCACCCGCTTCACCTTCCCGCGCCAGCGCCGCGGCCGGCGGCTGTGCCTGGCGGACTTCTTCCGCCCCGAGGAGTCCGGCGAGAGGGACGTGGTGGGCCTGCAGGTCGTCACCGTCGGCTCGAAGATCGGCGGGGCCACCGCCGAGCTCTTCGCCGCCGACTCCTACCGCGACTACCTCGAACTGCACGGCCTGTCCGTGCAGTTGGCCGAGGCCCTCGCCGAGTACTGGCACGCCCGGGTGCGCGCCGAGCTCGGCTTCGGGGGAGAGGACCCCGCGGACGTCGAGGACATGTTCGCGCTGAAGTACCGCGGCGCGCGCTTCTCGCTCGGCTACGGCGCCTGCCCCGACCTGGAGGACCGCGCGAAGATCGCGGAGCTGCTCGAGCCGGAGCGGATCGGCGTCCAGCTCTCCGAGGAGTTCCAGCTCCACCCCGAGCAGTCCACCGACGCGATCGTCATCCACCACCCCGAGGCGAAATATTTCAACGCGCGCTGATCCGGCGCAGTCGTACACTGGTCGGTCCAGTGCAGGCCGGTTGCCTTCCGTCACAAGGAGGCAGCCGGCCTTCTCGTCCCTCAAGGAAGGTGTGGTCGCATGACCAGTACGGTTCCCGCGCTCGGCACCCGAACGGCCGAAGGCTCGGCTCTGCAGGGTGTGCTGCTCGACATGGACGGAACCCTCGTGGACACCGAGGGCTTCTGGTGGGACGCCGAGGTCGCGGTGTTCGCCTCCCTCGGGCACGCGCTCGACGAGGCCTGGCGCGACGTCGTCGTCGGCGGCCCCATGACGCGCAGCGCGGGCTTCCTCATCGAGGCCACCGGCGCCGACATCACGGTTCCCGAGCTCACCGTGCTGCTCAACGACGGCTTCGAGGAGCGCATCGCCAGTTCCCTGCCGCTGATGCCGGGCGCCGCCCGGCTGCTCGCCGAACTCGGCGCGCACGGCGTGCCGATGGCCCTGGTCTCCGCCTCGCACCGCCGGATCATCGACCGCGTCCTCGGCTCGATCGGGGCCCACCACTTCGAACTCACCGTCGCCGGCGACGAGGTGGCCCGTACGAAGCCCCACCCCGACCCCTACCTCCTGGCCGCCCGGGGACTTGGAGCCGACCCCGCCCGGTGCGCCGTCATCGAGGACACCGCCACCGGTGTCGCCGCCGCCGAGGCCGCGGGCTGCCGCGTCGTGGCCGTACCGTCGGTCGCCCCCATCCCCGCCGCCGCGGGACGCACCGTCGTCGCCTCCCTCGAAGACGTCAACCTGCCTTTCCTGCAAGGGCTGATGACCCTCTGACAGTTCCCTCGGCGACCCCTTGAAAGGGTGTGACGTTTCCCACCCCCGAGGGGGTCGACAAGGGTGCCCGCTTGTGCCGCGCACTCCGGGTGGGGGTGGAGCGGCGTGCCGTTGTGTCCCGATTGGTGGGAGCGTGCACGAAACCTTCCGGTGTCGGGTTATCGGTGTGTCCACGCCCGGTTTCGCAGCGTGATGGAGAAGGCGCTCAGGCCCCCTCCGGCGCTCATCTGGTG
Organism: Streptomyces sp. NPDC005863; assembly: GCF_042871345.1. NCBI lineage: Bacteria > Bacillati > Actinomycetota > Actinomycetes > Kitasatosporales > Streptomycetaceae > Streptomyces > Streptomyces sp. NPDC005863. The sequence continues at coordinate 337,435 of NZ_JBIAII010000009.1, read as the reverse complement.
CGGACTAATCTCGTCGCGAGAACATCGCCCCACCCCCCGTGCACCACCAACCCACACCCCGCGTTGCCGGATTCACGGGATTCAAGAGCTCTGGAGAACGTCGAGCATGAACCGCAAGACTTTGGTGCTGCCGGCTGTCATAGGTCTGCTCGCCCCCGCGCTCGCCGCGTGCGGTGGCTCGGACGGGTCGGACGGCGACAAGCCGATCGCCGTCGGCACCACGGACGCGTTCGCCATCTCCAAGGAGGTCCCGGCGCCCTTCGACCCGGCGTACGCCTACGACGCCGGGTCCTGGAACCTGCTGCGCCAGACCGTCCAGACGCTCATGGCGATGCCGCGCGGCGGCGGTGACCCGGAGCCCGAGGCCGCCGAGCGGTGCGGCTTCACCGACACCGGCAACGAGCGCTACGCCTGCACCCTCCGCAAGGGCCTGGAGTTCTCCGACGGCAAGCCGCTGACCGCAGCGGACGTGAAGTTCTCCATCGAGCGCGTCCGCGACATGAAGATCAAGAACGCGAGCGGTTCGGACGCCCTGGTGTCGAACGTCGACGAGATCGAGGTCCAGGGCGACCGCGACATCGTGTTCCACCTCAAGAAGCCGGACGCCACGTTCCCGTTCAAGCTGGCCACCCCCACCGCGGGCATCGTCAGCAAGGACCAGTACAGCAAGAACAAGCTGCGGGACGGCTTCGAGGTGTCCGGCTCCGGCCCGTACACCGCGAAGCAGGAAGTGAAGGACGACCGTCTGGTCAAGACGGTGTTCACCAAGAACCCCACTTACAAGGGCGGGTTCAAGGTGCAGAGCGACAAGGTCGAGCTGCGCAACTTCCCGGACGCCGAGGCCATGGGCAAGGCGCTCGAGGACGGCGACATCGACCTGATGACGCGCACCATGTCGCCCAAGCAGGTCAGGGAGCTCGACGCCGGTTCCAGCAAGAAGATCGACCTGGTCGACATGCAGGGCCTGGAGATCCGCTACCTCGCCTTCAACACCGACGCCCCGACGGCCAAGAACAAGGCCGTCCGCCAGGCCATGGCGCAGCTCGTCGACCGCGGCGCGCTGGCCTCCTCGGTGTACGGCTCGACGGCCGACCCGCTGTACTCCCTGGTGCCGTCCACCATCACCGGTCACGCCAACTCGTTCTTCAACAAGTACGGCAACCCGAGCACGGCCAAGGCCCGCGCCCTGCTCAACCACGCGAACGTCACCACCCCGGTGAAGATGACGCTGCACTACACCACGGACCACTACGGCCCGGGCACCAAGAAGGAGTTCGAGCTGCTGAAGAAGCAGCTGAACGCGTCCGGCCTCTTCGACGTGTCGGTCAAGGGCGTGCCGTGGAACACCTTCCGCGCCGCCGAGCGCGACGGCAAGTACGCGGCGTACGGCATGGGTTGGTTCCCCGACTTCCCCGACGCCGACAACTTCCTCGCGCCCTTCCTCGACAAGGACAACTTCCTCGGCTCGCCGTACGTGAACGACACGGTCAACGACCAGTTGATCCCGACGTCCCGTCGCGAGGCCGACCGGCTTGCCGCCTCCAAGAGCATCCGCAGGATCCAGGACATCGTCGCCGACGACGTGCCGGTGCTCCCGCTCTGGCAGGGCAAGCAGTACATCGCGGCGCGCGACGACATCACGGGCGTCGAGTGGGCGCTCAACTCCTCGTCCAACCTCCAGCTGTGGGAGCTCGGCCGCGGTGTGAGCGGCTGACCTCCGCGCACCGAGGGCACTCCGGCGTCCTCAAGTCCAGCGAACGACCTCAACACCAAAGGCACGTACGTGAAATGTCGTAACCAGTGGCTGGCCCTTCCCCTCACGGGAGGGCTGGCCGCCGCCCTGCTGACCGGCTGCGGCACGGAATCGGGCGGTGCGGGGGACACGGGCGACGCGGTCGTGATGGGGATGTCCGACGACGTCCTCGCCACGGACCCCGCGTCCGGCTACGACCCCGGCTCCTGGCTCCTGTTCAACAACGTCTTCCAGTCGCTCCTGAGCTTCCCCAAGGGCGCCACCGAGCCGGAGCCGGAGGCCGCCAGGCGGTGCGGGTTCACGGACACGGAGGCGAAGGTCTTCAAGTGTGAGCTGCGCGACGGACTGAAGTTCAGCAACGGCAACGCGCTGACCGCCAAGGACGTCAAGTTCTCCTTCGACCGCATGCGGCACATCAAGGACGACGCCGGTCCGGCGATCATGTTCCCGATGCTCGACCGGGTGGAGACGCCGAACACCAAGACGGTGGTCTTCAAGCTGAAGTACTCCGACGCGACCTTCCCCAGCAAGATCGCCTCGGGTGCCGGCTCCATCGTGGACCACCGCGAGTACGACATGAACGGGTTGCGCCAGGACGGCAAGGCGGTCGGCTCGGGACCGTACAAGCTGGACTCGTTCGACAAGGGGCAGGCGGTCTTCTCCGTCAACTCCGATTACCAGGGCACCGCCAAGGTCAAGAACGACGGCGTGGCCATCAAATTCTTCCACGGCGACCAGAAGGGCCTGAAGAAGGCGCTCCTGGGCGGCGAGATCGACCTGGCCTACCGAGGCCTCGCCGCCGCCGACATCGCGGACATCGAGCGGAACACCTCCAAGGAGGGCCAGGACGTCGACATCGTGGAGGGCACCAGCGCCGAGGTGCAGCACCTGGTCTTCAACATGAAGGACCCGGTCGCGGGCAAGCTCGGCGTGCGCAAGGCCATCGCGTACCTCCTGGACCGGGACGCCCTCGTCCAGGAGGTCTACAAGGACACCGCGACGCCCCTGTACTCGATCGTCCCGGCGGGCATCGGCGGCCACAACACGGCGTTCTTCGACACCTACGGCGCCCGTCCGCAGCGCGCGAAGGCCGCGTCCGCGCTGCGCGGCGCCGGCATCGACGGCAAGGCCAAGCTGACGCTCTGGTCGACGCCCTCGCGCTACGGCCCGGCCACGGACCAGGAGCTGAAGGCCATCGCCAAGCAGCTCAACGCCTCCGGCCTGTTCGACGCCGACGTGAAGTCCGTCGAGTTCGAGCAGTACGAGAAGGACATCGCGGCCGGCAAGTACGGGGTCTACGTCAAGGGCTGGGTGCCGGACTACCCGGACGCGGACAACTTCACCCAGCCGTTCTTCGGCAAGGGCAACGTCCTCGGCAACCACTTCGAGAACAGCACCATCACCGGGAAGATCATCCCGGGCACCGCCACCGAGAGCGACCGCACCAAGACCGACAAGCAGTACGGCGAGCTGCAGGACATCGTGGCCGACCAGCTGCCCGTCCTGCCGGTGTGGCAGGCCAAGCAGTACGCCGTCGTCCGCGACAGCGTCTACGGCCTGGAGTCGTGCCTCGACGCGTCGACGGTCTTCCGCTTCTGGGAGATCAGCAAGGGCTGACCGAGCGGCCGACCGGGCACCGAGCCCCGCCGACGTACGAGAAAGGTGGCCGTCCCCGCGGAGGGGGCGGCCACCTTCGTCGATCCGGGCCCGGCGGGCGGGCGGTCACTGCGCGCCGGGGCGCACCAACCCGCTCTCGTACGCGTACACCGCGGCCTGCACCCGGTCGCGCAGCCCGAGCTTGGTGAGCACATGGCCCACGTGCGTCTTCACGGTCGTCTCGCTGACGAAGAGGTCCGCGGCGATCTCGGCGTTCGACAGGCCGCGGGCGACCAGCTTCAGGACCTCGACCTCGCGGTCGGTCAGCGTGTGCAGGGTGTCCGGCACCGGCTCGTCGCCGGACGGCAGGTGCGCGGAGTACTTGTCGAGGAGGCGGCGGGTGATGCTCGGCGCGAGCATCGCCTCGCCGGCCGCGACCACCCGGATCGCCTGCACCAGCTCGTTGGCGGGGGCGTCCTTGAGGAGGAAGCCGCTGGCGCCGGCGCGCAACGCCTCCACCACGTACTCGTCGAGGTCGAAGGTGGTCAGTACCAGCACCTTCGCCGGACCGTCCCGGCCGGGGCCGGTGATCTGACGGGTCGCCTCCACCCCGTCCATCCGCGGCATGCGGATGTCCATCAGGACGACGTCGGGCTGCAGCGCCCGCACCTGGTCGAGAGCCTGCAGGCCGTCGCCGGCCTCGCCGACGACCGCGATGTCCTGCTCGGCCTCCAGAATCATCCGGAAGCCGGTGCGCAACAGCGGCTGGTCATCGACCAGTAGGACGCGGATGGCCACGGTGTCTCTCCTTAGCTAGCCCGGGCCCATTCTGCCCTGCTCACCCTCCGCCGACTCGGGCGCCCTCACAGGAAGCGGATACGGCGGGGGAGTCCCGCCGAATTCCGGGCATACCGCCCGATGGTCGCACCAGCCGCACAGTTTGGTCGGCCGCGGCCGCCAGTTCCCGGTCTCCGTCGCCAGCTCGATCGCCTCCCACAGCGCGAGCAGCTTGCGCTCGACCCGCTCCAGATCGGCGACCACCGGGTCGTACGTGATGACGTCGCCGCTGCCCAGATAGACGAGCTGGAGGCGACGCGGCACGACGCCCTTCAGTCGCCACACCACCAGGGCGTAGAACTTCATCTGGAACAGGGCGCCCTCCGCGTACTGCGGACGCGGGGCCTTGCCCGTCTTGTAGTCGACGATGCGGACCTCGCCCGAAGGGGCCACGTCCACACGGTCGATGATGCCGCGCAGCTTCAGGCCCGACTCCAGCTCGGCCTGGACGAAGAGCTCCCGCTCGGCGGGCTCGAGCCGCGTCGGGTCCTCCAGCGTGAACCAGCGCTCCACCAGCCGCTCCGCGTCGGACAGCCAGCTCGCCATCCGCTCGCCCTCCGGATCATCCGCGAAGAGCTCCGTCAGCTCGGGCTTGGACTCCCGCAGCCGGTCCCACTGCCCCGGGATGAGCGACTTGGCGCGCGGCGCGGTGCGCTCGCTCGCGGGCGCGTCGAAGAGCCGCTCCAGGACCGCGTGCACCAGCGTGCCCCGGGTCGCCGCCTCACTCGGCTTCTCGGGCAGCTTGTCGATCACCCGGAACCGGTAGAGCAGGGGGCACTGCATGAAATCGCCCGCGCGTGAGGGCGACAGGGACGCCGGGCGCACGGCCGCCACGACGCCGTCGGTGCTGGTTTCCATAGGGACAGACCCTACGACCCGCCACCGACAGCAGCCGCATACCATCGACGGCAGACCCTCTCGCCCTGCATGATCGTGCGGGTAACCACGCCATACCGGGGCGAGGGACGCTTCGATCGAGGGGACATCGTGGACGAAAGCGGCGGGAGCGGCAGGCCGCGGTCCGACGGCGCCGAGGGCCTGCGGCCGGACGGTGCGCACGGCTCCCCGGAGCCGGCACGTCCGGTCGACACGGCGGACGAACCGGCGCGCCGGGCCGAGGCGGACCGGGACCCCGAGCGACCGACGGACGCGGCGGGCGCCCCAGAGGCGCCGAGGCACCCGTCCGACGAACCGGCACGGCCACGGGACGACAACACGAACACCTCCACCGGCCCGGACGCGTCCGCGTCACCGGACACCTCGGCCGGCACGAGCACCTCCGCCGGCCCGGGCGCTCCCGAGTCCCCGGACGCCTCGGCCGGCACGGGCACCTCAGCTGGCCTGGACGCCCCAGGGTCCCCGGATGCCTCAGCTGGCCCGGACGCCTCCGTCGGCACGAGCACCTCCGCCGGCACGGGCGCTCCCGAGTCCCCGGGCACCTCCGCCGGCCCGCGCACCTCAACTGACCCGGACGCCCCCGCGGCCCCGGATGCCTCCACCAGCCCGGCCACCTCCCCGGCCCCGGACACCCCCGCGGCCGAGCCGCGGAGTGAACAGGGCCCCGGCGAGCAGACTCCCGGCGAGCAGCGCCCCGGCGAGTCGCGCCCCGTCCTCACCAAGGCGGGACCGCGGGAGCAGTCCGGTGGCAAGGGCAACCCCGCGCCGCCCGGCAACCGCAAGGGGCCCGGCGGCGGACTGCTCATGGGCAGGCCGTTCGGCGTGCCCGTCTACGTCGCGCCCAGCTGGTTCCTCGTCGCCGCCCTCATCACCTGGGTCTTCGGCGACCAGCTCGACCGCGTGCTGCCCGAACTCGGCGGCGCCCGCTACCTCGTCTCCCTCTTCTTCGCGGTGGCCTTCTACGCCTCCGTACTGGTCCACGAACTCGCCCACACCGTCGCGGCCCTCCGCTTCAAGCTGCCGGTGCGCCGCATCCAGCTGCAGTTCTTCGGCGGCGTCTCCGAGATCGAGAAGGAGTCCGAGACCCCCGGACGCGAGTTCGTCCTCGCCTTCGTCGGCCCGCTCCTCTCCCTCGTCCTCGCCGGGGTGTTCTACGCGGGGATGCAGGCCGTCGACCCGGGCACCGTGCCGGGCGTCCTGCTCGCGGGACTGATGATCTCCAACCTCATCGTCGCCGCCTTCAACCTCCTGCCCGGCCTGCCGCTGGACGGCGGCCGGATGCTCCGCGCCGTCGTCTGGAAGATCACCGGCAGGCCCATGAGCGGCACCGTGGCCGCCGCCTGGGTCGGCCGCGCCCTCGCCATCTCCGTCCTCATCGGGCTGCCGCTGCTCAACCAGTCCGGCGCCCTCGGCGGCGACGCCCAGGACATCGGCGGCATGGACACCGTCATGGACGCCCTGCTCGCCGCGATCCTCGCCGCGATCATCTGGACCGGCGCCGGCAACAGCCTCCGCATGGCCCGGCTGCGCGAACACCTGCCCGAGCTGCGCGCCCGCACCCTGACCCGCCGCGCCGTCCCCGTCGAGGGCGACACCCCGCTCTCCGAGGCGCTGCGCAGGGCCAACGACGCGGGCGCCCGAGCCCTCGTCGTCGTCGACGCCGACGGCGACCCGATGGCCGTGGTCCGCGAAGGGGCCATCGTCTCCGTGCCCCAGCACCGCCGCCCCTGGGTCGGCGTCGGCGGCCTCGCCCAGGACATCACCGAGGGCATGCGCGTCTCCGCCGAACTGGCGGGCGAGGAACTCCTCGACACCCTCCGCACCACCCCCGCCACCGAGTACCTCGTCGTCGAGGAGTCCGGCGAGATCTACGGAGTGCTGTCCGCCGCGGACGTGGAGCGCGCCTTCGTCAAGGCCATGGCCCGCCCCTCCTGACCGGGCCGGGACCGCCGACACCGTGGTCGGCGGCCCGCGCGGGGGCCGGTAGGCTGGTCACATGTCCGAACCGACCGGTGCCGCCCGCCGTCGCGGGCCCTTCAAGGTCGGGGACCAGGTCCAGCTCACCGACCCCAAGGGACGCCACTACACGTTCACGCTCGAGGCCGGGAAGAATTTCCACACCCACAAGGGTTCCTTCCCGCACGACGAGCTGATCGGCGCTCCCGAGGGCAGTGTTGTCCGTACCACGGGAAACGTCGCCTACCTGGCGCTGCGACCCCTGCTCCCCGACTACGTCCTGTCCATGCCCCGCGGCGCCGCCGTGGTCTACCCCAAGGACGCGGGGCAGATCCTGGCCTTCGCCGACATCTTCCCCGGCGCGCGCGTCGTGGAGGCGGGCGTCGGCTCCGGCTCGCTCAGCAGCTTCCTGCTGCGCGCCATCGGCGACCAGGGAATGCTGCACTCCTACGAGCGCCGCGAGGACTTCGCCGAGATCGCCCAGCAGAACGTGGAGCGCTACTTCGGCGGCCCGCACCCGGCCTGGCAGCTCACCGTCGGCGACCTCCAGGACAACCTCAGCGACACCGAGGTCGACCGCGTCATCCTGGACATGCTCGCCCCCTGGGAGTGCCTGGAGGGCGTCTCCAAGGCGCTCGTCCCCGGCGGCATCCTGTGCTGCTACGTGGCCACCACCACCCAGCTCGCCAGGACCGTCGAGTCCATCCGCGAGATCGGCGGCTTCAACGAGCCGACGGCCTGGGAGTCGATGATCCGCAACTGGCACATCGAGGGCCTGGCCGTGCGCCCGGACCACCGTATGATCGGCCACACCGGATTCCTGCTCACCGCCCGCCGCCTCGCGGACGGCGTGGAGCCCCCGATGCGCCGCCGCCGCCCCGCCAAGGGCGCGTACGGCGATGACTACTCCGGCCCGAACGCCGACGGCGGAACGCCGCGCTGACCCGCACGACGGGCACCGCCCAATGAGCAGGCGCCGCCGCCGAGTTCCCTGACCGACCAGGGAACTCGGCGGCGGCGCCGTTTCGTTGACGGGACGCCGGCCGCGTACCGCGCGCACCGCGAAAACCATCGGACCCCGGTGTTCCACCGCACTGTGACGTATGGCACGATGCTGGCCATCTCCCCACCGGCACGCCCTCACAGGAGACACTTCCTCGTGCAGCACCCCGCGGTCCCGGAACTGGCACACACCCTCACCCGCCCCATCCACTGGCTGGCCACCGCGGCCGCGCTCGCCGCCGTCGTCGCGGGCTCAGCCGTCCTCCAGCCCGACGCCGCGACCGCCGCCCAGACGGCCCTGAAGACACACACCAGAGCCGCCGCGGGCGGAGCGGCCCCGGCCCCCGCGCCCGATGCCGCCGCCGTCGACTTCCCGCTCGACTGCGGCCCCGTGGAGCCCGTGGTGAAGAAGAAGGCCACCGGCGACCTCGACGGCGACGGCAAGCCGGAGACCGTGGCCGTCGTGCACTGCCGGGCCGGCTCCGGCACCCCGCCCGACGGGATCTACGTGATCACCGGATCGGGCGGCGCGGGCAAACCGCGCGTGGTCGCCACCCTCCTCGACCCGAAGGACCGGCAGAACGTCAGCGCCTTCGCCGTGCGTGACGGCGCGGTCACCGCGACCCTGCTCGGCTACTCCTCGCCCGACGTGCCCCGCTGCTGCCCCGACGAGCAGCACAAGGCCAAGTGGCAGTGGAAGGACGGCGCGTTCGAGCGGCTGACCCCCGCCGGGGCCCGTAGCGTCTGATGCCCCGAGGGGCGCACGGTCATGCCGCGTCGGGACCGTAGACCTCGACCCTGTCCGAAACCCGACGTACGTGAATGCAGTCGCCCGGACACTCCTTGGCGGAGTCCACCACATCGGTGAGGAGCGGCAGCGGCACGGGCGTTGTGGCCCCCGGGGCCTGCAGCAGCTCGTCGTCGCCGCTCTTCACATAGGCCAGGCCGTCGATATCCAGCTCGAAGACCTCGGGCGCGTACTGCGCACAGATGCCGTCTCCGGTACAGAGGTCCTGGTCGATCCAGACCTCCAGATCGTGGCCCTCACTGCCGGTCTCGGCCTCGTGCCGCACGGTCATCTCTCCTGCCGGTCGCTGCGCCGGGAGGCCCGCTCCTGCAGCAAGTCGGGCCAGCCCTGACGGGTGTTGAACGGTTCGACGATACAACCGCCCGCTTTCCGATGTTGTTGGGTGGGTATTCCCCTGGCGTGAGGGAGAGCGCAAGGGTGAAGATCGGACACACCCCCATCGTCTTTGTGATCTAGGGGTTTCAATCGACACCCACCCAGGTAGGGTCTGGAAGCGTCCAGCTCCCCTTGGAGGAGGTGAGGACCGTGGCAGCCCACGACGACGACATCAACCGCGGCATCCGGCCGGGACGAGGGTCCGAGGACCCCGCCGGTCAGGTTGCCTATCTCGAGCAGGAAATCGCCGTCCTGCGACGCAAGCTCGCCGACTCTCCGCGTCATACGAGGATTCTCGAAGAGCGGATCGTCGAGCTGCAGACCAACCTGGCCGGCGTGTCCGCGCAGAACGAGCGGCTCGCCAACACGCTCCGTGAGGCCCGCGACCAGATCGTGGCCCTCAAGGAGGAAGTCGACCGGCTCGCGCAGCCGCCGGCCGGCTTCGGAGTCTTCCTCGTGGCGAACGAGGACGGCACGGCGGACATCTTCACCGGGGGCCGCAAGCTCCGGGTGAACGTCAGCCCGAGCGTGGAGCTCGAAGAGCTCAGGCGCGGCCAGGAAGTAATGCTCAACGAAGCGCTCAACGTGGTCGAGGCCATGGAGTACGAGAGCGTGGGGGACATCGTCACCCTCAAGGAGATCCTCGAGGACGGCGAGCGTGCCCTGGTGGTCGGGCACACCGACGAGGAACGGGTGGTGCGGCTCGCCGAGCCGCTGCTGGACGTCACCATCCGCCCCGGCGACGCCCTGTTGCTCGAACCCCGCTCCGGGTATGTCTACGAGGTCGTTCCCAAGAGCGAGGTCGAGGAGCTCGTCCTCGAAGAAGTCCCCGACATCAGCTACGAGAAGATCGGCGGTCTCGGCGGCCAGATCGAGATGATCCGGGACGCCGTCGAGCTTCCGTACCTCTACCCCGACCTCTTCAAGGAGCACGAACTGCGGCCGCCCAAGGGCGTGCTGCTGTACGGGCCCCCCGGCTGCGGCAAGACGCTGATCGCGAAGGCCGTCGCCAACTCGCTGGCCAAGAAGGTCGCCGAGGTCACCGGGCAGCCCGCGGGGAAGAGCTACTTCCTCAACATCAAGGGCCCCGAACTCCTCAACAAGTACGTGGGCGAGACCGAGCGTCACATCCGCCTGGTCTTCCAGCGTGCGCGGGAGAAGGCGAGCGAGGGCACCCCCGTCATCGTCTTCTTCGACGAGATGGAGTCCCTCTTCCGCACCCGCGGATCCGGTGTCAGCTCGGACGTGGAGAACACCATCGTCCCGCAGCTGCTCGCCGAGATCGACGGCGTGGAAGGCCTGGAGAACGTCATCGTGATCGGCGCCTCCAACCGCGAGGACATGATCGACCCGGCGATCCTGCGGCCCGGCCGGCTCGACGTGAAGATCAAGATCGAGCGTCCGGACGCCGAGGCGGCGAAGGACATCTTCGCCAAGTACCTCACCGAGCGGCTCCCGCTGCACTCGGACGACCTCGCCGAGCACAGCGCCGACCGGCACGCCACGGTGCACGGCATGATCCAGTCCGTCGTCGAGCAGATGTACGCGGAGTCCGAGGAGAACCGCTTCCTCGAGGTGACGTACGCCAACGGCGACAAGGAAGTCCTGTACTTCAAGGACTTCAATTCCGGCGCCATGATCGAGAACATCGTGGGCCGCGCCAAGAAGATGGCCATCAAGGCCTTCCTCGAAGCGAACCAGAAGGGCATTCGGGTCGCTCACCTCCTCCAGGCTTGCATCGACGAGTTCAAGGAGAACGAGGACCTGCCGAACACCACCAACCCGGACGACTGGGCCAGGATCTCCGGAAAGAAGGGCGAGCGGATCGTGTACATCCGCACCCTTGTCACCGGAAAGCAGGGCGCGGACACCGGACGCTCCATCGACACGGTGGCCAACACCGGTCAGTACCTGTAGAACACAGGGCGGCTGCGGGTGTCCTTCACGGGTACCCGCGGCCGTCTGCTTTTCAATGACAGCAATGATCTCCCCACCAGCGCAAAGGCGTTCTAGGCTCTTCGGTACCGCCGAGTCGCGCAGTGCGGGGACGGGCACCGCACACGCACCGGAGAACCAGCGGTACTTGAGCGCCGTTCCCGAACGGGAGCGCCGCCGGGCAAGGAGGGCCGCATGACCGTACGGCGAGTAATGGGCATCGAGACGGAGTACGGCATCTCCGTCCCCGGCCATCCCAACGCCAATGCCATGCTCACCTCGTCCCAGATCGTCAACGCCTATGCCGCGGCGATGCACCGGGCGCGACGCGCCCGCTGGGACTTCGAGGAGGAGAACCCGCTGCGGGACGCGCGGGGTTTCGACCTCGCCCGCGAGGCCGCCGACTCCAGCCAGCTGACCGACGAGGACATCGGCCTGGCCAACGTCATCCTCACCAACGGCGCACGCCTGTACGTCGACCACGCACACCCCGAGTACAGCTCGCCGGAGATCACCAACCCGCTGGACGCCGTCCTGTGGGACAAGGCCGGCGAACGCATCATGGCCGAGGCCGCCGACCGCGCGGCCCAGCTCCCCGGCGCCCAGCCGATCCACCTGTACAAGAACAACACCGACAACAAGGGCGCCTCGTACGGCACGCACGAGAACTACCTGATGAAGCGGGAGACCCCCTTCTCGGACATCGTGCGGCACCTGACGCCGTTCTTCGTCTCCCGCCAGGTCGTCACCGGCGCGGGACGCGTCGGCATCGGCCAGGACGGCCACGAGCACGGCTTCCAGCTCAGCCAGCGCGCGGACTACTTCGAGGTCGAGGTGGGCCTGGAGACGACCCTCAAGCGGCCCATCATCAACACCAGGGACGAGCCGCACTCCGACGCCGAGAAGTACCGCAGGCTGCACGTCATCATCGGCGACGCGAACCTCTCGGAGATCTCGACCTATCTGAAGCTGGGCACCACCTCGCTCGTCCTCGCGATGATCGAGGAGGGCTTCATCGCGGTGGACCTCGCCGTGGACCAGCCGGTGCGCACCCTGCACCAGGTCTCGCACGACCCGACCCTCAAGCACCTCGTCACGCTCCGCAGCGGCCGCTCACTCACCGCCGTACAGCTCCAGATGGAGTACTTCGAACTGGCCCGCAAGTTCGTCGAGGAGCGTTACGGCTCGGACGCGGACGCGCAGACCAAGGACGTGCTGGCCCGCTGGGAGGACGTCCTCGGCCGTCTGGAGAGCGATCCGATGAGCCTGTCCGGAGAGCTCGACTGGGTCGCCAAGCGGGAGCTCATGGAGGGCTACCGCCGCCGTGACAGCCTCGACTGGGACGCCGCGCGGCTCCACCTCGTCGACCTCCAGTACGCGGACGTACGGGCCGAGAAGGGCCTGTACAACCGTCTGGTGGCCCGGGGCAAGATGAAGCGGCTCCTCGACGAGTCGGACGTCGAGCGGGCCATCACCAAGCCCCCCGAGGACACGCGCGCGTACTTCCGCGGCCGCTGCCTGGAGCAGTACGCGGACGACGTGGCCGCCGCGTCCTGGGACTCGGTCATTTTCGACCTCCCCGGCCGTGACTCTCTGCAACGGGTCCCGACGCTGGAGCCCCTGCGCGGCACGCGCAACCACGTCAAGGAACTCCTGGACCGCTGCCGCACGGCAGAGGATCTGGTTCGGGTGCTCTCCGGCGGCTGAAAGGTCAACGCCCGGGGAATCACACAGGTGGGTCCCGCACGTTGCACCAACTGCGGGGCCGATGTCGGACCCGGAGCGTAGGGTCTGATCAAGAACGTCTAACCGAGCGAGCGGGGTGAGGTAGATGGCGACCAAGGACACCGGCGGCGGACAGCAGAAGGCGACGCGTCCCACCGAGGAGACCGAGGAGCAGACGCAGGACGCGCAGGCTTCGGAGGACCTCAAGGAGCGCCAGGAGAAGCTGAGCGACGACGTCGACTCGGTTCTGGACGAGATCGATGATGTGCTCGAGGAGAACGCCGAGGACTTCGTGCGCTCCTTCGTTCAGAAGGGTGGGGAGTGATTCTCCCTTCGAAACGAAGGTTGAGGATGTAGGGAGGGGTCTTGTCGGAGCCGCTTAAGCGGTGCGCGCGATGCCGGGAGTCCAAGCCGCACGAGGCGTTTGCGTCCAATCGGGCCTTGCGTGATGGCCTGCAGTGCTACTGCAGGCCGTGCGCCGCGGAGTATCACCAGGAGCGGCAGAAGGCCAAGGGCAAGAGTGTTCGGCCCAGGGTTGCGGCTCCGGCGGGCCACAAATACTGCCGCCGGTGTGGGGAGATCAAGCCGCACGCCGAGTGGGACCGAAACAAGACGGCCTCCGACGGCCTGTCCACTCGGTGTAAAGCGTGTCGGGCCATCGAGGGCTGTGCCGGCCATCTCAAGCGTCAGTACGGAATGACCGAAGCCGAACGTGACGAACTGATCGGGTCCCAGAAGGGGCTCTGTGTGATCTGTCTCGAGGCGCCTGCCGTACATGTGGATCATTGCCACGAGACAGGTAAGGTCCGAGGCGTACTGTGCTTCAACTGCAATTCGGGCATCGGCAAGTTGGGGGACGACCCCGACAAGACCCGCCGAGCCACCGCTTACCTGGAAGGAAACTCGTGGAAGCCAATCCTCGTAGCACCGGGCGTCTACCAGCTGCCTTCCTGACGCCCGGTTCGTCGTCCTTCATGGACTTCCTGTCCGAGCACCAGCCTGAGATTCTGCCCGGCAACCGTCAACTGCCGCCCACGCAGGGCGTGATCGAGGCGCCGCACGGCACGACCATCGTGGCCGTGACGTTCCCCGGTGGCGTGGTCCTCGCCGGCGACCGCCGGGCGACGATGGGCAACGTGATCGCCCAGCGCGACATCGAGAAGGTCTTCCCGGCCGACGAGTACTCGGCGGTGGGCATCGCGGGCACCGCGGGCCTGGCCGTGGAGATGGTGAAGCTCTTCCAGCTGGAGCTGGAGCACTTCGAGAAGGTGGAGGGCGCCACGCTCTCCCTGGAGGGCAAGGCGAACCGCCTCTCCACGATGATCCGCGGCAACCTCGGCATGGCCATGCAGGGCCTCGCGGTGGTGCCGCTCTTCGCGGGGTACGACGTGGACCGCGAGAAGGGCCGCATCTTCTCGTACGACGTCACGGGCGGCCGCTCCGAGGAGCACGGCTTCGCGGCGACCGGTTCCGGTTCGGTCTTCGCGCGCGGTGCGATGAAGAAGCTCTACCACGACGGTCTGACGGAGGAGCAGGCGACGACCCTCGTCATCCAGGCGCTCTACGACGCCGCCGACGACGACTCGGCGACCGGTGGCCCGGACATGGCCCGCCGGATCTTCCCCATCGTCACCGTCATCTCCGACGAGGGCTTCCGGCGGCTGACGGACGACGAGTCGTCGGCCATCGCGCGCGCGATCCTGGAGAAGCGGCTCGAGCAGCCGGACGGCCCGCGCGCCGCGCTGCTCTGATCGCTCCGCATTCGCCACTGACTGAAGTTTTTTGACAGAAAGGGACGGATCCGGTGTCGACGCCGTTCTATGTTTCACCCCAGCAGGCCATGGCGGACCGGGCGGAGTACGCCCGCAAGGGCATCGCCCGTGGTCGCAGCCTTGTCGTGATGCAGTATGCCGACGGCATCGTGTTCGTCGGCGAGAACCCGTCCCGTGCGCTGCACAAGTTCAGCGAGATCTACGACCGGATCGGCTTCGCGGCCGCCGGCAAGTACAACGAGTACGAGAACCTGCGCATCGGCGGCGTCCGCTACGCCGATCTGCGCGGATACACCTACGACCGGGACGACGTGACGGCCCGTGGCCTCGCCAACGTCTACGCGCAGACGCTCGGCACGATCTTCTCCAGCAACGCCGAGAAGCCGTACGAGGTCGAGCTGGTCGTCGCCGAGGTCGGCACCACGCCGGACGGCGACCAGATCTACCGCCTGCCGCACGACGGTTCGATCGTGGACGAGCACGGCTCGGTCGCGGTCGGCGGCAACGCCGAGCAGATCAGCAGCTATCTGGACCAGCGCCACCAGGACGGGATGACGCTGGCCGAGGCGCTCAAGCTCGCGGTGCAGGCGCTGTCCCGCGACACCAACGGCAGCGAGCGGGAGATCCCCGCCGAGCGGCTCGAGGTGGCGGTCCTGGACCGTACGCGGCCGCAGCAGCGCAAGTTCAAGCGGATCGTGGGGCGCCAGCTGTCCCGCCTCCTCGACGAGGGCGGCGCGACGGACGCGGCCTCGGACGAGGAGACCCCGCCCGCGGCGCCGACGTCCGGCGGCGACGTCGAGTAGTCCGGCGCGGCGGTGCGGTCCGCCACGCCAGTGAAGTGAGCGCCCCGTGTCCCGGCCCGACGGCCGGGACACGGGGCGCCGCCGTGTGCGGGGGTCAGTGGGCGTGGCCCGAGCGGGCGGGGCCGGTGGAGCCGCGGACGACCAGCTGGACGGGGAGCGGCGCGGCGTCCGGGGTGCGCCCGTCCAGGACGGCGACGAGGGACTCCATGCCGCGCTCACCGAAGCGTTCGGCGGGCAGCCGGACGGTGGTCAGCTCAGGCTCCACGGCGGTCGCCAGGGTCAGGTCGTCGAAGCCGGTGACCGAGACGTCCTCGGGGACGCGCAGGCCGAGCCTGCGCGCGGCCTTGCAGGCGCCGGCGGAGAGGAAGTCGTCGTCGCAGACGACCGCGGTGGGCCGGGGCCCCGGGCCGGAGAGGGCGGCCTCCGCGACGACGCGGGCGCCCTCGACGTTCAGCGGGGCGGTGACGCGTCGTACGGCGGTGTCCGTGCCGCGCAGCGTCCGGGCGAGCGCTTCGGCGCGCACGTCGAAGGTCCAGGAGTCCACCTCCGCGGCGAGGTGCAGGAAGTCGCGGTGGCCGAGGGCGAGCAGATGCTCCGTCACCTGGCGCATGCCGTCGGCGAGATCGAGGTTGACGGTGGCGGCGCCCAGGCTGCCCGCCGGGTCGCTGTCGAGCATCACCAGGGGCAGGTCGTCGCCGCGGATGGTGGCCAGCGCGTCGGAGGCCATGGAGGAGGCGAGCACGCCGTCCAGTGAGGCGCGGGCCGAGGCGAAGGGGTCGCGGGCCGGGCCGACGCCGTCGGGGGAGGGGTAGAGGACGACCCCGAAACCGTGCCGGGCGGCGATGCGGGCGACCCCGGTGTAGACGTGGGCGAAGAACTCGTTGGTGAGTTCGGGGACGACGAGGAGCGCCGTCCGTGTCCTGCCCAGGCGGAGGTTGCGGGCGGCCAGGTTGGGGCGGTAGCCGAGCTCCCGCGCGGCGGCGCGGACCCGTTCGGCGGTCGGCTCGGCGACCCGGCCGCGCCACTTGTCGCCGAGCACGAGGGAGACGGTGGCCTGGGAGACGCCGGCGGCGCGCGCGACGTCGCGGCTCGTGGGACGGGGCCCCAAGGATTCCTGCTGTGGCCCGGCCACGGTCACCTCCCGGTTCGGGTCCGGGGTGGCGGCACCGGACAACTCGGTGGACCCGCGGACAGCGCTCATGGTACGTATGACGCTCGACGTTATACGTAAAACCTCGGGCGTGACGGCGCCGCGGGGGAGGGGCAGGCGGGCGTGGCCACCGGATACGCGGAGATCCTCCGAGCGAAGTACGCGATGCGGCTCCTTGCCGGGACGCTGGTGGGCAGGCTCCCCAACGCCACGGCCGCGATCGCCATCGTGCTGTTCATCCGCGCCGAGGGCGGGACGTACAGCCTGGCCGGCGGCCTCGCCGCGGTGTACGGCGTCGCCAACGCCGTCGGGCAGCCGCTCCTCGGACGCCTCGTCGACCTGCACGGCCAGCCGCGCGTCCAGCTGCCCGCGGCCCTGCTGTCCGCCCTCGGCATGGCCGCCTTCGCCTTCACGGGCCCCGACCGGCTGGCCCTCGCCTATGTGGCGGTCGGCGCCGCCGGGCTCTTCACGCCACCCCTGGAGGGCGGTCTGCGGGCCCTGTGGCCCGGCGTCCTGGGCAAGGAGGAGCAGGTGCACACCGCGTACGCGATGGACGCCGTCGCCCAGGAAGTCATGTTCACCGTCGGCCCGTTGCTCGTCACGGGGTGCGTGGCCCTCTGGTCGGAGCAGGCGGCGCTGCTCGTGGTCAACGCCCTCGGTGTGCTGGGCGCCCTCTCCGTAGTGATGTCGCGGCCCTCGCGCGCGTGGCGCTCGGCGCCCCGGGAGGCGCACTGGCTCGGGGCCCTGCGCTCGCCGGGACTCCTCGCGCTCCTCGGCGCGTTCCTCTTCGTCGGCGTGGCGCTCGGCTCCATCACCGTCGCCGGGGTGTCGTACGCGGACGACCACGGCGGCGACGCGGTCTACGGCTGGCTGATGGCGGCCCTCGGTCTCGGCGCCCTGGTCGGCGGCGCGGTCTACGGGGCGCGGCAGTGGAGCGGTGTGCCGGAGCGGCGCCTCACGGTGCTCGTGGCGCTGCTCGCCGTCTGCTACCTGCCGTTGACGCTGACGCCCGGCGCGCTCGCCATGACGGGGCTCACCGCGCTCGCCGGCGTCTTCCTCGCCCCGGCGCTCGCGTGCGCCTTCATCATCGTCGACCGGCACGCCCCGCGCGGCACCGTCACGGAGGCCTTCTCCTGGCTCGTGACCACGTTCACGGTGGGCGCCTCGCTGGGGACGGCGGCGGCCGGTCCCGTCGTCGAGTGGGGCGGCACCGTGGGGGGTTTCGCGGTGCCCGGGGTCGCCGGCGTGTGCGCGTTGCTGGTTTTGCTGGCCACCGTCCGGGTACTGGTTGCGGTCGAGGATTCCGGGGTCGTTGCGGGTTCATCGGAAAATGATCGAAACGGTGCCGTCGAACCCGGTTTCAGTGCCGGGCATCAGGCGTAATGTTCAGTCATGGACCGCCGCATTTTCGGGCTGGAGAACGAGTACGGCGTCACGTGCACGTTCAGGGGACAGCGCCGCCTGTCGCCTGACGAGGTGGCGCGCTACCTCTTCCGCCGTGTCGTGTCATGGGGCCGCAGCAGCAACGTCTTTCTGCGGAACGGCGCCCGCCTCTATCTTGACGTGGGATCACATCCGGAATACGCGACACCCGAATGTGACAACGTGACCGAGCTGGTCACCCACGACAAAGCCGGCGAGCGCATTCTGGAAGGCCTGCTCGTCGACGCAGAACGCCGCCTGCACGAGGAGGGAATCGCGGGCGACGTCTATCTCTTCAAGAACAACACCGACTCGGCGGGAAACTCCTACGGTTGCCATGAGAACTATCTGGTGGCCCGTCATGGAGAGTTCTCCCGACTCGCGGACATTCTCATCCCGTTCCTCGTCACCCGTCAGCTGCTGTGCGGCGCGGGCAAGGTGCTGCAGACTCCGCGCGGCGCCGTGTACTGCGTCAGCCAGCGTGCCGAGCACATCTGGGAGGGCGTGTCCTCCGCGACCACGCGCTCCCGGCCGATCATCAACACCCGCGACGAACCGCACGCCGACGCCGAGCGCTACCGCAGGCTCCACGTCATCGTCGGCGACTCGAACATGTCCGAGACGACCATGCTCCTCAAGGTCGGCGCCACCGACCTCGTGCTGCGCATGATCGAGGCGGGCACCGTGATGCGTGACCTCACCCTGGAGAACCCGATCCGGGCCATCCGCGAGGTCAGCCACGACATCACGGGCCGCCGCAAGGTGCGCCTGGCCAGCGGCCGTGAGGCCTCGGCCCTGGAGGTGCAGCGCGAGTACTACGAGAAGGCCGTGGACTTCGTCGACCGCCGCGGCATCCGCACCGGCACCGTCGAACAGGTCCTCGAACTGTGGGGCCGCACGCTGGACGCGATCGAGACCGAGGACCTCGACCGCATCGGCACCGAGATCGACTGGGTCATGAAGTACAAGCTCATCGAGCGGTACCGCGCCAAGAACAACATGACCATGTCGCACCCCCGGGTCGCGCAGATAGACCTCGCCTACCACGACATCCACCGTCGGCGAGGGCTGTACTACCTCCTGGAGAAGAAGGGGCAAGCCGCCCGTATCTGCAACGACTTGAAGATCTTCGAGGGCAAGTCCGTGCCCCCGCAGACCACCCGGGCGCGGCTGCGCGGCGACTTCATCCGGCGGGCCCAGGAGCAGCGCCGTGACTTCACGGTCGACTGGGTCCACCTCAAGCTCAACGACCAGGCACAGCGCACCGTGTTGTGCAAGGACCCCTTCCGTTCGGTCGACGACCGGGTGGAGAAGCTCATCGCCGGCATGTGACCGAAGAGAAGCCGGTGGCGTTGTGGGAACGCAACGCGGGCGTCGCACGTTCCTCGTGCGGCGCCCTTCTCACGCCGTAGAGTTGCGCGCACGCCAACCCACAAGATCGACCGATACGAGGCCCCCACCGTGCGCCGACGCTCCCTCCTCCTTGCCGTCCCGGCCGGCCTGCTCACGCTGGCAGGCTGTGGTGACGACAAGGCCGACAAGGCCAAGTCCAAGCCCAGCGACAGCCCGACCAACTCCGCGTCGGCCCCGCCGACGGCGAAGATCGTGGACGGTCCGCTGCCCGAGATCACCAAGGGTACGAAGTTCGGCCAGAAGCCCACCGTCGCCAAGGGCAAGGGCAAGCCGTCCTCCGACCTCGCGGTCAAGACCCTCGTCGAGGGCAAGGGCAAGGAGGTCGTCAAGGGGGACTATCTGCAGGCCAATTACCTCGGCCAGATCTGGGCGACGGGCAAGGTCTTCGACAACTCCTACGACCGGGGCAACCCCACGGTCTTCCCGATCGGCGTCGGCCAGGTCATCCCCGGCTGGGACCAGGCCCTGGTCGGCAAGAAGCTCGACAGCCGCGTGGAGCTCGCCATCCCCCCGAAGATGGGGTACGGCGAGCAGGGCAACAAGCAGGCCGGCATCAAGGGCGACGACACCCTCGTCTTCGTCGTCGACCTCGTGGGCACCTTCACCGCGAAGAGCTCGGCGAAGGGCAAGGAGGTGGCGCAGTCCAACAAGGACCTGCCCAAGGTCGGCACCAACACCGACGGCAAGGCCCCCTCCATCGACGTCCCGAAGACGAAGGCGCCCAAGGAGCTCGTCGCGTCGTACATCCTGGAGGGTGACGGCGACGAGGTGAAGGAGACCGACAGCCTCCTGTGCCAGTACGAGGGCGTGCTCTGGGCGGACGGCAAGGAGTTCGACTCCTCGTACAAGCGCAAGCAGCTCGCGTCGTTCCAGCTGGCGCAGGTCGTCAAGGGCTGGGGGCAGGGGCTGACCGGCAAGAAGGTCGGCAGCCGCGTCCTCGTCGTCATCCCGCCGGAGCTGGGGTACGGCGACAAGCCCCCGCAGGGCAGCCCCATCAAGAAGGACTCCACGCTGGTCTTCTCCGTGGACATCCTCGCGAAGATGTGACCCCCGTGGGGATGTAAGACTGTCCGAGCTGACCTTTCGTATCAAAGCAGGAGCATTTTCGTGAGCATTGACAAGCCCGAGGTCGACTTCCCCGTCGGCGAGCCGCCGGCCGACCTTCAGATCAAGGACATCTGGGAGGGTGACGGGGCCGTCGCCAAGGCGGGCGACTTCGTCAAGGTCCACTACGTGGGCGTCGCCTTCAGCACGGGCGAGGAGTTCGACGCGAGCTGGAACCGCGGCAACCCGCTGGAGTTCCAGCTCGGTGCCGGCCAGGTCATCTCCGGCTGGGACCAGGGCGTGCAGGGCATGAAGGTCGGTGGCCGGCGCGAGCTGACCATCCCGGCCCACCTCGCCTACGGCGACCGCGGCGCCGGTGGCGGCCGCATCGCGCCGGGCGAGACGCTGATCTTCGTCTGCGACCTGGTCTCCGTCTGAGGACGTACCTGACCTGATCTGTCCGTCGAGGGCTCATGCTTGTCCGGCATGGGCCCTCGGCTTTTGCCCGTACACCCCGGGGCGGTACGGTCATCGGTCGGAAGCATTGTCTGTTGTAAGGCCGAGAAAGGGCGTCGATGGCCATTGCCAAGGCCGAGCGGCTGATGAATCTGGCGCTGTGTCTGCTCGGGACCCGGCGGCCGCTCAGCAAGCGTGAGCTGCGCGACTCGATCGAGGCTTACGTCGAGGCCTTTGGGCCGGGGAGAGGTGCGGCCGGAGGGCCGGGGGGTCGGGCGGCGGGGTCCGACGACTCCTTCAACCGCATGTTCGAGCGCGACAAGGACGATCTGCGCGAGCTCGGTCTGGTCATCGAGACCGTGGAGAACCTCGACGGCGACGTCGGCTACCTCGCCCGCCGCGACAGCAACCGGCTGCCGCCCATCACCATCGACGCCGAGGAGGCCGCGGCCCTCGGCCTGGCCGCCAAGGTCTGGCAGCAGGCCAGGCTCGCCGGGGCCGCGAGCGGCGCCCTGCAGAAGCTGCGCGCCGCCGGACTGCCCGAGGACGCCGACCCGTACGGCGCCCACAGCGCTCTTGAGCCGCGGATCCCCGCGCACGAGGCGTCCTTCGAGCCGCTGATGCTGGCCTGCCGCGACCGCCGCCCCATCGTCTTCGAGTACCGCAAGGCCACCGCGGCCCGCCCCGAGCAGCGCCATGTCGAGCCATGGGCCCTCGAATGCTGGCGCGGCCACTGGTACCTCGCGGGCTGGGACCGGGACCGGGGCGCCGAGCGCGTCTTCCGGCTCTCCCGGATCACCGGCAAGGTGCGCGCCCGCGCCGGGAAGTACACCGCCGACGTGCCGGACGTCGTCACGGTCCGTGAGACCGTCGCGGGCTGGGCCGGCGAGATCGCCGACCGCACCGCCCTGATCCGGCTGCGCACGGGCGCCGGCTACCCGCTGCGGGCCAAGGCCGTCGCGATGCGCGAACGCGGCGACGGATGGGACGAGTTGGAGATTCCGTACGGCCACGGGCTCGACGCCTGGCTGGTGGAGTTCGGGCCCGACGTGGTGGTCCTGGAGCCCGCGGAGCTGCGGGCCGACGTCATGGACCGGCTGCGCGCCGTGGCCAAGGGCTGAGGGGGAGCGAAAGAGCAATGGCCTCGAACGCCATCGACCAGACGCGGCGGATGCTGTCGCTGGTGACCTATCTGCGGGAGCGCCCCGGCGCCCACGTCGAGGACGTCGCCCGCGCCTTCGGCATCACCCCCGACGAGCTGATCTCCGACCTGGACATCCTGCCGATGTGCGGCACCAGCTTCCGCGGCGGCGACCTCCTGGACATCGACACCGACGGCGACCGCATCTGGTGGCACAACCCCGACGACGTGGCGGCGCCGCTGCGGCTCGCCGCCGACGAGGCGACCGCGCTGCTCGTGGCCGCCCGCGCCGTGTCCACGCTGCCCGGCCTGCGCGAGAGCGACCGGCTCGCGCTGCTGCGCGCCACCGCGAAGCTGGAGACCGCGGCCGGCGAGGCGGCGGGCGCCAGTTCCCGCCTCTCGGTCACCTTCGAGTCCGAGGGCGGCGTCTTCGCCGACGTCGACCGCGCCATCTCCGAGCGCCGGAGACTCTGGATCCGCTACTACTCGCCCGCGCGCGACGAGGTCACCGAGCGGGAGATCGACCCCGTCCGCCTGGTGAGCGTCGGCCACACCTATGTGGAGGCGTGGTGCCGGCGCTCCGAGGCGCGGCGCACCTTCCGGCTCGACCGGGTCGCCGAGATCAAGATCCTGGACGAGCCGTCCGCGCCGCCCGAGGTCGAGCTGCGCGACCTCTCGGAAGGCCTGGTGCAGCCCGCGGCCGAGGACCCCGAGGTCGTCGTCGAGGTCGGCCCCGGCGGCCGCTGGGTCGCCGAGTACTACCCCCACGACAGCGCCGACGAGCTGCCCGACGGCGGTCTGCGGATCACGCTGCGCACCCCCGACCCTGCCTCGCTGCGCCGGCTCGCGCTGCGGCTCGGCGGGGACGGGCGGATCGTCTCCCCGGTCCAGCTGGCCGACAGCGCGCGGCAGGCGGCGGCCGAGGCCCTGGAGGCGTACGAGAGGGACTTCGACCGTCAGGAGCAAGGGCGTTGACCACACCGACCACGGCCGGACTTCCGGGGGTGCCCGCGCAGACGCGGCGTACCCCGGTCCTCTTCACCGCGGCCTGCCCCGACTGCCGCGCCCGCTTCGAGCTCTCCGCGGGGGCGCTGCGGCTCGCGATCGGCGCCGGTCCCCGTACCACCTTCTACTCCTTCACCTGCCCCGAGTGCGGGGCGGCAGTGCGCAAGCCCGCGGGTGAGCGCATCGTCGAACTCCTCACCGGCGGCGGGGTGCGGACGCTGCGTCTGCACTCGACCGTCTAGGCTCGGCGCATGTTCTGGGCGATGCTCGCGATCGCGGCGGGCTTCTTGGGCCTCGCCGTCCTCGGCGTACTGGCGATCAAGGTCTTCGTGGAGGCGCAGCGGCTCGCGCGTCAAGTGACCGAGACCACACGGCAGATCAACAGCGCCGCGGAGGACCTGGAGCGGGCCGCGGCCGGTGTGGCCCGTGCCGGGCGAGGGGCTCTGTAGCGTCCGCGGCCTGTCAACTCCCCGATGGGGGCGGGTACGCTGCGAAATGCGGTCCGGGATCGAGGCGGGGGCCGTACTCGGAGTATGCGCGGGGATTGCCGAGCGTTTACCCCGGGGGGTTACGATCGCTGCACGCGCGGGAGATCGGATGAATGTCCGCTCTGCCGAGCGAACCAGACTCCTGACGCCTCGGTGAAGAAGGTATACAGCTATGGGTAGGCTCGGCCCCACCGAGATCATTCTCATCCTCGTCGTTATCGTCCTGCTGTTCGGAGCCAAGAAGCTGCCCGACATGGCGCGCTCCCTCGGCAAGTCGGCCCGCATCCTCAAGAGCGAGGCCAAGGCCATGAAGTCGGACAGCAAGGACGACGCCGCCGCCCCGGCCGACCCGCCGAGCGACCCGGCCGTCCAGAAGCGCACGATCCAGGCCGCCCCCGGCGACGTGACCAGCTCGCGCCCGGTCACCGAGCCGACCGACCACACGACGCAGCGCTGACCCAAGGCCGGCGCCGGCCGGCCTGCCGCACGAGATGAGGACGTGGGTTGCTCAAGTCTGCCCGCCAGAAGGAGAAGGACCCCGAGGGGCGGATGCCCCTCGCGGAGCACCTTCGCGAGCTCCGCAACCGGCTCGCCAAGGGGCTCCTCGCGATCACGATCGTTTCGATCGTGGCCGCGTTCTACAGCCAGCAGCTCATGGAGTTCCTGGCTGATCCCGTGCCGCGCTGCAAGCCCGGCATGGACGTGACCGGCGGTCACTGCGCGAAGGTGACGTTCAACGACCTCCTGTCGCCCTTCACCACCACGGTGAAGGTGAGCCTCATGGTCGGCATCATCGTCTCCAGCCCGGTCTGGCTGTACCAGCTGTGGGCCTTCGTCGCCCCCGGTCTGCACAAGCACGAGCGCAAGTACACGTACTGGTTCGTCGGGGCCGCGGTGCCGCTCTTCTTCGGGGGCGCCTGGCTGGCCTACACGATCCTCCCGGTCTCCATGCGCGTGCTGCTCGGCATCACGCCCGACGGGGCCGAGAACCTCCTTCCGATGGACACGATCCTCGACTTCACCGTCAGGATGGTCCTTGTCTTCGGCGCCTCGTTCGAGCTGCCCCTGCTCCTGGTCATGCTCAACATGACCGGCATGGTGACCGGCCGCAGGATGGCGACGTGGTGGCGCGGCGTGGTCATGGGTGTCTTCATCTTCGGCGCCGTCGCGACCCCGACCACCGACCCGGTCGGCATGATCGCCCTGGCGGGCCCGATCGTCGTCCTGTACTTCATGGCCGTCGGCTTCTCGCTCCTGAACGACAAGCGCCGCCGTCGCAACGACCCCGACGCCGAGCTCGACGACGACGAGGCCTCCGACCTCGACCTCACGCCCGACCCCGTCGACGGGGTCGAATCGGTGCGGCCGCCCAGGGCGCTGCCCGAGCAGGCGGGCACCGGACGGGGCGATCATCGGGTGAACGGTTTCGACGACGTCACGTGAGCTTGTAGGGTCCTCCCGCACACATCTTCGGGGGGACCCCAGTGACCAGCGAGATCACCCTCTTCGTCAATCCCACCGCGGGCCGCGGCCGGGGCGCCCACGCGGCGCAGCCGGCCGCTTCCGCGTTGCGGGCGCGCGGCTTCTCGGTGCGGACCGTCATCGGCGAGGACGCCCCTGACGCGCTGCGGCGGGCCCGTGCGGCCGTCGAGGGCGGCACGGGGGCCCTGATCGCCGTCGGCGGCGACGGCATGGCGAGCCTCGCGCTGCAGGCCGTGGCCGGGACCCGTACCCCGCTCGGCGTGATCGCGGTGGGCACCGGCAACGACTTCGCGCGCGCCCTCGGCCTGCCGGTGCGGGAGCCGGCCGCCGCGGGGGAGATCGTGGCGGAGGCGCTCAAGGGCGCGCGCACGCGCGACGTCGACCTGGGCAGGGTCGGCGACACCTGGTTCGGGACCGTGTTCGCGTCCGGCTTCGACTCCCGGGTCAACGACCGGGGCAACCGGATGCGCTGGCCCACCGGCCGTTTCAAGTACGACCTGGCGATGGTCGCGGAGCTGGCGGCGTTCCGGCCCATCCCGTACCGCATCACGCTGGACGGCGGCGACGTCCACGAGGTCGAGGCGACGCTGGTGGCGGTGGGCAACGGCACCTCGTACGGCGGCGGGATGCGGATCTGCGCCGGGGCCGACCTGGGCGACGGGCTCTTCGACGTCACCGTGGTGGGGGACTGCAGCCGTACGACACTGCTCAAGGTCTTCCCGCGGGTCTACAAGGGCACGCACCTCGACCATCCCAAGGTCACGGTGTACCGCGCCGCCGAGGTCGAGCTGGCCGCGCCCGGCATCACCGGGTACGCCGACGGGGAGCCGCTGGGCGCGCTGCCGCTGACCGCGCGGTGCGTGCCGGGGGCGGTGCGGGTGCTCGGACCCTGAGCGGGCGCCGCCGCGCGCGCCCGTGAGCTGCCGCGTTCCGCCTCCGTTCGGATAATGATCGTCCGTTGTCAGTGGTGGCCGGTAGTCTCGAAAGCACGATGACAGAGGACCTCTCACCGGCCGAGCGGTATGCGGCGGCGCGCCAGCGCGCTGCCGAGCAGGCCACCGCACTCGCGTCCTTCCGCGAGATGTACGAATTCGGCCTCGACCCCTTCCAGATCGAGGCCTGCCAGGCGCTGGAGGCGGGCAAGGGCGTGCTCGTCGCCGCCCCCACCGGCTCGGGCAAGACGATCGTCGGCGAGTTCGCCGTGCACCTCGCCCTGGAGCAGGGCAAGAAGTGCTTCTACACCACGCCCATCAAGGCGCTCTCCAACCAGAAGTACGCCGACCTCGCCAGGCGGTACGGCGCGGACAAGGTCGGCCTGCTCACCGGCGACAACAGCGTCAACAGCGAGGCTCCGGTGGTCGTCATGACCACCGAGGTGCTGCGGAACATGCTGTATGCGGGCTCCCAGTCGCTGCTGAACCTCGGCTATGTGGTCATGGACGAGGTGCACTACCTCTCCGACCGCTTCCGCGGCGCCGTCTGGGAGGAGGTGATCATCCACCTCCAGGAGTCGGTCACGCTGGTCTCCCTGTCGGCCACGGTGTCGAACGCCGAGGAGTTCGGCGACTGGCTCGACACCGTCCGCGGCGACACCGAGGTGATCGTCTCCGAGCACCGGCCCGTGCCGCTCTTCCAGCACGTGCTCGCCGGACGCCGGATGTACGACCTCTTCGAGGAGGGCGAGGGCCACAAGAAGGCGGTCAACCCCGACCTCACGCGCATGGCCCGGATGGAGGCCAGCCGCTCGTACAACCCGCGGGACCGCCGCAGGGGCAAGATGATCCGGGAGGCCGACCGCGAGCGGGAGCGCCGCCAGCGCTCGCGGATCTGGACGCCGGGCCGCCCCG
Organism: Streptomyces sp. NPDC005863; assembly: GCF_042871345.1. Lineage (NCBI taxonomy): Bacteria > Bacillati > Actinomycetota > Actinomycetes > Kitasatosporales > Streptomycetaceae > Streptomyces > Streptomyces sp. NPDC005863. The sequence goes on along the minus strand of NZ_JBIAII010000009.1, from coordinate 310,528 downwards.
AGGTCATCGAGCGGCTCGACGCCGAAGGGCTGCTGCCCGCCATCACGTTCATCTTCAGCCGCGCGGGCTGCGAGTCCGCCGTGCAGCAGTGTCTGTACGCGGGACTGCGGCTGAACGACGACCAGGCGCGCATGACGGTCCGCCAGATCGTCGAGGAGCGCACCGCGCTGATCCCGAACGAGGACCTCCACGTCCTCGGCTACTACGAGTGGCTCGAAGGCCTTGAGCGCGGCATCGCGGCGCACCACGCGGGCATGCTGCCCACCTTCAAGGAGGTCGTCGAGGAGCTGTTCGTGCGCGGCCTCGTCAAGGCCGTCTTCGCCACCGAGACCCTCGCCCTCGGCATCAACATGCCCGCGCGCAGCGTGGTGCTGGAGAAGCTCGTCAAGTGGAACGGCGAGCAGCACGCCGACATCACCCCGGGCGAGTACACCCAGCTCACCGGCCGCGCGGGGCGCCGCGGCATCGACATCGAGGGCCACGCGGTGGTGCTCTGGCAGCGCGCCATGAGCCCCGAGCACCTGGCCGGCCTCGCCGGTACGCGCACGTACCCGCTCCGCTCCAGCTTCAAGCCGTCGTACAACATGGCGGTGAACCTGGTCGACCAGTTCGGGCGGCACCGCTCGCGCGAGCTCCTGGAGACCTCCTTCGCGCAGTTCCAGGCCGACAAGTCGGTCGTCGGGATCTCCCGGCAGGTGCAGAAGAACGAGGAGGGCCTGGCCGGTTACCAGGCCTCCATGACCTGCCACCTGGGCGACTTCGAGGAGTACGCGCGGCTGCGCCGCGAGCTCAAGGACCGGGAGAACGAGCTGGCCAAGCAGGGCGCGGCCCAGCGCAGGGTCGCCGCAGCGGTCGCCCTGGAGAAGCTGAAGCCGGGCGACGTCATCCACGTCCCCACCGGGAAGTACGCGGGCCTGGCGCTCGTCCTCGACCCGGGGATCGCCGCCGGGCGGGCCGACGGCCACCGGGGCTTCGACCACGTGGAAGGCCCCCGCCCGCTCGTCCTCACCGCCGAGCGGCAGGTCAAGCGGCTCGCCTCGATGGACTTTCCGGTGCCCGTCGAGGCCGTGGAGCGGATGCGCATCCCGAAGTCGTTCAACGCCCGCTCGCCGCAGTCCCGCCGCGACCTGGCGTCCGCGCTGCGCACCAAGGCCGGGCACATCGTGCCCGACCGGCACCGCAAGGGGCGCGCGGAGGCCGCCGACGACCAGGAGATCGCCCGGCTGCGCGCGGAGCTGCGCGCGCACCCCTGTCACGGCTGTGACGAGCGCGAGGACCACGCGCGCTGGGCCGAGCGGTACCACCGCCTCAAGCGCGACACCTCACAGCTGGAGCGCCGGATCGAGGGGCGGACGAACACCATCGCCCGCACCTTCGACCGGATCGTCGCCCTCCTCACCGAGCTCGACTATCTGCGCGGCGACGAGGTCACCGAGCACGGCAAGCGGCTCGCCCGGCTCTACGGCGAGCTGGACCTGCTGGCCAGTGAATGCCTGCGCGCCCGCGTGTGGGAGGGGCTGAGCCCGGCCGAACTGGCCGCGTGCGTCTCGGCGTTGGTGTACGAGGCGCGCAGCAGCGATGACGCCATCGCGCCGAAGCTGCCGTCCGGGGCGGTGAAGGCGGCCCTGGGCGAGACGGTCCGCATCTGGGGCCGGCTCGACGCCCTGGAGGAAGACTTCAAGATCAACCAGGCGGAGGGGGTCGGGCAGCGCGAACCCGACCTGGGCTTCGCCTGGGCGGCGTACATGTGGGCCTCCGACAAGGGGCTCGACGAGGTGCTGCGCGAGGCGGAGATGCCGGCCGGTGACTTCGTGCGCTGGTGCAAGCAGGTCATCGACGTCCTGGGCCAGATCTCCGCGGCGGCCCCGCGGGAGAACAGCACGGTGGCGAAGAACGCCCGCAAGGCCGTGGACCAGTTGCTGCGCGGCGTGGTGGCGTACAGCTCGGTGGGTTGACACCCCAAGGCGCGGACACCGCCCCCGAGGACCGGAGAGCTTCCGGACCTCGGGGGCGGTGTCGTTGTCCCTGGAGCGGTGTCGATGCCCCAGGGAGCGGTGCCGTTCGAGGCGTTACTCCACGTGTTCGAATGATCGCGACGTGTGCAAAAGAGCAGAGTGTATGCCTCTCGGTGCGGCCTCTGCAGGGGGTTGGCGAATATGACACGGCGGTGATTTCGGCGGACTAAGCTCGCCCGGAGCGCGGCGAGTTGAACGTGTTGCGACAGATTCGCGCGCTTGTTCCCAAATCTTTCGATCGTTCGCTTTATCGTCCCGACAAGACCCTGCATAGGTACCTTCACCCCCCAAAGACGTCATTCCCCCCAAGACGAGTGTTCAGAGGGCATACATGGTGAGTGTTCAATCGCCTCCCGGTGGCCGAGAAGTCCCTTACGCGCGTGTGCTGTTGCTGCCCGCCCTGCTGATGGCCGCGGCCACCGGAGCCGCCGTCGCCTCGGTGACGGAATCGGCCCGCCCCGCCGTCGGCTGGTGCGGCGCCGTCGCGACCCTCATGGTCATCGCGGTCGGCGCCGAAGCCGTGCGGCGCGGCCGGACCATCCGGGGACAGCGCGCACAGTACGGACAGCGGCTGGCCTTCCTGGAGCGGCGCATCGCCTCCCACGACGACGAGACCGTACGCCTGGGCCGGGAGATCCTGCCCGAGGCGCTCTGGCGGCTGCGGCAGGGCGAATCGCCCGCCGACGTGGTCCGCAAGGTCGTGGACGCCGACGAGGCCTACCGTGAACTCCCCGACGCCCAGCGCGACTTGCTGCGCTCCGTCCTGGAGACCCTGGACCACGAGGAAGCGATGCGCGAGTCCGCGCAGCGCGCCTTCGTCAACATCGCCCGGCGCGTCCAGTCGATCGTCCACCAACAGGCCGCGGAACTGCGCGACATGGAGGAGTTCCACGGGCGCAACCCCGAGGTCTTCGACGACCTGCTGCGCATCGACCACGGCACCGCGCTGATCGGCCGCCTCGCCGACTCCATCGCGGTGCTCGGCGGCGCCCGCCCCGGCCGCCAGTGGCCCAAGCCCGTACCGCTGTTCAGCGTGTTGCGCGGTGCGATGTCCCGGATCCTCGACTACCCGCGCGTCGAACTGCACTCGATCGCCAACGTCGCGATCCACGGCACCTCCGTCGAGCCACTCATCCACGCCTGCGCCGAACTCCTCGACAACGCCACCCGCTACTCTCCGCCGCAGACCAAGGTGCACGTCACCGCCGTCGAGGTGCAGACCGGCATCGCCGTCGAGATCGAGGACGGCGGCGTCAGCCTCAGCGAGGAGGCCCGCGCCCGCGCCGAACGGATGCTGGAGCAGGCCCAGGCCGGCATCGACCTCAACGACCTCGGCGAGACGCCCCGCCTCGGCATGGCCGTGGTCGGCCGCCTCTCGCAGATGTACAACCTCCAGGTCTCCCTGCGGCAGTCCGCCTACGGCGGGGTCCGCGCGGTCCTCATCGTGCCCCGCGAGATGATCACCACGGGCCCGGCGCCCGGCCTCGCGCACGGCATCGGCGCCTCCGCCGTACCGCGCGTGGACAACGCCGGACGGACCATCGAGGAGCCCGCCCGCAACATCCGCCGCAAGAAGCCCCGCGTCGTCACCGCGGGCCCGCCGTTGCGCTCCCCGCTCACCGCGACCATGGAGGACGACGTCCCCGAGGTCACCGAATGGACCCCGAACGGGCTGCCGCAGCGCCGCAGCCGCGTCAAGATCTCGCTCAGCGAGCGGTACGCCCAGGAGGCCGAGGCCCAGCGGATCGCCGAGGCCCACGCCGCAGCGACCGCCCCGCCACCGGTCCCCGCACCCAAGCGCGAGGAGCCCGAACCGGGCCTGTGGATCGAGGCGTTCATGAAGGGCGTCAAGGGCGAGGACCCGGGTGACCCCGATCCGGTGCCGCCGCCCGGAACCGCCGCGGACGGGCCCACGACCGAGGGATCCTTCCCTCCGCAGGGAACCCACCGCAACCACCACGGCAGCGCCGACGAGAGGGACTGGCAGTGATCCAGCAACGCGCCAATTTCGACTGGATGCTGAAGGAGCTCGCCGACGGGGTGCCACAGACCCGGCAGATCGTGGTGCTCTCGGCCGACGGCCTCCGCATCGCGCGCTACGGCGGCGACCCGGACGCGGCCGACCGCATCGCCGCGGCCTGCGCGGGACTGCAGAGCCTGGCCGCCGCCGTGGCCACCGAGATCCCGCACAGCGACGGCGGCATGAAGATGGTCATCATCGAGATCAACGGCGGCTACTTCTACCTGATGGCCGCGGGTGCCGGCGCCTACCTCGCCGTACTCGCGGACGAGACCGTCGACGCGGGCCTCATCGGCACCCGCATGCGCGACCTGGTGGTACGCATCGGGGCCCATCTGACGAGCCCGCCCCGGCGTGACGGGCAGGCCGTATGACTCCTGTGCCGGACTCCGCCCGAGGTGCGGAGCAGGGCGACGGCCCGCCGCAGGCCGGCGCGCCTCCCCAACGGGAGCGCCGCAGCCCCGAGAACCCGGAGCGGCTGTACATCCTCACCGGCGAGGGCTCCGAGCGGGCGCCGCTCGACCTCGTCACCCTGGTCGTCGCGCAGGGCGAGGCCTCGCCCACGGCCCAGCCCGAGCACTCCGCGGTGCTGCGGCTGTGCACGACGCCGCTCTCCGTCGCCGAGCTGTCGGCGTACATGGCGCTGCCGTTCAGCGTGGTGACGGTCGTCCTGACGGAGTTGCTCGGATCCGAGCTCATCCAGGCGCGCGCCCCCATCGTCCGCTCCGCGCTCCCCGACCGATCCCTCCTCGAAGCGGTGATGCATGGACTTCAAAAGCTCTGACACGATCACCGGCCCCCGCAGCGAGGACGTCCTGCCGCACACGGCCACGGCCGCCGTGAAGGTCGTGATCGTGGGCGGGTTCGGGGTCGGCAAGACCACGATGGTCGGCTCGGTGAGCGAGATCCGCCCGCTGACGACCGAGGAGACCATGACCCAGGCGGGCATCGGGGTCGACGACAACTACGGCTCCGAGTCCAAGACCGCCACCACCGTGGCGATGGACTTCGGCCGGATCAGCATCTCCGACGAACTCGTCCTCTACCTCTTCGGCACCCCCGGCCAGGAACGCTTCTGGTTCCTGTGGAACGGCCTCTTCGAGGGCGCGCTCGGCGCGGTGGTCCTGATCGACACCCGCCGTCTGGAGGTCAGCTTCGACGTGATCGGCCGCCTGGAGGAGCGCGGTGTGCCGTTCGTCGTCGCCGTCAACGACTTTCCCGACGCGCCCCACCATCCGATCGAGACCCTGCGCCGGGCCCTCGACCTGGAACCCGCGGTGCCGATCATGGCCTGCGACGCGCGCCGCCGGGAGTCCAGCCGGGACGTCCTGATGACCCTGATGCGCTATCTGCACTCCCTGACGGTGACACGCGTCTGAGCGCGCCGCGTCCGCACCGCCATCTCCCGGGCCCGCGCGTCCCGGACCGCCGTGTCCCGGACCCCGTGCCGCCCGGCAACCAAGAAACCCGGAACCCCTCAGCGAATCCCGGAGCGACGACCGTGACGACCTCCTCTTCCTGGCCCGGAACCGACGGCCCCGCCGCCGCGCCGCCCGGCTGCCCCGCCCACGGCCTCGGCCCCGGCGGCCTGCGCCGCCTCTTCGGCCCCGAGGCGGACGCCGACCTCGCCGGGCTGTACGAGAAGCTGCGCGCCGAGCACGGCCCGGTCGCGCCCGTGCTCATCCACAACGACGTGCCGATCTGGGCGGTCCTCGGCCACAGCGAGAACCTCCACATGGTCCGCACCCCCTCGCAGTACACCCGCGACTCGCGCCGCTGGCGCGCCGTGCAGGACGGCACCGCGGGCCCCGACCACCCGCTCGCGCCCGTCTTCACCTGGCAGCCGATGTGCAGCTTCGTCGAGGGCGACGAGCACCAGCGGCTGCGCGGCGCGGTCACCGGCGCCATGTCCGGCATCGACCACCGCGGCATCCGCCGCTTCATCAACCGCTACACGAACCACCTGCTCAACGACTTCTGCCAGGACGGCCGCGCCGACCTGGTCAGCCAGTTCGCCGAGCACCTGCCGATGATGGTGATGTGCCACGTCCTCGGCATGCCGGAGGAGTACAACGAGCGCATGGTGCAGTCCGCCCGCGACATGATCAAGGGCACCGAGACCGCCATCGCCAGCAACGCGTACGTGATGGAAGTCCTGATGGGTCTGGTCGCCCGGCGCCGGGCCAACCCGGAGGAGGACTTCACCAGCAACCTCCTCGCCCACCCCGCGCGACTCTCCGACGACGAGGTGGGCGCCCATCTGCGGCTGGTCCTCATCGCCGCGTACGAGGCCACGGCCAACCTCATCGCCAACGTCCTGCGGATGGTCCTCACCGACCCGCGCTTCCGCGCCCAGCTCAGCGGCGGCCAGATGACGGTCCCCGAGGCGGTCGAGCAGTCCCTGTGGGACGAACCGCCGTTCAGCGCGATGGTCGGCTACTTCGCCAAGCAGGACACCCAGCTCGGCGGCCAGCAGATCCGGGCGGGCGACGGCCTGATCCTCGGCATCGCGCCGGGCAACGTCGACCCGGTGGTGCGGCCCGACCTCGCCGCCAACATGCAGGGCAACCGCTCGCACCTCGCGTTCAGCGGCGGCCCGCACGAGTGTCCCGGCCAGGACATCGGCCGCGCCATCGCGGACACCGGTGTCGACGCGCTTCTGATGCGGCTGCCGGACGTCGAACTGTCCGTGGACGAGCGCGAGTTGCGCTGGACGTCGTCGATCCTGTCGCGGCATCTGGTGGAGCTGCCGGTCAAGTTCGCGCCGCGGCCGCCGCAGGATGTCATGGCGCGTCCGTCGGCTCAGCTGCCGACGCCGCGCAGGGACTGGCAGGTGTCCTCGCCGGCGCCGCGACGGCCGGAACCGGTCGATCCCGTGCCCGTCGCGCAGGCTCCGGCCGCGCCCGCGGTGGCGCCCGAGGCGGTGCGGCCCAAGGGGGCGTGGCAGCGGTTCCTCGTCTGGTGGCGGGGGTACTGAGGGCTGGGCGCGCTGGGCGCTGGGCGCTGGCCGCTGGGCGTTGACGGCTGGGTGCTGACGGCTGGGTGTTGATGGCTGGGTGTTGGTGGCCGGCGCTAGCGCGCCCAGTCGTCGTACGCCGACCAGGCGTCCAGCGTCCGGCCGCTGACGAAGCGGTGGGCTACGCCCGTGACCGGGTCCGTGAACTCCAGGACTTTCGCGAGGAGTTGCAGGGGTCGGCGGAAGTCGTCCGGCGCGGTCGGTTCAGCCACGACCGGGTAGACCGGGTCGCCGAGGATCGCAAGCCCCAACGTGCTCATGTGGACGCGGAGTTGGTGGGTGCGGCCGGTGTGCGGGGTGAGGCGGTAGCGGCCGAGGTGGTGGGGGTATTCGGGGTGGTGCGGGTGCCGGGTGGGCCGGTGTTCGACGAGTTCGATGCGGCTCTCGCTGTTGGGTTCGGCGCCCGCCACCTCGTACGCGGCGATGATCCCGCGCTCCTTCACGATGTGGCTGCGCACGGTCCGGGGGAGCGGTACGTCCGGGTCGTACGGCGCGATGGCCTCGTACTCCTTGTGTACGCGGCGGTCGCTGAACAGCGTCTGGTACGCGCCGCGTTCCTCGGGTCGTACGGTGCACAGGAGCAGGCCCGCCGTCAGCCGGTCGAGGCGGTGGGCGACGCCCAGTGTCGGGATGCCGAGCTCCGTGCGGAGGCGGGCGAGGGCGGTCTGCGTGACGTGGCTGCCGCGTGGCATCGTCGTGAGGAAGTGCGGCTTGTCCACGACGACGATGTGCTCGTCGCGGTGGACGACGTCGAGGGGGAACGGGACGGGGGCCTCCGGGGGGTGGTCCCGGTGGAACCAGACGGAGGTGCCCGGCAGGTAGGGGGTGGCCGGGGTCACGGGTGCGCGGTTCGAGTCGACGAATCGGCCGTCCCGCACCATCGCGTCGACGACGCCGGCCCCGACGGGGAGCCGCTCCACCAGAAAGTCGCGAACGGTCGGCCACGTGCCGTCGGTGGGGAGGGCGACCCGGACGGGATCGATGCCGTCGCGTTGGGGGAGCGGGGCGGCGAGGGGGCGGCGCTTGCGTCTCATCAGGGGGTCAGCGTACGGGGGGGCGTGGAGGTGTGCGTCGGGAAAACCACTGCCGTCGCCGGCGTCGCCGCTGACACGATGCGCCCATGCCTTTCACGATCTCCGACATCGTCGCGGCCGGTGCGCTCGCCCGGCGCGCGCAGCCGACGCTTCCCGTCCCCGGCGGCCTGGTCCTGCGCCCCTGGTCGTCCGCCGACGCGCCCGCCGTGTACGAGGCGTTCCAGGACCCCGTGATACAGCGCTGGCACGCGCGGGTTGCCGACTCCGAGAGTGAGGTGCGGGGCTGGATAGAGGGCTGGCGCGGGGCGTGGGAGGAGGAGCGCGACGCGTACTGGGCGGTCGCCGAGGGTGGGTCGGACGTGGTGGTGGGGCGGGTGGCCCTGCGGGGCATCGTGCTGGCGGACGGTCAGGCGGAGGTGGCGTACTGGACGATGCCGGGGGCTCGGGGGCGGGGGGTGGCGCCGCGTGCGGTGGTCGCGCTCGCGGAGTGGTCGTTCGGTGAGGTGGGCCTGCACCGCCTGGAGTTGACACACGCGACGGCGAACGAGGCGTCGTGCCGGGTCGCTTTGAAGACGGGGTTCGCGGTGGAGGGCACCAAGCGGAGTGCGGTGCTGCATGAGGACGGGTGGCACGACATGCATCTGCATGCGCGGGTGGCGGGGGTGTGAGGGGCTGGGGGTAGGGGGGGGTGGGGTGCGGGTGCGTGGGGGCTGGGGTCTGCGCCTATTGCCCGTTTTTGGGTGCGGGGCCGCGGGGGTATGTGCGTACTCGCCATCCACTGTTCGCCACGCCTCGCGGACAACATTGCTACAGCGTGCTCGGTGCTCCGTGCGCACATACCCCCACGTCCCCTCCCGTCTCGTACGCGGGTGCGGCCCGGCGGGTGGCGCACCACCCTGACGCCCCGGCTCCCACCGCACGATGCGGCGCAGCCCGTCCGCCTTCGCTCCCAAGGCGCGTAGCGGAGCGAACCCGCCTGCCCTGGTTCCCACCGCGTGACGCGGCGCAGACCCACCCGCCGACTCCCACCGCGCGTCGTGGCGCAGCACTAGCCGCCTTTGCTGCCAGGGCGCGTAGCGGAGCGAACCCGCCTGTCCTGGTTCCCACCGCGTGACGCGGTGCACGCTCACCCGCCCCGGCTCCCACCGCGCGATGTGGCGCAGACCTAGCCGCCTTTGCCGCCGAGGCACGTCGCGGGGCACACCCACCCACGGTTGCTCCCAGGGTGCGTCGCGGGGCACGCCCACCCGCTCGCCCCTGCTCCTACGACGCGTCGCGGGGCACACCTGCCCATCCCACCACTGCCCCCAGGGCGTGTCGCGGAGCGCGCCCACCCACTCGCCTCTGCTCCTACGACGCGTCGCGGGGCATACCCGCCCACCCACCCCTGCCCCAGGGCGCGTCGTGGGGCACACCCACCCGCCCTGCTCCCACGACGCGTCGCGGAGCACACCCGCCCACCCGCCTTGCTCCCACGACGCGTCACGGGGTACGCCCGCCCACCCGCCCCTACTCCCGCCCCGCGTCGCGGGGTAAACGGGTGGGTGGGTGGGATGCATCCGCCGCGGAGCGGCGGGACTGTTTGGGCCCGCAGGTAAGAGGTGGGGGGAGAGCCCGCCCCCCCCGCCCCTCCCTCGCCGCGGAGCGGCGGGTGTTTGTGGCTGCAGGTAGAAGTTGGGGGAGCCCCCCCGGCCCCCCCTAGCCGCGGAGCGGCGGGGCTTGGGTGGTGGGGGTGCTGAGGGGGCGGGGAGGTGACCCCCCGTACACCCGGAACGGCAAGGGCAGCGGGCTGCGCCTACGCAGACTTCTCCTGCTCCGCCTCCACCTCCGCGTTCCACTCCCGCTTCGACGCCTGCCAGCCGTCCTCGTTGTGGCCGAGGCGCCAGTAGCCGGAGATGGAGAGCTGTTCGCGGGGGATCTCGCGTTCCACGCGCAGGTAGCGGCGGAGTTCCTTCACGAAGCCCGCCTCGCCGTGGACGAAGGCGTGCACCGTGCCCTCGGGGAAGTCCAGGGCGCGTACCGCCTCCACCAGGAGCTCGCCCACCGGGCGCTCGCCGCGGTGCAGCCAGACGATCTCCGCGTCGGTCGCGATCTTCTGCTCCTCCTGCGCGCCCTCGACCTCCACGAAGATGCGCGCCACCGCGCCCGCGGGCAGCGCCTCCGCGGCCGCCGCGATGGCCGGCAGGGCGCTCTCGTCGCCGGCCAGCAGGTGCCAGTCGGCGTCGGCCGACGGGGCGTACGCGCCGCCGGGGCCGAGGAAGCGCACCGTGGCGCCCGCCTCGACGGTCCGCGCCCAGGGGCCCGCGAGGCCCTCGTCGCCGTGGATCACGAAGTCGAGGGCCAGTTCGCGGGCCTCCGGGTCCCAGGAGCGGACCGTGTACGTCCGCGTCACCGGCCACTGCTCGCGCGGGAACTCCTCGCGGATCCGCTGGATGTCGAACGGCTCGGGATAGGTGACGCCCTCCGCGGCGAAGAGCAGCTTCACGTAGTGGTCGGTGCACTCGCCCGCGGCGAACTCCGCGAGACCCGCGCCGCCGAGGACGACCCGCTGCATGTGCGGGGTCAGCCGCTCCGTGCGCACCACGCGCGCGGTCTGGGCCTTCGGTGCTTTTCGTGCCGGACGTTCTGCCATGGCGACGGCCTCCCCTGATCCACAACTACTTAGGTTTACCTAAGCTAACACCTCAGGGGTGCAGGACGGAGAGCAGTCGCTGCAGCGATCCGCCCAGGCCCCAGCGGGCCGCCAGTTCGTCGAGGGCCGCGGGGTCGCGCGGCTCGCGCGGCACGGCCGTGTCGACGTCGGGCAGCGGCACGTCCCCCGCCACCCGTACGACCTTCGGCGCCACCGCCACATACGCGCGCGACTCGTCGAGCCGCCTGCGCTGCGACGGCGTCAGCTTCGACCTCGGGTCGTCGACCGCGGCCATGATCCCGGCCAGGTCGCCGTAGGCGTCCAGGAGCTTGGTGGCCGTCTTCTCGCCGATGCCGGGCACGCCCGGCAGGCCGTCGCTCGGGTCGCCGCGCAGCAGGGCCAGGTCCACATAGCCGGGACCGTCCACGCCGTACTTCTCGCGCAGCCAGGCCTCGTCCGTCATCTGGAGCGTGCCGACGCCCTTGAGGGGATAGAGGACGCGGATGCCGCGCGCGTCGTCGACCAGCTGGTAGAGGTCGCGGTCGCCGGTGACGATGTCCACCGGGCCGGTGGCGCGGGCCGCGTAGGTGCCGATCACGTCGTCCGCCTCGTACGCCTCGACGCCCACCCGGGCGATGCCGAGCGCGTCGAGGACGGCCTCGATGATCGGCACCTGCGGGGAGAGGGTGTCCGGGATCTCCTCGGCGTCCGGGCCCTTCGGGGTCTCCTCGGCGACGCGGTGCGCCTTGTACGAGGGGATGAGCTCGACGCGCCAGTGCGGGCGCCAGTCCGCGTCCATGCAGGCCACCAGGTCGTCCGGGCGGTGGTCCAGGACGAGGCGGGTGATGAAGTCGAGCAGTCCGCGCACCGCGTTGACCGGGGTGCCGTCCGGCGCCTTCATGGACTCCGGGACGCCGAAGTACGCCCGGAAGTAGAGGGACGCCGTGTCGAGAAGCATGAGCCGTCGTGTTCGCTGAGTCACATCGCGCATCATGCCGCACACCACCGACAGTGCGAACGCGCTGCGCACGAGGCCGTGTCCGTCGAGCTCGTGTCGGGGGTTCGTTGCGCATCGTGATCACCGCGCGCCGAGCACGCAACGAATGTGAGCTGGGCCACTCCTTGGTTTGGTTCGGATAAGTGGGGGCAGGGGCGCACCCGGAGCCAACCCGGTCGAGGATTCAACATTTCGATTTGGTAAACGGGCAGATTCCGTGCCGCTCCACGGCCCGCCGGCGGGGGAGGCGGGCCGTCTTGGTTCGACCCGAGAGGTGTATGTGTCCAGGCTGCAGGCCGAGCACTTGTACAAGGTGTTCGGCAGACGACCCGATGACGCGGTGGAGAAACTCCGCCACGGAGCCGACCGAGAGGAGCTGCGCGCCGACGGCACCACCGCTGCCGTCATCGACGCCTCCTTCGAGGTCGAGCCGGGCCAGATCTTCGTCGTCATGGGTCTCTCCGGATCCGGCAAGTCCACGTTGCTGCGCATGCTCAACGGCTTGTCGGAGCCGACGGCCGGGCACGTGCTCTTCGACGGTCAGGACCTGACCGAGCTGAGCGCCAAGGAGATGCGGGCGGTGCGCTCCAAGAAGATCAGCATGGTCTTCCAGCACTTCGCGCTCTTCCCGCACCGCAGCGTCCTCGAGAACGCCGGTTACGGCCTCGAGGTGCAGGGCGTGCCGCGCGCCGAGCGCGAGAAGCGCGCCACCGAGGCGCTGGAGCTCGCGGGCCTCAAGGGCTGGGAGAAGTCCTGGCCCGACGAGCTGTCCGGCGGCATGCAGCAGCGCGTGGGCCTGGCCCGCGCGCTGGCCACCGACGCCGACCTGCTCCTCATGGACGAGTCCTTCAGCGCGCTCGACCCGCTGATCCGCCGGGACATGCAGGACCAGCTCCTGGTGCTGCAGAAGCGGCTGAAGAAGACCATCGTCTTCATCACCCACGACCTGAACGAGGCCATGCGCCTGGGCGACCAGATCGCCGTCATGCGCGACGGCCGCATCGTCCAGATCGGCACCTCGCAGGACATCCTGGTGACCCCGGCCAACGACTACGTCGCCGCGTTCACGCAGGACGTCGACCGCTCCCGGGTGCTCACCGCGGGCGCGATCATGGCCGAGCCGGAGAAGGGCTTCGTGGCGGCCGACGCCGCCGCGACGGTCACCGAGGACACCCCGATCATCGAGCTGTTCACCCCCTGCTCCACGAGCGACGTGCCGGTCGCGGTGACCGACGACGCCGGCAAGCTCGTCGGTGTCGTACCGCGGGCCAGGCTGCTCGCCGTGCTCGGCGAGCCGATGCAGTCGGAGACGGCCGGGGAGTCGCAGGGCGCGCCGGCCGACTCCATACCCGTGCAGGACGACGGCGGCAAGAACGTGGGCAAGGTGAGCAGCGGTGCCTAGGATTCCCTTCGGCGACTGGGTCAACGACTCGGTCGAATGGCTCAGAACCCACATGGACTGGCTGTTCGACTTCATCAAGACGATCTTCCAGAACATGTGGGACGGCGTCTACGACGTCCTCTCCGCCCCCGAGCCGTTGCTGATGGCGGGCATCCTCGCCGTCATCGCCTTCTGGCTGCGCGGCCTGGTCGGCGGTGTCCTCGCCTTCGCGGGCTTCGCGTTCATCGTGTCCCTGGAGTTGTGGGACAACGCGATGATGACGCTGGCCCTGGTCCTTGTGTCGACCTTCGTCGCGCTGGTGATCGCGGTGCCCTTCGGCATCTGGGCGGCGCGCTCCAAGACGGTCAGCGGCATCGTGCGGCCGGTCCTGGACTTCATGCAGACGCTCCCGGCGATGATCTACCTCATCCCGGCCATCCTCTTCTTCCGGATGGGCGCCCCCGCGGGCATCGTCGCCACGATCGTCTTCGCGCTCGCCCCGGGCGTGCGCATGACGGAACTCGGCATCCGGCAGGTCGACAAGGAACTGGTCGAGGCGGCCGACGCGTTCGGCACCACGCCCCGCAACACCCTCTTCCGCGTCCAGCTCCCGCTCGCGCTGCCGACGATCATGGCCGGTGTCAACCAGGTCATCATGCTCGGCCTCTCCATGGCGGCGCTGACCGGCATGGTCGGCACCCCCGGCCTCGGCGCCGACGTCAACCAGGCCATCGGCCAGCTCGACGTGGGCCTCGGCGCGGAGGCGGGCGTCTCCATCGTCATCCTCGCCATCTACCTGGACCGCGTCACCAGCGGCCTGGGCAGCCAGGTCTCGCCGCTGGGCCGCCGCGCGCTCGCCAAGCTGCAGGCCGCGCAGGGCCTGAAGATCTGGAACTACCGCCCCAAGCCCGTCGTCGCCATGGTCGGCGTCGTCGTCCTCGCGCTCGTCGCGGGCGGCATGGGCATCTTCGGCGGCACCCAGTCGGAGTCGGTGGCCGACAGCAAGAACGTCGGCCAGGGCAAGCAGCTCAAGATGGGCTACATCCCCTGGGACGAGGGCGTCGCCTCCACCTTCCTGTGGAAGGAGATCCTGGAGCAGCGCGGGTTCAAGGTCGAGACCAGCCAGCTGGACGCGGGCCCGCTCTACACCTCGCTCTCGCAGGGCGACATCGACTTCCAGACCGACTCGTGGCTGCCGACGACGCACGCCACGTACTGGAAGAAGTACGGCAAGGACCTGGAGGACATCGGTTCCTGGTACGGCCCGACGTCGCTGGAGCTGAGCGTCCCCTCGTACATGAAGGGCATCGACTCGCTCGACGACCTCAAGGGCAAGGGCGGCAAGTTCAAGGGCAAGATCACCGGCATCGAGGCGAGCGCCGGTGAGATGCAGCTGCTCAAGAGCAAGGTGCTCAAGGCGTACGGGCTCGACAAGGAGTACAAGGTCGTCGACGGCTCGACGCCGGCGATGCTGGCCGAGCTGAAGGCCGCGTACGCCAAGAAGGAGCCGATCGTCGTCCCGCTGTGGTCGCCGCACTGGGCCTACAACGACTTCGACCTGAAGAAGCTCAAGGACCCGAAGGGCGCCTGGGGCAAGGGCGACGGCGTGCACACGCTGGCGCGCAAGGGCTTCTCCGACGAGAACCCGCAGGTCGGCAAGTGGCTCAAGAACTTCAAGATGGACGAGAAGCAGCTCACCAGCCTTGAGGCCGAGATCAACAAGGCGGGCAAGGGCAAGCAGCAGGACGCCGTGCGCGCCTGGCTGAAGAAGAACCCGGGCGTCGTCGACAAGCTCGCCCCGCTGCCGAAGAACTCCGGCGGCGACGAGAAGAAGCGCGAGCTGAACGTCGCGTACTTCTCCTGGGACGAGAACATCGCCGTGACCAATCTCTGGAAGCGCGTCCTGGAGAAGCGCGGCTACAAGATGAAGCTGACGCCCTCCGACGTCGGCCCCGTCTACACCGGTCTGGCCCAGGGCGACCTCGACCTGGACCTGGACGCCTGGCTGCCCACCGCGCAGAAGTCGTACTGGGACAAGAACAAGGCGAACCTCAAGGACATCGGCTCCTGGTACAGCCCGACCTCGCTGGAGGTCTCCGTCCCCTCGTACGTCAAGGACGTCAAGTCGCTGGCGGACCTGAAGGGCAAGGGCGACAAGTTCAAGGGCAAGATCGTCGGCATCGAGCCGGGCACCGGTGTGATGACGGCGCTCAAGGACAAGGTGCTGCCGAAGTACGGCCTGGAGGGCGAGTACGACATCGTCTCCGGCTCCACCCCGGCGATGCTGGCCGAGCTGAAGGCGGCGTACGCCAAGAAGGAGCCGATCGCCGTCCTGCTCTGGTCGCCGCACTGGGCGTACAACGAGTACAAGCTCACCAAGCTGAAGGACCCCAAGGGCGGCTTCGGCAAGGGTGACACCATCCGCACCATCTCCAGCAAGGACTTCCCCGAGCAGTACCCGCAGCTCACCAAGTGGCTCAAGAAGTTCCACATGAGCGAGGCACAGCTCGCGGGTCTGGAGAACGAGATCAACAAGGCGGGCAAGGGCAACGAGCCCAAGGCCGTCGACGCCTGGCTGAAGAAGAACCCGGGCTTCGAGGAGAAGATGACGGCCGTGCAGTAGGCCGGCATCTCCGCCGAGCACCGAGGGGTGGGCGTCGCCTTGTGGCGAAGCCCACCCCTCGGGGTGTTCCGGCGGGCCCGCCGGGTCTCTAACCTCGACGAGGCCCACCCCTGTCGAACACCCGGGCGAGCCCCGACCCTCGCCGCATCCGGGCGAGCCCCGACCCTCGCCGCCTCCGGGCGAGCCCACCCCGCGAGCCCCGCTCCTCGTGAACAGCTGAACGTGAGACCCCACCCGTGACCGCAAGGCAGCCAAGGACCGCGCTCCTCGTCGCCGCCCTCGCGCTCGCCCTCGCCGCCGCCCTGGTCGTCGCGCAGCTCGCACGGGCCGACGCCGCCCCCGCCTCAGCGGCCACCGCGCGCCTGGCCGCCCTCGCCGAGGACGTCACCGCCGCCGACGGCCACCGCTACGACGCCCGGGACCACACCGGCCGCACCATGGACGCCGCGCAGATCGAGCAGGCCCAGGACGGCACGTACCTCGCCGTCTACCACACGCTCCTGTCCGACGGCCGCTTCCACGCCGCCGTCGCCACCTCCGCCGACCTGCGCCACTGGCAGCGCCGCCACGACTTCGGGCCCGGCACCCACCAGGCCACGCTCGCCCACGACGGCCGCGGCGGTTACGTCCTCGCCTACGAGAAGGACCCCCGCAACCACGTCGCGGTCCGCGCCTACCGGAGCCTGCGCGCCCTGCTCGACGGGCACGCCCACCGCTCCTTCGACGCCCCGCTGACCCTCTCCCGCTGCGCCGAGGGCACCCCGAGCATCACCGCGGTACGCGGCGCCACCATCCACCTCACCGGGCACTACCGGGCCGGCTGCGACACCGACCGCCAGCTGCGCGCCACCCTCACCGGCTTCCGCCACTGGCACGCCGAGCCCGACCGGCGCCTGGACCGCGCCGTGCGGAGCCGGGGCAACGGCGGCAACATCGGCGACCGGGCACCCGTGGAGCTCGGCGGGCGGCGCGTGGTGCTCGTCGAGGGCCAGGGGCGGCCCGGCGACTTCGGCAGCTGGGGGACCTACGCGTACGACCCCGTCAGCGGCCGGGCGGACCGTCTCGCCATCCGGACGCACGGCGGCAGCCACGCCTTCGCCAACCCCTCCGCGACCCTGCTCACCGACCCGCGGGGCCAACCGGCCCTGCTCGTCAGCCTGTTCGTGCCGGCGGAGGGTTCCGCCCCCGGTGAGGCGGGGCAACTGCTCTACTGGCGCGAGCTGTAGGGGCGCGAAAAACAGGCGCGCGGCGCACTTCCTTGCAAGGGTGGTGGTGCACGACGGGTGCGCGTCCGTGCAACGGGGCAAAACCGTTTGGCGAACATGCGTAGGGTGCAGGGAACCCCTCAGGGTGAGAGCGGGCCGATGCGCTGAAGGGAGCCGAGGCGATGGACGAGCACAAGGAGACCCTCCGGGTGGGCTCGGCCGTGCGGCGGCGCCGTCGCCAGCTCGAGCTCACCCTCGCCGTCGTCGCCGAGCGCAGCGGCCTCTCGGTGCCCTTCCTCAGCCAGATCGAGAACGAGCGCGCCCGGCCCAGCATGCGCTCCCTGCAGCGGGTCGCGGACGCCCTGTGCACCACCGACGTGGAGCTCCTCGCCGCCGCCGACCCGGCCCGCACCGTCGAGGTGGTGCGGGCCGACGACGACACGGACCTGGACGGCTCCACGCCCGAGGCGCGGGTGCGCGAGCTGGCCCGCGGACACCATCAGCTGCACGCCCTGGAGTTCATCGGCGACCACGACGAGGGACGCGAATTCCAGCACCGCAACGACGAGTTGATGTACATCCTGGAGGGCGCCGTGGAGATGGAGGCGGAGGGCCGGGCCTACCGTCTCGGGCGCGGCGACACCCTGTTCCTCACGGGCGGGGTGCGGCACCGGTGGCGGGCCACGGTGCCCGACACCCGGGTCCTGGTGGTCGCGGTCGGCGACCACATCGAAGCGGTGGACGACAAGGGGCGCTGAGGTGACGCTCGCACGCGGCCCCCGGCGGGTCGTCTCGCTGGTGCCCTCGCTGACCGAGGCGGTGGCCGTCACCGTGCCGGGCGCGCTGGTCGGGGCCACCGAGTGGTGCAGCCACCCGGCGGACCTTGACGTCACCCGGGTCGGCGGCACGAAGAACCCGGACGTGCCCGCCGTCGTCGCCCTCGCACCCGATCTGGTGATCGCCAACGAGGAGGAGAACCGGGCGCCCGACCTGGCGGCGCTGCGTGCGGCGGGGCTGGAGGTCCTGGTGACCGAGGTCCGCACGGTGGAGCAGGCCTTCCGTGAGCTGACCCGGGTGCTGGCGGCGTGCGGGGCGGGGCGGCCGGAGTGGCTGGCGGCGGCGGAGGCGGCGTGGCGGGAGCCGCAGGGTCTGCTGGATGCGCGGGATCTGCGGGATCTACGGGGTCTGGGAGATCTGCGGGCTCTGCGGGATCCGCACCCGGCGCCGGTCCGGCTGCGGGCCGCGGTCCCGATCTGGCGGCGGCCGTGGATGGTCCTCGGCCGGGACACCTTCGCGGGGGACGTCCTCGCGCGCCTCGGCATCGACAACGCGTACGCGGGCCACGCCGAGCGGTATCCGCGCGTGCCCGTCGACGAGCTGCGCTCGGCGGACCTCGACCTGGTGGTGCTGCCCGACGAGCCGTACCGCTTCACGCGCGAGGACGGCCCCGAGGAGTTCGTCCCGCGCACCCCGGTCGCCCTGGTCGGCGGCCGCCACCTCACCTGGTACGGGCCGTCCCTGACGGAGGCACCGGCCGTGCTCAGCGCGGCGCTGCGAGCAGCCTTCCGCTGACGACGCCGCGCAGGGTCTGGGTCAGCGCCACCGCCACGGCGGTCACGAGCAGGGCGAAGAGGCCGGTCGCGAGCCAGTCGAAGACCGCGAGGCCGGTGTGGTTGCCCAGGCCCTCGGCGCCCGTCACACAGGTGCCCACCG
This sequence comes from Streptomyces sp. NPDC005863, assembly GCF_042871345.1. Lineage (NCBI taxonomy): Bacteria > Bacillati > Actinomycetota > Actinomycetes > Kitasatosporales > Streptomycetaceae > Streptomyces > Streptomyces sp. NPDC005863. Next base: position 291,892 of record NZ_JBIAII010000009.1, on the reverse strand, counting down.
GGAAGGTGAACGCCCACCAGGTCATCGCGAAGCCCATGCCGCGGCGCCGGGCGCGCACCACCAGGGCCGCGGCGAGCGTCAGCCACATCAGGGCGAAGCCCATCACGGGGACGCCGAAGAGTACGGCGAAGACGAGGAAGCCCCGGTCCAGCGGGGCGGGGACGACGCCCGGCGCGAAGTCGGCGAATTTGTTGGTGGCGGTCGTGGACTGGCCGAGCGGGCCGAGCACCAGGAACAGGGTGGGGGTGAGGGCGAGCGGCAGCGGGCCCGCGGTCACCAGGCGGGCGAAGATCACCGGCAGCATCACCAGGGCGGCGAGCAGGCTCAGGCCGAACATCGCGAAGCAGGCGTAGAGCATCGTCTGCTGGGCCTGGCCCGCGGGCAGGTGCGGGATGAGCAGGGGGCCGACGGCCGCCGACACCATGGGGGCCACGACGGGCAACAGCCATACGGGGGACGCCTGGTCGGCGGCGATGCGGTGCCGGACCACCATCAGGTACGGGATCGCGACGGCCGCGGCGAGGCCGATGGCGGTACCCAGGGAGTACAGGACGGTGTCGAGCGCGACGGCGGCCTCCGTGCCGATCCAGTCCCTGCCGACGATCAGGGTGCCGCCGCCGACCGCGAGCAGCGCCATCGACAGACAGCCGTAGAACGGGGCCATCGCCGGGTCGAGGAGGTGGGCGCGGGCCTGGTCGCGGTGGTGGATCCAGTGGGCGGCGCGGGCGGTGAGCAGGACGGCGAGCATCACGAGGGAGCAGGCCCACACGACGGCGCAGCCGGTGCGCAGCCCCGGAAAGCCGTACGGCAGCGTCGCGCCCGCGTTGGCGACGATGGCCGTGCCCATGACGGCGGCGTACCAGTTCGGGCCGAGGTGGCGGACCGCGAGGAGGCGGGTGCCGACGGCGGGGAGGGCGGGGTCCGCGGCGGCCGCGGGGTGTGCGGTGGTGACCATGGGTCCACGGTCTTACAGGGGAGGGGGTCGCCACCAGAGAGTGCACTTCTATGGGGGCATAAGCTGACTTTATGAGTTCGCCCCACGTGTCCGCTGAGCCCCCCGAGCCCCCTGCGTCCTCGGTACCTCCCGCGTCTCCTGCGCCCTACGCCTACCCGAGCGCCACGGAGGCGGCGCTCTCGCACCGCGTCCCCGACCTCGGCGCGCTGCAGCTGCTGCTGGCCGTGGCCCGGCTCGGCAGTCTGGGGCGGGCGGCGCGGGAGCTCGGCATCACCCAGCCCGCGGCGAGCAGCCGGGTCCGCGCGATGGAGCGGCAGCTCGGCGTCGCGCTCGTGGACCGTTCGCCCCGCGGCTCGCGCCTCACCGCGGCGGGCGCCCTGGTCACCGACTGGGCGGGCCGGATCGTCGAGGCGGCGGAGGCCTTCGACGCGGGGGCGCAGGCGCTGCGCGACCGGCGGGACTCGCGGCTGCGGGTCGCGGCGAGCATGACGATCGCCGAGTACCTGCTGCCGGGCTGGCTGATCGCCCTGCGGACGCAGCGGCCGGACACGGCCGTGTCACTGCTGGCCGGCAACTCCGCGGCGGTCGCGGCCCGGCTCCTCGCCGGCGAGGCGGACCTCGGCTTCGTCGAGGGGCTCACCGTGCCGGCCGGACTCGACGAGGTGGTCGTCGCGCACGACCGGCTCGTCGTCGTGGCGGCGCCGGGGCACCCCTGGGCGCGGCGCAGGAAGCCGCTGGCCGCCGCGGAGCTGGCGGCGACGCCGCTGATCCTGCGCGAGGAGGGCTCGGGCACCCGGCAGGTCCTCGAAGCGGCACTCGGCGCGCTCGCGCGCCCGCTGATCGAGCTGTCGTCCACGACGGCGGTGAAGGCCTCGGCGGTCAGCGGGGCGGGCCCCTCGGTCCTCAGCGAACTCGCCGTGGGCGAGGAACTGGCGGCCCGGCGCCTGGTGGAGATCCCCCTGGCGGACGTACGGCTGCGCAGGGAGCTAAGGGCGGTCTGGCCGACGGGCCACCGCCCCGCGGGCCCGGGCCGGGACCTGCTGACGCTGACGCGACGGACGTGAGGCGGCCCGGTCCCGGCGGCTCCGACGCCGACCCCCGCACGTAAATGCGTGGCGGGTGACCGGCGCCGTCTCTCACCATGAGGGGCATGATCCCCACCGCGCCCCCGGCCACCGGCGTCCGCACCCCCTGGGAGCAACTCCCCGCGTACGTAAGGGAAGAGCTGGCCGCCGCCCTCGGTGCGCCCGTCGTGGGCGCCACGACGCAGCGCGGCGGCTTCTCGCCGGGTGTCGCCGCGCGGGTCCGGCTCGCCGACGGCCGGCGGGCGTTCGTCAAGGCCGTCAGCGCCGACGCCAACCCCGGCAGCCCGGACCTGCACCGCGCCGAGGCCCGTAACTCCGCGGCCCTGCCGGACTCCGTGCCCGCGCCGAGGCTGCTCGCCTCTTACGACGACGGGACCTGGGTCGCCCTGGCCTTCGAGGACATCGAGGGCCGGCAGCCCCAAGTCCCTTGGAGTTCGCATGAGTTCGAGCTCGTACTGGACGCGGCCGGCGCCCTTGGGTGCGCCCTGACGCCCGCTCCCCTCGGCGCCCCCTCTGTGGTCGAGGCGAAGGCGGACGACTTCCGGGGGTGGGAGCAGCTGATCGTGGCGGAGACCGGGGGAGAGGCGAGCCGCAACAGACCGGTCGGCGGCCTTCGCCTCGACCCCTGGGCCCGGCGCCACCTCCACGCCCTCGCCGAACTCGCCGCCCCATGGGCCCAGTTCGCCACCGGGGACACCCTCGCCCACGGCGACCTGCGCGCCGACAACATGCTGGTCGTCGGCGACGGCGACGGCGAGTGCGACGGCGGCCGCGTCGTCTTCGTCGACTGGCCGCACGCCACGCGCGCCGCGCCCTGGTTCGACCTGCTCCTCATGCTGCCGTGCGTGCGGGCCCAGGGCGGACCCGACCCGGAGGACGTGTTCACCGCCCGGCGGGTGGGCCGGGACGCGGACCCGAAGGGCGTGACCGCGACGCTCGCGGCCCTCGCCGGCTACTTCGTGCACCACTCCCTGCTGCCCGACCCGCCCGGGCTGCCGACCCTGCGGGCCTTTCAGGCGGCGCAGGGTGCGGCTGCCCTGGAGTGGCTCAGGACGCGGCTCGGACCAGTGCTGCCATGACGCGGGTGTCCTCGCCCATCTCCGGGTGCCATTGCACCCCCAACGCCCAGGCGGGGGAGGGGAGTTCCAGGGCCTCGGCCGTGCCGTCCTCCGCGTACGCCGACACCACGAGGTTCCGGCCGACGCGGTCCACCGACTGGTGGTGATAGGTCGGCACGTCCGTGGACGCGTCCGGCACGATCGTCTCGTACAGCGTGCCGGGGACCGGCTTCACCGTGTGGGTGCCGAAGACGCCCACCTGTTCCCGGTGTCCGTCCAGGTGCTGGACCAGCGTCCCGCCGAGCGCCACGTTGAGCAGCTGCATGCCGCGGCAGATGCCGAGCAGGGGCGTGCCAGAGTCCAACGCGGCCTCGATCAAGGCGAGTTCCCAGGCGTCCCGCTCCCGCGCGGGCGGGCCCGTGCGTTCCTCGGGCCGTGCCCCGTACCGCGCCGGCTCCACGTCCGGGCCGCCGGCGACGACCACGCCGTCAAGGCGGGCGACGACGGCCGCCGCACGCCCCGGGTCGTCCGGCGGCACCATCGCCGTGATGCCGCCCGCCGCCTGGACCAGGCGCGGGTACCCGGCGGGCAGCAGGGCCGCGGGCAGCCGCCACACGCCCCAGCTCACCTCGGGCTCCAGATAGGTGCTGACCCCGATCAGCGGCCTGGCGCCCCTTGCGTTCTCGCTCACCGTGCTCCGTTCTTCCTCACCGTGGTGCTCAGCTGCGTCCGTGCTCAGCTGCGTCCATGATCAGTCGCGTTCCGTGATCAGTCGCGTTCCAACTCTGCCTCGGCCGCGGCGAGCGCCGCGAACTCCTCCTCCGGCGCGCGCGCCACCAGGTGCTTGCGGCTGTACATCCCGAAGTACGCGATGGCGACCACGTACACCGCGAGCGCGATGAGCGCCGCCGTCACGTCCACCAGGAACGTCGCGACCAGCGCCGCGCACGCGAGGACCAGCGCGACGGACGAGGTCAGGACGCCGCCGGGCGTGCGGTAGGGGCGTTCGAGGCCCGGCTCGCGGCGGCGCAGCACGATGTGCGAGAGCGACATCAGGGCGTACGAGATGGTCGCGCCGAACACCGCGACGTTCAGCATGCGTGCGCCGTCCCCGGTCGCCGCCGCCAGGCCGAAGCCGATCGCGCCCGGCACGAGCAGGCCCAGGTAGGGCGCCTTGCGGCTGCTGGTGAGGGACAGGAAGCGCGGCAGATAGCCGGCCCGGGAGAGCGCGAAGAGCTGGCGCGAGCCCGCGTAGATGAGGGAGAAGAAGGAGGCCACCAGGCCCGCCAGGCCCGCGTAGTTGATGACGCGGCTCAGCCCCGTCGCGTCGCCGCCCGGCTGCAGGGCCTCGACGAGCGGGTTGCCCGCGTCCTGCAGCGCGTTCGCGCCGCGCGCTCCCGACGAGGCGAAGAAGGTGAGCAGCGCGAGGGCCACCAGGATCGCCATCGACCAGCGGATGGCTCGCGGCAGCGTGCGCGCCGGGTCCTTGGTCTCCTCGGCGGCCAGCGGCACGCCCTCGACCCCGAGGAAGAACCACATGCCGAAGGGGAACGCCGCCCAGATGCCCAACAGGCCCATCGGCAGCCAGGAGTTGGCGCCGAACGCGTCCGCCTCCACGGGGATGTCGTTGAGCTTCGACGCGTCGAAGTCCAGGAACGCGCCGACCGCGAAGACGAGCAGCGCCGCCACCGCGACACCGGTCACCACGAAGCTGAAGCGCAGCGCCTCGCCCACGCCCCAGAGGTGGATGCCGATGAAGACGGCGAAGCAGGCCAGATAGACCGGCCAGCCCGAGGTGAGGCCGAAGAGGCCGAGCGACTCCACGTAGTCGCCGATGAAGATGGAGATGGCGGCCGGGGCGAGGATGTACTCGATGAGGATCGCCGTGCCGGTGAGGAAGCCGCCCCAGGGTCCGAGCGCCCGGCGCGCGAAGCCGTAGCCGCCGCCCGCCGTGGGCAGCACGGACGAGAGCTCGGCCAGCGAGAAGACCATGCACGCGTACATCACGCCCATGAGCCCCATGGCGATCGCGAGCCCGCCGAAGCCGCCCTCCGCGAGGCCGAAGTTCCAGCCCGAGTAGTCGCCGGACACCACATAGGCGACGCCGAGACCGGTGAGCAGCAGCCAGCCCGCGCTGCCCCGGCGGAGCGTGCGGCGCTCCAGATAGTCGTCCGCCGGTTCGGCGGTACTCGGCTCGGTGGCACTCGGCTCGGTGGACTCCACGGTCATGGCACGGCTCCTATGCGGCGGCAGGCGGCACTGCGGGCTTGCTGCGGGGGCGACTCAATGGAACGGATCCATACCTTTGCCGTGCCGGGCAGGATAAATCAAGCCCCGTGCGTTACCCGCCGGTCAACAGCCCCTCACGTCAGGAAGCCCCGCAGCAGCGCCGCCGTCCCCGCGCAGTGCTCGCGCATCATCTCCCGCGCGCCGTCCGCGTCCCCGTCGAGCACCGCCTCCACCAGCGCGGTGTGCTGGCGCTGCGAGTGCTCCAGGTTGCGCACCAGGAGCGGGATGCAGTCGAGGAGGTCGTTGACGGTCGCGCGGACCGCGGCGTACTGGGCGGTGAGCGTCGGCGACCCGCACAGCTCGGCGAGCGTGAGGTGCAGCAGGGTGTCCAGGCGGCGGTACTCCGCGAGCGGCGCGTCGTGCGTGCGGTCGAGCGCCGCGCGCAGCCGGTCCGCCTGCTCGCCGGTCAGGCCGTGCGCCGCGCAGAGCCCCGCCGCGCCGACCTCCAGGACCTCGCGGAAGCGCAGCGCGTCCTCGACGTCGACGTCCTTGATGCGCCGGCGCAGCTCGTCCTCGCCGGCCGCCGCGGGCCGCGCACGGACGAACGTCCCGCCGTACCGCCCGCGCCGCGACTCGACCAGGCCCTGGTCCTGCAGCACCTTCAGCACCTCGCGCAGCGTGACCCGGCTGATGCCGAGGCGGTCCGCCAGCTCCCGCTCCGACGGCAGGCGCTCGCCGCCGGGCACCAGGCCGAGGCGGACCACCTGAAGGATCTGCTCCAGGGCCTCCTCGAAGCCGTTGCCCGCCCGCACCGGACGAAGCACCGGCGTCAGCCGGTCGTCCTCCTGAGCGGACGCGGCGTCACCCGTGGTGCCCTCTTCCGTGTGCGACATGCCCGTACCCCCTTCCCAAGCAAAGGTTCTCCGCAATACCTTATGGCTCCCGGCTGACCCAAGGAGGCTTTTCCCGTGGCAGACCGCACACCCCCGCTCGCCGTCGAGGAGCTCGAAACCCTCGTCGCGAGCGGCGAGATCGACACTGTCGTCCTGGCCTTCCCCGACATGCAAGGGCGGCTCCAGGGCAAGCGGTTCGCCGCCCGCTTCTTCCTCGACGAGGTCCTCGAACACGGCACGGAGGGCTGCAACTACCTCCTCGCCGTCGACCCGGAGATGAACACCGTCGACGGGTACGCGATGTCCTCCTGGGACCGCGGCTACGGCGACTTCGCCATGCACGCCGACCTGACCACCCTGCGCCGGGTCCCCTGGAACGCGGGCACCGCGATGCTCATCGCGGACCTCGCCTGGAGCGACTCCTCACCCGTGGTCGCCGCGCCCCGCCAGATCCTCCGCCGCCAGCTGGAGCGCCTCGCCGAGCTCGGCCTCACCGCGCACGTCGGCACGGAGCTGGAGTTCATCGTCTTCAAGGACACCTACGAACAGGCCTGGGACGCCGGATACAAGGACCTCACCCCGGCGAACCAGTACAACATCGACTACTCCGTCCTCGGCACCGGCCGCATCGAGCCGCTGCTGCGCCGCATCCGCAACGACATGGCGGCCGCAGGGCTCGTCGTCGAGTCGGCCAAGGGCGAGTGCAACCCGGGCCAGCACGAGATCGTGTTCAAGTACGACGAGGCCCTCGTCACCTGCGACCAGCACGCCATCTACAAGACCGGCGCCAAGGAGATCGCGGCCCAGGAGGGCGTCTCGCTCACCTTCATGGCCAAGTTCAACGAGCGCGAGGGCAACTCCTGCCACATCCACCTCTCGCTCCAGGACGCCGACGGGACCAACGTCATGGCGGGCTCCGCCGACGACCCGGGAGGCATGTCGCCCCTCATGCGGCACTTCCTCGCGGGCCAGCTCGCGGCGCTGCGCGACTTCTCCCTCCTGTACGCGCCCCACATCAACTCCTACAAGCGGTTCCGGCCCGGCTCCTTCGCGCCGACCGCCGTCGCCTGGGGGTACGACAACCGCACCTGCGCGCTCCGCGTCGTCGGCCACGGCCGCTCGCTCCGCTTCGAGAACCGGCTGCCGGGCGGCGACGTCAACCCGCACCTCGCCGTCGCAGGCCTCGTGGCCGCGGGCCTGCACGGCATAGAACAGAAGCTCGAACTGCCCGAGGAGTGCACGGGCAACGCCTACAGCGGCGACTACGCCCACGTCCCCACCACCCTGCGCGAGGCCGCCGAGCTCTGGGAGAAGAGCCCCATCGCCCGGACCGCCTTCGGCGACGAGGTGGTCGCGCACTACCGCAACATGGCCCGGGTCGAGCTGGACGCCTTCGACTCCGCGGTGACCGACTGGGAGCTCCGCCGCTCCTTCGAACGCATGTGAGGACCGACGTGTCGTACGAGCAGGTGCACGAGCACCAGGTACTGAACCCGGCGACGGAAGAGGTCGTCGCGACCATCCCCGCCGCCACCGCCCAGGACGTCGACGCGGCCGTCGCCCGCGCCGCGAAGGCGCAGGAGCAGTGGGCGGCCGCCGCCCCCGGCGACCGCGCGAGGCTGCTGCGCCGCTTCGCCGCCCAGGTCGACGAACACCTCGAAGAACTGGCCCGGTTGGAGGTCCGGGAGGCCGGCCACCTCATCGGCAACGCCCGCTGGGAGGCCGGCAACGCCCGCGACCTCCTCGACTTCGCCGCCGGGGGAGTGGAGCGCCTCAACGGGCGGCAGATCCCGGTCCCCGGCGGGCTGAACGTCACCGTCCTCGAACCCCTCGGCGTCGTCGGCGTCATCGCCCCCTGGAACTTCCCGATGCCGATCGCCGCCTGGGGCACCGCCCCCGCCCTCGCGGCCGGCAACGCGGTGATCCTCAAGCCCGCCGAGACGACCCCGCTCACCGCGCTCCGCCTCGCCGAACTCGCCCTGGCCGCAGGGCTCCCCGAGGGCCTCTTCCAGGTCCTGCCCGGCGCCGGGGCCGTCGCGGGCGACGCGCTCGTCGAGCACCCCGGCGTCGCCAAGATCGTGTTCACCGGCTCCACCCGCGTCGGCAAGCAGATCATGGCCAAGTGCGCCCACCGCGTGAAGCGCCTCACCCTCGAACTCGGCGGCAAGAGCCCGAACATCGTCTTCGCCGACGCCGACGTGGAGGCAGCGGCGCTCGCCACCCCCATGTCGTACCTCGACAATTCCGGGCAGGACTGCTGTGCCCGCACCCGCGTCCTCGTGCAGCGCTCGGTCTACGACCGCTTCCTGGAGATCGTGGCGCCCGCGATCGAGTCGGTCGTCGTCGGCGACCCGGCCGAAGAGAAGACCCAGATGGGCCCGCTCATCTCCAAGTCGCAGCTGGAGCGGGTGCGTTCGTACGTCACGCCGGGCGCCGGAATCCACGGAACGGCGCCCGAGGGGCCGGGCTTCTGGTTCCCGCCGACCCTGCTCACCGACGTCGGCCCGGACGCGCCGGCGGCGACGGAGGAGGTCTTCGGGCCGGTCGCCGTCGTCCTGCCCTTCGAGGACGAGGCCGACGCGATCCGGCTCGCCAACGCCACCGAGTACGGCCTGTCCGGCTCCATCTGGACCCGCGACGTGGGCCGGGCGCTGCGCGTCTCGGCGGCCGTCAGGGCCGGCAACCTCTCCGTCAACTCGCACTCCAGCGTGCGCTATTGGACCCCCTTCGGCGGCTACAAGCAGTCCGGGCTCGGCCGCGAGCTCGGCCCGGACGCCCTCGCCGCCTTCACGGAAACCAAGAACGTCTTCATCAGCACGGAACGCACCGACAGCACGGAGGCCTGAGCACCATGACCGACCAGACCATCTGCCGCCGCCTGGTAGGCCGCACCGCCGTCATCACCGGCGCCGGCAGCGGCATCGGCCTCGCCGCCGCGCGCCGCCTCGCCTCCGAGGGCGCGCACGTCGTGTGCGGCGACATCGACGCCGTCGCGGGCAAGGCCGCCGCCGAGGAGGTCGGCGGCACCTTCGTGCAGGTCGACGTGGTCGACGCCGAGCAGGTCGAGGCGCTCTTCAAGACGGCGTACGACATCTACGGCTCCGTCGACGTCGCCTTCAACAACGCGGGCATCTCGCCGCCCGACGACGACTCCATCCTGGACACCGGCCTGGAGGCGTGGAAGCGCGTCCAGGAGGTCAACCTCACCTCCGTGTACCTGTGCTGCAAGGCCGCGATCCCCTACATGCGGCGCCAGGGCAAGGGCTCGATCATCAACACCGCGTCGTTCGTGGCGCGGATGGGCGCGGCGACCTCGCAGATCTCCTACACCGCGTCCAAGGGCGGCGTCCTCGCCATGTCCCGCGAGCTCGGCGTGCAGTTCGCCCGCGAGGGCATCCGCGTCAACGCGCTCTGCCCGGGACCGGTCAACACCCCGCTGCTGCAGGAGCTGTTCGCCAAGGACCCCGAGCGGGCCGCGCGCCGCCTCGTGCACATCCCCGTGGGCCGGTTCGCCGAGGCCGACGAGCTCGCCGCCGCGGTGGCGTTCCTCGCCAGCGACGACTCCTCGTTCGTGAACGCCACCGACTTCCTCGTCGACGGTGGCATCTCCGGGGCGTACGTCACGCCCATGTAGTTCCGGTAGTTCACCCTCCAGCCACCACCCCGTCGGCCGGGCGTCGCACGACGCCCGGCCGACCTGCGTAGACACGGGAGTGTGTACATGAACCTCAAGCGCCGCTGCACCGCTGCAGCCGCCGTGCTCGCCGTCGCCGGTGCGGGCCTCCTCGGCGTCCAGGCCACCGCCGAAGCAACGCAGCACCACCGGCCGGGGGCCGCGAAGTGCCCCACGCTCACCGTCTCCGCGGGCTGGTACGGCGACAACAAGGCCAGAATCCAGCGCATGGTGGACCGTTACGGCCGCTGCGGTGACGGCCGCGGTGCCCGCCCCGTCGCCGTCTTCGACTGGGACAACACCGTCATCAGGAACGACATCGGCGACGCCACCATGTACTGGCTGCTGCGCAACGGCAAGATACGCACCCCCGAGCGCGGCGACTGGCACACCACCAGCCGCCATCTGACCGACCCGGCCGCCAGGGCCCTCAGGGCGGCGTGCCCGGCGACCGGCGCCACCCTGCCCACGCACCGGAACACCGCCTGCGCCGACGAGATCCTCTCCGTCTACGGCGAGGGCGCCACGACCACGGGCACGGCGGCCTTCGCCGGCTTCGACCACCGCCGCATGGAGCCGCAGTACGCCTGGCTCGCCCAGCTCACCCGCGGCTGGTCCACCGGCCGCGTGCAGCAGTTCGCGGCCGCCGCCCGCAAGGAGAACCTCGCCGCCCCCGTCGGCGCGGAGCAGCGCGTCGGCACCGAACGGGTCACCGGCTGGGTCCGCTACTACGACCAGCAGCGCGACCTGATCCGCACCCTGCAGAAGGCCGGCTTCGACGTCCACATCGTCTCCGCGTCGCCCGAGCCCGTCGCCGAGGTCTGGTCACGGGCCGTCGGCGTCGACGCCCGGCACACCCTCGGCATCCGCAACGTCACCGCGCACGGCCGGCAGACCGCGCACCTCAAGGGCTGCGGCACCGTCAGGGACGGCGACGACACGATGATCACGTACATCGACGGCAAGCGCTGCTGGATCAACCAGGAGATCTACGGAGTGCGCGGCGCCGCCGCCGAGAAGGCGCAACCCGCCGCGCGGCGCCCGGTGTTCGCCGCGGGCGACTCCGACACCGACGTCACCTTCCTGCGCGACGCCACCGGCCTGCGGCTCGCCCTGAACCGCAACAAGGACGAACTGATGTGCCGCGCCTACGAGAACGGCGACGGCCGCTGGCTGATCAACCCCATGTTCATCGAGCCCAAGGGGAAGAAGGCCGACCCCTACCCCTGCGCCACCACCGGATACGTCCGGCGCGACGGCACCCGGGCTCCGGTGCGCCGTACGGACGGCTCCGTGATCCCCGATCAGAGGGACACGGTGTACGGGGCGTCGACGCCGTCGTCAGCGTCGTAGGACTGATGTACGGTCCACTCGCATGCGTAACAGAAACATTTTGGCGCTGACACTGGCCGCGGCCGCCACCCTGGCGGCCGTGCCCGCAGCCTTCCCCGCGGCCGCCGCCACGGCCGCGAACTCCCGTACGGCGGCGGCGCATTGCCCGCAGCTGTCGAAGAAGTTGTCCTGGTACGGCGACAACCGCGCCCATCTGCAGCAGATGATCGACGAGCGCGGCCGCTGCTCCCACCCGCGGCTCGGCCACGGCGAGAAGCGCCCGGTCGCCGCCTTCGACTGGGACAACACCGTCGTCAAGAACGACATCACCGACGCGACCATCGCCTGGGCCCTGCACCACGACAAGATCCTGCGGCCCAGGAGCTGGAAGTCCACCAGCAAGTGGATGACCGACGCCGCCGACCGCGCGCTGACCAAGGCGTGCGGCACCAAGGTGCCCGTCGGCAGGCCGCTGCCCACCTCCACCGACACCGCCTGCGCCGACGAGATCTTCGAGGTCCGCGAGGACGGCAGGACGATGAGCGGCGCCGCGGCCTTCGCCGGCACGTGGGACCACCGCCACACCGTCCCGCAGTACGCCTGGGTGCCGCAGCTCTTCGCCGGGCACACCGTCCGCGAACTGGAGTCGTACGCGGCCAAGGCCCGCAAGCAGGTGCTCGCCGCCCCCGTCGGCGCCACCCAGACCGTCGGCACCCACGAGATCCCCGGGTACGCCCGCTACTACCCGCAGCAGCGCGACCTGATCCGCACCCTGAAGAAGGCCGGCTTCGACGTCTACATCGTCTCGGCGGGCTCGGAGCCGGTGACCGAGGTCTGGGCCGGCGGCAAGGACGGCGTGGGCATCGACCGCGAGCACACCGTCGCGATCCGCTCCGTCCTCGACCGCAAGGGCCGCATCACCACCTGGAACCAGGGCTGCGGCGACGTCCCCGTCAACAAGGGCGAGGCCATTCCGTACATCGACGGCAAGCGCTGCTGGATCAACCAGGAGATCTACGGCGTCAAGGGCAAGCAGGCCTGGCACAAGCAGGACCGGGCGCACCGCATCGCGCTCGGCGGCGGCGACGCGGACACCGACGTGACGTTCGTCGGCGACGCGACCGGCGCGCACCTCGTGCTGAACCGCAACAAGAGCGAGGTCATGTGCCGCGCGTACGACGACGCGGACGGCCGCTGGCTGGTGAACCCCATGTTCATCGAGCCGCTGAAGCAGAATCCCGACCTCTACCCCTGCTCGACGAGCGCGTACAACGAGCACGACGGCGACAAGGGCCCCGTCCGGCGCCCGGACGGTTCCGTGGTTCCCGACCAGCGGGACTCGGTGTACTGATCTTCGCGGTACGTCCTAGAGTGCCGGGATGAGCATGACGACCCCTCCCGGCTGGTACCCGGACCCCGCGGCGCCCTCCGTCGAGCGCTGGTGGGACGGGACCGCCTGGACCGAGCACCGGCGGACCCCCGAGTACGCCCAAGTGCCCCAGGCCCAGCAGGGCTTCGGCCCGGCCGGGGCCACCACGGCCGTGGCGGCGCCGGCCGCCTCCGGCGGGGGCCGCGGCAAGGCCGTCGCGCTCACCGCCGCGGGGGTCGTCCTCGTCGGCGCGATCGTCGCGGGCGCCGTCGTCCTCACCCAGGACGACGGCGACCCGGCGGGCGGCGCACCGGCGCCCACCGCGCCGGTCAAGAGCGAGCGGGCGCCCACCGCGACGGCGTCGAAGACGGCGTCGCCCAGCTCCGACCCCGACCCGGACACCCTCGTCGACGACCTCAACGGCATCACGCTCCCCGTCCCCGACGGCTGGGAGAAGAACGACGACGCCCTCGGCGGCGGCGCCACCATCCAGACCCCGGACGTCGTCGACTGCCCGGGCGACTCCGGGCTCTGCCGCGAGGCCACCGTCACGTCGAGCACCGTGACCGGCAGCGACGAGACGGACCCCAAGGCCCTCGCCCTGGGCGACATCAAGGACGCGGCGGACGCCGCCTACGGCCACGACAAGCTGGACAACCGGCCCTACGGCGGCATCACCGGCCACGAGAAGGTCAAGGAGGGCCAGGTGGCCGTCGCGGGCCGCAGCGGGTACTTCGTGCGCTGGCGGGTGCGGACCGCCAAGGGCGTAGGGGGATACGTCCAGTCGCTCGCGTTCAAGTCGAGCGTCGGCTCCCAGTCGCCGGTCATCGTCCGCTTCGCCGTCGGCGCGGGGGACGACGCGCCGCAGGTCACCGTCATGGACGAGATCACCGAGGGGATCAGGTCGGTCGACGACAGCGCGACGGGCGGCGGCGTCGGCGAGGACGTCGGCCCGACGCCCTGACCCGGGAGCCGCGGGTCACAGGAAGGTGTGGCCCTCGCCCCGGTACGTGGGCACGCTCGCCGTCACCGTCTCGCCCTCGACCAGATGCAGCGTGGCGAACCGCTCGCACAGCTCCCCGGCCTTGGCGTGCCGGAACCACACCTTGTCGCCGATCGACAGGTCGTCCGCGGCCGGCCCGTGCAACGGCGTCTGCACCTCGCCCGCGCCCTCCTGCGGGTCGTACCGCAGCCCCTCGGGCAGATACGGCACCGGCGAGCGGTCGGGGCCCGCGACCCCCGACGCCGGATAGCCCCCGCCGAGCACCGTCACGGTGCCCGCGCCGGGCCGGCGCACCACGGGCTGCGCGAACAGCGCGGCCGGACGGCCGCTGAACGACGTGTAGTTGTCGAAGAGCCGTGGCACGAAAAGACCCGACCCCGCGGCGATCTCGGTGACCGCGCGCTCGGCCGCGGTGTGCTGCACGCTGCCGGTCCCGCCGCCGTTCACGAACTCCAGGTCCGGCGCGGCCGCGCGGACGGCCGCGATGGTCGCCCCGCGGCGCGCGGCCAGTTCCCTGCGGGCCGCGGTCTGCATCATCCGGATCGCCCGCGAGCGCGCCGGGTGCCCCTCCACCGCGTCGCCCACGCCCGCGACATGACCCTCGTACGCCATCACGCCCACCAGCCGGAAGCCGGGCCGCCGCACGATCGCCCGGGCCAGCGCGGCGACCTGCACGGGGGAGTGCAGCGGGGAGCGGAGCGCGCCGACGCGCACCCGGCCACCGAGCACCCGGTACGCGGTGTCCAACTCCAGGCAGACCCGCACCTCCTCGGTGCCGCCGTCCCGCGCCTCGTCGATCAGCCGCAGCTGCGCCGGGTCGTCGACCATCACGGTCACCGCGGCCGCGAGCTTCGGGTCGGCGGTGAGCCGCGCGAAACCGGCGCGGTCCGCCGAGGGGTAGGCGAGCAGCACGTCACCGAAGCCGGACTCGGCGAGCCACAGCGACTCGGCGAGCGTGAACGACAGGATCCCGGCGAACCCGTCGCGGGCCAGCACCCGTTCGAGCAGGGCGCGGCAGCGCACGGACTTGCTCGCGACGCGGATCGGCTTGCCCGCGGCGCGGCGTACGAGATCGTCGGCGTTGGCGTCGAAGGCGTCCAGGTCGACGATGGCCACGGGGGCGTCGAGATGCGCGGTGGCCCGGTCGTAACGGGCCCGGTCTGCTGCGGTCCGCGGCGCGTTGCGCGGCGTCGAGGGACGGGGGCCGGGGGACGGGTGGGCTGTCATGGCCGAAGCCTGCCAGACACGATTACCGGAGGGTAGGGGGATGATCCGGGCAGAACGCCCGGGGGCCCGGACTGGGTTCCCGTAGGTCCGGCGTCAGCCCGTAGAGTGACGCGCACGGAGTCTGACGGAGCGGCGCGCACAAGCCTCGCCGGCCTCGCGCTCCGGCCGGCCGAGCGCGAGGAAACGGGGGAGCATGAGCACGGAGGCGGCTCGCAGCCCCATCCCCCCACGTCCTGCCGTGCCTCCCCGCCCTGCGGGCCCGCCGGACCTCGCCGCGGCCCCGGCCGACGAGAGCGCCGAGCCGCCCCCGGCACCCTCCGCCCGCTTCCCCGACGTCCGGCCGCCCGTCGACCGGGACTGGCTCCTCGACGCCCCGCGCCCGGCACCCGCGGAGGACGCGGCAGACCGAACGGCCCGAATCCAGGCCCTACTGGCCCCCTTCGAACAGGCCCGAAACCACCACGCCCCATCCCCGACGCCGCCCCGCCTTCCCGAGGCCCCGCCGGCGCCGGTGGAGCCGACCTCGCCCCGGCTTCCCGAAGCCCCGCCGACGTCGGTGGAGCTGACCTCGCCCCGCCGTGCGGTACCGCCGCCTGGCTCGGCCCGTCTCCCCGACGCCCCGCCGACTTCGGCCGAGCCGACCTCCGCGCCGCCGCGCCCCGCCGTGCCCCCGCAGACCCGCGCGGAAGGCGAGGCGTCGGCCGCTCCGGCACCCCCGCCTGCTTCGGCCCGCCTCCCCGACGCCCCGCCGGTGCCGGTAAAGCTGACCTCGCCCCGCCCTGCGGTACCGCCGCCTGCGTCGGCCCATCTCCCCGAGACCCCGCCGACTTCGGCCGAGCCGACCTCCGCGCCGCCGCGCCCAGCCGCGCCCCCGCAGCCCCGCGCGAAAGACGAGGCGCCACCCGCTCCGGCACCCCCGCCTGCCTCGGCCCGTCTCCCCGACGCCCCGCCTGTGTCGGCCGAGTCGACCCCCTCGATACCCCCGCACGCCCGCACGGAACGCGACGCCGCTACCGCCCCGGCACCCCCGGCGGCCCCGGCCTCCGCGCCCCAGACCCCCGGCGCCCCCTCCGCCTCGGAGGCGCCCCCCGCCCGTGACCGGCTGGACGACGCCGCGCCTGAGGAGACGACCGCCCGGTTGCGGCCCATCCCCGGTGACGGGGGGGCGGATCCGGTCCCCGCGCGCGCACGCGCCCGTGCCGTCGGGGCCGTGGATCTGACACCGGGGCCCGGGGCCGGACGGCCCTTCGTGTCCTTCGCGCGGCCCGCGCTGTACGACGACAGCACCACCCGGCTGCGGCCCATCGGCGCCTGGGCGCGGCCCCGCGCTGCCGCCGCCGTGGCCTGTGTCGTCCTCGGGGTCGGCCTCATCGGCGGTGCGGTGACCGGGAGTTGGCTGACCGGCGCCTCCGCGGCGGGCGGTGCCGACCGCAGCGCGTACACCGTCACCGGCGGACTCTGGCACAGCGTCCCCGTCGACCGGCTCTTCCCGCCCGCCCTGAAGGGCGAGGGCGCGGGCCCGGGCGGCGCCGACCGCTCCTGGACCCGCGTCGCCGTCGCCCCCGACAGCGGCTGCCGGGGCGCCTTCGACCCGCTGCTGCGCAAGGCGCTCGCCCCGGCCGGCTGTCTGCGGCTGCTGCGCGCCACGTACACGGACGCCACCCGCAGCCATGTCACCACCGTGGGCCTGCTGTTCACCAAGGCGGACGCCGACGCGATGCAGACCCTGCGGAACCGTTTCACGGAGGAGGGGCTCGACCGGCGCCCCGACCTCATGCCCCGCCCGTACGCGGCCAAGGGCACGCCGGCCGAGGGGTTCGGGGACGCGCAGCGCGCCGCCTGGACCATGTCCGTGCTGCCGGACGCGCCCGTCGTCGCGTACGCCGTCTCCGGATTCGCCGACGGCCGCGCCGTCACGGACCCCGAGCCCGCCACCGAGGCCATGGGCACCAACACCACGTCGGCGCCCGCCCAGTCGGGCCTCGGCCACGAGGCGAAGGGCATCGCCGACCGGATCGAACGAGGCCTGCGCAAGACCATCGCGGCAGCGGAGAAGCACTCATGAGTATCCGTCGGGTGAGGGCGCGCGGGGTCGGCAGCAACCGGGTCGCGCAGGCCCGCCCCGCGAAGGCCCGCCCCGTGAGGATCCGCCACGCGCTCGTCGCCGCCGTCACCGCCACCCTGGCCCTCGCCCCCGTCACCCCCGCCCACGCCGACGACGGCATCCGCGCCCAGCAGTGGGCCCTCGGCGCCATGCACACCGACGAGGCCTGGCGGACCACCAAGGGCGCAGGCATCACCGTCGCCGTCCTGGACACCGGCATAGACGCACAGCACCCGGACCTCGCGGGCAGCGTCCTCAAGGGCAAGGACATGGTCGGCTTCGGGGCCGGCCGCGGCGACCGGCCCTGGGCCCGGCACGGCACCGCCATGGCCGGGATCATCGCGGGCCACGGCCACGGCGAGAGCCGCTCCGACGGCGTGCTCGGCATCGCGCCCGACGCGAAGATCCTGCCGATCCGCGTGATCCTGGAGGACGGCGACCCCGCCCGCAAGAAGGCCCGCGACACCCGCGGCAACGCCCTCGCCGACGGCATCCGCTGGGCCGCCGACCACGGCGCCGACGTCATCAACCTCTCCCTCGGCGACGACTCCAAGTCCGCCCACCCCGAACCGGCCGAGGACGCCGCCGTGCAGTACGCCCTGAAGAAGGGCGTCGCCGTCGTCGCCTCCGCGGGCAACGGCGGCGAGCGCGGCGACCACGTCTCCTACCCGGCCGCCTACCCCGGCGTGATCGCCGCGACGGCCGTCGACGAGAACGGCGCCCGCGCCTCCTTCTCCACCCGCCGCTGGTACGCCACCGTCGCCGCGCCCGGCGACGACATCGTCATCGCCGACCCCGACCACAAGTACTACGAGGGCTGGGGCACCAGCGCCGCCTCCGCCTTCGTGTCCGGCGCCGTCGCCCTGCTCCGCGCGGCCCACCCCGGGCTCACCCCCGCCCAGCTCAAACAGCTCCTGGAGGACACCGCACGGGACGCCCCCGCCGGCGGCCGGGACGACTCCCGGGGCTTCGGAATGATCGACCCGGCGGCCGCGCTCACCCGGGCGGCCAAGCTCGAGCCCGAAGAGCCGCACACGGCGGCGTACGGCACGAAGTACTTCGGCGCGGGGCCGGACGCGACGGTCGGCGACGACGGCCCGGCGGGCTGGGTGGGCCCGGTCGCCGGCGGCCTGGGCGTCGCGCTGCTCGCCGCGGCGGTCCACCTGTGGCGGACCAGGGCCGGGACGCCCCGGCGCGGCTGACCTAGGGGCCCCGGCGGAGCCCCGGGCGACTGATCGGAGCGGCACGGCCACTCTGTAGGGTCGATGCCGTGGCGAACATGGCGAACAAGAACATTCCCGACCCGGGCTTCTCCGACGACGACGGCACGGCAGACCCGCGACTGGCCGCTGCGCTCGCCGCCTGGTCGAAGGACCGCACGGCGCACGGCCCCGTCCTCGCGGCCCTGGCCGGCGCCCGGCTCCTCGTCCCCGTCGTCGCCTTGCTCGGTGAGGTCGAGGAGGACCATCAAGGGGAGGGCGAAGCTCTTCATAAGGGTGGTGGCGGGCGACGGGGGGGCGGTCTGCGCCGCGAGAAGACCAGCGACATGGCGGTCCCCACCCTCAAGGCCGGGGACCGCAAGGCGCTGCCCGCCTTCACCTCCACCGAGGCGCTCGCCCT
Source organism: Streptomyces sp. NPDC005863 (assembly GCF_042871345.1). Classification (NCBI taxonomy): domain Bacteria; kingdom Bacillati; phylum Actinomycetota; class Actinomycetes; order Kitasatosporales; family Streptomycetaceae; genus Streptomyces; species Streptomyces sp. NPDC005863. The sequence goes on along the minus strand of NZ_JBIAII010000009.1, from coordinate 273,344 downwards.
GTGGGACCCGGCGGCCCGCCCCGTCGCCGTCCCCCTGCCCCAGGCGCTGCAGGCCGCCGTCCACGAGCAGGCCGACACCATCGTCCTGGACCTCGCGGGCCCCGTCCCCTACGAACTGGGCCGCTCCGCCCTGCTCGCCCTCGCCGAGGGCCGCGCCAGCGCCGACCCGCTCGCCGACCCCGCCGTCACCGACGCGGTGCGCGCGGCCGTCGCCGCCGAGCCCGCCGTGCTCCGCGCCCACCTCGGCCCCGGCCAGGCGGACGGCACCCTCGCCCTGGTCATCGACCCCGCCGCGGAGCCCGCCGAGGCGGCCCGGCGCGTGGCCCGGCACATCGCCGCCGACGAAACACTGAGGGCCCGCCTGGTGCGCGGTCTCGACCTGGCACTCCTGCCGGCCGAGGCGACGCCGCCGGGCGAGCCCCTCTACGTACGTACGGTGTGAAGCCACGTACGGTGTGAAGCCACGTACGCACGCGCGGCACGTACGTACGGTGTGACGGGTCAGCCGTAGACCGGGCCCGTGTACTTCTCGCCCGGACCCTGACCCGGCTCGTCCGCCACCAGCGACGCCTCGCGGAACGCCAGCTGCAGCGACTTCAGGCCGTCCCGCAGCGGCGCCGCGTGGAACGAGCTGATCTCCGTGGCGCTCGCGTCCATCAGGCCGGCCAGCGAGTGGATCAGCTTGCGGGCCTCGTCCAGGTCCTTGTGGCCCTCGCCGCCCTCGGCGAGACCGAGGTTCACGGCCGCGGCGCTCATCAGGTGGACCGCCACCGTGGTGATCACCTCGACCGCGGGGACGTCCGCGATGTCACGGGTCAGGGTGTCGAAGTCGGGGGAGTCGGGCCCGGGGACCGCGGGGGACTCGGGGGTGGGGGTCGCGTCGCTCATGCCCTCCACGATATGCCGAGCCCCGTACGGCCCCGGCCGCGGGAGCCCCGTGCGCGCCGGTTCGCCCCACCCCCGCGGAGCTGCTAACCTTGTGTGACGACCGGCCGGATACCCGCGTGTCAGCGCGAGACCCGGCCCACAAGTGGAGGCTCCGATCTCCCACCTGGCCGCTCCTAGGGGCGGCGGGTCACCGGTCAGGCGGCCGAAGTCCCCGAGGCTTCGGGTCGCCCGATGTGCGCCCCGCGATCACCGCGGAGGTGCTCCGGTAGTACGTGGAGCCCCTTCAGTGTGATCGGTCGGGGCATTTTTTGTGGCCTCGTTCGGTTGGTCTAGTCAACAGACGTAACGCGGCTGTCCGCCAGACGGTCGCGTGGTGCTACCGAGGAGGATCCATCAGCGCCGAGCCCCGCATCAACGACCGGATTCGCGTTCCCGAGGTGCGACTTGTCGGTCCCAGCGGCGAGCAGGTCGGGATTGTTCCGCTTGCCAAGGCCCTGGAGCTTGCACAGGAGTACGACCTTGACCTGGTCGAGGTGGCCGCCACCGCGCGCCCGCCGGTCTGCAAGCTCATGGACTACGGCAAGTTCAAGTACGAGTCGGCCATGAAGGCCCGTGAGGCGCGCAAGAACCAGGCGCACACGGTCATCAAGGAGATGAAGCTCCGGCCGAAGATCGACCCGCACGACTATGACACCAAGAAGGGTCATGTCGTCCGGTTCCTCAAGCAGGGCGACAAGGTCAAGATCACGATCATGTTCCGTGGTCGCGAGCAGTCCCGCCCCGAACTGGGCTTCCGACTGCTGCAGCGTCTCGCTTCGGACGTCGAGGACCTTGGGTTCATCGAGTCGAACCCGAAGCAGGACGGCCGAAACATGATCATGGTTCTCGGTCCGCACAAGAAGAAGACCGAGGCGATGGCCGAGGCCCGTGAGGCCCAGGCGGCTCGCAAGGCGGACGCGAAGGCCAACCCGGGCCGCTCGCAGAACTCCGCCGAGGGAGAGGAGCTCGACGAAGCTCCCGCCGAGGCCCCGGCCGAGGCTCCTGCCGAGGCCTGATCCCCCGGACGCGAGTCCAGGGGATGCCAACCGATACATATGGCTCCCGGATGCCCGGTTTCACGACCGGGCATCGGAGTGCCACTGACGAGGAGAGAACGGCGCTATGCCGAAGAACAAGTCGCACAGCGGTGCCAGCAAGCGCTTCAAGGTCACCGGCTCCGGCAAGGTGCTCCGCGAGCGCGCCGGCAAGCGCCACCTGCTCGAGCACAAGTCGTCCCGTCTGACGCGTCGCCTCACCGGCAACGCCGAGATGGCCCCGGGCGACGCCAAGAAGATCAAGAAGCTTCTCGGCAAGTGAGTCCGGGCGCGGATCGCGCCTGAACTCTGACCGGGACCCAATCGATATCGGGTCGTGTGAGTCCAACCACGGCCCCGCTACAAGGAGTTAACAAGTGGCACGCGTCAAGCGGGCAGTCAACGCCCACAAGAAGCGTCGGGCGATCCTCGAAGCGGCCAGCGGTTACCGCGGCCAGCGGTCGCGCCTGTACCGCAAGGCCAAGGAGCAGGTCACCCACTCCCTGGTCTACAACTACAACGACCGCAAGAAGCGCAAGGGCGACTTCCGTCGGCTGTGGATCCAGCGCATCAACGCCGCTGCCCGCGCCAACGGCATGACGTACAACCGCCTCATCCAGGGTCTGAACGCCGCCAACATCGAGGTGGACCGCAAGATCCTCGCGGAGCTGGCCGTCAACGACGAGAACGCGTTCGCCGCGCTCGTCGAGGTCGCGCAGAAGGCGCTGCCGTCGGACGTCAACGCGCCGAAGGCTGCCGCCTGAGCCGTGTGTCTGTGAACGCCCTCCTCGGACCCGCAGGCCACCCGTGGCCTGCGGGTCCGAGTGCGTAGGTCGGCTGTTCCCCGCGGGCCGTGGGGGCTTGTCGCGCAGTTCCCCGCGCCCCTACGGGGCGCTCAACCCCCGCTCCACGAAGGTGAGTTCATGACCGCCGCCCCCGAGTCGATCTCCCCCAAGTCGCCCCGCGTCAGTGCCGCGCGGCGGCTGGCCAAGCGGAACTTCCGGGGGAAGGAGCGGCTGTTCCTCGCCGAGGGGCCGCAGGCCGTACGCGAGGCCGCCGGGCACGGGCAGACGCTCGTCGAGCTGTTCGCCACCGTCGAAGCGGCCGAGCGGCACGCCGACATCGTGGCGGAGGCCCGCGCCGCCGGGGCCCGGGTGCACCTCGCCGACGAGGACGTCATCGCCGACATCTCCACCACGGTCACCCCGCAGGGCCTGGTCGGCGTCTGCCGCTTCCTCGACGTGCCCTTCGCGGAGATCCTCGCCGCCCGCCCCAAGCTCGTCGCCGTCCTCGCCCATGTGCGCGACCCCGGCAACGCCGGGACCGTGCTGCGCTGCGCGGACGCCGCGGGCGCCGACGCCGTGATCTTCACCGACGCCTCGGTGGACCTCTACAACCCCAAGTCGGTGCGCGCGTCGGTCGGTTCGCACTTCCATCTCCCCGTCGCCGTCGGCGTCCCCGTCGAGCAGGCCGTCCAGGGGCTGAAGGACGCGGGCGTACGGATCCTCGCCGCCGACGGGGCGGGTGCGGACGACCTCGACACCGAACTCGACCGGGGCACCATGGGCACCCCCACCGCCTGGGTCTTCGGCAACGAGGCCTGGGGCCTGCCGGAGGAGACCCGCGCGCTCGCCGACGCCGTGGTGCGCGTTCCGATCCACGGCAGAGCCGAAAGCCTCAACCTCGCGACGGCCGCGGCCGTGTGCCTCTATGCGTCCGCCCGCGCCCAGCGCGCCGGCAGTCCTCGCTGAGGGGGTCCGCTCCGTCACATCGAGCTAGTAGTGTGACGGCCTCGGGGGCGCAGGGAGGCACCCCCACCGACAGTCCGAGAGGTGGGGTACGGGGCATGAGTGTCGGCACGAGCAGAGCACCGGGAGTGCGGGACGTGGTCCGTGCTCGGGCGGACCACGACGGCCCCGGTGACCTCGGCGACCTCGGACTCGACCCGGACGAGCTGCCCGACGGACTCGTCGTCGCCGACGAGACGGGCCGGATCATCTGCTTCAACGCGGCGGCGGTACGGATCACCGCCGTCCCCGCGGCCGACGCCCTCGGCACCCCGCTGGAGCACGCGCTCCCGTTAGAAGACCTCGAAGGCCGCCGCTGGTGGCAGCTGACCGATCCCTACGGAGGCCTCGCCATCCGCATCGGCCAGCCCGAGCGCAACCTGCTGCTCCCCGGTGGCCGCGAGGTCCTCGTCTCCGCCCGCTACGTGCGCACCGCCCGCACTGGGCCCGTACGCCGGGTGATCGTCTCCCTGCGGGACACCGAGGCCCGCCGCCGCACCGAGCGCAGCCACGCCGAGCTGATCGCCACGGTCGCCCACGAGCTCCGCTCGCCGCTCACCTCCGTCAAGGGCTTCACCGCGACGCTGCTCGCCAAGTGGGAGCGGTTCACCGACGACCAGAAGAAACTGATGCTGGAGACCGTCGACGCCGACGCCAACCGCGTCACCCGGCTGATCGCCGAACTCCTCGACATCTCCCGCATCGACTCCGGGCGCCTCGAGCTGCGCCGCCAGCCCGTCGACATAGGCGCCGCCGTCGGCCGCCACATCCAGGCGTACGTCGCCTCAGGGCAGGACGCGGACCGCTTCCTCGTCCGGGTCGCGCAGCCGCTGCCCGACTGCTGGGCGGACCCCGACAAGATCGACCAGGTGCTCAGCAACCTGCTGGAAAACGCGGTGCGCCACGGCGAGGGAACCGTCACCATCGAGGTGGCCGCCTCCTCCTCGCCACGCGAGCGGGGCGGCGCCGAGACGGCCGTGACCGTGAGCGACGAGGGTCCCGGCATTCCGGAGGAGTCGATGGGCCGCGTCTTCACCCGCTTCTGGCGGGGCAGCAAGCGCGGCGGGACGGGACTGGGGTTGTACATCGTGAAGGGCATCGTGGAGGTGCACGGCGGGACGATCACCGTCGGCCGCGCCCACGGCGGCGGCGCCCAGTTCCGATTTACGTTGCCCGTGGGGGCCCCGGCGTATCTGCAGTGACCCTGCAAAGGACGCCCTGAGCAGCCCGCGGGCTCATGCGTTCACCGCACCCCCGTTAGACTCGGTGGTTGGCACTTTGTGTCCCCATACCTGGGACTGCTTGTCTCCGAGTTGTTGACGGGGACCCATCCGCCAGCCAATCGGAAGCACGGGAAGAGATGTCGGCACCGAACAAGTCGTACGACCCTGTTGAGGTCGAGGCACTGAAACCTGAAGAGATCGAGCGCATGCGGGACGAGGCGCTCGCCGCCCTCGCCGCCGCGGACACGCTCGACGCGCTCCAGGAGGCCAAGGTCGCGCACACCGGCGGCACCTCGCCGCTGGCGCTCGCCAACCGCGAGATCGGCGCGCTGCCCCCGCAGGCCAAGGCCGAGGCGGGCAAGCGCGTCGGCATGGCGCGCGGCGCCGTGAGCAAGGCCCTGGCCGCCCGCCAGACCGAGCTCGAGGCCGAGCGCGACGCCCGCGTCCTGGTCGAGGAGGCAGTGGACGTCACGCTGCCCCACGACCGCACGCCCGCCGGCGCCCGCCACCCGCTGACCACCTTCATGGAGCGCGTCGCGGACGTCTTCGTCGCCATGGGGTACGAGGTCGCCGAGGGCCCCGAGGTCGAGGCGGAGTGGTTCAACTTCGACGCCCTCAACTTCACGCCCGACCACCCGGCCCGGCAGATGCAGGACACCTTCTTCGTCCAGGGCCCGGACGGCGGGACCGGCGACGAGTCCGGTGTCGTGCTGCGCACGCACACCTCGCCCGTACAGGCCCGCTCGCTCATCGAGCGCCGTGAGCCGCCGGTCTACGTGGTCTGCCCCGGCCGCGTGTACCGCACGGACGAGCTCGACGCCACGCACACCCCGGTCTTCCACCAGATCGAGCTGCTCGCCGTCGACGAGGGCCTGACCATGGCCGACCTCAAGGGCACCCTGGACCACATGGTCCAGTCGCTCTTCGGCCCGGACATGAAGACCCGCCTGCGGCCGAACTTCTTCCCGTTCACCGAGCCGTCCGCCGAGATGGACATGGTCTGCTACGTCTGCCGCGGCGAGTCCGTCGGCAACCCCGACCGCCCCTGCCGCACCTGCGGCAGCGAGGGCTGGATCGAGCTCGGCGGCTGCGGCATGGTCAACCCCAAGGTGCTCACCGCCTGCGGCGTCGACCCCCAGAAGTACAGCGGATTCGCCTTCGGGTTCGGCATCGAACGGATGCTGATGTTCCGCCACAACGTCGAAGACATGCGAGACATGGTCGAGGGTGACATCCGGTTCACCCGGCCGTTCGGGATGGAGATCTGATGCGGGTCCCGCTTTCCTGGCTGCGGGAGTACGTCGACCTCCCCGCCACCGAGACCGGCCGTGACGTGCAGGCCAAGCTGATCGAGGTCGGCCTTGAGGTCGAGACCGTCGAGCAGCTCGGCGCCGGCCTCAAGGGCCCGCTCGTCGTGGGCAAGGTCCTCACCATCGAGGAGCTGGAGGGCTTCAAGAAGCCCATCCGCTTCTGCACCGTCGACGTGGGCGCCGCCAACGGCACGGGCGAGCCGCAGGAGATCGTCTGCGGCGCCCGGAACTTCGCCGTCGGCGACAAGGTCGTCGTGGTGCTGCCCGGCGCCGTCCTGCCCGGCGACTTCGCCATCGCCGCCCGCAAGACGTACGGCAAGACGTCCCACGGCATGATCTGCTCCGGCGGCGAGCTGGGCATGGGCGACGACGGAAGCGGCGGCATCATCGTCCTGCCGCCCGAGCACGAGGCCGGCACCGACGCCATCGAGCTCCTGGAGCTCGTCGACGAGGTCCTCGACATCGCCGTCACGCCCGACCGGGGCTATGCCCTGTCGATGCGCGGCGTCGCCCGCGAGACCGCCATCGCGTACGGCCTGCCGCTGCGCGACCCGGCCCTGCTCGACGTGCCCGCGCCGAACTCCTTCGGCTACCCGGTCAAGATCGCCGACCCGATCGGCTGCGACCGCTTCACCGCGCGCACCGTCACCGGCCTCCAGCCCGGGGCCCGCTCCCCGATCTGGCTGCAGCGCCGGCTGCAGAAGGTCGGCATGCGTCCGATCTCGCTCGCCGTCGACATCACGAACTACGTGATGATGGAGCTCGGCCAGCCCCTGCACGCGTACGACCGCTCCCGCATCCAGGGCGCGATCGGCGTGCGCCGGGCCGAGCAGGGCGAGAAGCTCACCACCCTCGACGGCGCCAAGCGCGTCCTGGACGCCGAGGACCTGGTCATCACCGACGACCGCGGCCCCATCGGCCTCGCGGGCGTCATGGGCGGCGCCAACACGGAGATCGCCGACTCCGAGACCCCCGCGTTCGACCCGACGGGTACGGCGGCCGCCGAGGCCGGCGGCACCACCGAGGTGGTGATCGAGGCCGCGCACTTCGACGCGATCTCCATCGCCCGCACCGCGCGCCGCCACAAGCTGGCCTCCGAGGCGTCCAAGCGCTTCGAGCGCGGCGTCGACCCGCAGGCCGCGGCCGCCGCCGCGCAGCGCACCGTCGACCTGCTGGTGCTCCTCGCGGGCGGCAGCGCCGAGGCCGGCGTCACCGAGGTCATCGCCCCGACCGCGCCGCGCACGATCACCATGCCGGCCGACCACCCGGACAAGGTCGCCGGCGTCGCCTACGGCCGCGAGACCGTCGTACGCCGCCTCCAGCAGGTCGGCTGCGACGTCTACGGCCAGGACGCCCTGACGGTCACCGTGCCGTCCTGGCGCCCCGACCTCGCCGAGCCGAACGACCTCGCCGAAGAGGTCATCCGCCTGGAGGGGTACGAGAACCTCCCCTCGACGCTGCCCAAGCCCCCCGCGGGCCGCGGCCTCACCGAGCGGCAGCGGCTGCACCGCCGGGTCGGCCGCGCGCTGGCCGGCGCCGGTTTCGTCGAGGCGCTCAGCTACCCCTTCCTCGGCGAGGCCACCTTCGACCAGCTGCAGCTGGCCGAGGACGACCCCGACCGCCGTGTCGTGAAGCTGGCCAACCCGCTCTCCGACGAGGAGCCCGCGCTGCGCACGACGCTGCTGCCCGGACTGCTCGCCGCGCTGCGCCGCAACGACGGCCGCGGCAGCCACGACCTGGCCCTCTTCGAGACCGGCCTGGTCTTCCACCCGCGGGACGAGCTGAAGGTCGCGGTGCGCCTGCCCGTCGACCGGCGTCCCACCGACGAGGAGATCGCGTCCCTGACCGACGCGCTGCCCGTCCAGCCCCGGCACGCCGCCGTCGTCCTCGCGGGCGCCCGCGAGCAGGCCGGCTGGTGGGGCAAGGGCCGCCCGGCGGACTGGGCCGACGCCGTGGAGTCGGCGCGGACCATCGCCGCGGAGGCCGGCGTCGAGCTCATCGTCGACCAGGGCCAGTACGGCCCCTGGCACCCGGGCCGGTGCGCCGAGCTGAAGGTCGTCGTCGACGGCGAGATCGTCACCGTCGGCCACGCGGGCGAGCTGCACCCGCGCGCCGTGAAGGCGTTCGGCGTGCCCGCGCGCACCTGTGCGATGGAGCTCGACCTGGACCTCCTTGAGTCGGCGCGCGACGGGGTCCTCCGGGCACCGCGCATCTCCACCTTCCCGGTCGCCACCCAGGACGTCGCCCTGGTGGTCGACGCCACGGTGCCCGCCGCCGTCGTCGAGTACCACCTGCGCGGCGGCGCGGGCGAACTCCTGGAGTCCATCCGGCTGTTCGACGTCTTCGAGGGGGAGCAGGTCGGCGAGGGCAAGAAGTCGCTGGCCTACGCGCTGCGCTTCCGCGCGGCCGACCGCACGCTCACCGTCGACGAGGCCTCCGCGGCCCGTGACGCGGCCGTCGCGCGCGCGGCCGAGGCGACGGGTGCGGTGCTGCGCGGAGCGTAGCCACCGCCCGTAGCCGACACCAGGCGCATCAGGGGCGTACAGAGGGGCTTGTCCGGACCACCGGGCAAGCCCCTCACTCGTTCGGGTGACAAGGGGCGTCACCCCCGTCCGCTCGGACCACACGGTCGACAGAATCGGTCCGGCCGTAGGAGCCGGCCAGCGCGCTGAACTGGGGGCGACGGCATGATGCGGATCAGAGCGGGGGCGCCCCGCCGGGACGTGCTCCGGATGCGGGAGCGCGACCGGCGTCCCCGAAGGATCACCCGCATGCTTCCGCGGGTGCTGCGCGGAGTGCGGCCGGTACGGTGCCGGCGGGGTCGACGCGCGGTCTCGCTGGGGCTGCCCACCCTGTGGGGCGCCGTCGCCGTCACGTACAAGCTGGCCTGTCCGCTCGCGCAGCAGGACGGCATGGAGGCGCGGATCGTCGGCAGCGCCGTCTTCTTCGCCGTCGGTACCGGCCTCGTCCTGCACGTCCGGCGCGCGCTGGTCCGGGAGCTGCGCCAGGTCAGGGAGGTCGCGGGCGCCGCGCAGAACGTCCTCCTGCGACCGCTGCCGCCCTGCGTCGAAGGGCTCGCGCTCGCCGCCGGGCGGCTCTCCGCCTCGCGGGGCGCCTCCGTCGGCGGCGATCTGTACGAGGTGGCGGCCACCGACCACGGGGTCCGGATCGTGATGGGCGACGTGCGCGGGCACGGCCTGCCCGCCATCGGGACCGTCGCCGCGCTCCTCGGCAGCTTCCGCGACGCGGCCCACGACGAGCCCGAACTGCCCCTGGTGGCACGCCGGTTGGAGCGCGCCCTCGACCGGCATCTGCGGGAGCGCTCGCGCACCGAGCACCTCACGGGCGGGGGCGCGGCGGATGCCCCGCCCGCCGAGGAGTTCGTCACCGTCCTGCTCCTGGAGATCAGCGCCGAGGGCGAGATCGCCGCGCTCAACTGCGGGCACCCCTGGCCGCATCTGCTGAGCGGGCACGCGCGGCCGCTGACCGACGCCGACCCGCTGCCGCCGCTCGGCCTGTTCCCGCTCCCCGCCGAACTGCCCGTACTGCACTGTGGGTTGCTGCTGCCCGGTGAGGCGCTCGTCCTGCACACCGACGGCATGGAGGACGAGCGGAACGCCGAGGGCGCCTTCTTCCCGCTGCAGGCCGTCCTCACCGAGGCCGCCGGCGGCAGAACCGTCTCGCCCCAGGCCCTGGTCCGTGCGGTCTACGCCCGACTGACGCGCCACGCGGGCCGGTTGCCGTCCGACGACGCGGCTCTGCTCGTGGTGCGCAACGACCGGCCGAGGGTGCCCGCACAGCCTGCCGAGTCGGGGCGGCACGCCCGCACCATGAGCTGAGCCTCTCGCGTACGCGGAACCTCGCGTACCCGAGAAACCCCGCGTACGCAGAAAGGGGCGGCGGCATGCGCCGTCCGCCCCGCCATGGAGTTGTCGGGCAGACGGCGGGACGGACGGCGCCCATGAGGGCCGCCGCACTGTAAGAGGGGGAGCCGGCGGCCCGGCCGGCCTCCTTAACTGATGAGGCATCTCAGTCAAGCGATTCCACACACCGTGCGGCAGAGCGCACACCCCCCGGATCCGGGCACTCCGTTCACACCCCGTGTGAAGGGGCCTGGACTACGCTGAACAGCACCGAGCCATCGGAGGGCATCCATGCAGCCCAACACCCTGCTCGACGCGATCCTCGACGAAGCGGGCATCTCCCACGCGGGACTCGCCGCACACGTGAACCAGGCGGGCAAGGCCAGGGGACTCGCGTTGCGGTACGAACACACGGCCGTCTCCCGCTGGTTGAAGGGACAGCGCCCGCGCGGTCAGGTGCCCGACCTGATCTGTGAGGTGCTCGCCGGCCGGCTGCGGCGGCCCGTCACCCTCGACGACATCGGCCTCGGCCTGCCCGGTGTGCCCGCCGCCCGGGTCGGCTCGACGTCCTCCACGCTCTCCGGCTTCGTGGAACGGGCGACGGCCCTGTGGCGCTCGGACGAACAACAGCGCCCGCACCTGCTCGGCGCGCCCGCCGTCACCGGCACGCCCGCCGTGATGCCCGTCTGGGAGTGGGAGAACCCGCCCGAGGACGTCGACGTCTCGCGCGGCGGCCGCCACCCGGTCAGCACGGCCGACATCGAGATGATGCGCGCCGCCCGCGCCCACTACGAGCAGATGTACCGCAAGACCGGCGGCATCGCGACCCGCACCCGTATCGTCGGCTTCCTCAACGCCGAGGCCGCGCCGCTGCTGCGCGGCAGCTACACCGACGAGATGGGCCGCCAACTGCACCGCTCCACCGGCGGGTTGGTGGCCATAGCCGGGATCTGTGCCTACGACTCCGACGCGCACGGCCTGGCCCAGCGCTACTTCCACCAGGCGCTGCGCCTGGCGAAGGCCAGCGGCGACATGGGGCTCGGCGCGTATGTGATCGCGCTGCTCGTCAACCAGTCCCTGTTCATGCGCGAGTACCGCCAGGCCGTGGCGTTCGCGGAGGCCGCGCTGCGGGCCGCGGGGCGTGACCTCACCCCGGCGCTCGCCTCCGACCTCTACGCGATGCAGGCCAAGGCGTACGCACACCTGGGCGACGGCAGGAGCGCGCTGTCCTGCATCCGGCGTGCGGAGGTCGCGGCCGACCGGATCCTGCGCGGCCGCGAGCCGGACGAGACGGGCTATGTCCAGCCCGGCCTGGTCAACGTGCAAGTGGCGGAGGCACTGTTGAGCCTCGGTGACCTGGCCAGCGCCCACGAACACGCCGCCGCTGCCGTGGGCACTCCGGCGCACGACCGGGGCCGGGTGCACCGGCTCGCCATGCTCAGCCAGATCGAACTGCGGCAGGGCAACACCGACGAGGCGGTGGCCACGGCGGTGGAGATGGCGGAACAGGCCCGGGGGATGGAGTCGCAGCGGCTGCGCGACCGGTTGCGCGCGGTCCGCGAACATCTGGTGCGCAGCGACTGCGCGGGCACGGCCGAGGCCGCCGAACTGATCGACGGGGCGCTGCGCGTACCGCTGTGACAACCGCGCGCGGCCCTTCCGCCGGGCACGCGGACGCACCGCTCCGCGCCGCACACACTCTGCTCTGACGTTCCCTCTGCTGCGATATTGCCATCTACTCGGCGGAAGGTGGCAGAACCGTGCAGTGGACGAAACAGAGCGAACAAACTGTGTATGGAAACCGGTGGTTCACGGTCAATCTCGCAGACGTCGAACTACCCGACGGCCAACATCTCGATCACTTCCTGATACGGCTGCGGCCCGTGGCCGTGGCCACCGTCGTCAACGAGGCCAACGAGGTGCTGCTGCTGTGGCGGCACCGCTTCATCACCGACAGCTGGGGCTGGGAGCTCGCGGCCGGTGTCGTCGAGGACGGCGAGGACATCGCGTACGCGGCGGCACGCGAGATGGAGGAGGAGACCGGCTGGCGGCCGGGACCGCTGCGGCACCTGATGAGCGTCGAACCGTCCAACGGACTCACCGACGCCCGGCACCACATCTACTGGTCCGACGAAGGGACATACATCGGCCATCCCGAAGACGACTTCGAGTCGGACCGCCGCGAGTGGGTCCCGCTCAAGCTGGTCCCCGACATGGTGGCCCGCGGAGAGGTCCCGGCCGCCAACATGGCGGCCGCTCTCCTCCTCCTGCACCATCTGCGCCTCGGCCAGGACGCGCGCTAGCTAACGGCCGATGGCCTGCCAGACCGCCACGACGATCGACGCGACCGACGCGAGAGCGACGATCGTGGGCAGCGGCCAGCGTGTGTGCTCCAGTGCGGCAACCCGGGCCTCCATGGTCTCCACGTTCTTGGACGTCTGCTCGTCGTGTTGGGAGAGCAACGCCAGCCGTCCGTCGACGCGGGCGAGGCCCACGTCCAGGCTACGGCGTAACTCCGCGAGTTCTTCCGGGACCACGGCACTCTCGCCGTCGGTGGTCACGAGTCCACTCCTCTCTGTAGTGGCGCGTCCCCCCTTCATCCGCACGGGCAGTCAACTCGCGTGGTGACCAGGGCGGGAGAGTGTGCGATGGGCATATGCGAGCCCCCTGCGCACACGGTGTGTGAACGCCGCGGGCCCGGCACTCGCAGAGTGCCGGGCCCGTCGTGCACGGAGCGTGTCCGTGCGGGGAGTGAATCCGTCAGGCGTACGGGGAGCAGCCGAAACCGTCAGGCGTACGTGTAGAAGCCGGAGCCGGACTTCCGGCCGAGGCGGCCGGCGTCCACCATCCGCTGGAGCAGCGGGGGAGCGGCGTAGAGCGGCTCCTTGTACTCCATGTACATGGAGTCGGCGACCGAGGCGACCGTGTCCAGGCCGATCAGGTCGGAGAGCTTCAGCGGGCCCATCGGGTGCGCGCAGCCCATCTCCATGCCGTTGTCGATGTCCTCGCGGCTCGCGATGCCCGACTCGAACATCCGGATCGCGGAGAGCAGATACGGGATGAGCAGCGCGTTGACCACGAAGCCCGAGCGGTCCTGGGCGCGGATCGCGTGCTTGCCGAGGATCTTCTCGACCACGGCCTGGGCCCGGCTGATGGTGCCCTCGGACGTGGTCAGCGCCGGGATCAGCTCGACGAGCTGCTGCACCGGCGCCGGGTTGAAGAAGTGGATGCCGATGACCTGGTCCGGACGCGAGGTCGCGACGGCCAGCTTCACCAGCGGGATGGAGGAGGTGTTGGAGGCGAGGATCGCGTCCTGCCGGGTCACCACCTGGTCGAGCACCTGGAAGATCTCGGTCTTGACCTGCTCGTTCTCCACCACGGCCTCGATGACCAGGTCACGGTCGGCGAACTCGCCGAGGTCGGTGGTGAAGCTGAGGCGCTCGAGCGTCGCGTCGCGCTCCTCCTCGGAGATCTTGCCGCGCTCGGCCGCCTTGGAGAGCGAGTTGTACAGCCGCGTGCGGCCGATCTCCAGGGCCTCGCCGGTGGTCTCCGCGACCTTCACATCCAGTCCGGAGCGGGCGCAGACCTCTGCGATTCCGGCGCCCATCTGGCCACAGCCCACCACTCCGACGCGTGCGATATCGGTCATGGAGTCGGTCACCTCGTGCCTTTCGCTGATCAACGGGGCCGGCAGGTCCCCCGTATGGATGCGGTGCCTGCCTCGGCCGTGAACGTTACTCCGCAATGAAGGGTCCCCGGGGGGCCGGGTCGGGCATGCTGTCCGCAGCCGGCCGGGCGTGCCGGAGGACAGCGAGCTCAGGGGGCATGCAGATGAGGCGTATGTCACGTCGGAGTTTCTCGGTGGTGGCGGCCGCGGCGGTCGCGGGCCTGGCGACGGCGGGGGACGCGGCCGCGTCCCCCGGCAGGCACCGGAAGAAGGACCGCGAGCTGCGGGCGATGTGGCTGGCGAGCGTCGTCAACCGCGACTGGCCGTCCAAGCCGGGGCTCACGGCGGAGCAGCAGCGCGCCGAGCTGCTCGGCCACCTGGACACGGCCGTGCGGCGCAGACTCAACGCGGTGGTCTTCCAGGTGCGGCCGACGGCGGACGCGCTGTGGCCCTCGCCGTACGAGCCGTGGTCGGAGTACCTCACCGGCGTCCAGGGCCAGGACCCGGGCTGGGACCCGCTGGGCACCGCCGTGCGCGAGGCGCACCGCAGGGGCCTGGAGCTGCACGCGTGGTTCAACCCCTTCCGGGTCGCCAACCACACCGACCCGTCACGGCTCGTGGCCACGCACCCCGCGCGCGTCCACCCGGACTGGGTGCTGCCGTACGGCGGGAAGCTCTACTACAACCCGGGCCTGCCCGCGGTGCGGCGCTTCGTGCAGGACGCGATGCTCGACGCCGTGCGCCGCTATCCGGTCGACGCGGTGCACTGGGACGACTACTTCTACCCGTACCCGGTCGCGGGCCAGGTCTTCGACGACGACGCCGCCTTCGAGCAGTACGGCGGCGGCTTCCCGGACCGGGCGTCCTGGCGGCGCGACAACATCGACCGGCTGGTGCGCGAGATGTCCGTCCGGGTGAAGAAGGCGCGGGCACGCACCCAGTTCGGGGTCAGCCCCTTCGCGGTCTGGCGCAACATCGCGACGGACCCGACCGGTTCGGACACCCGGGCCGGGGTGCAGACCTACGACGACCTGTACGCGGACACGCGCGGCTGGGTGAAGAAGGGCTGGCTCGACTACATCGTCCCGCAGGTCTACTGGAACATCGGGTTCGCCGCCGCGGACTACGCCAAGCTCATCCCGTGGTGGAGCGACGTCGTGCGCGGCACGGGCGTGAAGCTGTACATCGGCGAGGCCCTCTACAAGGCGGGCGACCCGGCCCAGCCCGCGGCCTGGCAGGACCCGGCCGAGCTCTCCCGCCACCTCACGTTCGCCGAGAACCACCGCGAGGTGCGCGGGCACGTCTACTTCTCGGCGAAGGAGGTCGGCGTCGACAAGATCGGCGCGATGGCCCGGGTGGTCGCCGACCACTACCAGGACCCGGCGAAGCCGCCCCGCTGACCCGCTCGCTCCGTGGGAGCCCGCTCGCTACGAGGCCGGGTCCTGATGCCGTACGACGGTGTCGGGACCCGGCGACAGCAGCGTCTCGTGGCCGTCCTCGAAGCGGACGCGGTACGGCGGCCCGCCGTCCGCGCCGAGGACCTCGACGACCTGGGCGACGCGGTCGTGCTGCCCGACGATCCTGCCGTGCAGCACCAGGTCGTCGCCTACCGTTGCACGCATCTGGAGTGCCCCCTCGTCCGCCCTGCGGTCGCGATCCGTGGCGGCAAGTGTACGACGGGTGGCGGGAGTTGAGGCCCTGTCGGGCGGCGAGGGGTCAGTCCCGGGCGCGCTGGGTGACCGCGATGCACACGAGGACGGCGGCCGCCGTGAGCGGGGCGGCGACGGTGAGGTGCTCACCGAGCAGGAACACCGACCAGACCAGGGTCAGCAGCGGCTGGGCGAGCTGGAGCTGGCTGGCCCGCGGGACGCCGATCTCCGCCATGCCGCGGTACCAGACGACGAGCCCGAGGAACTGCGAGCCGAGCGCGGCGTACAGCAGTCCGGCGACGCTGTGCCCGGTGAGGTGGAAGGACTCGTGGGGCAGGGCGAGGAGCGCGCCCACGACGTTGAGCGGCAGGCACAGGACGAGGGCCCAGCCGATCACCTGCCAGCCCGGCATCTCGCGGGCGAGCCGGCCGCCCTCGGTGTACCCGGCCGCGCAGATCAGCAGCGCGCCGAAGAGGTAGAGGTCGGCGGTGGTCAGGGCGCCGCCGCTCTGCTGCACGGTGAAGGCGATCACCGCGGCGGCCCCGGCGAGCGCCGCCGCCCAGAACGTGCGCGAGGGCCGCGCCCCGGTGCGCAGCACCGAGAAGACGGCGGTGGTCAGCGGGAGCAGGCCGACGACCACGGCGGCGTGCGCGGTGGTGGAGGTCTGCAGGGCGAGCGTGGTGAGCAGCGGGAATCCGACGACCACGCCGGCGCCCACCACCGCGAGTCCCGCCCAGTGCCGGCGGTGCGGGATCGCGACGCGCAGGGCGAGCAGGCAGCCGCCGGCGACGAGCGCGGCGAGCGCGCCGCGCAGCGTCACGAAGCTCCAGGGGCCGATGCCTTCGAGGCCCCAGGCGGTGGAGGGGAAGGTGAGCGAGAACGCGGTGACGCCGAGGGCGGCCAGCACGGTGCCGGCGCGGCGGGAGGCGGGCGGTGCCTGCGGAGCCGAGGCTGGGGTCGGCTCCTCGTCGCGGGTGGTGACCGCTATCCGGCTCGGGCGAGTAGCGCTATCCTGTGCTGTCATGCATGACAGTAGCAGTGTGGGTGAACTGGCGAAAAGGCTGAGGGCGGAGCTCGACCGCTACTCTCCAGGTGGAAAGCTGCCGTCGAGCCGGGCGCTGGTGGAGCGGTTCCGGGTGAGCCCGGTGACCGTGTCCCGCGCCCTGGCCCAGCTCGCCGCCGAGGGCCTCGTCGTCACCCGGCCCGGTGCGGGTGTCTTCCGTGCCGAGGCGCCGGCGCCCGCCGCCCCCGTCGGGGACACCTCGTGGCAGGAGGTGACGCTGAGCGCCGACGCCGCCGCGGAGCTGGTGCCGCGTTCGGTCGACGCGTCCGGGGTCCTTGCGACGCTCGCCGCGCCGCCGCCGGGCGTCATCGAGTTCAACGGCGGCTATCTCGACCCCGCGCTGCAGCCCGGACAGGCGATGGCGGCGGCCCTGGCCCGCGCGGGGCGGCGCCCCGGCGCGTGGGGGCGGCCGCCCGTCGACGGCCTGCCCGAGCTGCGCGAGTGGTTCGCGCGGGGGATCGGCGGGGCGGTCACGGCCGCCGAGGTGCTGATCACGGCGGGCGGCCAGAGCGCGCTGACGACGGCGCTGCGGGCCCTCGCGCCGCCCGGGGCGCCGGTCCTCGTGGAGTCCCCGACGTATCCGGGCATGCTGGCGATCGCGCGGGCGGCGGGGCTGCGGCCGGTGCCGGTGCCGGTCGACACCGACGGGGTGCGCCCGCAGCTCCTGGCGGCCGCCTTCGAGGCGACGGGCGCCCGCGTCTTCGTCTGCCAGCCGCTCTTCCAGAACCCGACCGGCGCGGTGCTCTCCGCCGAGCGGCGCCCGGAGGTCCTGCGGATCGCCCGCGCGGCGGGGGCCTTCGTGATCGAGGACGACTTCGTGCGCCGCCTCGTCCACGAGGACGCCGGGCCGTTGCCGCGCCCGCTCTCCTCCGACGACCGGGACGGCGTCGTCGTCCACGTCTGCTCGCTCACCAAGGCCACCTCGCCGAGCTTCCGCGTCAGCGCGCTCGCGGCCCGCGGCCCGGTCCTGGAACGGCTGCGCGCCATCCAGGTCGTCGACCACTTCTTCGTGCCGCGCCCCCTCCAGGAGGCGGCACTCGAACTCGTCGGCTCACCGGCCTGGCCGCGCCATCTGCGGGCGGTCGCGGGCGAGTTGAAGGAGCGCAGGGACGCCATGGCGGCGGCGCTGCGGCTGCGGCTGCCCGAGCTCACCGTGGAGCACGTCCCGGCGGGCGGGTACAACTTGTGGGTGCGGCTGCCGGACGGCGCCGACGAGTCCGCGTTCGCCTCGGCGGCACTGCGGGCGGGCGTGGCCGTGGCACCGGGCCGCCCCTACTTCGCGGCCGAACCCCCCGCCGGCCACGTACGCCTGAGCTTCGCCGCGGTTCCCGGGGTGGGGGAGATCACGGAGGGAGTACGCAGACTGAGGGCGGCCTGCGACGAGGCCCTGGGCGCCCACTGACCGCCCGCGTTCACCGGATCCCCTCGATGAGTTTCTCCAACGCCTCGTCGGCGGTGCCGGCGAGCAGCGTGACGCTGTCCATGCCGATGTACACCTGGCCGTCCGGCGCGACTCCCAGATAGCTGTTGCGCCGGTCGGCCTCACCCACGGGGTACAGGTACGCCCCCGCTTCCTCGCTGAGCACGTCGAAGATCTCGTCGTCCCACTCGGCCGCGAGGGGGTCGAGCCGGAAGCCCATGCGCGCCATCGTCCGCCCCGGGCCCCGCTCCTCGCTCGCCAGCCCACCGAACTCGGCGAGGAAGAGCCGCGCCGCCTCATGCATCCGGAACCCGCCGCGCTCCCGCAGCGCTCGCTCCCACCCGGCCGTCGGCACGTCCCGCCCGGGATGCCAGCCGGCTGCCCGCAACACACGCTCCGTCTCCTCGGACCAACGCCCGCAGGGTTCTTCACTCATCCAGGTCACCCCCTCCCCAGCCGTCCCGGCAGGTGAAAAAGGTTCGACCGTGCCGGTCCGTGCTGCGAGGGTCGTCCCCATGACCCAAAGCACCACGTGCCCCGAAGGGTACGAAGTGTCCGTCGAGGATGCCCGCATCGATGCCGCGCGCGTTCACCGCTGGCTCTCCACCGACACGTACTGGGCCCTCGGGCGCTCCCGCGAGAAGCACGACGCGGCGATGGCCGGGTCACTCAACTTCGGGATGTACGACGGGACTTCGGGGGAGCAGGTCGCGTACGCGCGGGTGGTGACCGACCGGGCCACGTTCGCCTGGCTCTGTGACGTGTACGTGTCCCCGGGCGTACGCGGCAAGGGGCTCGGCGTCGCGCTCGTCGGTGCGGTCTGCGCGCACCTGGAGCGGTTCGGGCTGCGCAGGACGCTGCTCGCCACGGGTGACGCGCACGGCGTCTACGAGAAGGTCGGCTTCACCTCCCTCGCGGCTCCGGAGCACTGGATGGTGCGCGACCATCAGGAGCGGGTGGCCGCCGGCGGGTGAGGGGTCGCGCGGCGGTACTCCGTGATCAGCAGCAGGTCCTTGGCGGGGCCGCCGACCCGCCACCGGGTGCGCCAGTGGCCCGCGTCGACCACCTCGAACTCCCCGCGGTAGAGGTCGGCCACACAGGGGTGGTCCGTCGTCCACTGGCCCGTACGCAGGTCGAGGTCGTGGAAGAAGCGCCCGTCGGCGAACTCCACGCGCGCGGTGCCCGCCGCATCGCCGGGCAGGAAGCGCAGGGTGCGCTCGGCGGGGCGGGCGACACCGCGCCAGGTGAAGGTGCCCGATTCGTGGTGGAGCAGCCCGCCCTCGTCCGGCGCGGGCAGCGGCGAGAAGAGCGTCGTACCGCTGAAGTGGCCCGTGGATCCGTCCGCGAGGTCGCGGACGGTACGCTCCACCCGCCAGGCGCCGCACAGGTGGGCCAACACGTCCGGCACGGGGTGGTGCGACGGGGACGGCGGGTGCGATGGGGACGGCGGGTGCGATGGGGACGGCGGGTGCGATGGGGACGGCGGGTGCGGCGGGCCGGGGCGTACGGCCGCCGAAGGGCTCGGCCGGCCCGCGCCGCCCACCGGCCGACCCCCGTGCGCCGCGGTCGCACGCTCATCGGGAAACGACATACCCGCAGGCTACGCGGCCGCCCGCGCGGCTAGCTGTCCACCACCGCCATGCTGTTCTCGTCGTAACGCGTGCCCGCCACCTGACCGGCGGGCGCGGCCGCGTCGATGGCGGCGAGCTCGTCGGCGGACAGCTCGATCGCGACGGCCGCGACGTTCTCGGTCAGGTACTTCTCGCGGCGCGTGCCCGGGATCGGCACCACGTCGTCGCCGCGGTGCTGCACCCACGCGAGCGCCAGCTGCCCGGCCGTGACGCCCCTCTCGGCGGCGAGCGCGTCCAGGGTCTCCACGATGGACAGGTTCTGCTCCAGGTTGCCGTCGGCGAACCGGGGCTGGGTGCGGCGCACGTCGTCCTTCTGGAGCGCGTCGAGCGAGGTGTAGCGGCCGGTGAGGAAACCGCGTCCGAGCGGCGAGAACGGCACCAGGCCGATGCCCAGCTCACGGCAGACCGGCAGGATCTCCGCCTCCAGGTCCCGGGTCCACAGCGACCACTCGCTCTGCAGCGCCGCGACGGGGTGCACGGCGTGCGCCCGCCGGATCGTGCCCGCGCCGGCCTCGGAGAGCCCGATGTGGCGCACCTTGCCGGCCTCGACCAGCTCGGCCAGCGCGCCGACGGTCTCCTCGATCGGTACGGTCCGGTCCACCCGGTGCTGGTAGTAGAGGTCGATGTGGTCGACGCCCAGGCGGCGCAGCGACGCGTCGCAGGCCTCGCGGACGTAGGCCGCGTCGCCCCTGATGTGGAGGGGGTCGCCGAGCTGGTTGGCGAAGCCGAACTTCGTCGCCACGACGGCCTGTTCGCGCCGGGACCCGGTGAGGGCCCGGCCTATCAGCTCCTCGTTGTGGCCGCTTCCGTAGTAGTCGGAGGTGTCGAACAGGGTGACGCCGAGGTCGAGCGCGCGGTGGATCGTCGCGATCGACTGCGTGTCGTCCGACGTGCCGTAGCCGTGGCTCATTCCCATGCAGCCGAGACCCTGGGCGGAGACGGTCAGCGCGCCGAGGCGGCGGGTGGGAAGGCCGGTGGGAAGGCCGGTGGGAAGGCTGGTCATGGCGGTACCTCCTGAGGGGTGGTGCGCGTGCTGATGCCGGGACGGGGGTGGCGTCCCTGTGATCGAGACCGACGCTAGGAGTTGGAGAGCACTCCAACGCAAGGCGTCGGTCCTCGGGAGAACCGGAGGGTGGGGGCGGGGGGTGGCCCCAGGCAGGTTCGGCCCGGTAGCACGATGGTTCGCCGCCGCGCGCTTTCCTACCGTGTTTCTACCGCGGTGATCACCCGAGGACGGGGGATGCCAACTGCGGTACCACGGACGAGGAGGGTTCCCGATGACCGGGACCAACAGGAACGCCGGGACCGGCACGCACGCCGGGACCAGCGCGCACGCCGGGACCAGCGCGCACGCCGGGACCATCAGCAGGCGTACGGGGCTCGCGGCCACCGCGGCGGCACTGGTCACGGGGGCGGCGACCGCGCCCGTCGCCACGGCCGCCCCGGACCGCTCGGGGTCGTCCCGCCGGGGGCGGGCTCTCCAGCGGGACGTCGAGGCGCTCGTCGCCACCGGCGCGAGCGGGGTCCTCGCCGAGGTGGCGGGCGCGCACGGCCGGACGACGGCACGGGCCGGCGTCGCCGACCTCGCGGCGAAGGGTCCCGTGCCGTGGGGTGCGTACTACCGCATCGGCAGCGACACCAAGACGTTCACCGCGACCGTCGCCCTCCAACTCGTGGGCGAGGGGCGGCTGAAGCTCACCGACACGGTCGAGCGGTGGCTGCCCGGAGCGGTCCGCGGCCACGGCAACGACGGGCGCCGGATCACCGTCGCCAACCTGCTCGGCCAGACCAGCGGCCTCAACGACTACATCACCGGGGACAGCGGGGACTTCACGCCGGAGGGCTACCGCCGCACCCGTTTCCGCTCGCAGACGCCGCAGGAACAGCTGGCGGCGGCCCTCGCGGCGCCGCCGCAGTGGCTGCCCGACGCGCACGACCCGGCGGGGGAGCGGCGCTGGGGCTACTCCAACACCAACTACGTCGTCGCCGGTCTCGTCATCGAGGCGGTCACCGGCCATCCGTGGGCCCAGGAGGTCCACGAGCGGATCATCGAACCCCTGGGCCTGCGCGACACGTTCACGCCCGGCACGTCGTCGTACGTGCCGCGGCCGACGGCCACCGGGTACACGTACTTCCCGGAGGAGACGCGCCCCACCGAGACCACGCTCGGCTTCGGCGGCGGGGCCGACGGCTGCCTGATCTCGACGACGCGGGACCACGGGGTCTTCCTGCGGGCGCTGCTGGGCGGACGGCTGCTGCGTCCGGCCCAGCTGGCGGCGATGCGGCGGACGGTGCCGGTGCGGGACTGGGTTCCGGCGGAGGGCGTCCGCTACGGCCTAGGCATCGCGTGGCGCCCGGTCGCCGGCCGCAAGGACGGCATCTGGTTCCACGGCGGAACCAGCCTCGGCTGTGTGAGCGAGGGCGGGGTGACGCCTGACGGTACGACATCGGTGACGAGCGCGGCGTTCACGCTCCGCCTGGACAGCGAGAAGGCCCACGAGACGCAGGCGCGGGTGGCGCGGAGGCTGGTGGAGAGGGCGCTGGGGGTGGCGTGACGGGTTCGGCTCCTGCGCCGTGAACGGCCGCCGGGTGCGGTTTCCCGTGCGGTCGTCCCCAGCACCGAGGCGGTCGGCGGTCCGAGCGCTTAGGAGACGGGCGGGGCCGCCGCGCGCGGAGCTCCGAGTGCCGCCTTCGGGGGCGCGGTGGGGGCCTCTACCCGTGCGTCGCCTCGCCCGGCGCCGCCTCCGCCGGTGCGGGCAGCCCCTTCTTCGCCGGCCCCGCAGGCGCCCCCTGCACCACCGACCCTCGCCCCCCGAGCCCCGGCAACCGCGTCGCCGCCAGTGCTCCTACCGCCGCCACCGCCGCCAGGGCCATCAGCGCTGTCGGCATGGCCGCCAGGAATAGCTCGGCGGACCAGTGCGGGGCGCCGGCACCTTCGGTCGGTGTGCGGGGCGTCAGCGTTGTCAGCTGTGTCGTCGCCAGTGCGATGCCCAGGGCCGGGCCCACGTTCATCGCCGTCTGTTGGAGGCCGCCCGCCACCCCCGCGTCGGACTCCGGCGCATGGCGTACGACGACGGCTGTCGCCGCCACCATCACCGTGCCGAAGCCGGCTCCCACCAGCGCGAACGCCACACCCGTCGTCAGCGGGCCCGACGTCCGGTCCAGCTGCGAGAGCGCCAGGACACCCGCCGCGAGTACCGCCATCGCCCCGGTGATCGTCCGCCGCGGGCCCGCCCGGCGCAGGAGTACGGCGGAGAGCGGCGCGCCCACGATCATCGTCACCGCGAGCGGCACCCCGCGCAGCGCGCCGTGCAGCGGGTCGAGTTCCAGCACCTCCTGCAAGAAGTACGTCGCGACGAACAGCGCCCCGAACGTCGCCGCCGACGCCGCTACCAGGATGCCGAGCGCGGGACCGACCGCCGGCGAGCGGAGCAGCCGCGCCGGCACCAGCGGGCCCGCCGTGCGCCTCTCGTGCCGCACGAAGGCCGCGCCCGCCGCACACGCCACCACCAGCCCCGCGACCGTGGTCGCCGTCCAGCCACCCTCCGGCACGCCGACCAGCGTGTGCACGAGACAGGCCAGCGCCACCGCGAGCAGCCCGGCGCCGGGCAGGTCGAGCCGGGGCGCCGGCCCCGCCGCACGTCCAGCCGGACCAGCATCACGTCCAGCCGGGCCCGCCGCGCGTCCCGCCGGAACCCCTCCCCGTACCACCAGCGCCAGCACGCCGATCGCCAGCGCCGGCACCACGCTGATGAAGAACACCGAGCGCCACCCCACCTGCGTGGCGAGCGCGCCGCCCAGCACCGGGCCGGCCGCCGCCGCGAGCCCGATGGCGCTGGTCCGCAGCGCGATGGGCGTACCGAGCCGGTCGGGCGGGAACGCGGCGCGCAGTATGCCGAGCGTCGCGGGCTGCAGCAGCGCCCCGAAGACTCCCTGCGCCACGCGCCACGCGATCACCGCCCCGACGCCCGACGCGAGGCCGACACCCGCCGAGGCCGCCGCGAAGCCGAGGGTTCCGACGGCGAAGAGGCGCCGGTGTCCGTACCGGTCGCCGAGCCGTCCCGCGAAGACCAGCAGGCTCGCCACGGCGATCAGATAGCCGGTGCTCGTCCACTGCACCTGGGCGAAGGACGCGTCCAGATCGCGTTGCAGGGCCGGCTGGACGACGGTCAGGACCGTGCCGTCCAGCGCGACGATCATCGCGCCGACGACGCTGCAGGTGAGGGTGAGGTTCCGCTGGGATCTCGAGGTTCCGCCGGCGCGACGGGGTCCAGGCGAGTGGAGGGCAGGTGTCACGCTCATCCGGACACCGGCCCGAGATGCGCGTCGAGCGCCGCGTCGAGCAGCGGCTCCACGTCCTCCGCGCCCGACGCGAGCCGCAGGCTGCCCCAGCCCCACAGCTGAGCGATCCCGTGCAGGTTGGCCCACAGCGCACCCGCGGCGACCCGCGCCCCCGTCCCCGTCCCCGTTCCCGTTCCCGTTCCCGTTCCCGTTCCCGCGACGGAAGCAGCGGCCGCCTCCGTCCCCGCCTCGGCCACGAGGCCCACCAGGACGTCGAAGAGCGGCAGGCTCGTCTCCCGCAGACCGAGCTGATTGCTCTCCAGCAGGTCGTGCCGGAACATCAGCTCGAACATGCCGCGGTGCGTTGCCGCGAACCGGAGGTAGGCCAGGCTCAGCGCCCTCAGCCGCGCCCGCGCGTCCCACCCCGCCTCCACAGACGCCCCCGCAGACGCCCCCGCCTCCGCAGAATCCCCCGTCCCCGCCCCGGGGCCACCGTCCGCCACCGCCCTCTCCGTCTCCGCCGCCAGCTCGGCGAAGCCCCGCCGCGCGATGGCGGACAGCAGCGCCACATGCGTGGGGAAGTACCGCCGCGGCGCCCCGTGCGAGACCCCCGCCCTGCGCGCGATCTCCCGCAGGGTCAGCGCCTGCACGCCGTGCGACGCGAGCAGCTCCACCCCCACGTCCACCAATCGGGCCCGCAGCCCGGCGTCCTCTCCACCCGCACTCCGGGCCCCGTTCCCGTATCCCTTGTCGCTCTCGTCACCGCTCTCGTTCATAGACACTGTCTACTACGCCTCGTAGACAGTGTCTACGGAGATTGGGGTCCTGAGGGCCCTGTCCGTGACGGGGGAGGTAGGAGGTATCTTGATGTCGAGAAATGTTGCAGACGCGGAGCGGAGCACCCGGTGACTGACTCGACCATCATCTACACCCACACTGACGAGGCCCCGGCCCTGGCGACCCATTCGTTCTTGCCGGTGGTCCAGGCCTACGCCTCGACGGCCGGTGTCAGCGTGGAGACCCGCGACATCTCGCTCGCGGGCCGCATCATCGCGAGCTTCCCCGAGCGTCTCGAGGAGGGCCAGCGCATCAACGACGCCCTCGCCGAGCTGGGCGAGCTCGCCAAGACGCCGCAGGCGAACATCATCAAGCTGCCGAACATCTCGGCGTCGATCCCGCAGCTCAAGGCCGCCGTCGCCGAGCTGCAGGCGCAGGGCTACGCGCTTCCCGACTACCCGGACGACCCGAAGACCGACGAGGAGCGCGACATCCGCGCCCGTTACGACAAGGTCAAGGGCAGCGCCGTCAACCCGGTCCTGCGCGAGGGCAACTCCGACCGCCGCGCCCCCGCGTCGGTCAAGAACTACGCCAAGGCCCACCCGCACCGCATGGGCGCCTGGTCGGCCGACTCCAAGACCAACGTCGCCACCATGGGCGAGAACGACTTCCGCTCGACCGAGAAGTCCGCGGTCATCGAGGAGGCCGGGTCGCTGCGCATCGAGCTCGTCGGCGACGACGGCTCCACCACCGTGCTGCGCGAGTCCGTACCGGTCATCGCCGGTGAGGTCGTCGACGCCTCGGTCATGCGCGTCGCCGTCCTGCGCGAGTTCCTCAAGGAGCAGGTCGCCCGCGCCAAGGCCGAGGGCGTCCTCTTCTCCGTGCACCTCAAGGCCACGATGATGAAGGTCTCCGACCCGATCGTCTTCGGCCACGTGGTCCGCGCCTTCTTCCCGAAGACCTTCGCGGCGTACGGCGACGTCCTCGCCGGCGCGGGCCTGACGCCGAACGACGGTCTCGGCGGCATCTTCAAGGGCCTCGACTCGCTCCCCGAGGGCGCGAAGATCAAGGAGTCCTTCGAGGCCGAGCTGGCCGAGGGCCCCGAGCTCGCCATGGTCGACTCCGACAAGGGCATCTCCAACCTGCACGTCCCCAGCGACGTCATCGTCGACGCCTCCATGCCGGCCATGATCCGCACCTCCGGCCACATGTGGGGCCCGGACGGCGACGAGCACGACACCCTCGCGGTCCTGCCGGACAGCAGCTACGCCGGCGTCTACCAGGTCGTCATCGACGACTGCCGCGCCAACGGCGCCTACGACCCGTCGACGATGGGCTCCGTCCCGAACGTCGGCCTCATGGCGCAGAAGGCCGAGGAGTACGGCAGCCACGACAAGACCTTCGAGGTCCAGACCACGGGCAACGTGCGGGTCGTCGACGGCGCGGGCAACGTCGTCCTGGAGCAGACCGTCGCCGCCGGTGACATCTTCCGGATGTGCCAGACCAAGGACGCGCCGATCCAGGACTGGGTCAAGCTGGCCGTCACCCGCGCCCGCGCCACCGGCAACCCCGCCGTGTTCTGGCTGGACGAGAGCCGCGCCCACGACGCCGTGCTGATCGGCAAGGTCGAGCGCTACCTCGCCGACCACGACACCGACGGCCTGGACATCCGGGTCATGTCGCCGGTCGACGCCACCGCGTTCTCCCTGGAGCGCATCCGCCGCGGCGAGGACACCATCTCCGTCACCGGCAACGTCCTGCGCGACTACCTCACCGACCTGTTCCCGATCCTGGAGCTGGGCACCAGCGCCAAGATGCTGTCGGTCGTCCCGCTGATGAACGGCGGCGGCCTCTTCGAGACGGGCGCCGGCGGCTCCGCCCCGAAGCACGTCCAGCAGCTGGTCAAGGAGAACTACCTGCGCTGGGACAGCCTGGGTGAGTTCCTCGCCCTCGCGGTCAGCTTCGAGCACCTCGCCACGAAGACGGGCAACGCGCGCGCCCAGGTGCTCGCCGACACCCTCGACCGCGCCACCGGCACGTTCCTGAACGAGAACAAGTCGCCGAGCCGCAAGCTCGGTGGCATCGACAACCGCGGCAGCCACTTCTACCTCGCCCTGTACTGGGCGCAGGAGCTGGCCGCGCAGACCGAGGACACCCAGCTCGCGCAGGCGTTCGCGGAGCTCGCCAAGACGCTGGGCGAGCAGGAGGAGACCATCGTCGGCGAGCTCGCCGCGGTGCAGGGCTCCCCGGCCGACATCGGCGGCTACTACCAGCCGGACGCCGCCAAGGCCTCGGCGGTCATGCGCCCGTCCGCGACGCTGAACCAGGCGCTCTCGATCCTGGGCTGACCGTCCCGGTGACGCAGTGAAGGTGACGCGCTGAAGGGGCCTCCCGCCGATGTGGCGGGAGGCCCCTTTCGCGTGTTCCAGCGGCTCAGGAGCGGCGTCGGGGCTTGCCCCGCTTGGCGGCCTTGGGACGGGCACCGCCACCGCCGCCGCCCCGCTGCGGTTTGCCGCCCGACTTGCCCGCGGCGGGCTTCTTCCTCGGCTGCGCCGACGCCTTCGCCTGAGCCTTCGAGGCAGCCTTCGCCTGCTCCTTCGCCGGGGTCTGCGCGCGGCCGCGCGAGCTGTTGACCGTCCGGCCGCGGACGATCCCGATGAAGTCCTCCACCAGGTCGGTGGTCTCGGCCTCCGGCCACGCCAGGGCGACGCGCGACTCCGGGGCGCCGGTCACCGGGCGGTAGGTGAGGTCCTTGCGGTGGTGCAGGCGGGCCAGGGACTGCGGTACGACGAGGACGCCGACGCCCGCGGCGACCAGCTCCACGGCGTCCTCGGTGGTGGCGGGACGCTCGTACGCGGGCTTGCCGGGCCGCGGCTCCCACTCCAGGGTCTCGTCGAGCGGATGGAACACGACCTCGTCGGCCAGGTCCTCGGGGGACACCTCGTCGACCGCCGCCACGACGTGGTCCTTGGGGACCATGACGACCGTGGTCTCGGTGTAGAGGGGGATCGCGCTGAGATCCGTGCGGTCGATGGGCAGCCGTACGAAACCGGCGTCGGCGCCGCCCGCGCGCAGTACGTCGGGCGCCTCGGCGGCGGGGACCGGGAGAAGGGTCAGCGGGATGTCGGGCAGCCGCTCGTTCCAGATCCGCACCCACTTGGCGGGCGTCACTCCCGGAACGTAGGCGAGCCGGAACGACGGGGGTACTTCCGAGCCTGTCACCTCGCCAGGCTACCCGCCGTGGTCAGCGGTGGCGCACATGCTCGATACCCTTGACCCATGACGTCGCACCAGACCACCCAGACCATGAAGCCCGCGACCGCGGCGAAGAAGCTGGGTGTGTACCTCCAGGCCACGCCCGCCGAGTTCCAGGAGGGTGTCGTCTCGCGCAGCGAGTTCAACGCGCTGCAGGCCGATCCGCCCGAGTGGCTCCAGGAGCTGCGGCGCAACGGCCCGCACCCCCGCCCCGTCGTCGCCGCCAAGCTCGGCGTCTCCATCGCCGGCCTCGCCCGCGGCGGAGTGACCGAGCCGCTCACCACGGAGCAGATCGAGGCCCTGCGCGAGGAGATGCCCGGCTGGCTCCGCCAGGAGCGCGCCACCCAGGCCGACGTCCGCCAGGAGGCCGTCCGCATCAAGGAGAAGCAGGCGGAGCAGGCCGAGAAGCGCGCGGCCCGCGACGACGACGCCCGCGCCTGAGTCTGAGCCCGTCCCGTCAGCCGCGTGCGCGCAGCGCGCGGAAGAACCTGCGGATGTCGGACACCAGCAGGTCGGGCTGTTCCATCGCCGCGAAGTGACCGCCCCGGTCGTACGTCGTCCACTGCACGATGTTGTTCGTGCGCTCGGCGATGTGGCGCAGCGGGATGAAGTTGTCGCGGGGGAAGTCGGCCAGCGCCGTCGGCGTCGGGGACGGCGCCGGCGGGTTGCCGGTGTACGCGGCCTGCGCCCGCTCGTAGTAGATGCGGGCGGACGAACCCGCCGTACCGGTCAGCCAGTACAGCATCACGTTGGTGAGCATCTGGTCGCGGTCGACGGCGTCCTCCGGGCGGTCCGTGGAGTCGGTCCACTCCTTGAACTTCTCCGCGATCCACGCCAGTTGGCCCACCGGTGAATCGGTCAGGCCGTACGCGAGGGTCTGCGGGCGGGTGGTCTGGATGTCGGCGTACCCCTGCCGGTCCCGGCTCCACGCCCGCATGCGCTCCCACGAGGCGAGCGTGCGCTCACGCTCCGGGGCGTCGAGCGCGGCGAGCTCCCGCTCGTCGGGCTCCTCGGTCTGGGCCGAGTTGGGCAGCAGGTTGAGATGGACGCCGATGACGTGGTCCGGGCGCAGCCGGCCGTGCTCGCGGGAGATGCCCGCGCCCCAGTCGCCGCCCTGCACCCCGTACCGCTCGTAGCCGAGCCGGCGCATGAGCTCGGCGGAGGCCAGGGCGACCCGCCGGAACTCCCAGCCGGTCTCCGCGGTCGGGCCGGAGAGGCCGAAGCCCGGAATGCTGAGCAGCACCACGTGGAACGCGTCGGCGGGGTCCCCGCCGTGCGCCCGCGGATCGGTGAGCGGCCCGACGACGTCGGCGAACTCGACGATCGAGCCCGGCCAGCCGTGGGTCAGCAGGAGCGGCGTCGCATCCGGTTCGGGGGAGCGGACGTGGGCGAAGTGCACGTTCGCGCCGTCGATCGTGGTGGTGAACTGCGGCCACGCGTTGAGTGCGGCCTCCGCGGCCCGCCAGTCGTACACGTGCCGCCAGTGGTGCACGAGCTCCTCGAGATAGTCGCGCGGAATCCCGTACGCCCAGCCGACGCCCGGCAGTTGGTCGGGCCAGCGGGTGCGGTCGAGCCGCGCGCGGAGATCGTCCAGGTCCTCCTCGGGCACGGCGATGCGGTAGGGGCGGATGCGGGTGTCATCGGAGGTCGTCATCGCTGCGCATGCTACGTCCGGGGGATCGGACGCCATCGGTATTTTTGCCGGTGGGAGCAACGCGCGGGCCCGGCCCGTGGGTTCGGGCCGCGCCTCCAGTGGTCATGCCTCCGGCTGCCGAGCCCCGGTGGTTACGCCTCCGGTGCCCGCGCCGCCGCCCGCATCAGCCGGCGGACCTCGCGGTCGACGGCCCACGCGTCCCCCACCGGACCCAGATGCCCGAGCTTGTCGGGGTTGATGATCAGGCGGATCGCCCGGATCCGCCCGTCCGCCACGTCCAGCGCCAGCGTGTGCAGCACCCTGCCCTCCCGGTCCCGGAAGATCGCGCCGGCCCCGCCGTTGAGCTCGTGCGCCTCGTACGTCACTCCGATCCCGGCCATCACCGGGAAACTGGAGGCGAGGAGACGGGCCACCTTCTCGGTGCCGGCGACGGCCCTGGACAGCTGCGGCCCCTTGCCGCCACCGTCGCCGACCAGCGACACATCGGCGGCGAGCAGCTCCCGCAGACCGGCCAGATCACCGGCGCCGAGAGCGTCGAGGAACCGCGACGCCAGCTCCTCGCGCTCCTCGCGGGCCGGCGCGAAACGCGGCTGCCCGGCCTCCATGTGCCGCCGCGCCCGTACGAGCAGCTGACGGCACGCGGCCTCCGAGCGCTCCACCGCCGCGGCGACCTCGTCGAACCCGAACCCGAACACCTCCCGCAGCACGAACACGGCGCGCTCCAGCGGGCTCAGCCGCTCCAGCAGCACGAGCGCGGCGATCGACACCGACTCGGCCAGCTCCACCGCGCGTTCCGGATCCTGGTACGGGTCGTCGAGGAGCGGCTCGGGGAACCACGGTCCCACGTACGCCTCCCTGCGCACCCGCGCCGACCGCAGCACGTCGATCGAGATGCGGGTGACCGCCGCCGACAGATAGGCCTTGGCCGACGTGGGCCGGGTCGCCGTGGCGTCGAAGCGCAGCCACGTCTCCTGCACCGCGTCCTCGGCCTCGCCCACGCTGCCGAGGATCCGGTAGGCGATCGAGAACAGCAGCGGCCGCAGCTCCTCGAACTCCTCCACCTTGCACATGCCGTACCCCCTGCGGCGCGGGGCCTGCACGGCCCCGCACCGGTTCCGTTCGTCAGTGGACCTGGCCGGGCACGTAGTCGCCGGCCGGCTGCCGGGTGATGATATTCAGCCGGTTGACCATGTTCATGAACGCGACATGCACCACCAGGGCGGCGAGCTGCTCCTCGTCGTAGTGGGTCGCGGCGCGGGCCCACACCTCGTCGGCGACCCCGCCGGCCCCGTCCGCGACCCGGGTGCCCTCCTCCGCGAGCTCCAGCGCGGCACGCTCGGCCTCGGTGAAGACGGTGGCCTCCCGCCAGACCGCCACCAGGTTCAGCCGCACCGCGCTCTCACCGGCGGCGGCGGCCTCCTTGGTGTGCATGTCGACGCACGCCGCGCAGCCGTTGATCTGGCTGACGCGCAGCGCCACCAGTTCCTGGGTCGCGTTCGGCACGGAGGTCTCCGTGAGCGCCTTGCTCCCCGAGAGGAAGTACTTCAGCGCTTTGGCGGCGTTCGGCTGGGCCATGTAGTTCAGTCGCGCGTCCATGGTGTGCTCCCTCGTCCTCGTCCTGGTCCTCGTCGCGTTGCGTGGCGCCATCCGCGTACGGGGTGACATGCCCGTACGGGGTGACATCCCCTGAGACGAGACAGCCCCGGCCCCTGTGACATGGGCGGATGTGACCTGCGTCGCTCGGCGGTGGCCCGCCCGGGGGAAAATCCTTCCGTGCCCGTGACCCACCTCCTCAGCGGCCTCGCCGCCAACCCCTCCCTGCCGCCCGATCTGGTCGACCGGCTGATCGCGTTCGCCCGCACGGAGCCGGACGGGGGTGACGTCGCCGCGGAGCTCGCGGGACGGGCGGACCTCGGCCGTGCGCGGGCGGCGGCGCTGGTCTCCGGTGCCGAGGAGAGCGTCGTCCGCGCGTGCGCGGTCCGGCTCGCGGAACGGGGGTGGCCCGCCGCCGCCGACGTCGACCCCGCGGCCCAGCCGTACGTCGCCCTCGCCCTGCTCGGCGAAGGGGCGGGCCGCCCGGAGTGGGCGCGGCTCCTCGCGGCGGACCCGGTGGCCGAGCGCCGGGAGCTGCTGGCCGGCTGCCCCGCCCTGCCGTCCGACGTGGTGGCGCGGCTCGCCGCTGACCCGGACGTCCGCGTCGTCGCGGAGCTCGCCCTGTGGGCCGCCCCGGACGTCGCCGCCGGGCTCGCGCGGCACCCGCACGCCGAGGTCCGCCGCGCGGTGGCCGCCAACGCGTCGACGCCCGCGGCCGTACTGACGGCCCTGCTGACCGGCGAGGGACTGCCGCCCGCACGGCGGTGTCTCGTCTGCGACCAGGAGGAGACGCCGTTCCTGCACGACCGGGAGTGCCCACGCCCTGACTGCGCACTCCCGCCGGGCGCGGCCTGCGACGGCTCCCACGAGTCCACCCTCCACGAGACGCGGCGGGCCGCCCTGGCCAACCCGGCCACCCCCGCGGAGGCCGCCGCCGGCTACGCCGACCACCCCTCCCTGCTGCTGCGCTGGTCCCTCGCTGCCCGGCAGGACCTGCCTCCACCGGTGTACGCGCGGCTCGCCGCGGACGAGGCACCCGGCGTGCGAGCCGACGTCGCGGCGAACCCCGCCGTCGACGAGTCCTTGCTGCGCGTGCTCGCGGGCGATCGCAGCCCCGACGTACGCCGCGAGCTCGCGCACCATCCGCGGCTCCCGCTCGACCTGCTCGCCGACCTGGCCGCCACCACCCGGATCGGCGCGACCCTGCTGCCGCGCGTGGCCGCCGCCTCGCCCGCGGAGGTCGCGGAGCTGGCCGCGTCACCGGTGCCGGCCCTGCGGATGCTGGTGGCCCGGCGCCGCGACCTTCCGCCGGAGATCCGCTCCGCGCTGGCCCGCGATCCCGACGCGAAAGTCGCCAAGTCCGTCGCGGCGCATCCCGGCCTCGACGAGGGGCAGTTGCGCGTCATGCTGGCGCGGCACGGCGCCCAGGTGGCGGCCTCGGTCGCGGCCAACCCGGACGCCACCCCGGCCCTCCTGGAGGAGCTGGCCGGGCAGCGGCCACCGGCGCGCCGGGCCCTGCGCGAGATCGCGGGCCATTGCCGCGCGACGGCCCCGGCGCTGCTCGCCTGCCTGGCGGACCCACGGGCGCGGCCCGTCGCTGCAGGCCACCCCGGGCTCCCGCCCCGGGTGATCGCCGAGCTGCTGCGGGACGACGACCGGCAGGTGAGCGAAGCGGCGGCGGCCAATCCGTCGCTGCCGCACGCCGTGATGGCGAAGCACGCCGCTCTGACGGAGCGCACCGACGAGGAAACCGACGAGGAATCCGACACGGAAACCGATGAGGAAACCGACGAGGAAGGGGCGTCGGCATGATCGACGTGATCGTGGTCGGCGGCGGGCCGACCGGCCTGATGCTGGCCGGTGAACTGCGGCTGCGCGGCGTGCGGGTGGTCGTCCTGGAGAGGCTGACCGCGCCGACCGGGCAGTCCCGCGGCCAGGGACTGCACGTGCGCAGCGTCGAGATCCTGGACCAGCGCGGCCTGCTGGACCGGTTCCTCGCGGTCAGCGAGACGTTCCGCGCGGGCGGATTCTTCGGCGGCATCAGGAAGCCCTGGCCGGAGCGGCTGGACACGGCACACCCGTACGGCCTGGCCACCCCGCAGCCGGTCACCGAGCGGCTGCTCGACGCGTACGCCCGCGAAGCCGGCGCGGAGATCCGGCGCGGCCACGAGGTGGTCGGGCTGAGCCAGGACGCGCGGTCCGTGACCGTCGAGCTGGCGGACGGCACGCGGCTGCGCTCGCGCTACCTCGTCGGCTGCGACGGCGGCCGCAGCACGGTCCGCAAGCAGCTCGGCATCGGCTTCCCCGGGGTCCCCGCGACCGCCGAGACGCTGCTGGGCGAGCTGGCCCTGACCGGGGACCCGGCGACGATCGCCGCGACCGTCGAGCGGGTCCGTGCGACCCAACTGCGGTTCGGGGCAAGCCCGTTGGGCGACGCGATGTACCGCGTCGTCCTCCCCGCCGACGGTGTGGCCGAGGACCGGGTGACGGCGCCGGACATCGAGGAGTTCCGGACGCAGCTGCGGGCGTACGCGGGCACCGACTTCGGCGCGCACGCCCCGCGCTGGCTGTCCCGCTTCGGCGACGCCACCCGGCAGGCCGAGCGCTACCGGGCCGGCCGGGTGCTGCTGGCGGGCGACGCCGCGCACATCCACCCGCCGACCGGCGGCCAGGGGCTCAACCTCGGCCTCCAGGACGCGTTCAACCTCGGCTGGAAGCTGGCCGCCGCGGTCGAAGGGCGGGCGCCCGAAGGCCTCCTGGACAGCTACCACGACGAGCGCCACCCGGTGGGCGCCGCCGTCCTGGACAACACCCGAGCCCAGATGCTGCTCCTCGGCTCCGACCCGGGCGCGAGCGCCCTGCGGGGGCTGCTCTCGAAGCTGATGGACTTCGAGGAGGCGAACCGGTACGTGACCGGAATGATCACGGCGCTCGACGTCCGCTACGACTTCGGCTTCGGCGAGGGTCACGAGCTCCTCGGCACGCGACTGCGCGACATGCGGCTGCGGCGGGGCCGGCTCTACGAGCTGATGCGCGCGGGCCGCGGCCTGCTGCTCGACCGGGCGGGCCGCCTCGCGGCGACCGGCTGGGCGGACCGCGTGGACCACGTGGTCGACACCGCCGAGGAGCTGGCGCCGGACGTCCCCGCGGTGCTGCTGCGGCCGGACGGCCATGTGGCCTGGGTGGGCGCCGACCAACGGGACCTGCGCGCCCAGCTGCGCAGGTGGTTCGGCGAGGCGGGGGAGGGCTGAGGCGAGCTGGATGGGCAGGCGGGGCGAGGGTCCGGCTCCGGCCGACGGGAGCGGCCGGTTCAGGCGGGCTGGTCGGGGTCGCAGCTCGCCCGGCGGCGGCCGATGGCCACCAGCGCGGCGCGCAGGGCGGCCTGGTCGCCGCGGCGCACGACGTGCACGCAGCCGTCGACCTCCTCCAGGAACGCGGCGGCGACCGGCGGGTTCGAGGACAGGTGCCAGATGACGCCACTGGGCGGCTGCAGGGCCCGGACGCCCTGGAACAAGGTGGCGAGGCCCTGCCCTGCGCCGGGCGCGGCGCTGTCGATCAGCACGATGTCGGGCAGCAGCGCGCGGGCCTGGGCCAGGGCCTGGACGGGCCCGCTCGCATGGGAGATCACCCGGAAGTGCGGGCCGTCCTGCACGAGGGGACGCAGCGAAGCGGCCACGTCGTCGTCGGCCACGATGAGCACGGTCATCATGCGACCAGCTTGCCCCGGCCGCGGGGTCTGCGCCTGCGCGCCCTTCCTCGCCCCGGGCCGCCCTTGCGCACCGACGTGACCGCGAACCCGCGACAGCGAACCCGCGTTGCATAAAACTGCAGCAGAACGTATAGTCATGCCATCCAAGAGGAGGGTTCCATGAGGGTACGCGCAGCAGTGGCAGGGGCGAGTGGGTACGCGGGCGGCGAGCTGCTGCGTCTGCTGCTCGCACACCCCGCGATCGAGATCGGCGCCCTCACCGGCCACTCCAACGCGGGCCAGCGCCTCGGCGCGCTGCAGCCGCATCTGTTCCCGCTCGCCGACCGCGTCCTGGAGCCGACCACGGCCGAGGTGCTCGCCGGGCACGACGTCGTCTTCCTCGCGCTGCCCCACGGGCAGTCCGCCGCCGTCGCCGAGCAGCTCGGCCCCGATGTCCTCGTCGTCGACATGGGCGCCGACTTCCGGCTGGCCGACGCCGCGGACTGGGAGACGTTCTACGGCAGCCCGCACGCCGGCACCTGGCCGTACGGCCTGCCCGAACTGCCGGGCGCCCGTACCGCGCTGGCGGGGTCCAAGCGCATCGCGGTGCCCGGGTGCTACCCCACCGCCGTCTCCCTCGCGCTCTTCCCGGCGTACGCGGCGGACCTCGTCGAGGCGGAGGCGGTGATCGTCGCGGCCTCCGGCACCTCCGGCGCGGGCAAGGCCGTCAAGCCCCACCTCCTCGGCTCGGAGGTCATGGGCAACATGTCCCCGTACGGCGTCGGCGGAGGCCACCGGCACACGCCCGAGATGATCCAGAACCTCAGCGCCGCCGCGGGCAGGCGGGTCGGCGTCTCCTTCACGCCGACCCTGGCGCCGATGCCCCGCGGCATCCTCGCCACCTGCAGCGCGAAGGCGAAGCCCGGCGTCACCGCCGAGAGCCTGCGGGACACCTACACCAAGGCGCTCGCCGACGAACCGTTCGTGCGCCTGCTCCCCGAGGGGCAGTGGCCCGCCACCGCCGCCGTGTACGGCTCGAACGCCGTGCAGATCCAGGTCGCCCTCGACGAGGCGGCCGGGCGCGTGATCGTGATCAGCGCCATCGACAACCTGACCAAGGGCACCGCGGGCGGCGCCCTGCAGAGCATGAACATCGCCCTCGGCCTCGACGAGGCCACCGGGCTCACTACGATCGGAGTCGCGCCGTGAGTGTGACGGCAGCCAAGGGATTCACCGCGGCGGGCATCGCCGCCGGAATCAAGGAGAACGGCAACCCGGACCTGGCCCTCGTGGTCAACGCCGGGCCCCGCCGGGCCGCCGCGGGCGTCTTCACCTCCAACCGCGTCAAGGCCGCCCCCGTGCTCTGGTCGGAGCAGGTCCTCAAGGGCGGCCTCGTCTCCGCCGTCGTCCTCAACTCCGGTGGCGCCAACGCCTGTACGGGGCCGCGGGGCTTCCAGGACACGCACGCCACCGCCGAGAAGGTGGCCGAGGCGCTGTCCCTGAACGCCGGAGAGGTCGCCGTCGCCTCGACCGGGCTCATCGGCGTCACGCTCCCCATGGACAAGCTGCTGCCCGGCGTCGACAAGGCGGCCGGTGAACTCTCCGCGCACGGCGGCGAGAAGGCCGCCATCGCCATCAAGACCACCGACAGCGTCCACAAGACGTCTGTCGTCAGCAGGAACGGCTGGACCGTGGGCGGCATGGCCAAGGGCGCGGGCATGCTCGCCCCCGGCCTCGCCACCATGCTCGTGGTCCTGACCACCGACGCCGACCTTGAGGCCGACGTCCTGGACCGCGCCCTGCGCGACGCCACCCGGCTCACCTTCGACCGCGTCGACTCCGACGGCTGCATGTCGACCAACGACACCGTGCTGCTGCTCGCCTCCGGAGCCGCCGAAGTCACCCCGGAGTACGCCGAGTTCGCCGCGGCCGTCCGCGAGGTCTGCGACGACCTGGGCCGCCAGCTCATCGGTGACGCCGAGGGCGCGAGCAAGGACATCAAGGTCGAGGTCGTGAACGCCGCGAGCGAGTCCGACGCCGTCGAGGTGGGCCGCTCCATCGCCCGCAACAACCTCCTCAAGTGCGCCCTGCACGGCGAGGACCCCAACTGGGGCCGGGTGCTCTCCGCGATCGGCACCACCTCCGCCGTCTTCGACCCGAACCAGCTGAACGTCGCCATCAACGGCGTCTGGGTCTGCAAGAACGGCTCCGTCGGCGAGGACCGCGAGCTCGTCGACATGCGCTACCGGGAGATCGTCGTCACCGCCGACCTGGCCGCCGGCGGCGAGAGCGCGACGATCTGGACCAACGACCTCACCGCCGACTACGTCCACGAGAACAGCGCGTACTCCTCATGAGCATCGACGCACCCAAGGACGCGAGCGGCCAGCCCACCGCCCGCAGACACACCGCGCTGCCCAAGGCACAGACCCTCATCGAGGCGCTGCCCTGGCTGACGAGGCACCGCGGCAAGACCGTCGTCATCAAGTTCGGCGGCAACGCCATGGTCGACGAGGAGCTCAAGGCCGCCTTCGCCCAGGACGTCGTCTTCCTGCACCACGCGGGCCTCAAGCCCGTCGTCGTACACGGCGGCGGCCCGCAGATCAGCAAGGCCCTCGACCGGCACGGCATCGTCAGCGAGTTCAAGGCGGGCCTGCGCGTCACCACCGAGGACGCCATGGACGTGGTCCGCATGGTCCTCGCCGGACAGGTGCAGCGCGAGCTCGTCGGCCTGCTCAACCAGCACGGCCCGCTCGCCGTCGGCCTCACCGGCGAGGACGCGCACACCATCACCGCCACCAAGCACCAGCCCCGCATCGAGGGTGAGTTGGTCGACATCGGCAGGGTCGGCGAGATCACCGAGATCGACACCGGCGCCATCGAGGCGCTGCTCGCCGACGGCCGCATCCCGGTCGTCTCCTCGATCGCCCGCTCCCAGGACGACCACCATGTCTACAACGTCAATGCTGATACGGCGGCTGCGGCACTTGCGGCTGCGCTGGACGCCGAGACGCTGATGGTCCTCACCGACGTCGAGGGCCTCTACGAGGACTGGCCCCACTCCGACGAGGTCATCAGCAGGCTCACCGCGCGGGAGCTGGAGAAGCTCCTGCCTGAGCTGGCCAGCGGCATGGTCCCGAAGATGGAGGGCTGTCTGCACGCCGTGCGCAACGGCGTCGAGACCGCCCGCGTCATCGACGGACGGGTCCAGCACTCGATCCTGCTGGAAATTTTCACGGACGAAGGAATTGGCACGATGGTCGTGCCCGACACGCAGCACGTCCCGGAGGGGGAGTCATGAGCAACCAGGAGCTGACCAGGCGCTGGCAGGGCGCCCTCATGGACAACTACGGCACGCCCACACTGCCCCTCGTGCGCGGCGCGGGCACCAGGCTGTGGGACGCCGACGGCAAGGAGTACCTCGACTTCGTCGGCGGCATCGCGGTCAACGCCCTCGGCCACGGCCACCCCGCCGTGGTCGAGGCGGTGAGCCACCAGATCGGCGCCCTCGGCCACGTCTCGAACCTGTTCGTCGCCGAGCCGCCCGTCGCGCTCGCCGAGCGGCTGCTCCAGCTCTTCGGGCGCGAGGGCCGGGTGTACTTCAGCAACTCCGGCGCCGAGGCCAACGAAGGCGCGTACAAGCTCGGACGGCTGACCGGCCGGCGCCACATGGTCGCCACCCGGGGCGGCTTCCACGGCCGCACCATGGGCGCGCTCGCCCTCACCGGCCAGCCCGGCAAGCAGGAGCCGTTCGTGCCGCTGCCCGGCGACGTCACACACGTCCCGTACGGCGACGTCGAGGCGCTGCGCGCGGCGGTCACCACCGAGACCGCCTTCGTGATCATCGAGCCGATCCAGGGCGAGAACGGCGTCGTCGTACCGCCCGCGGGCTACCTCACGGCCGCCCGGGAGATCACCCGGGCCACCGGCACGCTCCTCGTCCTCGACGAGGTGCAGACCGGAATCGGCCGCACCGGCCACTGGTTCGAGTACCTCGCCCATGAGGGCGTGGAACCGGACGTCGTCACGCTCGCGAAGGGCCTGGGCGGCGGCCTGCCGCTCGGCGCGACGGTCGCGTTCGGCGCGGCAGCGGAGCTGTTCAAGCCCGGCCACCACGGCACGACGTTCGGCGGGAGCCCCGTCGCGTGCGCCGCGGGGCTCGCCGTCATCGACACCATCGACGCCGAGGGCCTGCTGCAGAACACCAAGCGGGCGAGCGAGCGGCTGCGCGGCGGAATCGAGTCACTGGGACACCCCCTGGTGGGCCATGTAAGGGGCGCGGGCCTGCTGCTGGGTATCGTGCTCACCGAGCCGCTCGCGCCAAGGGTGCAGCAGGCGGCTCAGGACGCCGGCTTCCTGGTGAACGCGCCCGCCCCCGATGTCGTACGGCTGATGCCGCCGTTGAACGTGCGCGACGACGAGGTGGACGCGCTCCTCCGGGCGCTGCCCGGCGTACTGGACAAGGCCGCTGCGGCCGACGGGGACGGACGATCCGGAGAATGAGACGACGATGAGCCAGGCGCAAGGCAACGAGCACGTCGACCACGCGGGTCCCGCCGTGCCGCAGACCCGTACCGCACGCCACCGCCGGATCGTGGACATCCTCAACCGGCAGCCGGTGCGCTCCCAGAGCCAGCTGGCGAAGCTGCTCGCCGACGACGGTCTGACCGTCACTCAGGCGACGCTCTCCCGGGACCTGGACGAGCTGAACGCGGTCAAGATCCGCAACGCCGAGGGCGACCTCATCTACGCGGTGCCGAGCGAGGGCGGTTTCCGCACCCCGCGTGCGCCGCTCGGGGAGTCGGCCAAGGAGGAGCGGATGCGGCGTCTCTCCGCGGAGCTGCTGATCTCCGCGGAGGCCTCGGCCAACCTCGTCGTCCTGCGCACCCCGCCGGGCGCCGCCCAGTTCCTGGCGTCCGCGATCGACCAGGCCGAACTGCACGACATCCTCGGCACGATCGCGGGCGACGACACGCTGATGCTGATCAGCAGGGAGCCGACGGGCGGCCAGGCTCTGGCGGACCACCTGCTCCGACTGGCGTCGAACGACCACTAGTTACGCCGGGTGCCGCGCCCTACCGTTCACCGCATGCGTGGACGACGTGCCGTCCGGCGGCCACGGGTGACTCAGCCGGACTCCGCCGCCCGCGGCAGGACCGCTTCCGACTCGGTTCCCTCGACCCCCTCGCCGCCCCGCGCCCGATACGACATCCACGCCGCCACCAGCGCCCCCGACACGTTGTGCCACACGGAGAACACCGCCGAAGGCAGCGCCGCGAGGGGGCTGAAGTGGGCCGTCGCCAAAGATGCCGCCAGGCCCGAGTTCTGCATGCCGACCTCGAAGGCCATCGCGCGGGACGCGGGCGGGCCGAGGCGGGCGAGCTTGCCGGCGCCGTAACCGAGCGCCAGGCCGAGGCCGTTGTGCAGGAACACCGCGAGGAACACCAGC
Organism: Streptomyces sp. NPDC005863; assembly: GCF_042871345.1. Lineage (NCBI taxonomy): Bacteria > Bacillati > Actinomycetota > Actinomycetes > Kitasatosporales > Streptomycetaceae > Streptomyces > Streptomyces sp. NPDC005863. The sequence continues at coordinate 233,073 of NZ_JBIAII010000009.1, read as the reverse complement.
GCCGCCGCCGACTTGATGGCCGTGGCGCTGCCCGCGACCACGATCGCCACGATGGCGGCGATGGTCAGCGCCGACAGCCACGGCAGCGCGCCGAGCACCCGGTCCACGTACCGGCCGAGCAGCAGCCGTACGAGCAGACCGGCGACGACCGGCAGCAGCACCGTCTTGAGGATGTCCGTCACCATCGAACCCGCGTCGACGGGCAGGTACTCGCCGGCGAGCAGCAGCGTCAGCGGGGGCGTGACCAGCGGGGCGAGGACGGTCGAGACGGTGGCGACGGAGACGGAGAGCGCCACGTCGCCCCGCGCCAGATACGTGACCACGTTGGACGCCGTGCCGCTCGGCGCGCAGCCCACCAGGATGACGCCGGCCGCCAGTTGCGGGGAGAGGCCGAGCGCGTGGGCGATCAGCCAGCCGAGCCCCGGCATGATCACGTAGTGCGCCACGAGGCCGAGCGCGACGGCCCACGGCCGCTTGACCACGCCCTGGAAGTCGAGCGGGGTCATGGTCAGCCCCATGCAGAACATCACCACGCCAAGGAGGTACGGGACGTTCGTGCCCCAGCCCGCGAAGGCGTCCGGCGCGGCCAGGCCGAGGCCGCCGGCCGCGAGGACGAGGACGGGGAAGACGGTGACGGCGCGGCGGGCGGCCCGGTCGGCCGGGTCCGCCCCGCCGGCCGGAGTGGTGGTCGTCTGTTCGGCTTGCACGGCGCGATGCAACGCCCCGCCCCGGCGTCCGTGCAACCCCGTCTCGGTATGTGGTCGCTACACGGAACGCGGTCACTACGCGGAGGCCGGCGGCGCGGCCGCGCTCGGCGGCAGCGGGAGGGGCAGCGCGGGCAGGCCGTCCATGCTCTGCGCGATGTACTCCTTCTTGGCGAAGTACGCGCTGAGCGACGCGTCGTCCTCGCGCGCGAAGCGCCGGGCGTGCAGGTCCCGGTCCTCGTCGTACGACATGTAGGGCACCGCGTATCCACAGCTGTCGCGGACGCGTTCGGCCGTCACGACGATGACGGCGCGCAGACCGTGCGGCGTCGGATCAATGCCGGGGAAGTGGCCGAGGAGCTCCTCGAAGCGCGGGTCGTCACGGAAGACGGGCTCGCCGCGGCCGTGCACCCGCACGATGTTGGGCGGCCCCTGGAAGGCGCACCACATGAGGGTGATGCGGCCGTTCTCCCGCAGGTGCGCGATGGTCTCGGCGTTGCTGCCCGCGAAGTCGAGGTAGGCGACGCGCAGTTCGTCGAGCACCACGAACGAGCCGCGCATTCCCTTGGGGGAGAGGTTGACCGTGCCGTCGCCGGCCAGCGGGGCGGTCGCGGTGAAGAACATCGGCTGCTCCTCGATGAAGGTGCGGAGCCGGCCGTCTATGCGTGCGTACGTCTTTCCCATGGGCGGTGATTATTGCGCAAGTCCTTCAGCCGTCTAACGAGTTTGCCGATGTCCCGGTCGTGCGGCTCGGCTCGATTGACGAAACATACGGAGCAATGCATACTCATGCATAGTTCGGATGAGGCAGTGAGGAGCACGTCAGTGAGCAGCAACAACGGTGATGGCCTCCGGCTCTGGGGCGGTCGGTTCGCCGACGGGCCCGCGGAGGCCCTGGCGAAGCTGTCGGCATCGGTGCACTTCGACTGGCGCCTCGCGCCGTACGACATCGCCGGCTCCCGCGCCCACGCCCGCGTGCTCCACACGGCGGGCCTGCTCACCGAGGACGAGCTGACCGGCATGCTGGCCGGGCTCGACCGCCTGCAGGCCGACGTGGCCGACGGATCGTTCGTCGGCACGGTCGCCGACGAGGACGTCCACACCGCCCTGGAGCGGGGCCTCCTGGAGCGGGTCGGCCCCGACCTCGGCGGCAAGCTGCGGGCCGGCCGGTCCCGCAACGACCAGGTGGCGACGCTCTTCCGGATGTACCTGCGCGACCACGCCCGGATCATCGGCGGCCTGCTCGCCGAGCTCCAGGGCGCGCTCGTCGGCCTCGCCGAAGCACACCCCGACGTCGCCATGCCGGGCCGCACCCACCTCCAGCACGCCCAGCCGGTGCTCTTCGCCCACCACGTCCTCGCGCACGTCCAGTCGCTCTCCCGGGACGCCGAGCGGCTGCGCCAGTGGGACGCCCGGACGGCCGTGTCGCCGTACGGCTCCGGCGCGCTCGCCGGCTCGTCCCTCGGCCTCGACCCGGAGGCGGTCGCGAAGGACCTCGGCTTCGAGCACGGCTCGTCCGCCAACTCCATCGACGGCACGGCCTCCCGGGACTTCGTCGCGGAGTTCGCCTTCATCACCGCGATGATCGGCGTGAACCTCTCCCGGATCGCCGAGGAGATCATCATCTGGAACACGAAGGAGTTCTCCTTCGTCACCCTGCACGACGCCTTCTCCACCGGCTCGTCGATCATGCCGCAGAAGAAGAACCCGGACATCGCCGAGCTCGCCCGCGGCAAGTCGGGCCGCCTCATCGGCAACCTGACGGGCCTGATGGCGACGCTCAAGGCGCTCCCGCTCGCGTACAACCGCGACCTCCAGGAGGACAAGGAGCCGGTCTTCGACTCCTGCGACCAGCTGGAGATCCTGCTCCCCGCCTTCACCGGCATGATGGCGACGCTCACCGTGCACCGCGAGCGCATGGCGGAGCTGGCCCCGGCCGGCTTCTCGCTCGCCACCGACATCGCCGAGTGGCTGGTCAAGCAGGGCGTGCCGTTCCGCGTCGCGCACGAGGTCGCGGGCGAGTGCGTGAAGGTCGCCGAGGCCGAGGGCAAGGAGCTCGACGGCCTCACCGACGAGCAGTTCGCGAAGATCTCCGAGCACCTCACCCCCGAGGTGCGCACCGTCCTGAACGTCCCCGGCGCCCTCGCCTCCCGCAGCGGCCGCGGCGGCACCGCCCCCTCGGCCGTCGCCGTCCAGCTCGCCGAGGTCAAGGCGGATCTGACGGTCCAGCAGGAGTGGGCGGCCGCGCGCAGGTGAGAAAAGGGCGTCGCGGGTTACGTTGACGGGGAGATCCCCTACGACGAGGAGCCCGCGATGCCCTTCGCACGGCTGGCCGCAGCGACGACCCCGACCGCACACCTGGGGCTCGGCCTCGCCGCCGTCGGCAGGCCCGGCTACATCACGCTGGGCCGGGAGGGCGACCTGCCGCCGTCCCGCAGTGTCGAGGCCCTGCGCGAACGCTCCGTCGAACTCCTCGACGCCGCCTACGCGTCGGGGGTCCGCTACTTCGACGTGGCGCGCTCCTACGGCAGGTCCGAGGAGTTCCTCGCCGACTGGCTGCGCGCACGGCCCGACGTCGACGATGTCGTCGTCGGCAGCAAGTGGGGCTACACCTATACGGCGGACTGGCGCACCGAGGCCGAGGGCCCGCACGAGGTCAAGGACCACAGCGTCGCCGCGTACGACCGCCAGCGCGCCGAGACCGCCGCACTCCTCGGCCACCGGCTCGACCTCTACCAGGTCCACTCCGTGACGCCCGAGAGCCCGGCGCTCACCGACAAGGAACTGCACGGCCGGCTGGCCGCGCTCGCCGCCGATGGCGTCACCGTCGGCCTCTCCGTGAGCGGCCCCGAGCAGGCCGCCGCGATCCGCGCCGCTCTCGAAGTGACCGTCGACGGTGAGCCGCTCTTCCGCACCGTCCAGGCGACGTACAACATCCTGGAGACCTCCGCGGGGCCCGCACTCGCCGAGGCGCACGACGCGGGGCTCACCGTGCTCGTCAAGGAGGGCCTGGCCAACGGCCGCCTCGCCGACCCGTACGCGCCGCCCGCGCTGCGCGAGGTCGCCGAGGAGACCGGGCTCGGCTGCGACGCGGTGGCGCTCGCCGTCCTGCTGGCCGAACCGTGGGCGGGCGTGGTCCTGTCCGGCGCGGCCACCTCGGTCCAGCTCGTCTCCAATCTGCACGCGGCCGCGGTCGACCTGGCCGCGGGGCAGCTGGAGCGGCTGGTGGGTCTGGCGCAGGACCCCGCGGCGTACTGGGAGGGGCGGGCGCGGCTGCCCTGGAACTGAGACCGGGGCGGCGGCGAGCGGGGGCGACCGCGGTCGAACCCGGCGGCGCGGCGAACCGTAAAGAGTGAGACACCTCTGTCTCAGATGGCTTAGGCTTGTCTCATGTCAGTCGATCGCGAGCAGGTTCTGCGCAGCGCCGCGGCCCTGCTCACCCGCAAGTCCACCGCGACCATGGACGAGGTCGCCCGCGCCGCGGGCATCAGCAGGGCGACCCTCCATCGCCACTTCGCGGGCCGTGACGCCCTCGTGCGCGCCCTGGAGGAGCTCGGGGTCCAGGAGTGCGACGCCGCGCTCGACCGGGCCCGGCTCGACGAGGGCGGCGCGAGCGAGGCGCTGCGCCGCCTGGTGCAGGGGATCGAGCCGGCCGCCGGGCTGCTCGCGTTCCTGTACACCGAGAACCAGCTGTTCGAGGGCGACGGACAGAACCAGGGCTGGAACCGCATCGACGACCGGCTCGCGGCGCTCTTCCGGCGCGGCCAGGAGAGCGGCGAGTTCCGCATCGACCTCACCCCCGCCTGGCTCACCGAGGCGTTCTACGGCCTCGTCGGCTCCGGTGCCTGGGCGGTGCAGGACGGCCGGGTGGCCGCCAACGACTTCTCGTACATGATCGCCGAGCTGCTGATCGGCGGCGCACAGCGGAGAGTGGACTCATGACCAGCACCCACCGGCAGTCCGCGGCCCCCGAGGTGGAGCGCAGCCCCGGCCGCTGGCTCGCGCTCGCCGTACTCGCCCTCGCCGTCCTCCTGGTCGCCGTCGACGCGACCGTGCTCGGCCTCGCGACGCCCTACATCAGCGAGGACCTCAAGCCGTCCGGCACCCAGCTGCTGTGGATCGGCGACGTCTACTCGTTCGTCATCGCCGGCCTGCTCGTCTCCATGGGCAGCCTCGGCGACCGCATCGGCCGGAAGAAGCTGCTGCTCTGCGGAGCCGTCGCCTTCGGCGCGGTGTCGGTCCTCAACTCCTACGCCACGAGCCCCGAGCTGATGATCCTGGCCCGCGCGCTGCTCGGTGTCGCGGGCGCGACGCTGATGCCGTCGACGCTGGCGCTGATCCGGAACATCTTCCACGACCCGCGCGAGCGCAGCCTCGCGGTCGGCATCTGGGGCGCCATGGCGTCCGCGGGCGCGGCCGTCGGGCCCGTCGTCGGCGGCTTCCTGCTCGAACACTTCTGGTGGGGCTCGGTCTTCCTCATCAACCTGCCGGTGATGGCCGTGCTGGTCCTCGTCGGCATCAAGTTCCTGCCCGAGTCGAAGAACCCGGCGCCGGGGCCGTGGGACCTGATCAGCGTCGTGCTCTCGCTGATCGGCATGATCGCGGTGGTGTACGCCGTCAAGGAGGCGGCCGCGCACGGGATGCGCTGGGACGTCGCGGCGTCCGCGGTCGTCGGCGTGGCCGCGCTCACCTGGTTCGTACGCCGCCAACTCACGCTCGCCGCGCCGCTCCTGGACATGCGGCTGTTCCGCAACCGCGGCTTCTCCGGGGCGGTCCTCGCCGATCTGCTGACCGTCCTCGGCCTGTCCGGCCTGGTCTTCTTCCTCTCCCAGTTCCTGCAACTCGTGCAGGGCAGGCGGCCGTTCGAGGCCGGCCTCGCCGAACTCCCCGCAGCGGTGGGCGCGGTGGCGGCGGGCCTGGTCGCGGGTGTGGTGGCGCGGCGCTTCTCGGTGCGGGTGGTGGTGGCCGGAGGGCTCGCGGCGGTGGGCCTCTCGCTCGCCGCGCTCACGGCGCTGAGTCAGCACACGGGGTATCCGCTGCTCGGGGCGGCGCTCCTGGTCGTCGGGATCGGCGCGGGCTTCTCGTTCACGGTGACGGCCGACGTCATCCTCTCCAGCGTGCCGAAGGAGCAGGCGGGCGCGGCGTCCGCGGTCTCGGAGACGGCGTACGAATTGGGCGCCGCGCTCGGCATCGCGCTGCTCGGCTCCATCGTCACGGGCGTCTACCGCGACTTCACGGCGCCGCCGGGTACGCCGGCGGACGTGGCGTCGGCCGCGCACGAGTCGCTGGGCGGGGCGGTGGAGTCGACGGCGGACCTGCCGGCGGGGCAGGCGGACGTCCTGCTCTCGGCGGCCCAGACGGCCTTCGTGGACGGACTTCGACTGGCGTCGGGCGTGGGGGCGGTGGTGCTGCTCGCGACGGCGGGGGTGGCGTGGTTCCTCTTGAAGGGGCAGAGGCTGGAGGACGGGGCTCCCCACTGACGACCACCCTTGCGGGGCCCGGCCCTCGGTCCGGCTCGCCGCGGTGGGGGCGCGCGCCCTTGCCGGGGGCGGCTCAGGTGCGGTCGTCGCCTGCGGGCGCGCCGTGGTCGCCCGCGCAGTTCCCCGCGCCCCTGAAAACCAGCACGTCGCCTGCGGGTGCGTTGTGGCTGGTCGCGCAGTTCCCCGCGCCCCCAAAAAACCCGCACGTCGCCTGCGGGTGCGTCGTGGCTGGTCGCGCAGTTCCCCGCGCCCCTGAAAACCAGCATTTCGTGTGCGGGCGCGTCGTGGCTGGTCGCGCAGTTCCCCGCGCCCCTGTGGGGCGCCCCGCACGTCGCCGGGTACGCCCCGTAAGGGGCGCGGGGAACTGCGCGAGTAAGCACAACGCACCCGCGGGCGAAGTGCGGCCTTATCAGGGGCGCGGGGAACTGCGCAAAGCGGCCGCAACCGGCCCGCACACGAACGCCCGCCCCGGTGCCGGAGAAAAGACCCCCGCACCGGTGCGGGCGCACCAGTAACCGCTCAAGCCCCGCAGGGTTACGCCGCTTTGGCCTTCGTCGCGTACATGTCCACATACTCCTGCCCCGACAGCAGCATGACCTCCGTCATCACGGAGTCCGTCACCGCGCGCAGCACATACCGGTCCCGGTCCATCCCGTCGTACCGGGAAAACTCCATCGCCTCGCCGAAGCGGACCGTCACCTTCCCGGGACGGGGAAGGCCCTTGCCGCCCGGCTGGAGCTTGTCCGTGCCGATCATCGCGAAGGGGATGACGGGCGCACCCGTCATCAGCGTCAGCCGCGCGATCCCCGTACGGCCCCGGTACAGCCGCCCGTCGGGCGACCGTGTGCCCTCGGGGTAGATGCCGAACACCTGGCCGTCGTCGAGAATGCGCCGCCCCGTCATCAGCGCCGCCACCCCGCCGCGCCCACCGTCGCGGTCCACCGGGATCATGCCGACGCCGGTGAAGAACCACGCCATGAGGCGGCCCTTGAGGCCCTTGCCGGTGACGTACTCGTCCTTGCCGATGAAGTACACCGGGCGCTTGGTCACCAGCGGCATGATCATCGAGTCGATGAACGTGAGGTGGTTTCCGGCCAGGATGACGGGCCCGGTGCCCGGAATGTTCTCGGCGCCTTCTACCCGTGGGCGGAACATCAGGCGCAAGAACGGTCCGAGCACTGCCTTGATGAGCGCTAGACGGGACAACAGGCCCTCCGGTGTCAACGGGTCGACGACGAGTAAATGCAGGTGAGTACGGTACTCGCGGGCCACCGCCCTTTGCACATCGGGTTCAGGCACTCGATACGCAGTGTTGACCAGATTTTGCGGGGTCTTGCCCAAACCCGTCGTCTTTGTGACGACCGTATCCCCGCGGGAACGGTGTGGCCCGAACCAGTGGTCCTTGTCACGCACACCCGTCGCTGTGCGTGGCGGCGCCGCGCCCCACGGTCCGCGTACGGCCCGCGCACGGCCCGCCCTCTCCATGGTGCGCCCACTCGCCACGCCGCGTCATCCCGCCGTTCCGTCCTAGGTCTCCCACACGTCACTCCCGGCCACCTACGATCAGTCCCGCTTTGTCAGGTGCAAGGCAGCGTCAGGTGCACGGCAGCGGTACATCGGGAGGAGCGCCAATGGCGACGCAGGAGTCGGGACAGCAGCAGCCGGGGACGAGCCCGGGGCGGCGCGCGGTACTGGGGGCGGCGGTCCTCGGCGCGGGCGCGGCCGTGGCAGGAGCGCCCGGGGTGGCGAGAGCCGACGAGCGGCACGGCGGCGGACATGGCGGGCACGGCGGGAGCGGGGGCTACAAGAGCCTGCCTGTCCCCACCGTCGTCGCCCACCGGGGCACCAGCGGATACCGCCCCGAGCACACGCTCGGCTCGTACCAGCTCGCCCTCGACATGGGCGCGCACGTCATCGAGCAGGACGTCGTGCCGACCAAGGACGGCCACCTGGTGTGCCGTCACGAGAACGACATCACCGGAACGACGGACGTCTCGGCCCACCCCGAGTTCGCGTCCCGCAAGACCACCAAGTCGGTGGACGGCGCCAAGCTGACCGGCTGGTTCACCGAGGACTTCACGCTCGCCGAGCTGAAGACGCTGCGCGCCAAGGAGCGCATCCCGGGCAACCGTCAGCACAACACCCTCTACGACGGCCGCTGGGAGATCCCCACCATGGAGGAGGTGCTGCGCTGGGCGGAGAAGGAGGGGCGCCGGCGCGGGCGGCCGGTCTGGCTGCACATCGAGACCAAGCACCCCACGTACTTCCGCAAGCTGGGCCTCGGCCTGGAGGAGCCGCTCACCAAGCTGTTGCGGCGCTACGGGCGGCACAAGAAGAACTCGCCGACCTTCCTGCAGTCCTTCGAGCCCAGCAGCATCCAGCGCCTCGCCAAGCTGGTCTCCGGACCCCGCGTCGTGCTCCTGTCCACCGCGAACTCCCGTCCCTGGGACTTCGTCGAGGCGGGCGACCCGCGCACCGTCGCCGACCTGATCACGCCCAAGGGCCTGCGGTGGATGGCGGGCTTCGCCCAGGGCATCGGTCCGACCCTCGACCTGATCATCCCGAAGAAGGCCGACGGCAGCCTCGGCACCCCGACCACGCTGGTCGAGGACGCGCACGAGGCGGACCTGATCCTGCACCCGTACACGATGCGCAACGAGAACACGTTCCTGCCCACGAACTTCCGCAAGGGCACCGACCCGAACGCCTACGGGGACGCCTTCGGCGCCTTCCAGGCGTACTTCGAGACGGGCATCGACGGGATCTTCTCCGACAACTGCGACACCGCGCTGCTCGCCGCCGCGGACTTCGCACGGGACTGACGGCCGGTTGCCGCCGTCCCCCCGGGGCGCCGGGTGACGCGCGTCAACAACGCGCCGCCCGGCCCCGGATGGAGTGAGAAGCGGCCGCTCCGGAAACCTCGTACCGGAGCGGCCGCGTCCCGCTGGGCATGACCCACGACCTCATCCCCGCCCTGCGCCCCCTGCTCGCCGCCGAGGCGTCCGCCGAGGCCCTCGGCTCCGGCACCGACCCCGGCGACCTGGAACAGGCCGTCTGGCTGCGCCTGTTGGAGCGCCTGGCAGCGGACGGACCGCCCGCCGACCCGGCGCGGTGGCTGCGCGGCGCCGTGCGCTCCGAGGCACGCCGCACCCGCTGCACCGGCCGGCGCGAGGTCGCGTACGCGGGCGAGCCCGCCGACGACACCGAACGCGGCCCCGAGCACCGCGCCCTGACCGCCGACCGGCACCGCACCCTGCACGCCGCGGTACGCAGACTCCCCGCCCGCTGCGCCCGCCTCATGTCCGCGCTGCTGTCCCCGGAGGACCTCACCTACCGCGAAATCGCAGGGGAGTTGGGAATGTCACAGGGGAGTCTGGGACCGGAACGTTCCCGATGCCTGGGATGCCTGCGCAGAATGCTGACGGCGGAGGTTGCGGCTCCTGCTCCGTGGGGAATGGAGCGGTAGACAACCGGTGGAGCAGGTGAGCGGGAGGCATGCACACATGGGCATGAGCGTGACCATCTCGGTGGCGGCGGCGGACGACCAGGACGCCGCGGAGCAGATCCTCAAATTGCAGTACCTCTGCTACCAGAGCGAGGCGCAGATCTACGGCGACTACGCGATCGAACCCCTGACCCAGTCCCTGGAGTCGCTCAGGTCCGAAATGGCGGCGGGCACCGTCCTGGTGGCCCGGCTCGGCACCGAGGTGGTGGCCTCCGTGCGCGGCACGGTCGACGCGGACGGCACGGCACGGATCGGCAAGCTCATCGTCCACCCCCGCCTGCAGCGGCACGGCCTGGGCGGCCGGCTGCTCGACGCGATAGAGAACCGCCTCGGCGCGGACGGCGCCGCGAAGTCCTTCCAGCTCTCCTCGGGCCACCGCAGCGAACAGAACCTCCAGCTGTACCGCAAGCACGGCTACGCGCAGGTGGACACGGAGCGGGTGAACGAACGGCTCACGCGGGTCACCCTCGCCAAGGACGTGACGGCGGAAGCCTTCGTGGCGAGCGCGTAGCCACTAAGCGGCGGCCCGCCGCGCCCTGTTCAGCCAGAAGATCGCCGTCACCGGCAGGATCACCGGGATGAAGAGGTAGCCCATCCCGAAGTCCGACCACACCGTTGCGTCGGGAAAGGCGGACGGCTCCGCCAGCGTCCAGGTGCCCACCACGAGCACGCCCACCAGCTCGGCGGCGCAGCACACCAGCGCCGCCGAGCGGGCCGCGGCGCCGCCGCGCACCAGCGAGTACGTGATGAAGCCGTAGACGACGCCCGCCAGCGCGGACAGCGTGTAGGCGAGCGGCGCCTTGTCGAAGTCCGTGGAGATCTGCACCGCCGAGCGGGACACCGCGGCGACGACCATCACGCCGTACAGCCACACCAGCAGGATGCCGGGGCCGGTGATCAGTTTCTGGCGCGCGGGGGCCTCGGCCCGCTCCGCCCCGCCGTTGTTCTCCGGCTCGGTCACCGCCACCTCAGCCTCCCCAGATGTCGTAGAGCCGTACTTCGAGCACGGCGAGCACCACGCCGCCCGCGGCGACCGTCACGGAGCCCCAGCGGCTCCGCTCGGCCAGCGACATGAACCCCGTGGCGGGGACACAGGCGAAGGCGCCGACCAGATACGAGACGAAGATCGTCGTGCCCTGGTCCGCCTCCTCGCCGCGCGCGAGCTGGACGATGCCGACGACCAGCTGCACCGCGGCCAGGAGGGTCACCACGGCCATGCCGATGAAGTGCCAGTCCTTGGTCGGCTGGTCGCGGTACGCGGCGAAACCGCACCAGGCGGCGAGGGCGAGCGCGGCCACGGAGACCGCGATCGTCAGGGCATCAACCATGCCCGTGACTTTATTACGGGCCCTTCGGCCCCCGGCGCGCGGCCCTTGCGACCCCGGTCCTGCGGGACCCACGGCCCCGCCGCCGGGCTGCTCGCCCCGATGCGCGTCCCCGGGGCGCGCCCCGTACCCTCGGTCACCATGAAGATCCAGGCTGACGCGCTCCTGTTCGACAACGACGGCACCCTCATCTCCTCGATGGAGTCGGTGTACCGCTGCTGGACGCGGTGGGCGCAGGAGTACGGGATCACCGCCGAGGCCTTCGCCGCGGTGGAGCTGCACGGCCGCCCCGCCGCCGAGATCGCCGCCGACCTGCTGCCCCCGGAGCGGGTCGCCGAGGCGGTCGCCCGCATCGAGGAGCTCGAGGTCTCCGACGTGGCCGGCGGTGTCGTGCTGCTGCCCGGCACCCGCGAGCTCCTCGACTCCCTGCCGACCGGCCGCTGGGCCGTGGTGACCTCCGCGACCCGCGCCCTGGCCGACGCCCGCCTCGCCGAGGTCGGCATCCGCCCCGGCCTCGTCATCGCCGCCGACGACATCACGCGCGGCAAGCCCGACCCGGCGCCCTTCCTGCTCGCGGCCGAGAAGCTCGGTGTCGACCCCGCGCGCTGCGTCGTCTTCGAGGACGCGCCCGCGGGCCTCCAGGCCGGCCGCGCCGGCGGCATGACCACCGTGGCGTTGACCACAACGCACCAGGCGTCCGAGCTATCCGCCGACGCCGTCGTCACCGACCTCTCCGCCGTGTCCGCGCAGGCCACGGCCGGTGGCGTGGAGATCACGCTCACCGACTGAGTTCCGGAACCCGGGCGTCCACCGCCGTCCCACCGCTGTCCGGTATACGGACAGCGGTGGTGGACGGCGGTCTCACGCGTGTTTTACTTGGGCCCATGACCACGACGAGCAACCGCATCCCTGCGACCGAGGCGATCACGACGCCCGGTGCTCGTTGTATGTGTCGAATGTGCGCCTTCTGAGGGCCCCCGCACCACCTCTGAGCCTCGCGCCCCGAAGCGAAGCCGCTGTGCCGCGCTCCTGAACCGACGTACTCGATGGACTCCACGGAATCGACAAGTCGACGCAGGAGGCGAGCCGGCCCCGCGCACACGTCCTCCGGTTTCCCGCCCCACCACCGCGAGAACCGTGCCGCGTTCCGAACGAATGCCCCGTGCCCGGCGACACCCGCGCCGCGCACTCGACAGTGACGGAAACCCCCTGTGATCACCACTTCCGGCCTCACCAAGGTCTACCGCTCGCGCGGTCGTGAAGTAACCGCCCTCGACGGAGTCGACCTGCACGTCCGCGAGGGCGAGGTGTACGGCGTCATCGGCCAGTCCGGCGCCGGCAAGTCCTCCCTGATCCGCTGCGTCAACCTCCTGGAGCGCCCCACCTCCGGCACCGTGGCCGTGGCCGGCCAGGACCTCACCGCCCTCGCAGGACGCGGCCCGCGCGCCGGCAAGGAACTGCGCCGGGCCCGCAGCCGCATCGGCATGGTCTTCCAGCACTTCAACCTGCTGTCCTCGCGCACCGTGCAGGACAACGTCGAGCTGCCGCTGGAGATCCTCGGCCTGAGCGGGCAGCAGCGCTCCCGCAAGGCCCTGGAACTCCTCGACCTCGTCGGCCTCGCCGACAAGGCCCGGTCCTACCCGGCCCAGCTCTCCGGCGGCCAGAAGCAGCGCGTCGGCATCGCCCGCGCCCTGGCCGGCGACCCCAAGGTGCTGCTCTCCGACGAGGCCACCAGCGCCCTCGACCCCGAGACCACCCGCTCCATCCTGCAGCTGCTGCGCGACCTCAACCAGCAGCTGGGCCTGACCGTCCTGCTCATCACGCACGAGATGGACGTCGTCAAGAGCGTCTGCGACTCCGCCGCCCTCATGGAGCGCGGCCAGATCGTGGAGTCCGGCACCGTCACCGAGCTGCTCGCGACGCCGGGCTCCGAGCTCGCCGCCGCGCTCTTCCCGGTCAGCGGCGAGGCCACCGGCGAGGACCGCACCGTCGTCGACGTGACGTTCCACGGCGAGGCCGCGACCCGGCCGGTCATCTCCCAGCTGTCGCGCACGTACAACATCGACATCTCGATCCTCGGCGCCGCGATGGACACCGTCGCGGGCAAGCAGGTCGGCCGCATGCGCATCGAACTGCCCGGTCGCTTCGAGGAGAACGTCGTCCCGATCGGCTTCCTGCGCGAGCAGGGCCTGCAGGTGGACATCGCGGGCGAGGAGCCCGTCGCCGTGCCGCACAGCGAGACGCTGCTGGTCAAGGAAGGTGCCAAGTGACCTGGTCGGAGATGCAGCCCCTGCTGGAGCAGGCCTGTTGGGACACCCTCTACATGGTGGGCTGGTCGACGCTGATAGCCGTCGTCGCCGGACTCCCGCTCGGCATCCTGCTCGTCCTCACCGAGCGCGGCGCGCTGTTGCAGAACGCCGTACTGAACAAGGTGATCGGGCAGATCGTGAACATCGCGCGGTCGATGCCCTTCATCATCCTGATGGTCGCCCTGATGGGCTTCACGCGCTGGATCACCGGCACCACGATCGGCCGCGAGGCCGCCCTCGTGCCGCTGGCCGTCGGCGCCATCCCCTTCTTCGCGCGCTTGGTGGAGACCTCGATCCGTGAGGTCGACGGCGGGCTCGTCGAGGCCGTGCAGTCGATGGGCGGCTCCACCTGGACCGTCGTACGCAAGGTCCTCGTGCCCGAGTCGCTGCCCTCGCTGATCTCGGGCGCCACCACCACGATCGTCGCCCTCATCGGCTACTCCGCGATGGCCGGCACGGTCGGCGGCGGCGGCCTCGGCGACCTCGCGCTGCGCTACGGCTACCAGCGCTTCGAGACCGAGCTGATGTGGATCACCGTGGCGATCCTCGCCGTGGTCATCTCGATCATCCAGTTCGCCGGCGACTACGCGGCCCGCAGGCTGCACAAGCGCGGCGGCGGGTCAGGACCGCTGCTGCTCTTCCGGCCGCTGCGCGGCGTCCTGCCCACCACCGCCGCCGCGGAGTCGGCCACCAAGACCGGCTGAGCCGGGGCCGGCACAGACCTCCCCGCCCCGCGCGGGGCCGCACCACCGGCACCACCCATGGAGAAAGGCACTTTTCGTGCGTAACACCGCCAAGATCACCACCGCTGTCCTCGCCGCCGGAGCCCTCACCCTCGGGCTCTCCGCCTGTGGCTCCGACAAGGGCTCCGCGGGCGACAAGGACGGCCCGCTCATCGTCGCCGCGACCCCGACGCCGCAGGGCGAGATCCTCGACTACGTCAAGAAGAACCTCGCCAAGAAGGCGGGCCTCGACCTCCAGGTGAAGGAATTCACCGACTACATCACGCCGAACACCTCCGTCCAGCAGGGCGAGGTCTTCGCCAACTACTTCCAGCACAAGCCGTACCTGGACGACTTCAACAAGAAGCGGGGCACCGACATCGTGCCCGTCCCCGGGGCCACGGTGCACCTGGAGCCGCTCGGCGTGTACTCGAAGAAGGTCAAGAAGCTGTCGCAGCTGGAGGACGGCGCCACCGTCGCCATCCCGAACGACACCACCAACGAGGCCCGCGCGCTCAAGCTTCTCGCGGACAACGGAGTCATCGAGCTCAAGAAGGGCGTGGGCTACGAGGCCACCCCCAAGGACGTCGCCAAGAACCCCAAGGACCTCACGTTCAAGGAGCTGGAGGCCCCCACGGTGCCCCGCACCCTGGCCGACGTCGACGCCGCGGTGATCAACGGCAACTACGCGCTGGCGGCCAAGCCCTCGCTCAGCCCCGCCAAGGACGCCATCGTCGCCGAGCCCGCCAAGGGCAACCCCTACGGCAACTTCCTCGCCGTCAAGAAGGGCGACGAGAACGACCCGCGCGTGAAGAAGCTCGCCAAGCTCCTCACCTCGCCCGAGGTCAAGAAGTTCATCGACGAGAAGTACGACGGCGCCGTCGTCGCCGCGTTCTGATCATGCGTACGTCCGTGATCGCCGCCGCGGCGGGGACCGTGGCCCTCACCCTCGGCCTCACCGCGTGCGGCGCGGACTCGGGGAAGTCCGGCGACGGCCTCGTCGTCGGCGCCACCCCGACGCCGGCCGGCGAAGTCCTCACGTACATCAAGGAGCACCTGGCGGAGAAGGCCGGACTCGACCTCAGCATCACCGAGTTCACCGACTACAACACGCCGAACACCGCGCTCCAGGAGGGCTCGCTGGACGCCAACCTGTACCAGCACACGCCGTACCTCGAGAACTTCAACAAGTCCAAGAAGACGGACCTGGTGCCGGTCACCGAGGTGTACCTGCCGCCGATGGGCGTGTACGCGAAGAAGACCGGGAGCGTCACCGCACTCGGCCGCGGCGCCACCGTCGGCGTTCCGAACGACACGACCAACGAGGGGCGGGCGCTCCAACTGCTCGCCTCCCGGGGCGTCATCGGGCTCAAGAAGGGCGTCGGCGACACGGCGACGCCCGAGGACATCACGTCCAACCCGAAGAAGCTCACCGTCAAGCCGCTCGACCCCGCGCAGTTGCCGCGCTCGCTCGACGACCTCGACGCGGCCGTCATCAACAACAACTACGCGCTCGACGCCGGGCTCAGCCCCAAGAAGGACGCCATCCTCCTGGAGTCCCCGAAGGGCAATCCCTACAACAACGTCCTCGCCGTCAAGAAGGGCGACGAGGACGACCCGCGCGTGAAGAAGCTCGCCGAGCTCCTCACCTCGCCCGAGGTCAGGAAGTTCATCGAGGACAAGTACCAGGGGTCCGTACTGCCCGCCGAGGCGGGCTGAACGGCCTCTCGCGCGCGGGACACCAACGGGGTCCTCTCCCTTGTCGGGGGAGGACCCCGTGGTGCGTCCGGGCCCGTGCATGCTGCATGCTGGGCACTTCAGAAGACCGAAAGGTGAAGGTCCTTCAGGTCTATGAAGGTTATGGAGCGGCGCATGACTACAGCCTCCTCGGGCACAGCGGGCACGTCGGGATTCCCCGACATCTCCATCAGCACGGAGCGGCTGGTGCTGCGCCCTCTCGAAGAGGCGGACGTCCCCGCGTACGCGGAGATGATGAACGACGAGCAGATCACGGCCTGGACCTCCGTGCCGCAGCCCTACACCGAGGCCGACGCGCGCGAGTGGATCACCCGCCTCGCCCCCGCCGAGCACTCCGAGGGCCGCGGAATCGTTCTGGCGATCGCCGAGTTCCTCACCCAGCGCCTTGTCGGCATCATCCAACTCCGGGACACCGACTGGCGGGTGCGCTCCACCGAGCTGAACTACGTCGTCGCCCCCTGGGCCCGCGGCGAGGGCTACGCCTCCGAGGCGGCGCTCGCCACCGCCCAATGGCTCTTCCACGACCAGAAGTTCGAGCGCATCGAGCTGCGCACCGCCGCCGACAACACCGCCGCCCAGCAGGTGGCCCAGAAGATCGGCTCCATCAGCGAGGGCGTCCTGCGCGGCGCCTGGATAGCGCGGACGAGAAACGGCGGCGACCCGTTCGGCGGCTGGCTGGACGTGCGCACCGACCTCATCGTGTGGAGCCTCCTCCCGGAGGACCTCGAAGGCGTGTCCGAGAGCCTCACCGACAGCGGCTTCTCGGCGTACTCCGACTGGAACTGACCCGCCCCGCCAGGACCCGCCCGCCGGGACACACACCACCCGTCACCCGGCCCCTCCCGAGTCCCAGCAGGTACGCTCGCCACTGGCCGCGTGCTCGGTCCCCCCGCGCAGCCCCGCCCCGCACTGACGACCCGCGAGAACCACAGGAGACACACGACGATGGCCGACCGGGTCACGGTGATCGGCTGGGACGGTACGCCGCTGACCGCCGCCGCGCGCTCCGCGCTCGGCGCGGCGACGCTCGTGGCGGGCGCCGCCCACCACCTGGCGCTCGACGAGGTGCCCGCCCGCGCCGAACGGATCCGCCTCGGCAGCGTCGCCCTCGCCGCCCGCCGCATCGCCGCCCACCGCGGCACCGCCGTCGTCCTCGCCGACGGCGACCCCGGCTTCTTCGGTGTCGTCCGCACCCTGCGCGCCCCGGAATTCGGCCTGGAGGTCGAAGTGGTGCCCGCCGTCTCCTCGGTGGCCCAGGCCTTCGCCCGCGCCGGCATGCCCTGGGACGACGCCGAGGTCGTCGTCGCCCACCGCCGCACCCTGCGCCGCGCCGTGAACGTCTGCCGCGCCCACACCAAGGTCGCCGTCCTCACCTCGCCCGGCGCGGGCCCCGCCGAACTCGGACTGCTGCTCGACGGCGTCCACCGCACCTTCGTGATCTGTGAGGAGCTCGGCACCGAGCGCGAGCAGGTCTCCGTCGTCACCTCGGACAACGCGGCCGACCACGCCTGGCGCGACCCGAACGTCGTCATCGTCATCGGCGGCACCGCGGCCGCCGACACCGGCTGGATCATGGGGCGCGAGCCGGGCGCGGGCCCGCGCGGCTGGGCGCTGCCCGCGGCGGAGTACGGCGGCGACATCTGGCTCGGCGAGGGCGAGACCGACCGGCTGCGCTCCGCCCAACTCGCCCGCCTGGGGCCGCGCGTGGGCGACCTCGTCTGGGACATCGGCTGCGGCAGCGGGGCCTTCACCGCGGAGGCGGCCCGGTTCGGCGCCGCCGTGATCGCCGTCGACCGCGACCCGGACGCCCTCGGCCGCACCACGGCCGCCGTCCGCCGCTTCGGCGTGCAGGCGCAGACCGTGCACGGCGATGCCCCGCACGTCCTCGAAGACCTGCCCGAACCCGATGTCGTACGGGTGGGGGGCGGGGGAGCCGCGGTGGTGTCCGCCGTCGCCGACCGCCGTCCGGAACGCATCGTGACGCACGCCGCGACACGCGACGCCGCCGAACTCATCGGCAGGGATCTGAGCGAGCACGGATACGTGGTCGAATGCGCCCTCCTGCAGTCCGTGGAGCTCGACACCCGCGCCTGGCGGGAGGAGAAGCGGACCGTGGTGTTCCTGCTCTCGGGGCGGCTGCCCGACCGCTCCCCGTGACCCCCCGGGCACGGAGCGCGGGGTAGGCTGACCGATCGTCGTACTGCACCCGGCCGCCAAGGAGTTCGTTGGCCGATGTCCGGAAATCCCGCCCGTTATGAGGGCGGGTGTGGTAGGGCGTGACCGGAGGACGCGCAACGTGGCGCAGTCCACAGCGGGCCGTGCCCGATCAAGCTGCCGCGGTGGCGGACGGACAGGGAGAATGCCTGGTGTCCGGTGCGCGGTTCGTGCCGCGCGGCGCGCACGCTCGTTGAGGATGACGGGCGGTCGGTGCGCCGCTCCGGGCGATGGGGCCTCCCCGGCCGAAGGCCGAGGGGCGGTCGAAGAAGCACTAACCGATGGGCGAGGGGTTACGCATGACCGACACCGGCCAGGTCCCGGGTGAGGGACTGCCGGAGGGCGCAGGCAACGGTGTACCTTCCGGGCCCGCGCAGGGCATGGGGGCGCAGCAGCCGGGCGTACCCGTACCGGGCGCGTATCCCTTCGCCGACTCCGTCGACTCCGCCGCCCTCACCGCCCCCGCAGAGTCCGCTGTCCCCGCCGAAAGCCCCGCCGATGACGACGACCTGCTGCTGATGCCCAGTGCCCAAGGGGCCTGGAGCGAGGCGCAGGCCGCGTCCGCCGCGGCGCAGGGGCAGCTGCCGGGGCACGGGCAGGTTCCCGGCCACGGGCAGCAGCCCGGCCAGGGTGCGGGGCCCGCGCAGGCGGTTCAGCCGGCCCAGGCGGTTCAGCTGCCCCATGCCGCCGAGTCCGCCCACGCCGCCGAACCCGTCCACGCCGCCGAACCCGTCCACCAGCCCGGTCCGCACGAGACCTCCGGCCGCGACAGCGGCTCGGTCGACCTGAACGGCGTCCGCATGCCCGACGGCACGTCCGCGTCGTCCCACCCGGGACCCGCCCGCCGCCCGCTCCACCACGGCCCGTCCGGCCCCGCGGTGCCCGACGGCACGGGGAGCCCGGTGCGCTCCCTCGCCGACCGCGGGCCCGCGGGGGCGCCCTCGGTCCAGCACGCCGCGCCCGCACGCCACGCGGGACCGCCGACCGGTCCCGAGTACCTCGACATCCCGCGTGACGGGGCGGGCCAGCCCCTGCCCGGCCCGCAGCTCGGCGAGATGCCGCCGCAGGGGGCCGCGCCGTGGGGGGCGCCGCAGGCCGACGAGGCGGCGCCCGTCGCACCAGCAGAAACGGTCGTCCCAGAGGCAGCAGAGGTAGCAGGGGCAGCAGGAGCAGCAGAGGCCCCGGTGCTCGCGGAGGCCTCAGTGCTCCCGGAGGCCTCAGTGCCCGCAGAAGCCTCGGAGGCCCCTGGCGCCTCGGACGCCTCGGATGCCGCTGTACTCACGGAGGCCGCAGCCGCCACAGAAACCCCGGACACCCCGGACACCCCGGACGCCCCGGATGCCTCGACCGTCACACCGGCACCGCAAGCCCCGGACGCCGCCGTCCCTGCCGAGCTGCCTGCGGAGGCGGTCGCCGGTGCGCCCGCCGAGGAGCGGGCAGAGTTGGCGCCGGAACACGCGCCGGGTCACGTCCAGGAGGCGGACGCGCCGGTCGCGTACGCCCCCGAGGCCGCCGCCTTCCCGGACGCGGCGGACTTCGGGCAGGTCCCGATGGGGGAGCAGCAGTTCCCGGCCGACGAGCAGCAGTTCGCGCCGGGTGACCAGCAGTTCCCGGTGGACGGCGCGCAGTTCGCGCCGGGGGCGCAGCAGGTTCAGGTCCCGGCCGGCGAGCAGCCCGCGTTCGCGTACGCCGGGCCCGCCGGCGCCGGTCAGCCCGCGTTCGCCGTCGCCTCCGCCCAGCCGTGGGACGGGGCGCAGGTCCCGTACGCCGACGGGATGCCCCACCCGGGGTACGCCCCCGACGCCGCGCCGGGCGCGCACGCCGCCCCGCACGCCCCGGAGGGGTACCCCGCAGAGGCCCGGCACGCCGCCCCGGGACCGCAGCAGCCCGAGCCGCAGTTCCCCCAGAACCCTCAGGACCCTCAGGCTCCGCACGTCCCGCAGGACACCGTCGCGCCCCTGAACGGCCACGCCGCCCCGGCCCACGGTGAGCCCGCCCCGGCCCACGGTGAGCCCGGCCTGCCCCAAGACCCCGCGCCCGTCGGCCAGTTCGTGCCGGTCGACGGCTCGGTCCCGACCACCCCGCACCTGGCCCCGACGCCGCCGCACCCCGTGGTCGTCCCCCAGGAGGACCCGGCCGCCCCGGAGGCCCCCGAGGCCGACGCTCCGGTGACGGACTCGGCGGACGCCGCCCCCGTACCCGTATCCGTACCGCCCACGGACCCGGCCGACGCCCCGCCGCAGGACATCCCGGAACCCGAGGCCCTGACGCCCGAGGCCCTCACCCCCGAGGACCCGGCGACCGCGGATCACACGTTCGACCCGGCGCAGCAGCCCGCCGTCACCGTGCCCGCCCCGCGCGACGGTGGCGAGCCCGCGGTGGCGCCCGTGGCCGAGCCGACTCCCGCGCCGGACGCCGAAGGCGTGGCGGCGATGGACGCGCCGGACCTGCCGACGGTCGAGGCAACGGCGGAGGCGGCGCCCGAAGCCGCTGAGGCCCCCCAGGGCCCGGATGGCTCCGCAGTGCCCCGTATTGTCTCCTCTGCGGCGGTTGTGACCGGATTCCCGGCCGCCCCGCAGACGGCCGACCCGGCCGACGAGTTGGACGAGGCCGACGACGTCATCTCGTTCGAACCGATCGAAGCGAACGAAGTGACCGAAGTGGCCGAAGCACCCGAGATGGCCGAAGCGCCTGAAGCCCCCCTGCCCGCGCCCGCGACGCCCGAGGCTCCCGAAGCCCTCGCGCCCGCCGCGGCGCCGGACGCCCCCGAGGCGGACGGCGCACCGCACGCCCCCGAGACCCCGCAGTTCCTGACCGCGGCCGACGCGCCGGGCGAGACGGACGCGGAGGCCGCCGAGCCCGCCGTGTCCGCGGGCACCGCCGCCCCGGGCTACGCCGACGCCGAGCGCGAGGCCGTGCTGCGCGTCATGCGCGAGCGCCGCGACATCCGCAACGGCTTCCGCGCCGACCCCATCCCGCACGAGGTGCTGCTCCGCGTCCTGGAGGCCGCGCACACCGCCCCGTCGGTCGGCCACTCCCAGCCCTGGGACTTCGTCGTCATCAAGTCCGCGGAGACCCGCAGGACCATGCACGAACTGGCCGCCCGCCAGCGCGACGCGTACGCCAAGTCCCTGCCCAAGGGCCGCGCGAAGCAGTTCAAGGAACTGAAGATCGAGGCCATCCTCGACACCCCGGTGAACATCGTCGTCACCGCCGACCCCACCCGCGGCGGCCGCCACACCCTCGGCCGGCACACCCAGCCGCAGATGGCCCCGTACTCCTCGGCGCTCGCCGTCGAGAACCTCTGGCTCGCCGCGCGCGCCGAGGGCCTCGGCGTCGGCTGGGTCAGCTTCTTCGACGAGCGCGAGATGGTCCGCACCCTGGGCCTGCCCGAGCACCTCGAAGTCGTCGCCTACCTCTGTGTGGGATACGTCGACGAGTTCCCGGACGAGCCCGAGCTGATGCAGGCCGGCTGGTCCAAGCGCCGCCCGCTCTCCTGGGTCGTCCACGAGGAGACGTACGGCCGCCGCGCCCTGCCCGGCGAGGACCCGCACGACCTGCTCGCCGAGACCGTGGCCAACATCCGCCCGCTGGACGCCAAGGCGCTCGGCGAGGCGTGGGAGCGCCAGAAGCGGATGACCAAGCCGCCGGGCGCGCTCGGCATGCTGGAGATCATCTCCGCGCAGCTCTCCGGCCTGTCCCGGATGTGCCCGCCGCCGATCCCGGAGCCCGCGGCCGTCGCGATCTTCGCGGGCGACCACGGCGTGCACGCCCAGGGCGTCACCGCCTGGCCCCAGGAGGTGACCGCGCAGATGGTCGCCAACTTCCTCGGCGGCGGCGCGGTCTGCAACGCCTTCGCCAACCAGGTGGGCGCCGAGGTCTGCGTCATCGACGTGGGCGTGGCGAGCGAACTCCCGGCCACGCCGGGCCTGCTGCCGCGCAAGGTCCGCGCGGGCACCGCCGACATGACGACCGGACCCGCGCTCACCCGCGAGGAGGTCAAGGCGGCCGTCGAGGTCGGCATCGAGACCGCCCGCGACCTGGTGGCGGCCGGCAACAAGGCACTGCTCACCGGCGAGATGGGCATCGCCAACACCACCGCGTCGGCGGCCCTCATCTCCGTCTACACGGAGGTGGACCCCGCCGAGGTCACCGGCCGCGGCACGGGCATCAACGACGAGATGCACACCCGCAAGGTCGAGGTCGTCCGGCGCGCCCTGGACCTCCACCGGCCCGACCCGGCGGACCCGATCGGCGTCCTCGCGGCGATCGGCGGTCTGGAGCACGCGGCCATGGTCGGCCTCCTCCTCGGCGGCGCGTCGCTGCGGACGCCGGTGATCCTGGACGGCGTCAGCGCCGGTGCGGCCGCCCTGGTCGCCCGCGCCATCGCCCCCGAGGTCCTCGCGGCCTGCATCGCGGGCCACCGCAGCGCGGAGCCGGGCCACGTGGCCGCTCTCAACAAGCTGGGCCTGCGCCCCCTGGTCGACCTGGACCTGCGCCTCGGCGAGGGCACCGGCGCGCTGCTCGCGCTGCCGGTCGTCCAGAGCGCGGCGCGCGCGATGCACGAGGTCGCCACGTTCGACTCGGCGGGCGTCACCGAGAAGTAGCCGCCGCCGGGGCGACGTCCCCGATTCCGGCGACGGGGCGGGGCTGGGGGAGACCTCCGGCCCCGCCCCCGCCATACTGAACCCGCACGTCAAGCAGCCGCTCCAGCGCAGCAGCGGTAGCGCACCACGAAGACTCCGCCCGCACGAGGAGCCCCAGAGCCATGGCCGAAAACCCCGCCTACCCCGTAGGCCTCCGCCTCGCAGGGCGCCGCGTCGTCGTCCTCGGCGGCGGCCAGGTGGCCCAGCGCCGCCTCCCGGCACTGATCAAGGCGGGCGCCGACGTCCTGCTCGTATCGCCGTCGGCGACGCCGTCCGTCGAGGCCATGGCGGACGCGGGCGAGATCACCTGGACGCGGCGCAGGTACGAGGACGGCGACCTGGACGGCGCCTGGTACGCCCTGATCGCCACCAGCGACGCGGAGGCGAACACCCGGGCGTCGGCGGAGGCCGAGGCGCACCGCGTCTGGTGCGTGCGCTCCGACGACGCCGAGGCCGCCACCGCCTGGACCCCGGCCACCGGCCGCTCCGAGGGCGTCACCGTCGCGGTCCTCTCCAGCGACATCCATGACCGCGACCCGCGCCGCACCGCCGCCATCCGCGACGCGGTCGTCGAGGGCCTGCGCGACGGCAGCCTCGTCGCCCCGCACCTGCGCGCACGGACCCCCGGCGTCGCCCTGGTCGGCGGCGGCCCCGGCGACCCCGACCTGATCACCGTCCGGGGCCGGCGCCTGCTCGCCGCCGCCGACGTCGTCATCGCCGACCGCCTCGGCCCCCGCGACCTCCTCGACGAACTCCCGGCGCACGTCGAGGTCATCGACGCCGCGAAGATCCCCTACGGCCGCTACATGGCGCAGGAGGCGATCAACAACGCCCTGATCGAGCACGCCAAGCAGGGCAAGGCCGTCGTCCGGCTCAAGGGCGGCGACCCCTACGTCTACGGCCGGGGCATGGAAGAGCTCCAGGCGCTCGCCGAGGCGGGCATCGCCTGCACGGTCGTGCCCGGCATCTCCAGCTCGATCTCCGTCCCCTCGGCCGCCGGCATCCCGGTCACCCACCGCGGCGTCGCCCATGAGTTCACGGTGGTCAGCGGCCATGTGGCGCCGGACGACGAGCGCTCCCTGGTCGACTGGGAGTCGCTGGCCAAGCTGCGCGGCACCCTGGTGGTCCTGATGGGCGTCGACAAGATCGGCAAGATCGCCGAGGCGCTGGTCGCCCACGGCAAGTCCGCCGACACCCCGCTCGCCCTGATCCAGGAGGGCACGACGGCCGCCCAGCGCCGCGTCGACGCCACGCTCGGCACGGTCGCCGAAGCGGTACGCGTCCACGAGGTGAGGCCCCCGGCCGTCATCGTCATCGGCGACGTCGTGAAGGTCGGCCCCGAGCCCCGCGCGTAACGCGCCCGCACACCCACACGTAACCAGCGGTAACGGAACCCGTCCACAGCCGTTGGCACCACACCCAGGACAAGGCAGTATCACCCTGTGGCTGATCTCATCACCGTCGACGACCCCGACGACCCGCGCCTGCGCGACTACACAGGCCTGACCGACGTCGAGCTGCGCCGCCGGCGCGAACCGGCCGAGGGCCTGTTCATCGCGGAGGGCGAGAAGGTCATCAGACGGGCCAAGGACGCCGGGTACGAGATGCGCTCGATGCTGCTCTCGGCCAAGTGGGTCGACGTCATGCGCGACGTCATCGACGAACTCCCGGCCCCGGTGTACGCGGTCAGCCCCGACCTCGCCGAGCGCGTCACCGGCTACCACGTGCACCGCGGCGCGCTCGCCTCCATGCAGCGCAAGCCGCTGCCCACCGCCGACGAACTCCTCGCGACCACCCGCCGCGTCGTCGTCATGGAGGCGGTGAACGACCACACCAACATCGGCGCCATCTTCCGCTCAGCGGCCGCCCTCGGCATGGACGCGGTCCTGCTCTCGCCGGACTGCGCGGACCCGCTGTACCGCCGCTCCGTGAAGGTCTCGATGGGCGCGGTCTTCTCCGTCCCGTACGCCCGCCTGGAATCCTGGCCGAAGGGCCTGGAGGGCGTGCGCGGGGCGGGCTTCAACCTCCTCGCCCTCACCCCCGACGAGAAGGCCAAGTCCCTCGACGAGGCGGCGCCGCACCGGATGGACCGCGTCGCGCTGATGCTCGGCGCGGAGGGCGAAGGCCTCTCCACCCAGGCGCTGGTCGCCGCCGACGAGTGGGTCCGCATCCCGATGGCCCACGGAGTGGATTCGCTGAACGTGGGCGCGGCCGCGGCGGTCGCGTTCTACGCCGTGGCCACGGGGCGCCCGCAGCTCTGACGCGCCGCCGCCCTCAGGCGCCGGGGGCTGCCGAGGGGTCGGTCCGCGTGTGCTGCTTCACGTCGCGTACGTGATCGTCCCCGAGGCCCCGTGCGGGCCCCTGGCAGCCCTGCGCGGCGGCGATGCCGAGCGCCACGAGCAGCGTGACGACGACGAAGACGAAGAGCCGCTGCCGCAGCAGCCGCGGATTGGCCGGTCCCCGCCGGCCCGTGCCGGTGGTGCGCGGGCCCGGGCGTCCCGCGCCGCTGCGCGGGGCCGGCCTGCCGCCCGAACGCGTGGTGTTGCGGGGGCCGGAAGGCCGCGAGCCGGAGCGTGCGTTGCGCGGCCGGGACGAGCCGGTCCTGGACGAGCCCGTGCGCTGCGGGCCCGAGCGCGGCGGGGGAGTGGCGCCGGGGGCGGGCCTGCGCTGGGTGCGCTCGTCCAGATAGCTCTCGGCGAGCCGGCCGGTCGGCTGTTCGTGGCTCTGCCGGGGCGCGGGCGGCCGGACGGTGCCGAGCCCCTGGGCCTCGCGGGCCGCGATCTCCTTGAGCCTGAGCGACAGTTGGAGCGTGCTGGGCCGCTCCTCCGGGTCCTTGGCGAGACAGGCCCTGATCAGCGGCGCGAGCGCGTCGGGCACGCCGTGCAGCTGCGCCTCCTCGTGGACCACCCGGTAGAGCATGACCTCGGAACTGCCGTGTCCGAAGGGCGAGTCCGCCATGCCCGCGTACGCGAGGGTGGCGCCGAGCGCGAAGACGTCGGTGGCGGGCGTGACGGTGGCGCCGCGCACCTGTTCGGGCGCGAGGAAGCCGGGCGACCCGACGGCCGTCCCGACGTGCGTCAGCGTCGAGGCGCCGGTGGCCCAGGCGATACCGAAGTCGATGATCCGCGGACCCTTGGGGGACAGCAGGATGTTCGACGGCTTGAGGTCGCGGTGGACGACACCGGCCTCGTGCACGGCCACCAGGCCCTCCGCGAGCGCGGAGCCGACCACCGCCACGTCGGCCGCGGAGAGCGGGCCCTCGGCGGCGACCTTGTCGTGCAGCGAGGGGCCGGGCACGTACTGCGTGGCGAACCACGGCCGGTCCGCGTCGAGGTCGGCCGCGACCAGCCGCGCCGTACAGCCGCCGCGGATGCGGCGCGCGGCCGACACCTCACGGGCGAACCGCGAACGGAACTCCTGATCCTCCGCCAGATCCGGCCGGATCACCTTCAGCGCGACGCGTTGGCCGCGCCGGTCCGAGCCCAGATAGACCACACCCATGCCGCCGGCGCCCAGGCGCCTGTGCAACCTGAACGAGCCGACGACACGCGGGTCCTCGCGCCGGAGCCGCATCATCGTCATGTCCATCCCCGCTACCCGGTCCGTTTGACGAGCCACAGCTTACGTTTCCACGGCCGGGCACGTGCAGAGGCCGCGCCCTCGCGGGGCGATCGATTGTCAGTGCCCGGTGGGAAACTTGAAGAGTGGTCAGAAGGCGGGGGACCTGGGGGCGTCGCCGCGGCCCGGATCTCCAACCATCCATCGCTGAAGGGGGATTGATCCCGTGAAGGGTGACCGCGTGGAGATAGTCGTGGACGCAGGTGACACGACCCGGACGTACGAAGTGGTGGCCAGCAGGGCGGGTCGACGGGTGGAGACGGCGGTGCGCAGGGGAGTGGTCGAAGTGAGCGAAGTCACCCGAAGCGGATCAGTGGTGCGTACGGCGCGGTTCATGTCCACCCGCGTCCTCGCCCTGGTGGAACAGCCCGTTCCGAGGGAGGACACCTCCGAGATCGTGGCCCGTCCCCTCCGGGAAGACCCCGAGTCCTAGGACCCCTTCTCCACCCACGGGAGTACGTGCGCGCCGGGGGCTCATCCTCCGGGAGGCCCGGCAATCGGTACGAGGGCATGACGCCCCGCGCCTCCCCCGCACCTAGATTTGAGGTCAAGCGGCGGGTGGCGCACTCGTCCCCCGAGGCCGGACGCTCGCCGCTGCCAACACCACATCGAAGCGGTCAGGAGAGGAATCATGGCGGACACGGCACCGCGGACCATGATCCGCACGCAAGGGCGCAGGTTCTCCGCGTTCGGCGTCCGCCCGTCCGGCACGCGCCATCCCTTGGTGGCGACGGCCATGGTCCTCCCTCTGGCAGCTCTGCTCGTGGTCGTCTTCGGCGGCTGGGAGTCAGTGGTCACACAAGCGTCGTCCGTGGGCGTGATGCTGGGGCGCTGAGCGGCGCCCCAGGCCCGGAAGAGCGGTCCGGGCGGGGACATCCGGCCATGAAACCCCGTGGGGACGGGGGTGCGGCGGACGGCAGAATGCCCGCGCAGCTGGGGAGCTGCGCGGGCATTGCCATGTCTGGCGGGGGCGCCCGACGGATCCCCCACCGCACCCTTGCCGGGACACCGCCGACGTCCCCCCTCTCGCGGACCCGCGGAGTTGGGGGCCCGCGGGTGCATCGCAGAGCCCCGGAACGCGGCGGACCCGTCTTGCGGGGTACGGCGGGCCCGTGAGCCGTGGTCTGGCTGGGCGCCCGACGGATCACCCTCGACACCCTTGCCGGGACGCCCCCCCGAGGTCCCCCCCTCGCGGGCTGGCGGAGCCGGGGACCTGCGGGTTCACCGCAGCGCCCCGGAACGCGGCGGACCTGCCTTACCGGGCACGGCGGCCCGTCGGCCGTGGAGTGCGGCGCCCGACGGGCCCGCTCGGCACCTGGTCCGCGGTGGCTCGTCGGAGCGCTGAGGCGTTGCGGGGAGCCGCCCTCAGGGGGAGCTCAGGGTGGGCCGCCCCGCGGGTTCGCCCTTGCGCCGGGGCCGCGAGTACCTCGGCGCGGAGGGTGCGTCGCCGTGCCGGGGGCAGCCCTCGTGGTCAGTGAAGGGCTCCTGTGGCGGCCCGCAGGAGACCTGGCCCGGGCCCCGCCCGGCTGCGTACGCTTCGGCGTGTTGCTTTCGACCTACGGAGTTCCGTGACCGCCGCCGTTCTCGCCGCTCTTGCCGCATCCGCCCGTGCCGTCGTCCATCGGCTGCCCGGAGAGGTCTGTGTCTGCGGGAGCGGGGACGCCGTGCTCGCGGATCGGGCGGACGCCGGCGTCGTCCGGCACGGGGACGTCGTCGCCAAGGCGCATGCCATGGAAACCGATCCCGCACAGCTCGCCGTGCGGCTCGACGTGGCCGCCCGGATGCCCGGGGTGCTCCTCGCGCCCTCCGCGCCCCGCGCCACACGCCTGCACGGGCGACTCGTCACCTTCTGGCCGTACGGCACCCCCGTCGACCGCGATGACCCCGACTCCGCCCCCTGGGAAGCCGCCGGCGCTCTCCTGGCCCGGCTCCACGCCGCCCCGCTGCCGCGCCCGCTCCCGCCCATGCGCGGACCCGCCAAGGCGGCCCGTGCCGTGGCGCGGCTGCGCGCCGTCGGGCCGCATCCCGCCGCGCCCCCGGTGCTGCGCGCCTGGGCGGCCCTGCCGGCCTGGGCCCGCGACGAAGCCCCCGCCCCCGGCCCCCACGCCCTCTGCCACGGCGACCTCCACCTGGGACAGCTCGTGCGCGGCCCCGACGGGCACTGGCTGCTCATCGACGTGGACGACCTCGGTGCGGGCGACCCCGCGTGGGACCTTGCCCGCCCGGCCGCCTGGTTCGCGTGCGGCCTGCTCTCCCCGGAGGAGTGGGCCCGCTTCCTGGACGCCTACCGACGGGCCGGCGGACCCGCCGTTCCCGGGGACGGCGGCGACCCCTGGCCGGCCCTGGACGTCCCCGCCCGCGCCCTCACCGTGCAGAGCGCAGCACTGGCGATCGCCAAGGCCGTCGCCGCGGACCGGCCCTTGGACGAGGTCGAGCAAGCCGTGGTCGACGCCTGCGACCGCATGGGCGCAATCGCCGCCCGACCGCCCGAGTTGGCCCCGGAGGCGACGAAGTAGGGTGCAACGCACCGAAGCCGGGCAGTGTTCCGGCGAAGCAGTCACCACCGGCGAGGAGTTGAGCCGTCCATGCAGTGCCCCAAGTGTCACGCACCGATGCACACGTACAACCGCAACGGCGTCCAGATCGAGCAGTGCAGCAACTGCCGAGGGATATTCCTGGACTACGGCGAGCTGGAGTCCCTGACCCGCCTGGAGTCGCAGTGGGGCGGCCAGCAGGCTCCGCCGCCGCCCGCGCCACCGGCCCCGCAGGCCTACCCCGCGGCTCCCGCGCCGGCCTGGGGCGCCCCGCACGGCGGTCACGGAGGGCACGGCGGTCACTACGGCCACAACCGTCACAAGAGCTTCGGGCACATGCTCTTCTCGTCCTGAGGGACGCGGGGAACGACGAAGCCCCGGCCGTGGAGACGGCCGGGGCTTCGTGTGGTGGTGCGCGATACTGGGATTGAACCAGTGACCTCTTCCGTGTCAGGGAAGCGCTCTCCCGCTGAGCTAATCGCGCGGGTGGACCTGCGTGTGCTGCGTACTGCGTGCGCGATACTGGGATTGAACCAGTGACCTCTTCCGTGTCAGGGAAGCGCTCTCCCGCTGAGCTAATCGCGCGGGACGACCCTCATGAAGACGACCTTCGTGAAGATCCAGTGGACGATACTGGGATTGAACCAGTGACCTCTTCCGTGTCAGGGAAGCGCTCTCCCGCTGAGCTAATCGTCCTTGGAGGTGGAGACGGGATTTGAACCCGTGTAGACGGCTTTGCAGGCCGTTGCCTCGCCTCTCGGCCACTCCACCAGGAGTGCGGGGGTTCGGGAAGATCCCCCTCTTCCTGCGAGCGGACGACCAGGTTCGAACTGGCGACCTCAACCTTGGCAAGGTTGCGCTCTACCAACTGAGCTACGTCCGCTTGTCTTTCCCGTTTCGCTTGCGCGTCCCGGCGACGTGTTGAACTCTAGCGGATTCCTGGGCCAGTACAAAAACGCGTTTGCGCAGCGTGCTGCCCTGTCGCCGGTCAGGGCGGTGCGAAGAGACCGGTCATAGACTCAAAGCTGTGCACAACCCCCCTCTGACGACCTCTGCCGCGCTCCCTCCCCTGGCGCGCTTCGGCGGCCGCGTGGCGACCGGTCTACGCGATGTGACCAGCGACCCCGCGGCCCTGGACTCCACCGGCTTCTGGGCGGTGTCCGCGGACTTCGAGGGGGGTCTGGTCTGCGCCCGCTTCGACGACGTGCGCGAGGAGGCGGTGCCCGCCCCCGTCCCGGGCGCCTGGCACGGCCCGGCCACCGACGCCTGGACGTCCTCCCTCGACCGCGCGGCGTACATGGAGGGTGTACGGAGGGTGCGCGCGTCCATAGCCGCCGGCGAGGTCTACCAGGCCAACCTCTGCCGGGTGCTGTCCGCGCCCGTCCCCGCCGACGCCGACGTGGACGCCCTGACCTCGCTCCTCGCGCGCGGGAACCCCGCCCCGTACGCCGGCACGATCCGGCTGCCCGGACACGGCGTGGAGGTCGCCACCGCCTCGCCCGAGCTCTTCCTGCGCCGCGCGGGCCGGGCCGTGGAGTCCGGGCCCATCAAGGGCACCGGGCGCACCGAGGCGGACCTCCTGGAGAAGGACTACGCCGAGAACGTCATGATCGTGGACCTCGTCCGCAACGACCTCGGCCGCGTCTGCGCCACCGGCTCGGTGACCGTCCCCGACCTCTGCGTGGTCGAGAAGCACCCGGGGCTCGTCCACCTCGTCTCCACCGTCAGCGGCGAGCTGCGCCCCGGCGCGGGGTGGCCCGAACTGTTCGCCGCGGCCTTCCCGCCCGGCTCCGTCACCGGCGCCCCGAAGTCCAGCGCGCTGCGGATCATCGACGAACTGGAACCCGCGCCCCGCGGCCCGTACTGCGGCGGCATCGGCTGGGTGGACGCCGACCGGGGCACCGCGGAGCTCGCCGTCGGCATCCGCACCTTCTGGATCGACCGGGCCGCGGGCCTGCTGCGCTTCGGCACCGGTGCGGGCATCACCTGGGGCTCCGACCCGGAGGGGGAGTGGCGGGAGACCGAGCTGAAGGCGGCGCGGCTGCTGGCGGTAGCGTCGGGGGCGTACGCAGCGAGTGGAGGAACCCCGACGTGAAGATCTGGCTCAACGGTGGCCTGCAGGACCTCGACGCCGCCCGCGTCTCCGTGCTCGACCACGGACTGACGGTGGGCGACGGCGTCTTCGAGACGGTGAAGTCGGTCGAGGGCCGGCCGTTCGCCCTGACCCGCCACCTGGCCCGGCTCGCGCGCTCGGCGCGCGGACTCGGGCTGCCCGAGCCGGACCTGGACGAGGTGCGCCACGCCTGCGCCGCCGTCCTGGCGGCCGGACCGCTGCCGCTCGGCCGGCTGCGGATCACCTACACCGGCGGGATATCGCCGCTCGGCTCGGATCGCGGCGACGCGGGCACCACGCTGGTGGTGGCGGCCGGCGAGGCCGCGCGGCGCCCCGACAGCACCGCGGTGATCACGGTGCCGTGGACCCGCAACGAACGCGGCGCGCTGGCCGGCCTGAAGACCACCTCGTACGCGGAGAACGTCGTGGCGCTGGCCCGCGCCCGCGAACAGGGCGCCTCGGAGGCGCTGTTCGCCAACACCGTCGGACAGCTCTGCGAGGGCACGGGCTCCAACGTCTTCGTCGTCGTCGACGGCGAACTGCACACCCCGCCGGTCGCCTCCGGCTGCCTGGCGGGCATCACGCGCGAGCTGACGGTCGAGTGGACCGGCGCGCGCGAGAGCGACCTGCCGCTGGACGTCCTGGACCGCGCCGACGAGGTCTTCCTGACGTCGACGCTGCGTGACGTCCAGGCCGTGCACCGGGTCGGCGACCGCCAACTCCCGGACGCGCCGGGCCCGGTGACCGCCAAGGCGATGCGGGTCTTCGACGAGCGGGCGGCGGACGACCTGGATCCGTGAGCCGGATCGGGACCGGAGGGGAAACCCCGGTGACGGTGCGGGGCCGGTGCGGGTAGAACGTCAGGGATGACCACGACTCTGCGGCCGACCGGGCCGCTTCAGCAGGGCGCCGACGGCGCCAAGGCCCGTACGTACGACATCTGCGTGAACAGCCGCCCGGTGGGGTCCATAGACCTCGCCACCCACGACGTCTTCGGGCCCGCCGTCTGCCGCATCGGCGACCTGCGGATCGCGGAGCCGGACCGGGGCCGCGGCCGGGCCACCGTCGCGGCGCTCGCCGCCGAGGAGGTGGCCCGCGGCTGGGGCTGCACGCGGGTCGAGGTGACCGTGCCCGCGGAGGCGACGGCGGCGCTGCGGCTGGCCACGGCGCTCGGATACGTCGAGCGCAGCCGCCGGATGGCGAAACCCCTCGCGGGCGCGCCCACCCTGCCGGAGGGCACCGAGTGGCGGGCGATGAGCGAGGACGAGTACGCGGTGTGGCTGGCGCGGCACGAGGAGGAGTACGTGCGCGACTGGGTCGAGCGCGGCGTGCCCGAGGCGGAGGCGCGCGCCAAGGCCAAGGCCGACAACGCGCGCTTCCTCCCCGACGGGCTCGCCACCCCGGACTGCCGGCTGAGCGTCCTCACCCATCGCGGGACACGAGTCGGCACCCTGTGGGTCGCCCAGGAGAGCGGCGGCGCCTTCGTCTACAACGTCGAGGTTGACGCGGAGCACCGCAGGCACGGCCACGGCCGGTCCTTGATGCTCGTCGCCGAGGAGCAGGCCCGCGCGGCGGGCCTGGGCAGCATCGGCCTCAACGTCTTCGCGGGCAACACCCCGGCGCTGCGCCTGTACGAGTCGCTCGGCTACGCACCGACCGCGTACTACCTCTACAAGCCGCTGTCCTAGGGCCTTTCGACGGCCCTAGTCCGCCGCGAGGAGCCGGTCGGCGATCTCCTCGATGCGGGCGCGCAGCCCGTCCTGGCTCTTGCCGCCGTCGAGGCGCTCGCCGTCGATGACGTACGTGGGCGTGCCGGTGACACCGATCGCCTTGCCCTCGGCCTCGTCGGCGTCGACGATCAGGATGTGCCGCCCGTCGATCAGGGCGGTGTCGAACTCCTCGGCGTCCAGGCCGAGTTCGCGGGCGGTCTCCACCAGGTGGCGCTCGCCCTCGCGGTCCAGCTTCTCCACCCCGGCGAGCACCGCCTCGACGTACGGCCACCCCTTGCCCTGCTCGAAGGCCTCCTCGGCGGCCTGTGCGGCGGCGAAGGAGTGCTTGTGCTTCTCGAGGGGGAAGTGCCGCAGGCGCAGCTCGACGCGGTCGCCGTACCGGGCGCGCAGGGCGCGCACGTCGTCGAGGGCGGTACGGCAGTCGGGGCACTGCAGCTCGCACCAGACGTCGAGGACGACGGGGCGGGCGGGGCGGTCGGAGGGGGAGTCGCTCATGGGGACAGTCTTTCAGCCGGGCGCGCTCTCGCGCCCCTCGGACCCGCTTCCCGGGCGGTACGGGGCGTCGCCGACCGGCACCTGGGGAGGAGGGCGGACCCTTAGATGACCCGGAAATGTCCCTGAGGTCCGCCCGCGACATGGCTCCGCGGCGCCGACCCGGTGCAGGATGGAAGGGACGACAGTGTCATTTCCCGACGTACGCCTGCATGCCTGGAGGACCGGATGATTGCCGAGACCGTCTGTTCCGCCGTATCCGCGGCCGGGCTGGGCATCGCCGCGGTCTCGGCCTACCGCAAGCGGTTCCTTGCCGCGGCCCGGCTCGCCGGGTACTCCCTGGTGCCGATCGGCCTGGTGCTGACGGGCGTCGTCGGCTGGGCGGCCGACACGGCGTTCAGTCTCAAGGCCTGGGTCGGCTTCGGCATGCTCGGCGTGGCCTGGCTGGTGTTCCTGGGCACGCGGGCCCTGGAGCGCCGGCAGGGCGGCACCCGCAAGGAGCGCAGGGCCGCGAAGGCCGCGCAGCGCGAGGCGGTGGCCCCCGCGGCGTCGGCCCCCTCGCTCGGCGGCAGCTCGCGCCAGGCCCCCGGCCGCCCGGCGGCCAAGCCGCAGTCGACCGCGCCCGCGGAGGACTTCAGCGACATCGAGGCGATCCTGAAGAAGCACGGCATCTGAAGAGGAGCCGCGTCCGCGGAGGAGTCGCTTTCGCAGAGGAGCCGCGTCCGAAAAGGGCGGTCGTCAACCGCCGTCTGCGCTCCCGGGCGTGAAGGGCTCCCTCGTTCGAGTGCGGGTGCGGGCGTCCCGGCCGGATGCGAGAACGCGCTGGTGAGCGCGGGGCGGACGGGCCGCGCGCCGGTCTTTCGCCGGTTCACGGGATCCGGCGAACTCCCGCTCCGACCGTGCGTGTTGGTCGGCGCGGGTCGCGGCGCTGCGTCATCATCACCGCGAGATGCTGGACACCACCACAGAGGGCGATGCTGCCCCGCCGGACGACGGCAGGCAAGCGGCACCGGCCCATGAGCGACGACCTGCCGACGCAGAGCGGCACGGCCCCCACGGCGAAGCGGAGCGGCCCACCGGCGGCGAGGAGCGGCAGGGCTGTCTCTTCGCCCTCTCCCAGCCACCCCTGATGATCTTTCTGGCGGTGATCGGCACCCTGATCCTGCTGGCCTCGCTGCACGACCTGCTGCTGCTCTAGGGCCTGTCCGGCGGATCAGGTCGCATCCGGGTGGCTCGCGCGTCTTCGTGCTGGTCGGCGTGGCAGGCCCCGCGCCCGCGACAAGATCCGCCGGACAGGCCCTAGTTCGCGGCCTCCCGGCGGCGGGCGCGGTAGGCGGCGACATGCAGGCGGTTGCCGCAGGTACGGCTGTCGCAGTAGCGGCGCGAGCGGTTCCGGGAGAGGTCCACGAAGGCGTGCCGGCAGTCCGGGGCCTCGCAGCGCCGCAGCCGTTCCTGCTCGCCGGCGACCACGAAGAAAGCCAGGGCCATCCCGCAGTCGGCGGCCAGGTGGTCGGCGACGGACGCCCCGGGCGCGAAGTAGTGGATGTGCCAGTCGTAGCCGTCGTGGTCGGTGAGCCGGGGCGTGGTGCCGGCCGTCGCGACCAGCTCGTTGAGGATCGCCGATGCGGTCCGTGGTTCGGGGTGGGCGAAGACCTCGCCGAAGCGGGCCCGGATGTGGTGGACGCCGGCGAGGTCGTCCTCCGTGAGCACCCCGACGTCGCTCACGTCATGTGTCCGTACGAATTCCCCGAGTGCCGCCACGTTCGCGAGCCCGTCAGTGCCGTTCGTTTCCGGTGCGGTGTTCACCAGATCGACCACGGAGTCTAGGGAACACCGGGTGTCGTGGGTGATCAGCACGATTCGCTCCCTGGCCTGGAGGTGGTGGCGGCCTCCCCGCCCCGGTGAGGCCAGGGGAGCTGTGCCCGCCGATGCTGGCCGATGCTAGCGGCTCACCTACAGGACGCACCGGCGCCGTCGCCGCGGAAAGCCCGCGGCGACGGCGCCGGTGTCTGCATCTGTTCGCCTTGTGTCGTTGTGTCGTGACTGCCTGCCGCCGTCGCCCCGAGTCGGACGGCGTGTGCGGTTCTCGACGCGCCTGGTGGCGCTTAACTCTCGGCCAGGATGTGTGAGAGCTCCGTGTCGAGGTCGAAGTGGCGGTGTTCCGTGCCGGGTGGCACGGCTGCGTCCGTTCTCTTCAGGAACGATTCCAGGGCCCGCGCCGGGGCCTCGAGCAGAGCCTCGCCCTCCGGCGAGCTCAGGGCGATGCAGACAACGCCCTGACCGTGGCTCCGGGACGGCCAGACTCGGACGTCGCCGGTACCGGTGGGCCGGTGCAGGCCCTCGGCGAGGAGGTCGCGGGCGAACACCCACTCGACGGTTTCCTCGGCTCCGGTGTGGAAGGTGGCGTGCACGGCATAGGGATCGGCCGTGTCATACCGCAGTCCTGCGGGTACAGGCAGTGAGGACTCGCTCGACACAACGAGGCGCAGGTGCAGCTCGCAGCTGACCGTGGTGTTCATAAGCGCCAGGGCCTTTCGCTCAGTGTGCGCTCGGGGATTCGCACGTCGGCGAAATCGACATGCCACCTACGGTGCCGTTGTAAACCCCTCTGAGGGATTTGCGTGTCTTTAGACGCCCCGTATGGCGGATTGTGCCCTTCGTTGATGCACCCATTCCGGTGACGGGTTTCCGTCCGGTAGGGTTTGGCCGCATGAATACGGGGAGTAACGAACCGGCGGAGGCCACGGACCCGGCCGCCGGAGCCAAGCCCGAACAGCCGCTCGGCTCCCGGGCGCCGGAGTACATCCAGGCCCGCCGGGCGCTGCACCTCAGCTGGCAGGTGGGCGTCTTCGTCGTGGGTCTCGCCGTGGTCGTGGCGGGCATCATCATGCTGCCCCTGCCGGGCCCGGGCTGGCTGGTGATCTTCGGCGGCATGGCGATCTGGGCGACCGAGTTCGTCTGGGCCCAGCTGGTGCTCCGCTGGACGAAACGCAAGGTCACCGAGGCCGCACAGCGTGCGCTCGACCCCAAGGTGCGCCGCAGGAACATCATCCTGACGACCATCGGGCTCGTGATCATCGCGGTGCTGGTCGGTGTCTACGTGTGGAAGTTCGGCATCGTCATGCCGTGGAAGATCAAGGAGTGACCCACGGGTGACTCCCAGGCGGTCCGGAGCACCCGCTGACATGCGGTAATGTTCTCCGTGCGCCCGGGGCGATTAGCTCAGTGGGAGAGCGCTTCGTTCACACCGAAGAGGTCACTGGTTCGAACCCAGTATCGCCCACCCCGGATTACGGCCCGGAGGCTTATCAGCCTCCGGGCCGTTCTCGTATTCCCGCGCCCCTACGGGGAATTGACGGGGCGACACATTTCGGCCGTTCCTGGAATCAGCGCATTCGGTTGAGCGCATTCCGGAACCGGCGTGCGTCGCGCAGTCGTTGTTCATAAGTGGCGCCGACGGCGAGGAGCAGCAGGCCCGCGAGTGCGGGCGGCAGCCAGCGCGGCAGGGCGTCCACGACCTGCACGACGTACGGGGCCAGCTCGTGCAGCGCGTCCAGGGCGAGCACCGCGCCGCCCAGCACCAGCGGGCCGCGCAGCCGGTGGTGTGCGCCCAGCAGCGTCAGGGCGAGGGCCGCCGTGCCGAGCAGCAGCGGACGAGGCCAGTGCGGGTCGCTCCAGGCGGCGGCGAGGCTCGGCAGCAGCGTCACCGCGAGGCCGGGGCCGTACGCCGCCCAGGAGAGGGCCGACGGGTCGCGGCGTCGCCGCAGCGCCCCGACGACCAGCGCGGGCACCGTCACCGGCAGCGTGTACGCCTCCGGGGCCGAGGCTCCCCAGGCGGCGAGGCGGACCCAGCTCGCCAGGACGAACAGCGCCGCGGCCGCGTACCCGACGGCCCGGCGGTCGGGGCGCATCGCGGTGCCGGCCAGGATGAGGCCGCCGAGGCCCAGGGCGAGCGCGAGCGTGGGGGCGTCCCCTGCGGTGAGGGCGAGCGCGAGGGCCCCGGAGGCGGCGGCCGCGATCTCGACGGGCAGCGTCGGCGGACGGCCGCCGAGGCGGGCCGCGGCGAGCGCCGCCAGGGCCGGCACCGCGAGGACGAGCAGCCCGGTGTGTTCGGGGCGCAGCCCGGCGGCGGCGCCCGCGGCGCAGGCCAGCGCGGCGGCGAACGCGACGGCCGCACAGGACGCCGCCGCGGCCGCACCCGGAGCGGGCGCCGTGTCGCGGGCCAGGGGTACGTAGGCCGCCAGGCAGAGCGCCGTGAGGACGCCGAGCGTGGTGAGCGTGGCCGCGGGGGTGGCGAGCGAGAGGAAGGCGGCGCTCACCGAGGTGGCCAGCGCCAGGATCACGGTGGTCAGACCGGCGGTGGCCGACGCCGTGCGTGCCGCGACGAGGAGGAGGGCGGCGGCGAGCAGCACCTGCGCCGACAGTCCGGCGGCGTACGGCAGTCGCAGCGCGGCGGGCAGCGCGACGGCCGCGGCCCAGCCGAGGACCGGCGCACCGAGGCGGGCCGCGCGCCGCAACGGTTCCCCAAGCTCGGCACCGGTGCTGGCACCGATGCCGGCACGGGCACGGGCACTGGCACGGGCACTGGCACCGGCACGGGCACCGGCACCGGCACGGGCACCGGCCCCAACACCGGAACGGGCACGGGTACCAGCACCGGCACGGGCACCGGCACCAACACCGGCACCAACACCAACACTGGCACTGGCACTGGCACTCTCACCGTCACCAACACCGGCACCGGCACCGGCCCCAACACCGGCACG
Source organism: Streptomyces sp. NPDC005863 (assembly GCF_042871345.1). Lineage (NCBI taxonomy): Bacteria > Bacillati > Actinomycetota > Actinomycetes > Kitasatosporales > Streptomycetaceae > Streptomyces > Streptomyces sp. NPDC005863. Next base: position 195,157 of record NZ_JBIAII010000009.1, on the reverse strand, counting down.
GGCACCGGTACCGGTCCCGGGACCGGCACCGGCACCAGCACCAGCCCCAGCCCCGGCACCGGTCCCGGCACCGATCCCGCCCACCACGGCCGCCACGGTCGCGAGTACCAGGGGAGCCAGGAGCGGGTGAGGTAGGGGCAGTTCGTGCAGTAGTGCGGTTCGGGCGCCCGAAGGCGTTCCCGACCAGGCCCGGGCGGCCCAGGCGAGCGGCCCGCACAGGGCGAGCGCGGCGGCCGGCAGCGCCCACAGTGCCGCGAGGCCCTGCGCCACACCCGACGCGACACCAAGCCCGCGGCGCGGCGCCCGGGGCAGTGGAGCGCGCAGGGCCGCCAACAGTGCGACGCCGCACGCCAGATGGGCCGGCACCGTCCAGGCCGTGGGCAGCGCGGTGCGCAGCACCCCGCCGGCCGCGGCCACCGCGAGCAGACCACCCGCGCACGCCGCACCGGTCGCGACCTGAGCACCCCGCACCCGGTACGCCACCACCGACGCGATCGCGGCGGCGAACAGCAGCAGCACACCCGCGCGCGCCGCCCCGGCCGGATCGGTGGCCTGCGCGGAGAGCCAGCCGGCGCTCGCCGCGCCCCACAACCCCAGCAGTCCGGCCCCGGCCGCGGCGGTGACCCGCACCGAGCGGACACCCGTCCACAGCGCGAGCGCCGTGTCGCAGGCGGCCGTCACGAGCAGCGCGGCCGTCACCGCGTGCTGATCGGCGTGCGCGACGCCCGCCGCCAGGACCAGCGGGAGCTGGGCCGTCGCCACGGCCGCGGGCAGCGGCAGGCGCAGCGCGCCGAGGAGCGTGCCGTACCCCGCCCACAGCGCGGCGAGGACCGCGGACGTCACCGCGGCGAAGGCGAGGGCGTCGACGTCGGGGAGCGCCAGATGGCGCAGCGCGTACGAGTCGAGGACGGTGAGCGCGAGCCCGAGGCCCGCCACCGCCTCCGCCGTCGAACGCAGCGAACGGCGCAGCAGTATGGCCGGTACGCCGAGCGCCGCCAGCGTCACCGCGCCGAGGACCGCGCTGCGGCCGCCGATGCCCAAGTGGCCCCAGCTCACGACGGTGAAGGCGATCGCGGCGACCGTCAGGAGCACCCCGCCGAGCATCAGCAGGACGTTCTGCGCGCTCACCGGCGCGGTCTCGGCGGCGGCCGGTTCTGCCGGACGAGGGGGCGGTTCGGCCGGACCCGCGGCGCGCAGCACACCGAGCAGCCACACCCGGCGCTGCAGCAACTGCGCTCTGCGCGCATCCAGTTGGCGCAACTCTCCGTCTAGAACGCGGAGCTCCTCGGCGGGCGGCGGAAGGTAGGTCATGGCTGGTGAGTGTGGTCCGCGGCGCACCGCACGGCATCGGTACGGGTACTCAGGGCGTACTCAGCTCCGCCTCCCCGCCGGCCCGGGTGTTTCCGGCAGACTGCCCCCATGGACTGGTGTCACTACCGCTTCCGCAGCGTCTGGGATCTGCCCGGCGCCCCCGCCGACGTCTACGCCGTCCTGGAGCGCGCGGAGGAGTACCCGCTGTGGTGGCCGCAGGTGCGCGAGGTGACCACCGTCGACGGGGTGAGCGGCGTCGCGCGCTTCCGGTCCTTCCTGCCGTACGACCTGCACGTCACCGCGCGGGAGCGGCACCGCGACCCGGCCGCCGGGGTCCTGGAGATCGCCATGACCGGCGACCTGGAGGGGTGGGCGCGCTGGACCGTCCGCGCGGCGCCCGGCGGAACCAGGGCCTCCTACGACCAGGAGGTCGTGGTCCGCAGACGCCTGATGCGACGCCTCGCGGTGCCGGGGCGGCCGCTGTTCCTGCTGAACCACGCGCTGATGATGCGCGCCGGACGGCGGGGCCTCGCGGCCCGGCTGACCGCGGTTTGAAGGAAGGGCGCCCGGACCTGTATTGTTCGGTGCGTTCCCGGGCGATTAGCTCAGTGGGAGAGCGCTTCGTTCACACCGAAGAGGTCACTGGTTCGAACCCAGTATCGCCCACCCGGAGAATGCCGGTCCGTCAGCAGACGGACCGGTTTTTTCTTGCCTGCTTCTTCCGGTTGTGCCGACGCCTCCGCCTCCTCGTGTCCGCTCAGGCCGCCGCCGAGAGTTCGGGCCGCAGCGGCCACGCCGGGTCCACCGCCTCCGGTGTGCCGCTCTTGGCGAACCACGCCTGAAGCCCCCGGGCCTGCGCCGCGTGCCAGACGGCCTGCAGCGTGTGCAGCTCGGCCGGCGAGAGGCGCTCCAGACGCCCCGCGAAGCGCCGCCCCACCGCGCGGACGACATCCATGGCGGCCTGCGCGTCCGCCGCCGCGTCGTGCGCGTCCGCCAGCTCCACCTCGTACTGCTCGCAGAGGTCGGTGAGGGTGCGGCGGCCCTTGCGGTAGCGGTCCAACTGCTTGTCCAGGACCCGCGGGTCGATCACGCAGAGCGGCGAGCCCTCCATGTACCGGCTCAGCGACGAGGCGCGGTGCCTGCGCAACTCCCGGTCCAGGATGGTCAGATCGAACGGCGCGTTCATCACCACGATCGGCCGGCCCGCCGCGCTCTGCTCGGCCAGATCGCGGGCTATCTCCTCCATCACCGGCGACGGCCAGCGGCCGGTGCGCTGCAGATGATCCTCCGTCAGTCCGTGGATCGCGGTGGCGGATGCGGGCACCGGAACGCCCGGATTCACCAGCCAGCGGGTGATGCGCGGCCGGGTGCCCGCGCCCTGCTGGACGACGACGGCGGCCGACACGATGCGGTCGGTCTCGACGTCGACGCCCGTGGTCTCCGTGTCGAATGCGGCCAAGGGGCCCTCGTACCAGCACGTCATAGTGACGCAACTCCTCGTTCAGTCCCGGCAGATGACGTTCGGTCCCCTGCCCACGCTGGTGATACCCGGGCCGTTTGCGCTGTACGCGGCCCGGAGACAACAGAGGTACGGGACCTCGGAATTGGCGTCCCGAGCGGGGAACCACCGGTTTCGGAAGGCTTGTCGGACATGGCGCTCGCGCAGCCCGAACAGGGTGGGCTGCTGCCCGGTCGGATCGCACCGTCGCGCGGCACACTGGCCACCACCGCCTGTATGGAGACACTTCAGGTGGGCTACCTGCATGCCGTCGCGGCGGCCGCGGGCTGCTCGCTCTCCCAGCCCTTTCCGGACAACGGCATCGACTGGCACGTCAGCCACAGCGCCCCGGGGCACACGGTCGACGACGAGGTCACCATCAAGGTCCAGCTGAAGTGCACGTACCAGATACCGCCCGAGCCGGCGGGGCCCGCCTTCTCCTTCACGCTCGACAACGCGCACCTGGTGAAGCTCGCCCGTACGCCGGTCTCGGTCCACAAGATCCTCGTCGTGATGCTCGTGCCCCGCTCCCGCGACGACTGGCTGCGCGCCGGCCACGACCGGCTCGACCTGCGGCACTGCTGCTACTGGACCAACCTCGCCGGACACCCGGTGACCGGCCGGACCAGGACCACCGTGCGCGTCCCGACCTCGCGGATCTTCGACGACCGCGCGCTCTGCGAGATCATGACGCGCGTCGGGACGGGAGGGAGACCCTGATGCACCGCCCCTTCGACCACGACGAGCCCGTGCCTCCCGTCCGCCCGCACCCCGCCCCGGCCCCCGGCCCGTGGTCACGGCCGCCCGAGCCCGCCCAGGTCGACCCCGCCGTGCTCGGCGCGCTGCTCGCCCGGCACGGCTGGCAGCGCCGCGGCGGCGCCCCGGGGCGCTACGCGCGCTGGACCCCGCCGGGCCCCGGCGGCGCGGGCACCAGCCTGCTCGTGCCCGAGAGCCGCGCCTTCCCCGACTGCGAGGACCTGATCGGCGAGGCGCTCGTGGCGCTCTCCCGCAGCGCGGCGCCCGCCGCCCGCGACGTCCTGGTGGGACTCGCCGTGCCCAGCGACGAGATCCACTGGTGGCGCGACGTCCCCGCGGGGCCCGCGGGCGCCGCGACCTGGCCCGCCGAGGAGCAACTGCGCTCCGCCGCACGGCAGATGCTGCTCGCCGGTGCGCTCGCCGCCCGCGGCCGGGCCGGCTACCACGGCGCCCGGCACCGCCGACCCGCCGCCGCGTCCCTGGAGCACGTCCTGGTGGGGCCCGCCGCCGGCGGGCGCAGCCTCACCGCCTTCGCGCCCGTCACGACGGCACGGCCGCTCGCGGTCCGGCTGCACCAGGCCCTGTACGCCGCCCGGGAGGCCGTCGACTACCAGCGCGCCACCGGCGGCATGGACGCCTTCGACGGCGCCGTCGAGGCGGGCGTCAGCCATGAGCTGACCGAGGCCCTCGTCGCGCTGGTGCGCGGTACGGAGGGGGCGCGCGTCGCGGTGGAGTGGGCGCCCGGCGCCGGGGTGCCCGAAGGATGCGCGGCACGCGCCGAGCCCGTCGAGTTCTCGCCCGGCGATCTGCCGGTGCTGCGCGAGGCGGGCGCCCGGTACCTGCGCGACGAGCCGCCGGTGCCGGTGCGGATCACCGGGGCCGTGGTGCGGATGCGGCGGGCGGCGCCGAGCGGGGCGGGCGCCGTACGGGTGCGGGTGATCGCGGGCGCCGACGTCCCGCAGGTCCGGATGGTCCTGGACGAGGAGTCGTACCGCATCGCGGGCCACGCGCACCTGGTCGGCCTGCCGATCCGGGTGCACGGCAGGCTGGAGAGCCGGGGCGGCTTCCGCAGGCTCACCGGGGCGAGCGGGGTGGTGCCGGTCCAGGTGGACGACGCCGAGCGCGACCGGCTCATGAAGTCGCTCCAGGAGAACCTGGACTTCTTCGAGGGGGCGTGCGGCGCCGACTGAGGGGGTACGGAGAGATCCGTTTCGCGGCCGGGGCCCGCGGCTCGGTACGATCCCTAGTGCGTGCGCGACGGAAAGCGCCGCGCCCCCCTTTCAGGTAGGAGAGACCGGTGTCAGACGTCCGTGTGATCATCCATCGCGATTCCGAGCGGGAAGAGCGCGTGGTGACGACGGGCACTACGGCCGCCGAGCTCTTCCCCGGTGAGCGCACCGTCGTGGCCGCCCGCGTGGCCGGTGAGCTGCGGGACCTGGCGTACGCCGTGGCCGAGGGCGACGAGATCGAGCCCGTCGAGGTCTCCTCCGAGGACGGCCTGAACATCCTGCGCCACTCGACCGCGCACGTCATGGCGCAGGCCGTGCAGGAGCTCTTCCCCGACGCCAAGCTGGGCATCGGCCCGCCCATCCGGGACGGCTTCTACTACGACTTCGACGTCAAGGAGCCGTTCACCCCCGAGGACCTCAAGCGCATCGAGAAGAAGATGCAGGAGATCCAGAAGCGGGGGCAGAAGTTCTCGCGCCGCGTCACCACCGACGACGACGCCCGCGTCGAGCTCGCCGACGAGCCGTACAAGCTGGAGCTCATCGGTCTCAAGGGCAACGCCGCGCAGGCCGCCGACGGCGCCGACGCCGAGGTGGGCGCCGGCGAGCTGACGATCTACGACAACCTCGACGCGAAGACCGGCGAGCTGTGCTGGAAGGACCTCTGCCGAGGCCCGCACCTGCCCTCCACCCGCGCCATCCCCGCCTTCAAGCTGATGCGCTCCGCCGCCGCCTACTGGCGCGGCAGCGAGAAGAACCCGCAGCTCCAGCGGATCTACGGCACCGCCTGGCCGACGAAGGACGAGCTGAAGGCGCACCTGGAGTTCCTCGCCGAGGCCGAGAAGCGCGACCACCGCAAGCTCGGCTCCGAGCTGGACCTCTTCTCCTTCCCGGAGGAGCTCGGCCCGGGCCTCGCCGTCTTCCACCCCAAGGGTGGCGTGATCCGCAAGGTCATGGAGGACTACTCGCGGCGCCGCCACGAGGTCTCCGGCTACGAGTTCGTGAACACCCCGCACATCTCGAAGGAGAAGCTCTTCGAGATCTCGGGCCACCTGCCGCACTACGCGGAGGGCATGTTCCCGCCCATCGAGTTCGACGAGCAGAACTACCGCCTCAAGGCGATGAACTGCCCGATGCACAACCTGATCTTCAAGTCGCGCGGCCGCTCCTACCGCGAACTCCCGCTGCGCCTCTTCGAGTTCGGCACCGTGTACCGGTACGAGAAGTCCGGCGTCGTGCACGGCCTGACCCGCTCGCGCGGCTTCACCCAGGACGACTCGCACATCTACTGCACCAAGGAGCAGATGCCGCAGGAGCTCGACACGCTCCTGACCTTCGTGCTCGACCTGCTGCGCGACTACGGCCTGACCGAGTTCGAGCTGGAGCTGTCCACCCGCGACGACTCCGACAAGTTCATCGGTGAGGACGCCGACTGGGCGGAGGCCACCGAGGCGCTGCGGCTCGCCGCCGAGAAGCAGAACCTGCCGCTGGTGCCCGACCCGGGCGGCGCCGCGTACTACGGCCCGAAGATCTCCGTGCAGGCCAAGGACGCGATCGGCCGCTCCTGGCAGATGTCGACCATCCAGGTCGACTTCAACCAGCCCAAGCGGTTCAACCTGGAGTACACCGCGGGGGACGGCTCGCGTCAGCAGCCCGTCATGATCCACCGTGCGCTGTTCGGCTCCATCGAGCGGTTCTTCGGCGTGCTCCTCGAGCACTACGCGGGCGCCTTCCCGGCGTGGCTCGCGCCGGTGCAGGCCGTCGGCATCCCGATCGGTGACGGGCACGTCGACTACCTCCAGGAGTTCGCCGAGAAGGCGCGCGCCCAGGGGCTGCGGGTCGACGTGGACGCGTCGTCCGACCGGATGCAGAAGAAGATCCGCAACCAGCAGAAGGCCAAGGTGCCCTTCATGGTCATCGCGGGCGACGAGGACATGAACAACGGTTCCGTCTCCTTCCGCTACCGCGACGGCTCGCAGGAGAACGGCATCCCCGTCGACGAGGCCATCGCCAAGATCGTGAAGGCGGTCGAGGACCGCGTCCAGGTCTGACGGCACGGTGACACCGCGATGAGCTCGGGCCCCGGGGACCTCTCCCCGGGGCCAAGTCATATGCTTCACCTCATGACGAGTGAGCCGGAGCAGCAGATCGGAGTCGGCACGCAGGACGCGTTCCAGCGCCTGTGGACGCCCCACCGGATGGCGTACATCCAGGGCGAGAACAAGCCCACGGGCCCAGGGGCCGACGACGGCTGTCCGTTCTGCTCCATCCCGGCCAAGTCCGACGAGGACGGCCTGGTGATCGCGCGCGGCGAGCAGGTGTACGCGGTGCTCAACCTCTACCCGTACAACGGCGGCCACCTCATGGTGGTGCCCTACCGGCACGTCGCCGACTACACCGACCTGTCCGCCGCCGAGACCGCCGAGCTGGGCGAGCTGACCAAGCAGGCCATGACGGCGCTGCGCACCGCGTCCGGCGCGCACGGCTTCAACATCGGCATGAACCAGGGAGCCGTGGCGGGCGCGGGCATCGCCGCGCACCTGCACCAGCACATCGTGCCGCGCTGGGGCGGCGACACGAACTTCATGCCGGTCGTCGGCCACACCAAGGTGCTGCCGCAGCTGCTCGGCGACACCCGGAAGATGCTCGCGGACGCCTGGCCGACCGCCGCCGACCAGCAGTGACGGCGTTGTATTGCACCAACCCCCCTGGGCGATAGGAGGGTTGGAGGCGGAGACCTCTCCTGCCACGCTCCTTCCAGGGAGCGCCCGGTCCGGGAGGGGTCATGTCCGTCGGCACGGCAGAGGCGGTCGCGCCGGGGTGGGCGGAGTTCGGGCGGTGCTTGCGCTTCCACCGGCGCCGGGCCGGGCTCACCCAGCTGCAGCTGGGTGGGCGGGTGGGCTACCACCACAGCTTCATCAGCAGGCTGGAGGGCGGGCTGCGGGAGCCGCCGTTCGACCTCGTGGACCGGCTCGACGCGGTCCTGGGGACGGGCGGCGGACTCGCCGCGACCCTCGCTGCCCGGACCCCGTCGCAGGCCGTCCCCGGCCCGCGCCTCACGCCCACGCTGTTCGCCCCGATCCCCGGGGCGGACGCCCCCGGCAACGAGGCCCCCGGCGACGAGGCGTCGCCGGCCGCGCAGCCCTGGCCCGCGCGGCTGCCCGCCGAGGGGCTCGCCTGCCCGCTGCACGGCAGGGTGGGCTGTACGACGCCCGACCGGAGCTCGGTGGCGGAGCTGCTGACCGGACTGAACGGGCTGACCGGGTCGTACGAGCGCGTCGGCGGGGCGGACGGTCCGGGCGGCGCCGAGGCGGAGCTGCTGCACGGTCTGACCGCCGCGCTGGCCTGTCTGATCCGCGAGGCGTTCGCCCACGTCACCGACGCCGGTGCGCACACCGTGGAACGGCTGCTGCGGGGCGTGGTCCGCTGGGCCGACGCGGTCAACGCCACGGGCCGGCTGCCGTACGGCCAGCTGCGGCTCGCCGCGCAGTACGCCCAGGTCGCCGGGCGGCTGCGGATGGAGCGCGGACAGAGCGGTGTCGCCATGGCCTGGCTCGGGCACGGCCTGCGGTGGGCGGACGCCGCGCAGGACGCCGAGGCCCGCGCGACCCTCCTCAGCGACATGTCCACCCTGGTCCGGCTCGACGGGGACGCCGCGTCGATGCTCGGGTACGCGCAGGCCATCGGGGCGGTGGACGCCAAGCGGCGCTGGATGACGACGCTGGCCGACCTGTATCAGGCCCGTGCGTACGCGCTGAGCCACGACGCCGACGCCTGCCGGCGGCACATCGCCATGGCCCGGCGCAGATTCGCCCGCCTCGACGACCGGGACCGCCTCGAAGCGCCCTGGCTCTCCGGCGCGGAGGGCGTGCTGCGGCTGGAGTCGGCGATCGGCGGGGCGCTGCGGGACCTCGCGGCGGCGACGGGGGAGCGGGCGGTGGCCCGGCGCGCGATCGAGGCCACGGCCCGCTCGTACGCGCTGCTTCCGCCCGTCATGCGCTCCACGCGGCTGCTCCTCACCCTGCGCCTCGCGGACAGCTGGGCGTGTGCGGGGGATCCGGTCGCGGCGGTCACCCTGGCGCACCCCGTGGTCGAAGAGGCGGTGCGCGCACGGGAGTTGATGATCGCGGTCGAGCTGCGCGGTCTGCACGACCGGCTGGCCGGGCGCTGGGGCGATCTGCCGGAGGTGCGGGAGTACCGGGAGCGGGTGCACGGCGCCTCGGAGTGAGGCGTGGCGGTGCCGGCGCGCTTGCCAGTTCTTGACAGGGCGGGCCGACGGTCCGGAATCCGTTGACCGGGGGCCGGGCCGGTGTGAGGGTTCCGCCAGCCATGAGGGTGTCATGTCACCGCCAGTCCGGGACCTGAGTCGCGGGCACGACCGTACGGCCTGACGCGCACGTGCTCCCCCTGGCCCGACGGAGCCAACACCTCTCACAAGGAGCCGTGATGCTCAGACGAACCGCAGCGGCCGGGATAACCCTGGCCCTGGCACTCGCGGGGGTGACGGTACCGGTCACCCTCGCCTCGGCGGCCGGGACCGCGCCCGCCGCGGGCAAGCCGGACCCCCTCGCCAGAGCCGTCGCCGCCGCCGACAAGGCGGTGCGCAGCGGTCTCGACTCGCTCGCCAAGGGGCCCGAGGAGCAGTACGACCGGAACCGGGTCACCCCCTGGGCCAAGGGCCTCTACTCGGTCGCGTACGAACGCACCTACCGCGGATTACCGGTGGTCGGCGGCGACGCGGTGGTCCTCGCCGACGGCGCGGGCAAGGTGCGGTCCGTGCAGTCCGCGACCGACGCCACGATCTCGGTCACCACCAAGGCGCAGGTGAGCGCCGCGCAGGCGGTCCGCACGAGCCGTACGAAGCTGGCCTCGGTCAAGAAGGTCGACTCCAAGCGCCTGGTGGTCCGCGTCAAGAAGGACGCGCCCACGCTCGCCTGGGAGACCCGGCTGACCGGCCGCACCCGGGCGGGCGAGCCCAGCAAGCTGCACGTGTTCGTCGACGCGCGCACCGGCAAGGTCATCGACACCTACGACGACGTGCGCTCGGGCAGCGGCCACAGCAAGTGGAACGGCCCCAACCCTTTGACCATCGACACCTCCAGGTCCGGCAACAACTACGTGCTGCGCGACACCACACGGCCCGGCCTGCAGTGCTCCAGCTACCAGGGCGGAGTCTTCACCAAGGCGACCGACGACTGGGGCACCGGCGACCCCAGCAGCCGCGAGACCGGCTGCGTCGACGTGATGTTCGCCGCGCAGAAGCAGTCGAACATGCTCAAGGAGTGGCTCGGCCGCAACGGTCACAACGGCAACGGCGGCAGCTGGCCCGTGAGCGTCGGCCTCAACGACCTCAACGCCTACTGGGACGGCTCCTCCGTCACCATCGGCCACAACAGCGCCAACCAGTGGATCGCCGGAGTGGACGTCGTCGCCCACGAGTTCGGCCACGGCCTGGACTCCTTCACCCCCGGCGGCGCGAACCACGAGAGCGGCCTGGGCGAGGCGACCGGCGACATCATGGGCGCCCTGACCGAGGCGTACATCAACGAGCCCGCCCCGTACGACACCCCCGACTACACCGTCGGCGAGATGATCAACCTCCAGGGGCGCGGCCCGATCCGGAACATGTACGACCCGAGCCGGGTCAACAACGACCCCAACTGTTACTCCGCCTCGATCCCGAACACCGAGGAGCACAAGGCGGCAGGGCCCATGAACCACTGGTTCTATCTGCTCGCCGAGGGGTCGAACCCCGGCGGCGGCAAGCCCTCCAGCCCCACCTGCAACAACCAGCAGGTGACCGGCGTGGGCGCCAAGAACGCCGGCAAGGTCTTCTACGGCGCCATGCTGCTCAAGACCAGCGGCATGACGTACAAGCGCTACCGCACCGCCACGCTGACCTCGGCGAAGAGCCTGGACGCGAGCTGCGACCTGTTCAACGCCACCAAGGCCGCCTGGGACGCCATCAGCGTCCCCGCGCAGAGCGGTGACCCGAGCTGCTCCGGGCAGCAGAACGACTTCTCCCTCGGCCTCAGCCCGGCCTCGGGCCAGGTCGACGCGGGCTCCTCGGCCACCGCCACGGTCACCACCACGACCGTCACCGGCAGCGCCCAGCAGGTCGCGCTGACCGCCGCGGGCGCGCCGACCGGCGTGAACGTCTCGTTCGACCCCGGCACCGTCACCTCCGGCGCCAGCTCCACGATGAAGGTCAGCACCACGGCGTCCACCACGCCCGGCACCTATCCGATCACCGTCACGGGCACCGCGGGCACCAAAACGCACACCGTCCAGTACACGCTGACCGTCGGTGGCGGCGGCAACCCGACGCCTCCGCCGGACATCGACGTGGAGAAGGTGCGGGCGCACCTCACGCAGTTCAACACCATCGCCTCGCAGAACGGCGGCAACCGCCGCGCCGCCGGCGCCGGTTACCGGGCGTCCCTCGCATACGTCAAGGGCAAGCTGGAGGCCGCCGGGTACCAGGTCACCGAGCAGAGCTGCGCCTCCGGCTGCTCCGCGGGCGCGGGCAACAACCTGATCGCCGAGTGGCCGCAGGGTGACGCGAACAACGTCCGCATGTTCGGCGCGCACCTCGACGGCGTCGCCGCCGGGCCCGGCATCAACGACAACGGCTCCGGATCCGCCACGATCCTGGAGGCCGCGCTGACCCTGGCGCAGAACAACCCGGCCATGAAGAACCGCGTCCGCTTCGCCTGGTGGACCGACGAGGAGCAGGGCCTGAACGGCTCGGACTACTACGCCGGTTCGCTCTCGGCCACCGAACGCGCCAAGATCAAGGCGTACTACAACTTCGACATGGTGGGCTCCAGCAACGCCGGGTACTTCATCAACAACCTGACCTCCGCGGCCTCGGTGCCCCTGCGGGACTACTGGAACTCCCTCAACCTCGCACCCCAGGAGAACGTCGAGGGACAGGGCCGCTCCGACGACGCCTCCTTCCAGCGCGTCGGCATTCCCACCTCCGGCTACGCCACCGGCGCCTCGGCCGTGAAGTCGGCGGCGGAGGCCGCGAAGTGGGGCGGCACCGCGGGCCGTTCGTACGACGCGTGCTACCACTCCGCCTGCGACACCACCGCCAACGTCAGCGCCACCTCGCTCGACCGCAGCGCGGACGGCGTCGCGTACGCGCTGTGGAAGACGGCCGTCGGCGACAAGCCCGCACCGACGGACGACTTCTCGCTCTCCGCCGACCCGGCCTCGGGCACGGTCGAGCCCGGCTCCGCCGCGAAGGTCACCCTGGCCACCGCCACGACCAGTGGTACGGCGCAGAAGGTGGGGCTCACGGCCTCCGGCGCCCCGGCCGGCGTGAGCGTCTCCATCAGCCCGGATTCGGTGCTCTCGGGCGAGTCCGCGACGGCCACCGTCGAGGTCGGATCCGGCACCGCGCCGGGCACCTACACGCTGACCTTCACCGGCAACGGGCAGGTCAGCCACACCACCACGTACACGCTCACCGTGCCGGGCGGCGGCGAGACCACCTGGCAGCTCGGTGCCACCTACGCGGCGGGGGACGTGGTCAGCTACGAGGGCGTCCGCTACCGCTGCATCCAGGGCCACACCGCGTACCCGGGCTGGGAGCCGCCGAACGTGCCCGCCCTGTGGCAGGCCATCTGATCGCGGGCCCGCACCGGTAGCCGTGGCAGGGGCTGCCGGTGCGGTACCCGGGGCGGTGGGCCGCACCTGGTCCACCGCCCTTCGCCGCGCACAGCGGCGCCGGGCCCGCGTCAGGCGTCGTACACGTCCGCCTTCCGCGGCATCGGGTCCTGGATCGCCCCGCTGAGGAAGCCGGAACGGGCGCCGAACTTCTCGGTGTTCACGCCGTTCTCGTCGAGCACCTTGATCGCGGCCGAGTGCACCACGCGCAGCACCGGGGTGGCGGCGCGCAGCGCGTCGTCGGCCATGAAGCGGTGCCGCCACGGCTTGTCCGCCCAGGCGTGCCGCAGCCCGAAGGGCTCGGGCAGGACCAGCCGGCCGCCGAGGTAGTCGAGCAGCGGCGGATACCAGGTGAGGGGGGCGCGGACCGCGAGCCGCACCACCTCGTCCGCGTCGATGAGCGGCAGATTGCGGTCGGTGGTCTCCCAGAACTTGATCGGCTTGGCGACCGTCTTCGTCTTGGGGGAGGGCTTGGTGGTGAACAGCGAGTGCACCGGGCCGAGGGCGTGGCCGGTGACCTCGATGCGCAGCGTCTCGTGCAGCACGGTCACCGTGATCAGCATGGTGATGACCAACTGGCCGTCCCAGAGCGTGAACTGCACGCCCAGATAGTGGCGGTTGCCGCTGCCGAACTGCTGTTCGTTGCAGATGCGCTGTATCTCGTGGCCGCGGATCTGGAAGGCCTCCACGTCCGTGCCGGTGGGGCGGGCCACCGCCTTGGCGTTCTCCCCGATGGGGGAGACGATCCAGTGCTTTATGTCCGGGGTGGGGAAGCCGCCGGTGTGCAGCGGGCCACGCTCCAGCATGCGCAGCTGGTCGTGCACCGCGCGTATGACATCCCAGCTGCGGAAGGGGTGGATCTCCTTGTCCGGGTCGGCAGGCACCAGCTCCTCGGCCAGCTGCCAGCTGCCCCAGCGCGTGCCCATGCCCAATATGCCCTTGGGCCCCGCGTAGAACACGGAGTTGCTCTGCTGCTCCGCGGAGAGCCTGGCCAGGCCCTGGCGGAGCCGCTCGGCGGCCGTCTCGCCGGGGCTGCCGGGCACCGCCTCGGGGATCTTGGCGCCGATGCCGCCGCCCGCCAGCAGGCTCGACCAGCGCTCCCGCAGGTCCCGGGCGGTGCGCTCGGCGATCTGCTTGGACCAGAACCAGCCCACCACCGGCAGCACGATCGCCGCGCGCAGATACCAGGCCCAGAAGCCGCCGAACGGCAGCTTCAGCAGCGCGAGCGCGGCCAGCACGCCCACCGCGACCAGCACCGCCGTGGCGAGCGCGCCCGCGCGCTTGTCGTCGCTCTTGGCGACCTGCCGCCTGATGGTGAAGACGACCAGCCACAGCAGCAGCCCCGGCAGGAAGAGCACCCCGCACAGCACCATCACGGCGGTCAGCCAGCTGTCGCGCTCCTTGCGGATACGGCTCGCCGCAAGGCAGTGCTCGACGACGACCTGCGGTTCCGTCCCGAACGACTGGATCAGCGGACCGCGGCCGCCGCCCAGCATCCGCACCTGCACGGTGCGCGCGAAGGCCTCGCCGAGATTCGGCTTGAACAGCGACCAGAGGCCGGGCTTCACCTCGGACTTGTGCCACTCGGTGTTGGCCGCGAGGATGCCGTCCACGTCGCCGTCGCGGTACGCGGCCGAGGCCAGGGCCTGGGTCGCCGCCGTCTGCCCAGCGGTGCCCGAGAGCGGAACCTGGGCCCCGGGCCTGAAGTCGAATACATCGTCCGCCACTGCCGCCCCCATCGCCGCGACGCCTTCGCTGCTGCGGCTCTTCCCGACTTCCCTGTCCGGCACACCTGTTGCCGACCGGCACATCCGTTGATCAGGTCATCAGCGTATCCGGGCGCACCGACATCCGTCAGGGGGCGGCCGAATGCCGCCCCCCGTCGCGCAGGGGGCGGGCGGATCCGCGCCGAGGTGTCAACTACGGGGTGCGCTGCGCCTGTTCACGGATCTTCTCGGAGAGCTGAGCGGGCATCGGCTCGTGCCGTGCGTACGTACGGCTGAAGCGCGCGGTGCCCTGCGACAGGGAGCGCAGATCCACCGCGTACCGGCCGATCTCGATCTCGGGGACCTCGGCCCGCACCAGGGTCCGCCCACCGGGCGCCTGCTCGGTGCCGACCACCCGGCCGCGGCGGCCCGACAGATCGCTCAGCACCGCGCCGACATGGTCGTCGCCGACGAGCACCCGCACCTCGGCGACCGGTTCGAGCAGATGGATCCGCGCTCCGGACGCGGCCTCGCGCAGCGCCAGCGCGCCCGCCGTCTGGAACGCGGCGTCGGAGGAGTCCACCGAGTGTGCCTTGCCGTCGAGCAGCGTGATCCGCACGTCGATCAGCGCGTACCCGGCGGCGACGCCCTTGGCGGCCTGGGCGCGCACGCCCTTCTCGACGGACGGGATGAACTGCCGCGGGACGGCGCCGCCGACGACCTTGTCGACGAACTCGATGCCGCTGCCGCCGGGCAGCGGCTCGACCTCGATCTCGCAGATCGCGTACTGGCCGTGCCCGCCGGACTGCTTCACATGACGGCCCCGGCCACCGGACCGGCCCGCGAACGTCTCGCGCAGGGACACCTTGTGCGCCACCACGTCGACCTGTACGCCGTACCGGCTGCGCAGCCGCTCCAGGGCGACGTCCGCGTGCGCCTCGCCGAGGCACCACAGGACCACCTGGTGGGTGTCCTGGTTCTGTTCGAGCCGCATCGTCGGGTCCTCGGCGACGAGCCGCGACAGGCCCTGCGACAGCTTGTCCTCGTCGGCCTTGCTGTGGGCCTGGATGGCCAGCGGAAGCAGCGGGTCGGGCATGTCCCAGGGCTCCATCAGGAGCGGGTCGTCCTTGCCGGAGAGGGTGTCGCCGGTCTCCGCGCGGGTCAGCTTGGCCACGCACGCCAGGTCGCCCGCGACACAGTGGGTGAGCACGCGCTGCTGCTTGCCGAAGGGGGAGGAGAGCGCGCCGACCCGCTCGTCGACGTCGTGGTCCTCGTGGCCCCGGTCGGCCAGGCCGTGCCCGGATACGTGGACGGTCTCGTCGGGGCGCAGGGTGCCGGAGAAGACCCGGATGAGCGAGATCCGGCCGACGTACGGGTCGGACGCGGTCTTCACGACCTCGGCCGCCAGGGGGCCTTGCGGGTCGCAGCTCAGCGCGGGCCTGGGCTTGCCGTCCGGGGTGGTCACGGCAGGCGCCGGATGTTCGAGCGGGGTCGGGAAGCCCCCGGTGATCAGCTCAAGGAGCTCGACGGTGCCGATGCCCTGGCGGGCACCCTCGGCGGCGGGGGCCGCGGCGAGCACCGGATGGAAGATGCCGCGGGCCACGGCCCGCTCCAAGTCCTCCACGAGGGTCGTGAAGTCGATGTCCTCGCCGCCGAGATAACGGTCCATGAGGGACTCGTCCTCGCTCTCGGCGATGATCCCCTCGATCAGTTTGTTGCGCGCCTCTTCGATCAGCGGCAGCTGGTCCTCGCCCGGCTCGGACTCCTTGCGCTCCCCGGAGGCGTAGTCGAAGACCCGCTGCGACAGCAGCCCGATCAGGCCGGTCACCGGGGCGTGGCCGTCCGGCCCCTGCTCGCCGTGGAGCGGCAGATACAGCGGCAGCACGGCGTCGGGGTCGTCCGCGCCGAACGCCTGCGCGCAGGTGCGGGTCATCGCGGTGAAGTCGGCGCGGGCCGACTCCAGGTGAGTGATCACGATGGCCCGCGGCATGCCGACCGCCGCGCACTCCTCCCACACCATGCGGGTCGCGCCGGTGATGCCCTCGGCGCCCTCCGCCGCCGAGACGACGAAGAGGGCCGCGTCCGCCGCGCGCAGACCGGCCCTCAGCTCCCCGACGAAGTCGGCGTATCCAGGTGTGTCCAACAGGTTGATCTTGTGCTCGCCCCAGGTGACGGGGGTCAGGGACAGCTGCACCGAACGCTGCTGGCGGTGCTCGATCTCGTCGTGGTCGGAGAGGGCCGTGCCGTCCTCGACGCGGCCCGCCCGGTTCACCGCCCCCGCGGTGAGCGCGAGGGCCTCCACCAGAGTCGTCTTGCCCGAACCGCTGTGGCCGACCAGCACCACATTCCGTAGGGACGCGGGGTGGTCGGCCGATGCCGCCCTGCCGGCGGCTCCGGGGTGTGCGTTCGCCTTGTCGCCCATGCCTTGCCTCCCGGTCACGTGCACGGTGAGGAGGCTCAGCCCCCTCGGGGATGCTGGCTGCTCGCGGACGCGCGGGGGCCGAGTGCGGGGCGGCACCGGGCGGCGCCCGTCATGCAGTCGAGCTTTCCACTCGGGTCACTGTGCGTCCATACGTCGTACGCGATCGTGAGGGGGCGAGCCGGGCGGTCAGGGGCGTGACTACGATGGGTCGGCCGGTGGCCAACGGGGCCGCACGGCGCACCGAACCCTCGGGAAGGCCATGCTGAACAAGTACGCGCGTGCATTCTTCACGCGTGTCCTCACGCCGTTCGCCGCGTTTCTCATCCGCCGCGGGGTCAGCCCCGACGCGGTCACCTTCATCGGCACGGCCGGTGTGGTGGCGGGAGCGCTGGTCTTCTTCCCCCGGGGAGAGTTCTTCTGGGGCACGATCGTCATCACGCTGTTCGTGTTCTCGGACCTGGTGGACGGCAACATGGCCCGCCAACTGGGCCGTTCCAGCCGCTGGGGCGCCTTCCTGGACTCCACGCTCGACCGGGTGGCCGACAGCGCGATCTTCGGGGGCCTCGCCCTCTGGTACGCCGGATCCGGCGACGACAACATCCTCTGCGCCGTCTCCATCTTCTGTCTGGCGAGCGGTCAGGTCGTCTCGTACACGAAGGCGCGCGGCGAGGCCATCGGCCTGCCCGTCGCCGTCAACGGCCTGGTGGAGCGCGCCGAGCGACTGGTGATCTCGCTGGTCGCCGCGGGCCTCGCGGGCCTGCACAAGTTCGGTGTGCCCGGCATCCAGATCCTGCTGCCCATCGCCCTGTGGTTCGTCGCGGCCGGCAGCATGGTGACCCTCGTCCAGCGCGTCGTGACCGTGCGCCGGGAGTCCGCCGAGGCGGACGCCGCCGCGGCCACCGGGGCGCAGGAGAGTGAGACCGCGCAGTGAAGGACCGACTCACCGACGCGCTGTACGGCCTCGGCTGGAGCACCGTCAAGAAGCTGCCGGAGCCGGTCGCCGAGCGCCTGGGCCGCACCATCGCCGACACCGCGTGGAAGCGCCGCGGCAAGGGCGTGCTGCGCCTGGAGTCCAACCTCGCGCGCGTGGTGCCCGACGCGAGCCCGCAGCGCCTCGCGGAACTCTCCAAGGCGGGCATGCGCTCCTACCTGCGGTACTGGATGGAGTCCTTCCGGCTGCCCTCCTGGAGCAGGGAGCGCGTCAGGGACGGCTTCGACGCCAAGGACGTCCACCACCTCACCGACGGCCTCGCCGCCGGCAAGGGCGTGATCCTCGCGCTGCCGCACCTCGGCAACTGGGACCTCGCGGGCGCCTGGGTCACCACGAAGCTGGAGACCCCCTTCACCACCGTCGCCGAGCGCCTCAAGCCCGAGACGCTGTACGACCGCTTCGTCGCCTACCGCGAGAGCCTCGGCATGGAGGTGCTCCCGCACGAGGGCGGCGCCGCCTTCGGCACGCTGGCGCGGCGGCTGCGCGCGGGCGGCCTGGTCTGTCTGGTCTCGGACCGGGACCTGTCGTCCTCCGGCGTCGAGGTCAAGTTCTTCGGGGACACCGCGCGGATGCCCGCCGGCCCCGCCCTGCTCGCCCAGCAGACCGGCGCGCTGCTGCTCCCCGTCACTCTGTGGTACGACGATTCCCCCGTCATGAAGGGCCGCGTCCACCCGCCCGTCGAGGTCCCCGAGACAGGCAACCGGGTCGAAAAGACGTCCGTCATGACACAGGCGCTGGCCGACGCCTTCGCCACCGGTATCGCCGACCACCCGGAGGACTGGCACATGCTGCAGCGTCTGTGGCTCGACGACCTGGAACCCCGCGCCGGGACGGACCGGGCGGGGGAGTCCCGTTGAGGATCGGCATCGTCTGCCCGTACTCCTGGGACGTGCCGGGCGGCGTCCAGTTCCACATCCGCGATCTGGCGGAGCACCTCATCCGCCTCGGGCACGAGGTCTCCGTCCTCGCCCCGGCCGACGACGAGACCCCGCTGCCGTCGTACGTGGTGTCGGCGGGACGCGCCGTTCCCGTCCCCTACAACGGCTCCGTGGCCCGCCTCAACTTCGGCTTCCTGTCGGCCGCGCGGGTGCGGCGCTGGCTGCACGACGGCACCTTCGACGTCATCCACATCCACGAGCCCGCCTCGCCCTCCCTCGGCCTGCTCACCTGCTGGGCGGCGCAGGGCCCGATCGTCGCGACGTTCCACACGTCCAACCCGCGCTCGCGGGCGATGATCGCCGCGTACCCGATCCTGCAGCCCGCCCTGGAGAAGATCAGCGCGCGCATCGCGGTCAGCGAGTACGCCCGCCGTACCCTCGTCGAACACCTGGGCGGCGACGCGGTCGTCATCCCCAACGGCGTCGACGTCGACTTCTTCGCCGACGCCGAGCCGAGGCCCGAGTGGCAGGGGGAGACGATCGGCTTCATCGGCCGCATCGACGAGCCCCGCAAGGGCCTGCCGGTCCTCATGAGGGCCCTCCCGCAGATCTTCGCCGAGCGCCCCGACGCCCGCCTGCTCGTGGCGGGCCGCGGCGACGAGGAGGAGGCGGTCGCCTCACTCCCCGCCGAACTCCGCTCCCGGGTCGAGTTCCTCGGCATGGTCAGCGACGAGGACAAGGCGCGGCTGCTGCGCAGCGTCGACCTGTACGTGGCCCCGAACACCGGCGGCGAGAGCTTCGGCATCATCCTGGTCGAGGCGATGTCCGCGGGCGCACCGGTGCTCGCCAGCGACCTGGACGCCTTCGCCCAGGTCCTCGACCAGGGCGCGGCGGGCGACCTCTTCACCAACGAGGACGCGGAGTCCCTGGCCAAGTCCGCGATCCGCCTCCTGTCCGACCCCGAACGCCGAGAGGGCCTACGCAAAAGAGGCAGCGCCCACGTGCGCCGCTTCGACTGGACGACGGTGGGCGCGGACATCCTCGCGGTCTACGAAACGGTGACGGACGGCGCGGCTTCGGTGGCGGAGGACGACAGGGTGGGCCTGCGGGCGAGGTTCGGGCTGGCGCAGCGGGGCTGAGGGGGCTTCGACGGTCGCCTTGGTTTTACAGCCCGTCCGGCGCTTGAGGACGAGCGCGAAGCGCGACCCGCGGTACGGGAACGGGTGGGCGCACCATGTCAGCCCGTCCGGCGCTTGAGGACGAGCGCGGAGCGCGACTGCGGTGCTGAGGTGCGGGGCACGTTTTTCAGCCCGTCCGGCGTTTGAGGACGAGCGCGGAGCGCGATGGGCGGTACGGGAACGGGTGGGCGCACCATGTCAGCCCGTCCGGCGCTTGAGGACACGCGCGGAGCGCGTACAGGGGGCCCGGGGGCGACGCCCCCGCAGGCGGCACGGTGGACCACCGCGCCCCGAGACCGTCCAAGGCGCCCTCGCCCGTTAACCTTGCCGCCCGTGACCTCGACACTGATCTGGATCGCCGCCGCCCTCTTCGCGATCGGCCTCTACCTGAGCTGGACCGCCGGCCGGCTCGACCGCCTGCACGCCCGCATCGACGCGGCCCGCGCCGCCCTCGACGCGCAACTGCTGCGCCGCGCCTCGGTCGCCCAGGAGCTGGCCACCTCCGGAGTCCTCGACCCCGCGGCGTCCATCGTGCTCTACGAGGCGGCGCACGCGGCCCGGCAGTCCGAGGAGGAGCACCGCGAGGTCGCCGAGAGCGAGCTCAGCCAGGCGCTGCGGGCCATCTTCGGCGAGGTCCAGCAGGTCGAAGCCGTACGTGAGGCGCCGGGCGGCGACGAGGCGGCCACCGAGCTCGCCGCGGCCGTACGCAGGGTCCCGATGGCTCGCCGCTTCCACAACGACGCCGTACGCGCCGCCCGCGCCCTGCGCCGCCACCGCACGGTGCGCTGGTTCCGGCTGGCCGGCCACGCACCGTTCCCGCTGGCCTTCGAGATGGACGACGAACCCCCGGTGGCCCTGGCCGACCGCGCCGGCGGCTGACCCGGCGGCCCCCACCCGTACCCCCTCCACGCCCCTGACCTGCCACATCACGAAAAAATGAGCCACCGGTGCCCCATTGGCCCTTGCTGTGGCCTGGTGGCCGGGCGTTTCCTCGTAGACGTAGCAGCCGTCTCCGTCGAGTGAGGTCAACCCCGTGTCCAGCACCCCCGCCAGCAGCAACCAGACGCCCGAGACCGGCACCGCACGCGTGAAGCGCGGCATGGCCGAGCAGCTCAAGGGCGGCGTGATCATGGACGTCGTCAACGCCGAGCAGGCGAAGATAGCCGAGGACGCCGGCGCGGTGGCCGTCATGGCGCTGGAGCGGGTGCCCGCCGACATCCGCAAGGACGGCGGCGTGGCCCGGATGTCCGACCCGAACATGATCGAAGAGATCATCGAGGCCGTCTCGATCCCGGTCATGGCCAAGTCCCGCATCGGCCACTTCGTCGAGGCCCAGGTCCTGCAGTCCCTCGGCGTCGACTACATCGACGAGTCCGAGGTCCTCACCCCGGCCGACGAGGTCAACCACAGCGACAAGTTCGCCTTCACGACCCCGTTCGTGTGCGGCGCCACCAACCTGGGCGAGGCCCTGCGCCGCATCGCCGAGGGCGCGGCCATGATCCGCTCCAAGGGCGAGGCCGGCACCGGCAACGTCGTCGAGGCCGTCCGCCACCTGCGCCAGATCAAGAACGAGATCGCCCGCCTGCGCGGCTACGACAACAACGAGCTGTACGCCGCCGCCAAGGAGCTGCGCGCCCCCTACGAGCTGGTCAAGGAGACCGCCGAGCTCGGCAAGCTCCCGGTGGTCCTCTTCTCCGCCGGTGGCGTCGCCACCCCCGCCGACGCCGCCCTGATGCGCCAGCTCGGCGCCGAGGGCGTCTTCGTCGGCTCCGGCATCTTCAAGTCCGGCGACCCGGCCGCCCGCGCCGCCGCCATCGTGAAGGCCACCACCTTCTTCGACGACCCGAAGGTCATCGCGGACGCCTCCCGCAACCTCGGCGAGGCCATGGTCGGCATCAACTGCGACACCCTGCCCGAGGCCGAGCGCTACGCGAACCGGGGCTGGTGATGACCGCTCCCGGAACCACTCCCGTCGTGGGCGTCCTCGCCCTCCAGGGAGACGTACGGGAGCACCTGATCGCCCTGGCCTCGGCGGACGCCGTGGCCAGGCCGGTCCGGCGCCCCGAGGAGCTCGCCGAGGTCGACGGCCTGGTCATCCCCGGCGGCGAGTCCACCACCATCTCCAAACTGGCCACCCTCTTCGGTCTGATGGAGCCCCTTCGCGCGCGCGTGCGTGACGGCATGCCGGTCTACGGCAGCTGCGCCGGCATGATCATGCTCGCCGACAGGATCCTCGACCCGCGCTCGGGCCAGGAGACGGTGGGCGGCATCGACATGATCGTGCGGCGCAACGCCTTCGGGCGACAGAACGAGTCCTTCGAGGCGGCCGTCGATGTCGTGGGCGTCGAGGGTGCCCCGGTGGAGGGCGTCTTCATCCGCGCGCCCTGGGTCGAGTCGGTCGGCGCCCGGGTCGAGGTGCTCGCCGAGCACGAGGGCCACATCGTCGCCGTCCGCCAGGGCAACGCGCTCGCCACCTCGTTCCACCCCGAACTGACGGGTGACCATCGCGTCCACGCCCTGTTCGTGGAGATGGCGCGGACGGAGACGGCGAGGGGCAACCCGCGAGCGGGATCCTTGTAGGATCTCCGGGGACCGTCCCAGGGCCTTAAGGTCTGGGAGAGTTCCTACCGGTTGTTGGGTAACGCGAAGGAGACAGGCAGATGTCCGGCCACTCTAAATGGGCTACGACGAAGCACAAGAAGGCCGTGATCGACGCCAAGCGCGGCAAGCTCTTCGCGAAGATGATCAAGAACATCGAGGTCGCGGCCCGCACCGGCGGCGCCGACATCTCGGGTAACCCGACCCTCTTCGACGCCATCCAGAAGGCGAAGAAGAGCTCGGTCCCGAACAAGAACATCGACTCCGCGGTCAAGCGCGGCGCCGGTCTCGAGGCCGGTGGCGCCGACTACGAGACGATCATGTACGAGGGTTACGGCCCGAACGGCGTCGCGGTGCTCATCGAGTGCCTCACCGACAACCGCAACCGTGCCGCGTCCGACGTCCGCGTCGCCATGACCCGCAACGGCGGCTCGATGGCCGACCCGGGCTCCGTCTCGTACCTGTTCCACCGCAAGGGCGTCGTGATCGTGCCCAAGGGCGAGCTGGGCGAGGACGACGTGCTCGGCGCCGTCCTGGACGCGGGCGCCGAAGAGGTCAACGACCTCGGCGACACCTTCGAGGTGCTCAGCGAGGCCACCGACCTGGTCGCGGTCCGCACCGCCCTCCAGGACGCCGGCATCGACTACGACTCGGCCGACGCCAACTTCGTCCCGACCATGCAGGTCGAGCTGGACGAGGACGGCGCCCGCAAGATCTTCAAGCTGATCGACGCCCTGGAGGACAGCGACGACGTGCAGAACGTCTTCGCCAACTTCGACGTCTCCGACGAGGTCATGGCGAAGGTCGACGCGTAACGCTGCCGCGAGCTGAGCGGTTTCGGCGGGCCGGATGGGACACACGTCCACCGGCCCGCCGCTGTTGTCAGTGGCGGCGGATAGCCTGGCACGAGGTCAAATGATCGTCGCCGCGAAGAGGGGGGTGGGGCGCGCATGCGCGTACTGGGAGTGGACCCCGGACTGACCCGGTGCGGCGTCGGCGTCGTCGACGGAGTCGCGGGCCGGCCGCTGACGATGCGTGGCGTCGGTGTCGTGCGGACCCCGGCCGACGCGGATCTGGGGCACCGGCTGGTCGCCATCGAGCGCGGCATCGAGCAGTGGCTCGACGAGCACCGGCCCGAAGTCGTCGCCGTGGAGCGCGTGTTCAGCCAGCACAACGTCCGTACGGTGATGGGCACCGCCCAGGCCAGCGCCGTCGCCATGCTCTGCGCCTCGCGCCGCGGCATTCCCGTCGCCCTGCACACCCCCAGCGAGGTCAAGGCCGCCGTCACCGGCAGCGGCCGCGCGGACAAGGCCCAGGTGGGCGCGATGGTCACCCGCCTCCTGCGGCTCGACGCGCCGCCCAAGCCCGCCGACGCCGCGGACGCCCTGGCCCTGGCCATCTGCCACATCTGGCGCGCCCCCGCGCAGAGCCGCCTGCAGCAGGCGGTCGCCCAGAACCGCCTCCAGCAGGCCGTGGCCCGGCACGCCGCACAGACCGCGGGAACCACGCCCGCACCGAGCGCCCCCACCCGGAAGCCCAGGGCCACGACCCCGACAGCACAGAAAGGCCGTACCCCATGATCGCCTTCGTCAGCGGCCCGGTAGCCGCCCTCGCCCCCGATGCGGCGGTGCTCGAAGTGGGCGGCATCGGCATGGCCGTCCAGTGCACGCCGAACACGCTCTCCACCCTCCGCGTCGGCCGGCCCGCCAAGCTCGCCACCTCCCTGGTCGTCCGCGAGGACTCCCTGACGCTGTACGGCTTCGCGGACGACGACGAGCGCCAGACCTTCGAGCTGCTGCAGACCGCGAGCGGCGTCGGCCCGCGCCTGGCCCAGGCCATGCTCGCCGTGCACAGCCCGGACGCCCTGCGCCGCGCGGTCTCCACCGGTGACGAGAAGGCGCTCACCGCCGTCCCCGGCATCGGCAAGAAGGGCGCCCAGAAGCTCCTCCTGGAGTACAAGGACCGCCTCGGCGAGCCCCTCGGCACCGGCGGTCCCGCCATCGGCACCCCCGTCACCTCCGGCTGGCGCGAACAGCTGCACGCCGCCCTGATCGGCCTCGGGTACGCCACGCGCGAGGCCGACGAAGCCGTCGCCGCCGTCGCCCCGCAGGCCGAGGCCGCCGAGGGCGCCCCGCAGGTCGGCCAGCTCCTCAAGGCCGCGCTCCAGACCCTGAACCGCACCCGCTAGGGTCTTTCGTCTGGACCAGGCCGGATCAGGGAGCGGGGTCTGGTGCCGTGCATCGCAAGGCGGAGGAGGGCGACATGGCGGAGCCATGGCAACCGACGACAACGCGGCGAGGCGCGGTGCCGGGGCCCGCGAGCCCGGCCTGATCCAGACGAAAGGCCCTAGCCCCCGGGCACGCACACCCGCCGGCCCCTAGAACCGCATCGCGAGGCACACCGCATGAACTGGGACGACACGACCGATGACGCCGGCGCCACGGCCGACCGGCTCGTCGGGCCCGCCGCGGAGCGGCTGGTGGAATCCGTCGCCGACGGCGAGGACCAGGCGGTCGAGGCCGCCCTGCGCCCCAAGGACCTGGGCGAGTTCATCGGGCAGGAGAAGGTCCGCGAACAGCTCGACCTCGTCCTGCGCGCGGCCCGCGCACGCGGCGCCACCGCCGATCACGTGCTGCTCTCCGGCGCGCCCGGCCTCGGCAAGACGACCCTCTCGATGATCATCGCCGCCGAGATGGGCGCCCCGATCCGCATCACCAGCGGCCCCGCCATCCAGCACGCGGGCGACCTCGCCGCGATCCTCTCCTCCCTCCAGGAGGGCGAGGTCCTCTTCCTCGACGAGATCCACCGGATGTCGCGGCCCGCCGAGGAGATGCTCTACATGGCGATGGAGGACTTCCGCGTCGACGTCATCGTCGGCAAGGGCCCCGGCGCCACCGCCATCCCCCTGGAGCTGCCGCCCTTCACCCTGGTCGGCGCCACCACGCGCGCGGGCCTGCTGCCCCCGCCGCTGCGCGACCGCTTCGGCTTCACCGCCCACATGGAGTTCTACGAGCCGGCCGAGCTGGAGCGGGTCGTCCACCGCTCCGCCCAGCTGCTCGACGTGGAGATCGATGCCGACGGCGCCGCCGAGATCGCGGGCCGCTCGCGCGGCACGCCCCGTATCGCCAACCGTCTGCTGCGCCGCGTGCGGGACTACGCCCAGGTCAAGGCCGACGGATCGATCGACAGGGACATCGCGGGCGCGGCCCTCGCGGTCTACGAGGTCGACGGGCGCGGCCTCGACCGCCTCGACCGCGCCGTCCTTGAGGCCCTGCTCAAACTGTTCGGCGGTGGGCCCGTCGGCCTGTCGACGCTCGCGGTCGCGGTGGGGGAGGAGCGCGAGACGGTCGAGGAGGTGGCGGAGCCCTTCCTCGTACGGGAAGGACTGCTCGCCCGCACCCCGCGCGGCCGCGTCGGCACCCCCGCGGCGTGGGCGCACCTCGGCCTCGTCCCGCCGCGTCAGACGGGCGGAAAGGGACAACAGGACCTGTTCGGGACGTGATATGGACGGTAGGGCACCGCGGGCGAGGGGCAACGGCGCGGAGAGTCGCCCCCTCAGGAACTGCGGTGCCATGCTGAGCGTTGTTCGTTAGGTGCGGACTCGCTTAGACTCCGCCGATGCCGCCCTTGCGGGTGGCGTACCCACCCCCATCCCCATGGCCGCTTACCTGCGCGGTCTGCGAAGGAAACTCCGTCCCGTGAATATCGTGACCCTCCTCCCCTTCATCGTGCTCATCGGGGCCATGTTCCTGATGACCCGGTCTGCCAAGAAGAAGCAGCAGGCCGCCGCGCAGATGCGTAACGAAATGCATCCCGGCACCGGCATCCGCACGATCGGGGGCATGTACGCCACCGTCAAGGAGGTTCACGACGAAGCCGTCCTCCTTGAGGTGGCCCCCGGTGTCCACGCCGTTTACGCGAAGAACTCGATCGGTGCCGTCCTCGACGACGACGAATACAACCGCATCGTGCACGGCACCGAGGACGACCTGAAAGAGGACACCCCCGTCGTCCCGGACGACGCCTCTTCCCTGACCGAGACCGACGAGCCCGCCGGCGCTTCCGACGACTCGCCCATCGACCTCGGCAAGAAGGACGCGGCCGCCGGGGCCGACGACGCGGAGCCGAAGAAGACCGACGGCGAGTCCGACGCGAAGTAGTCACGACCGGGGCCCGTGGGGCGCGCCGCTCGCGCTCCTCGGGCCCCGGACCACGTGCATTTCGCGCCGAATCTCGACACCACTTCATGGCCGCCCGCCCGGACCTCCGACGCTTACGGGGGAAGACCGGACGCCGGGCGGTTGGACAGGGAGAACGAGAAGGTGGCAGCACCGAAGAAGGGCCGAAGGCAGAGCGCCCCGGGCAAGCCGGGACGCTCTCTGGTCTTCATCCTGATCGCCCTCGTGGCGATGACCGGGGGAATGTTCCTCTCCGGGCACACCACGCCGCGCCTGGGCATCGACCTCGCCGGCGGCACGAGCATCACGCTCGAGGCCAAGAACGAGCCGGGCCAGAAGGACGCGATCAACCCGACCAACATGAACACCGCGGTTGACATCATCAACAACCGCGTCAATGGTCTGGGCGTCTCCGAGGCCGAGGTTCAGACCCAGGGCGACAAGAACATCATCGTCAACATCCCCAAGGGTTCGAACGAGAAGCAGGCGCGCGAGCAGGTCGGCACGACCGCTCAGCTCTACTTCCGTCCGGTGATCACGCAGGCCCCCGGCCAGCCCCAGCCCGACCCCTCCGCCAGCCCCTCGTCCGGTACGGACAAGGAGAAGGGCAAGGACAAGGGCAAGGACGAGGCCACCGACAAGGCCACGGACAAGGCGAACTCCCCGTCCGGCGACCCGTCGCCGCAGGGCCGCGCCGTCAGCGAGGCCCTGAAGGCCGACCCGACGCCGTCGGGCAAGGCCAAGGACGGCCAGGACGGCAAGAAGAACGACAAGGCGCCGACGCCGGACCCGGCCACCGCCAAGCTGCAGGAGAAGTTCACCAAGCTCGACTGCACGGACAAGAAGGCCCGCGCCGAGGCCGGCCGCGGCGTGAAGCCCTCCGACCCGACGGTCGCCTGCGGCAAGAGCCCCGACGGCAAGACGTGGGACAAGTTCATCCTTGCCCCCGCCGAGCTCAACGGCAAGGACGTCGACGACGCCAAGGCCGCCATCAACCAGCAGTCCGGCGCCTGGGTCGTCAACATGGAGTTCACGAAGGGTGGCTCCAAGAAGTTCTCCGAGGTCACCAGCAAGATCAAGACGCAGCAGCAGCCGCAGAACCAGTTCGCGATCGTCCTCGACGGCGAAGTGGCCTCGGCGCCCAGCGTCAGCACGACCCTGAACAGCAACGCCGAGATCTCCGGCAGCTTCGACCAGGAGTCGGCGAAGGACCTCGCCAACATCCTGTCGTACGGCGCCCTGCCCCTCACCTTCCACGAGCAGAGCGTCACGACCGTCAGCCCCGCACTCGGCGGCGAGCAGCTCCAGGCCGGCCTCATCGCGGGCGCCATCGGCCTCGCGCTCGTCATCATCTACCTCGTGGCCTACTACCGCGGCCTGTCGCTCATCGCCATCGCGAGCCTCCTGATCTCCGCGGCGCTGACGTACACGATCATGACGCTGCTCGGCCCGACCATTAAGTTCGCGCTGAACCTGCCCGCGGTGTGTGGTGCGATCGTCGCGATCGGCATCACGGCGGACTCGTTCATCGTGTTCTTCGAGCGCATCCGTGACGAGATCCGCGAGGGCCGCACGCTGCGTCCCGCCGTCGAGCGGGCCTGGCCGCGCGCCCGGCGCACCATCCTGGTCTCCGACTTCGTGTCGTTCCTCGCCGCCGCCGTGCTCTTCGTCGTCACGGTCGGCAAGGTGCAGGGCTTCGCGTTCACGCTCGGCCTGACCACGCTGCTCGACGTCGTCGTGGTCTTCTTCTTCACCAAGCCGCTGATGACGCTCATGGCACGCAAGAAGTTCTTCGCGAGCGGCCACAAGTGGTCCGGCCTCGACCCGAAGCGGCTCGGCGCCAAGCCCCCGCTGCGCCGGTCCCGCCGCACCGCTCCCCCCGCCGGCCCTGTCGACCCGAAGGAGGCGTGAGATGTCGAAGCTCGGCAATCTCGGCGCCAGGCTCTACCGCGGTGAGGTCGGCTACGACTTCGTCGGCAAGCGCAAGATCTGGTACGGCATCTCGATACTGATCACCATCACGGCCATCGTCGGCCTGGCGGTGCGCGGCCTGAACATGGGCATCGAGTTCGAGGGCGGCGCCGTCTTCAACACCCCTAAGACCAGCGTCACGGTGGCGCAGGCCGAGGAGTCCGCGGAGAAGGCGTCCGGTCACGACGCGATCGTCCAGAAGCTGGGCGGCGACAAGCTCCGCATCCAGATCGCGGGCGTGGACATCAAGAAGTCCGACCAGATCAAGCGGGCGCTGGCCGAGGACCTGGACGTCAAGGCCGGCGACATCGACGCCGACCTGGTGGGCCCCAGCTGGGGCGAGCAGATCGCCAACAAGGCCTGGCAGGGCCTGGCGATCTTCATGGTCCTCGTGGTGATCTACCTGGCCATCGCCTTCGAGTGGCGCATGGCCCTGGCGGCGCTCATCGCGCTCATCCACGACATCACCATCACTGTGGGTGTGTACGCGCTGGTCGGCTTCGAGGTCACCCCCGGCACGGTGATCGGGCTGCTGACCATCCTCGGTTACTCGCTCTACGACACCGTCGTGGTCTTCGACAGCTTGAAGGAGCAGTCGAAGGACATCACCAAGCAGACCCGGTGGACCTACAGCGAACTCGCCAACCGCAGCATCAACGGCACCCTGGTGCGCTCCATCAACACCACGGTCGTCGCGCTGCTCCCGGTGGCGGGCCTGCTCTTCATCGGCGGCGGCGTCCTCGGCGCCGGCATGCTCAACGACATCTCGCTGTCGCTGTTCGTCGGCCTCGCGGCCGGTGCGTACTCCTCGATCTTCATCGCCACGCCGCTCGTCGCCGACCTCAAGGAGCGCGAGCCGCAGATGAAGGCCCTCAAGAAGCGGGTGCTCGCCAAGCGCGCGGCGGCCGCGGCCAAGGGCGAGTCGGCGGAGGCGCCGGTGTCCGCCGATGACGAGTACGCGCGGGACGAGGAGACCGGTGACGCCGCTCCGGCGGTCGTCGGGCCCCGTACGCAGTCCCCGTCCCGCAACCGCGGCAAGGGCCGTCCCTCGGGGAAGCGCCGATGACCGAGCTCGCAGGCGTCACGGAGCTGCTCGTCAGCCGCATCCGTGACGTGCCGGACTACCCCAAGCCGGGCGTGATGTTCAAGGACATCACCCCGCTCCTTGCGGACCCGGCCGCGTTCTCGGCGCTCACGGACACACTGGCCGACCTGAGTGTGCGGCACGGCGCCACGAAGATCGTCGGTCTGGAGGCCAGGGGCTTCATCCTCGGCGCCCCGGTCGCGGTCCGCGCCGGGCTCGGCTTCGTCCCCGTACGCAAGGCGGGCAAGCTCCCCGGAGCGACGCTCAAGCAGGCCTACGACCTGGAGTACGGCAGCGCCGAGATCGAGGTGCACGCCGAGGACCTGGCCGCGGGCGACCGAGTCATGGTCATCGACGACGTCCTCGCCACCGGTGGCACCGCGGCGGCCTCGGTGGAGCTGATCCGCCGCTCGGGCGCAGAAGTGGCCGGGGTCGCGGTCCTCATGGAGCTCGGTTTCCTCGCCGGCCGGCAGCGGCTCGAGCCGGCCCTCGCCGGGGCGCCGCTGGAGGCGCTGATCACCGTCTGAGACGGCTCGCGACACGACGCGACGGGCGCCCCGGCACATGCCGGGGCGCCCGCCGTCGTTTAGGCCGGTTCCGCTCTGGATCCGGCCCTCGCGAGTACGGGGCGCGGGGTGGGGGCCGCGGCGGGCGGGCCGACGGGCGTCGGCGGCGGTGGCCGGGGGAATCCACCGATCGTCCCGCACGTTTCTCCAGTACAGAGGCGTCCCACCGGCCGAAGGCGACCCTGCGGCCCAGGATCGATACCATGGGTTCTTCGGGGCCTGACCGGGGGACCCGGATCGCGCACAGGGAGCGCTCTTGCCAGACGAGTCCCAGCCACTCACCGCCGCCAAGGCCGCGCAGAAGGCCCAGCAGGCCTCGGCGGGCACCGCCGCGTCCGCGAACAAGGCAGACGGCGCGCAGGCCGGCACGTCCGCGCAGCGCGCCAAGGGAGAGGTCTCCCGGGGCGACAAACCGGCCGAGCAGCCCCGCCCGAAGCCGCCCGCCGACCACCACCCGACGGCCCCCGCCGTCCGGCCCGCCACCGGCCAGCCCGCGCGCTCGGGCTCCTCCAACCGTGTGCGGGCCCGCCTCGCCCGACTCGGCGTCCAGCGCTCCAACCCGTACAACCCGGTCCTGGAGCCCCTGCTGCGCATAGTGCGGAGCAACGACCCCAAGATCGAGACGGCGACGCTGCGCCAGATCGAGCGGGCCTACCAGGTCGCCGAGCGCTGGCACCGCGGCCAGAAGCGCAAGAGCGGCGACCCGTACATCACGCACCCGCTCGCCGTGACGACCATCCTCGCCGAGCTCGGCAT
The DNA here is from genome assembly GCF_042871345.1 of Streptomyces sp. NPDC005863. NCBI lineage: Bacteria > Bacillati > Actinomycetota > Actinomycetes > Kitasatosporales > Streptomycetaceae > Streptomyces > Streptomyces sp. NPDC005863. The sequence goes on along the minus strand of NZ_JBIAII010000009.1, from coordinate 164,364 downwards.
GGACCCGGCCACCCTGATGGCCGGGCTCCTGCACGACACCGTCGAGGACACCGAGTACGGCCTGGACACCCTCAAGCGCGACTTCGGCGACCAGGTCGCCCTGCTCGTCGACGGCGTCACCAAGCTGGACAAGGTCAAGTTCGGCGAGGCCGCGCAGGCCGAGACCGTGCGCAAGATGGTCGTCGCGATGGCCAAGGACCCGCGCGTCCTGGTCATCAAGCTCGCCGACCGCCTGCACAACATGCGCACGATGCGCTACCTCAAGCGCGAGAAGCAGGAGAAGAAGGCCCGCGAGACCCTGGAGATCTACGCTCCGCTGGCGCACCGCCTGGGCATGAACACCATCAAGTGGGAGTTGGAGGACCTCGCCTTCGCGATCCTCTACCCCAAGATGTACGACGAGATCGTGCGCCTGGTCGCCGAGCGCGCCCCCAAGCGCGACGAGTACCTGGCCATAGTGACCGACGAGGTCCAGGCCGACCTGCGCGCCGCCCGCATCAAGGCCACCGTCACCGGACGCCCCAAGCACTACTACAGCGTCTACCAGAAGATGATCGTCCGCGGCCGCGACTTCGCGGAGATCTACGACCTGGTGGGCATCCGCGTCCTGGTCGACACGGTCCGCGACTGCTACGCCGCCCTCGGCACCGTGCACGCGCGATGGAACCCGGTCCCCGGCCGGTTCAAGGACTACATCGCGATGCCGAAGTTCAACATGTACCAGTCGCTGCACACGACGGTCATCGGCCCCAACGGCAAGCCCGTCGAGCTGCAGATCCGCACCTTCGACATGCACCGCCGCGCCGAGTACGGCATCGCCGCGCACTGGAAGTACAAGCAGGAGGCCGTCGCCGGCGCCTCCAAGGTGCGCACCGACGTGCCGAGGAAGACCGGCAAGGACGACCACCTCAACGACATGGCGTGGCTGCGCCAGCTGCTCGACTGGCAGAAGGAGACCGAGGACCCCAGCGAGTTCCTCGAATCGCTGCGCTTCGACCTGTCGCGCAACGAGGTCTTCGTCTTCACGCCGAAGGGCGACGTCATAGCGCTGCCCGCGGGCGCGACCCCGGTCGACTTCTCGTACGCGGTGCACACCGAGGTCGGCCACCGCACCATAGGCGCACGGGTCAACGGCCGCCTCGTACCGCTCGAATCCACCCTGGACAACGGCGACCTGGTGGAGGTCTTCACCTCCAAGGCGGCCGGCGCGGGCCCCTCCCGCGACTGGCTCGGCTTCGTCAAGTCGCCCCGGGCGCGCAACAAGATCCGCGCGTGGTTCTCCAAGGAGCGCCGCGACGAGGCGATCGAGCAGGGCAAGGACGCCATCGCGCGCGCCATGCGCAAGCAGAACCTGCCGATCCAGCGCATCCTCACCGGCGACTCCCTGGTCACCCTCGCGCACGAGATGCGCTACCCCGACATCTCCTCGCTCTACGCGGCGATCGGCGAGGGTCACGTCACCGCGCAGTCCGTCGTGCAGAAGCTCGTGCAGGCCCTCGGCGGCGAGGAGGCCGCCAACGAGGACATCGCCGAGAGCGCGCCGCCCTCGCGCGGGCGCAGCAAGCGCCGCTCCAACGCCGACCCGGGCGTCGTCGTCAAGGGCGTCGAGGACGTGTGGGTCAAGCTGGCCCGCTGCTGCACGCCCGTCCCGGGCGACCCCATCATCGGCTTCGTCACCCGCGGCAGCGGCGTATCGGTGCACCGCAGCGACTGCGTCAACGTGGACTCGCTCTCGCGTGAGCCCGAGCGGATCCTGGAGGTCGAGTGGGCTCCCACCCAGTCCTCGGTCTTCCTGGTCGCCATCCAGGTCGAGGCCCTGGACCGCTCGCGGCTGCTCTCCGACGTCACGCGGATCCTCTCGGACCAGCACGTGAACATCCTGTCGGCGGCCGTGCAGACCTCCCGCGACCGCGTCGCCACCTCCCGCTTCACCTTCGAGATGGGCGACCCCAAGCATCTGGGGCACGTCCTCAAGGCGGTCAGGGGAGTGGAGGGCGTCTACGACGTCTACCGGGTCACCTCGACGCGCAGGCCCTGAGGCCGACGCGCAGGCCCTGAGGCCCGTCACACATGGGTCCGCCCCCGACGCTCTGCGCCGGGGGCGGACCCATGTGCCGTGCGTGCCGTGTCAGCCGCCGAACTCGTGCAGCCCCTTGACGGCCTGGTCGAGAAGCGCCTGGCGGCCGTCGAGTTCCTTCTGGAGCTTGTCGGCCTTGGCGTCGTTGCCCGCGGTGCGAGCCTTGTCGATCTGCTCCGTCAGCTTGTCCACCGCCGCCTGCAACTGCCCCGTCAGGCCCGCGGCCCGAGCCCGAGCCTCCGGGTTCGTCCGGCGCCACTCGGCCTCCTCGGACTCCTGCAGCGCCCGCTCCACGGCGTGCATCCGGCCCTCGACCTTCGGGCGGGCGTCACGCGGGACGTGGCCGATGGCCTCCCAGCGCTCGTTGAGGGCACGGAACGCGGCACGGGCCGCCTTCAGATCCGTCACCGGAACGAGCTTCTCGGCCTCGTCGGCCAGCTCCTCCTTGAGCTTGAGGTTCTCGCCCTGCTCCGCGTCGCGCTCGGCGAAGACCGAGCTGCGCGCCGCGAAGAACACGTCCTGGGCGCCGCGGAAGCGGTTCCACAGGTCGTCCTCGTGCTCACGCTGGGCGCGGCCCGCGGCCTTCCAGTCGGCCATCAGCTCGCGGTAGCGCGCCGCCGTCGGGCCCCAGTCCGTCGAGTTCGACAGCGCCTCGGCCTCGCCGACCAGCTTCTCCTTGGCCTTGCGGGCGTCCTCGCGCTGCGCGTCGAGGGACGCGAAGTGCGCCTTGCGCCGCTTGGAGAACGCCGAGCGGGCGTGCGAGAAGCGGTGCCACAGCTCGTCGTCCGACTTGCGGTCGAGCCGCGGCAGACCCTTCCAGGTGTCCACCAGGGCCCGCAGCCGCTCGCCGGCCGCCCGCCACTGCTCGCTCTGGGCCAGCTCCTCGGCCTCGGTGACCAGGGCCTCCTTGGCGTGCCGCGCCTCGTCGGACTGCTTGGCCTTTTGGACCTTGCGCTCCTCGCGGCGCGACTCGACGCTCTCCACGAGCTTGTCGAGCCGCTTGCCCAGGGCGTCCAGATCGCCGACCGCGTGCGCCTCGTCCACCTGCTCGCGCAGATGGCCGATGGCGGTCATGGCGTCCTTGGCGGACAGGTCGGTCGTCTTCACCCGGCGCTCGAGAAGTCCGATTTCGACGACCAGACCGTCGTACTTGCGCTCGAAGTAGGCGAGGGCCTCGTCCGGAGATCCTGCCTGCCACGAACCGACCACTCGCTCGCCGCCGTCGGCCGTACGCACGTACACGGTCCCCGTCTCGTCGACGCGGCCCCACGGGTCGCTGCTCACAGCGCCTCCTCCACATGATGCCTGCGCAGGGCCTTCGGGCCCCCGGCATCGTCCACAGTTTCGTCACCGCCAACATAGGCGACCGGCGGGGCGGCTGTCCGCATCCCGCGCGTTTGAAGTTTGCCCACCGGGCCTCAGGATTTGGTGACGGTGGCCTTGTCCACGACGACCGTCGCGTTGGGTGCGCCGTCGCCCCGACCACTGCTCTCGCCGGCCGCCGCGATCTTCTTCAGGACCTTCATCCCGGAATCGGAAATGGTCCCGAACGGTGTGTAGTCGGGCGGCAGCTGACTGTCCTGGTAGACCAGGAAGAACTGGCTGCCGCCGGTGTTCCGGCCCTTCTTCTTCCCGGCGTCGTACTGGTTCGCCATGGCGAGAGTGCCCGCCGGATACACGTTGTCCTTCAGGCGCTTGTCCTTGAGGTTCTCGTCCGGGATCGAGTAGCCGGGGCCGCCCTCGCCGGTGCCCTTGGGGTCACCGCACTGCAGGACGTAGATGCCGCCGGTGGTCAGGCGGTGGCACTTGGTGTGGTCGAGATAGCCCTTGTTCACCAGGAAGTTGAACGAGTTGACGGTGTGCGGCGCCTTCGCCGCGTCCAGGTCGAGGCCGATGTCGCCGCACGTCGTCGCGAGGTTCATCCGGTACTTCGCCGACTTGTCGATGTCGAGCGCCGGCTCCTTCTTGAAGCTCAGCGGCTTCACGGCGCCGGGCGCCGCCTTCTTGCAGGGATCCTTCGGCTGCGCGGCCGCGTCGTCCTTCGCCGACCCGTCGCCGTCGAAGGCGCCCGCCGCGTACGACACCGCGCCACCGGCCACGACCACCGCGAGCGCCCCCGCGATCACCGCGTTGCGCATCCGGGCCCGGCGCCGCGCGGCCTCCCGCCGCTCCTGCTGGCGCGCGAACTTCTCCCGGGCGAGCTGCCGCCGCCGCTGCTCGTTGCTGACCACCGGGTCTCTCCCCTTGTCCTGGGACCCATTCCGGGACCACCTGAATGTGCCCCGTACCGTATATGGGTTACCTGTGGAATCGGCAGCGCCGGTAGGCTCTGATCTGCCGCGTTCTCCCGCCGGGGGCCGCGGTTCCCCCGCCGGACGACGAACGAAGGACGATCGTGCTCATTGCCGGGTTCCCCGCCGGGGCCTGGGGCACCAACTGCTATGTGGTCGCCCCCGCCGCAGGCGAGGAGTGCGTGATCATCGACCCGGGCCACCAGGCCGCCCAGGGAGTCGAGGACGCGCTCAAGAAGCATCGGCTCAAGCCCGTCGCGGTCATCCTCACCCACGGGCACATCGACCATGTCGCCTCGGTCGTCCCGGTGTGCGGAGCGCACGACGTCCCCGCGTGGATCCACCCCTCGGACCGGTACATGATGAGCGACCCCGAGAAGGCGCTCGGCCGCTCCATCGGGATGCCGCTGATGGGCGAGCTGACCGTGGGGGAGCCCGACGATCTGCGGGAGCTGTCCGACGGCGCCGGCCTGAAGCTGGCGGGCCTCGACTTCTCCGTCGCGCACGCGCCGGGCCATACGAAGGGGTCGGTGACCTTCCGGATGCCCGAGACGTCCGAGGTCCCCTCGGTCTTCTTCTCGGGCGATCTGCTCTTCGCCGGCTCCATCGGACGCACCGACCTGCCCGGCGGCAGCCACCCCGAGATCCTCGAGTCGCTGGGCCGCGTGTGCCTGCCGCTCGACGACTCGACCGTGGTGCTGTCCGGCCACGGCCCCCAGACATCCATCGGCCAGGAGCGCGCCACCAACCCGTATCTGCGGCAGGTGGCCGCCGGCCTGGGCGCGGACGAGACGTCCGCCCCGCGACGAGGAATGTGACGAGAGAAATTCCGTGAGCACCTTCAAGGCCCCCAAGGGCACCTACGACCTGCTGCCGCCCGACTCCGCGAAGTTCCTCGCGGTGCGCGAGGCCATCGCGGCGCCGCTGCGTGACTCCGGCTACGGCTATGTCGAGACACCCGGGTTCGAGAACGTCGAGCTCTTCGCCCGCGGTGTCGGTGAGTCCACCGACATCGTCACCAAGGAGATGTACGCCTTCACGACCAAGGGCGGCGACGAACTCGCGCTGCGCCCCGAAGGCACCGCCTCCGTGCTGCGCGCCGCCCTGGAGGGCAACCTCCACAAGGCCGGCAACCTCCCCGTCAAGCTCTGGTACTCGGGCTCGTACTACCGCTACGAGCGCCCCCAGAAGGGCCGCTACCGCCACTTCTCCCAGGTGGGCGCCGAGGCCATCGGCGCCGAGGACCCGGCGCTCGACGCCGAGCTGATCATCCTGGCCGACCAGGCGTACTGCGCCCTCGGCCTGCGGAACTTCCGCATCCTGCTCAACTCGCTGGGCGACAAGGAGTGCCGTCCCGTCTACCGGGCCGCGCTGCAGGAGTTCCTGCGCGGGCTCGACCTGGACGAGGAGACACGTCGACGTATCGACATCAACCCGCTCCGCGTCCTCGACGACAAGCGTTCCGACGTCCAGAAGCAACTGGTGGGCGCGCCCTCGCTGCGCGACCACCTCTGCGACGCCTGCAAGGCGTACCACGAGGAGGTCCGCGAGCTGATCACGGCGGCGGGCGTCGTCTTCGAGGACGACGAGAAGCTGGTCCGCGGCCTGGACTACTACACGCGCACCACCTTCGAGTTCGTCCACGACGGCCTCGGCTCGCAGTCCGCGGTGGGCGGCGGCGGCCGCTACGACGGTCTGTCCGAGATGATCGGCGGCCCCTCGCTGCCCTCGGTCGGCTGGGCGCTCGGCGTGGACCGCACGGTGCTCGCCCTGGAGGCGGAGGGCGTCGAGCTCGAACTCCCCGCGTCCACCAGCGTATTCGCGGTGCCGCTCGGCGAGGAGGCGCGCCGCGTCCTGTTCGCCAAGGTGACGGAGTTGCGCAAGGCCGGCGTCGCGGCGGACTTCAGCTTCGGCGGCAAGGGCCTCAAGGGCGCGATGAAGAACGCGAACCGCAGCGGCGCGCGCTTCACGGTCGTCGCGGGCGAGCGTGACCTCGCCGAGGGCGTCGTCCAGCTCAAGGACATGGAGTCCGGGGAGCAGGACGCGGTCGCGGTGGACGACCTCGTGCCGACGCTGAAGGCGAAGCTGCGCAAGTAGAAGAGCCCGTCCGCCGCTTGAGGAGCGGGGCCGCCCGGGCCGGAGGCCCCGCGACCTCGGTCCGGGGGCTCTGTGACCTCGCTCCGGGGGCGGGCCTCAGTCCAAGAGGCCGAGGCGCAGAGCAGTCGTCACCGCGGCGGTGCGGTCGTCGACGTCCAACTTGCCGAAGATCCGCAGCAGATGCGTCTTCACCGTGGACTCGGCGACGTACAGCCGGCGCCCGATCTCCGCGTTCGTACAGCCCTCGGCGACGAGCCGCAGCACGGCCGTTTCCCGCGCGGAGAGCCGCGGCCGCTCGGGCCGGGCGCGCAACTGGTCCACCAGGCGCGCCGCGACCGACGGCGCGAGCACGGTCTCGCCCCGCGCGGCGGCCCGCACCGCGGCGGCCAGTTCGCCGCGGGCCAGGTCCTTGAGCAGATAACCCGCGGCGCCCGCCTCCACGGCGCGCAGGATGTCGCGGTCGGTCTCGTACGTCGTGAGCACGATGACCCGGCACGCGAGCCCCGCGGCGGCCATCCGCTCGATGGAGTCGACGCCGCCCCCGCCGGGCATCCGCAGGTCCATCAGGACGATGTCGGGGCGCAGTTCGGCCACCAGCGCCTCCGCGCGCGGCCCGCTTGACGCCTCCCCGACGACCGCGAGCCCGGGCTCGGCGCCGAGCATGGCGCGCAGCCCCTCGCGTACGACGGGATGGTCGTCGGCGAGCACGACACGGATCACAGGGCGCTCCTCTCCGGGACGGGGGCGGGGGCTGGAACGGGCAGCACCACGGCGACCGTCGTACCCTCGCGGGGGCCGCTGGTCACCTCGGCGGTGCCGCCGACCTCGGCGACGCGGGCCCGCAGCCCCCGCAGCCCGTAGCCCGGCCGGGACCGCCCGAGATCGAAGCCGTTGCCCTCGTCCCGCACCTCCAGCGTGAGCGAGCCCTCCCCGTACGCCAGCGTGACGTGCGCCGCGGCACCGGATCCGGCGTGCTTGCGCACGTTGGCCAGAGCCTCCTGGCAGGAGCGCAGGGCGACCACTTCGAGGGCGGCCGGCAGCGGCCGCGCCTCGCCCGTGACGGCCACATCGGCGCCGTGCCGGGCGGCGAGCCGGCGCAGCGCCTCGGGCAGCGGGCCGCCGTCCAGATCGGCGGGCGCGCCACCGGCGACCAGGGCTCGTGCCTCGGCGAGGTTCTGCCGTGCGGTGGCCTCCATCAGGGCGAGGTGCCGGCGGACGGCGGGGACGTCCCGGTCCAGTTCCGCGTCGACGGCCTGGACGAGCATGAGGACGCTGGCGAAGCCCTGCGCGAGGGTGTCGTGGATCTCCCGGGACATGCGTTCGCGCTCGGCGAGGGCGCCACGCTCGGCGGAGAGCCGGGCGACTTCCGCACGGCTGGTCCGCAACGTGGCGATGAGACCGGCGCGTTCGGCGCTCTGCTCGATGACGCGCAGCGTCCAGACGCCGACGGCCACCGAGAAGACCAGGGTGACCGCGGCGAAGAGGACGTTGTAGAAGACGTCCTGCGACGTCGGCCGCCACAGCACCGACCAGATCGTCACCGGCACGAGGTTGACGACGACGATCGCGACCAGCGCGGGGCGCGTGCGCAGCGCCATGAAGCACTGGGGGATGAGCGCGAAGGCCATCAGCCGGGTCTCACCGACCAGGGTGCCGGGCGGCAGGAACAGCAGGATCGTGCCCGCGACGTAGAGGTGCGCCCGCCGGGCGTCGCCGCCCTCGCTCATCAGGACCGGCCGTCCGACGCCGATGTACCAGGGCACGAGCAGCAGAAGCAGCGCGGCGGTGACTCCGCGGACGGGCCGGTCCGCGTCCGCGGTGCCGAGGACGAAGGCGAGTGTGGCCAGCCAGACCACGGCGAAGTAGGTGTCCCCGAGCCGGAAAGTCCGGTTCCAGACATCGGAGTTCACGCCACCGGAGTCCACACCCTCCGGCATGGCCTCTGCCATGCCGCCCGTCATGTCGTCCGTCATGCGTCAACCTTCCCGCCCAACCGAACACATCGGCACCCCCGTACGTGCCTCCTTATGTCCATCGAACGGTGGACACACAGGCGCGTGCGGCACAATGTGCGTGCCCGCGGCCACCACAAGCGACGGAACGACGTGATGAGCAAAACGATGTCAGCGAAGGACGACGCCCTGGACGACCGGGACCGGTCGGGCGCTTTCCGCGCCGTCGGCGGCAGCCGCGCGCTCGCCCTGCTCCTGGTGATCACCGGCGCCGCCGGCCTGCTCGCCTCCTGGGTGATCACCCTCGACAAGTTCGAGCTCCTCAAGGACCCGAACTTCCAGCCGGGCTGCAGCATCAACCCCGTCGTCGCCTGCGGCAGCATCATGAAGAGCGAGCAGGCGGAGGTCTTCGGCTTCCCGAATCCGATGCTCGGCCTGGTCGCCTACGGGATCGTGGTCTGCGTCGGCATGAGCCTCCTCGCCGGGGCCCGCTTCCCCCGCTGGTACTGGCTCACGTTCAACGCGGGCATGCTCTTCGGCGTCGGCTTCTGCACCTGGCTGATGATCCAGTCGCTCTACCACATCAACGCGCTCTGCCTCTGGTGCACGCTCGCCTGGGTCATGACGCTCGTGATGTTCTGGTACGTCACCTCGTCCAACATCCGCGCCGGCTTCCTGCCCGCCCCCGCCTGGGCCAGGAGCTTCCTCGCGGACTTCACCTGGGCCCTTCCCGTGATGCACACCGGCGTCATCGCGATGCTGATCCTCACGCGCTGGGGCGCCGACCTCTGGGCCTGAGAGCCTGGGCCCGGGCAGGCTCCGAGCGGGCGGACCCGGCTCCCTGCGGGATTGTCGGTGCGGTGACATAGGGTTCTTGACGTGGAGCCCGACCTGTTCACCGCCGCAGCCGAAGACCGCCAGGAGAAGGACCCGTCCAGCAGTCCCCTGGCCGTCCGGATGCGCCCCCGCACCCTCGACGAAGTCGTCGGCCAGCAGCATCTGCTCAAGCCGGGCTCACCCCTGCGCCGCCTGGTCGGCGAGGGCGGGGGAGGTCCCGCGGGACCCTCCTCGGTGTTTCTGTGGGGCCCGCCCGGCATCGGCAAGACCACCCTGGCGTACGTCGTCTCCAAGGCGACCAACAAACGCTTCGTCGAGCTCTCCGCGATCACCGCGGGCGTCAAGGAGGTGCGCGCCGTCATCGACGGGGCGCGCCGGGCGATGGGCGGCCACGGCAAGGAGACCGTCCTCTTCCTCGACGAGATCCACCGCTTCAGCAAGGCCCAGCAGGACTCCCTGCTGCCCGCCGTGGAGAACCGCTGGGTGACGCTGATCGCGGCGACCACCGAGAACCCGTACTTCTCGATCATCTCCCCGCTGCTCTCGCGCTCCCTGCTGCTCACCCTCGAACCGCTCACCGACGACGACCTGCGCGGCCTGCTCCGCCGGGCGCTCACCGACGAGCGGGGGCTCGGCGGCGCCGTCGAGCTGCCCGAGGAGGCCGAGGACCACCTGCTGCGGATCGCGGGCGGCGACGCCCGGCGCGCCCTCACCGCCCTGGAGGCGGGTGCGGGCTCGGCCCTCGCCCAGGGCGAGAAGACGATCACCCTCCAGACCCTGGAGGAGTCCGTCGACCGGGCCGCCGTGAAGTACGACAGGGACGGCGACCAGCACTACGACGTGGCGAGCGCCCTCATCAAGTCCATCCGCGGCTCGGACGTCGACGCGGCCCTGCACTACCTGGCCCGCATGATCGAGGCGGGCGAGGACCCCCGCTTCATCGCCCGGCGCCTGATGATCTCCGCGAGCGAGGACATCGGCCTCGCCGACCCCACCGCCCTGCCCACCGCCGTCGCCGCCGCCCAGGCCGTCGCCATGATCGGCTTCCCGGAGGCCGCGCTCACCCTCAGCCACGCCACGATCGCCCTCGCCCTGGCCCCGAAGTCGAACGCCGCGACGATCGCCATCCAGCAGGCCCAGGCCGACGTCCGCGGCGGACTCGCCGGCCCCGTCCCGCCCCACCTGCGCGACGGCCACTACAAGGGCGCGGCCAAGCTCGGCCACGCCCAGGGGTACGTGTATCCGCACGACGTCCCCGGCGGCATCGCCGTCCAGCAGTACGCGCCGGACACCATCGAGGGCAAGCGCTACTACCAGCCCACGCGGTACGGCGCCGAGGCGCGGTACGCCGACGTGGTCGACCGGGTCCGCGCCCGCCTCAAGGGCGAGCAGCCCGAGGCGTAGGCCGCCGCCGGGGCCGGGTGGGAGGCACCCCCGGTCACCCGGTACACTTGCCCGAAGCGCTGCGTCCCGTGCCGGTCCCGTACCGGCGCCACCAGATCGGGACATCCAGCCGGAACCCCACCGCCGCGAGGCACCGGGGATCCAGGAGCGTCGCGCACCGTCGAAGGTGTCGCGGGCAGCCCACCACCATCTCGTACTCCGGGAATCGGTCGGTGGGCCACTCGCGTGCTGCACATAGTGCCCAGACCAGGGAGCGGCTGCCTTGCGAGCCCATGGCTCACGAGGTTTCCCAGGCTGCGGATGCGACCTCCCCTAACCACTGGTGAAGCCGAATTCACAAGAAACAGAGAGGTTGGTTCATGCCGAACCAGTCCCGCCCCAAGGTCAAGAAGTCGCGTGCCCTCGGCATCGCGCTGACCCCGAAGGCCGTCAAGTACTTCGAGGCCCGCCCCTACCCGCCGGGCGAGCACGGCCGTGGGCGCAAGCAGAACTCGGACTACAAGGTCCGTCTGCTCGAGAAGCAGCGTCTGCGCGCGCAGTACGACCTGTCCGAGCGCCAGCTCGTCCGTGCCTACGAGCGCGCGTCCAAGACGCAGCTCAAGACCGGTGAGGCCCTGGTCATCGAGCTGGAGCGTCGTCTCGACGCCCTGGTTCTGCGTTCGGGCATCGCCCGCACGATCTACCAGGCCCGCCAGATGGTCGTGCACGGCCACATCGAGGTCAACGGCGGCAAGGTCGACAAGCCGTCGTACCGCGTCCGTCCCGACGACGTCGTGATGGTCCGCGAGCGCAGCCGCGAGAAGCCGCTGTTCCAGGTCGCCCGCGAGGGTGGCTTCGCCGCCGACGGCGAGACCCCGCGCTACCTCCAGGTGAACCTGAAGGCTCTGGCCTTCCGCCTGGACCGCGACCCGAACCGCAAGGAGATCCCCGTGATCTGCGACGAGCAGCTCGTCGTCGAGTACTACGCCCGCTGACCCGGACGTAGCTCACCCTGCTTCAGCCCGTCGCCTCCCCGCCCCTCAGGGCGGGGCAGGCGGCGGGTTCGGTCGTTTCCGGGGCCGGTGCGCAGCGCCCGCGCCACCGCCGCGTCCAGCTCCAGGCCCGCGCCCGCCCGTACACACTCCTCGTACCGCTCGTCGCCGAGCGCCGCGCGGGCCCGCTCCTCGCACAGCGCGTGCGGGCCGCCGAAGTGGGCCGAGCCGAACAGCGGCAGGCCCACCGAGGGCCACACCCGGGCCGCCGCCCCCTGCAGCACCGCGGCCTCCGCGGGATCGCCCTCCGTCACGGTGAACAGCGCGAGCAGTTCGAGGGAGAGGACCGTGCCCAGCAGATCGTGGAAACGGTGGTCGAGATCGAGCGCGTCGGCGAGCAGCTCGCGCGCCGTCCGCGCCTCGCCGCGGGTCCAGGCCGCGTAACCGAGGACGTAGAGGGCGTACGCGAGGGCCCAACGCTCCCCGTGGTCCTCGCAGACCAGGCGCACGTGCTCGCACAGCTCCACCGCGTCGCCGAGTTCGCCGCGGAAGGCCAGCGTCATGGCGAGCTCGGCCTGGCCCATCAGGACGTTGCTGTTCAGCTCGCCGATCGTGCGGTAACGGTCGAGCGCCGAGCGCAGCAGCGTCTCCGCGCGCGGCAGGTCGTCCGTCACCAGGGCCAGACAGCCGATGCGGTGCTCCGCGTACGCCGCGGCGACCGCGCTGCCCGCATGCTCCGCGCCGTCCCGGCACTCGTGCAGCGCGGCGAGCGCCGCGACCGCGTCGCCCTGCAGCACCGCCACGTAACCGAGCACCCACAGCGCCTTGAGCCGCGAGTCGTCGTGGCCGCCGTCGAGTTCGAGGGCCCGGTCGAGCCAGTGCCTGCCCTCCGCGAGCCGCCCGCACCCCACCCAGTAGAACCAGAGCGTGCCCGCGAGGTACTGGCCGAGGTGGGCCTCGTCCGGCTCGGTCAGGCAGAACTCCAACGCGGCCCGCAGATTGGGCAGTTCCGCGTCGATGAGGGCGGCGACCTGGGGCTGGCGCGGCGAGAACCAGTCCAGCTCGCACCAGGTGGCGAGCCCCATGTACCAGTCGCGGTGCCTGCGCCGCATCCGCTCGCTCTCGCCCGCCGCCTCCAGCCAGTCGGCGCCGTACGCCCTGACCGTGTCGAGCATCCGGTAGCGCACCCCCGCGGGCCACTCCTCGCGGGTCAGCACGGACTGCGCGAGGAGTTCGTCGAGTACGTCGAGTACCTCCTCGGCGCGCAGGCCGTCCCCGGCGCAGATGTACTCGGCCGCCTCCAGGTCGAACTGGCCCGCGAACACCGTGAGCCGCGACCACAGCAGCCGCTCCCGCGGCGCGCACAGCTCGTGGCTCCAGCCGATGGCGGTGCGCAGCGTCTGATGGCGCGGCGGCGCGTCGCGCCGGACGCCGGTGAGCACCCGGAACCGGTCGTCGAGCCGGGTGAGCAGCTGCGCGGGGGAGAGCGCCCGCAGCCGGCCCGCGGCCAGCTCCACGGCGAGCGGGATCCCCTCGAGGCGGCGGCACAGCTCCATGACGTCCGCGCGGTTGCCGTCGTCGACGACGAAGCCCGGCAGGCCGGCCGCCGCCCGCTCGGTGAAGAGCGCCGCCGCGTCCGGCCCCGGCAGCGGCGCGAGCGGCAGCAGCCGCTCACCCTCGGTCTCCAGCGGCCTGCGCCCCACGGCGAGCACCCGCAGCCCGGGGGAGTGCGTCAGGAGCTCGCGCACCAGACAGGCGCAGGCGTCCACGAGGTGCTCGAAACCGTCGACGACGAGGAGGAGTTCCCGCTCTGCGAGATGCCCGAGCAGCACCTGACGCGGCGGCCGACGCGTGTGGTCGGTGAGCTCCAGGGCCTCGGCGACCGCGTGCTCCAGGAGGTCCGGGTCGCGCAGTGTCGTGAGGTCCACCAGCCAGGCGCCGTCGCGCAGCCGGGTGCGGGCGGCGGCCCGCAGGGCGAGGCGCGACTTGCCGACCCCGCCGACCCCGGTCACGGTGACGAGCCGCCCGGCCTCCAACGCCGTGGCCAGCTCGGCGAGTTCGGTGTCGCGCCCGACGAAGGCGTTCAGTTCCAGGGGAAGATTCCCGGGCGGAAGTGGTCGCATGGGGTACGGAGCGTACTCATTCGTATGCGGTCCGTACAATCACTTCGCGCAACTCCTGTGACGGTGACGGGGAATGCGGTACGGAGCGGTGCCCCCGGCGCGATAGGGTCGGAGGACGACTTTTCGACGTTCGGGTACGTAGTTCAGGGACGAGATGCAGGGAGCGGTGCCAAGTGTCCGGTGGAGAGGTTGCCGGGGTCCTGGTGGCCGTCTTCTGGGCGATCCTGGTCTCCTTCCTCGCGGTGGCACTGGCGAGGCTGGCCCAGACGCTCAGGGCGACCACCAAGCTCGTCGCGGACGTGACCGAGCAGGCGGTCCCCCTCCTGGCCGACGCCTCCACCGCGGTGCGCTCCGCGCAGACCCAGATCGACCGCGTCGACGCCATCGCCTCCGACGTCCAGGAGGTCACGTCGAACGCGTCGGCGCTGTCCACCACGGTCGCCTCGACCTTCGGCGGCCCCCTCGTGAAGGTGGCCGCGTTCGGCTACGGCGTGCGCCGGGCCATCAGCCGCAAGGCGGCGCCCGAGGCGAAGGAAATGCCCAGCAAGCAGCCCCGTCGTACGGTGATCGTGGGTCGCACCGTCCCGTCCGCGCGGCGGACCAAGCGGGCCAACCGGAGTAAGAGGGACTGACGCAGCGATGTTCCGCCGTACGTTCTGGTTCACCGCGGGCGCAGCCGCCGGCGTATGGGCCACCACCAAGGTCAACCGGAAGCTCAAGCAGCTGACCCCCGAGAGTCTCGCCGCGCAGGCCGCGAACAAGGCGATCGAGACGGGTCACCGCCTGAAGGACTTCGCACTCGACATCCGCGACGGCATGGCCGAGCGCGAGGCGGAACTGGGCGAGGCGCTGGGTCTGGAGAACGATCCCGACGCCGAACTGGCCCCGCCGCGCCGCTTCGCGGTCATCGAGAGCCACAGCAGCCACAAGAACGACATGAAGACGCAGTACAACCGGAATGAGGACCACTGATGGAGTCGGCTGAAATCCGCCGCCGCTGGCTGAGCTTCTTCGAGGAGCGCGGGCACGCCGTCGTCCCTTCGGCGTCGCTCATCGCGGACGACCCGACTCTGTTGCTCGTCCCCGCCGGCATGGTGCCCTTCAAGCCCTACTTCCTGGGTGAGGTCAAGCCGCCCGCGCCGCGCGTCACCAGCGTGCAGAAGTGCGTGCGCACGCCCGACATCGAAGAGGTCGGCAAGACCACGCGGCACGGCACGTTCTTCCAGATGTGCGGCAACTTCTCCTTCGGCGACTACTTCAAGGAGGGCGCCATCACGCTCTCCTGGGAGCTGCTCACCGGCCCGGTCGACAAGGGCGGCTTCGGCCTCGACCCCGAGCGCCTGTGGATCACGGTCTACCTCGACGACGACGAGGCCGAGCAGATCTGGCGCGAGAAGGTCGGCGTCCCGGCCGAGCGCATCCAGCGCCTGGGCAAGAAGGACAACTTCTGGTCCATGGGCGTGCCCGGACCCTGCGGTCCCTGCTCCGAGATCAACTATGACCGTGGCCCGGAGTTCGGCGAAGAGGGCGGCCCCGCCGTCAACGACGAGCGGTACGTGGAGATCTGGAACCTGGTCTTCATGCAGTACGAGCGGGGTGCCGGCGACGGCAAGGAGGACTTCCCGATCCTCGGCGAGCTCCCGTCGAAGAACATCGACACGGGCCTCGGCCTGGAGCGCCTCGCCATGATCCTGCAGGGCGTACAGAACATGTACGAGACGGACACCCTGCGCGTCGTCATGGACAAGGCCACCGAGCTCACCGGCGTGCGCTACGGCGCCGAGCACGGCTCGGACGTCTCGCTGCGCGTGGTCGCCGACCACATCCGTACGTCCACGATGCTCATCGGCGACGGCGTCACCCCCGGCAACGAGGGCCGCGGCTATGTGCTGCGCCGCATCATGCGCCGCGCCATCCGCAACATGCGCCTGATGGGCGCCACCGGACCGGTCGTCAAGGACCTCGTCGACGTCGTGATCGACACGATGGGCCTGCAGTACCCGGAGCTCGTCACCGACCGCAAGCGCATCGAGACCGTCGCCGTCGCCGAGGAGAACGCCTTCCTCAAGGCCCTCAAGGGCGGCACCAACATCCTCGACACCGCGGTCACCGAGACCAAGGCCGCCGGCGGCCAGGTCCTCTCCGGCGACAAGGCGTTCCTGCTGCACGACACGTGGGGCTTCCCCATCGACCTCACCCTGGAGATGGCGGCCGAGCAGGGCCTCTCCGTGGACGAGGACGGCTTCCGCCGCCTGATGAAGGAGCAGCGGGACCGCGCCAAGGCCGACGCCAGGGCCAAGAAGACCGGCCACGCCGACCTGCACGCCTACCGTGAGATCGCCGACGCCTCCGGCGCCACCGACTTCACCGGCTACTCCCTCACGGAGAACGAGGCGCAGATCGTCGGCCTGCTGGTCAACGGCGTCTCCTCGCCGGCCGCCACCGAGGGCGACGAGGTCGAGATCGTCCTCGACCGCACCCCCTTCTACGCGGAGGGCGGCGGCCAGATCGGTGACACCGGCCGCATCCGCCTGGACAGCGGCGCGATCGTCGAGATCCGCGACGTGCAGAAGCCGGTGCCCGGCGTGCACGTGCACAAGGGTGTCGTCCAGGTCGGCGAGATCACCGTCGGCGCCCCGGTCTGGGCGTCGATCGACGCCCACCGTCGACGCGCCATCGCCCGCGCCCACTCCGCCACGCACCTGACCCACCAGGCGCTGCGCGACGCGCTCGGCCCGACGGCCGCCCAGGCCGGTTCCGAGAACCAGCCCGGCCGCTTCCGCTTCGACTTCGGTTCGCCGTCCGCCGTGCCCACGGCCGTGATGACGGACGTCGAGCAGAAGATCAACGAGGTCCTCGCGCACGAGCTCGATGTGCAGGCCGAGGTCATGTCGATCGACGAGGCGAAGAAGCAGGGCGCCATCGCCGAGTTCGGCGAGAAGTACGGCGAGCGGGTCCGTGTCGTCACCATCGGCGACTTCTCCAAGGAGCTGTGCGGCGGCACGCACGTGCACAACACCGCCCAGCTGGGCCTGGTGAAGCTGCTCGGCGAGTCCTCCATCGGCTCCGGCGTGCGCCGCATCGAGGCGC
Source organism: Streptomyces sp. NPDC005863 (assembly GCF_042871345.1). Lineage (NCBI taxonomy): Bacteria > Bacillati > Actinomycetota > Actinomycetes > Kitasatosporales > Streptomycetaceae > Streptomyces > Streptomyces sp. NPDC005863. The sequence goes on along the minus strand of NZ_JBIAII010000009.1, from coordinate 147,522 downwards.
TGGTCGGTGTGGACGCGTACAACTACCTCGCCAAGGAACACACGGTGGTCGCCCAGCTCCAGGAGCTGGTCAAGGGGCGTTCCGAGGAGCTCCCCGAGAAGATCTCCGGCATGCTCGCCAAGCTGAAGGACGCCGAGAAGGAGATCGAGAAGTTCCGCGCGGAGAAGGTGCTCCAGGCCGCCGCCGGTCTCGTCGACTCCGCCAAGGACGTCCGCGGCGTCGCCCTCGTCACCGGCCAGGTGCCGGACGGCACGGGCGCCGACGACCTGCGCAGGCTGGTCCTCGACGTGCGCGGCCGCATCCCCGGCGACCGCCCGGCCGTCGTCGCGCTCTTCGCCACGGCGGGCGGCCGCCCGCTGACCGTCATCGCCACCAACGAAGCCGCCCGTGAGCGCGGCCTCAAGGCGGGCGAACTGGTCCGTACCGCCGCCAAGACCCTCGGCGGCGGTGGCGGCGGCAAGCCGGACGTCGCCCAGGGCGGCGGTCAGAACGCGGCCGCCGTGCCCGAGGCCATCGCCGCGGTCGAGCGCCTCGTCACCGAGACGGCCTGATGACCGAGGCCGCACCGGGCATGCGCCGGGGCCGGCGGCTGGCCGTCGACGTCGGTGACGCCCGGATCGGGGTCGCCTCGTGCGACCCCGACGGGATCCTCGCCACGCCGGTGGAGACCGTGCCGGGCCGGGACGTCCCCGCCGCCCGGCGCCGGTTGAAGCAGCTCGTCGAGGAGTACGAACCGATCGAGATCGTCGTCGGACTCCCTCGCTCCCTCAACGGGGGCGAGGGCCCGGCGGCCGCCAAGATCCGCGCCTTCACCCAGGAGCTCGCCCGCATGGTCGCCCCCATTTCGGTGAGGCTGGTGGACGAGAGGATGACCACAGTGACGGCCAGTCAGGGACTGCGCGCCTCCGGTGTGAAGTCCAAAAAGGGCAGGTCTGTGATCGATCAGGCGGCCGCGGTCATCATTCTCCAGCAGGCCCTGGAGTCCGAACGGGCGTCAGGTAAAGCTCCCGGCGAGGGCGTCGAAGTGGTCATCTGATCGCGATACGGTAACGTTCCGCGCGATGCGGCGGTGTTCGAACAGCTGCCGCACAGCATCAAGAGGCGGAACGGTTGCCCGGCCATCCAGACGGCTGCCCCGCCTCGCGGCATGTAGGGGATCGATGACTGAGTATGGCCGGGGCCCAGGCTCCGAACCGTGGCATCCGGAGGACCCGTTGTACGGGGACAGCGGATGGGGAGGACAGGCGCCCGCGAGCGGCACGTCCACCTACGGCGGCCAGGGGCAGTACCACCCGCAGCAGCCGCACCAGCATCAGCCGCCGCACCAGTCGAGTTACGGCGGTGACTGGAGCACCGGCCAACAGCAGACCTACGACCAGCAGTCGTACGGCGGGCAGCAGCAGTTCCACGGAGACCCCGGCCAGGGCTACTCCGGTGAGTCTTACTCCGGCGACCCGGGCCAGGGGTATCAGGGCGATCCCGCTCAGGGGTACGGCGGCGGCACCGACCAGGGCTACAACGGTGGCTGGGACACCGGTGGCCAGGGTCAGGTCCCCTACGGCGGCGATCCGATGGACCCGTATGCCGGCCAGCAGAGCGGCTACGGCGCGGAGAACCACGACTACTACTCGACGCCCGACGCCTATGCGCCGCCGGAGCCGCCGACCCGTCGCCGTCCCGCGCACCCCGAGTCCGAGGCCGAGAGGCCGGACTGGGACCCGGGCCCCGACCAGGGCGAACACGCGTTCTTCGCGGGTGGCGAGGACGACGATGACGGGCCCGGCCGGCGCGGTGGCCGCGGTGACCGGCGCGGCGGCCGTGGCGGAAAGAAGTCCAAGAAGCACCGCAGCGGCTGCGCCTGTCTGGTCGTCACGATGGTCTTCGGCGGCGGCCTGGCGGGCGTCGGCTATTTCGGCTACCAGTTTTACCAGGATCGTTTCGGCACGGCCCCGGACTACGCGGGCGAGGGTTCCGGATCGGCCACCGTCGACATCCCGAAGGACTCCGGCGGTTACGCGATCGGGCAGAAGCTCAAGGAAGCCGGCGTCGTCAAGAGCGTGGACGCGTTCGTCTCCGCGCAGGGCAAGCATCCGCAGGGCCAGAGCATTCAGGCGGGTGTCTATGTGCTCAAGAAGCACATGTCCGCGGCGAGCGCCGTCGAATTGATGCTCAGCCCGAAGAGCCGCAACAACCTCGTGATTCCCGAGGGAATGCGGAACGCCTCGGTCTACAAAATGATCGACAAGCGTCTTCACCTGGACAAGGGCACCACGGAGAACGTCGCCAAGACGCAATGGAAGAGCCTCGGACTTCCCTCCTGGGCGAATACGAACAAGGACATCAAGGATCCGCTGGAAGGATTCCTCTATCCCGCCAGCTATCCGGTCGCCAAGGGTCAGAAGCCCGCGGACGTCCTCAAGAAGATGGTCGCCCAGGCCAGCGAGAAGTACGACGAAATGGGCCTCAAGTCGAAGGCGGCGGAACTCCACCTGAAGGACCCGTTGCAGGTCCTCACGGTGGCCAGCCTCGTCCAGGCCGAAGGCAAGTACAAGCACGACTTCGAGAAGGTCGCCACCGTCGTCTACAACCGTCTGAAGCCCAACAACACCGAGACGTACGGCCTGTTGGACTTCGACTCGACGGTCAACTACCTGCGCGGCGAGTCCAAGCTGGGCACCGGCACGGTCGACGAACTCCGCAAGCTCAACGACCCGTACAACACGTACAAGATCAAGGGTCTGCCGCCCGGGCCGATCAGCAACCCGGGTGAGGTGGCGCTGAGTTCGGCGCTGCAACCCGCCAAGGGCAACTGGTACTACTTCGTCTCCATCGACGACAAGACGCTGTTCGCCGAGACCAACGAAGAACAGAACCGGAACCGCGAGAAATACCTGAAGGGGCAATGAGCGCGCAGAAGCGACGAGCCGCGGTCCTCGGCTCACCGATCGCCCATTCCCTCTCCCCGGTGCTGCATCGCGCGGCATACGAGGAGCTGGGCCTGAGCGACTGGTCGTACGACCGATTCGAGATCGACGAGGCGGCGCTGCCCGGATTCATCGGGGAGCTCGGTCCGGAATGGGCGGGGCTTTCGCTGACGATGCCGTTGAAGCGGGCGATCATTCCGCTGCTCGACGAGATCAGCGGGACCGCCGCGTCCGTCGAGGCCGTCAACACCGTGGTCTTCCGGGAGGACGGCAGGAAGGTCGGTGACAACACCGACGTCCCCGGCATGGTCGCAGCCCTCCGCGAACGCGGCATCGAGCAGGTCGCCTCCGCCGCGATCCTCGGCGCGGGCGCCACCGCGTCGTCGGCGCTCGCCGCCCTGGCGCGGATCTGCACCGGCGAGGTCGTCGCGTACGTACGCAGTGACGCCCGCGCCGCGGAGATGCGGCAGTGGGGCGAGCGGCTCGACGTGGCGGTCAGGACCGAGGCCTGGGAGGACGCGCGCGAGGCGCTGGACGCCCCCCTGGTGATCGCCACGACCCCGGCGGGCGCCACCGACGCGCTGTCCGCCCTGGTCCCCGAGCGCCCCGCCACTCTCTTCGACGTGCTGTACGACCCGTGGCCCACCGAGCTCGCGGCCCGCTGGTCGGAGTACGGCGGCGCCGTCGTCAGCGGCCTCGACCTGCTCGTGCACCAGGCGGTGCTGCAGGTCGAACAGATGACGGGACACGCCCCGGCGCCGCTCGGCGTGATGCGCAAGGCCGGGGAGCACGCGCTCGCCGCACGCTGAGCGCCGGGTCGCGCGCCGGTCGCGGCACGGTCGAGGCCGTGGTCACAGCCGTCCGCCAGATGGACCGGACGCCGGATCGCGCCCCGGGTCGTGGGAGGATCAGGGGTGGCGGGCCAGGGCCGCGCACCCGGCCGCGCCGTCGAAGACCGCAGTTCGAGGCGCGAGCATGAGGAGCATCCGTTGAGCAGGTTGCGTTGGCTGACCGCGGGGGAGTCGCACGGACCCGCGCTTGTCGCGACGTTGGAGGGTCTTCCCGCCGGCGTGCCGGTCACGACGGAGATGGTGGCCGATCATCTGGCGCGGCGGCGGTTGGGTTATGGCCGTGGTGCGCGGATGAAGTTCGAGCGTGATGAGGTCACGTTTCTGGGTGGGGTGCGGCACGGTTTGAGCATGGGCTCGCCGATCGCGGTCATGGTGGGGAACACGGAGTGGCCCAAGTGGGAGCAGGTGATGTCGGCCGATCCGGTGGATCCGGAGATCCTCGCCGACCTGGCCCGCAACGCCCCGCTGACCCGTCCGCGTCCCGGTCACGCCGACCTGGCGGGCATGCAGAAGTACGGCTTCGACGAGGCCCGTCCGATTCTGGAGCGTGCCTCGGCGCGTGAGACGGCGGCGCGCGTGGCGCTGGGCGCCGTCGCCCGTTCGTACCTGAAGGAGACGGCCGGGATCGAGATCGTCTCCCACGTCACGGAGCTGGCCGCGGCCAAGGCGCCCTACGGGGTGTACCCGACGCCGGCTGATGTCGAGAAGCTCGATGCGGATCCGGTGCGCTGCCTGGACGCGGATGCGTCGAAGGCGATGGTCGCGGAGATCGACCAGGCCCACAAGGACGGCGACACCCTGGGCGGTGTGGTCGAGGTCCTCGCCTATGGGGTGCCGGTGGGCCTCGGCTCGCACGTGCACTGGGACCGGCGTCTGGATGCGCGGCTTGCCGCCGCGCTCATGGGCATCCAGGCCATCAAGGGCGTCGAGGTCGGCGACGGTTTCGACCTCGCGCGGGTGCCCGGGTCGAAGGCGCACGACGAGATCGTCACCACGGACGACGGCATCAAGCGCACCTCCGGCCGCTCCGGTGGTACCGAGGGCGGCCTGACCACGGGTGAGCTGCTGCGCGTACGCGCCGCGATGAAGCCCATCGCGACCGTGCCGCGCGCCCTGGCGACCATCGACGTGGCCACCGGCGAGGCCGCCAAGGCGCACCACCAGCGCTCCGACGTGTGCGCCGTGCCGGCCGCCGGGATCGTCGCCGAGGCGATGGTCGCGCTGGTCCTCGCGGACGCGGTCGCGGAGAAGTTCGGTGGTGACAGCGTGCCCGAGACGCGTCGCAACGTGCGTTCCTACCTCGACAACCTGCAGATCCGGTGACCGGCACCGACACCGGCGGCCCCCGCGTCGTCCTGGTGGGCCCGATGGGCGTGGGCAAGACGACGGTCGGTGAGCTGCTCGCCGACCGCCTCGGGACCACGCTCCGGGACACCGACGCCGACGTCGTGGCCGCGCAGGGCCGGGAGATCTCCGACATCTTCTTCGACGAGGGCGAGCCGTACTTCCGCGCGCTGGAGAAGGCCGCCGTCGCGACGGCCCTCGCCGAGCACGACGGGGTCCTCGCCCTCGGCGGTGGCGCCGTGCTCGACGAGTCGACGCGCGCGCTGCTCGTCGGACACCCCGTCGTCTGCCTCTCGATGGACGTCGAGGAAGCCGTCAAGCGGACCGGCCTCAACCAGGCCCGCCCGCTCCTCGCCGTCAATCCCCGCAAGACGTGGCGCGAGCTGATGGACGCCCGCCGGCATCTGTACGCCGAAGTCGCCCGCGCGGTCGTCGACACCGACGGCCGCACCCCCGATGAGGTCGCGCGAGCGGTCCTCGACGCACTGGAGTTGAAGGAAGCATGACGACGGAGCAGACCCCCACCCGTATCCACGTCGGCGGCACCGCCGGCTCGGATCCGTACGAGGTCCTGGTCGGTCGGCAGCTCCTCGGCGAGCTGCCCGGCCTCATCGGCGACCAGGTCAAGCGCGTCGCCGTGATCCACCCCGAGGCGCTCGCCGAGACCGGTGAGGCGCTCTGCCGGGACCTCGCCGACCAGGGGTACGAGGCGGTCGCCATCCAGGTGCCGAACGCCGAGGAGGCCAAGACGGCGGAGGTCGCCGCGTACTGCTGGAAGGCGCTCGGCCAGTCCGGCTTCACGCGCAGCGACGTCATCGTCGGCGTCGGCGGCGGTGCCTCCACCGACCTCGCCGGGTTCGTGGCCGCGACCTGGCTGCGGGGCGTGCGGTGGATCGCCGTGCCGACCACGGTGCTCGGCATGGTGGACGCGGCGGTCGGCGGCAAGACCGGCATCAACACCGCCGAGGGCAAGAACCTCGTCGGGTCCTTCCACCCGCCGGCCGGCGTCCTGTGCGACCTCGCGGCGCTCGAATCGCTTCCGGTGAACGACTACGTCTCCGGGCTCGCGGAGATCATCAAGGCCGGCTTCATCGCCGACCCGGCGATCCTCGAACTCATCGAGGCGGACCCGCAGGCGGCCCGTACGCCCGCGGGCCCGCACACCGCCGAGCTCATCGAGCGCTCCATCAGGGTCAAGGCCGAGGTCGTCTCCGGCGACCTCAAGGAGGCGGGCCTGCGCGAGATCCTCAACTACGGGCACACCCTCGCGCACGCCATCGAGAAGAACGAGCGCTACAAGTGGCGGCACGGCGCCGCGGTCTCCGTGGGCATGCTCTTCGCGGCCGAACTCGGCCGTCTGGCGGGCCGTCTCGACGACGCCACCGCGGACCGGCACCGCACCGTCCTCGAGTCGGTCGGCCTGCCCCTGACGTACCGCTACGACCAGTGGCCCAAGCTCCTGGAGACCATGAAGGTCGACAAGAAGTCCCGCGGCGACCTGCTGCGCTTCATCGTCCTCGACGGCCTCGGCAAGCCGACCGTCCTGGAGGGGCCCGACCCGGCCGTGCTGCTCGCCGCGTACGGCGAAGTGGGCCAGTAGTCCGCATAGGGCACGTTTTACGTGGTCGAGGATTCCGGCCACGGGCACGTCTCGGCCTCCCCGGCCGTTCACACAACGGCGGCCGGGGACGGTACCGTTCGGTAACGGGCGGCTCGGCTGCCGTCCGACCAGCGTCAGTCGCACGAGACGGAGTGGCACCGGATGCAGCACGCAGTGGGATCTCCGCTGCCGCCGCCCCACCAGCCGGGGCACGGACCGGCCACCGGCTGGTCGCCGGCCGCACACCACCCGAGCGCTCCGCACCCCGGAGCGTCGGCCCATCCGGCGGTGCCTCCCGGGTTCACGGGCGCCCCCGGACCACACGCCCCAGGACTGTCCGCGCCGCACGCCCCAGGGCAGGCGCCGCATGCCGCACACGCGCAGGGGCAGCCCCCGATGCCGCCCGCCGCCGTGGTGCCCCAGCCTCCGCAGCACGGGCCCGGCCCCGCCCCCGCGCCCCCGCCGCCGGACAGCACGGGCCACGTCCAGCTGCCGCCGGGCGGCCCCGTCGCGATGCCGAGCCCTCCGCAGGGCACGGCCCCGGCCGACACGGGCGCCACCACACTCGCCGTGCTGCTCATCGGCCCGGCCGGGGCGGGCAAGACGAGCGTCGCCAAGTACTGGGCCGAGCACCGGTGTGTGCCGACGGCCCACATCAGCCTCGACGACGTACGGGAATGGGTGCGCTCGGGGTTCGCCGACCCCCAGTCGGGGTGGAACGACCACTCCGAGGCGCAGTACCGCCTGGCCCGCCGCACCTGCGGCTTCGCCGCGCGCAACTTCTTGGCCAACGGCATCTCCTGCATCCTCGACGACGCGGTCTTCCCCGACCGCCCGGTCGTCGGCCTCGGTGGCTGGAAGCGGCATGTGGGCCCCGGTCTGCTGCCCGTGGTCCTGCTCCCCGGCCTGGAGGTCGTCCTGGAGCGCAACGCCGAGCGCAGCGGCAACCGCCGCCTGACCGACGAGGAAGTGGCCCGCATCCACGGCCGCATGGCGGGTTGGTACGGCTCGGGCCTGCCCATCATCGACAACTCCCAACTGGACGTCCCCGCCACGGCCCGCGTCCTCGACGAGGTCCTGGCCCGCGCCATCGCGAGCCCACCACAGTGGTAGTCCGGACCATCGGTCACGGCTGAGGCACGACCCCCGTTTGGGGTGGGCGGAGCCGGGGGAGACCCGGGCGGCGAGACGAAGGCGGCGGCCACTCCGACCGTCACGAGCACGGCGACCGTCACCGCGACCGCGACGCCGAAGGCCGCGCCCGCGCCCACCCGCACGGTCCGTTCGACCAGGGCGGTCAAGTCGACCGTCACGGTCACCCCGCCCCCGGCGGGCGGCGGGGGCGGCAACACACGCGCGGACGACGGCGGCTCGGGCGGGTTCGGGGTCCGGCGGGCGTGGAGGCGGCGGCTCTGTGTCCTACGCGAACTGCTCCGAGGCCCGCGCCGCAGGCGCCGCCCCGATCCATCGCGGCGAGCCCGGCTACGGCAGGCACCTCGACCGGGACGGTGGCGGGACCGGCTGTGACGGCTGAGCGCCGCGTGCGGTCCGGTGCGGGTTCGGTGGTGGCGACCGCCCGGTCGGACGCGCCCGCCGGGCCGGACGGCCGTCGCGCTCGTAGGCTCGGGCCATGTCAGAGGTGTACGCGGTCCGCAGGGAGCGGGTCAGGGAGCGTTGTGCCGCCGGTGGCGGCGCCGCGGCGTTGGTCTCCCGGCCCGCCAACGTCCGCTATCTCACCGGTGCCGCGCCCGCCGGCGCCGTACTCCTCGTCGGCAAGGACGAGGACGTACTGCTGTGCGGACGCCCGCCCGGTGACCAGGAGCGCGAGGGGCGGCCCGACGACGCGCTGCGGGTGCAGCCGCTGCCCACGCCGGGCGCCGACCCGGCCGTCGCCGGTGCGGGCGTGGCGGCCGCTCAGGGGGCCGAGACGCTGGCCGTCGAGGAGCACCACCTGACCGTAGCCCGGCACCGCGCGCTCGCCTCGGTCGCGCCGCGGATGCGGCTGACGGACCTCGGGACGGCGGTCGAGCAGCTGCGTCTGGTCAAGGACACGGACGAGCTCTCCTGTCTGCGGATCGCCGCCGAGATCGCCGACCAGGCCCTGAGCGAGCTGCTCGAATCCATTCTCGTGGGGCGTACGGAACGGCATCTCGCGCTGGAGCTGGAGCGACGGCTCATCGACCACGGCGCGGACGGCCCCGCGTTCCCGACCTCGGTCGGCACCGGCCCGAACTCCGGCAAGGGCGGCCACCGGCCCTCGGACCGCCGGGTGGAGGAGGGGGACTTCCTCTCCGTCTGTCTGGGGGCGAGCTACCGCGGATACCGCTGTGAGATCGGCCGTACGTTCGTCATCGGCACCTCGCCCGCCGACTGGCAGATCGAGCTGTACGACCTCGTCTTCGCCGCCCAACGGGCGGGCAGGGAGGCGCTCGTGCCCGGTGCGGCCTGCCGTGACGTGGACCGCGCGGCACGTCAGGTGCTGGACTCCGCGGGCTATGCGGAAGGGCTCCCTCCGGCCACCGGACATGGGGTCGGGCTCGAAATCGACGAGGACCCGCAGTTGGCGCCCGCGGCCATGGGTAAACTGGACGCCTGCGTGCCGGTCACCGTCGAGCCGGGGGTTCACCTCCCGGGCAGAGGTGGTGTCCGGATCGATGACACGCTCGTCGTGCGCCCAGAGGCGGACGGCGGACCCGAGCTACTCACCATCACGACCAAGGAGCTGCTCGCGCTCTAGCTTTCGGCTGTGCGCGTGCCCCGGGGTCGTCCACGTCAGTCCAGGAGATTCCGCAACCGTGGCTTCCACGAACGACCTCAAGAACGGCCTGGTGCTCAAGCTCGAAGGCGGCCAGCTCTGGTCCGTCGTCGAGTTCCAGCACGTCAAGCCCGGCAAGGGCCCGGCCTTCGTGCGCACCAAGCTCAAGAACGTGCTCTCCGGCAAGGTCGTCGACAAGACGTTCAACGCCGGCGTCAAGGTCGAAACGGCCACGATCGACAAGCGCGAAATGCAGTTCTCCTACATGGACGGCGACTACTTCGTCTTCATGGACATGGAGACGTACGACCAGCTGCACGTCGACCGCAAGGCCGTCGGCGACGCCGCCAACTTCCTGATCGAGGGCTTCACCGCCTCCGTCGCCCAGCACGAGGGCGAGGTGCTCTACGTGGAGCTGCCGGCCGCCGTCGAGCTCACCATCCAGGAGACCGAGCCGGGCGTCCAGGGCGACCGCTCCACCGGCGGCACCAAGCCCGCCATCCTGGAGACCGGCCACCAGATCCAGGTCCCGCTCTTCATCACCACGGGCGAGAAGATCAAGGTCGACACCCGTGACAGCGGCTACCTCGGCCGGGTGAACAGCTAACCGTGGCTGCTCGTAACACGGCCCGCAAGCGCGCCTTCCAGATCCTCTTCGAGGCAGACCAGCGCGGTACCGACGTCCTGACGGTCCTCGCGGACTGGGTGCGCCACTCGCGGTCCGACACCCGGCAGCCGCCGGTGAGCGAGTACACGATGGAGCTCGTCGAGGGATACGCGGAGCATGAGCGCCGCATCGACGAACTCATCGCCCAGTACGCCGTCGGGTGGACCCTGGACCGCATGCCGGTCGTCGACCGCAACATCCTGCGTCTCGGTGCCTACGAGCTCGTCTGGGTCGACGGGACGCCGGACGCCGTGGTGCTCGACGAGGCGGTCCAGCTCGCCAAGGAGTTCTCCACGGACGAGTCGCCGGCCTTCGTCAACGGCCTGCTCGGACGCTTCAAGGACCTGAAGCCGTCCCTGCGCCGGGACGAGGCGTAAGGCGTCCTCGTACGTCATCGGAGGGCCCGCAGCAATCCGCTGCGGGCCCTCCGATTTTCTCCGGGGCCACCGCCCGGTCGCCGGTGGAATGGGCGGCCGGGCGAAATGCTCCGGGAATGCGAAAAGCCGCCGGGGCGGCCGCGCCTTTCGGCTGCGGCCACCCCGGCGGCACGTTTCTTCTGATGTCTTCCGCGGCGGGATCAGACCTCTTCGTGGGCGACGGCGCGGCGCGCGTCCGCGTCCAGGACGCCCCAGCTGATCAGCTGCTCGGTCAGGACCGAGGGGGACTGGTCGTAGATCACGGCGAGGGTGCGCAGGTCGTCCTGGCGGATCGAGAGCACCTTGCCGTTGTAGTCACCGCGCTGGGACTGGATCGTCGCCGCATAGCGCTGCAGGGGGCCCGCCTTCTCCTGCGGAACGTGCGCCAGACGCTCCAGGTCGAGGACGAGCTTCGGCGGCGGCTCGGCGGCGCCACCAGGAGCGGTACCCGGAAGGAGCTCCTGCACCGGGACGCCGTAGAAGTCCGCCAGCTCGGCGAGGCGCTGCACGGTCACGGCACGGTCGCCGCGCTCGTACGACCCCACGACGACCGCCTTCCAGCGTCCCTGGGACTTCTCCTCGACACCGTGGAGGGAAAGGCCCTGCTGGGTACGGATCGCGCGGAGCTTGGCCCCGAGCTGCTTGGCGTATTCGCTGGACATATAGCTCCCCGGACGCTGCGACAATCATGCGGCTCCGCCGCGTGGCTGGTAACTCACTGTGAGGTTACGCAGCGTTACTTGCCTGCGTCAAGCCGAATGGTCTCTACCGCTCCTTCGGTGGAGCCCGATGACGTGCCGGGTCCCGCGTACTGGTACTGTGGATGGCGCAATTTCGACGTCCTTTAACGTCCGTCCTGTGAGGCGGAGAAGGAGGTCCGTTTTCATATGGACACGCACGCCCCGAAAGACTCCGCCGACGCGCGCCCCGTACTCGAAGGGCCGGACATCGCGCGGGTGCTGACCCGCATCGCCCACGAGATCGTCGAGCGCGCCAAAGGCGCGGACGACGTGGTTCTGCTCGGCATTCCCACCCGCGGCGTCTTCCTCGGCCGCCGGCTCGCCGAGAAGCTCCAGGAGATCACCGGGCGCACGATCCCGGTCGGCTCCCTCGACATCACCATGTACCGCGACGACCTGCGCATGCACCCGCCGCGCGCCCTCGCCCGCACCGAGATCCCCGGCGACGGCATCGACGGCCGCCTGGTCGTCCTCGTCGACGACGTGCTCTTCTCCGGCCGCACCATCCGCGCCGCCCTCGACGCGCTGAACGACATCGGGCGCCCGCGCGCGGTGCAGCTCGCCGTCCTCGTCGACCGCGGCCACCGCGAACTGCCCATCCGTGCCGACTACGTGGGCAAGAACCTCCCCACGTCGCTGCGGGAGACGGTCAAGGTGCAGCTCGCCGAGGAGGACGGCCGCGACGCCGTGCTGCTCGGCGCCAAGCCCGCCTCCGCCTAACCGGACCCGTTTCCCCCGCACGGGCCCCGGGGCACACCCCTGCGCGCCCGCGCGCCCGCAGACCTCCACACACCGGAGTACACGCAGATGATGCGACACCTCATCTCGGCCGCCGACCTCTCCCGCGACGACGCCGTCCTCATCCTCGACACGGCCGAGGAGATGGCGCGCGTCGCCGACCGGCCGATCAAGAAACTGCCCGCCCTGCGCGGCCGCACCGTGGTCAACCTCTTCTTCGAGGACTCCACGCGGACCCGGATCTCCTTCGAGGCCGCCGAGAAGCGCCTCTCCGCCGACGTCATCAACTTCGCCGCCAAGGGTTCCTCGGTCTCCAAGGGCGAGTCCCTCAAGGACACCGCGCAGACCCTGGAGGCGATGGGCGTCGACGCCGTCGTCATCCGGCACGGCGCCTCCGGCGCGCCCTACCGCCTGGCGACCTCCGGCTGGATCGACGCCGCCGTCATCAACGCCGGCGACGGCACCCACCAGCACCCCACCCAGGCCCTGCTCGACGCCTTCACCATGCGGCGCCGCCTGACCGGCCCCGACGCCGGGCTCGGCCAGGACCTCGCGGGCCGGCACATCACCCTGGTCGGCGACATCCTGCACAGCCGCGTCGCCCGCTCCAACGTCGACCTGCTGCACACCCTCGGCGCCGAGGTCACCCTCGTCGCCCCGCCCACGCTGGTGCCGGTCGGCGTCGAGCAGTGGCCCTGCGACGTGTCGTACGACCTGGACAGCGTGCTGCCCAAGTCCGACGCCGTGATGATGCTCCGCGTCCAGCGCGAGCGGATGAACGCCGCGTTCTTCCCCACCGAGCGGGAGTACTCGCGCCGCTACGGCCTGGACGGTGAGCGGATGGCGAAGATGCCCGAGCACGCCATCGTCATGCACCCGGGCCCGATGGTCCGCGGCATGGAGATCACCGCCGAGGTCGCCGACTCCGACCGCTGCACGGTCGTCGAGCAGGTCGCCAATGGCGTCTCCATCCGCATGGCCGTCCTCTACCTGCTCCTCGGCGGCAACGAACCCGCCGTGACCCACACCCGCCCCGTCGATTCGGAGACCAAGTAACCATGAGCAAGATCCTGATCCGCGGTGCGAAGGTGCTCGGTGGCGAGGCGCGGGACGTTCTGATCGACGGCGAGACCATCGAGGCGGTCGGCGCGGACCTCTCCGCCCAGGGCGCCGACGTCGTCGAGGCCAGCGGCAAGGTCCTCCTGCCGGGCCTCGTCGACCTCCACACCCACCTGCGCGAGCCGGGCCGCGAGGACTCCGAGACCGTCCTGACCGGCACCCGCGCCGCCGCCTCCGGCGGCTTCACCGCCGTCTTCGCCATGGCCAACACCTTCCCGGTCGCCGACACCGCCGGCGTCGTCGAGCAGGTCTACCGGCTCGGCAAGGAGTCCGGCTACTGCGACGTGCAGCCCATCGGCGCCGTCACCGTCGGCCTGGAGGGCAAGAAGCTCGCCGAGCTCGGCGCCATGCACGAGTCCGCCGCCGGGGTGACCGTCTTCTCCGACGACGGCAAGTGCGTCGACGACGCCGTGATCATGCGCCGCGCCCTGGAGTACGTGAAGGCCTTCGGCGGCGTCGTCGCCCAGCACGCGCAGGAGCCCCGCCTCACCGAGGGCGCCCAGATGAACGAGGGCGTCGTCTCCGCGGAGCTGGGTCTCGGCGGCTGGCCGGCCGTCGCCGAGGAGTCGATCATCGCGCGGGACGTGCTGCTCGCCGAGCACGTCGGCTCGCGGGTGCACATCTGCCACCTCTCGACCGCCGGCTCCGTGGAGATCGTGCGCTGGGCCAAGTCGCGCGGCATCGACGTCACCGCCGAGGTCACCCCGCACCACCTCCTCCTCACGGATGAGCTGGTCCGCTCGTACAACCCCGTCTACAAGGTCAACCCGCCGCTGCGCACCGAGCGCGACGTCATGGCGCTGCGCGAGGCCCTCGCCGACGGCACCATCGACATCGTCGCCACCGACCACGCCCCGCACCCGCACGAGGACAAGGACTGCGAGTGGGCCGCGGCCGCCATGGGCATGGTCGGTCTGGAGACCGCGCTCTCCGTCGTCCAGCAGACGATGGTGGAGACCGGCCTGCTGACCTGGGAGGCCGTCGCCGACCGCATGTCCTTCAAGCCCGCGAGCATCGGCGGGGCCACCGGCCACGGTCGCCCCGTCTCGGCAGGTGAGCCCGCGAACCTCGTCCTGGTCGACGCCGATTACCGTGGGGCAGTGGACCCCGCGGGCTTCGCCTCGCGCAGCCGCAACACTCCCTACGAGGGCCGTGAGCTGCCGGGCCGCGTCACGCACACGTGGCTCCGGGGTCGGGCCACGCTCGTCGACGGGAAGCTCACGTGACATCACTCCTGGAACTGGCCGCCGAGAAGGAATCGGCGGAAGTGACCGACTGGGCCGCACGGATCGGCTGGGTCGTCGGTCTGCTGCTCTTCATCGCGCTCGTCTACTGGCTGATGCGCGAGGGCTGGAAGTGGCGCGGCACGCTCCAAGGCGACCTGCCCGAGCTGCCCGGCGCGCCGAGCGAGCAGGGTCCGGCCAGACTGGAACTCAGCGGCCGCTACCACGGCTCCACCACGGCGGGACAGTGGCTCGACCGCACCGTGGCGCACGGCCTGGGCACCCGCAGCCGCGTCGAGCTGACGCTCACCGACGCGGGCCTGGACGTCGTACGCCCCGGCGCGCACGACTTCTTCATCCCGGCCGCACAGCTGCGCGAGGCCCGCCTCGACAAGGGCATCGCCGGAAAGGTCCTCACCGAGGGCGGTCTGCTGATCGTCACGTGGGAACACGGCGGCAAGCTCCTCGACTCCGGCTTCCGCTCGGACCACGCGGCCGAGCAAGCGGAGTGGGTCGAGACGCTCAACAACATGATCGACACGAACAGCACTACGGAAGGCACCGCACGATGACGACCTCCAATCAGGGGAGCCCCTCGAAGAGGACACAGGTGCTTTCCGCCGTACTCGTCCTGGAGGACGGCCGCGTCTTCCGCGGGCGCGCCTACGGGGCCGTGGGGGAGACCTTCGGCGAAGCGGTGTTCTCCACCGGCATGACCGGCTACCAGGAGACCCTCACCGACCCCTCGTACGACCGCCAGATCGTGGTCGCCACCGCCCCGCAGATCGGCAACACGGGCTGGAACGACGAGGACGACGAGTCGGCCCGC
The DNA here is from genome assembly GCF_042871345.1 of Streptomyces sp. NPDC005863. Lineage (NCBI taxonomy): Bacteria > Bacillati > Actinomycetota > Actinomycetes > Kitasatosporales > Streptomycetaceae > Streptomyces > Streptomyces sp. NPDC005863. The sequence continues at coordinate 132,316 of NZ_JBIAII010000009.1, read as the reverse complement.
ATCTGGGTCAGCGGTTACGTGGTCCGCGACCCCGCCCGCATCCCCTCCAACTGGCGCTCCGCACGCTCGCTCGACGACGAGCTGGCGCGCCAGGGTGTCGTCGGCATCTCCGGCATCGACACCCGCGCCCTCACCCGCCACCTGCGCGAGCGCGGCTCCATGCGCTCCGGGATCTTCTCCGGCGAGACGCTCCCGTCCGACGCCGAGCTCGTCGAGCGCGTCACGGCGCAGCCCTCGATGAAGGGCCTCAGCCTGTACGAGGAGGTCGCCACCAAGGAGGCCTACGTCGTCCCGGCGGTCGGCGAGAAGAAGTTCACCGTCGCCGCCATCGACCTCGGCATCAAGGGCATGACCCCGCACCGGATGGCCGAGCGCGGCATCGAGGTGCACGTGCTGCCCGCCACCGCCACCGAGGAGGAGGTGTACGCCGTCGCCCCTGACGGCGTCTTCTTCTCCAACGGCCCCGGCGACCCGGCCACCGCCGAGGGACCGGTCGCCCTGATGACCGCCGTACTGAAGCGGAAGACGCCGCTCTTCGGCATCTGCTTCGGCAACCAGATCCTCGGCCGCGCCCTCGGCTTCGGCACGTACAAGCTGAAGTACGGCCACCGCGGCATCAACCAGCCGGTGCAGGACCGCACCACCGGCAAGGTCGAGGTCACCGCGCACAACCACGGGTTCGCCGTGGACGCGCCGCTGGACAAGGTCAGCGACACCCCCTTCGGCCGCGCCGAGGTCTCCCACGTCTGCCTGAACGACCAGGTCGTCGAGGGCCTCCAGCTGCTCGACCAGCCGGCCTTCTCCGTCCAGTACCACCCCGAGGCGGCTGCGGGCCCGCACGACGCCGCGTACCTGTTCGACCGCTTCACGTCTTTGATGAACACCGCTTCGATGGAGGGCCAGCGTGCCTAAGCGCACCGATATCCAGTCCGTCCTGGTCATCGGCTCCGGCCCGATCGTCATCGGCCAGGCCGCCGAGTTCGACTACTCCGGCACCCAGGCGTGCCGCGTCCTCAAGTCCGAGGGCCTGCGCGTCATCCTCGTCAACTCCAACCCGGCGACGATCATGACCGACCCGGAGATCGCCGACGCCACGTACGTCGAGCCGATCACCCCCGAGTTCGTCGAGAAGATCATCGCCAAGGAGCGCCCCGACGCGCTCCTGCCCACCCTGGGCGGCCAGACGGCCCTCAACACGGCCATCTCCATGCACGAGCAGGGTGTCCTCGAGAAGTACGGCGTGGAGCTCATCGGCGCCAACGTCGAGGCCATCAACAAGGGCGAGGACCGCGAGCTCTTCAAGGGCGTCGTCGAAGAGGTCAACAAGAAGATCGGGCACGGAGAGTCCGCCCGCTCCTACATCTGCCACTCCATGGACGACGTCCTCAAGGGCGTCGACGAGCTCGGCGGCTACCCCGTCGTCGTGCGCCCCTCCTTCACCATGGGCGGCGCGGGCTCCGGCTTCGCGCACAACGAGGAGGAGCTGCGCCGCATCGCCGGCCAGGGCCTCACCCTCTCGCCGACCACCGAGGTGCTCCTCGAGGAGTCCATCCTCGGCTGGAAGGAGTACGAGCTGGAGCTGATGCGCGACAAGAACGACAACGTCGTGGTCGTCTGCTCCATCGAGAACTTCGACCCGATGGGCGTGCACACCGGCGACTCGATCACCGTCGCCCCGTCGATGACGCTCACCGACCGCGAGTACCAGACCCTGCGCGACGTCGGCATCGCGATCATCCGCGAGGTCGGCGTCGACACCGGCGGCTGCAACATCCAGTTCGCGGTGAACCCCGAGGACGGCCGGGTCATCGTCATCGAGATGAACCCGCGCGTGTCCCGGTCCTCCGCGCTCGCCTCCAAGGCCACCGGCTTCCCGATCGCGAAGATCGCAGCCAAGCTGGCCGTCGGCTACACGCTGGACGAGATCCCGAACGACATCACCGAGAAGACGCCGGCCTCCTTCGAGCCGACCCTCGACTACGTCGTGGTCAAGGCCCCGCGGTTCGCCTTCGAGAAGTTCCCCTCGGCGGACTCGACCCTGACGACCACCATGAAGTCGGTCGGCGAGGCCATGGCCATCGGCCGCAACTTCACCGAGGCGCTGCAGAAGGCGCTGCGCTCGCTGGAGAAGAAGGGCTCGCAGTTCACCTTCGTCGGCGAGCCCGGCGACAAGACCGAGCTGCTCGCGGAGGCAATCCGTCCGACCGACGGCCGCATCAACTCCGTCATGCAGGCGATCCGGGCCGGCGCCACCCCCGAGGAGGTCTTCGACGCCACGAAGATCGACCCGTGGTTCGTCGACCAGCTCTTCCTGATCAAGGAGATCGCCGACGAACTGACCGCCGCCGAGCGCCTCGACGCCGACCTGCTCGCCGAGGCCAAGCGGCACGGCTTCTCCGACGCCCAGATCGCCGAGATGCGCGGCCTGCGCGAGGACGTCGTGCGCGAGGTCCGCCAGGCCCTCGGCGTCCGCCCGGTCTACAAGACGGTCGACACCTGCGCCGCCGAGTTCGCCGCGAAGACCCCGTACTTCTACTCCTCGTACGACGAGGAGAGCGAGGTCGCCCAGCGCGAGAAGCCCGCGGTGATCATCCTGGGCTCCGGCCCGAACCGCATCGGCCAGGGCATCGAGTTCGACTACTCCTGCGTCCACGCCTCCTTCGCGCTGAGCGAGGCGGGCTACGAGACCGTGATGGTCAACTGCAACCCCGAGACCGTCTCCACGGACTACGACACCTCCGACCGGCTCTACTTCGAGCCGCTCACCCTGGAGGACGTCCTGGAGATCGTGCACGCCGAGGCGCAGGCCGGGCCGATCGCGGGCGTCATCGTCCAGCTCGGCGGCCAGACCCCGCTGGGCCTCGCGCAGGCGCTCAAGGACAATGGCGTGCCGGTTGTCGGCACCTCCCCGGAGGCCATCCACGCCGCCGAGGACCGCGGCGCCTTCGGCCGTGTGCTCGCCGAGGCCGGCCTCCCGGCGCCGAAGCACGGCACCGCGACGACGTTCGCCGAGGCGAAGGCCATCGCCGACGAGATCGGCTACCCGGTCCTGGTCCGCCCCTCGTACGTGCTCGGCGGACGCGGCATGGAGATCGTGTACGACGAGACCCGGCTCTCCGCGTACATCGAGGAGTCGACCGAGATCAGCCCCTCGCGGCCGGTCCTCGTCGACCGCTTCCTCGACGACGCCATCGAGATCGACGTCGACGCGCTCTACGACGGCGAGGAGCTCTACCTCGGCGGCGTGATGGAGCACATCGAGGAGGCCGGCATCCACTCCGGCGACTCGGCGTGCGCCCTGCCGCCGATCACCCTCGGCGGCCACGACATCAAGCGTCTGCGCGCCTCCACGGAGGGCATCGCCAAGGGCGTCGGCGTGCGCGGCCTCATCAACATCCAGTTCGCGATGGCGGGTGACATCCTCTACGTCCTGGAGGCCAACCCGCGCGCCTCGCGCACCGTCCCCTTCACCTCGAAGGCGACCGCGGTGCCGCTGGCCAAGGCCGCCGCGCGCATCTCGCTCGGCGCGACCGTCGCCGAGCTGCGCGCCGAGGGCCTGCTCCCGGCCGTCGGCGACGGCGGCACGCTCCCGATGGACGCGCCGATCTCCGTCAAGGAGGCCGTCATGCCGTGGTCGCGCTTCCGCGACATCCACGGCCGCGGCGTCGACACCGTCCTCGGCCCGGAGATGCGCTCCACCGGCGAAGTCATGGGCATCGACTCGGTGTTCGGCACCGCGTACGCCAAGTCGCAGGCGGGCGCCTACGGTCCGCTGCCGACCAAGGGCCGCGCCTTCATCTCCGTCGCCAACCGCGACAAGCGCTCGATGATCTTCCCGGCGCGTGAACTGGTCGCGCACGGCTTCGAGTTGCTCGCCACGTCCGGCACGGCCGAGGTGCTCAAGCGCAACGGCCTGCACGCCACGGTGGTGCGCAAGCAGTCCGAGGGCGAGGGCCCGAACGGCGAGAAGACCATCGTCCAGCTCATCCACGACGGCGGCGTCGACCTCATCGTCAACACCCCGTACGGCACCGGCGGCCGCCTCGACGGCTACGAGATCCGCACGGCCGCCGTGTCGCGCTCCGTGCCGTGCCTGACGACGGTCCAGGCGCTCGCCGCGGCCGTCCAGGGCATCGACGCGCTGGGCCGCGGGGACGTGGGCGTCCGATCGCTCCAGGAACACGCGGAACACCTGACCGCGACCCGCGACTAGCAGCCCACAAGGGGGACACCGAAAACGGTGTCCCCCTTCTGGTGAGCACACCTGAGGATCTCCGAGGACCCCACCATGTACAAACTCTTCTTCAACCTCGTCTTCCGGCGGATGGACCCGGAACAGGCCCACCACCTGGCCTTCCGCTGGATCCGTCTCGCGGCCCGCGTCCCCGTGCTGCGCACCTTCGTCGCCGCCGTCCTGGCGCCGCGCCACAAGGAGCTGCGCACCGAGGCGCTCGGGCTGCGGATGCACGGCCCCTTCGGGCTCGCGGCCGGCTTCGACAAGAACGCCGTCGCGATCGACGGCATGTCGATGCTCGGCTTCGACCACATCGAGATCGGCACCGTCACGGGAGAGCCGCAGCCCGGCAACCCCAAGAAGCGGCTCTTCCGCCTCGTACCGGACCGCGCGCTGATCAACCGCATGGGCTTCAACAACGAGGGCTCCGCGGCCGTGGCCGCCCGCCTGGGGGCCCGCAAGGCCGTCTTCAGGACGGTCGTCGGCGTGAACATCGGCAAGACCAAGGTCGTCCCCGAGGAGGAGGCCGCCGCCGACTACGTGAAGTCGACCGAGCGGCTCGCCCGGCACGCCGACTACCTCGTGGTCAACGTCTCCTCGCCGAACACCCCGGGACTGCGCAACCTGCAGGCCACCGAGTCGCTGCGGCCGCTCCTGACCGCCGTGCGCGAGGCCGCCGACCGCAGCGTCGAGGGCCGCCGGGTCCCGCTGCTCGTCAAGATCGCCCCGGACCTGGCCGACGAGGACGTCGACGCGGTCGCCGACCTCGCCGTCGAGCTAGGCCTGGACGGCATCATCGCCACCAACACCACCATCGCGCGCGAGGGCCTCGGCCTGGCCTCCGACCCGGCCCTGGTCAAGGAGGCCGGCGGCCTGTCCGGCGCCCCCCTCAAGGAGCGCTCCCTGGAGGTCCTGCGCCGCCTCTACGCGCGCGTGGGCGACCGGATCACGCTCGTGGGCGTCGGCGGCATCGAGAACGCCGAGGACGCCTGGCAGCGCATCCTCGCGGGCGCCACCCTGGTCCAGGGCTACAGCGCCTTCATCTACGAGGGCCCCTTCTGGGGCCGCGCGATCCACAAGGGCCTCGCCGCGCGCCTGCGCACGAGCCCGTACGCCACCCTCGCCGACGCGGTCGGCGCCGACGTGAGGAATTCCGCGTGAGCAGCATGAGCCCCTTCGAGCCCTTCGGTACGCGCCTGCGCCAGGCCATGGACGAGCGCGGCCCGCTCTGCGTCGGCATCGACCCGCACGCCTCGCTGCTCTCCGCGTGGGGCCTGAACGACGACGTGGCGGGCCTGGAGCGGTTCACACGGACCGTCGTCGAGGCGCTCGCCGGGACCGTCGCGGTGTTCAAGCCGCAGAGCGCCTTCTTCGAGCGCTTCGGCTCGCGCGGCATCGCCGTCCTGGAGAAGGCGGTCGAGGAGGTCCGCGCGGCGGGCGCCCTGGTCGTCATGGACGCCAAGCGCGGCGACATCGGCTCGACCATGGCCGCGTACGCCGAGACCTTCCTGCGCAAGGACTCGCCCCTGTTCAGCGACGCGCTCACCGTCTCGCCCTACCTCGGATACGGCTCCCTGAAGCCGGCCGTCGACCTCGCCCGCGAGAACGGCGCCGGGCTCTTCGTGCTCGCCCTCACCTCCAACCCCGAGGGCGCCGAGGTGCAGCACGCGGTCCGCGCGGACGGCCGCACGGTCGCGGCCACCGTCCTCGGCCACCTCGCCGCGGAGAACGCCGGGCAGACGCCGCTGGGCTCCTTCGGCGCGGTCGTCGGCGCGACGCTGGGCGACCTGTCCTCGTACGACCTCGGGATCAACGGCCCGCTGCTCGCCCCCGGCATCGGGGCCCAGGGCGCGACGCCCGCGGACCTCCCCGGCGTCTTCGGCGCCGCCGTGCGCAACGTGGTGCCGAACGTCAGCCGCGGCGTGCTCCGCCACGGACCCGACGTCACGGGCCTGCGCGACTCCGCGGAGCGCTTCGCGGACGAGATCAGGGCGGCGGTCGAAGCGGCCTGAGCGGGGCGAAGGACCCCGCGCGCGCACTCCGTCGACGGCCCGCCGACAGTTCACCGGCCCAAATCCGGGGAGAAATGCCCGATATGTACGGCTCGACAGAGGCTGACCAGGACTTTTCGTCTGTTCTCGCTGACTCCGGCGGCCATGCCCGCTAGTCTCCGTCGAGTGGGGAACCCCCCACACCCTGTAGTTAGTGGGGGGACGACGGGCAAGCGCGTTGCACGTTGCTCCCCAGGTGTGGGGCGACTAGGTTCCTCACCGGTCCGTATCCGACAGTTCGACATCCGAGGTGACGTAGGCGTGGCTCTTCCGCCCCTTACCCCTGAACAGCGCGCAGCCGCGCTCGAAAAGGCCGCCGCGGCTCGCCGGGAGCGGGCCGAGGTCAAGAATCGACTCAAGCACTCCGGCGCCTCGCTTCACGAGGTCATCAAGCAGGGTCAGGAGAACGATGTCATCGGCAAGATGAAGGTCTCCGCCCTCCTGGAGTCGCTGCCTGGCGTGGGCAAGGTCCGCGCCAAGCAGATCATGGAGCGTCTTGGCATCTCCGAGAGCCGCCGTGTGCGCGGTCTCGGCTCCAACCAGATCGCGTCGCTCGAGCGAGAGTTCGGTGGCGGTGCCGCCGGCTGACGTTCTCGGGCATTCCTGAGGGCTGATGTTCTCGGGCACTCCTGAGAACCTGGATAATCGCTGCATGGCTGCAACACCCCGGGGGACGTCCCCCGTACCCCCGGACGTACGTCCGCGGCTGACCGTGCTCTCCGGCCCCTCCGGGGTCGGCAAGAGCACGGTCGTCGCTCATATGCGCAAGGAACACCCAGAGGTCTGGCTCTCGGTCTCGGCCACCACCCGCAAGCCGCGGCCCGGTGAGAAGCACGGAGTCCAGTACTTCTTCGTCTCCGACGACGAGATGGACAAGCTCATCGCCAACGGCGAGCTGCTGGAGTGGGCCGAGTTCGCGGGCAACCGCTACGGCACCCCGCGCCGCGCCGTGCTCGACCGCCTGGAGGCCGGCGAGCCCGTCCTCCTGGAGATCGATCTGCAGGGCGCGCGCCTGGTGCGCGAGTCGATGCCCGAGGCACAGCTGGTCTTCCTCGCCCCGCCGAGCTGGGAGGAGCTGGTCCGCCGGCTCACCGGCCGGGGGACCGAGGCGCCCGACGTGATCGAGCGCAGGCTCGCCGCCGCCAAGGTGGAGCTGGCCGCCGAGGCCGAGTTCGACACCACCCTGGTCAACACCTCCGTCGAGGACGTGGCGCGTGAGCTGCTAGCCTTGATGAAAGTTCTTTAGCTCCACACCCGTGTCCTGACTCCGGTCTCGACATCACTTGACCCATCGGAAGGCGAAGAGTGTCCTCTTCCATCACCGCGCCCGAGGGCATCATCAACCCGCCGATTGATGAGCTGCTCGAAGCCACCGACTCGAAGTACAGCCTCGTGATCTACGCCGCCAAGCGCGCGCGCCAGATCAACGCGTACTACTCGCAGCTCGGTGAGGGCCTCCTGGAGTACGTCGGCCCCCTGGTGGACACCCACGTCCACGAGAAGCCGCTCTCGATCGCGCTCCGCGAGATCAACGCTGGCCTGCTGACCTCCGAGGCCATCGAGGGCCCGGCCCAGTAAGCGGTTCGTACGTTCATCACAGGCCCGGCAGCACGGCTGCCGGGCCTGTGGTGTGTCATGGAGTCGTACGCATCCGAGCGCGGATCCGAGTGCGGGGAGACGAAGGCAGTGGCCGAGAAGCCGAAGGTAGTCCTGGGGGTCAGCGGCGGCATCGCCGCCTACAAGGCGTGCGAGCTGCTGCGCCGGCTGACCGAGTCGGGCCATGACGTACGCGTCGTGCCGACCGCGTCGGCGCTGCACTTCGTCGGCGCGGCGACCTGGTCCGCGCTCTCCGGCCACCCCGTCTCGACCGAGGTCTGGTCCGACGTCCACGAGGTCCCGCACGTCCGCATCGGGCAGCACGCCGACCTCGTGATCGTCGCTCCCGCCACCGCCGACATGCTCGCCAAGGCGGCCCACGGCCTCGCGGACGACCTGCTCACCAACACGCTCCTGACGGCCCGATGTCCGGTCCTCTTCGCCCCGGCCATGCACACCGAGATGTGGGAGCACCCCGCCACCCAGGAGAACGTGGCCACCCTGCGCCGCCGCGGCGCCCTGGTCATCGAGCCCGCCGTCGGCCGCCTCACCGGCGTGGACACCGGCAAGGGCCGCTTCCCCGACCCCACCGAGATCTTCGAGGTCGTACGACGCGTCCTCGCGCGCCCGGACCAGACCCGCGACCTCACCGGACGGCACGTGGTGGTCAGCGCCGGCGGCACCCGCGAGCCCCTCGACCCGGTCCGCTTCCTGGGCAACCGCTCCTCGGGCAAGCAGGGCTACGCGCTCGCCCGCAGCGCCGCCGCCCGCGGCGCCCGCGTCACGCTCGTCGCGGCCAACGCCGCGCTGCCCGACCCGGCAGGCGTCGACGTCGTACCGGTCGGCACCGCCCTCCAGCTGCGCGACGCCGTCCTGAAGGCCGCGGCCGACGCCGACGCGGTCGTCATGGCGGCCGCCGTGGCCGACTTCCGCCCCGAGACGTACGCCGCGGGAAAGATCAAGAAGAAGGACGGCCAGGAGCCGGCGCCCATCGCGCTGGTCCGCAACCCCGACGTCCTCGCCGAGATCGCGGGGGACCGGCCGCGCCCGGGCCAGGTGGTCGTCGGCTTCGCCGCCGAGACGGACGACGTACTGGCCAACGGCCGCGCCAAGCTCGCCCGCAAGGGCTGCGACCTGCTGGTCGTCAACGAGGTCGGAGAGCGCAAGACGTTCGGCTCCGAGGAGAACGAGGCGGTCGTGCTCGGGGCGGACGGCAGCGAGACGGCGGTCCCGTACGGCCCCAAGGAGGCGCTCGCGGACACGGTGTGGGACCTGGTGGCGGAGCGCCTCTCCTGACGAGCCTGGTCCGCCCCTTTCGCTCCGCACGGCCCCCCGTCTCACCATCCGGACGGGTGGCCGCGCATTTTGACCGATCCCCGGACACCGGTTTCGCCTGTTGGCGGAACTTGGCCACATTTCCGCGCGTCTCTTGACTGTGTCTCCGTGCGCGGTGCTCAATGTCATTTTCGCCCCGTAGGGCGTCTCAAACCCGGGAAAATCGGGTGCGACGCCCCGCGGCGGAGACCGATCGTCGTACCGCGCAAAGCAGTGCCGCAGGTCACAGGGCTCCCAAGTGGCGAGACATGTGGTCCGGCGGCCGAGTGTGACCGATAAACTGGTCTCGGACGACGCCGGGCGCAGCTCCCGGCCGTCCGCCCATGATCAGCCAGCAGCCGCTGCAACCACAGGGAGCGATGTGTCCCGGCGCCTCTTCACCTCGGAGTCTGTGACCGAGGGTCACCCCGACAAGATCGCTGACCAGATCAGCGACACGATTCTCGACGCGCTTCTGCGGGAGGACCCGTCCTCCCGGGTCGCCGTGGAAACGCTGATCACCACCGGCCTCGTCCACGTGGCCGGCGAGGTCACGACGAAGGCGTACGCGCCGATCGCGCAGCTCGTGCGCGACAAGATCCTCGAGATCGGCTATGACTCCTCGAAGAAGGGCTTCGACGGCGCCTCCTGCGGCGTCTCGGTGTCCATCGGCTCGCAGTCCCCCGACATCGCGCAGGGCGTCGACACGGCGTACGAGAAGCGGGTCGAGGGCGACGAGGACGAGCTGGACAAGCAGGGCGCGGGCGACCAGGGCCTGATGTTCGGTTACGCCTGCGACGAGACCCCGGAGCTCATGCCGCTCCCGATCCACCTCGCGCACCGCCTCTCGCGCCGCCTCTCCGAGGTGCGCAAGAACGGCACCATCCCCTACCTGCGCCCCGACGGCAAGACCCAGGTCACCATCGAGTACGACGGCGACAAGGCCGTCCGCCTCGACACGGTCGTCGTCTCCTCCCAGCACGCCTCGGACATCGACCTGGACTCGCTCCTGGCGCCCGACATCCGCGAGTTCGTCGTGGAGCCCGAGCTGAAGGCGCTCGTCGAGGACGGCATCAAGCTGGACACCGACGGCTACCGCCTCCTGGTCAACCCGACGGGACGCTTCGAGATCGGCGGCCCGATGGGCGACGCCGGCCTGACCGGCCGCAAGATCATCATCGACACGTACGGCGGCATGGCCCGCCACGGCGGCGGCGCCTTCTCGGGCAAGGACCCGTCCAAGGTCGACCGCTCCGCCGCGTACGCGATGCGCTGGGTCGCCAAGAACGTCGTCGCGGCCGGCCTCGCGGCCCGCTGCGAGGTCCAGGTCGCGTACGCGATCGGCAAGGCCGAGCCGGTGGGCCTCTTCGTGGAGACCTTCGGCACGGCCACGGTCGACACGGACAAGATCGAGACGGCCATCGCCGAGGTCTTCGACCTCCGCCCGGCCGCGATCATCCGCGACCTCGACCTGCTCCGCCCGATCTACTCGCAGACCGCGGCGTACGGCCACTTCGGCCGCGCGATCCCCGACTTCACGTGGGAGCGCACGGACCGGGTGGACGCGCTGCGGAGGGCGGCGGGGCTGTAGTTCCGGCCCCCTGGTTTCGCCCGAGGCCCGGCTCTCTCCTGAAGAGAGCCGGGCCTCGGCCGTATCCGTTGCGTCGGGCTCACTCGTCGTACGGGGGTTCCTCGGCGTAGGGGTCGTCGAACGGTGGCTCGGACGGGCCGGGATCCTCCGGCGTGGGCAAGTGCTCTCCGAGCAGGCGCAGCAACGCGTCAGCGACATCCGGCAGTCCGGCGCCCTTGGCGGCGTCGGCCATGCGCTCCACGTACAGCCCTCCTCGGGGGTCGTCTGCGGGGAGCCCGGAGCCCTGCAACAGCCACCGCGCGTAGTCATCGGGCGTAGCGGGCCCGCTCCCGAAACGGTCCCCTTCGGTGTCCGGTGCGGCTTGTTCGCCCGCCTCCTGCGCGAGACCGGGGACGAAGCGGTGGAAGTCGTCCGGGACGGGCTGGTCGTTCGCGGCGGAGGACAGCTCGGCCAGGAGACCGATGTCCGAGACCGTCTTGTCGATCTGATCGTTGTTCTTGCTCAGCCACCAGACCACCGCGCTGCCCGGCGTCTTCAGGACGTCTTCGCCCAGGTAGGCCCGTTTGCTCTGTTCGTACTTGCGCTCGTGTTCCCAGACCTCCTCGTTCTTGCGCACCGTGGCGAGCTTCTCGAGCCGTTCCCGGTCGGCATCGGACAGGACCAGCCTGACGTTCTCCGCCATGGCGAGGACACGGCCACTCGGGTCGGCGACCATGGTGGCCAGTTCGCCGTTCAGCCGGTGCTGGACCAGGGAGCTCCGGTTCGGCGGGGACTGATGGGTGATGCTGCGGGCGCGGTCCACCACCGCGTCGATGGCGAGTCCGCCCGCGTTGACGAGGGGCGCGTTCGCGGGTGCGTCCTGAGGCACCCACCGAACGGTGGCCGAGAACTGGAAGTCGTAGTCGTCGCTGAGCGAGGGCAGTGAGACGTCCTTGACGACGCGTTCCCACCGCTCGACCTGGGGGATCGGGAGCTCGGGCTCCAGCAGCCGCTCAGGAGGTATGAGAGGGCGTTGCCGGCGTGCGTGGGAGAGCGCGACAGCTGTGACGGCAGCCAAGGCACCGGCCGCGACCGGCCAGACCCACAGGGGCCACCCGGTCACGAGGCCGACGATGACGAGGACGAGCGCGAGAAGCACGGTGACGAAGCCGGTCATGGCCTTGTGGCCGGATTGCATGGAGGTCTCCCATGGGCGGAGCGGAATGGGTTAACGACGGGGGCGCGTCGGCCGGATGCCCTGCGCTTCGTTGATCTTTCTGAACATCAGGGGAGCGACATGGTGTCGGCGCGACAGCTCGTGGAGGCGGGCCAGGGGAAGCGGCTCCTTGCCGCAGGCATCGACCAGCACCGTGAGGAGATGCTCGCGGTGCGTCCGCTGAGCTCGCCCGGCCGCTGTCAGCCAGTCGGCCGCCCGTTGTTGCCATCGGGGCGGCGGCACGCGCCGGAACAGGGAATCCCAGCCGCTGGTGAGCTGGACCCGGATGCCCTTCTCGTCGATGAGCGCATGGATCCCGCGGTCCTGGCGGCAGAGCAGGTCAGCGGCGGTCAAGGACAGGAACAGCCGTACGTCCGCGTCCCATCGCTGCCCGGCTAGACCGAAGGCGAGCCGCTGCAGCATCAGACGGTGCAGTCGGCGGTCGGACAGGACCAGAGCCGTCAGCTGCTGCTCCGCCGCACGACCACCACTGCGCCTGGCCAGATGGTGGAGGCGCACCACTGCCTGCTGCGGATAGGCCGCGGCGAGTTCGGCGGAGCAGACGTCCACGAGGACCGCGGCGCGTTGCTCCGGCAGCCGGGGCACACGCGACCAGTCGAGCAGCCTCCTGCGGATCTCCCTGCCGGCGTCCCTGTCGAGGGCTCCATGGGTGAGCGCCTGCGTGACGGCGGATCGGAACACCCCCTGCCGGTCCCACCAGCCGGACACCACGGCGAGCAGGCCCTCGCCTCCGCCGCTGGCGAGCGTCTGCTTCGCGAAGTGCCCGATGAGAGCGGTTCGGTCCGCGTCCGTGAGTGACGGCAGCGCGATGGCCCTGCTGACCCAGGTGGCCAACCGGGTGCGCAGGCCCGGCATGTTGTTCCAGAAGTGCGTCCGGACGGCGGAGTCGTACTCCACCGCCTCGAACGTGACCCGTCCCTGGGCGTCAGGTGTCGCCCGGATCTCGTTGAAACGCGCGGAGAGATCCTCTCGCTCCAGGAGAGGCCTTTCGTCGACGGGGTGTTTCACGGAATCGAGCAGTGCTTCACATGCCTCGTAGACCGCGTCTGAGCGTGCGCCGTGCTCACCGTGCAGCATGGCGGTGGTGAGCAGCAGCGCCCTTGAACCGCCGTCGGCCAAGGCAATGACCTGCTGTGCCACCTCCTCGGGCTGCCGGTTGATGGCCTCCAGCGCACGCGAACACCAGTCGTCGAACGTGTCGGCCGGGCGGGATCTGCGGGCTCGGCAGATCAGGTCTGCCAGGCGGGCGATGTGGCGGAGCGGCGGCTCTCGTTCGAGCAGGCGCATAAGATCGGGCGACGGTTGTTCCGGGGTCCCCGGTGCGAAGTCCTCCTGCAGGAGTGCGCGTCGAAGCACGTGGAGGCCGTGGGGGCGGCCGATGTCGACGCGGTGTGCCTCCAGCACGGGATGCAGGGGCCCGGGGAGCGGGCGTGACGGGATGACCACGGCGAGCCGCGAACCGCGCTTGCGTACCTCCGCGTGGTAGCCGGGCAGCTTGTCGTGGAGGACACGCCAGCTCTCCCGGTCGGCCTCCGAGAGGTCCAGCAGCAATCCCTCGCGCTCGCCCACCTGTTCCAGGTCGAGCAGGAGAGCGCCGCTGTCATCCTCGGGCAGCACCTCGCGGAGGTTTCCCCGAAGTTCCGGGTGGGCGTACAGCAGCATGCGGGCCGTCGCGTTCCTGCCGCTCCCGGGGCGCCCGTCGACCAGGACGGTGTGCGTCTCCATGAGGATCCGTTCGGCGTGACCCCAGCCGTCGGGTTCGACGTATCGCCGTCTGAGCCACAGCAGATGGTCGTCCGGCAACGGGCGGGACGCCTGAGGCCGCGGGGCGGAGACCGGGGCGAAGTACTGGTGGATCGTCTGGGACCCACTGCCGGTGTGGAAGGGCCCGGCCTGGGAGTGGATGTCGTACGAGACGGGGTCACTCACCGCTCGTCGTCCTCGGTGTGCCGACGCTTGTCGTAGTGGTGGTTGATGCCTCCATTGTTGGAGCCCGCGATGAACGTGCCGCCGTCCCCTTCGAACCGGGGCTGGGTGTGGTGGATGTGCTGGCTGCCCGTTCCGGTGTGGAACGGGCCGCTGTTGTTCTTGTAGATGGCTCCGGCGATGTCTCCGCTGAAGTCCCGGCCCTGGACGAGGGTGCCGTGGTTGCTGCCGCCCACGGAATTGTGGGTGCCGGACTGCTCGGACGGCGCCTGTGCGGGAACGGTGAGATCGGTCAACCCGGGTACCAGCTCAGCCAGTTGGTCGCCGATGCGGCGCAGGTCTGGCACGGAGGTGTAGGGGGTGAAGGTCAGCGCCTGCCGGTCGGCCAGCCACGTCAGTTCAGCGGGAAGCTCTGCCTTGCACAGACGCTCCGTCGAGCGCCCACTGAGGACAGGTACGACGGGAATGCCGTACTCCCGTGCCTCGATGATCTCCCTCCGGACCCAGTCGTCTTCGTGGTGCAGCTGGGGCGCTGTGGACCAGTGGGGGCCGATGACGGCCAACAGCACCCTGCAGCGCCGTACGGCTCGCATGAGTTCCTGTGTGTAGTCCGCGCCCGCCCGGATCGATGTGCCGTCGCGGAAGACCTCGTCGGTGCCGAATCGGTGGCGCAGTGCTCCGTCCAGATGGGCGGCGAGTTGGTCCCCGTCACCGGTTCGGTAGTTGATGAAGATCTTGGACACGGCGGTGTTCACCTTCCTGTTGAGCGACTGAGACGTGGTGACCGCGGAGGACGCGAGAGCTCGCGGTGTGACGTGGGGACGGCCGTCGGCCGCTACCGAACGGGGCCGTGCAGCGCGGCGGTGAGTTCGGGCGACAGCTCTGCGACGGCGGGCACCGAGCGGAAGCGTGCGAGGGTGCGTGTGAGCCGGCGCAGGTCGAGTCGGACCGTGGCGGATTCCGTGCTCCGTACGGCAGGGAGCAGGGACCGCACGACGGCGCACGAATGCTCGATCTCGCCTGCCCTGGCGTGGGCGAGCGCGCGCCGCACCCCGTAACGGGCCTGAGTCCGCAGAGCTGTGGGCGGCAGCCCTGCGCAGGCACGGTCCAGGAACGCAGCGGCCTGCTGCGGCCTGCCGAGGTCGACCAGACACCAGCCGGTGATCATGGTGATGGGATCGGCGAGGTGGGTGGCGCCCAGAACCGGGGCGGAAGGGTCGGGTCGTTCGGCGTCGTCGAGAAGGGCGCGGGCCTGGTCGAGTCGGCGCAGAGAGGCGTCGTGGTCGCCCGCGAGGGCGTGCCCCTGCGCCAGCTGTTGCGTGGCGAGGCCACGGATCCGGGGCGGCAGGCGACGGGACCGTCCGCCCTCTGCCAGGGCGATGGTGTCGGCAGCGTCACCCTGGTAGTAGCTGATCAAGGCTCGACGCACGAGGGCGTACGACGCGAGATCGTGGTCCCCGGCCGACTCGGCCAGGTCGACGGCGTGCTCGGTCCACCGGAGCGCCGCCGCGTCGTCACCTGTTTCCTGCGCCATCCAGCCGGCGAACTCGGCGTACCGCGAGGCGAGGGTCAGCAGGGCAGTTCTGGCGGCGGGCGCGCAGCGTGCGGCGAGCTCCCGGGTGGCTCGGCTCTGTTCGATGAGCGCCGGCAGCAGGGTCGTCGGAGGGGTGAGCTGCCCCAGGCCTCGGTACTGGTCGAAGAGCCCTCGCGATGCCGCGAGCAGTCCGGAGCCGCTGTCACCTGCGGATGCCCCGGCCGCCGCGGGGACGGGGCGTGCCGAGACGGCGACGCCTAGCACGGACGCGGCGCCGACCGCCATGACGCGGCGGCGGGACGGCGGGACGTGATGGTCGTCGGTCGGCGCCCCGGAGGGCGCGGTCCTGCCTCGCATGGCTTCTCCTGCCTCATTGCCCGGTGTGAGCGCAGCAGGAGGCAGGTCGGCAGGTGGAACGAGCGCTGCCAGGGCGCCGTCGGCGTCGAGCGCCGCGTCGCACAGGCGGGCGAACTCGGGGGTCGGTTTCTTGTTGCCCGTTTCGACCTTGCTGATCTGCCCCTTGCTGTAGTGCACCGACGAGGCGAACTCCGTGAGGGTGAGCCCCGCGGCCATGCGTGAACGCCGCAGTTCCGCACCGAACACTGGTTGCTCCAGCATGTGCCCCCCTCATGCCGATCCCGCCGGTGCCGTTCGGCGTCCGTCGTCGCCAGACAGCGTCGGCCGGACCCGATGACACGAGCAAGGCGGTCGGCGTGGTTTCCCGTTTCCACTTCTTGGCCTGTCGCATTCCGGGGGAGGCAACCGCACACGGCCGGAACTTGTCGAGACGGCCGTATGAGCCACGAGGGTGGCCGGTAGTCGACGGTCCAAGGGTCTGCGGGCCCGTCCCGGTGTCAGTCCGGTCTGGTAGGAATGCAGCTGTGAGCAGGGAGAACGAAGAGGGTGGGACGGGGGGTGCCGAGGGGGCGGAGCAGCTTGCGCTCATTCGGGAGTCGGTGCGGGGGGCCAAGGTGCCGCGGGCCAAGCCGCGGACCTGGCGGGGGGCCGCGCTGGCCAAGGAGCTGCCCGTGGCGCGGGTGCTCGTCGACAAGGGCGTGCTGCATCTCGACCGGTACTTCGACTACGCCGTGCCCGAGGAGCTCGACGCGGTGGCCCAGCCGGGGGTCCGGGTCCGGGTGCGGTTCGGCGCCGGGGCGCGGAACGTGCGGGAGGGGCGGCGCGAAGGGGGCGGGCTGATCGACGGGTTCGTCGTCGAGCGGCGGGCCGAGAGCGACTACAGCGGGCCGCTGGCCGCGCTCGCCCAGGTCGTCTCGCCCGAGCCGGTGCTCGACTCCGGCCTCCTCGACCTCGCCCGGGCCGTCGCCGACCGGTACGCGGGCAGCCTCGCCGACGTCCTGCAGCTGGCGATCCCGCCCCGGCACGCCCGCGCCGAAGCGCGGAAGTCGCCCGCTCCGCCGGCCCCGCCGCGTCCGCCCGAGCCGGGCAGCTGGCAGCGGTACGGGCACGGGCCGGAGTTCCTCGAAGCGCTGGCCTCAGGTGGTGCGCCGCGCGCCGTGTGGACCGCGCTGCCGGGGCCGCAGTGGGCCGAGGAGATCGCCCGCGCCGTCCAGGCCACGCTCGCCTCGGGGCGCGGCGCCCTCGTCGTCGTACCGACCGGGCGGCCCGCCGCGCGCGTGGACGCCGCGCTCACCGAACTGCTCGGCGAGGGGCAGCACGCGCTGCTGACCGCCGACGCCGGACAGGAGCGGCGCTATCAGGAGTGGCTCTCGGTCCGGCGCGGCACCGTGCGGGCCGTCGTCGGGACCCGCGCCGCCATGTTCGCGCCCGTACGGGACCTCGGCCTCGTCGTCGTCTGGGACGACGGGGACTCCAATCACAGTGACGACAACGCGCCCTTCCCGCATGTGCGGGAGGTGCTGGAGCTGCGCGCCTCGCGGGACAAGTGCGGGTTCCTGCTGGGCGGTTGGAGCTGCACGGTGGAGGCGGCGCAGCTAGTCGAGAGCGGCTGGGCCGCGCCGCTCGTCGCCGACCGCGAGCAGGTGCGGGGCGCCGCGCCGCTGGTGCGGACCGTGGGCGACGGCGACCTCGCCCGGGACGAGGCGGCGCGCGCGGCCCGGCTGCCGACGCTGGCCTGGCGGGTGGCGCGGGAAGGGCTCAAGCACGGGCCCGTCCTGGTGCAGGTGCCGCGGCGCGGCTATGTGCCGCGGCTCGCCTGCGAGCGGTGCCGGGAGCCCGCGCGGTGCCGTCGTTGCGCCGGGCCGCTGGAGGCGCAGGACGGCGGATCCGCCTTGCGGTGCGGCTGGTGCGGGGTCGAGGAGGCCCAGTGGCACTGCGAGTCCTGCGGGGCGTTCCGGCTGCGCGCCCAGGTGGTGGGCGCCCGCAGGACGGCCGAGGAGCTGGGGCGGGCGTTCCCGGCGGTGCCGGTGCGTACGTCGGGGCGTGAGCAGGTCCTCGACACGGTGCCGGGGACGCCGGCGCTGGTGGTGAGCACGCCGGGGGCGGAGCCCGTCGCCGACGGCGGTTACGCGGCCGCCCTGCTGCTCGACGGGTGGGCCATGCTGGGGCGGCCCGACCTGCGCGCGGGGGAGGACGCGCTGCGCCGGTGGATCGCGGCCTCCTCGCTGGTCAGGCCGCAAGGTGCGGGCGGCACGGTCGTGGTCGTCGCCGAGCCGACGCTGCGGCCCGTGCAGGCGCTGGTGCGGTGGGACCCGGTGGGCCACGCGGTGCGGGAGCTCGCCGAGCGGGCCGAGCTCGGGTTCCCGCCGGTGTCGCGGATGGCGGCGGTGTCCGGAACACCCGAGGCGCTCACGGAGTTCCTGTCGGGCGCCGAACTGCCGGGGGACGCGGTGGTGTTGGGCCCGGTTCCGGTACGAGAGGCAGGCCCCGTGCCCGCCCGGCGGGGCGGAGGTGCGGGGGCCGGGGAGCGGGCCGAGCGGGTGCTGATCCGGGTGCCGCCGGGGAGTGGTTTCGCGCTCGCGGCGGCGTTGAAGGCGGCGCAGGCCGCGCGGATGGCGCGGGGCGCGAAGGGGGCGAAGGAGTCCGGCGGCGAGGCGGTACGGATCCGGGTCGACCCGCCGGACATCGGCTGAGGCGGGCTGGCTGGGAGACGTTCGGCTGAGGCGGGCCTGGTTGGGCTGGCGCTGCTCTGGCCGGGCGGGGTTGGGCTGACGCGGGCCTGGCCGGGCGGCGGGACTGAACTGACGCGGGCTCGCCCGGGCGGGGTTGGGCTGACGCGGACCTGGCCGGGTGGGGTTGGACTGGCGCCGGTCTGGCTGGGCGGGGTTCGGTTGACGCGGGTCCGGCTGGGCGGGGTTGGGCTGCCGGTCTGACCCGGCAGGGTTCGGTCGACGCGGGCCTCGCCGGCCGGAGTTCGGCTGACGCGGCCTCGCCGCGGAGTTCGGTGGGGACATGTCACCGTCGCAGCTCAGCTCAGCTCAGCTCAGCCCCGCCCGCCACGCGCCGCACGCCGCCGGAACACGGAGCTGCCCCCTCGTCCCTGGCGGGGGACGAGAGGGCAGCGATCGGGGGGCGTCAGCCGTTGCGGGGCCCGGGGAAGGCGCTGGGCCTGGGGTCCTCGCGGAGCACGGGGCTGCCCGCGGTGGGCTGGGTCGGCATCGCGCGGGCGGCGGGGACGGACGGCAGGGGGACACCGACCGGAAGCGGCCGCGTGGCGGTGGCGGTGGCCGTGGCGCCCGCCGCGGCGGGGGACGGCACGACCGTACCCGGCGTCGGCGTCTCCGTGGCGCGCTCCGCCTCGGCCGCCGCCTGCGTGGTGGCCCGGCGCGCGCCGTAACGGCGGTGGACCGCCTGCTTGGTGACGCCGAGCGCCGAGCCCACCGCGTCCCACGAGAAGCCGAGCGAGCGGTCGAAGTCCACCGCGGCGGTGACCAGCGTCTCGACGCTGTCCCGCAGTTCCTGGGCGAGGCGGACGGTCGGGGCGGGTGCCCGTCCGTACACGACGAAGCCCGCGGACGGGCTGGAGCGGCGCGGGCGGTAGACGTTGCCGAGCTGGGCGGTGAGCGTACGCAGTGCGTCCACCTGCCGGCGGACCCGCTCGATGTCCCGCACCAGGAGGTGCAGGCTGGCCCGTGCCTGGGCGTCGTGGGTTGCGTGGTCGGCCATGAACAAGCCTCTCGAACCGGCGTTGAAAAGGATCGGGCCGCATCCGCGGCCCATGGTGGTCAACTCTTTCTTGACCAACGCGCTAGTTCGTGTGGGGTCACGGTGCAGGGGCGTATGCGCATATGCACAGGGCGCGCGCCATTTCGTACGCCCCCGGCGCCGTCAACCTCAGTCCCCGGAAAGGACCGTCCCGGGCGGCCCCGCGGGGCGGCCCATAGACTGGTGCGTCGCCGTCCCCGCCGGTCCTTGGCCGTCGCTCCTCCCTGACCAGAGATCCGAGGTACCCCCCAGTGAAGCTCGTCTTCGCAGGCACTCCCGAGGTCGCCGTCCCCGCCCTCGACGCCCTCATCGCCTCCGACCGGCACGAGGTGGCCGCCGTCGTGACCCGGCCGGACGCGCCCGCGGGCCGGGGCCGCAGGCTCGTCGCCAGTCCGGTCGCCGAGCGGGCCGCGGAGGCCGGCATCGAGGTGCTGAAGCCCGCGAAGCCGCGCGACGAGGAGTTCCTGGCCCGGCTGCGCGAGATCGGGCCCGACTGCTGCCCCGTCGTGGCCTACGGCGCGCTGCTGCCCAAGGTCGCCCTGGACGTCCCGGCCCGCGGCTGGGTCAACCTGCACTTCTCGCTCCTTCCGGCCTGGCGCGGCGCGGCCCCGGTGCAGCACGCGGTGATGGCGGGCGACGAGATCACCGGCGCCTCCACCTTCCTGATCGAGCAGGGGCTCGACTCCGGACCGGTGTACGGGACGGTGACGGAGGCGGTCCGTCCCACCGACACCAGCGGCGACCTGCTCACCCGGCTCGCCTTCGCGGGCGCCGGGCTGCTCGTCGCGACCATGGACGGCATCGAGGACGGCAGCCTGCAGGCCGTGCCCCAGCCGGCCGACGGCGTCACCCTCGCCCCGAAGATCAACGTCGAGGACGCCGAGGTGGACTGGGCCGCCCCGGCGCTGCGCGTGGACCGCGTGGTGCGCGGCTGCACGCCCGCCCCCGGCGCCTGGACCGTCTTCCGCGGCGAACGCCTGAAGATCATCCAGGCCGCGCTCGTCCAGGACCGCACCGACCTCGCGCCCGGTGAGCTGTCCGCCGCCAAGAACAATGTGTACGTCGGTTCCGGATCGCACGCCGTCGAGCTGCTCTGGGTCCAGCCGCAGGGCAAGAAGCCGATGCGCGGCGCGGACTGGGCGCGCGGGGTGCGCATCGCCCCCGGCGAGCGGGTGGGCGCCGGCGTCGTAGGCTAGGTGGGTTCGACCCACACCAGCAGCGGAGCACCTTGTGAACGACCAGCCGAACCGGCGTCCCGACAAGCCGGGAGGCAAGCCGGGCAATTCGGGGGGCAAGCCGGGCAAGCCGGCGAAGTCCAAAAAGCCTTACCGCCGACCGCAGAAGGACCCCGTCCGCTTCCTCGCATTCGAGGCCCTGCGGGCGGTGGACGAGCGCGACGCGTACGCCAACCTCGTCCTGCCCCCGCTGCTGCGCAAGGCCCGTGAGAAGGACGCGAACTTCGACGCGCGGGACGCGGCGCTCGCCACCGAGCTGGTCTACGGCACGCTGCGCCGCCAGGGAACCTACGACGCCGTCGTCGCGGCCTGCATCGACCGGCCGCTGCGCGAGGTCGACGCGCCGGTCCTCGACGTGCTCAACCTGGGCGTGCACCAGCTGCTCGGCACCCGCATCCCCACGCACGCCGCCGTCTCCGCCTCGGTGGAGCTGGCGCGCGTGGTGCTCGGCGACGGACGGGCCAAGTTCGTCAACGCCGTGCTGCGCAAGGTCTCCCAGGACGACCTCGACACCTGGGTGGAGCGGATCGCGCCCCCGTACGACGAGGACCCCGAGGACCACCTCGCCGTCGTCCACTCGCACCCCCGCTGGGTCGTCTCGGCGCTGTGGGACTCGCTCGGCGGCGGCCGCGCGGGCATCGAGGACCTCCTTGAGGCCGACAACGAACGGCCCGAGGTGACGCTGGTGGCACGCCCCGGCCGCGCCACCGCCGACGAACTCCTCGCCGCCGTCGGCGAGGACTCCGCGCTGCCGGGCCGCTGGTCGCCGTACGCGGTGCGGCTCAGCGAGGGCGGGGAGCCGGGCTCCCTGGAGGCCGTGCGCGAGGGCCGCGCGGGCGTGCAGGACGAGGGCAGCCAGCTGGTCGCGCTCGCGCTCGCCGACGCCCCGCTGGAGGGCCCCGACGAGAAGTGGCTCGACGGCTGCGCGGGCCCCGGCGGCAAGGCGGCACTGCTCGCCGGGCTCGCCGCCCAGCGTGGCGCCGCGCTGCTCGCCGCCGAGAAGCAGCCGCACCGGGCGGGACTGGTCGCGCAGGCGCTCGCCGGGAACCCGGGACCGTACGAGGTGATCACGGCCGACGGCACCCGCCCGCCGTGGCGCCCCGGCACCTTCGACCGTGTCCTGATGGACGTGCCCTGCACGGGACTCGGCGCACTGCGCCGCCGCCCCGAGGCCCGCTGGCGCCGCCGCCCGCAGGACCTGGAGGGCTTCGGACCGCTGCAACGCGCGCTGCTGCGCACGGCGTTGGAGTCGGTGCGGGTCGGCGGCGTGGTCGGCTATGCGACCTGCTCGCCGCACCTGGCCGAGACACGGGCCGTCGTGGACGACGTGCTCAAGCAGACCGGCGGAGCCGAACTCATCGACGCACGCCCGCTGTTGGCCGACGTCCCGGCGCTGGGCGACGGCCCTGACGTACAGCTGTGGCCGCATCTGCACGGGACGGACGCGATGTATCTGGCGCTGATCCGACGGACGGCCTGAGGGCCGTCCGACGGCCGACGGCCGGCGGCCGGTCCCGTCACGGACGGTCCGGGGTCGGCCCGTGCTCCTCGGGCCTGCGCGCCAGCGGGTGCGGCCACCACACCCTCGGGCCCACGTCCAGGAACAGTGACGTGACCAGGATCGACCGTACGACGAACGTGTCGAGCAGGACGCCGAGGGCCACCGCGAAGCCGATCTCGGCGAACGCCACCATCGGGAGCGTGCCGAGCGCCGCGAACGTGCCCGCGAGGACCAGGCCCGCCGAGGTGATCACCGCGCCGGTCGCCGCGAGGCCCGTCAGGACGCCCGCGCGCGTGCCCTGGCGGGCCGCCTCCTCGCGGATGCGGGTCGACAGGAAGATGTTGTAGTCGATGCCGAGCGCCACCAGGAAGACGAAGACGAAGAGCGGGAAGTCGGTCGGCTCGCCCGCGTAGTCGAAGAGGTGGCGGAAGGCCAGCGCGCTGAGACCGAGCGCCGTCGCGAAGGACAGCACGACCGTCGCGATCAGCAGGAGCGGGGCGAGGACCGCGCGCAGCAGGACGCCGAGGATCAGCAGGACCACGAGCAGCACGAGCGGGATGACCAGCTTGTTGTCGTGGGCCGTGGCGTGGTCCATGTCGAGCAGGGCCGCGGTGCCGCCGCCCACCTTTGCGTTCGCGTCGGGCACGGCGTGCACCGCCGCGCGGACCCGTTCCACCGTCCGCTTGGCGGCCGCGCTGTCCGGCGGGTCCGTGGGCGTCGCCTCCAGCAGCACCCGCCCCTCGTGCTCGGCCCTGGTCCCCGGGGGTACGCCGACGCTGCCGGGCTGCACGCCCCGGGTGTCCGCGACGACCTCGCCGACGCGGTCGCCGCGCGCCCGGTCCGCCACGATCACCAGGGGGTCGCCGGAGCCCGCGGGGAAGTGCCGCGCGAGCACCTCCTGGCCGGTGATCGAGTCCGGCTTGTCGGTGAACGAGTCGGCGTTGCCGAGCCCCTCGGCGCGCAGCTGCAGCAGGCCCAGCGAGAGCAGGGCGAGCACCGCCGCCGTGCTGGCCCAGATCAGCCGCGGGCGGCGGGCGATGCGCCGGCCCGTACGGGCCCACAGGCCGCGCTCGGTCGGCTCGGGGGAGCCCGCGTGGGGGACCAGCGGCCAGAAGAACCACCGGCCGAAGATCACCAGGAGGGCCGGGAAGAGCGTCAGCATCGCGACGAGGCCGACGGCGACGCCGATGGCGGCGACCGGGCCGAGGCCCCGCGTCGAGTTCATCTCGGCGGCCAGCAGCACCAGCATGCTCAGGACGACGGTCGCGCCGGAGGCGAGGACCGCGGGTCCGGCCCGGTGCAGGGCGCGGGCCATCGCCTCGTGGCGGTCCTCGTGGCGGCGCAGCTCTTCGCGATAGCGAGCGACGAGGAGCAGGGCGTAGTCGGTCCCCGCGCCGAAGACGAGGACGGTGAGGATGCCCGCGCTCTGGCCGTTGACGGTCAGGTCCGCGTGCGTGGCGAGCAGATAGACGAGGGCCTGGGCGGTGAAGAGCGCGGTGATCACCGCGAGCAGCGGGGCGAGCAGCAGCGTCGGACTGCGGTAGGTGAACAGCAGGATCACCACGACGATGCCCGCCGCCGACAGGAGCAGCGTGGAGTCGATCCCCTCGAACGCCTCGGCGGAGTCGGCGGCGGTGCCGCCAGGACCGGTGACGTGCACGGCCAGGCCCCCGCCGCCCTCGCCCACCCGCTCCCGGATCGCGTCGACGGCGGGGCCGATGCGCTCCCAGCCCTCGGCGTCCATGGTGATCGGGACGGACACCTGTGCCGCCTCGGCGCCCGCCTTCGCGTCGTAGAGCGGGCCGCGGGTCTCGGCGCCGCGGATCCCGTGCGCGCGCAGCGCCTTCGCCTCGCGCACGTCCTCGGCGATCCGGGCGCGGTCCGCTCCGGTGAGGCCGCCCTCGCGGGCGTACACCACGATGGCGGGGATCACCTCGGGTCTGAACTCGGCCGAGATGTCCAGGACTTGGGTCGACTCCGCGGAGCCGGGCAGCCAGGACTCCGCGTCGTTCTCCTGGGCGTCGGCGAGCTTCTGCGCCAGCGGCGCCGCGACGATCAGCACCACCAGCCAGAACAGCACCACCAGCCACTTGGTGCGCCGCCCGCACACCAGCCACGCCGCCCCGCGCCGCTTCCGCCGTCGTACGTCCGCCACATCCGCCATGGCTTCCCCCCGCTCGCCGTGCGCGGTGCCGCCCGGCGGTCCAGCATGGCACCCCGGGCGCGGCCGCGGGAGCCGCTGTGCCCAGGCGGTGGACTGCGGTCAGCAACATGCCTCGGACATGGCAGGCTTGGGGCATGGCCGTGCAGATCAATCCCAGCATCCTGTCCGCGGACTTCGCCCGTCTTGCCGAAGAGGCACAGGCCGTCGAGGGCGCCGACTGGCTCCACGTCGACGTGATGGACAACCACTTCGTCCCGAACCTCACGCTCGGGGTGCCGATCGTAGAGTCCCTCGCCCGTGCGACGGACACGCCGCTGGACTGCCACCTGATGATCGAGGACCCCGATCGCTGGGCCCCCCAGTACGTCGAGGCGGGCGCCGGATCCGTCACCTTCCACGCGGAGGCCGCCGCCGCGCCCGTCCGGCTCGCCCGAGAGATCCGCGCCAAGGGCGCCCGCGCCTCCATGGCGCTGAAGCCGGCGACGCCCGTCGAGCCGTACGAGGACCTGCTCCCCGAGCTCGACATGCTGCTGATCATGACGGTCGAGCCGGGCTTCGGCGGCCAGGCCTTCCTGGACATCATGCTGCCCAAGATCCGCCGCACCCGTGACCTGATCGGCAAGCACGGCCTGGAAATGTGGCTGCAGGTCGACGGCGGTGTCTCGGCCGAGACGATCGAGCGGTGCGCCGAGGCGGGCGCCGACGTGTTCGTCGCCGGCTCCGCCGTCTACGGCGCCAAGGATCCGGCGGACGCGGTACGTTCATTGCGCACCCAAGCCGAGGCAAAGACGGCGTCAAGCGCCTGGGCGTGCGGCCACTGAGCCAAGGGAACGTGAACGCAGTCCTTCAGGACTGAGCAACAAGGCCGGATCTGCAAGGATGAACGGCGAACCCAGTTTGTGAACAGCAGTGAGGAGAGCGCCGTGTCGGCCATGTCGGCGGGTCGGTCAGCCATGCGGATGGGACCCGCGGAGCTGGTGCAGGCGGCGGCCATGGCCCGCCGCTTCTACCTCGAGGGCAAGTCCAAGATCCAGATCGCCGAGGAGTTCGGCGTCAGCCGCTTCAAGGTGGCCCGGGTCCTGGAGACCGCCCTGGAGCGGGATCTCGTGCGCATCGAGATCCGGGTGCCCGCAGAGCTGGACGCGGAGCGCTCGGACGCGCTGCGCGCCCGCTACGGGCTGCGGCACGCCGTCGTGGTGGAGTCACCGGCGCCCGCCGACGAGATCGACGAGTCCCCCGACCCGGAGAACCTCGGCGAGGTCGCGGCGGACCTGCTCGGCGAGCTGGTCAACGAGGGCGATGTGCTCGGCCTCGCCTGGGGGCGCTCCACCATCCACATGGCGGCCGCGCTCGACCAGCTGCCGCCGTGCACCGTCGTGCAGCTCACCGGCGTGTACGACGCGGGGACCGCGGAGCGCGGCTCGGTCGAGGCGGTCCGCCGCGCCGCCCAGGTCTCCGGCGGCGAGGCCCACCCCATCTACGCGCCGATGCTGCTGCCCGACCCCGCCACGGCGGCGGCGCTGCGCAACCAGACCGGGATCGCCCGCGCCTTCGAGTACTTCGACAAGGTCACGGTCGCCTGCGTCTCCATCGGCTCCTGGGAGCCGGGCATCTCCACGGTCCACGACATGCTCAGCGACGAGGAGCGGGCGCATTACGCTTCGCTGGGAGTGGCGGCGGAGATGTCGGCCCACTTGTTCGACGCCGAGGGGCGTCGGGTGGGGCGGGATCTCGGGGAGCGGTGCATCACCGTCGAGACGGACCGGCTCCGGCGGATTCCGGAGGTCGTCGCCATCGCGGGCGGGCAGCGGAAGGCCGCGGCGATCGACGCGGTGCTGCGGTCCGGGCTCGTCACCAGCCTGGTGACGGACACGGCGGCTGCCGATCAGCTTCTCGTGGCAGGGCCCACGCCTCGTCCCGCGTTGAACAGGGCCGACCCGGACGGCAGCTGAGCCCCTGCGGGTTGTGGGGGCCGGTCGCGCAGTTCCCCGCGCCCCTCAAGGGGCGCCGTGGCAGGGTCTGAGACATGGTGAACCGGGTTGTTCCCCGCGTCCTGGGGGCTCTGCTCGTCTGTCTTGCGGTTTTCGTCGCCGGGTGTTCGTCCGGCGACGGTGACCGGGACGCCCCCGGCTGGGCGCACGGCATGGCCACCGTCCGGGCCGACCGCCTGCCCGCCGAGGCACGGCGCACGCTGGAGCGCATCGATGACGGGGGCCCCTTCCCGTACGAGAAGGACGGCACCGTCTTCGGCAACTTCGAGCGGGAACTGCCGCGGCGCGAACGCGGTTACTACCACGAGTACACCGTCCGCACGCCGGGCGGGCGCGACCGCGGGGCCCGGCGGATCGTCACCGGGGGCGGCGGCGAGATCTACTACACCGATGACCACTACGCGTCCTTCAAGGCGGTGCTGAGGTAATGCCCGGTGGAACCGACAGCGTGCCCGGCCCGCTCGCGCCCGTGCTCGACGCCGCACGCGGGGCCGGCTGGACCACCGCGACGCTCTCCCTGGACGGCGTGACGGACAAGGCCGCCTTCATGGAACGCTGCGCCCGCGGCCTCGGGCTCCCCGACTGGTTCGGGCACAACTGGGACGCCCTCGCCGACTGCCTCACCGACCTGTCGTGGGCACCCCGCGCGCGGGGGCGGCTGCTCGTCGTCTCCGGGTGGCAGGAGTACGCGCGGGCGGCACCCGAGGAGTGGGGGATCGCGCAGGAGGTGTTCTCGGCGGCGGTCGAGCACTGGCGCGGGGCGGAGACGGGGCTGGAGATCGTGCTCGCGCTCGGGTCGGCCACGCCGTAGCCGCTCGGCCCCGGCGCCACGTAACCGCCCGACCGCGTCGCCACGGAGCGTCGCGCTCTCTGAACCGAGTGTTCCGCTTCAGCCCCCGGCTTGGACGATTCCACCACCGCCCCCGTCGCCTGCCTGGGTGATCGTCCCAGGCGGCACAACCCCGGCGGCATGGGAGAATGAAGTACGTGCTTTTCCCTCGGCCTAACTGTCCGGGGGCCACCTCTGATCGACTGGGATGAGCAGCACGTGCGCTTCCTCAATGACATCCAGCCTGCGTACGACCTGACGTACGACGACGTCTTCATGGTCCCGAGGCGCTCCGCCGTCGGCTCCCGCCAGGGCGTGGACCTCTCGTCGCCCGACGGCACCGGCACCACGATCCCGCTGGTCGTCGCCAACATGACCGCGATCGCCGGCCGGCGCATGGCCGAGACCGTCGCCCGCCGCGGCGGGATGGTCGTCATCCCCCAGGACATCCCGATCGAGGTCGTCACCGAGGTCGTCTCCTGGGTCAAGACGCGCCACCACGTCCTGGACACCCCGATCGTCCTGGCCCCCACCCAGACCGTCGCCGACGCCCTCGCGCTGCTGCCCAAGCGCGCGCACAACGCCGGCGTCGTCGTCGACGGCGACCAGAAGCCCGTGGGCGTCGTCACCGACACCGACCTGAGCGGCGTGGACCGCTTCACGCAGCTCTCCGAGGTCATGTCCCGCGACCTGCTGCTCCTGGACGCCGACATCGACCCGCGCGACGCGTTCAACAAGCTGGACCACGCCAACCGGCGGTACGCCCCGGCCGTGGACAAGGACGGCCGCCTCGCCGGCATCCTCACCCGCACCGGCGCCCTGCGCGCCACCCTCTACAGCCCCGCCGTCGACGCCAAGGGCGGCCTGCGCATCGCCGCCGCCGTCGGCATCAACGGCGACGTGGCGGGCAAGGCCAAGCAGCTTCTCGACGCGGGCGTCGACACGCTCGTCGTGGACACCGCGCACGGCCACCAGGAGTCGATGATCGCCGCGGTCAAGGCCGTGCGCGGTCTCGACCCGCAGGTCCCGATCGTCGCGGGCAACATCGTCGCCGCCGAGGGCGTGCGCGACCTCATCGAGGCCGGCGCGGACATCATCAAGGTCGGCGTGGGCCCCGGCGCCATGTGCACCACGCGCATGATGACCGGCGTCGGCCGCCCGCAGTTCTCCGCGGTGCTCGAATGCGCCGCCGAGGCCAAGAAGTTCGGCAAGCACGTCTGGGCCGACGGCGGTGTGCGCCACCCGCGCGACGTCGCCATGGCGCTGGCCGCCGGCGCGTCGAACGTCATGATCGGTTCCTGGTTCGCGGGCACGTACGAGTCCCCGGGCGACCTCCAGCAGGACGCCAGCGGCCGCCTCTACAAGGAGTCGTTCGGCATGGCGTCGGCCCGCGCGGTGCGCAACCGCACCAGCGAGGAGTCGGCGTACGACCGCGCCCGCAAGGCGCTCTTCGAGGAGGGCATCTCCACCTCCCGGATGTTCCTCGACCCGACCCGCCCCGGCGTCGAGGACCTGATCGACTCGATCATCGCGGGCGTCCGCTCGTCCTGCACGTACGCGGGGGCGGGCTCCCTGGAGGAGTTCACGGAGAAGGCGACCGTCGGCGTCCAGAGCGCCGCGGGGTACGCCGAGGGCAAGCCGCTGCACGCCAGCTGGCAGTAATCCCCGCCGGTGGTACGGCTTTTGGCCGCCGCCGCACAGCTTCCCCACGGGGGCTGCGCGGCGGCGGCCAACGTCGTTTGGGGCCGTCGTGCGCAACGGACGAAACGGACGGCGCAACGAAGTGACGTATATGACCGAAGTGCGCAATGATCATCTGGCGTTGCGCAAGGTTGCTGCATTACGGTCGGGAAGGCGCGGACTCTAGAGTCTGCGCTGTACGTGGTGTGGCGGGGACTGCCTGCTCGGTGGTTCCCGTCTCCTAGCGCGGGTGCCATGAGTCCTCGCCGCCCTGACCGGCAGCGATGAAGGAGCCAGCGCGTGCTCGACCAAGGCGCACCCCCGCAGAACCGCCCGAGCCCGCCGGGCGCCCCCGGCCTCGGCAGCCGCCTCATGCGGCGCAAGCCGGTCGAAAGCCTGGTCGCGGAGGGTGGCCACGGCGAGGGTGGCTCACTGCGACGCACCCTCGGCATGTGGCAGCTGACCATGATCAGCATCGGTGCCACGCTCGGCACCGGCATTTTCGTCGTCCTCGGCGAAAGCGTCCCCAAGGCCGGTCCCGCCGTCACGATCTCCTTCGTGATCGCCGGACTCACCGCCCTCTTCTCGGCCCTCTCCTACGCCGAGCTGGCGGGCACCATCCCGGTCGCCGGCTCCTCCTACTCGTACGCGTACGCAACGATGGGCGAACTCATCGCCTGGGTGTGCGGCTGGTGCCTGGTCCTGGAGTACGGCGTGTCGGTCGCCGCGGTCGCGGTCGGCTGGGGCGAGTACCTCAACGAACTGCTCGACGGAACCATCGGCGTCACCATCCCCGACGCGCTCTCCGCGGCGCCCGGTGAGGCGAGCGGCGCCATCATCAACCTGCCGGGCCTCATCGTCGTGCTGCTCGCCATGGTCTTCCTGCTCGGCGGCGCCAAGGAGTCGGCGCGCGCCAACACGATCATGGTCATCGTGAAGATCGTCGCCCTGGTGCTCTTCTGCACCATCGGCTTCATGGGTTTCAAGTCCGGCAACTACTCCGACTTCATGCCGCTCGGCATGGCCGGCGTCAGCGCCGCGGGAGCGAGCCTCTTCTTCTCCTACATCGGCTTCGACGCCGCCTCCACCGCCGGTGAGGAGGCGAAGAACCCGCAGCGCGACCTGCCCCGCGCGATCATGCTCTCGCTGATCATCGTCACGGCGCTCTACGTCCTGGTCGCGGCCGTCGCCGTCGGCGCCTGGAACTGGAAGGACTTCGAGGGCTCCGAGGCCACGCTCGCCGCGATCATGAACGACGTCACCGGGCAGAGCGTGTGGGGCACGATCCTCGCCGCCGGCGCGGTCATCTCCATCGCCTCCGTCGTCCTCACCGTGCTCTACGGCCAGACCCGCGTGCTGTTCGCCATGTCCCGCGACGGCCTGGTCCCCAAGGCGTTCGGCAAGGTCAGCAAGAGCACCGGGACGCCCCGCGTGAACACGGTCATCGTCTCGCTGTTCTGCGGCGCGCTGGCCTCCGTCATCCCGCTCGGCAAGCTCGTCGACGCCACCAGCATCGGCACGCTCTTCGCCTTCGGCCTGGTCAACATCGCGGTGATCGTGCTGCGCCGGACCCGTCCGGACATGCCGCGCACCTTCCGGGTGCCGCTCGGCTTCCTCTTCCCGGTGCTCGGCTTCGGGTTCTGCGCGTACAACATGTTCAGCCTCGACTCCGTCACCTGGGTCGTGTTCGGTGTCTGGATGGCCGTCGGCCTCGTGTTCTACTTCCTGTACGGCATGAGCCGCTCCCGATTGGCCACAGCAGAGAAGTGATCCACCCCCCGTGCGACTGAACGATCTCGACGAACGCATCGTGCACGCCCTCGCCGAGGACGCCCGCCGTTCCTACGCCGACATCGGCCAGCTGGTCGGACTCTCCGCGCCCGCCGTGAAGCGGCGCGTGGACCGGCTGCGGGCCACCGGGGCCATCACCGGGTTCACCGTACGGGTGGACCCGGCGGCCCTGGGGTGGGAGACCGAGGGGTTCATCGAGATCTACTGCCGCAGGAACACCTCGCCGGAGGCGATCCAGCGGGGCCTCGAGCGGTATCCCGAGGTGTCGTCCGCGTCCACCGTCACGGGGGACGCGGACGCGATCGTCCAGGTCTTCGCCGCGGACATGCGGCATTTCGAGCGGGTGCTCGAGCGGATCGCCGGGGAGCCGTTCGTGGAGCGGACGAAGTCCGTGCTGGTGCTTTCGCCGCTCATGCGGAGGTTTTCTTCGGGGTCCCCGACGTAGGCCTTCGGCTTGGTGCGGGTTTTTTTGCGCCGTTCCCCGCGCCCCTTTGGTGGTGGGTTTCGCCCTCCTTTCTTCGTGCGGGGCCGGTTGTGGCTGGTTGCGCAGTTCCCCGCGCCCCTTGAGGGTGGGTTTCGCCCTCCTTTTTCGTGCGGGTGGGCTTGTGGCTGGTCGCGCAGTTCCTCGCGCCCCTGGGATGGGGGTCAGGGTTGGGTGGGGTAGGGGACCTTCCAGGGGAGTACGTGGTAGTCGCCTGTGCCTGCGCGGACCTTTTCGAAGGGGGCCGCGCTTGCGCACTTGGCCAGGGTGTCGGGCTGGTCGGGGGTGCCGCCGTGGGCCGCCCAGCTGTAGCCGACGCGGTCCTGGCCGCCCGTGTCGTGGACCGTGAAGCCGATCCGCTTGCCCTTGATGTCCGGCATGTCGATGTCGCTGCCGCTGTCGGTGACGACTCCGGTGACCGTGGCCACCTTGCCGCCCGTCACCAGACAGTCGACGCGGCCCTCGGCCCAGGCCCCCTTGCCGCCCGGCTTGTCCAGGTGGACGAAGCGGAAGGTGCCGGTCGCCTTCGTCGGGTCCTTCTTGTCCTTCATCGCCAGGTGCGCGTCGAAGGTGAAGGTCACGTCCTCCGCGGTCTTGCGGTAGAGCTTCGCGCTCCCGGTGAGGGCGGCGGCCTCGGCCTTCGCGGTCTCGCGGGGGAGCGGGGGAGCCCCCGCGTCGGCCGATGCCACCGCCGCCCCCGCGGCTCCGGCGCAGATCAGCAGGGCCATGCCGAGGGCGATGACGCGGCGGTCGGTGATGCGGATACGTGCGGTGCGGCTCACGGGGAGCCTCCGTCCGGGATGCCGTTCACCCGGTCCTTCCGGGCGGAATCACCGTCTCGCGACGGGGCACCCCGGCGCGTCGGACCGGGGGAGGTTCCGCCTCCGCCGTGCGGCGGGGAACCCCCCGGCCTCCGTCAGCCCGGCGGCGGACGCCGCAGCGGCGCCGACACCGCGCCCGCCGCGCAACGAATCGCCGCCCCGGGCGCCGCACGCGCAACAGATCGCCCAGGAGCCCGCAACGGTCGCACCTTGTCGGGGCAAGGCCGCCGACCGTACCGTCATAGCGACCCCGCTTCCCCCTCCGTACGCCTTGAGGATCCGCCATGCCTGCGCTGCGCACCGCCCTGCTCCAGAGCTCCGGGCGCCTCGGGTCCGTCGACGAGAACCTCGCGTCGCTGGACGGGGCCGCCGCACGGGCCGCCGCGGCGGGCGCGGGCCTGCTCGTGGCGCCCGAGCTGTACCTCACCGGGTACGCGATCGGCGACGACATCGCCCGGCTCGCCGAGCCCATCGACGGGGCCTCCGCCAAGGCCGTCGCCGAGATCGCCGCGCGCCACGGGGTCGGCGTCGCCTACGGCTACCCGGAGCGCGAGGGCGCTCGCGTCTTCAACTCCGTCCAGCTGATCGGCCCGGACGGGGCCACCCTCGCCAACTACCGCAAGACCCACCTCTTCGGCGGCTTCGAGCGCGACGCCTTCACCCCCGGTGAACAGACCGTCGTCCAGGCCGAGTTGGGGGGCATCCGGGTCGGCCTCATGATCTGCTACGACGTGGAGTTCCCGGAGAACGTCCGCGCGCACGCCCTCGCCGGCACCGACCTGCTGGTGGTCCCCACCGCGCAGATGCACCCCTTCCAGTTCGTCGCCGAGTCCGTCGTGCCGGTCCGCGCCTTCGAGAGCCAGATGTACGTCGCGTACGTCAACCGGGTCGGCCCCGAGGGCGAGTTCGAGTTCGTCGGGCTCTCCACGCTCGCCGGGCCCGACGGCGTGGCCCGCGCCCGCGCCGGCCGCGGCGAGGAGCTCGTGTTCGGCGACGTCGACCCCGTGTTCCTGGCCGCCTCCCGCGAGAACAACCCCTACCTCCGCGACCGCCGCCCCGGCCTGTACGCGTCCCTCGGCTGACCCCGCCCCAGCCTCCCCGCCCTGTCCTTCAGTTCCGTGCAAGGAGTCCGTACCCCATGACGTCCACGGTGCCCACCGCCGTCCAGCACACCGACGCGCAGCCGCCGATCACCATGTTCGGTCCGGACTTCCCGTACGCGTACGACGACTTCCTCGCGCACCCCGCGGGCCTCGGTCAGATACCCGCGACCGAGCACGGCACCGAGGTCGCCGTCATCGGCGGCGGTCTCTCCGGCATCGTCGCCGCGTACGAACTGATGAAGATGGGCCTCAAGCCCGTCGTCTACGAGGCCGACCAGATCGGCGGTCGGCTGCGGACGGTCGGCTTCGAGGGCTGCTCCACCCCTGGTGAAGAAGGAGCCCTCACCGCCGAGATGGGCGCGATGCGCTTCCCGCCGTCCTCCACGGCGCTGCAGCACTACATCGACCTGGTGGGCCTGAAGACCCAGCCGTTCCCCAACCCGCTCGCCGAGTCGACCCCCTCCACGGTCGTCGACCTCAAGGGCGAGTCGCACTACGCCGAGACCATCGCCGACCTGCCGCAGGTCTACCGCGACGTGGCGAAGGCGTGGGGCGACTGCCTGGAGGAGGGCGCGGACTTCTCCGACATGAACCGCGCCCTGCGCGAGCGCGACGTGCCCAAGATCCGCGAGATCTGGTCCCAGCTCGTCGAGAAGCTCGACAACCAGACCTTCTACGGCTTCCTCTGCGACTCCGCGGCGTTCAAGTCCTTCCGGCACCGCGAGATCTTCGGCCAGGTCGGCTTCGGCACCGGCGGCTGGGACACCGACTTCCCGAACTCCATCCTGGAGATCCTGCGCGTCGTCTACACCGAGGCCGACGACCACCACCGCGGCATCGTCGGCGGCAGCCAGCAGCTGCCCCTGCGCATGTGGGACCGCGAGCCGGAGAAGATCGTGCACTGGGCGCCCGGTACGTCCCTGAGCTCGCTGCACGAGGGCGGCGTGCCGAAGCCCGCCGTGACCCGCCTCGACCGCACCGCGGGCAACCGCGTCACCGTCACGGACTCCTCGGGCGACATCCGCACCTACCAGGCGGCGATCTTCACCGCCCAGTCCTGGATGCTGCTCTCGAAGATCGCCTGCGACGACACGCTCTTCCCCATCGACCACTGGACGGCGATGGAGCGGACCCACTACATGGAGTCCTCCAAGCTCTTCGTCCCGGTCGATCGGCCCTTCTGGCTGGACAAGGATGAGGAGACCGGGCGTGACGTCATGTCGATGACGCTCACCGACCGGATGACGCGCGGCACCTACCTGCTCGACGACGGACCGGACAAGCCCGCCGTCATCTGCCTCTCCTACACCTGGTGCGACGACAGCCTGAAGTGGCTGCCGCTGTCGGCGAACGAGCGCATGGAGGTCATGCTCAAGTCGCTCGGCGAGATCTACCCGAAGGTCGACATCAGGAAGCACATCATCGGCAACCCGGTGACCGTCTCCTGGGAGAACGAGCCCTACTTCATGGGCGCGTTCAAGGCCAACCTGCCGGGCCACTACCGCTACCAGCGGCGCCTGTTCACCCACTTCATGCAGGACCGCCTGCCCGCGGACAAGCGGGGGATCTTCCTCGCCGGGGACGACATCTCCTGGACGGCGGGGTGGGCCGAGGGCGCGGTGCAGACCGCGCTGAACGCGGTGTGGGGCGTCATGCACCACTTCGGGGGTGCGACCGATGCGAGCAACCCCGGGCCCGGGGATGTGTACGACGAGATCGCTCCCGTCGAGTTGCCCGAGGACTGACGGCGCCGTTTCGGGTGCGGCGTGGGGGACTGCCGGGCCGTCGTGGCCGGTCGCGCCCACGCGGCGGAGCCGCAAATGTCACAGCCCCGCGCCCCTGAGGCCTGCCCCTGCGGGGGCGGCCCCAGGTCCTATACCCCCGCCGCCCTCGCCGCCTCGTACACCTCCGCCGCCACGTCCGTCAGCTCCGCCGCGTCCCTCGTGCTGCCCGCCAGTTCGACG
This sequence comes from Streptomyces sp. NPDC005863, assembly GCF_042871345.1. Lineage (NCBI taxonomy): Bacteria > Bacillati > Actinomycetota > Actinomycetes > Kitasatosporales > Streptomycetaceae > Streptomyces > Streptomyces sp. NPDC005863. Next base: position 97,172 of record NZ_JBIAII010000009.1, on the reverse strand, counting down.
AGGATCTCGTCCACCGCACCCGTGGAGGCGTGTGCTTCGAGGTCCTCGACGATCTGGGCGACGTTGCCCCGGAAGGGGGCGCGCTTGTCGCCCTCGTACGCGGTCGGCGTGTACCGGGCGTTGGCCCGCAGGACGCTCTGGACCGGCCTCGTGCGGCCCCGCTCGGCGGCCAGTTCCTTGATGTTCTGCGCCTGCTCGGCCAGCTGTTCCGCGCCCGCGCCCACCGGCATCCAGCCGTCGGCGCGGTCCACCAGCCTGCGCAGGGCGCGCGGGCTGTTCGCGGGGAGCAGGATCGGGATGGGCCGGGCCGGTTTGGGGCCGACCTCGCAGGGCGCGATGGTGGTCAGCTCCCCTTCGTACGCCACCGGGTCCGGGCCCCACACCGCGTGGCACACGTCGATCAGCTCGTCCAGGACCTTGCCGCGCCGCTCGAACGGGGCGACGGAGGCCGCCGCGTACTCGTCGTGGGACCAGCCCGTGCCGAGCCCCGCGACCAGCCGGCCGCCGCTCGCCGCGTCCAACGAGGCCAGCGAGCGGGCGAGTTGGAACGGCACGTGCAGCGGCGCGACGAGCACGCTGGTGCCGATGCGGGCGCGCTCGGTGGCCGCGGCGGCGAGCGTCAGGGTGATCAGCGGATCGGCGACCGAGCGGTAGCTATCGGGCCAGGGCAGGCCCGGGATCCCGTACAGCCCCTGGGTGGCAGGCTCGGGGTAGAGGATCCGCTCGAAGACCCACAGGCTCTCGTAGCCGATGTCCTCGGCGGCCCGGGCCACCGCGGGGACGTCACGGCCGATGTCGTACTGCCTGCCCTGCGGGAGACTCAGTCCGAGTCGGATCGCCATGCCGGTGCTCCTTCGCGTCGGGGACGGTGCGTTCCACGTACAACGATCGTGCGGTTCAACGTACAACGACCGCCCGGGAGTTACCCGGAAACCGGCACGGGGCTGGCCGAAACGGCACCTTCCGGAGCGGCCGAGGGGATCTGCCGAGGAGACCTGCCGCGGGCCCCGTCAGTCCGGCAGCGGCGTCAGCAGGATCCGCCCCACCAGACCCACCGCCCCGTCGAGCCGCTCCCCGAACTCCGCGGCGACACCCGGCAGATCGCGCAGCGCCCACAGCGCCCGCGCGGAGGCCCACGCACCGTCCCTGGCCCGCTCCAGGCTCCACGAGCCGGCCAGATGCGTGAGCGGGTCGCCGACCTGGAGGAGGTCGGGGCCGGGCATCAGCTCCTCCCGGATGTGCTCCTCCAGGGCCACGAGTACGTCACCCACGCGGTCGAACTCGTCCTCCAGATCGGCCGGTTCGCAGCCGAGCGACCGGCAGGCGTCCACGAGCGCCAGCGCCAGATCGTGCCCGATGTGCGCGTTGATGCCCGCGAGCGCGAACTGCAGGGGGCGCACACCGGGATGGCGGCGGTACTGGAACAGCGGACGCCAGCAGGCGGGCGGGCGGCGCCCCTCGGCCGCCGCGTCGACGGCGGCGAAATAGCGCTCGGCGAAGCAGACGTCCAGGGCCACCGCCGAGCGTGCGTCGGCGAACACGCCGTGCCCCAGGTGCCGGGCGACCTCCTCGGTCACCGCGAGGTAGACGCGGTTGAAGACGGCCACCCCGTCCCGCGGCGGCCAGTCGTCGCCGAGCGCCCGCATCCGTGCCACCACGCCGTCGACCCCGTACGAGGGGGTCCCCAACTCCGCGAACCGCTCCCACTGCGCCATGGGGGCAGGGTCCCAGCCCCGGGCCCGGCGGGACGTCAGCGCACCGGGGGCTTCCCCGAAACGAGGGAACGTCCGGCGATGTCGCGGGCGGGGGAGCGGCGGCGCAGGCCCGTCGCGACCGCCCCGGTGACCAGGGCGAGGGTCACGAGGAGCGCGCTGAGCCAGAGCGGCGAGCGGTAGCCGAGCCCCGCCGAGATCGCCAGGCCGCCGAGCCACGGACCCACCGCGCCGCCCACGTTGAAGGCGGCCGTGGCAAAGGCGCCGGACAGGTGGGGCGCCTCGGCCGCCGCGTACAGCGCCTGCGAGATGAGCGTGGAGCCGACACCGAAGGACAGCGCGCCCTGGACCGGGACCAGGACGAGCGCCGCCACCGGGTGCGCGGCGGTCAGCGCGAACAGGGCCCAGCCGGTGAGCAGCGCGAGCGCCCCGGCGACCAGCAGCGGCACGGGCCGCACGTCGGCGACGCGGCCGCTCACGGTGACGCCCACGAAGGAGCCGAGGCCGAACAGGGCGAGCACCGCGGGCACCCACGCCGTGCCGAGCCCGGTGACGTCGGTGACCAGGGGCGCCAGATAGGTGAACGAGCAGAACGTGGCGCCGTTCACCAGCGCGCCGAGCAGCAGCGTCACCGAGAGGCGCGGGGAGCGCAGGGCCCGCAGCTCACCGAGGACGCCGGGCCCCGCGGGGTCCGGGCGGCCGGCGGGCACCGCGCGGGCGACGGCGAACACGGCGGGCAGCGAGATCAGGGCGACGGCCCAGAACGCCGAGCGCCAGCCCCACACCTCGCCGAGCAGCGCCCCCGCGGGCACGCCCGCGACACAGGCGACGGTCACGCCGCCGAGGAGCGTGGACGTGGCGCGGCCCTTGGCGTCCGGCGCCACCAGGTCGGTGGCCGTGACCAGGGCGACGGCGAGGAATCCCGCGTTGGCGAGGGCGCCGGCGATCCGGGTGGCGAGCAGCACCGCGAAACTCGTGGTGAGCGCGCCGACGACGTGCGCGAGCAGGAAGACGGTGAGGAAGGCGAGCAGCGCGCTCCGGCGGGCGAAGCGGCGGCTCACGGCGGCCATCAGGGGCGCGCCGACGACCATTCCGATGGCGAACGCCGAGGTCAGATGGCCGGCGGTGGGGATGGACACGCCGAGATCGCGCGCGATGTCCGGGACGAGGCCGGACAGCATGAACTCGGAGGTGCCTTGCGCGAACACGGCAAGGGCGAGCAGATGGAGGACAAAGGGCACAGCGGAACTCCGCAACCATGGTGTGGATCAAGGGATCGGGACACGGTGCGGTGGTCCGGTGGTGACGGTGCCGGGGTCGCGGACGGCCGCCGAGCGGCGGCGAGAACGTCAGCGCGAGCGCACGAGAAGCCACCGGACGACCGGTGGCGGGAGTCTGTCGGACTCGGGGCTGGACATGATGCGCACCTTAGGCAGCGGGCGCGCACCACGTCCAGCGAATTCAGCGCTCCTTGGGCGCGGCGCCCTCGTCGTCGTACGCCGAGGTGCCCGAATCCAGCAGTGGTTCCTGGGACTTGAGGTGCGCCGGGGCGAAGGCGCGCAGCACGTGGTAGCCGGTGATGACGACGATCGTGCCGAGCGCGATGCCGCTCAGCTCGAAGTTGTCGCTGATCTTCAGGGAGACGCCGCCGACGCCGATGATGATGCCCGCGGCGGCCGGAACCAGGTTGAGCGGATTGCGCAGGTCGACCTTGGCGTTGATCCAGATCTGGGCGCCGAGCAGGCCGATCATGCCGTACAGGATGACGGTGATGCCGCCGAGGACGCCGCCCGGGATCGCGGCGACGACCGCGCCGAACTTGGGGCAGAGCCCGAAGAGCAGGGCGAAGCAGGCCGCGGCCCAGTAGGCGGCCGTGGAGTAGACGCGGGTCGCGGCCATCACGCCGATGTTCTCGGAGTACGTGGTGTTGGGCGGGCCGCCGACCGCGGTGGAGAGCATGGAGGCGGCGCCGTCGGCGGAGATCGCCGTGCCGAGCTTGTCGTCGAGGTTGTCGCCGGTCATCTCGCCGACGGCCTTCACATGGCCCGCGTTCTCCGCGACCAGCGCGATGACGACGGGCAGCGCCACGAGGATCGCCGACCACTCGAAGCTCGGCGCGTGGAAGGACGGCAGGCCGACCCAGTCGGCCTTGCCGACGGCGGACAGGTCAAGCCGCCAGTGGTCGACGACCTTGCCCGAGGCGTCCGCCGAGTGGATCTTCCCGAAGACCTGGTCGAAGAGCCACGAAATGCCGTAGCCGAAGATCAGCCCGAGGAAGATCGCGACGCGCGACCAGAAGCCGCGCAGACACACCACGGCCAGACCGGTGAAGAGCATCACCAGGAGCGCCGTCCACTGGTCCTGCGGCCAGTACGTCGACGCCGTCACCGGCGCGAGGTTGAAGCCGATCAGCATGACGACCGCGCCGGTCACGATCGGCGGCATCGCGGCGTGGATGATCCGCGCCCCGAACTTCCGCACCGCGAGACCGACCAGGAAGAGCGCGGCCCCGACGACGAGGACCGCGCCGGTCACCGTCGCGCTGGAGCCGCCCTGCGCACGGATGACCGCGGCGACGCCCACGAAGGAGAGCGAGCAGCCCAGGTAGCTGGGCACCCGGCCGCGGGTGGCGAGCAGGAAGATGACGGTCGCGACGCCCGACATCATGATGGCCAGATTCGGGTCGAGGCCCATCAGCACGGGGGCCACGAACGATGCGCCGAACATCGCGACCACGTGCTGCGCGCCGAGTCCGAAGGTGCGGGGCCAGGAGAGCCGCTCGTCGGGGCGGACGACGGCGCCCGGGGCGGGGGTGCGGCCGTCGCCGTGCAGTTTCCAGCGCACGCCGAGATCCATGGTGAGAGTCGCTTTCTGTGCGCCGAGCCGGGCCCCGCCGCATGGCTGGATGGCCCGAAATGATCGACGCCATGTTAATGCGACGTGAGTACGGCTTCGCTCCCGCGCGGCGTCAGCTCCGCGGGCCGGGCGCCGCCGCGTCCGCGGGACTGGCCTGCGCCGCCGTGCGGCCGTCCGTGCGCAGCACGCCCGCGAAGACGGTCAGGCCGCAGGCGAGCAGCGTCACCAGACCGAACGAGACCACCAGGCTCGTCGCGTCCGCCAGCGTGCCGATCGCGGACGGGGCGATCAGACCCGAGGTGTACGTGATGGTGGCGACACCCGCGATGGCCTGGCTCGGGTTGGGCCCGCTGCGCCCGGCCGCGGCGAAGGCGAGCGGCACCACGACCGCGATGCCGAGGCCGAGGAGCGCGAAGCCGCCCATCGCCATCACCGGGTGGGTCGCGAACACCACGAGGAGGCCGCCGAGGACCGCGAGTCCTCCGCCGCACCGCACCGTGCGCACCGCGCCGAACCGGTTCACCACGGCGTCGCCGGCGAGCCGCGCCACGGCCATGGTGAGCGTGAACCCGGTGGTGCACGCGGCGGCGGCACCGGCCGATGTGTCGAGCACGTCCCGCAGATAGACCGCCGACCAGTCCAGGCTCGCGCCCTCCGCGAAGACCGCGCAGAAGCCGACCGCGCCGATCAGCAGCGCCGCCTTGGGCGGCAGCGAGAACCGCGGCGGCGCCTCCTCCTCGGGCTCCGCCTGCAGATCGAGGACCTGCTGGCAGGCGACGAGTCCCAGCGCGGTGAGCACCGCGGCGGCGAGTACGTGGTGCAGGCGGGCGTCGGAGCCCAGGTGCGCGGCGACGGTCCCGCCCGCGGAGCCGATCAGGGCGCCGACGCTCCACATGCCGTGCAGACCCGACATGATCGATTTCCGCATCAGCGTCTCGGTCTCGACGCCGATCGCGTTCATCGTCACGTCCGACATGCCCGAGGCCGCGCCGTACACGAAGAGGGCCAGGCAGAGCGTGAGCAGGTTGGGCGCGAGCGAGGGCAGGATCAGGACCGTGGTCCACAGCGCGAGCAGCACGCGCAGCGCGTTGCGGGCGCCGAAGCGGTGGCTGATCCGGCTCGCCAGCGGCATCGCGAGGGAGGCGCCGATCGCAGGGAAGGCGAGGGCGAGGCCGAGCGTGCCCGCGCCGACCGAGGCGTGCTCCTGGATCCAGGGCACCCGGGTCGCGAAGGAGCCGGTGACCGCGCCGTGCACACAGAACACGGATGCGACGGCGATCCGGGCCCGCCCCAACCGGTGCTTGTCGTAGACCACTTCACTCATGTGCCCGCCCTCCCGAGTGCTGCCCGCTTCGGCGACGTAAACTATCAGGAACCCTGCCTGATAAATAGAAGGTTTCTGTGGGAGGATCCGGCCATGCCTGTCTCGCCTGCCTCACCGAGTACCGCCCGGGCCATCAACGACCGGCTCGCGCTGGGCCTCCTGCAGAGCGAGGGCCCCCTGACGGCGAACGAGTTGAAGCAGCTCACCGGCCTGTCCCGGCCCTCGGTCGCCGACCTCGTCGAGCGGCTCCAGGGCTCCGGGCTCATCACGGTCGTCGGGGAGGCCGGCGCCCAGCGGCGCGGCCCGAACGCCCGGCTCTACGGCATAGTCGCCGACCGCGCCCACCTCGCCGCCCTCGACGTGCGCACCGACAGCGTCTCCGTCGTCGTGACCGACCTGCTCGGCGCGGTGCTCGCCGAGGCCTCCGCCCCCATCGGCGGCGACACCGGCACCGGGCCCGCCGTCGAGCGCGCCGTCGCCCTCGTCGAGCGCGCGGCCCGCGAGGGCGGCGTCCAGCGGCTGCACACCGTCGGCATCGGCGCCCCCGGCCTCATCGACCCCGCCACCGGCGACCTGCACGACACATCCGCGCTGCCCGCCTGGCACCGCCGCCTCTCCGGCGCCCTCCAGGAACGGCTCGGCGTACGCGTCCTGGTGGAGAACGAGACCAACCTCGCGGCCCGCGCCGAGCGGCGCGACGGTGCCGCGCACGACCGGGACACCTTCGTGCTGCTCTGGCTCGGCGACGGCGTGGGCGCGGCCGTCGTCCTCGACGGCGTGCTGCGCCGCGGCGCCTCCGGGGGCGCCGGCGAGATCGGCTTCCTGCCGGTGCCCGGCACCGCCTCCCTGCCGTCCGCCACCGGCTGCGAGGGCGGCTTCCACTCGCTGGCCTGCGCCGCCGCGCTGCGCGAACTCGGTGCGGAACACGGCCTGTTGCAGCCCGACATGACCGCCGCCGAGCTGCTGCGGCACGCGGTGGAGAGCGACGAGAGCGGCTTCCTGGACGCCGTCGCGGACCGGGTCGCGGTCGGTGCGGCCGCGGTGTCCTCGATCCTCGACCCCGGCTGTGTCGTCCTGGGCGGCGAGGTGGGCCGGGCGGGCGGCGCCGCGCTCGCCGACCGGGTCGCGGACCGCGTCACCGCCATGTCGCCCCTGCACACCGAGGTGCGCGCCGGGATCCTCGGCGGCGCGGCGGTGCTGCGGGGCGCGCTGCTCGCCGCGCGGGACGCGGCGCAGGACGACGTCTTCGGGCCGCGCCCGGGGCGCTGAGAGCCCGTCCTTGCGGCCGGGCGCCCACCGCCCGCCCAGGGCCTTTCATTTGGATCAGGCCGGGCTCGCGGGGTTTGGCACGCGCGCTCGCGGCGTTGTCGTCGGTCGCCATGGCTCCGCCATGCCTCCCTCCTCCGCCTTGCGATCGCAAGCACCGGACCCCGCTCCCTGATCCGGCCTGATCCAAACGAAAGACCCTAGCGCCGTGCCCCCGACCGCACCGCCAGGTACTCCTCGAAGGTGCCCTTGCCCACGGCCCGGTCCGGTGCCAGATGGCCGCCCGCCCGCGCCGCGCGGTAGGTGGCGCCCGCCAGCCGCACCGGCAGCAGCCGGCGCCGCTTGCCGCTCGCCCGCAGATAGGCGCGGGCCAGGTCGGGGAAGGTGCGGACCTCGGGCCCGCCCATGTCGTCGACCCGCCCGGCCGGCTCCGCAGCAGCCAACTCCGCAAGCCGGGCCGCCACTTCGGCGACCTCGATGGGCTGATCGCTGACCCCGGCGGGCAGCACCATGACGGGCAGCTTCGCCGAGGCCTCCATGATCCGCAGGACCAGATCGTGGAACTGCGTGGTCCGCAGCACCGTCCAGCCGAGCCCGGACTCCTCGATCAGCCGCTCCACGGCCAGCTTCGACCGGTAGTAGCCGAGCGGCACCCGGTCGATGCCGACGATCGAGATGTAGACCAGATGCGCCACCCCGGCCCGGCGCGCCGCCGCGATCAGGTTCCGTGCGGCCTGTTCGTCACCGCCGCGCACGGTGGTCGCGCAGTGCACGACCACGTCCACGCCCGCCAGCGCCGCGTCCAGGCCCGCGCCGTCGCGCAGGTCGACCGCGTAGGGCCGGGTGTGCCGGCTGAGCACCCGCACCTCGTGCCCGTCCGCCCGCAGCCGTCCGGTCACGAGACGGCCGAGGGTGCCGGTGCCGCCGGTCACCAGGATCGTGCGCATCACAAAGCTCCTTCGCCGTGCGGGGCGCCGTCGGCGCGGGCCAACTGACGCTCCACGAACACCAGCTTGTCCGGGTTCACGACCGAACGTACCCCGGTCACCCGCCCGTCGCCGCCCTCGAACGCGGCGATGGCCGTAATCCGCCCCGCCGCGCGCAGCACCAGCGCGGGCGCGCCGTTGACCTCGGCGTACGAGATGTCCGACGCGGCCTTGACCTTGCCCATGACGCCGAGAAGGAACCGCAGTACGTTCTCCCGCCCGAGGATCGGCGTGCGGGTCGCGGCCGCCTTGCCGCCGCCGTCGCCCCACCACGTCACGTCCGTGGCCAGTATCCGCTCAAGGCGCGCCACATCCCCCTCGCGGGCCGCGGCGATGAACGACTCGACGAACCGCCGGCGCAGCTCGTGCCCCGGCTCGAAGCGGGGCCGCGCCTCGGTGACCGCGCGGGCCGCCCTGCGGTTCAGCTGGCGGCAGTTGGCCTCGGTCGTGCCGAGGACGCCCGCGATGTCCCGGTGGCTGTACGCGAACGCTTCCCGCAGCACGTACACCGCACGCTCCTTGGGGGTGAGGCGCTCCAGGAGGACGAGCAGGGCCATCGACACGGCGTCCCGCTGCTCGGCCGACTCCAGCGGCCCGAGCGTGCCGCCTGAGGTGATCACCGGTTCCGGCAGCCAGGTCCCCACGTACTGCTCGCGCCGGGCGCGGGCCGAGGTCAGCCGGGTCAGACAGAGGTTGGTGACGGTCTTGGCCAGCCAGGCGGAGGGCAGCGCGATGTCCTCGCGCCGCGCCGCGTTCCAGCGCAGATACGCGTCCTGCACGGCGTCCTCCGCCTCCTGCGCGGAGCCCAGTATCCGGTAGGCCAGGCCGAACATCCGGGGGCGGTGGGTCTCGAACTCCTCGGCCAGTGCCGTCGCGGTGCTCACGCCCTCAGGGTGCCAAATCCCGTGGACGTGAGCACGCGTGACGTTCAGCAGGCGCCGAGATCCTGCCAGACCCCCCAGGCGCCGCCGGTGCCCGGCTCGTCGCCCTTCGTCCACCACTTGGACTTCCAGGTGTGCGCCTTGTGGGAGACGGTGGCGGCGCCGCCGTACTCCGACGCCGCGCTCCAGGCGGGGGCGGTGCAGGTGCCGGGGCCGGGCGGGTCGGTCGGGTCCGGCGGGTCGGTCGGGCCGGTGCCGGTGCCCGGCTCGACGAGGGTGGTGCCGCGCGCCAGGTCGCCGGCGAGCGCGTACGTGGTGCCGCCGATGGAGACCGTCCAGTTCCACGGCGTGGACACCGGCAGGTAGTAGTTGAAGGCGAGGTCCGCGGAGGCGCCGGGGGCGAGGGACTGCCAGGCGGGCAGCTTCAGCGAGACCCGGTGGAAGTCGCCCTTGAGCCCGCCGACGTTGCTGCCGGTGTGGTCGCTGCTGATCACCTTCGTACCGAAGCCGGACTGGTCGGAGGCGTTGCCGGGGGCGGCCGTCGCGTAGTCGAACTGGAACTCGGTGCCGCCCGGCAGCGCCGTCTTCGTGTTGTTGGTGATCTTCAGCTTGGGCGTGATCGGGTAGTTGGAGTCGCCGAGCTTGAAGTCACCGAACTCCACGCCGATGTCGACCGCCTTGGTGGGCAGCTCCTTGTTGGCGACCCTGGCGCCGTACGGCTTGGCGGACTTGAACTTGTCGTACATCAGCGAGGTGAGCGTGGAGCCCATCTCGTACTGGTTCTTGCCGGCGTTCCACCGGTAGTCGCCGGCCATCTCCCAGATCATCGTGCCGCCGACGCCCCGGTCGACCACGTAGTCGGCCTTCTTCGCCACCGACTCCTCGTCCTCCGTGGAGAGGAAGACCTTCTTGTCGGCGTTCCACAGCCACGGCGCGACCAGCGAGGAGCTGTACTTGCGGGCGTACGTGCCGGTCAGCTTGGTGTCGGCGGGGAAGCCGTACTTCGTGACGTAGTCGCCGACGATGCCCTTCTCCAGGTTCTTGGCGTGCCACATCGGGTTGGACCCGGCGGGCGCCTCCTTGCCGTTGTCGTCGTTGTCGTGCCAGAGGTTGTCGATGCCGACGGCGCCGTCACCGCACTTGGTCAGTCCCGAGCCGGCCGGACAGCTGGTGGCGGGCGCCCTGCCCCAGAGCCCGTCGGTGCCGCCCTGCACGTTCTTGAAGCCCCGTGTGTAGTACGGCAGGCCGATGTTGATGCGCCCGGCCGGCATCGAGCCGCGGAAGTAGTGGTAGGCCCAGTCGGTGTTGAGGTAGCCGATGCCGCCGTACTGGGAGCTGCCGTACACGTTCGCCGCGGCGAGCTCGGCGTCCTTGCCGTCGTCGAAGAGCGAGGCGTTGGGGCCGACGTACTCGTTCCAGGCGCCGTGCAGGTCGTACGACATGATGTTGACGTAGTCCAGGTACTTCTGGACCTGGAAGGTCTCCATGCCGCGCAGCAGATAGCCGGAGGAGGGGGCCGCCACCGTCAGCATGTAGTGCTTGCCGTCGGCCGCGCCCGCGCGGTCGAGCTTCTGGCGCAGGGACTTCATGAGTGCCGCGTAGCCCTTGACCAGGCCCGCCCGGCGGGCGTTGGAGAGGGAGTAGTCGAGCGGGTTGCCCGCGTCCTTCATGGAGGTCGGGTATTCGTAGTCGATGTCGACGCCGTTGAAGCCGTACTTCTTGATGAAGGCGACCGCGGAGTCGGCGAAGGTGTCGATGCCCGCCTGGTTCACCGAGCCGTCGGCGTGGGTGGCCATCGAGTAGAAGCCGCCGGAGTTCACGCGCTTGCCGTCGTCGCCGAAGTAGCCACCGGTCTCGGCCCAACCGCCCACGGAGATCAGCGTCTTGACGTTCGGGTGCTGCTTCTTGAACTTGTTGAGCAGGTTGAAGTGGCCCTTGTAGGGCAGCGCCGGATCCATCTCGGCGCCCGCGACGCCGGGCCAGGTCATTCCGGTGGCGGCGTTCTTCTCGCCGTCGGCGCCGACCGAGACCTTGTTGTCCTTGTCGACGTGGGCGAAGGCGTAGTTGACGTGGGTGACCTTGTCCCACGGGATGTCCGGGGCGAGGTAGGCGGGCTCGCCGTTCTTGCCGGTGCGCCAGCCGGTGAAGTAACCGATGACGCGCCGCTGGTGGTCGGCGCCCATCTTCTCGCGGCCGTCGCTGTCGTAGACGGAGCAGTAGGGGACATCGACGCCGGGCGTCTGATAGAGCCCGTCGGGGCGGCAGGACGCGTCGTCGGCGGCGTGCGAGACGCCGCCGCCGGAGACCAGGCCGAGCAGCAGCCCGGCGACAGCGGTGCCGACGGCGAACAGCGTGGGTCTCGCGCGGGTGAGGGACGGCAAGGGGAGCCTCCTGAGCGGTGCGGAACACGGGACGGGGCGGAACAACACGACCGGTGGCACGGGTGAATCGTTCTGGGGCCCCGGCGTGCGCACACCGTCGGCTCCGGCTCCTCTGAGGTGACGCAGAGATTAAGAGGACTAGACCAGTGCGTCAATAGGTCCGGACCAATGTGGTGGGAGATGGTTGAACGCGTGACGTGCGATGGTTGAACGGGCGCACTTGTGAGCCAGGCCATAGCCGGTCGCCCGTATGGCCCACGATCAGGCGTGGCACACTGGCCTCGTACCAGAAGCAGCGCACTCCGGGGTCGGTGTAATTCCGAACCGGCGGTTACAGTCCGCGACCCGGCCGCAACCAGCGGCCGGTTGACCAGGTGAAATTCCTGGACCGACGGTGAAAGTCCGGATGGGAGGCAGTGCGCGGCGGGCGGGCATCTTTGCGCGCTGCCGTAATGACTCGTTCCTGGCGTTCCCGGGGACGGTTTCCGGGATTCCCGGGAACAGGTGTCGATCCGGCGCAGGCGTCGCAGCCGATGTCGTCGTCCGTTCGTTCTGTCGTCATCGACAGGCCCCGGAGTCCGTGCCCGAAGAGGCAGGAGGACCCGGTGGCCACCGCCGCAGCCGAAGCAGCCGCGATGCAGCGTGCCGTCACGCTCGCCGCGCACGGACTCGGCTCCACCAGCCCCAACCCCGTCGTCGGCTGCGTCGTCCTGGACGCCGCGGGCGACCCCGCGGGCGAGGGCTGGCACCAGCGCGCGGGCGGCCCGCACGCCGAGGTGAACGCCCTGCGCGCCGCCGGTGAGCGGGCCCGCGGGGGCACCGCCATCGTCACCCTCGAACCCTGCAACCACACCGGCCGCACCGGCCCCTGCGCGCAGGCCCTCATCGACGCCGGGATCGCCCGCGTCGTCTACGCGGTCGCCGACCCGACCCCCACCGCCACCGGCGGCGCGCGGACCCTGCGCGCGGCCGGGATCGCCGTGGAACAGGGACTCCTGGCGGAGGCCGCCGCCGAGGGCAACGCCGCCTGGCTGACCTCCGTACGGCTCGGCCGCCCCCACGTCACCTGGAAGTACGCCGCCACGCTCGACGGCCGCACCGCCGCCGCCGACGGCACCAGCCGCTGGATCACCTCCGCCGAGGCCCGCGCCGACGTGCACCGGCTGCGCGCCGAGTGCGACGCCGTCGTCGTCGGCTCCGGCACCCAGCGCGCCGACGACCCGCACCTCGCGGTGCGCGTCGCCGCGGACACCGAAACCGCCGTCGTACAGCCGCTGCGCGTCGTCGTCGACACCAGCGGCACCGCCGTCGCGCCCGGCGCCCGCGTCCTGGACGGCGCCGCGCCCACACTGATCGCCGTCGCCGACGACGTGACGCCCGCGTACGAAGGCGTGGAGACGGTCCGACTGCCGCGCGCCGAGGGCGGGTTGGACGTGCGGGCCCTCCTCGCCGCGCTCCACGCGCGCGGCGTGCGCTCCGTCCTCCTCGAAGGCGGTGCGACGCTCGCCGGGGCTTTCGTCGCCGCCGGCGCCGTCGACCGCGTCGTCGGCTACCTCGCCCCCGCCCTGCTCGGCGCGGGCCCCGCCGCCCTGACCGGCGGCGGAATCACGACCATCACCGATGCGTTGCGCCTCGACGTGCGCGAGATCGTCCGCATCGGCCCCGACCTGCGCATCACCGCGACCCTCGTAGCGAAGGAGCACTGACGTGTTCACCGGAATCGTCGAAGAGCTGGGCGAGATCACCGCCGTCGAGAACCTCCCCGACGCCTCCCGCTTCCGGCTGCGCGGCCCCGTGGTGACGAAGGGCGCGCGGCACGGCGACTCCATCGCCGTCAACGGCGTCTGTCTGACGGTCGTGGAGCACGAGGGCGAGGAGTTCACCGCCGACGTGATGGCGGAGACCCTGAACCGCTCCAGCCTCGGCGCGCTCGCCGTCGGCTCGCGCGTCAACCTGGAGCGCCCCACCGCCGTCGGCGCCCGCCTCGGCGGCCACATCGTGCAGGGACACGTGGATGGGACCGGCGAGATCGTCGAGCGCAAGCCCTCCGAGAACTGGGAGATCGTCAAGATCTCGCTCCCCGCCGGTCTTTCCCGCTACGTCGTCGAGAAGGGCTCCATCACCGTGGACGGCGTCAGCCTCACCGTCGTCGACGCGGGCCCCGACTTCTTCACCATCAGCCTGATCCCCACGACCCTCGCGCTGACCACGCTCGGCATCAAGCAGCCCGGCGACCCGGTCAACCTCGAGGTCGACGTCATCGCCAAGTACGTCGAGCGCCTGCTCGGCGACCGCGCGCAGGTCCCGGCCCGGGAGGTCACCCAGTGAACTGGCTCAACGCCGAGGCCTTCACCGCCTTCGACCAGCACATCCTCTGGTCCGACATGATCGGCAACACCGTCGGCCTCATCGCCCTCGCGCTCGGCTGGCGGCGCTCCATATGGACCTGGCCCGCCCAGTTCCTCTCCGGCGTCATCCTCGTCGCCGCGTACGCCTCCGCGCAGCTGTCCGGCGGCGTCGGCAAGCAGCTGCTCGTCATCGGCGTCGCGGTGTGGGGCTGGCGGCAGTGGACCCGCGGCAGGCAGCAGGCGCAGGACGGCTCCATCGCCATCCGGTTCGCCACCTGGAAGGAGCGCGGACTGCTGCTCGGCGCCACCGCCGTGGGCACCCTCGCGGTCGGCGCGCTGTTCAGCGCCGTCCCCTCGCTCTCCTGGAACCCCTGGCCGGACGCCTACATCTTCGTCGGCACGCTCGCCGCGATGGTCGCCCAGGCCCGCGGGCTCGTCGAGTTCTGGTTCGCCTGGCTGCTCGTCGACGTGGTCGGCGTACCGCTCGCCTTCGACAGCGGTCTGGCCTTCTCCGGACTCGTGTACGTCGTCTATCTCGCCCTCGTCCTCTGGGGTCTGCGCGACTGGTGGCTGCGCTCCCGCGCGGCGGCACCGCGGCCCGTCATGGAAGGAGCCCCGGCATGAGCGCGGCACCGATCTGGTACAGCACCGAAGACCCCGAAGACCTCACCCTCGACCCGGTCGAGAAGGCCGTCGCCGACATCGCCGCGGGCCGCCCCGTCGTGGTCGTCGACGACGAGGACCGCGAGAACGAGGGCGACCTCGTCATCGCCGCCGAGAAGGCCACCCCCGAGATCGTCGCCTTCATGATGAGCGAGTGCCGTGGCCTGATCTGCGCGCCGATGGAGCCCCTCGAACTCGACCGGCTCCGGCTCCCGCAGATGGTCGAGCACAACACCGAGTCGATGAGCACGGCCTTCACCGTCTCCGTCGACGCGTCCGCCGCGCACGGCGTGAGCACCGGCATCTCCGCCGCCGACCGCGCCACCACCCTGCGGCTGCTGGCCTCGGGCGAGGCCGTCGCGGACGACTTCGTGCGCCCCGGCCACGTCTTCCCGCTGCGCGCCAAGCCCGGCGGCGTCCTGGTGCGCGACGGCCACACCGAGGCCGCCGTCGACCTCGCCCGGCTCGCCGGGCTGCGCCCCGCCGGGGCCATCGTGGAGATCGCGGGCGAGGACGGGAAGATGCTCCGCCTGCCCGAGCTGGTCCCCTTCGCCCGCAAGCACGGCCTGACGATCATCTCCATCGAGGACCTGATCGCCTACCGCCGCTCCGCCGAGCCCACCGTCCGCCGCGAGGCCGAGGTCCGCCTGCCGACCGCCTTCGGCGACTTCACCGCGTACGGCTACCGCTCCACCGTCGACGGCGTCGAGCACGTCGCCCTCGTCCACGGCGACATCGGCGACGGCGAGGACGTCCTGGCCCGGCTGCACTCCGAGTGCCTGACCGGCGACGTCTTCCACTCGCTGCGCTGCGACTGCGGCCCGCAGCTGGAGGCGTCCATGCGGCGCATCACCGCCGAGGGCCGCGGCGTCGTGGTCTACCTGCGCGGCCACGAGGGACGCGGCATCGGCCTGCTCTCCAAGCTGCGCGCGTACGAGCTCCAGGAGCGCGGCAGCGACACCCTCGACGCCAACCTGGAGCTCGGCCTGCCCGCCGACTCCCGGGACTACGGCGCGGGCGCGCAGATCCTGCGCGACCTCGGGGTACGCGGCGTACGGCTGATGACCAACAACCCCGACAAGACCGACGCGGTCCTGCGGCACGGCCTGAAGGTCACCGGGCGCGAGCCCATGCCCGTCGAGGCCGGCGAACACAATCTTCGGTACCTGCGCACCAAGCGGGACCGGATGGGGCACGACCTGCCCTGGCTGGACACCCCCGAGGTGTCCGCCTGCGGCAATCAGTGACCCGTAACCAGCACAGCACCGAACACGGTCAGAGGATCTGAAGGAGAAGCACGTGAGCGGCAAGGGTGCACCCGAACTGAGCGTCAAGAACTGCGGCGACCTCCGGGTCGCGGTGATCGCCGCGCAGTGGCACGAGAAGGTCATGGACGGGCTCGTCGACGGGGCCCTGCGCGCCCTGACCGAACTGGGCATCAGCGAGCCGACCGTCCTGCGCGTGCCGGGCAGCTTCGAGCTGCCCGTCGTCGCCAAGGTCCTCGCGGGCCGCGGCTACGACGCGATCGTCGCGCTCGGCGTCGTCATCCGCGGCGGCACCCCGCACTTCGAGTACGTGTGCCAGGGCGTCACCCAGGGCCTCACCCAGGTCTCCGTGGACACCGGCGTACCCATCGGCTTCGGCGTGCTGACCTGCGACACCGAGGACCAGGCCCTGGACCGCGCGGGCATAGAGGGATCGCGCGAGGACAAGGGCCACGAGGCGGTCACCGCGGCCGTGGCCACCGCCACCACGCTGCGCACCGTCTCCGAACCCTGGCGCTGAGGGGGACCGTCCGGCCGCGTAGAGTGGCGACCATCATGTCCAAGAAGACTTTCGAGGAGCTCTTCTCCGAGCTCCGGCACAAGGCCGTCAACGGCGACCCCGCGACCTCCCGTACCGCCGAGCTGGTCGACAAGGGCGTCCATGCCATCGGCAAGAAGGTCGTCGAGGAGGCCGCCGAGGTCTGGATGGCCGCCGAGTACGAGGGCAAGGAAGCCGCCGCCGAGGAGATCTCGCAGCTCCTGTACCACGTGCAGGTGATGATGGTCGCCCGCGGCATCTCCCTCGACGACGTCTACGCCCACCTCTGAGCCGTACGCTCACCCCATCCCCGTAACCCACCAGTTAAGGAAGCTGACCTCATGCTGCGCATCGCCGTCCCCAACAAGGGTTCACTGTCCGGACCTGCGTCGGCGATGCTCCATGAGGCCGGATACCAGCAGCGCAAGGAGTCCAAGGAGCTCGTCCTCGTCGACCCCGAGAACGAGGTCGAGTTCTTCTACCTGCGGCCCAAGGACATCGCGATCTACGTCGCGACCGGCCGCCTCGACATCGGCATCACCGGCCAGGACCTGCTGATCGACTCCGGCGCCGACGCCGAGACGATCCTGCCGCTCGGCTTCGCCCGCTCCACCTTCCGCTTCGCCGCGAAGCCGGGCACCGCGAACTCCATCAAGGACCTGTCCGGCAAGACCGTCGCGACGTCCTACGAGGGCATCGTCGCCAAGCACCTCGCCGAGCAGGGCGTCGACGCCGCCGTCGTCCACCTGGACGGCGCCGTGGAGACCGCCATCGAGCTGGGCGTCGCCCAGGTCATCGCGGACGTCGTGGAGACCGGCACCTCGCTGCGCAACGCGGGCCTGGAGGTCTTCGGCGAGCCGATCATGAAGTCCGAGGCGGTCGTCATCCGGGCCACCGGCGCGGACGGCGACGAGCCGAAGGTGCAGCAGTTCCTGCGCCGCCTGCAGGGCGTCCTGGTCGCCCGGTCGTACGTGATGATGGACTACGACTGCCGCGCCGAGCACCTGGAGCGGGCCGTCGCGCTCACCCCCGGCCTGGAGTCGCCGACCATCTCCCCGCTGCACAACGAGGGCTGGGTCGCCGTGCGCTCCATGGTCCCCGCCAAGGAGGCCCAGCGCGTCATGGACGACCTGTACGCCCTCGGCGCCCGGGCCATCCTGACCACGGCCATCCACGCCTGCCGTCTCTGACCCGGCCGGAGCATCCGCCCTCATGTCTGACGTCCCCGCCCCGCCCGCGCTGCCCGTCACCTTCCGGCCGACGCGGACCCGGGCCGTCCTGCTCACCGCGGGCGTGGCGATCTTCGTGGTGATCACGGCGATCGCGTTCCTGCTGCCCGTGCTCAGCCCGGGGGAGCGGATCAGCTTCGTCTTCACCGGGGCCCTGCTCTTCGCCGTCCTTGCGCTGCTCAGCAGGCCCAAGGTGGTCGCCGACGAGTCCGGCGTGACCGTCGTCAACATCGCGACGAGCCGCCGCCTGGAGTGGGCCGAGATCGTCCAGGTCAACCTCCGCCCCGGCGACCCCTGGGTCTTCTTGAACCTCAGCGACGGCACCAGCCTCCCTGCTCTCGGCATCCAGCCCGGCATCGCCAAGCAGCAGGCGATCGCCGACGCCCGCGCCCTGCGCGCCCTCGCGGAGGCCCGTACGGCTCGCGAGAACTAGGGCCTGGACGTTCCGCGCCCGTTCTTGATTAATCTGGTGACGGGGCAGCGCACGGTGCGCCGCCCCGCCCCTGACGGGCCCGCCCGGCTCCCAGGGGCCCCTGCTATCCGAGGAGTGACTCCCTCCGGCGATGGACGGATCGTCCTGTAGTACCTGCGCCGCCCCCTCCCGACACCACGGGACCGGCACGACCGGGGAGGCGGCGGCATGACAGTGCCCCTGCTGCTTCTCGGGGCGGCATTCCTGCTGATTCTCGCCAACGGCTTCTTCGTGGCGGCCGAGTTCGGCCTCGTCACCGTTGAGCGGCCGGACGCGGAGAAGGCCGCGGCCGACGGCGACCGACGGGCCCGTACGGTCGTCAGCGCCCTCAAAGAGCTGTCCTTCCAGCTCTCCGGCACCCAGCTCGGCATCACCATCACCTCGCTCGTCGTCGGCATGCTCGCCGAACCGGCCCTCGCGCGTCTGCTCGCGGGCCCGTTCAGGGCGGCCGGCGTCCCCGAGGGCGGTGTCGGCGGTGTCTCCGTGGTCGTCGGCATGCTGCTCGCCTCCGCCGTGCAGATGGTGGTCGGCGAGCTCGTGCCCAAGAACTGGGCGGTGTCCAGGCCGTTGCAGGTCGCGCGGTTCGTCGCGGGCCCGCAGCACGCCTTCGCGCGGCTCTTCCGGCCGGTGATCGCGCTCCTGAACACCGTGGCCAACCGGCTGGTGCGCGCCCTCGGCGTCGAGCCCGCCGAGGAGCTCGCCTCCGCCCGCACCCCGGGCGAACTGGTCTCCCTGGCACGGCACTCGGCCCAAGCCGGTGCCCTGGAGCAGGACACCGCCGACCTGTTCGTGCGCACCCTCTCGCTCGGCGAGCTGACCGCGCAGCACGTCATGACGCCGCGCGTGAAGGTGAGCGCCCTGGCGTCCTCGGCGACCGCCGAGGACGTGGTGAACCTGACCCGCGCCACCGGGCTGTCCCGCTTCCCCGTCTATGCCGAGTCCATCGATGAGGTCGACGGCATGGTGCACCTCAAGGACGCCCTCGCGGTCGCCACCCACGAGCGGCTGAGGATGCCCGTGCGGCGCATCGCGCGCTCCCCGCTGCTCGTCCCCGAGACACTCCCCGTGCAGCCGCTCCTGGAGCGGCTGCGCAGCGAGCAGCCGATCGCTGTCGTCGTCGACGAGTACGGCGGCACGGCGGGCGTCGTCACCCTGGAGGACATCGTCGAGGAACTCGTCGGCGAGGTCCGCGACGAGCACGACCGGCTCGATCTGCCCGAGCTCTGCGCGGCGCCCGCCGAGGACGGCGCGTCCGCGTGGGACGCCGACGGCAGCTGCCGGGTCGACACGCTGCGGCGGATCGGACTCGACGCGCCCGAGGGCCCGTACGAGACCGTCGCCGGCCTCGTCGCCGATCTGCTCGGCCGCATTCCGGCCCCCGGCGACCGGGCCGAACTCCCGGGCTGGCGGCTCTCGGTGCGCCAGGTCGGGCACTACCGCGCGGAACGGGTGCGGTTCGTCCGCCTCCAGGAGGCCGGCGCGGCCGCCGCGGCCGGTGCGGAGGCGCTGCGATGAGCCTGCTGCAACTCCTCTTCGCCGTCCTGCTCGTGCTCGCCAACGGCTTCTTCGTGGGCGCCGAGTTCGCGCTCGTGTCGGTGCGCCGCAGCCAGATCGAGCCGCTCGGCACCAAGCGCTCCCGCCAGGTCCTGTACGGCCTGGAACACCTGCCGCAGATGATGGCCGCCGCCCAGTTCGGCATCACCGTCTGCTCGTTGACGCTCGGCGCCGTCGCCGAGCCGACCGTCGCCCACCTCCTGGAGCCCGTCTTCGAGGCGGCGCGGCTGCCCGATGGCATGATCCATCCGCTCGGCTATGTGATCGCGCTGGCCTCCGTGGTCTCGCTCCACCTCGTGATCGGCGAGATGGTCCCGAAGAACCTGGCGATGGCGGCCCCCGAGAAGACCGCCCTCTGGTTCAGCCCGGGGCTCGTCGCCTTCGCGCGGCTGTGCCGTCCGGTGACCGTGGCGCTCGGGGCGTGTGCCCGGCTCGTCCTGCGGCTGTTCCGGGTGGAGCCCAAGGACGAGGTCGAGGCGGTGTTCACCAGCGTGCAGCTGGGCCGCCTCGTCGAGGACTCGGGTCAGGCCGGCCTGCTCGACCCGGTCGAGCAGGAGCGCCTGGAGGACGCCCTGGAGCTGGGCTCGCGCCCGGTCACCGACGTCCTGCTCGACCGGGCCTCCCTGGTGACCGTGGGCCCCTCGGTCACCCCGGCCCGGGTCGTCGAGCTCACCGGCCGCACCGGCTACTCCCGTTTCCCGGTCAGCGCGGAGAACGGCGCCTTCATGGGCTACCTCCACGTGAAGGACGTCCTGGACCTGGAGGACACCGACCGCGCCGTGCCGCAGCAGGTGTGGCGGCCGATGACCACGCTGCGGGCCGAGCTCCCGCTGGACGACGCCCTGACCGTGATGCGGCGCGCCGCGACCCATCTGGCGCAGGTCGCCGACGCGTCGGGCAAGGTGCTCGGCCTGGTCGCCCTGGAGGACGTCCTGGAGCTCCTGGTCGGCGAGGTGCGCGACCCGGCGCACCGGGTCACGGTGCAGCGGACGCCGCCGGAGGAGAGCAGGGACGTCGCGCTCGCGGCCGGTCCGGCACGCTGATCCGCGCGGACCGCGCCGGTCCGCGGGGCCCCCGGGGGTGTCAGACCCCCGGGGCGTCCTGCGGGCCCCGGCCGGAGAGCACTTCGCCGTACGCCTGCATCAGGTCGGGCAGCCGCAGGGTCGACAGGTCGTCGCGGCCGGGCTCGCCCGGGTAGCCGGAGAGCCGCAGGTCCCGGTAGGCGCAGCTCTTCTCGTACAGCGTGCGCAGGAAGCGGCCGTTGCCGAGCTCGTCGATCCAGGCCTGGTCGACGACGTGCCCGCTGATGGAGCGCAGCTCTTCGAGCGCCTCCTCGTCCCACACGTCGCCGTTGTCGGCGGCAAGGACCTCGCCGATGGCGGTGAGTTCGAGCGGGCGGTACGAGGGGAAGTCGACGCGGGTCGTGAAGCGCGAGGAGAGCCCGGGGTTGGCGGCGAGCAGCCGGTCCATGCCCTCGGGGTAGCCGGCGAGGATCACGACGAGGTGGTCGCGGTTGTCCTCGGCTCGCTTGAGGAGGACCTGCAGGGCCTCGTCGCCGTACGCGTCGCCCTTGCCGTAGCCGGAGTTGGAGAGCGAGTAGGCCTCGTCGACGAAGAGGACGCCGCCGATGGCCGAGTCGATGAGTTCGTTGGCCTTCACGGCGGTCTGGCCGAGGTACTCGCCGACCAAGTCGGCGCGTTGGGCCTCCACCAGGTGGTCGCCGCCGAGCAGGCCGAGCGCGTAGAAGACCCGGCCCAGGATGCGGGCGACGGTGGTCTTGCCGGTGCCCGAGGGGCCGGAGAAGACGAAGTGCCGTTTCGGCGGCTGCACGGGCAGGCCTTGTGCGGCCCGCAGGCGCGCCATGTTCAGCTGTGCGGAGAGCGCCTTGACCTGGCGTTTCACCGGTTCCATGCCGACCATGCCCTCCAGCTCGGAGAGCGCGGCCTCCAAGAGCGCGGGGTCGGCGGGGCCCGGCGGCAGCTGCGCGGGGCCCGGCCTGATCGGGATGATCGCCTTCTCGCGTACGGCGTCCGTCTCGGAGGAGCCGGAGAGGCCGGAGGGGCCGGATCCGGAGGGGCCGGTGGAACCGGGGACGCCGGGGGAGCCGGGGCCGCCCGGGCCGGTGGGAGTCGACGGCAGGTCGGGGCCGGTGACCTTCACGTCACGCCCCTCGGTGCCGAACAGCGTGTCGATGCCGTCGGGGCCGTCTAGCAGGTCCTGGCCGGCTCCGGTCAGGCTGATCGCGGCGGCGAGGTCGGCCGCCTCGTCGTACCCGTCGCCCTCGGCTATCGCCGCGAGCCGTGCCGAGGTGTCCATGAAGGAGGCGTCGACCCGGTGCACCGCGCGGTACAGCGGCAGGGCGGCGGCCGAGCGTCCGGTGCCCTCGTGCGCGCGGGCCAGCCAGTAGCGCAGCTCCTTGCGCTGGGGCTGTTCGCTGCGGCAGCGCATCAGGGCGGCGGACAGCAGCGGCTCGGCCTGGCCGTACGTCTCCAGGCGCACCCGTGCCATGCCGCCGAAGAGCCCCGCCTCGATGCCCAGCATCGGGTCGTCGATCAGCGGATCGGTGTGCCGCACCAACTGCTCCCAGTCCTTGACCAGATAGGAGCGGCAGGCGTGCAGGAAGCGCACCTGCGGGTCGGCGTCGACCGGCGGCAGGCCCGCCAACGCCCGGTCGAGCTCGGGTACATGGCGGCCGTCGAGCCAGTGCGAGGCATGCGCGAGCAGCAGGTCGCGGGTGCTCTCCAGGACGGGCTGCACCCACCAGCCCAGCCAGTACCAGGAGTTGAGGGCGCGCGCGTGCCGGGTGCGCTGTTCGCCGAAGCGGTCCCGGTGCTGGAACATCCGCAGCAGCGCGGTCGTCGTGTCGATGCGCAGCGCGTGCAGGCCGAGCCAGCCGTCGGCCATCCCGGGATCCATCCGGACCGCCGTGCGGAACTCCTCCTCCGCCTGCGGATAGGCGCCCATCGTGTAGGCGTCGACGCCCCGCAGCCAGGCGAGGTCGGCCGGGGCGGGTGAGCCCACCGCGTCGAAGTCCATCAGGTCCCCCACAAACCGTGCCCCCGTTTGCGTACCGCCGGACTTGGTGCCCGCCGGCGTCTGCGCTGAACCGCTGTGCTGGTGACGGGAGTTGACTCGATGCGCAGAGCATCCGTCCGAAAAGGCGCACCGATGTGCATCGTACCTGCGGAGGAGCGGTCGGCCGTAGGGTGCGGCACCCGCGGATCGGCCGGAAAGGGCCGACGGCGGGGCGGAGGGGAGCGGACCGATGGTGACCGAACGTGAGCGAATGGCGGCCGGCAGCGGTCGGAAATCGGACGCCGAGGGCAGAACGAAGCCCCCGATCACGGGGGAACAACCGGGGGCTTCGTGTCTGCGGGCGGTCCCGAAAGACCGCACATTCAGAACGTAAGTCCTGTAAGGGCCCTCGGTCAAGCAGAGTTGGGGCACTCACCCAAACTCGCGAGATCAACTGGGAGCGCTCTTACGGGGGTTCAGCGGACCGCCGACGGTCCATCACTCTGCGTGACGTCCTGGGGGCCCGCAGGCGCCCCACCGGGCCCGGTCAGCACCTCGTATCCCTCCGGGCGCTGCCGCACCAAAAGGTGCGCGAAGGGGCGTGAGGGGTCCTCGGCGAAGTGCCGGCGTTCCGCGGGCTCCCACCCGTCCCAGAAGTCACGCTGGGCCGCCCCGTCCCGGCGGCGCCCCCGCTGCCACGCCTCCTCCTGCGGCACGTCCATCCACAGCACCGCGGCGAGGTGCGGGCGCAGCGCCCTGCGGCCCGCCCCGACGCCCTCGACGATCACCACGGGCGCGGCCGGCAGGGGCGTGTCGGCGGGGCCGAAGCGGCGCTCGTGCCAGTCGTACGTCGCGTAGAGCGCCGTCTCGCCCCGGGAGAGCGGCTCGACGACCTGCCGCCGCAGCCGCTCCGTCCAGGCGAACAGCTCGGTGTGGCTCGCGATGTCGTCGAGCCGCAGGACGGGCGCGCCGCCGAGCACCCCGGCGAGGCGCCGGGCGAACGTGGACTTGCCCGAGCCGGCGTGCCCGTCCACGGCGATCAGCCGGACGGGGCCGCAGGAGGGCGGCAGCCCGCGCAGCGCGTCGGCGAGGCGGGGGAGCGGCGGGGGGTGCGGGTGCTGTCCGGTCATCACGGGCAAGGGTACGGCCGCGCACGCCGGGCGCAGGCAGGGCGGCGGAATGATGTGTTCCGCGCGCCGCCGCAGGTCATGCCATTGGTTGAGGCCAATATTGATGGGCGCGGCAGTGCCCGGAGCGCTGGCAGAAGTCGGCCGGGAACCGCCATAGTTGGCCCACTTCCGTGCA
Organism: Streptomyces sp. NPDC005863; assembly: GCF_042871345.1. Taxonomy (NCBI): domain Bacteria; kingdom Bacillati; phylum Actinomycetota; class Actinomycetes; order Kitasatosporales; family Streptomycetaceae; genus Streptomyces; species Streptomyces sp. NPDC005863. Next base: position 73,377 of record NZ_JBIAII010000009.1, on the reverse strand, counting down.
CCTGACCCGACCTTCCGGATCCCGCCGGAAACCACGTCGACTGGGGGTCCCCTCATGGACCGAGCTGGCAGAGCAGGCAAGACAGACCGAGCAGCCGAATCGCATCGAGCAGCTGAACCGCACCGAGCCGACCGAGCGGACGACATGTCCCGCAGAACCGTCCTTGCCACGGCCGCCGCCGTGGCCGCCCTCGCGGCGACCGCCGCTCCCGCCCTGGCCGCCGGAGCCGCCGGGGTCCCCGGGGCCGCACCCGACCGGGGCCGCGCCCCGCGCGCGGACCGTCTCGTGGACAACCGTTTCTGGGTCACGGGCAAGGACTGGCACACCGGCACCGCCGAGGGCACCGCCCCCGTCACCGCGGGGCGCCCCGGCCTGCGGATCGCGCGGCCGGCCGGCCGCACCGACTACACCGACCCGCACACCGGCAGGACCGCCACCTGGGAGTACGCGCGCTGGACGTCGCCCGTCCACCGCTCCACCGTCCCCGCGACGGAGGTCATCGCGTCCTGGAACGCCGCCACCCCGGCGGGCACCTGGCTCCAGGTCGAGCTGCGCGGCACGTACGCGGACGGGACGAAGACGCCCTGGTACGTGATGGGGCGCTGGACCGCGGGCGACGACAAGGAGACCGACATCCGGCGGACCTCCGTCGACGACCAGACCGACGGCAAGTCCACGGTCTGGACGGACACGCTCTCCCTGGACGACGCGGAGACGGGGCCGCGCGTCGTCTCGTACCAGCTGCGGCTGACCCTGTACCGCAGGCCGGGCGGCAAGGCGACGCCCACGGTGTGGCGGCTCGGCGCGATGGCCTCGGCGGTGCCGGACCGCTTCACGGTCCCCGCGTCGAAGCCGGGCCTCGCCAAGGAGCTCGCGGTGCCGCGCTACTCGCAGGAGATCCACGCGGGGCAGTACCCGGAGTACGACAACGGCGGCGAGGCCTGGTGCAGCCCCACCTCCTCGCAGATGATCATCGAGTACTGGGGGCGCGAGCCGACCGCCGAGCAACTGGCCTGGGTCGACCCCTCCTACGCCGATCCACAGGTGTGCCACGCGGCCCGCTTCACGTTCGACTACCAGTACAACGGCTGCGGCAACTGGCCCTTCAACGCGGCGTACGCGGCGACGTACCGGGATCTCCAGGGGGTGGTGACCCGGCTCGCCTCGCTCACCGAGCTGGAGTCGCTGGTCGCCGCGGGCATCCCGGCCATAACGTCCCAGTCGTTCCTCAAGGAGGAGCTGACCGGTGCGGGCTACGGCACGGCGGGCCATCTGATGACGGTCATCGGCTTCACGGCGGACGGCGACGTGATCGCCAACGACCCGGCGTCGCCGAGCGACGCGGCTGTGCGCCGCGTCTACAAGCGCCGTGAGTGGGAGAACATCTGGCTCCGCACGAAGCGCTACAACGCCTCGGGCAAGGTGGTGTCGGGCACGGGCGGCGTCTGCTACCTGTACTTCCCGACGAAGCTGACCGCGCGGCAGCGTGCCGCGCTGGCCGGGGTCGGGATCGGCTGAGCCGTCTGCCCTCCGCCCTCCGCCGTCACGCACGTCACCTGCTCGGAGTCACCGGCGGGCGGTCTCCGTGCTCAGGGGCGGCGGCTGGTGGGGCCGGGTCGGGCCCGGCCGGTACCGCATCATCACGAACTGTGCGGCGATCTCCGGGAGGGGGCTCGCGGCGGTCGCGACCACCCAGCCGGGACCGTCCACGGCGTGGTTGATCTGGCGCACGGCGCCGTCGGGGTGCAGCGCGTGCGAACGCGCCGTCGCCAGGTAGATGGGCCCGGCGACGGGGTCGTGGCGGACGTCGTGGGCCAAGTCGACGAGGGCGGGGTCGGCCGGGTGGGCGGTGACGGCCCGCCTGACCGCGGGGCAGGCGCCGCGCGCCCAGTCCTCGGCCCAGTTCAGGAGCGTCTCCTCGCGGGCGCGGGCGTCGAGCAGCATCCACCGCATGATGTTGGCCGGCGGCCGCCGGTCGGGGAAGAGGGACCGGAACTCGGCGTTGCACGCCATGACGTCCCAGTGCTGGTCGACGATGTAGGCCATCGCGCCGGTGACCCCTTCGACGACGGTCCGCCAGGCCGCCTGCACCGGCGCCCAGCCGTCCCAGCCGTCGGTCTCCGGCCGCACTTGTCCGTGCACTCGCCCGCGCCCTTCGTCCGTGCCCCCACGCGGCGCCGTCGGCGGATCGGCGTCACTGCGACAGCGTAATGAGGAGCGCCGGGTCGTGCGGCGAGGTTCCGGCGGGACTCGACCGAGCCGGAAGCGGATCCCGACCTTCCGGGGGACAACACGCGCATGATGCGCACCGCGCCCGGAGGTACCGCGTTCTACGGTCACGTCACACCTGAACTACGAATGCGGGATTCCTATGGATGTGCAGCAACCCCCGGCCCTGTCGGACCTGAGCGATCTGCAGCGCCGCGGCCGTGCGTGCGTCGCGTGCGGGGTGGCGCTCGACAACGCCACCGCGGTCGACCTCGGCAGCCGCCCGGACGCGGCCGTCGACCATCGCGCCGACGTGTTCCCCCGGGCCTGCCCGTCATGCGCGGCCGGAGGCGTGACGTGACGCGTGCGGCTGCCGCCGAGAGGCAGGGGAAGCTTCTCGACCACCTCGACCAGTGCGGCGCCTGCCGGCGCCTTCAGTACTGCCCCAAGGGGAGGCTGCTGCGCCAGCAGGTACGGGAGGCCCGTGATGCTCTGCGCCCGCTGTGACCGGCCGATTCTGCCGGGACAGCCGTACAGCACCCACACCGTCCACGGCGCGTCGGCGGCCGGAGCCCTGGTCCGGCTGCACGTGGTCTGCCCGGGCGTCGCGGCGCGGCGATGAGGTGCGGCCGAGGCCGTCCCCGGGGCGGGGGACGCGGACATACGGGTGCCCGCCCTCCCCGGAAGGAGGACGGGCACACGCCGGGTCAGCGGTCGTCGTTGTCCCGCAGCGAGTCGCGCATGCCCTCGGCCTTGTCCCGCATGTCGTCCGCGGCACCCTTGGCCTTGCCCTTGGCCTGATCGGTCTTGCCCTCGGCGGCCATCCGGTCGTTGCCGGACGCCTTGCCCATCATTTCCTTGGCCTTGCCCTTTGCCTTGTCCATGGCGTTGTCGCCCATGACGGCTCCTCTGGTCGGGGTTGCCCCCACGCTAAGAGGTGCGGCGAAAGAGCGCATTTCGGGCGCAAGTGCCGCCCGGCTCACGTCGCCGGGTCCACCACCCAGTCCGGGTGCCCCGGCATGGGCGGGGTCTTCGTGCCGTACAGCCACGGGTGCAGGAAGCCCTCCAGGTCCTCGCCCGCGACCTTCGAGGCCAGCTCGACGAAGTCCTGTGTGCTCGCCGTACGCCCCTTGAAGCCGGACACCCAGGCGCGCTCGATCCGCTGGAACGCCGCGTCGCCGACCTGCTCGCGCAGCGCGTACAGGACCAGGGCCGAGCCGTCGTACCGCATGCGCTTGAAGAGGTTCGGCTCGGTGGGCTCTGCCGGGGCGCCGTAGTCCTTGCGCCACTGGTCGTGGGCTTGGTAGGCGGTCTTCATGGCCGCCTCGAAGCTGTCCCCGCCGTGCTGCTCGGAGTACTCCCGCTCGTAGAAGCGGGCGTGCCCCTCGCTCAGCCACAGGTCGGACCAGCCCTTGAGGGCCACGCTGTCGCCGAACCACTGGTGGGTCAGCTCGTGCACCATGTTCCGCTCGGCGTCCACCCGGGTGCCGAGCAGGTCCGCCTTCGGGATGAGCGAGAGGGTCTGCGTCTCCAGGGCCACCGCGAGATCGGTGTCGCCGACCAGGAGGCCGTAACGGTTGAAGGGGTACGGACCGAGCTTCTCCTGCAACCACGTGAGGTGGTCCGACGTGAGCTTCCGGTACGCGGCCGTCGGCTCGACCAGGTCGTCCGGGACGACGTCGCGCAGCGGGAGGCCGCCCGGCCCCTTGGTGTCGACCGGCCGGAACTTGCCGATCGCCAGCTGCACGAGCTGGGTGGAGAGCGGCTGTTCGGAGTCGTACGTCCAGCGCACCCGGCCGTCGGGGCGCTCGGAGCGCGAGGTGAGCCGGCCGTTGGCGACGGCCGTCCGGTCGCCCGGCGTCGTGATGCGGAAGGTGATGGGCGCGCGCCGGCTCGGGTGGTCGTCGGCCGGGAAGATCAACCGGGCGCCGTTCGGCTGCGGATAGACCACCGTGCCGTCCGGCGTGGGGATCCAGCCGTAGTCCTCGATCGCGTCGTCGCGGTGCCGGGTCTGCGTCGGGTCGGCGGTGTACGTGACCTTGACCGTGAAGGAACTGCCGTTCGCTATCGGGGACTTGGGTGTGACCGTCAGCTCGTCACCGGCGCGCGAGGCGCCCGCGTCCGAGCCGTTCACGGTGACGGTGTGCAGCGTGTTGCCGCCGAAGTCCAGATTGAAGCGGGACAGCGCCTGGGTGGAGTGCGCCTTGATGGTCGTCGTCGCCTCGAACGGGGTCTTCGGCGCCTGCCAGTCGAAGTCCAGGTAGTAGCGGTCCACCCGGTACCCGCCGTTCCCGTCCAGCGGGAACATCGGGTCGCCGAGGCCGGGCGCGCCGGGTGAGGGCTTCTCGGCGGGCGCGGGGGCGGCCTGTGAGACGGGTGCGGTGAGGGCGGCCGCCGCGGTGATCGCGGCCGCGAGGGCGAGCCGGCCTCTGCGGTGCGGGCGGGGCGTCGTCCTGTTCGTGCTCATCGGGAACCTCTCGGTCGTACGGTGCGCGGGCGAACGGACGGGAGTGGCACCCGCCGTCCGTGGTTAGACGCGCGGCACCACGTCCGAGTTGTGGCGTGACCAACGTCTCTCCCGCGACGAGGCGATGCGGTGGCAAGGTGGAAGAGGTCCCGCGGGGGGAGTCACCGCCGAGGACCGCGTGGGGGAACGCCCTGCCAGCCGAACGTCAGTGAGACAGACATGACCGCGACCTCCGCCACCGCAGTCCGCGCGACCGCCCGCACCGGCGGCCCCAAGGACGACGCGCCGAAGATCCTCGAGAACCTCGCCGGCTGGGCCCTCGTCGTCGTCCTCGCGATGCTCGTCACCCAGACCGGTCTGCTGTGACGTCGCTCTCCTGCGCGTCGAGCCCGGCCCGCCAGTGCCGGCCGGGCACGCCCACCAGGCCGTAGAGCCACCGCACCGGCGAACGCCCGTGCAGCAGGACCACGCCGGCCATCGCCGCGAACAGCGGGAGGCCGAGCAACCCGCCGACGAGGCGCACCAGCACGCTCGCGAAGAGCGCGCCCACGAACGGCAGCCCGTACACCCCGGCGGCCGCGATGGCGATGCCGAGGAGCCTCGGCACCTTGCGGTCCTCGTCGGCGCCCGGCAGCGACCAGCCCTCCATCAGCCAGCCGATCTCGGTGACGAGCATGGTGCCGATCACCGCGGCCCCGAAGAGCAGCAGCGCGAGGAACGTCCCGGACGTCACGAAGTCCAGTACGTGGTTGACGACGCTGTCCTTCGGCCAGTCGGCGAAGTCGCGCGCGCCGGGGGACAGGAAGCGCTCGTACCCGCTGCCGTCCCAGCCGTGGATCAACGTCCCGAACAGCAGGAAGTACCCGCCGACACACTGCAGGTACGCCCAGTAGCCGGCGCCCACGAGCACCAGTGCCTGCGCCACGAGGAACCCGAGGATCGCGGCCACCGGGATCCCGCCCGCGTAGAACAGCACGAACCCCGCCCACACGTCCGCATGGCCGCCGGCCACGTGCATGGTCGCCCAGGACGGGTTCTGCCACAGCAGGAAGAGCCCCGTCGGCACCATCAGGACGGCGGCGAAGAGCGCGGTGAGGGCGAGGTAGGGGTTGGCGGCGCGGCTGCGGGTGCGCGGGCCCTCGCCCGCGTTGATCCGCTCCCACACCTGTAGTTGCCGCCCGGCCGACACGGCGAACGTCGCGCCGATCGCGTACGCCCAGAAGAGCGCGGCCTGGATCTGGATCACGCGGGCCCCCTCACGGCGCGGCCTTCAGCGAGAGCCCGCCCGCCACGATCGAGTCGGAGGTGACCAGGGCCTGTTCGGCGCTCACGTCGGTCATGAAGACGAAGGGCGGCACGACGGGCGGCACCGGCAGCTTGTCGGGCGTGAAGGTGAGGCAGAGGATGCCCTCCAGGCACCCCTTGAACTTGGTCAGATAGAGCGTGACGTCGCCGCTCAGGTCCAACGTGTCGGCTCCCAGGGCGAGTTCCTCGCTGCCGTCCCGCGTCGTGAGCGCGTAGTCGGTGAGCGAGGCGGCCCGCATCCGCAGCACCATGACCTTCAACGGCCCGTCCGCGGTCGGGATCTCCCGGACGCCCGCCAGCAGGAAGCCCTGCGGTGCGAAGAGCGTCGTGGTGACGGTCGGCGGCACCCGCGCCGCCACGATCGCCTCCGAAGGGGCCGCCCGCGCCGGACTCCCGTGCGCCACGAGCCCGGCGACCATCGCCACCGGCAGCAGCACGCCGAGCGTCCGCGTGCCCTGCCCGTCCCGGATTTTGGGGCGCGCCGGATCCTCCTCGGCATCCTGGGGCACCGGCGTCCAGCCGAACCCCATGGCGCTGCCCGCGATCCCGAGCAGCATGCCGACCAGGAACCCGCCGAGATTCGTGGCCGCGAACGAGATCACCGACAGGATCAGGGCGTTGACGCTCACGTAGTGGTGCGTGTGCGGCAGCAGCCACAGGAAGAGCCCCGCCACCACCAGCGCGATCCCGATGCCGAGCGCCGCGATCCCGCCGAGTCCCAGGCTGACGAGCACGGTGAGCGGCGAGAGCGGGATCAGGAGCATCTCGGCGCCGCCCAGCATCAGCAGCAGCCCACCCCAGAACGGCCGGGTCCGCCGCCATCTGCGGACGACCCGGCGCTGCTCGGGCCAGGGCAGCCGCCGGTCGAGCGGGCCGCCGCCGTCCCTGCCGAAGGGACGGACGCCGCGGCCGCCGCCACCGGTCAGAAGCACTTCTTGCCGCCGAGGCTGACGTCGACCCGCATGCCCTTGAGCCGGAAGTTGCCGCCGGTCGCCGACCACGCGTGCGACCGCACACCGGCCACCTCGATGTCCCCGGCCTGCAGCCCGAACTTGCCCTTGTCGCCCTTCACCCCGGGCACCTCGTCGAGCGTCGAGGCGTCCCGGCCGATCTCGGCGGTGCCGAAGCGGGCGTCACCGACCAGGTCCTCGCCGTCGATGATCAGGTTGCTCGCGGTGACCTTGCCCGCGTCGCCGCCCGCGGTCAGTTTGAACACCACGGTGCCGACGGGGGTCTTCACCTCGGCGGCCTGGCAAATGTCGGAGAGGGTCGCGTCACCGATCCCGAGGAGCGCCACCGGGTGCCCCTTGCCGTCGATGTCGCGGTCCGTCTGGACGTACGAGGACAGGCCCTCGCTGGTCAGTTTGCCGGACGAGACCTGGAAGCTGGTGCCGGAGACGGCGAAGGACGCGGCGAGCGCGCCCTCGGCCATCACGGAGGCCATCACACCGACGGCCAGGACGGCCGGCAGAGCCACCACGGCCGTCTTCCTCCAGGAGGTCCTGCCCTCGCGTAACGCGGTGCGTGCTGCGCCCACTGTCTTCCTCCCGTACGTCGTTCCGCGTCGTCAAAGCGTGCGTAAGGGGAGTGCGTGAAGTGCCGTCGTGAGCCCGGCCGGCAGGAGGCACTGGTCTGCCATACTGCGGACATCCCGAGGCAGTTGGAGACTAGGGCCGAAATTGAATAATAGTCAACAGCGCGGTACGGACCGCTCCGCGGCGCGCCGCGCCGAACTCATCACCATCGGCCGGAAGCTGTTCGCCGACACGTCCTACGACGCCCTGTCGATGGACGACATCGCGAAGCAGGCGGGCGTCGCCAAAGGGCTGATCTACTACTACTTCAAGTCCAAGCGCGGCTACTACCTCGCGATCATCGAGGACTCCGTCGCCGATCTGGTGGCCCGCGCGGGACGGCACGACGACCTGCCGCCCGTGCAGCGGGTGCAGCACACGATCGACGGCTATCTGCGCTACGCCGAGCACCATCAGGCGGCCTACCGCACGATCATCAGCGGCGGCGTCGGCTTCGACGCCGAGGTGCACGCCATACGGGACGGGGTGCGCGAGGCGCTGATCACGGCGATCGCCGAAGGCGCGTACGGCCAGGGGGACATACCGCGACTGGCGCGCACCGCGCTGCTCGGCTGGCTGTGCAGCGTGGAGGGCATCACGCTCGACTGGATCGGCCACCGCGAGTTGACGCGCGAGACGGTCTGCGGGCTGCTGGTGCGCACCCTCGGGGACACGCTGCGGGTCATCGAGGACTTCGAGCCGTCCTACCCGGCGCCCGTGCGCCCCTGAGCGGACGCACGGGAGATGGGGCGGGAACCGGCCGGTTCCCGCCCCATCTCCCGTGCGCGTCAGGTCAGTTGATGGCCTTGATCAACTCACCGTTCGACGTGTCCCCGCTCAGCTCCCAGAAGAAGGTGCCGCCGAGGCCCTGCTGGTTCTTGTAGTTCATCTTCCCCGCGATGGTCGCCGGGGTGTCGTAGCTCCACCAGTTGTTGCCGCAGTGCGCGTACGCGGTCCCGCCGACCGTGCCGTTGGCCGGGCACTTGGTCTTGAGCACCTTGTAGTCGTCGATGCCCTGCTCGTACTTGCCGGCGGCGGGGCCGGTCGCGGTGCCGCCGGGCTCCTTCTGCGTGACGCCCGTCCAGCCGCGGCCGTAGAAGCCGATGCCGAGCAGCAGCTTCTGGGCCGGGACGCCGAGCCCCTTCAGCTTCTTGATGGTGGCGTCGGAGTTCCAGGACGCCTTCGGGATGCCGTTGTACGCGGTCAGCGGCGAGTGCGGGGCGGTCGGGCCCTTCGCGTCCCAGGCGCCGAAGTAGTCGTACGTCATCGGGTTGTACCAGTCGACGTACTGGGCCGCGCCCGCGTAGTCCGCGGCGTCGATCTTGCCGCCCGCCTCGGCGTCCGCCGGTATCGCGGCGGTCACCAGGTTCTTGGAGCCGAACTTCGAACGGACCGCGGACATCAGGTTCTTGTACGCGGCGCGCCCGCTGGTGTCACAGGTCAGACCGCACGCGTTCGGGTACTCCCAGTCGATGTCGATGCCGTCGAAGACATCGGCCCACTTGGAGTTCTCGACCAGGTCGTAGCAGGACTGGGCGAAGGCGGCCGGGTTCTTCGCCGCCTCGGTGAAGCCGCCCGACCAGGTCCAACCGCCGAAGGACCAGAGGACCTTGAGGTTCGGGTGCTTCTTCTTCAGCTTGCGCAGCTGGTTGAAGTTGCCGCGCAGGGGCTGGTCCCAGGTGTCCGCGACGCCGTCCACGGACTGGTCCGCGGAGTAGGCCTTGTCGGTCGCCGCGTAGGCGTCGCCCATCGTGCACTTGCCGCCCTGGACGTTGCCGAAGGCGTAGTTGATGTGCGTGAGCTTGGCGGCCGAGCCGGAGGTCTCGACGTTCTTGACGTGGTAATTGCGGTCGTAGACGCCCCATTCGGTGAAGTAGCCGACGACCTTGGAGCCGGCGGCGGCCTTCGTCGCGGGGGCCTTGTCCTGCTCGGCGGCGGCGCTGCCCGCGCCGGCCAGCAGGCCCGCGCCGAGGACGGCGCAACAGGTGGTGGCCAGGAGCGCCCGGAAGGGGGTGCGGGAGGTGTGCGGTCTGAGCATCGTGTCTCCTCGTGGGGGGAAACAGGGAGGGGGGAGTGCTGCTGTGGACCTGCGCGTGACACTTGGCATGAACGCGTTAAGACGTTCGGGGGAACAGTAGGAGGACTAGACCAGTGCGGTCAATGGTTCGTACCAATCGGGCCGCCATCATCGATCTTCGGCTATCTTTCGAGTAAGCGGTCGTTAACTAGTGACGGGCTGCCGCCGATCGGGCATACTCAACGCGCCACAGCCGCTGGTCAGCTGCTTCCGTGACCCGGGAGGAGACCCTGGCTGAGCATCGTTTCCCGGCGGCGCCGCCCCACCCAGCGCGGGCGTCCGCCGCAGCCCCACAGGGAGGAGAGCGTCATGCCCGACCACATCTCGCAGTCGGTGGAGCGGCAGCTGCCCACGGATGAGGCCAGGGATCTGCTCTCGCTGGTCCGGGACATCGCCCAGCGCGAGATCGCCCCGAAGGCGGCCGAGGAGGAGGACGCGGGACGCTTCCCGCGCGAGGTCTTCACTCTGCTCTCCGAGTCGGGCCTGCTCGGACTGCCCTACGACGCGGAGTTCGGCGGCGGCGACCAGCCGTACGAGGTCTATCTGCAGGTCCTCGAAGAGCTCGCCGCGGCCCGCCTGACCGTCGGTCTCGGCGTCAGCGTGCACTCCCTGTCCTGCCACGCGCTCGCGAACTACGGCACCAAGCAGCAGCAGAGCGACCAGCTGTCCGCCATGCTCGGCGGCGGTCTCCTCGGCGCGTACTGCCTCTCCGAGCCCTCGTCCGGGTCGGACGCGGCGTCGCTGCGAACCAAGGCCGTCAGGGACGGCGACGACTGGGTCATCTCCGGCACCAAGGCGTGGATCACGCACGGCGGCATCGCCGACTTCTACACGGTGATGGCCAGGACCGGCGGCGAGGGCGCCCGCGGGGTCACGGCCTTCCTGGTGCCGGGGGACGCGGCGGGCCTGAGCGCCGCGGCACCGGAGAAGAAGATGGGCATGAAGGGCTCGCCCACCGCCCAGGTCCACTTCGACGACGTGCGCGTGCCGGACTCCCGGCGCGTCGGGGACGAGGGGCAGGGCTTCGCCATCGCGCTCTCCGCGCTCGACTCGGGGCGGCTCGGCATCGCGGCCTGTGCGATCGGCGTGGCCCAGGCGGCGCTCGACGAGGCGGCCGGGTACGCCGCGCAGCGCCGGCAGTTCGGCAAGCCCATCGCGGACTTCCAGGGGCTGCGCTTCATGCTCGCGGACATGGCGACGCAGATCGAGGCGGGGCGGGCGCTCTATCTGGCCGCGGCGCGGCTGCGGGACGCGGGACGGCCGTTCGCCAAGCAGGCGGCCATGGCCAAGCTGCTGTGCACGGACGCCGCGATGAAGGTGACGACGGACGCCGTGCAGGTCCTCGGCGGGTACGGCTACACCGCGGACTTCCCCGCGGAGCGCCTCATGCGCGAGGCCAAGGTGCTGCAGATCGTCGAGGGCACCAATCAGATCCAGCGCATGGTCATCGCCCGTCACCTCGTGGGTCCCGAGTCGCGCTGAACTGACCGCGGTGCACCGGCGGCGCCACGAGCCGCACCCACTCCGGGTCGTGGCGCCCGGGCAGCGTCCGGCCGCGGTCGGCCCAGTGGCGCAGCAGCGCGCCGTAGATCGGCGGATCCGGGAAGTGCGGCTGCTGGTAGGGCTGGTAGGGCTGATACGGCTGGTGGGGCGGTTGGCTCACGTGCTGGAAGGACGGCTGCTGGTGCGGCGGGGGCTGGTACGAGGGGGCGGCCGGGCGCGGCGACTGGTGGGACGCCGCGTGCTGCGGCTGGTGTGACGCCTGGTGGGGAGCCTGGTGCTGCGGCTGGTACTGCGGGGGTTCCTGAGGCCGCTGGGGAACCGATTCTGCGGGGGCGGGCAACGCCACCAGGGTCCGTCGTCGACGGCCTGTGGGCAGGTGCGCCGGGCCCGTGTCGGTACCCATGTCCGTGGGGGTCATGCAAACCCAACGGCCCGGGCCGCCCGGAAGTCACCGGCCCGGAGAATCGAGCATCCGTGCATCCGTGCATCCGTATGTCCGTGTGTCCCTGCGTTCGGCGGCGCCCCTCGCACGGCTCGCCCCGACGCGTGTCTGGCTTGGGCCCGGGAACTGACGTACCGTCAACTCCGCGCCGGAGGACGAGGACCACATCGCCTCCCGTCGCCCTGAACTGCCGTGTGACCAGGGAGGTTTGACGTGGCAGATGACCGTCCGGTCCCGCTCGACGAATACCCCGTACACCAGGTCCCGCTCTCCATGAAGCACGTCGCGACCGGTGACCGCAACGCGTACGACCGGTGCATCTTCCACCTCTTCGACCACCGGGGCCGCGCCCTGCTCATCCTCGGCCTCGGCGTGTACCCCAACACCGGCATCATCGACGCCTACGCCACCCTGCGCACCGGGGACACGCTCCACGCCGTACGCGCCAGTGACGCCCTCGGCGAGGACCGGATGAACCTCCGCGTCGGCCCGCTGCGCATCACCGTCGACGAGCCGCTGCACCGCATCCGCCTGCAGTGCGCGGCCGACCCCGACGACCCCGCGTCCCTCTCGTACGACCTCACCTGGACCGCCGACTTCCCCGCCCTGTGGGAGCCGCACCACATCCAGCGGCGCGGCGACCGGCTCACCCTCGAAGGGCGCCGCTTCGTGCAGGCCGGGCGGCCCTCCGGGGTGATCAGGGCGGGCGGCGAGGAAACGGTCGTGGCGCCGGAGGAGTGGACCGCGACGCGCGACCGCAGCTGGGGCGTGCGGCCCATCCCGGGTGAGGAACGCGGGCTCTTGGAGGAGGAGTTCGCCACCGAGGGCTTCCACTGGATCTGGTGCCCGGTGCGCTTCGACGACCGTTTCCTCATGGTCATCGCGCAGGAGGACGCGGACGGCTACCGCACCCTGAACGACGCCACCCTCGTCCGCCACGGCATGCGCGACCGCCAACTCGGCTGGCCGCGGGCCGACATCGCCTACCGCTCCGGCACCCGCCACCCCGAGCGCGCCGTCATCCACCTCACCGACCCCGACGGCAAGGGCCCCCTGGAGCTCGGCGTGGAGGTGCTCGCCTCGCTGCCGCTGGCCGTGGGCGCCGGATACCCGCCGGCCGACGACTGGCAGCACGGCACCTGGCGCGGACGCGACTGGACCGACCGGCGCACCTACGACCTGTCGGACCCCGCGACCCACCCTCTCGCCGCCTACGGAGTCATCGACCACGCCGCCCGCTTCACCCTCGACGGGCAGACGGGGTACGGCATCTTCGAGCACGGCAGCTTCGGCCGCCACGACCCGAGCGGCTTCACCGGATTCGACTCCATGGCGCCCTGAGGGCCCGGCCGGAGGAAGGAGCACGGACGATGGCAACGGCACCCCGCCCCCGCACCACCACGCGCGAACCGGAGGAGCTCGCCCGCCGCCTCACCGCCTGGCTCGGCACCCGGCTGCCCGGCGCCAAGGCGGTCGACGTGAGCGTGCCCGAGTCCAACGGCATGTCCAGCGAGACCCTGCTCTGTACCGTGGAGCACCCACAAACGCCGGTCAGGGACTGCGTGTTGCGCGTCGCGGCCGACCCGGCGGCGTACACGATCTTCCCCGTCTACGACATGCCGCGCCAGTACCGCACGATGCGGGTCGTCGCCGAGCACACCGATCTGCCGGTGCCGCGCGTGCTGTGGCTTGAGGAGGATCCGGGCCCGCTCGGCGCCCCGTTCTTCGTCATGGAACGGGTCGAGGGCCGCGTCCCGCCGGACGTCATGCCCTATACGTATGAGGGCAATTGGCTGCACGCGGCGACCGACGCCGAACGCGCCCGTCTGGAGGCGGCGTCGGTCGGGATCGTCGCCCGCCTGCACGACCAAGTGCCGTCCGCCGCAGCCGAGTTCCTGGCCTTGCCCGGCGAGGGTGATCCGTTGCGGCGGCACGTGAAAGCTCAACGCGCCTACTACGACTGGGCGGTGAGCGGAGTGCGTCGCTCACCCCTCATCGAGAGCGCCTTCGACCGCTTGGAGGAGCTGTGGCCCCGCGCCGTGGGCGATCCCGTCCTCAACTGGGGTGATGCCCGCATCGGGAACATCATCTACGACGGCTTCGAGCCCGCCGCCGTCCTCGACTGGGAGATGGCGTCCCTCGCCCCGCGCGAGGTCGACCTCGGCTGGCTGGTCTATCTGCACCGCTTCTTCCAGGACCTGACCGTGAGTTTCGGCCAGCCCGGACTGCCGGACTTCCTGCGCAGGGACCGCATCGAGGAGGCGTACGCCCGGCTCACCGGGCACACACCGCGCGACATGGAGTTCTACACGCTATACGCGGCGCTGCGGCACGCGATCGTCATGCTCCGCGTCGCCTACCGCCAGGTCCACTTCGGCGAGGCCGAGGTGCCCGGGACCGAGGCGGCCGCGGACGCACTGATCCTGCACCACGGCAGTCTGACCGCCATGGTGCAGGGCAGTTACTGGTAATCCTGATCCTGATCCGGAGGCCGGCGCGGCGGCTGTCGCCGTGTCGGCCGCCTCCGGTGCGTCAGGCCGCTCGCCGGTCCTGTCCCGTCGCCCGCATGGGGCGCGAGCCCGGGCCGTTCACGTGCGAGAACGGCTGCGTCCGCCAGTCGAGTCCCTGAGGGAGCGTCAACAGCAGGGCGGTGTCCTGCTCCTGAGCCTCCATCGACTCGTCGGCGGGCGTGGCGTCGGTGGCCGCCCGGCCGGTGCCGGCACAGACCGTCAGCCCGAACGGATTCCACGGAGTGGGGCACAGCGCGTGCTCCGGCAGGACGTCCTCGTCCGCGAGGAGCGCGATGGGCTGCCCGCAGTCGGGGCAGTTCACCCGGTACATCTCAAAGGTGTCGTAGGAGTCGAGAAAGGCGTCAGCCGGTTCGACGCCCTCCGGCTCGGGCTCGGCGGCGGGCTGCTGCCTGGCGCGGGCAGACCGGCCGGAGCGCTTCACATTCTGCATGGGATTCTCCCCCTCGGGTGGGCCGACAAGGCGCTGCGGCCTCGACCACAGCAAGCACTTCCCGTCCCGTCGTAGAGGTAATCGTTGCATCCCTTCGGACACGGCTGCGGGACTGTGGTATTCGTCACATGCCGAGTGGAGTTGCCTGGTCGTGGGGAGGCGAGCGGGCCGGTCGCGCGGAGGTCCGCCGGGGCGCGCGAAAACCACCGGTGCGCGGGTCCGTTCGCGCGCTCAGGTATCCGAGGGGATCAAGAGCCCTGTAGGTTCGCCGCATGGAGGAGCTGGACCGACAGATCGTGCAGCTGCTCGTCAAAGACGGGCGGATGAGCTACACCGACCTGGGCAAGGCCACGGGCCTGTCCACGTCGGCCGTGCACCAGCGGGTGCGCCGCCTGGAGCAGCGGGGCGTCATCCGCGGCTATGCCGCGGTCGTCGACCCCGAGGCGGTCGGCCTTCCGCTCACCGCGTTCATCTCGGTGAAGCCGTTCGACCCCAGCGCCCCCGACGACATCGCCGAACGGCTCGCGGGCGTCCCGGAGATCGAGGCGTGCCACAGCGTCGCCGGCGACGAGAACTACATCCTCAAGGTGCGCGTCGCCACCCCGCTGGAGCTGGAGCACCTGCTGAGCCGGCTGCGCGCCCTCGCCGGCGTCTCCACCCGCACCACCGTCGTCCTCTCCACTCCGTACGAGGCGCGCCCGCCCCAGGTGTGACCCCCGCGTCGGCCGCCCGCCGACAGGGGCGAGACTGGTCCCATGAGCCAGAGCACCGCCCCCGGGAACCCTCCGCAGGATCCGCCGAGCCACCGCACCGTGCTGCTGCGCGGCGGCGACGTCCACAGCCCCGCCGACCCGTTCGCGACCGCGATGGTCGTCGAACGCGGCCACGTCGCCTGGGTCGGCTCCGAGGGCGCGGCCGACGCCTTCACCGACGGCGTCGACGAGATCGTCGACCTGGAAGGGGCGCTGGTCACCCCGGCGTTCACCGACGCCCACGTGCACACCACGGCCACCGGCCTCGCGCTGACGGGCCTCGACCTGACCGGGGCCCGCTCCCTCGCCGAGGCTCTCGTTCTCGTCCGCGAACACGCACATGCGCGCCCGCACGACACCGTCCTGCTGGGGCACGGCTGGGACGCCTCCCGCTGGCCCGACGGCAGGCCGCCCACGCGCGCCGAGCTCGACGAGGCGACCGGCGGCCGCCCGCTGTACCTCTCCCGCATCGACGTCCACTCGGCGGTCGTCACCACCGCGCTCCTCGACCTCGTCCCCGGCGTCACCGAACGCGCCGGCTACCGCCCCGACGCCCCGCTGACGGCCGACGCCCACCACGGGGTGCGCGCCGCCGCCCTCGCCGCGCTCACCCCCCTGCAGCGCACCGAGGCCCAGCGCGCCGCGCTCGGGCACGCCGCCTCGCTCGGCATCGGCTCGGTCCACGAGTGCGCGGGCCCGGAGATCTCCGACGAGGACGACTTCACCGGGCTGCTGCGGCTCGCCGCCGAGGAGCCGGGGCCGCGCGTCGTCGGCTACTGGGCCGAACAGAGCGTCGAGCGGGCCAGGGAGCTGGGCGCGGCCGGCGCCGCAGGAGACCTCTTCGTCGACGGCGCCCTCGGCTCGCACACCGCCTGCCTGCACGAGCCGTACGCGGACGCCGCGCACACCGGCACCGCCCACCTGGACGCCGCCGCCGTCGCCGCGCACGTCGTGGCGTGCACGGAGGCGGGCCTCCAGGCGGGCTTCCACGCCATCGGGGACGCCGCGGTGGCCTCCGTGGCCGACGGGATGCGCCAAGCCGCCGAGAAGGTCGGCCTGGCCCGCGTCCGCGCCGCGCGCCACCGCGTCGAGCACGCCGAGATGCTCACCCCCGAAACCATCGCCGCCTTCGCCGAGTTCGGCCTCACCGCCTCCGTGCAGCCCGCCTTCGACACGCTGTGGGGCGGCGAGGACGGCATGTACGTCCAGCGCCTGGGCGCCGAACGCGCCCGCACCCTCAACCCGTTCGCGGCCCTGCTGCGCACCGGCGTGCCCCTCGCCTTCGGCTCCGACAGCCCCGTCACCCCGCTCGACCCCTGGGGCACCGTCCGCGCCGCCGCCTTCCACCGGACCCCGGAGCACCGCGTCTCCGTGCGCGCCGCGTTCACCGCCCACACCCGCGGCGGCTGGCGGGCCGTCGGCCGCGACGACGCCGGCCTCCTGGTGCCGGGCGCACCCGCGGACTACGCCGTGTGGCGCACCTCCGATCTGGTGGTCCAGGCCCCGGACGACCGCGTGGCCCGCTGGTCGACCGACCCGCGCTCCGGCACGCCGGGCCTGCCCGACCTGTCGCCGGGCGCCGAACTCCCCGTCTGTCTGCGGACGGTGGTGGGCGGCCGGTCGGTGTTCGTGCGGCCACAAGAGTGATGTACCGGCGGTGCGCGGCGCGGATCGCGGCCGGTCACGGGCTCGCACGACCTGGGAATCCTCGGCACTGACCTGGCGGTCCGTGAAGGAGCCGCAGCTCAGCGGGGTATTGACAGAGAGCCGTCGTGGGCCGGTAGGTTCGGCCGGGTCCACCACAGGACGTCCGAGAGGCGAACCTCCACGCGATCGTCGAACGCCGCTGGGTCACGGGTGGTGTGCCGCACCGGCGCACCACCACTGGGAGCCAGGTCCAGCGCCCGCGACGCGGAGGCGAGGGAACGTATCAGCCGATCGGCAGGTGTGACCCGGGTGGGGCCCGGACGCTCAGTAGACAACGGCTTTCGGTCGACCCGCAGCCAGCGGGTCCCAGGTCGGCCCGAAGGGTGCCGGGCCCCGATCCGCAGTACGTCCCGTACGCCCGACGTCCCCGCCGCCCGGCGGGTCGACGGGCGGTACCTGGCCGGTACATCCGCCCCTGACCTCCGTGCCGCCGCTGCACCGCAGGCCGGGGCCACTATGGTGGTCCTCTGCGTACGAACGAAGGGGCAGTAGTGAACGACGGCGGTCGGGTCTCCGAAGCAGGGGACCAGGGGAGGCAGTTCGGCTCGCTCGGCACGGCCTTGGTGATCATTCCGACCTACGACGAGGCGGAGAACATCCAGTCCATCGTCGGCCGGGTGCGGGCCTCCGTACCGGACGCGCACATCCTGGTCGCCGACGACAACAGCCCCGACGGCACCGGCAAGATCGCCGACGAGCTCGTGGCCGGCGACGACCACGTCCACGTGCTGCACCGCAAGGGCAAGGAAGGGCTCGGCGCCGCCTACCTCGCGGGCTTCCGCTGGGGCCTCGAGCACGGTTACGGCGTGCTCGTCGAGATGGACGCCGACGGCTCCCACCAGCCGGAGGAGCTGCCCCGGCTGCTCACCGCGCTGAAGGGCGCCGACCTCGTGCTCGGTTCGCGCTGGGTGCCGGGCGGACGGGTCGTCAACTGGCCCAAGCACCGCGAGTTCATCTCCCGCGGCGGCAGCACGTACTCCCGGCTGCTGCTCGACGTGCCGATCCGCGACGTGACGGGCGGTTACCGCGCCTTCCGCCGCGAGACCCTCGAAGGCCTCGGCCTCGGCGAGGTGGAGTCGCAGGGCTACTGCTTCCAGGTCGACCTGGCGCGCCGCGCGGTCAAGGCGGGCTACCACGTCGTCGAGGTGCCCATCACCTTCGTCGAGCGCGAGCTCGGGGACAGCAAGATGAGCCAGAACATCGTCGTCGAGGCGTTGTGGCGGGTCACCGCCTGGGGCGTGGGGGAGCGCGTCGGCAAGGTCATCGGGCGCAAGCAGCCCTGAGCCGGGCCGAGGGTGTTGCGCCCCTTTGTGCCGGCGGGCGGCGGTCCCGGGCGGCGCCGTCCGCCGGTCGTCTTGATCGTCCCCTTATGCCGGACTGAGGCGCGTCCAGGCACACTGGGACCATGACGAACGGCGCAACGCCCCTCCGCCCCGCCCGGCCCCGGCGCTCCGGCCCCCTCAGGTATCTGCCGCTGGGCATCGCCGCGTGGCTGGTCCTGGAAATCTGGCTGCTCACCGTCGTGGCGGGCGCCACGAGCGGGCTCGTGGTCTTCCTGCTCCTGGTGGGCGGCCTGGTGCTCGGATCCGCGGTGATCAAGCGGGCGGGCCGCCGCGCCTTCCGCAAGCTCCAGGAGGCGGTGCAACAGCAGCAGAGCGGCATGACGCCGGAGCGGGAGAGCGGGGGCGGCGGCGCCCTGACGATGCTGGGCGGGCTCCTGATCATCCTGCCGGGGCTGATCTCGGACGCCCTGGGCCTGCTCCTGCTCGTCCCGCCGGTCCAGAAGGCCCTGGGGCGGTACGCGGAGCGCACCTTCGAGCGCAAGGTGCGCGAGGCGACGCCGGGCGGCCTCGGGGACGCCTACCAGCAGGCGCGCATGCACCGCCCCGACGGCAAGGTCGTCCCGGGCGAGGTCATCAGGGACGACGCGCCGCACACCCCGCGCCCGGACGACCCGCAGCTGCCCCGCTGAGTCCGCGGGGACCTGCGCGGGGCGCGCGCCTGCGTGCGCGACGGAAACCGCACAGAGGTGCGGACGGACACGCAAAGGGCCGGGGCCACTGCTCAGCAGTGGCCCCGGCCCTCTGTGCTGCGTTGCGCGGTGCGGGTGAGCGCGAAAGGTCGCCGTCAGGCGGACTTCCGGCTGTCCCGCGGGTGCACCGCGATGTTCATGGCGCCCGACCGGAGGACCGCGAGACGCTCCTCCAGGACCTCTTCGAGTTCCTCTCGGGTACGGCGCTCCATGAGCATGTCCCAGTGCGTACGCGCCGGCTTGCCCTTCTTCTCCTCAGGTCCGTCGCCGTCTACCAGGAGTGCCTGGGCCCCGCAGACCTTGCACTCCCACTCCGGCGGGATCTCCGCCTCGACCGAGAACGGCATCTCGAAACGATGTCCGTTCTGGCATGCGTACTCCACGGCCTGGCGCGGAGCCAGGTCGATGCCGCGGTCGGTCTCGTAGCTTGTCACCACGAGACGCGTGCCGCGAAGAGCTCGCTCACTCATGAATCGTGCCTCCCGGGCTTGTCGCCCACAGGACAGGTGTCGCTGTCGTCGTCATCCGGTCAACGTCCGGTCGGCGGTAAAGATTCCCGTTCAGGGTCATGCGTCGCCGTCGTATGCCGCCCCTTGTTGTACCCACCAGCGCCCGGTTTGTCACATCTAGTAGCAGATGTCACCCAGCGTTTCTGATTCTTCAGCTCGCAGTAACGGTCCGCCTGGCAGGCCAAACGCGTACACTACCGGCCTTTGGCCTCAGTTGCTAAATCCGGTCGGGTACGGGATTGCCCGCGTCGCGCACCGCGCGTCGTACAGGTACCCGCAAAAGCAGGATGAAACCCACCAAAAAGAACACGACGAGCGAGACGATCGCGTCCCGGTAGCTCCCGGTGAGCTGATAGGTCAGGCCGAAGATCAACGGTCCGAGCCAGGCCATGCCCCGGTCGCTGATCTCGTACGCGGAGAAGTACTCGGCTTCCTTGCCGCTCGGCACCATGTGCGAGAAGAGCGAACGGGAGAGCGCCTGTGTGCCGCCGAGCACCAGGCCGATGCCCGCGGCCAGGACGAAGAACCAGGCCGGTGCGCCCGCGGGCAGGAAGTAGCCGGCCCCGATCGTGACCGTCCAGGCCACCAGCGAGCCGAGTACCACCCGCCGCGCCCCGTACGTCCGGGCGAGCCGCCCCATGGCGAGCGCGCCGGCGACGGCGAGCAGCTGGACGAGCAGCACCGCGACGATCAGCGTGGACTGGCCGAGCCCCAGTTCCTCGGAGCCGTAGACGGACGCCTGCGAGATCACCGTCTGGACCCCGTCGTTGTAGACGAGGTACGCCAGCAGGAACGCCAGCGTGTGCGGATGGCGGCGCATGTCCCGCAGCGTCTCCCGCAGCTGGCGTCCGCCCCCGCGCGGCGCCGCGTCCGCAGGGTGCGGCGTCCCGCGGTCCCGCAGCCGCTTCAGGGGTACGAGGGTGAAGGCGCCCCACCACACGCCCGCCGACGCCAGGCAGATCCGGACCGCGGTCGCCTCCGAGACGCCGAAGCTGTCGTGGGCGAGGAAGAGGACGAGGTTCAGGACCAGGACGAGGGCGCCGGCCGCGTAGCCGAAGGCCCAGCCGCGCGAGGAGACCGCGTCACGCTCGTGCGGGGGAGCGATCTGCGGCAGATAGGAGTTGTAGAGCACCATCGACACGGCGAGCGAGGCGTTGGCGACGATCAGCAGCAGGCCGCCGAGGAGATAGCGGTCGCCGGACAGGAAGAACATGCCCGCCGTCGCGGCCGCCCCCAGGTACGCGGAGACCGCGAGGAGCGGTTTCTTGCGGCCCGAGCGGTCGGCGGCCGCCGCCGCGAGCGGCATCACGAAGACCGACAGGAGCACGGACACGGACACCGTGTACGCGAAGAAGGAACCGGCGCGGACCGGGACGCCCAGCGGGTGCACATAGCCGTCCGGGTCCGCCGCCGTCTTGGCGATCTCCGTGAGGTAGGGCCCCAGGAACACGGTCAGGACGCTCGTCGAGTAGACCGAGCACGCCCAGTCGTAGAAGTACCAGCCGCGCTGCTCGTGCCGTCGCGTGGCGGCCGTGTCGTCGGCCGCCGCCTTCAGGGTGTCGGTGCCCACCCGTGACCTCGCTGTTCCCCGTGGTGCGAACGCCGTCCCAGGCGGTCAGACCCAGGTCCCCCGGTCCTTCAGCACCCCGCGCAGCGTCTCGATGTGATCGGAAACTATGCCATCCACGCCGAGGTCGAGGAGAGCGCTCATCCGCTCGGCGTCGTTGACGGTCCAGACGTGGACCTGCAGCCCGCGCGCGTGGGCGGCGCGCACGAAGCGGCGGTCGACCACGCGGAGCCTGCCGTGCGTCTCGGGCACCTGGGCGCAGACCGCGGAGCGGCGCAGGGCGGCGGGACCGCCGTAGGAGCGCAGCCGCAGCGCCGCCACACCCCGCGTGCCCAGCGAGGTGGCCAGGCGCGGGCCCGCAAGGCGCTGGGCCCTGGCCACCCGCGCCTCGCTGAACGAGCCGACGCAGACGCGGTCCCAGGAGTCGGTGCGGCGGATCAGGTCGAGCAGCGGCCGGAGCGCGGGCTCCGCCTTGACGTCCACGTTCCAGCGCACCTCGGGGAACGCCTCCAGGAGCTCGTCGAAGAGCGGCACCGGCTCGCTGCCCGCCACACGCGCGCGGCGCACCTCGCTCCACGGCAGGTCGACGATGCGTCCCGCCGCGTCCGTCACACGGTCCAGTGTCGCGTCGTGGAAGGCGACGAGGCGGCCGTCGGCCGTGGCGTGCACATCGGTCTCGATGTAGCGGTAGCCGAGGCCGACGGCGCGCCGGAAGGCCGCGGCGGTGTTCTCCAGACCGTCCGCCGCGCCGCCGCGGTGGGCGAGGGCGAGGGGGCCGGGGTGGTCGAGGTAGGGGTGGCGCACGGGGAGGGTCACCGCTGAAGTATCGCCTGCTCCGAGGGTGTGCCGGCGGCCACGACGGTGCCGGTTCCCGGGCCGGTGGCGGTGCCGGCGGCGGGTGCGGCCGTGGCTTCGGGCGCGGGGAGGGCGAAGAGCCGCAGGAAGAGCTGGGCCAGCGGGCCGATGGCCAGTGCGTAGACGACGGTGCCGATGCCCACCGTGCCGCCGAGCGCGAATCCGGTGGCGACCACCACGACTTCGACGAGGGTCCGCATCAGCCGGATGGAGCGGCCGGTGCGTTGGTGCAGGCCCGTCATGAGGCCGTCGCGGGGGCCGGCGCCGAAGGCGGCCGCGATGTAGAGGCCGGTGGCCGCGCCGTTCAGGAGGATGCCGGCCACCATGAGCGGAACCCGTGCGAGCAGGCCGTGCGCGTCGGGGAGCAGCGCGAGCACGGCGTCCATCACGAGGCCGATGACGAAGACGTTCGAGACCGTGCCGAGCCCCGGACGCTGCCTGAGCGGGATCCACAGCAGCAGGACCGCCGCGCCCACGATGATGGAGACGACGCCGATCGACAGGCCGCTGATCTCCGCGAGCCCCTGATGCAGCACGTTCCACGGCTCCAGGCCGAAACCCGACACCACCAGGAGCGCGGAGCTCACGCCGTACAGAGTGAGGCCCGCGTACAGCTGCACCAGCCCGCGGGGCAGGTGTCGATGCGGGAGCCGCCGTGGCGCCTCAAGTGTGGTCCTGGACAAGTGGTGCCCCCTGCTGTGGTGGTAGTGGCCTGGTGCGTGACACTCTGTGGCGTGCACGGCATGGCCAACCATGGCCAATTCAGGGAAGGTGGACCGGTAATCGTGGCCCAGTGGACTTCGGCGATGGGTTCGACGCAGCTCGCCCGTCTTCTCGCCTCACAGCAGGACCGCCCCGCGGGCACCGGCACCCGCCGCCCGCCCGCCTACCGCGCCCTCGCCGACGGTATCCGGCTGCTCGTGCTGGAGGGCCGGGTGCCGGTCGCCGCCCGCCTGCCCGCCGAGCGCGAGCTCGCCGTCGCCCTAGCCGTCAGCCGCACCACCGTCGCCGCCGCCTACGAGGCGCTGCGCACCGAAGGGTTCCTGGAGTCCCGCAGGGGCGCGGGCAGCTGGACCGCCGTACCGGCCGGTAACCCGCTTCCCGCGCGCGGGCTCGAACCGCTGCCGCCCGAGGCCCTCGGCTCCATGATCGACCTGGGCTGCGCGGCGCTGCCTGCCCCCGAGCCCTGGCTCACCCGCTCCGTCCAGGGCGCCCTCGAAGCCCTGCCGCCGTACGCCCACACGCACGGCGACTACCCGGCGGGCCTGCCCGCCCTGCGCGAGATGCTCGCCGAGCGCTACACCGCGCGCGGCATCCCCACCATGCCCGAACAGATCATGGTGACCACCGGCGCGATGGGCGCCATCGACGCGATCTGCCACCTCTTCGCGGGCCGGGGCGAACGCATCGCCGTGGAGTCCCCCTCGTACGCCAACATCCTCCAGCTGATGCGCGAGGCGGGGGCCCGCCTTGTTCCCGTCGCGATGGCCGAGGGCCTGCGGGGCTGGGACATGGACCGCTGGCGCCAGGTGCTGCGCGACGCCGCGCCCCGGCTCGCGTACGTCGTCGCGGACTTCCACAACCCGACGGGCGCCCTAGCCGACGAGGACCAGCGCAGGCAGCTTGTCGAGGCGGCCCGTTCGGCGGGCACGGTCCTCGTCGTCGACGAGACGATGAGCGAGCTCGGACTCGACGCGGACCTCGCCATGCCCCGGCCCGTGTGCGGCTTCGACCCCGCGGGCTCCACCGTCGTCACCGTCGGCTCGGCCAGCAAGGCCTTCTGGGCGGGCATGCGCATCGGCTGGGTACGGGCGGCGCCCGACGTGATCCGCAGTCTGGTCGCCGCACGCGCGTACGCCGACCTCGGCACCCCGGTGCTCGAACAGCTGGCCGTGAACTGGCTCCTGAACACCGGTGGCTGGCAGGCCGCCGTGGACGTGCGCAGGGAGCAGGCCAGGGAGAACCGGGACGCGCTGGTCGCGGCCGTCCGCCGGGAGCTGCCCGACTGGGAGTTCGAGGTGCCGCGCGGCGGGCTCACCCTGTGGGTGCGGACCGGGGGCCTTTCGGGGTCCCGGCTCGCCGAGGTGGGGGAGCGCGTGGGGGTACGGGTGCCGTCCGGGCCGCGCTTCGGCGTCGACGGGGCCTTCGAGGGGTACGTGCGGCTGCCGTTCACCGTCGGGGGAGCGGTGGCCGAGGAGGCGGCGGTGCGGCTCGCCGCTGCGGCCCGCCTCGTGGAGACGGGGGCCGGCGCGGGCGCGCAGGCCGCACACCCGTTCGTCGCCTGACGAAGCGCGGCGCCGCCCGCGCCGCGCCGTCCTCAGCTCTCGGCGGGGACCCGCTGTGCTCCCGCGGTCTCGGGGGCGGGTTCCAGGGGGACCGACTCGGCCTCGGTGGCCGCGGGGATGGTGTCGGCCACGGTGGTGTCCACCCGGCCGGGGTCGACGGCGGTGTCCGCCGTGGTCTCCGAGGTGTCCGGCGGAGTGATCCGGTCCGGCAGCAGGTCGAGGACCGCGCGGCGGTGCGCCTCACTGGTCGCCTCGTCGTACGGGTCGGGGGTCGCCGGCACCTGGAGGCGGTGCACCGGACCGGTGCCGAGGCGGGCATAGCCCCGGCCGGGCGGCACGTCCTGGGTGACCGTCGTGTGCGGCGGCACCCCGAGGACCTCCTCCAGCTGGTCGATCGTGGCGGGCCCGAGCAGCACGCGCGCGCGGGTGTGCTGGTGCACGGCGTCGCTCAGCGAGTCCAGCGTGTCCAGCTGATCGGCCACGACGACCGTCACATTGGCCGCCCTGCCGTGCCGCAGCGGAACCTGCAGCAGTGTCTGCGGGTCACGGCGCCCGTCGGCCGCGGCGAGGTGGCCCAGGGCGCTGGGGCGGTCGAGGAAGATCCACAGGGGGCGCTTGGTGTCCTCGGGCGGCGGGTGGCCCGCCTGCCGGGCCCGGTTCGCCGAGATCAGCCGGCGCTCGGTCTCGTGCGCCGCCCACTCCAGGCTGGCCAGGGCGCCGGTGAGCCCGCACTCGACGGCGAGGACCCCGCCGCGGCCGGTCAGACAGGCGTAGTCGCCGGTGCCGCTGCCCTCGACGATGAGGATGTCGCCGTACTGCAGGGCCTGCAGCGCGATGGAGCGCAGCAGCGTCGTCGTGCCGCTGCCCGGCTGGCCCGCGATGAGCAGATGGGGCTCGGTGGAGCGGATTCCGGTGCGCCACACGACGGGGGGTACGTCGCGCGACTCCGTGCCGTCGGCGCCGTCGGTCACCGGCAGGGTGCGCTGGACGCCGGTCTCGTCGGTGAAGCCCAGGACGGTCTCGCCGGGCGCGGTGACGAAGCGCTGGGCGGCGATGTCGGTGGGGAGGGGGGCGAGCACCGAGACGGTGAGCTCGTTGCCCTCCTCGTCCCACGCGAAGTGGTATTCGCGGCCGCGGCCCGACTTGGCGTGCAACAACTGCTCGATCCGCGCGCGGGCGTCGGGTTCGCCGTCCGTGAAGTACGCGGGATAGTGCACGACGAGCCGGGAGATGCGCCCGGTGTCGTCGAACTCGTGGTCGGTGAGCGCCTTGTCCCACTCCCCGCCGTGCGCGAAGAGCGGGGCGGGGTCCTCGGGGACCGAGAAGTACGGGACGAGCGCTTCGTAGAGGGACTGCAGCCGCTGCGTCTGCGACTCGTCAGGACCGGTCGGCTCCGGGGCGGAGCGCTCACGGCCCGTCCACGCGGCGGCCGCCATCAGGCAGATGGCGGCGAGCAGCGGCCCGTAGGGGACGAGGGCCACGACCAGGACCACGGAGGCCGCCATGAACAGCAGCGGTCCTCGCTTGTCCTTGGGGGTGTCGGCCCACCTGCGCCGTCCGGCGGCAGCCAGCCGGCGCAGTCCGCGGGTGATCGTGATCAGCGGGTGGAGTACGTCGGTGGCGTTGTCGGCTGCCGACCGTGCCAGCTCCCGGCTCCGGGCGAGGGATGCGGTACCGGTGCTCAGAATGCGGGGGAGTGGGCGCCTGGCCACGTCAGTCTCCTGAAGGTGCGTACGAACGGCGGGGACGTCAGAACTTGATCCCGCCCAGGAGGCTCGCCAGGCTCGCGCTGCCCGCCTTGATGCTCGGGGCGATGGCGGTGCCCGCCATGAAGAAGCCGAAGAGGGCGCAGACCACGGCGTGGGACGCCTTCAGTCCGTCCTTGCGGAAGAAGAGGAAGACGATGATTCCGAGCAGCACGACGCCCGAGATGGAAAGAATCATGACGGTTCTCCTGGTTGGTGGGGACAGTCACCATGAGTTCTTCCAGGTTCACAGCATGTATCCATACGATTAAAGGTGCAAATGGGTTAATTATTGGGGATTTCCCCCGAATGGCGGAGCCCTGTTGGGCCGCGCGGGAGCCGGATCGTGCGGTCCGCCGGTCCCGCCGTGATCCTTGCCTCGGGTGGCCCGCGTCATGTGCCCGCGAGGGCAGTACCCTGTCGATTCACTCGTACGGCTGCACCGGCAGCGCACCCAGAAAGGCGGACGCCCCCATGAGCGAAGCCCCCGACCCGGAGGTCGTGGAGCTGGCGACCAAGATCTTCGATCTGGCACGTCAGGGCGATGCCCCGACGCTCGCTGCGTACGTCGACGCGGGTGTCCCGGCGAACCTCACGAACGACAGCGGCGACTCGCTGGTGATGCTGGCGGCCTATCACGGGCACGCCGACGCCGTCCGCGTCCTGGTGGAGCGCGGCGCCGACACCAACCGCGCCAACGACCGCGGGCAGACGCCGCTCGCCGGTGCCGTCTTCAAGGGCGAGGACGAGGTGGTCCGGGCGCTCCTGGAGGGCGGCGCGGATCCGGCGGCGGGGATGCCGTCGGCCGTCGACACCGCACGGATGTTCGGGAAGCTGGACCTGCTTCAGCTGTTCGGTGCCGCCTAGGCGGGGTACCTGACCAGCAGCAACGGGGGCGCTGGAAATGTGGTCGCGGCGGAGCTGACCGCCGGGTCATCATGACGACGTGATTCACGGACGCGACGGCGGGGCAGGTTTCGCCGCACCGCGCGGACCGTGAGCGGCCCGCCCCCGGACCTCCCGTCCGGGATCCCCTGGGCCATGGACGAGAGGCAGAGGAAGATGGTCTTCGACAAGCAAATGACGGCGGGCGGCCCGACGTGTTGGCGCACGGCCAGGTAATGCGTGATTCCCGGTTGCGTCGACGCTTGATGTGAGGCTGTTTCCCATGTTCGATCCGGTCATAGCGCCCAGCGGTACGCTGCTCGGCCTGCTGCAGAGGGGCCGCGGCGACGGCACGCTGCACGCGCTCACCGCCCCACGCTCCGAGGCGCTCGCCGCCCTCGACCACTGCGTGCTCCACGATCCCCGCCACGACTGGCAGGTGGAGAACCGCTCGCTGTACTACGCCCGGCTCTACCTCGACCTGCACGGCGGGCTCGGCGAGATCGAGCGCCACCTCTTCGACGCCGAGGACGTCCTCACCACGGACGAGTCCCGCACCGGCCTCGCCCTCGCCGTCCTCGGACACCTCGCCTCGTACGGCAGGCAGGACGCCCTGGAGCTGCTGCGCAGGTACGCGGCGTTCGGCTCCAACTGGGCGTGGGCCCTGGACGAGCTGGCGCTGCGCGACGACGACGCGGGCCTGCGCGCCCTTGCCGCCCCCGTGCTCGCCCGGTTCACTCCCGACGCCGAGGGCGAGGCCGAGCTGGCCGCCGCCGTCCGCGACGCCTACGAACCGCGGCCCTGGCGCCTGTGGGAAGAGGACCCCCGCGCCGATGTCGGCGGCCGCGTGCGCGCCGCGCGGGAACAGGGCTCCTTCGACCGCTGGCAACGCCAGATGCGACCCTCAGGGCCGCGCCCCGGCTGGAGCGTGCAGGCCGTCTTCGACTGGGCGCAGGAAGGCCTGGAGCGGGGCGCCGTGCTGTACGTGCCCGCCGCCCGCTGCCTGACCGCGGTCGCGGGCCCCGAGGACCGCCCCGAGATCATCGAGGCCGCCCGCACCGGCTCGGACGGAGCGCGCGGCACCGCCCTGCGCTACCTCGCCGACACCCACGACCCCGCCGTGCTCGACCTCATCGAGTACGCCGCGCAGGACCCCTCCGAGGTCGTGGTGGACGCCGCGACCGGCGCCTTCGAACGGATGCGCAGCGTCGCCGCCGTGGAGCGCGCCCGGCGCTGGGCCCTCAGGCCCGACGCGCTCGGCGCCGCCGCGGGCCGGATGCTCGCCTGCCGGGGCGGCGCGCAGGACAGCAAGCTCGTCCTCGCCGCGCTCCGCGAGGCCGTCCGGGGCGAGGGCCCCGACGCGCCGACGCTGTGGACCCTCGTGGACGGCGCGGGACGCCTCGGCATCGCCTGTGCCGCCCCCGTGCTGCGCCACGTCTACCGCGAGACCGCCTCCTCCCATCTCCGCGGCCGCGCCGCCCGCGCGCTGGCCGCCACCGACCCCTCCTTCGCCGCCGGCTTCGCCGTCGAGTGCCTGTGGGACTGCGAGGAGTCCACCCGCGAGGTCGCCGCACGGCACGCCGAGACCGGTGACGCCCGGGTGGTCAACCGGCTCAGGCGGCTCGCCGCCGACCCCGCCGAAGAGGACGACGTACAGAGCGCGGTGCGCAGCAGGATCGGCCCGGACGCGGCCGTGTAGGACGACCGTGCGGCGTGGTCCGGCCGGCCGCGGGGTCAGCGTCGGCCGGCCCCGACGAAGCGCACCGGAGTCCCCGGCCGCGCCTGGGCCGCCGCGGCCAGGTCGGCCTCCCGGACGACCGCGACCACCGGGTAGCCCCCGGTGGTGGGGTGGTCGGCGAGGAAGACGACGGGCCTGCCGTCCGGCGGCACCTGCACGGCGCCCAGCACCATTCCCTCGCTCGGCAGTTCGCCCCGCAACGCGCGCTCCAGGGCGGGGCCTTCGGTTCGCAGGCCGATGCGGTTGCTCGCCGCGGACACCCGGTACGCGCGCGTGGTGAGCGTTTTCAGCGCCGCCGCCGTGAACCAGTCGGACCGCGGCCCGAAGGTCACCCGCAGCGTGAGCTCGTGCGGCGGCGCGGGGAGCGGGACGGCGTCCACGCGCGCGTGCGGGCCGCCCGGAGTTCCCAGGGGCAGCACAGCGCCGTCCGCCAGCGGGGGCGGGCCGAGTCCGGACAGCAGGTCCGTGGAGCGGCTGCCGAGCACCGGTTCGACGGCGATGCCGCCGTCGAACGCGACGTAGCACCGCACTCCGGAGGCCGCGGCGCCCACGTCGAGGAGCGCTCCGGCGGGCACGCGCACCGGTGCTCCCCAGGGGGCGGGGCGGCCGTCCACGGTGACGGGGCAGGGCGCGCCGAGGACCGCGACGGTCACCGGGCGGCGCGGGCGCACGGCGACGCCGTCGAGGGTGGTCTCCAGGGCGGCGGCGTCCGGCGGGTTGCCGACCAGCCGGTTGGCCAGGCGCAGCGTGGGCGGGTCGAGGGCCCCCGAGCGCGGCACCCCGAGATGGGCGTGGCCGGGGCGTCCGAGGTCCTGCACGGTGGTCAGCGCCCCGGACCGCACGACGGCGAAGGCACGGTCGGTCATCGCGCCTCCGGTGCGGAGGCCGGCGGGGCCTGCCGGTCGGACGGGGTCTCCGGGCTGCCGGACCGGGTCTTCGGCCCGCCGGACGGGGTCTTCGGTTCGTCCGTCGGCGGCGGGGCCGGGACGAAGCGGACGCGGACGCCGGGGGAGAGCAGCGCGGCGGGTTCGCGCGCGGGGTCCCACAGCACGGCGTCCGTCGAGCCGATCAGCTGCCAGCCGCCGGGGGAGGCCCGCGGGTAGACGCCCGTGTACGGTCCGGCCAGGGCGACGCTGCCCCGCGGGACGGCGGTGCGGGGCGTGTCCCGGCGCGGCACCCCGTAGCGCTCGGGAAGCCCGGTCAGATAGCCGAAGCCGGGCGCGAACCCGCAGAAGGCCACCCGGAATTCGGCCGCCGCGTGGATCCGTGCCACCTCGGCCACGGGCACGCCCCAGTGCGCGGCCACGTCCGCCAGGTCCGGCCCGTCGTACCGCACGGGGATCTCCAGGACGGCGCCCGCGCGCGGGGGCAGCGGCGGGATCTCCCAGCCGGACAGCTCCGCCCCGACGCGTGCGGGCTCGTCGAGGCCGTCGAGGAGCACCGTGCGGGCGGCGGGGACGATCTCCCGTACCCGCAGCGAGCCGGCCGCGCGGCGGCGGAGCAGTTCGGCGTGCAGGGCCTGCGCCTCGGTCCCGTCGGCGAGTTCGACGAGCAGGGCGCGGTCACCGACCGGCAGGGTCCTCATGCGAAGGCCTCCACCCGCACGCCCGCCGACTCCAGTGCGCCACGCACCCGGCGGGCCAGGTCCACGGCCCCCGGGGTGTCCCCGTGCAGACACAGCGAGCGCGCGCGGACGGCGATCTCGCGGCCGCCGTGCGAGGTGACGCGGCCGGACCGGGCCATGCCGACCGACCGCGCGACGACGCGGTCCGCCTCCGCGACGACCGCTCCCGGGGCGGTCCGGGGAACCAAAGTGCCCTCGTCGGTGTAGGCGCGGTCCGCGAACGCCTCGGTGACGACCGGCAGTCCGGCCTTCTCCGCCCTCTCCAGGAGGCGCGATCCGGGAAGCCCGAGGAGGGGCAGCGAGGCGTCGGCGAGGAGCACGCCGTCGACGACCGCGCGGGCCTGATCCTCGTCGTGGACGACGCGGTTGTAGAGCGCGCCGTGCGGCTTCACGTACGACACGCGCGTACCGGCCGCCCGCGCGAACACCTCCAAGGCGCCGATCTGGTACGCCACTTCGGCGGCCAGCTCCGCGGCCGGCACGTCCATGGCGCGCCGCCCGAACCCCGCCAGGTCGCGGTAGGAGACCTGCGCCCCGATCCGCACCCCGCGCCCGGCGGCGAGGTCGCACACCCGGCGCATGGTGACCGGGTCACCGGCGTGGAACCCGCACGCCACATTGGCGCTGGTGACGACGGACAACAGTGCGTCGTCGTCGGTCAGGTGCCAGTGGCCGAAGCCCTCGCCGAGGTCGGCGTTGAGGTCGATCGAGGTGGTGCTCATGTACGGAGGTCTCCTGGGTCATGGGCGGACTCACGCCACGCGGTACTGGTCGTCCCGGGCGTCGGTGACGAACATCCGGCCCGGCGCGTGCGTGATCGCGAACGGCGGCCGCGACGCCATGACCGCGGCCTGCGGGGTCACCCCGCACGCCCAGAACACCGGGATGTCGTCCGGCTCGGCGGCCACCGGGTCGCCGAAGTCGGGGTGGGACAGGTCCTCGACGCCGAGGCCCCCGGGGTGGCCGCAGTGCACCGGGCTGCCGTGCACCGCGGGCATCAGGGCGCTCTCCCTGATGGCGTCGGCGAGATGGCGGGGCGGTACGGGGCGCATCGAGACGACCAGGGGGCCGTGCAGCCGGCCCGCGGGACGGCAGGGGCGCGTGGTCACGTACATCGGGACGTTGCGGCCCTGCTCGATGTGGCGCAGCGGGACCCCGGCGGCGGCGAGCGCCCACTCGAAGGTGAAGCTGCAGCCGAGCAGGAACGTCACCAGGTCCTCGCGCCAGCGGCCGACGACGTCCGTGGGTTCGTCGGCGAGCTCGCCGTGCTCCCACACGCGGTACAGCGGCAGATCCGTGCGCAGGTCGGCGTCCGGGGCGAGCGGGGTGGTCCACGCGCCCGCGTCCGTGACGTCGAGCACCGGGCAGGGCTTGGGGTTGCGCTGGCAGAACAGCAGCATCTCGTACGCCCAGTCGGCGGGGACGGAGATGAGGTTGGCCTGTGTGAAGCCCGCCGCCCGGCCTGCGGTGGGGCTTCTCTCGCCCGAACGGAACGCCGCGCGGGCCTCCTTGGCGCCGTGGCTCACCGGCGCGTTCACAGGAGTTCCCTCCCCCGTGTCTCGGGCAGGCCGAGGAGCGCCACGACGGCGAGGCCGTAACCGACCGCTCCGAAGACGAGCGCGCCGCCGACGCCCCAGCTGTCGGCGAGGAAGCCGACCATGGTGGGGAAGACCGCGCCGACCGCGCGGCCGGTGTTGTACGTGAAGCCCTGCCCCGTACCGCGCACGGCGGCCGGGTAGAGCTCGCTGAGGAACGAACCGAAGCCGCTGAAGATCGCCGACATGCAGAAGCCCAGCGGGAAACCGAGCACAAGGAGAAGGCCGTCGGCGTCGTCCGGGATGTTCGTGTACGCGAGGACGCTGGCCGCGGAGAGGACCGCGAAGAGCGTGATGTTCCGTTTGCGGCCGAGCTTGTCGGTGAGGTAGCCGCCGGCCAGATAGCCGATGAAGGCGCCCGAGATGAGGAAGGTCAGATAGCCGCCGGTGCCGACGACGGTCAGGCCCCGGTCCTCCTTGAGGTAGGTCGGCACCCAGGTGGCCAGCGTGTAGTACCCGCCCTGCACACCCGTGGACAGGAGCACCGCGAAGAGCGTGACGCGCAGCAGCCCCGGCTTGAAGATGGCCGTGAACGACCCCTTGTGGGAGCTCTTGCGGCGCTCCTCGGCGGCCTCCGGGGCGTCGTGCACGTTGCGCCGCACGTAGATCACCAGGAGGGCGGGCAGCGCGCCCGTCCAGAACATCACGCGCCAGGCCACGTCGTCGTCGAGGAACTGGAAGACCAGCGTGTAGACGACGACCGCGAGGCCCCAGCCCACCGCCCAGGAGCTCTGGATCGCGCCCAGGGTGCGGCCCCGGTTCTTGGCCGTGGCGTACTCGGCGACGAGGATCGCCCCGACCGCCCACTCGCCGCCGAAACCGAGCCCCTGGAGGGCGCGGAAGAGCAGCAGCGTCTCGTAGTTGGGCGCGAAGCCGCAGGCGACGGTGAAGATCGCGTACGTGACGACGGTGATCATCAGCGCCTTGACGCGGCCGATCCGGTCGGCGACCACACCCGCGATGGCCCCGCCCACGGCGGAGACGACCAGCGTGACGGTGGTGAAGAGCCCGGTCTGGCCGCTGTCCAGGCCGAAGTACGCGGAGAGCGCCACCATGCTCAGCGGCAGCGTGAAGTAGTCGTAGGAGTCGAGGGCATAGCCCCCGAAGGCGCCCGCGAAGGCACGCCGGCCGCGGGGGCCGAGGGCGCGCAGCCAGCCGAATGCGCCGCTGTCGTCGGGTATTTCGGGTTTGTCCCCGGACGCGGGGTGGGGTCCTGCCGGAGCGGTCCGGGGTGGCGGGGTCGTGCTCATGGGCACCTCGCAGAGGGGGGACGGGGGTGCTGGAGCCTGCGGTTCGGGGAACCGCCGGGGAGAGCCGTGCCCGACAAGGTAGAGGATCGTTGAACGATCCCTCAATACCCGTGTTGTTTCGTTCTCCGCTCTGCGATTGAATCCGGGCATGGCTGAGGCGATGGCTGACGTGAGCGGACTGGCCGACGACCGTGCGCTCCTGGGGCGCACCAGCACCGCCGAGCGGGTCTCGGACATCCTGCGGACCCGGATCGCCGAGGGCTTCTTCCCGCCGGGGACCCGGCTCTCCGAGGACAGCATCGGCGGCGCCCTCGGCGTCTCCCGCAACACCCTGCGCGAGGCCTTCCGGCTGCTCACCCACGAACGGCTCCTGGAGCACCAGCTCAACCGCGGCGTCTTCGTACGAGTGCTCACGGTCGAGGACGTACGGGACATCTACCGCACCCGGCGCCTCGTGGAGTGCGCGGTCGTCCGCGGTCTCGGCGAGCCGCCGTACGCCCTCGACGCCGTGGCCGACGCCGTCGCGGAGGGCGTGCGCGCGGCCGGCGACCAGCGATGGCGGGGCGTCTCCACCGCCAACATCCACTTCCACCGGGAGC
Organism: Streptomyces sp. NPDC005863; assembly: GCF_042871345.1. Taxonomy (NCBI): domain Bacteria; kingdom Bacillati; phylum Actinomycetota; class Actinomycetes; order Kitasatosporales; family Streptomycetaceae; genus Streptomyces; species Streptomyces sp. NPDC005863. The sequence goes on along the minus strand of NZ_JBIAII010000009.1, from coordinate 39,697 downwards.
TCGTCGCCCTCGCCGGGAGCGCCCGCACCGACGAGCTCATGCGCAGCGTCCTCGCCGAACTGCGCCTGGCCTTCCACGTGGTGGACGACCCGCGCCGGCTCCACGAGCCCTACCTCGAACGCAACAAGCAGATCCTCGCGGCCCTGCGCTCGGGGGACGCCGGGAAGGCCGAACGGCTGCTCGCCGACTACCTCGAGGACTCCTTCGACGGCCTCGTCGAGGTGTACGGGCGGCGCGTCGGCGCGGGCGGCTGAGCCGGTCGCTTCTGCGCCGTTTCGACCGTTGTCAGACCGAGGACCTAGTCTGTGCACCGTGACTTCGCCTGCCGTTACGGACACTGCTCCGCCCCAGCTCAGCGCGGGACCGCGGCCCGCTCCGGGCCCGGCCGCCGACGAGGGCCTGGCGCGCCGCCTGCGCGCCCTGGCCTGCACGGCTCCGCTGCACGACCTGGACGTGCGCAAGGCCAACCTCGCCGGCGAGTACTCGGTGTACGCGATGGCGGAAGTGGCCCTGTCCGCCATCGACCTCGTCACGCTCACCATGGACTTCGACACCGGCGCCGACCACGACCAGATCGTCACCCGGCTGCTCCCGCGCGTCGCAGCCCAGGCCCCGCACCGCCCGGCCGCCGAACACGAGCGGGTGGCCCGCTGGGTCCTGGAGAACCTGATCAACGTCGGCAGCGTCGACCGCGGCTTCCGCGCGGTGTACGGCACGTTCGCGACGGACGGCACCTATGTCCGCAGGGACTACGACTTCAAGCTCCTCGAAGAGGTCCCCGGCTACGGCGGCAGTGTCTACCTGCGTACGACCGACGAAGCGGTCAACGTCCTGGTCGGCGCCCTCGACACCGACGTCACCAGCGCCCAGATCGCCGCCGAGGTGAAGCTGGAGGTCCTGATCAGCCGCGGCAGGCTCGCCGACGCCCAGCTCGCCGCCGAGCAGGCGCGCTACCGCACCGTGCAGTACTCGGAGACCCTCCGCAAGGCCCTCGACGCCACCCGGCGCAACGTCCGCGCGGTGGACTGGCTCCGGGCCGTCCCCGACATGATCGCGGAGGCGCTCGACCACGTCGCCGACCGCTACCGCCACGAGAACGCCATCCTGACCAACATCCGCAAGGCGCGCGACGAGTCCGAGGACCCCGAGCAGAAACGCCGCGCCGCCGAGCTGGTCGACATCGTCAAGGACTGCATCCGGCGCCACACGCAGCTGCAGTCCCGGCTCCTCGAAGCGGGCCCGCTGTTCCGCGCCGAACAGGACCGGCAGGCCTTCGCCGCCCCCACCGCGCGCACCGGCCTCGACCTCTACGGACAGCTGGTCGCCCCCCTGCTGCCGCTCCCCGCCGAGCAGGCGACCCGCGTGACGGATGCCTTCTTCGCGCGCGGGACCGGCCTGCGCACCCCCACCTCCGTACGGGTGGTCGACCTCGTCGACATACTGCTCACGCCGCCCCAGGAGCGCGAGCACCTCGGCGCGGAGATGCCCGAGCCCGACCTCATCGCCACCCCGGACGACAGCCGCTTCAGCGAGGAACAGCTCGCGAGCGCCATGCAACTGCTCGACCTGCCCGCCGACGCGCCGCGCCGGCTCTCCGGGCTCCTCGCCGACGCCCGCCGCCGCGACCCCGAACTGCCCTACCTCGTCGCCCTGTTGGCCGTGCACGCCGCCAGCCCGCCGGTCGGCACCGCCTACCGCCAGGGCGAGGAGAAGCTGCTCTTCGCCGTGGACGACGGCACCCAGCTCGACGACGACGAGTTCGGCGGCGCCGACCTCATCGTCGGTACCGCACTCCTGGACGCCGCCGGCATGGCGGCCGACCGGACGGAGGCGGCCTGACCATGACCGATTCCCTCGCCGGCCGCCCCGGCCCCCACACGCCGCCGCACCCGTTCCACCCCCACCCGCAGCACCACCCCCACAAGGAGCACACGCCGTGACCGACCACCCCGCAGAGCACGCCGCGTGGGGCGAGCCGGACACCACGGCGGCGCCCGCCGCCCCCGCACCCGTCACCCCGGCCGACGCCGCCGACGCCGCTCGGCTCGTCTCCTTCGGCCTGCAGCCCAAGCTCCAGCCCGCCCGCGACCAGGAGTACGCCGAGCTGCTCCGCCGCTACCGCGAGGACCCGCCCTTCGCGCGGCTCGCCGACGCCGTCGCCACCGGTCTCGGGCTCGTCGTCCTGGAGGTGTCCCCGCGCGCGGGGATGGCGGTGACCGCCGAGGAAGGCTCCGTCTTCGCCGTCCGCATGGGCGACTACGCCCGCCGCGCCGCGACCGACTCCACCGACCGCTTCCTGCACGGCCTCGCCCACCTCGCCGTCGCCGCCATGGCGTTCCCGCGCCCCGAGGACCTCGCCGACGACGGTTACATCGGGCGCGTCACCGTCAATGGAGTGGACGCCTTCGTGCGCCAGGCCTGCCACCGCCTGGAGGAGCGCGCCGAGGAGCTCGGCGAGAACACCGACCCCGCCACCGACGCCCCCGGCCTGGAGGCGGCCTGGCGGATCTGGGCGCGCCGCAGCTCCACCGGCGCCACCAAGGACGCCCGCCGGCTCGCCGGATCCACCACCGGCATCGTCGCCAAGGCCGTCGCCTTCCTCACCGACTCCGGCTTCCTGCAGCGCACCGGGGACGACTCCGGAGGCACGTACCGCACGACGGCCCGCTACCAGCTCCAGGTCCGCGACATGGCGGGCAGCGCGGCCATGGCGGAGCTCTTGGAGCTCGGTGTCGTCCCGGTCACCGACGGCTCGGCCACCCTGCTGCCGCCCGAAGACCCCGACGACCTGGAGCTGGCCGCCGACGCGGGGCTGCCCTTCCACTCCTGACCCCGCCCCGCACCGGCCTTCGGGCCGCCCGTCCCGCCTCCCTGAACTTCCTGCCGTTCCGCACGACTTACGACGAGAGTCCGCCGCCATGTACGAGCTGTCCCGGGTCCGCCTCTACTCCATCGGTCCCGCCGGCGCGCGCTACGCCGACACCGTGCTCGACCTGCGCGGCGTCGGCGCCGAGGTGCCCGACCCCGCGCCCGCCCAGGCGGAGTTCTTCGAGGACGAGCCGGTCGGCCCGCCGCGCCGCCCCGCCCCCGCGGGCGTGCTCTTCCTGGAGAACGGCGGCGGCAAGTCCGTCCTGCTCAAGCTGATCTTCTCGGTGATGCTGCCGGGCCACCGCAACACCCTCGGCGGCGCCAGCTCCGGTGTGCTGCGCAAGTTCCTGCTCGCCGACGACTGCGGGCACGTCGCCCTGGAGTGGCAGCACACCCTGACCGGCGAGTGCGTCGTCGTCGGCAAGGTCAGCGAGTGGCGCGGACGTCAGGTCTCCAACGACCCGCGGAAGTTCGCCGAGGCCTGGTACTCCTTCCGGCCCGGGCCCGGCATGAGCCTGGATTCGCTGCCCGTCGCCGAGTCCACCGCCGTGCGGCCCTCGGCGGAGGGAGCGTCCGGCGCACAGGGGCGCCGCCGCACCATGAAGGGGTTCCGCGACGCCATGACCGAGGCGGTCAAGGCCTACCCGCACCTCGAGGTGCACTGGGAAGAGATCCACGACCGCTGGAACGAACACCTCGGCGACCTCGGCCTCGACCCCGAACTCTTCCGCTACCAGCGCGAGATGAACGCCGACGAGGGCGAGGCCGCGGGACTCTTCGCCGTCAAGAAGGACTCCGACTTCACCGACCTGCTGCTGCGCGCCGTCACCGACACCCGCGACACGGACGGCCTCGCCGACCTCGTCCACGGCTTCGGCAACAAGCTGGGCCGCCGCGCCGAGCTGATGGCCGAGCGGGACTTCACCGCGGGCTCCGTCGACCTGCTCGGCCGCATCGTCGAGGCGGCCGACGCCCGGGCACGCGCGCGTGACGTGCACGCGGGCGCCGAGCGCCGCACCCGGACCCTGGCCCGCAGGCTCTCCGCCCGCGCCGTCGAGGAGCGCGGCCGCGCCGCCGAACTCGCCGAGCGGGTCACCGCCGCCGCGCACACCGTCACCGAGGCCGAGCAGGCGCGCGGCAGAAGCGCCCTGATCTCCGCCGAACTGGCCTACCGGCACGCCTCGCTGGCGCTCACCGTCGCGGAGAAGTCCGCCGCCGCGCTGCGCCGCGAGCTCGCCGACGCGCGCACCCTGCACTCCGCCTGGCAGGCCGCCGAAGCCGTCCTGCGGCACCGCGCGGCCGCCGACCGCTCCGCGCGGGTGGCCGTCGCGATCCGGGAGGCCGAGCGGGACGCGGCGCCCGCCCTGGCCGCCCGCGCGAAGGCCGCGTCCGACCTCGTCCGCGCCCTGCACACCGCGGCCGAAGGCGCCGAGAACCACGCCAACGAAGAGGAGGAGCGCTCCGCCGTCCTCCAGGAGACCGGCGAGACCGCGCACCGCGACGCGACCGCCGCCGCCACCGAGGCACAGCGCGCCCGCAGCGAGGCGGGCCACCTCAAGCAGCGCCTCTCCGAGGTCGAGCAGGAGACCGCGGAAGCCGTCCGCGCGGGCTGGCTCGACGACACCGCACCCGACGCCGACCCGGCCCGCGCCGCGCTCGCCGCGAGCGACGCCGAAAAGACCACCGTCGCCGCCTGGGACACCGCCCGCGAGGCCGCACGCCGCGCCGCCGAACACGCCAAGGAGACGGCCGCCGCCGAGGCCCGCGCCGAACTGACCGCGGCCCGCGCGTCGGACGCCGCGACCGCCGCCGAGGCCGCCCACGACGCCGAGCGCCGCGCCGCCGCGTCCCTCGCCCGGGACCACCGGCTCGCCGAACTCCTGAGCCTGCCCGCCGAGGACGGCGGAGTGCCGCACCCCCGCCGCGGCGCCGACCCCGCCGGCCACGCCGACCCCGCCGAGACCGGTGCGGACGACACCGGCGGTACGGACGGCGCCCTCTCCGTGGCGGAGCTCGACCGGTCCGCCGACGACCTGCGCGCCCTCCTCGACGAGGGCGTCGCCTCCGCCGAACGACAGCTCTTCGACCTGCGCACCGCGGCCGCCGACGACTCCCGCATCCTCGGCGCCCTCGGCGACGGCGGACTGCTGCCGCCCGGCCCCGACGTCCTCGCCACCGTCGAGTTCCTCGGCGAGCACGGCATCCCCGCGCTGCCCGGCTGGCGCTACCTCGCGCAGGCCGTCGACCCCGCCGACCACGCGCGCGTGCTCGCCGCCCGCCCCGAGCTGGTCGACGGCGTCGTCATCACCGACCCGGACACCCACGCACGCGCCCGCGAGGCCCTCGCCGACGCCGCGCTGCTGCCCCGCTCCGCCGTCGCCGTCGGGACCGCCGCCGCCCTCCTCGCCCCCATGCCGGGCGAGCAGACGGCCGACAGCGGCGTCTTCCTCGTACCGCCGAACCCGGCCATGCACGACGAGCACGCCGCCGACGAGGAGCGGCAGGCGCTGCGCGCCCGGGCCGCGCGGCGCGACGAGGAGATCCGGGCGCTCGCCGTACGGCTCGGCAAGGACCGCGAGCTCGCCGCGCGCCTGGCCTCCTGGCGGGCCGGCTGCCCGAGCGGCCGCCTCGCCGAGCTCGCCACCGCCGCCCACGACGCGCGCGCCTTCGCCGAGGAGGCCGAGGCCGAGCTCGCCGAGGCCCGTACCGCGCGCGCCGAGGCCGACGAGGCGGCGGCCGAGGCGGCACGCGTGCGTGACGAACGCCAGGAGGCCGCCCAGCGCGCCCGGCGTGCCGCCGACGCCCTCGCGGGCCTCGCGTTCCGGCTCCGGGAGCGGGCCGGCTGGCAGGCCAAGCTGCGCGAACTGGCCGACGACGCCGTCGAGTCCGAGGCCCGTGCCCAGACCTGCCTGGACCGCGCCCGCGCCGCCGACGAGGACCGCCGCGCCGCCCAGCGCACCGCCGACGACGCCCGCCGCACCGCCCGCGCGCTGCGCGCCGAGCGCGCCGAGATCGCCGGCGCCCCCGAGGACGTGCCGGAGGACAGCGACGCCCCGAAGACGTCCCTGCCCGCCCTGCGCGAGGCCTACCGCGCGGCCTCCCAGCTCTACGAGAAGGTGGGCGTCGGCGCCGACCTCCGCGCCGAGCAGGCCCGCGCGGAGAGCGACGAGAGCGCCGCCCTCGCCGAGCTCGACCGGCTCAGCAACAAGGTCCGCACCCGCGCGGCCCTCCTCCTCGAAGGCACCGACGGCTCCGACGGGCCCTCCCGGCAGGCCGCCGCCGCGCGCGCGGAGGCCCAGGTCCAGCTCATCGAGGCCCGCGCGGCCACCGCCAGCGAGCAGCTGGGCCGGCTGCGCGGCGAGGCCGAGCGGCACGCCCCCGAGGACGGCGGCGCCCACACCGAGCTCCCCGAGGAGCTCGTCCCCGCCGACGCCGAGCAGGCCCAGGCGCTGCTGCGCACCGCCACCGGCGAACTGGCCGCGCACACCGAGGCGTTGAGCCGCGCCAAGGAGGCGCACGCCGCCCTGCTGCACGCCCACCGCGTCACCGAGGACGCGGCCGGCGGCTTCGACGAGACCGCAGCCCTCCTGCGCGACCTGCTGCGGGAGCACCAGGAGGAGGACCCCGAAGAGGCCTCCGAGAGCTACCCGGGATCCATCGAGGAGGCCCGCCAGGCCGCCGCGGAGACCCGCCGTTTGCTGCGCGGCTGCGCCGCCGACCTCTCGACCGCCGAGTCCGCCGTCCGCGAGGCGAGCGACATCCTCGTGCGTCACGCGAACTCGACCCGGTACGAGCAGGTGCGCACCCCCGCCCGGCAGCAGATCCGCGAGCTGCCCGCCTCCGCGCTGCCCGAGCACGCCAAGAAGTGGGCCGACGCCTTCGCGCCCCGACTGCGCGTCCTGACCGACGAGTTGGAGCAGCTGGAGCGCAACCGCGACTCCATCGTCGACCGCCTGCGCGGCCTCGTGGAGTCCGCGCTCGCGACCCTGCGGTCCGCCCAGCGCCTCTCCCGGCTGCCCGAGGGGCTCGGCGAGTGGTCGGGCCAGGAGTTCCTGCGGGTCCGCTTCGACGAGCCCGACCAGGCCACGCTCGTCGAGCGGCTCGGCGAGGTCATCGACGAGGCGACCCGCGCCGCCGTCAAGAAGAACTCCGACATGCGGCGCGACGGCATGTCCCTGCTGCTGCGCGGCGTGCAGGCCGCCCTGGAGCCGCGCGGCGTCGCCGTGGAGATCCTCAAGCCGGACGCCGTGCTGCGCGCCGAGCGCGTCCCCGTCGGACAGATGGGCGACGTCTTCTCCGGCGGCCAGCTGCTCACCGCGGCCATCGCCCTGTACTGCACGATGGCCGCGCTGCGCAGCAACGACCGGGGCCGCGACAAGCACCGGCACGCCGGCACGCTCTTCCTGGACAACCCCATCGGCCGCGCCAACGCGACGTACCTCCTGGAGCTCCAGCGGGCCGTCTCGGACGCGCTCGGCGTGCAGCTGCTCTACACGACCGGTCTCTTCGACACCACGGCGCTCGCCGAGTTCCCGCTGGTCATCCGGTTGCGGAACGACGCGGACCTGCGGGCGGGCCTGAAGTACATCAGCGTCGAGGAGCACCTGCGCCCGGGCCTGCCGCAGCGAGACCCCGACGACCCGGCCGGCGAGACGGTGCACGGCGAGATCACCGCGACGCGGATGTACAAGCGGCCGACGGCTGCCGCACCCGTGGTCCCCGCACAGGCGACCAGCACCCCGACCCAGGACCCGAAGGCGTCCACTACGTAGCGAGCTGTTTCGTCAGCCACTCGTGGAAGAGCCCGATGTGGTGTTCGGTCGGCACCAGCACCCCGCCCGCGCGGTAGGCGCGTGACCCCATCGCGGGCTGGGTGCGCTCGCAGGCCGCGAAGTCCTGCGTGTTGACCCGGTGGAAGAGCTCCACGGAGTGCGTCAGGTCGGCGCCGGACGCGACGACCTCGGGTGCGTACAGCCAGTCGCACTCGACGACCGTGCGGTCCTCGGCCAGCGGGAACATCCGGTGCAGGATCACGTGGTCGGGGACGAGGTTGACGAACACCGTCGGCTTCACGGTGATCGCGTAGTAACGGCGGTCCTGGTCGCCGGAGACGCCGGGCAGCCGCTCGAAGCCCGCGCCGCCGTCGACGGTGAACCCGCCGACCTCCTCGCCGAACGCGGCGCCGTGCCCCACGTAGTACTGCGCGGCGAACCCGTCCGCGAACTCCGGCAGGACATCGGTCAGTTCGGGGTGGATGGTCGCGCAGTGGTAGCACTCCATGAAGTTCTCGACGATCAGCTTCCAGTTGGCCCGCACGTCGTAGGTGACGCGCTTGCCGAGCGCGAGCCGCTCGGTGCCGTACCGCTCGATGGACGCCGCGTCGCCGAGCCGTTCGACCGCCGCGCCGATGACGGTCTCCTCGAAGGAGGGCGGCTCGTCGGCCAGACACACCCAGGCGTAGCCGAGCCACTCCCGCAGGGCCACCGTCACCAGGCCGTAGGCGGCGCGGTCCACGTCGGGCATCTTCACCAGGTTGGGCGCGGCGATCAGCCTGCCGTCGAGGTCGTACGTCCAGGCGTGGTACGGGCATTGCAGGGCGCGGCGCACCTGACCTGACTCCTCGGTGCACAGCCGGGCCCCGCGGTGCCGGCACACGTTGAGGAAGGCGCGCAGCTCGCCGGTGCGGGAGCGGGTGACGAGCACGCTCTCCCGGCCCACCCACACCGTGCGAAAGGCGCCGGGCTTGTCGAGATCGGCGGAGCGCACCGCGCAGAACCAGAGCGCCTCGAAGACGCGTTCCTGCTCCTGCCGGAAGATCTCCGGGTCGGTGTAGTAGCGGCCGGGGAGGGTCGCGATGAGACTCGGCGGCAAGGGGGTCGTCGTCACGGTTCTCGTACTCCTCGTGCGGGTCTCGTGTCCCTCAGGCGGGCGTGGCGGCGAGGCGGCTGGGGTCGAAGAGCTCGATGGGGTGCCCGGTGGTGCCGTCCAGGGCGAGGTCGGCGAGGATCTCGCCGACCACGGGCACGAACTTGAAGCCGTGCCCGGAGAAGCCGGCCGCGACGGTGACGGATCCGGGGTGCGCGGGATGGCGGGCGATGACGAAGTGTTCGTCGGGGGTGTTGGAGTACATGCAGGTGGCGGCCTTGAGGAAGCGGCCGGGAAGGTCCGGGATCAGCCGCCCCACCTGCTTGGCCATCGCCGCGACCTCGTGGTCGTGGACGGTCCGCTCGATGGTCTCCGGGGTGCAGGGGGTGCCCTTGCGGAAGAAGGCGACCTTCGCGCCGAGGCCGGGCCCGTCGAGGGCGGGGAAGCCGTACACCTGGACGCCGTCCGCGTCCTCCCAGATGTAGATCGGATGGTGCTCCGCCCAGAAGCGGTGCTCGTCGCCGGCGGGGCGGAACCAGTACATGACCTGCCGTTCGACGGTGAACGGCACGCCCAGGTCGGTCAGCAGGGCGGGCGCCCACGCGCCGGGGCAGATCACCAGCTGGCCGGCCGTGTAGGTGTTCTCCGCGGTGTGCACGCGCACGCCGTCCCGGTACGGCTCCCACCGCGTCATCGGCTCCTCGAAGTGCAGGTCGGCGCCCTGCCGCGTGGCCAGTTGGAGGTGGGCGGCCACGGTGTTCTCGGGGCGTACGAAGCCCGCCCGCGCCTCGTACAGGGCCACCTCGTCGTCGCGCGGGGTGAGGGTGGGAAAGCGGCGGCGGATCTCCGCGGCGTCGAGCATCTCGTGCGGCAGGTCCCACCGCTCGGCGGAGAGCCGGGAACCGGAGACCGTGCGGCTGTCGGGGCGGCCGAGCATCACGCCGCCGCACAGGGTCGCGACGTCGCGGCCGGTGTCGCGTTCGAGGCGGTCGTAGAGCTCGTAGGCGCGCAGCAGCAGCGGTACGTACGCGGGGTCCTCGAAGTAGGACTGCCGGGTGATGCGCGAACCGCCGTGGCTGGAGCCGCGGTTGTGCACCGGGCCGAACTTCTCCAGGCCGAGGACGCGCACGCCGCGCGCGGAGAGGTGGTGGGCGGCGGCGCTGCCCATGCCGCCGAGGCCGATCACGATCACGTCGTAGGTGGGGGACACCGGTGCCTCCTGGCGGGGCTAGCGGCGGATGCGGGACATCTCGGGGTCGAACAGGGGCTCTTCGGCGACCGTCGCGGGAACCTTCTCGCCGAAGTACTCGATGTGCACGCCGGCTCCCGTCTCCAGGGGCGGCAGCCAGGCGTACGCGACGCAGCGGCCCAGGGTGTACCCGTACGAGGCGCTGGTGACGTACCCGGCCGGGGCGCCGTCGACGTACACGGGCTCGCTGCCGAGGACGACGGCGGCGGGGTCGTCGAGGAGCAGCGCCGTCAGCTTCCGGGTGGGTTGCCCGAGGCCTTCGAGCGCCGCACGCCCCACGAAGTCACCCTTGTTCATCCGGACGGCGAAGCCGACGCCCGCCTCGTAGGGGTTGTGTTCGGTGGTCATGTCGTGGCCCCAGGCGCGGTAGCCCTTCTCCAGGCGCAGGCTGTTGAAGGCGGACCGCCCCGCGGCGACCACGCCGAGCGCGCGCCCCGCCTCCCACAGCGTGTCCCAGAGACGCAGCCCCAGGTCGGCGCTGGTGTAGAGCTCCCAGCCCAGCTCACCGACGTACGACAGACGCATGGCGGTGACCGGGACGTGCCCGACGCAGGTCTCCTTCGCCTTGAAGTAGCCGAACGCCTCGTGCGAGAAGTCGTCGGTCGTGAGGGGCTGGACGAGGGCGCGGGCCAGTGGACCCCAGACGCCGACGCAGCAGGTCCCCGAGGTGATGTCCCTGACGTGGACGTCACGGGGCGCGTGCCGGAGCAGCCGGTCGAGGTCGGCGGGGGAGTTGGCGCCCACCTGGAAGCGGTCCGGGGCGAGCCGTGCCACGGTCAGATCGGAACAGATGCCGCCGGCCTCGTCGAGGAGCAGCGTGTAGGTGACCGAACCCGGCCTCTTGGCCAGGTTGTTGGAGGTCATGTGCTGCAGGAAGGCGAGGGAGCCGGGGCCGGCGACCTCCAGGCGGCGCAGCGGCGTCATGTCGTACAGGGCGACCCGTTCGCGGGTGGCGCGCGCCTCGGCGGCCGCGATGGGGGACCAGTGCCGGGCGGACCAGGCGTCGCGCCCGGGCACCTCGGCGTCCTCGGCCAGCGGGGCGTTGGCCTCGTACCAGTGCGGTCGCTCCCAGCCGCCGCCTTCGAGGAAGACGGCGCCCAACTCCTGCTGGCGGGCGTAGAAGGGGCTGACCCGTAGGGGGCGCGGCCGGTCCATCGGCTGGAGCGGGTGGATGACGTCGTACACCTCGACGAACTGCTGCGCACCGCGCTCGGCCACGTACGCGGGGGAGCGCTGCGCGTCCTCGAACCGCGTCAGTTCGCATGCGTGCAGGTCGAGGGAGGGCCGCCCGTCGACCATCCACTCGGCGACCGCCCTGGCGACGCCCGCGGAGTGGGTGACCCAGACGGCCTCGGCCAGCCAGAAGCCGCGCAGCGCACGGGATTCGCCCAGGACCGGCATGCCGTCGGGCGTGAAGGAGAAGACGCCGTTGAAGCCCTCGTGGATCTCCGCCTCCCGGAGCGCGGGAAGCAGCCGGCGGCACTCCTCCCAACTCGGCGCGAAGTCCTCCTCGGTGAAGGGGTACGAGGACGGCATGTCCGCGGCGTCGTCATAGGCCGGGACGGCGAACGGGTCCACGGGCAGCGGCCGGTGGGCGTATGACCCGATGCCGATGCGGTCGGTGTGCTCGCGGAAGTAGAGGTCGCGGTCCTGGAAGCGCAGGATCGGACGCGTCGCCTCCGCACGAGGGTCGTCGACTCCCGCGAGCTCGGGCAGGGGCGTCGTCCTCACGTACTGGTGGGCGAGGGGCAGCAGGGGGACGTCGATCCCGGCCATCCGTCCGATCACCGGCCCCCAGAACCCGGCCGCCGAGACGACGTGGTCGGCGGGGAAGGTGCCGCGGTCGGTCACGACGGCGGTGACGTGATCGCCGTCCTTTTCGATGCCCGTGACGGTGTGGCGGTCGAGAAAACGTCCGCCACGCGCGCGTGCCCGTTCCATCTGGGCCCGGCAGGCGGGCACGGCACGGGCCAGCCCGTCGTCGGGCGTGTACAGACCGCCGTGCACCCGGGAGGCGTCGACGAGGGGCCACAGCTCCTTGCACCGTGCCGGGCCGACGAGCTCGGCGTGGACGCCCCAGGACGCGGCGAGACCGGCCTTGCGGTGCAGGTCGGCCCAGCGCTCGGGGGTGGTGGCGAGCTCCAGACCGCCGACGGGGTGGAAGCAGGGAAGGCCGTCCACTTCGAGGGCGTTGAACTTCTCCACGGTGTACGCGGCGAACGCCGTCAGCGTCCTGGAGGGGCTGGTGCGGAAGACCAGGCCCGGCGCGTGCGAGGTGGAGCCGCCGGGGGCGGGCAGCGGGCCCTGGTCGAGGACGGTCACGTCGGTCCAGCCGCGGACGGTCAGCTCGTCGGCGAGCGAGCAGCCGACGATGCCGGCACCGATGACGACGACGCGGGGCCCCGCGGGCCGGCCGCCGCTCACAGGACGACCACCGATCGCAGCACCTCGCCCCGGTGCATCCGCGCGAACGCCTCCTCCACCTGGTCGAGCGTGATCGTCTCGGAGACGAAACCGCCCAGGTCGAGGCGGCGGCTGAGGTACTGGTCGACCAGGATCGGGAAGTCCCGGGTGGGCAGGCAGTCGCCGTACCAGGAGGACTTGAGGGCGCCGCCGCGCGAGAACAGCTCGATGAGCGGCAGCTCGACCGCCATCTCCGGATCGGGCACCCCGACCTGCACGAGCACCCCCGCGTGGTCACGCATGAAGAAGGCCTGCCGGTACGTCGACGGGGTGCCGACCGCGTCGATCGCGACGTCGACGCCGTGGCCGCCGGTCAGTTCGCGCACCGCCGCGACGGGGTCCGTGCCACGGGAGCTGACGGTGTGCGTGGCGCCGAAGCGGGTCGCGCCGTCCAGCTTCGCCTCGTCGATGTCGACGGCGATGACCCGGCGGGCCCCGGCCAGCGACGCCCCGGCGACGGCCGCGTTCCCGACGCCGCCGCAGCCGATCACGGCGACGGTGTCCCCGCGGCCGACGCCGCCGGTGTTCACCGCGGCCCCGTACCCCGCCATCACCCCGCAGCCGATCAGGGCCACGGCCTCGGGGCGGGCCGCGGGGTCGACCTTCACGGCCTGTCCGGCGGCGACCAGCGTCTTCTCGGCGAAGGCGCCGATGCCGAGCGCGGGGCTCAGCGGGGTGCCGTCAAGGAGCGTCATGGGCTGCGCGGCGTTGCGCGAGTCGAAGCAGTACCAGGGGCGGCCGCGCAGACACGAGCGGCAGGCCCCGCAGGGCGCACGCCAGGCGATCACCACACAGTCGCCGGGGGCGAGTTCGTCGACGCCGGCGCCGACCGCCTCGATGGTGCCGGCCGCCTCATGGCCGAGCAGGAACGGGAACGCGTCGTTGATCGCGCCTTCCCGGTAGTGCAGATCCGTGTGGCAGACCCCGCAGGCCTGGACGGAGACGAGCACCTCTCCCGGGCCGGGATCGGGCACGACGATCGGCTGCACCTCGATGGGAGCGCCCTTCTTCGGGGCGACGACGGCACGGACCTCGTGGGGCACGGCCAGACTCCTCTGCTGTTGCGCACGGCGTGGCGGAGTTGTTGCGTACTGCACGTTCGGTTGCGCGATGAGAGACATACTGGGAATGCCATCAAGAGGCCGTCAAGGGGGCGGAGCCAAGCCTTCTCGATTGCGTGGGGGCACCAGGGGGCGCACGCGGCACACGAAGGGGCGAGGCCGGAACCTCCGACCTCGCCCCACGCGCGCGTACGCTGCGACGCCGCTGCGGTCCCGCCCTTCGCCGGGCCGGGCTCCAGCGGATTCTCAGAAGCCGTACCCCATCCGCCGGGAGAGCTCGACGGACGCCGCGACGGTCCGCTTGGCGATCTCGGTGAGCCGGTCCTCGGTCAGCCGGTAGACCGGGCCCGACGCGCTGAGCGCGCCGATCACCTTGCCGTCGTGCGCGCGCACCGGCGCCGCGACGGCGGCGAGGCCCACCTCCAACTCCTCGACGGCGACCGCGAAGCCCTGCTCGACCACGGCCTCCAGCTCGCCGCGCAGCGCCGCCGTGCCCGTCACCGTCCGGTCGGTCAGACGCGGCAGGGTGCGCGCCATCAGGCCCTCGCGCAGCGTCGTCGGCAGGTGTGCGAGCAGCACCTTCCCGCTGGACGTGGCGTGCAGCGGGGTGCGCCGGCCCAGCCAGTTCTGCGCGGTCACCGACGCGGGGCCGCGGGCCTGCATGATGTTGACCGCTGCGTCGTCGTCCAGGACCGCGATGTTGACCGTCTCGCCCAGCTCGTCCGCCAGCTCACGGCAGACCGGGCCGCCCTCCTGCGAGATGTCCATGCGCACTGCCGCCGCCCCCGCGAGGCGGAGTACACCCGCACCCAGGAAGTACTTCCCGCGGTCCTTCGCCTGGCCGACCAGGCCGCGGTTCTCCAGCACCCCGAGCAGCCGGAAGGCCGTCGACTTGTGGACGCCCAACTCGTCGGCGATCTCGGTGACTCCGGCCTCCCCGTGCCGCGCGAGGATCTCCAGAACGCTCACCGCGCGGTCCACGGACTGGACGGATCCGGCCGCCCCCTTCGGCTGCCGCTCGCGGGTCTTCCCGCTCGGCGCCCTCTCCTGATCAGCCTGTTTCCGCTCGCCCGTCATAACTGAACTCTCACCACCTGGCGGCCCGTTGAAGCCGCGTGTTCGGGAAGCCCTTGACGCGATGGGCACCCCACCCGGATTCTGTTGCGCATAGCGCTCCCTCGTGCGCCATGCGAAACATCATGTTACCGAAGGGTCTTGGTCCCCCACGGGCCCAGGACCGGGCCGAATGACACCAGAGGGGGGCCCATGATCCCCGTATGCCGCCTTGAAGACCTCCCCGCGGGCGAATCCGTCCGCCTCGACACCACGCCGCCCGTCGCGGTGTTCAACGCCGACGGTGAGCTCTTCGCCATCGACGACACGTGCAGCCACCAGGACGCTTCCCTGTCGGAGGGCTGGCTGGAGGGCTGTCAGGTCGAATGCCCGCTGCACGCCGCGTCATTCGATCTTCGGACCGGCAGGCCCACCTGTCTGCCCGCACGCCGCCCCGTCCGCACCCACCAGGTGTACGTCGAGGACGGCGTCATCCAGGTACGCCTCGCCACCGACGGGCTGGTCGGCCAGGGCGCCCTGCACGGCCGCACCGCCGACGCGGGAGCCGCCGAGAAGGGATCCGCGGCATGAGGACCGTCATCGTGGTGGGCGCCTCGCTCGCCGGACTGTACGCCGCGCGGGAACTGCGCGCCCAGGGGTTCGACGGCCGCCTCGTCCTCGTCGGCGCCGAACCGCACCGGCCCTACGACCGGCCACCCCTGTCCAAGGGCTTCCTGACCGGCGACACGGACGAGGGGCAGCTCGCCCTCAGCGACGCGGAGGAGACGGCGGAACTCGACGCCACCTGGCTCCTCGGCGCGCGGGCGCGGGCCCTCGACGCGCGCGGCCGCACCGTCGTCCTCGACGACGGCCGCACCCTGGCGGGCGACGGCGTCGTCATCGCCACCGGGGCCTCCGCCCGGCGCCTGGCCGGGGAGCCGCTCGCCGGGGTCCACACGCTGCGCACCCTGGACGACGCCCGCGCCCTGCGGGCGGAACTGACGCAGGGGCCGCGGCGGGTGGTGGTGATCGGCGGCGGCTTCATCGGGGCCGAGACGGCGTCCTCGTGCGCGGCGCTCGGCCACGAGGTCACCGTCGTCGAGGCCGCGCCGCTGCCTCTTGCGGCGCAGCTCGGGCAGGAGATGGCACAGGTGTGCGCCCGCCTGCACGCCCGCGGCGGAGTGCGGCTCCTGACGGGAGTGGGCGTGGCGGGGCTGCGCGGCGGGCCGGCCAACGGCACGGTCACCGCCGTGGAGCTGTCCGACGGGCGGCGACTCCCCGCCGACGTGGTCGTCGTCGGCATCGGCGCGGCCCCCACCACCGACTGGCTCGCGGGCTCGCCGCTGGCCGTGGATGCCGGCGTCCTGTGCGACGACGGCTGCGTCACCTCGCTGCCCCAGGTCGTCGCGGTGGGCGACGTGGCCCGGGTGGGCGGGGTCCGCGCCGAGCACTGGACGAGCGCGACGGAGCAGCCCCGCGTCGCCGTACGGAACCTGCTCGCCGGGCACACGGTCCAGTCGGTGCGCCCCCTCCCGTACTTCTGGTCCGATCAGTACGGCTCCCGTGTGCAGTTCGCGGGGCGGCGCCGCCCGGACGACACCGTACGGGTGGTCGAGGGGACGACGGACGTCACGGACGGGAGCGGGTTCCTCGCCGTGTACGAGCGGGCGGGCCGGACCACGGCGGTCCTCGCGGTCGACCGTGCCCGGCCGTTCATGAAGGCGCGCAGGGGCCTGGCGGCGGAGCGACCGTCAGGGCCGGCGGGGGAGCGTGGGACAGACCTGGTCACCGAGCCCGTCCGGGCCTGACACCCGGGGCGCTCAGGTGCTCAGGGGTGCGACAACTGTCCTGCCCCGCTGTGTCCTTGTATTCGGTCCTTGCCGCCCATGCGCTCCTGGCCGCCCGCCGCGCCCCGCGCCTGACGGCTGGCCCGCCGCCGCTCGCGCCGCAGCTGCCGTGCCGTACTGCTCGGCGCCGACACCACGCCGTACCGCTGGTTCCACACCTGGCGGGTCACCCACACGTCGAGCACGCCCCAGGTCGCCGCGACCGTGCTGGCCACGCTGCTCAGAACCATGGGGAAGGACAGCCAGGAGCCGGCGAGCGCGGCGAGGAAGGCGACCATCGCCTGGACCAGGGTCAGCGCCACTATGATCACGGCCCGCACGGCGGCCGTCCGCACCGGATCCGGCAACCGCCTCCTGCGGGCGGGCTCCTCGACCCACAACGGCGGCCGCTGCGCCTGGTGTTCCCCGGACGCCTCGTGGCGCCCTGCCGTACCCATCATGTCGTCACTCCCCCCACTGCTTCGCGGCCGTTCACCACTGGCTGCCCGTTTTGCCGCCCGTCATGTCGGCTGTCCAGTGACGTGTGCCCGGCTCCGCGACTCTCTGCCCGAAAGACGAACGAGAGATCCGAAAGATTCCCGCTCCGGTTCCGTGCAGCGAAGAATTCCGGCCAACTGGCGTGCCGGGAACGGTGGATGGGTCCGGGGCGGGGGTGCCGCATGCTGGGACGCAATCTCCCGTAATGGAGGGACAACTAGGGATGTCCCTTTCGCGTCACGGCTGAAAAGCGTTCGGATGCGCCTTCGAGTTGCTCGTGAGTCAGTAGTAGGCTCGCGCCGTTTGTTGACGCACATGTGTGCCCCTGGCCCGTGCAACGGTCGCAGGGGGCCGATCTGGGGGAGGCCATGCGCTTTCGCGGGAAGTCCATCCGCCGGAAGATCGTGGCGCTGCTGCTCGTGCCGCTGCTCTCCCTCACCGCCATCTGGGCGTTCGCCACCGTCGTCACCGGCCGCGAGGCACTGAGCCTGATCGACACGGTGAACGTCGTCGACAAGCTCGCCTACCCCGTCGAGGACACGGCGCGCGTCATTCAGCAGGAGCGTCGCCAGACCCTCGTCTATCTCGCCGATCCCCGGGCCTCGGACGCCCTCGCCGCGCTGCGCCGCAGCCGCACCGCGACCGACGACATGATCGCCAAGATCCGTACGAACGCCGAGGACCCGGACGTCCGCGACGGCGTCAGCGACGACTCCCGCAAGCGGCTCGACGAGCTCGTCGAGGCCTTCGACGGCATCGGGCCGCTGCGCCAGGGCGTCGAGGAGGGCACCCTCACCCGGGCCGGCGCCCTGAAGATGTACACCAAGCTGATCGACCCCTACTTCGACCTGCTGAGCACGCTCAACGGCTTCTCGGGGCTCGACGACACCGAGTACGACCAGCAGGGCCGCGCCCTCGTCGGTGCCACCCGCGCGCGTGAGCTGCTTTCCCGCGAGGACGCGGTGATCGGTTCGGCGCTCGTCGCGGGCCAGCTCACCAAGGCCGAGGTCCGACAGGTCACCGAGCTCCGGGCGCAGCGCACCCTGCTCTTCGAGGTGAACTTCCCGCAGCTTTCCGAAGAGGACCGCGGCCGCTACCAGCGCTACTGGAGCGGCACCGAGGCCACCCGTCTGAACAAGGCCGAGAACGATGTCATCGAGGCCGGCACCGACGCCCCGCGCGTGGTGACGTCGCGCCACTGGGACGAGGCGGCGAGCCGGGTCCTCAAACAGCTCTCCGAAAGCAACATCGAGGCGACCGACAGCTTCCAGGACCGCGTCGAACCGGCGGCCGTCCGCGTCATCGTGCGCGTCATCGCGGCCGGCGTGCTCGGCCTGCTCGCGCTCCTCGTCTCCCTCTTCCTGTCCGTACGCATCGGACGCAGCCTCGTCCGCGACCTGCGCCGCCTGCGCCTGGAGGCCCATGAGGCGTCCGGCGTCCGGCTGCCGGGCGTACTGCGCAGGCTGGCGGCCGGCGAACACGTCGACGTGGAGACCGAGGCGCCCCGCCTGACCTACGGCAAGGACGAGATCGGCCAGGTCGGCCAGGCACTCAACACCCTGCAGCGCGCCGCCGTCGAGGCCACCGTCAAACAGGCCGACCTGCGCCGCGGCGTCTCCGAGGTGTTCGTCAACCTCGCCCGGCGCAGCCAGGTGCTGCTGCACAAGCAGCTCACCCTCCTCGACACCATGGAGCGCAGGACCGAGGACACCGACGAACTCGCCGACCTCTTCCGCCTCGACCACCTGACCACGCGCATGCGCCGGCACGCCGAGGGCCTGGTGATCCTCTCCGGCGCCGCCCCCTCACGCCAGTGGCGCAAGCCCGTCCAGCTCATGGACGTCGTCCGCGCGGCCGTCGCCGAGGTCGAGGACTACGAGCGCATCGAGGTGCGCCGCCTGCCCCGCATCGCCGTCACCGGCCCCGCGGTCGCCGACATCACCCACCTGCTCGCCGAACTCCTGGAGAACGCCACGGTGTTCTCGCCCCCGCACACCGGGGTGCAGGTCCTCGGTGAACACGTCGCCAACGGCTTCACCCTGGAGATCCACGACCGCGGCCTCGGCATGACGCCCGACGCGCTCCTGGACGCCAACCTGAGGCTCGCCGAGACCCCCGAGTTCGAGCTCTCCGACACCGACCGGCTCGGCCTGTTCGTGGTCAGCCGGCTCGCGCAGCGCCAGCGCGTCCGGGTCTCGCTGCAGCCCTCTCCGTACGGGGGCACCACCGCCGTCGTCTTCATCCCGGAGTCGCTGCTCACCGACGACGTGCCCGACACCGGCGGCTACCGGCTCGACCGGCCGCAGAGCCGCGAGGTCACGGCCGGGCAGGACAAGGCGGCCGACCGCGCGGCGGCGCTCTCCCAGGTGCCCGTGCAGCTCCCCGGCCTGCCGGCCTCCGTCCTCGACGGGCCCGTCGAACTGGAGGCGCCCGTCGGCCTCGGGGACCTCGACGGCTTCCCCGGCGCGCTCGACGACGAGGACAGCGAACGCGGCGGCCTCTTCCGGCCGCGCCGCAGGGTGGCCGGAGCCCCCGGCGAACAGCACCAGCAGGCCCGCGACGACCGCGAGGCGGGCCGCGCCGAGCCGACCCGCAGGGACGCCGTCCCCGCCCACCTCGACGACGACCCGGCCGACGACGCGCACGGCGGCCCCGTACCGCTGCCGCGCCGCAGGACCCCCAAGCTGGTCCGCTCCAACGGCCGCCCGGTGACTCACCCCAAGCCCCAGGACAGCCGCTTCCCGGAAGGCAGGGCCCAGGACAGCCGGTTCTCCGAAGGCCGCTCCCAGGACAGCCGTTTCCCGGACGACAGGCCGCTCGCCCCCGCCGCCGAGGACGAACTCCCCGAGCGCCCGCAGCAGCCCGTATGGCCGGATCTGGCCCCGCCGCACCGCGACGTCACCGCCCTCGACGACGGACCCGGCTCCGGGCTCCCGCGCCGCGGCCCCAGGACCGCCACCCAGGACCGGGCCGACCAGGACCGCGGCCCGCAGAGCCGCGCCGCCCAGGGCCGTGCGTCCCGCGCCGAGAACGGACTGCGCCCCGCCGCGGCGCCCGACCCCGCCCCGACGCGGCCCGCCGCCCCGGGCCGCCGGGACCGCGACACCCCCACGACCGCCCCGGGCGGACTGCCCCGCCGAGTCCGGCAGGCCAGTCTCGCCCCGCAGTTGAAGGCCGGACCCGACCGCCGCCCCGACCGTGCCGAGACCCGGCCGGAGGAGCGCGACGCGGAAGAGGTCCGCAGCCGCATGGCCTCGCTCCAGCGGGGCTGGCAGCGCGGCCGCGACGAAAACGCCGCGGGCGACGACGCCACGCACGGCACAGCACCAGGAACGACACCCGAGGGGGACGGTCGATGACCGCACCGAACGCCGACGCACGCACCACGACGACCGGGGGACACGGAGAGCTCAACTGGCTCCTCGACGACCTGGTGGAGCGCGTCGCCAGCATCCGCAAGGCGCTCGTGCTCTCCGGGGACGGCCTGCCGACCGGCGTGTCGAAGAACCTCACCCGGGAGGACAGCGAGCACCTCGCCGCCGTCGCCTCCGGCTTCCACAGCCTCGCCAAGGGCGTCGGCCGGCACTTCGAGGCGGGCAGGGTCCGCCAGACCGTGGTCGAGCTCGACGACGCGTTCCTCTTCGTCACCGCGGCGGGCGACGGCAGCTGTCTCGCCGTCCTCGCGGACGCGGACTCCGACGTCGGCCTCGTGGCGTACGAGATGACGCTGCTGGTCAAGCGGGTGGGTGTGCATCTGGGGACGGCTCCGCGCACGGATCTGTCCGCCGGGGGGTAGTGGGAGGTCATGAATGACGACGGTCGAGGGACGCAGAGAACGACAGAGGCCGAGCGGACGTTAGCGGGAGCGCAGGAGTCGCCCCGCTGGTTCGACGACGATGCCGGGCCCGTGGTGCGCCCGTACGCGATGACGCGCGGCCGCACCACGAGCACCGGACAGCACCGGCTCGACCTGATCGCGGTCGTCGTCACCGAGACGTGGGCCTCCGGCGTCCCCGAGGCCGACAAGACGCTCTCCCCGGAGCACGTGGACATCGTCGAGCTCTGCCGCGACACGCCCCAGTCGGTCGCCGAACTGGCGGCCGAGCTCGACCTGCCCATCGGCGTGGTCCGCGTTCTCATCGGCGACCTCGTCGAGGACGAACTGGTGCACGTGACCCGCCCCGTGCCCCCCGCCGAGCTGCCGGACGAGAGTATTCTGCGCGACGTGATCGACGGCCTCCGGGCGCTCTGAACAGCGCGGAAGCGGGAGTGAGAACGTGACTGGCTGGCAGTTCTGGGTCGACAGGGGCGGCACCTTCACCGACATCGTCGCGCGCCACCCGGACGGCAGCCTCCGGACCCACAAGCTCCTCTCGGAGAACCCCGCCCGCTACCGCGACGCGGCGGTCGCCGGCATCCGCGAACTGCTCGCCACGGCAGGCGGCGAGGGCGACGCGGAGAGCGGGCGCGACGAGGGCCACGCGGAGACCGGGCGCGGCGGGGGAGAGGCGGGCGGCGCTGACGCCGGCACCGCGACCGTCGACGCCGTCCGCATGGGCACCACCGTCGCCACCAACGCCCTCCTGGAGCGCACGGGCGAGCCCACCGCCCTGATCATCACCCGCGGCTTCCGCGACGCCCTGCGCATCGCCTACCAGAACCGCCCGCACATCTTCGCCCGCGAGATCGTCCTGCCCGAACTCCTCTACGAGAGGGTCATCGAGGTCGACGAGCGCGTCACCGCCGAGGGGGACGTCCTGCGCGCCCCCGACCTGGACGGCCTCGCGGACCCCTTGCGCACCGCCTACGCGGACGGAATCCGCTCCGTGGCGGTGGTCTGCATGCACAGCCACCTCCACCCGGCCCACGAACAGGCCATCGGTGACCTCGCCGCCCGTACCGGCTTCCCGCAGGTCTCGCTCTCCAGTGAGGTCAGCCCGCTCATGAAGCTCGTCCCGCGCGGCGACACCGCGGTGGTCGACGCCTATCTGTCACCCGTCCTGCGCCGCTACGTCCAGCACGTCGCCGACGAACTCCACGGCGTGCGGCTGATGTTCATGCAGTCGAACGGCGGCCTCGCCGAGGCGAGCCAGTTCCGCGGCAAGGACGCGATCCTCTCCGGACCCGCGGGCGGCATCGTCGGCATGGCCCGCATGTCACGGCTGGCCGGCTTCGACCGTGTCATCGGCTTCGACATGGGCGGCACCTCCACCGACGTCTCGCACTACGCGGGCGAGTACGAGCGGGTGTTCACCACGCAGATCGCCGGGGTCCGGCTGCGCGCCCCGATGCTCGACATCCACACCGTCGCCGCGGGCGGCGGGTCCGTGCTCCACTTCGACGGCAGCCGCTACCGGGTGGGCCCCGACTCGGCGGGCGCCGACCCGGGACCCGCGAGCTACCGGGGCGGCGGCCCGCTCACCGTGACCGACGCCAACGTCGCCCTCGGCCGCGTCCAGCCCGACCACTTCCCCCGGGTGTTCGGCCCCGACGGGGACCAGCCGCTCGACGGCGACCTCGTCCGGGAGCGCTTCGCGGCCTTGGCCGACGAGATCCGCGCGGCGACGGGCGACGACCGCACGCCCGAACAGGTCGCCGAGGGCTACCTCCGGATCGCGGTCGCCAACATCGCGGGCGCCGTCAAACGCATCTCGGTCCAGAAGGGCCACGACGTCACGCGGTACGCCCTCACCACGTTCGGCGGCGCGGGCGGCCAGCACGCCTGCATGGTCGCCGACTCGCTCGGCATCCGCACCGTCCTCGTACCGCCGATGGCCGGGGTGCTCTCCGCCCTCGGCATCGGACTCGCCGACACCACGGCGATGCGCGAACAGTCCGTGGAGACGCCGCTGGAGGCGTCGACGATGGAGCGCGTCCGCAGGACCGCCGACGACCTGGAGAGCGCCGCCCGCGACGAACTCCTCGCCGAGGACGTGCCGGCCGACCGCATCCGCGTCACCCGCCGCGCCCAACTTCGCTACGACGGCACGGACACCGCCCTGACCGTCGAGCTCACCGACCCGGCCACCATGAGCGGCGACTTCGAGGACCGGCACCGCGCCACCTACTCCTTCACCCTGGACCGCCCCCTCGTCGTCGAAGCCCTCTCCGTGGAGGCCACCGGCCTCACCGAACCGCCCGACCTCTCGGCCCTCGCGGGCGCCGGCACCCCGCACGTCCCGCACGTCCCGCACGCCCCGCTCCAGATCTGCCTGCACACCGGCGGCGCCTGGCACGACGTACCGCTGT
Source organism: Streptomyces sp. NPDC005863 (assembly GCF_042871345.1). Taxonomy (NCBI): domain Bacteria; kingdom Bacillati; phylum Actinomycetota; class Actinomycetes; order Kitasatosporales; family Streptomycetaceae; genus Streptomyces; species Streptomyces sp. NPDC005863. Next base: position 16,565 of record NZ_JBIAII010000009.1, on the reverse strand, counting down.
ACCGGCGCGCGCACCTGCCGCCCGGCGAGACCGTCACCGGACCGGCGGTCATCGTCGAGGACGGCTCCACGACGGTCGTGGACGACGGCTGGCGGGCGGCGACCACCGACGACGGGCACCTGGTCATGGAACGCGTCGCGGAGCCGGAGAGTTCCACCGCGAGCACCGCCGCCGACCCCGTCCTCCTCGAAGTCTTCAACAACCTCTTCATGTCCATCGCCGAACAGATGGGCGCCCGCCTGGAGTCCACCTCGCAGTCGGTGAACATCAAGGAGCGGCTCGACTTCTCCTGCGCGCTCTTCGACCCCGAGGGCAACCTCGTCGCCAACGCCCCGCACATCCCCGTCCACCTGGGATCGATGGGCACCAGCGTCAAGGAGGTGATCGAACGCCGCGGCGCCGCCATGCGCCCCGGGGACAGCTACGCCGTCAACGACCCGTACCACGGCGGCACACACCTCCCCGACGTCACCGTCATCACACCGGTCTTCGACCGGCCGGGGGAGCACGGCACCGCGCGGGAGCGGATCCTCTTCCACGTCGCCTCGCGCGGCCACCACGCCGAGATCGGCGGCATCGCGCCCGGCTCCATGCCCGCGGGCAGCCGCACCATCGACGAGGAGGGCATCCTGTTCGACAACTGGCTCCTCGTCGAAGAGGGCCGCTTCCGCGAGGCCGAGACCCGCGCCCTGCTCACCGACTCCCCCTACCCCTCGCGCAACCCGGACACCAACCTCGCCGACCTGCGCGCCCAGATCGCCGCCAACCAGAAGGGCGTCGACGAAGTCACCCGCATGATCGACGACTTCGGGCTCGACGTCGTCCAGGCCTACATGCGGCACGTCCAGGACAACGCGGAGGAAGCCGTACGACGCGTCATCGACGTCCTGGAGGAGGGCGAGTACGCCTACCGGACCGACGCGGGCGCCACGATCCGGGTGCGCGTCACCGTTGACCGCGCGGAACGCTCGGCGACCATCGACTTCACCGGGACCTCCGCGCAGCTCGACACGAACTTCAACGCGCCCTTCGCGGTGGTCAACGCCGCCGTCCTGTACGTCTTCCGCACCCTCGTGGACGACGACATCCCGCTCAACGACGGCTGCCTGCGCCCGCTGCGGATCGTCGTGCCGCCCGGCTCCCTGCTCTCGCCCGAGCCGCCCGCGGCCGTCGTCGCCGGCAATGTGGAGACTTCCCAGGCCATCACCGGCGCCCTCTACGCCGCCCTCGGCGTCCAGGCCGAGGGCTCCGGCACGATGAACAACGTCACCTTCGGCAACGACCACCACCAGTACTACGAGACCGTGGCCTCCGGCTCGGGAGCGGGCGACGGCTTCGCCGGGGCGCCCGTCGTGCAGACCCACATGACCAACTCGCGGCTCACCGACCCCGAGGTCCTGGAGTGGCGGCTGCCCGTCCTCCTGGAGGAGTTCGCGGTGCGGCGGGGCAGCGGCGGCGCGGGGCGGTGGCGGGGCGGCGACGGAGCCGTGCGCCGCATCCGCTTCCGCGAGCCGATGACGGTCTCCACCCTGTCGCAGCACCGCGCGGTCGCGCCGTACGGCATGGCGGGCGGCGCGGGTGGCGCACTCGGGGCCAACCGCGTGGAGCGCGCGGACGGTTCCGTCGTGGAGCTCGCCGGCAGCGACTCGGCCGACCTCGGCCCCGACGACGTACTAGTGATCGAAACACCCGGCGGCGGCGGATACGGACCGGCGCCGCGCGACACCACCGATCCAGGAGAAGTGAGCGATGATCTTCAGGCGTTCTGAGCGCGGCAAGGCCCCCGTGGAGCCGGTCACGCTGAAGATCCTCGTGGCGGGCGGCTTCGGCGTCGGCAAGACGACGCTGGTCGGCGCGGTCAGCGAGATCAAACCGCTGCGTACGGAGGAGACCCTCAGCGAGGCGGGCCGGCCCGTCGACGACACGAGCGGCGTCGCCGGCAAGCACACCACCACGGTGGCCATGGACTTCGGCCGCATCACCCTGCGCGAGGACCTCGTCCTGTACCTCTTCGGCACGCCGGGGCAGGACCGCTTCTGGTTCCTCTGGGACGAGCTGGCCACCGGGGCGCTGGGCGCCGTCGTCCTCGCCGACACCCGCCGCCTGGAGGACTGCTTCGCCGCCGTCGACTACTTCGAGCGGCGCTCCATACCCTTCGTCGTCGGCGTCAACTGCTTCGAGGGTTCCTCCCGTTACCCCGCGGACACCGTGCGCCAGGCCCTCGACCTCGACTCCGACGTGCCGGTGGTGCTGTGCGACGCGCGCGACCGCGAGTCCGTCAAGGAAGTCCTCATCGACGTCGTGGAACACGCGATGGCGGCGGCCGCGGCGGCCAGGGAGCCCGCCACCAGGTAGCCGCCCCGCGCGAGCGGCCCGTACCCCCGCCGACCGGGGTACGAGCCGCGGCTCCGCTCGGCTCAGCCCTCGCCGCCCTCCAGCCAGCCGAAGCTACGCTCCACCGCCTTGTGCCAGTTCTGGAACTCCCGGTCCCGCGAATCGGCGGCCATCTGCGGCGTCCACTCCACGTCCCGCTGCCAGTGCGCCTTGAGCTCGTCGAGGTCGTTCCAGACACCCGTGGCGAGCCCGGCCGCGTACGCCGCGCCCAGACAGGTCGTCTCGGAGACCTTGGGTCGGATCACCGGCACGCCCAGGACGTCCGCCTGATGCTGCATCAGCAGATTGTTCTTGGTCATGCCGCCGTCCACCTTGAGGTGGGTGAGCCGCACCCCGGAGTCCTGGTACATGGCGTCCACGACCTCGCGGGTCTGCCAGCTGGTCGCCTCCAGCACCGCACGCGCGAGATGCGCCTTCGTCACGTACCGGGTGAGCCCGGTGACGACACCGCGCGCGTCGGAGCGCCAGTACGGCGCGTAGAGGCCGGAGAAGGCCGGCACGATGTACGCCCCGCCGTTGTCCTCCACGCTCGCCGCCAGGGGCTCGATCTCGTCGGCCGAGCGGATGATGCCGAGCTGGTCCCGGAACCACTGCACCAGGGCGCCGGTGATCGCGATGGACCCCTCCAGGCAGTAGACCGCGGCCTCGGAGCCGATCTTGTAGCCCATGGTCGTGAGCAGCCCGTTCTTGGACGGGACGGGACGGTTGCCGGTGTTGAGCAGCAGGAAACTGCCCGTCCCGTACGTGTTCTTGGCCGAGCCGGTGTCGTAGCAGGCCTGTCCGAAGACGGCCGCCTGTTGGTCGCCGAGGGCGGAGGCGACGGGCACCCCGGAGAGCTGGCCCACGGCCGTGCCGTACACCTCGGCCGAGGACCTGATCTCCGGCAGGATGGCCTCGGGGATGTTCATCGCCGACAGGATCGACGGGTCCCACTGGAGCGTCTCCAGGTTCATCAGCATGGTGCGGCCCGCGTTGGTGACGTCGGTGACGTGCTTGCCGCCATCGGTGCCGCCCGTGAGGTTCCAGATGAGCCAGGAGTCGATGGTGCCGAAGGCGATCTCACCGCGCTCGGCACGGGCCCTGAGCCCCGGCACGTTGTCGAGCAGCCAGGCCGCCTTGGGCCCGGAGAAGTAGCTGGCGAGGGGCAGCCCGGTCTGCTCGCGGAAGCGGTCCTGGCCGTCGGCGCCGCCCAGTTCGTTGCAGAGCCCCGACGTGCGGGTGTCCTGCCAGACGATCGCGTTGTGCACGGGCTTGCCGGTGGCGCGGTCCCACAGGACCGTGGTCTCGCGCTGGTTGGTGATGCCGAGTGCGCTGACCTGGTCGGCGCGCAGTCCTGCCTTGGCTATCGCCCCCGCGACCACCGCCTGCACCTTCGACCAGATCTCGGTGGCGTCGTGTTCCACCCAGCCCGGCTTGGGGAAGATCTGGCGGTGTTCGCGCTGGTCGACGGCGACGATCGCGCCGTCCTGGTCGAAGATGATGCAGCGGCTCGACGTGGTGCCCTGGTCGATGGCGGCGACGAATTTCCCGGAGCTGTCCGGCATGGCTACCCCTTGACGAGAGGATTCAGAAGGCTGCGTTGTAGATGACGCCCGCGAGAGCCCCGCCGATCAGCGGGCCGGCCACCGGCACCCAGGCGTAACTCCAGTCGGATCCGCCCTTGTTGGGGATCGGCAGGAAGGTGTGCACGATGCGCGGGCCGAGGTCACGCGCCGGGTTGATGGCGTACCCCGTGGGTCCGCCCAGCGAGAGGCCGATGCCGACGACCAGGAAGGACACGATGAGCGTCTGCGTGCCGGACTCGCCGAGCCCCTTGGTCAGGCCGAAGGCGAGGATCGGCAGCACCAGCGCCATGGTCGCGATGACCTCGGTGATGATGTTGGCGACCGGGTTCCGGATCTCCGGAATGGTGGAGAAGATGCCGAGCGTCGGCGTCGGCTGGTGCACGCCCTCCGCGTCGCCCTTCGCGCCGCGCGCGACGTTGGCGTTGAACTGCGCCAGGTAGACGAGGTACGCGAGGACGGCGCCCAGCATCGCGCCGACCATCTGCCCGAGCAGATAGACCCAGACCTGGTCCCAGTCGCCGGTGTCGATGGCGATGCCGAGCGTGACGGCGGGGTTGAGGTGCCCGCCGGAGAGCGGCCCCGCGGTGTAGGCCCCGGCGAGCACGCCGAAGCCCCATCCGAAGGCGATGACGACCCATCCGGAGGCCTTTGCCTTCGAGTGGCTGAGCGTGACGGCGGCGCACACGCCGGCGCCGAAAAGAATCAGGATCGCGGTGCCGATGACCTCACCGACGAAGACGTCCCCGTTCGAGTACATGGCGGCTCCTAGGCCCTCGCCCGGGGCGGTGCGCCCCGGTCCTCCGTGCAGGGTGCGGTTCCCACGACCGCTGCCTGGATACGCCCGGCTGCTGCAACCGGAGGCAGGGGTCTCCCGCGCCCCGCCCGGCGTCCATGACGAGCGTGCCGTCGCCGTCGGATCGCCCGGGGGGATGACCTGTTGACCAGGCCCTTCACCGGAACCCGTCGCGCTCAGATGGTCTGGGCGCCGGGGCCGGGGTATGGCGACGCCGACTGACACCCGGAAGTGTTCACCGGTGGTGATGGAGCGTCAAGGTCGCGGACGGCAACGGTTCACCCGCGCGACACCGGCCCCCGCCGAGCGGTGTCAGCGCACCGCGACGACCGACGAGCCGTGCCCGAACAGACCCTGGTTCGCGGTGATGCCCACCCGCGCCCCATCGATCTGCCGCGCTCCCGCCGTCCCCCTCAACTGCCAGGTGACCTCGCAGACTTGGGCGATGGCCTGGGCCGGCACGGCCTCCCCGAAGGAGGCGAGGCCTCCGCTGGTGTTCACCGGCACCCGCCCGCCCGGCGACGTCGCCCCGTCGCGAAGGAGCTTGGCCCCCTCGCCCTCGCCGCACAGCCCGAGATCCTCGTACCACTGGAGCTCCAGCGCGGTCGACAGGTCGTACACCTCGGCCAGGGATATGTCCTCCGGGCCGATGCCCGCCTCCTCGTACGCCGCGCGCGCGATGGACGCCCGGAAGGTGCCGTCGGCGGGCTCGACGGCCGCCGCCGAGTCGGTGGCGATGTCCGGCAGGTCGAGCACGGTGGTGGGGTAGGTGGGCGTGACGGTGGACACCGCGCGGATGCGCACCGGGTCCGGCGCCCCGTGCCGCCGCGCGAACTCCATGCTGCAGAGCACCAGGGCCGCCGCCCCGTCCGAGGTCGCGCAGATGTCGAGCAGCCGCAACGGGTCGGCGACGACGGCCGACGCGGCGACCTCGTCGGCGGTGACGGGCTTGCGGTAGCGGGCGTGGGCGTTGAGCGCGCCCGCCGCCGCGTTCTTCACCTTGACCTGGGCGAAGTCCTCCAGGGTGTCGCCGTGCACGGCCATGCGGCGGCGGGCGTAGAGCCCGAAGTAGGCGGGGTTGGTCGCGCCGAGGACCCGGAAGCGCAGCCAGTCGGGATCGTCGGCCCGGTCCCCGCCGGCCGGCCGGAAGAACCCCTTGGGCGCGGCGTCGGCACCCACCACCAGGACCACGTCGGCCAGGCCCGCGAGGATCTGGGTGCGCGCCGTGTTGACGGCCTGGGCGCCGGACGCGCAGGCCGCGTACACGCTCGCCACGCGCGCGCCCTGCCAGCCGAGGGCCTTGGCGAAGGTGGCCCCCGCCACGAACCCGGGGTAGCCGCCCCGGACCGTGTCCGCCCCGACGATCGAGCCCACGTCCCGCCAGTCGATCCCCGCGTCCGCGAGCGCCGCGCGCGCGGCCACCACTCCGTACTCGACGAAACCGCGTCCCCACTTGCCCCACGGGTGCATGCCCGCCCCGAGCACCGCCACCTCGCCGTTCATGCGCCCACCCCCACGGGTCGCCAGTGCCATGTCGTCCACGTCGTGTCGTCGTCCTCGTTCAGCACGCCCGGGACGGCCTCCACCTCCATGCCGACCTCCAGATCGGCGACACGGACCCCAGGAGCCCCCTGTCCGAGCACCACCATGCGCTCCGCCGCCAGCTCCACAGCGATCAACGTGTAGGGCTGCCACGGAAGTTCCGGGTTGGAGACGTACGGCGCGGGCGGCCGGTAGCGCCCGTCGGTGTACGACCAGACGCGTCCGCGCCGGGACAGCCCCACCTCGGCCAGCTCCCCGCCCGGGCAGCAGGGGTTGCGGCAGAACGCGTCCTCGCGGGGGAAGAAGACGGCGGCGCACGCCGAACAGCGCGTGCCCAGAAGGCGGAAGTCGTCACCCTCCCCGGCGAACCAGTGGGGCACCACGGGTGTGTGCGTACGGGGCAAGGCTCCTCCAGGCACTCGATCTGACGGAACGTCAGAAGTGTGCCACGGGCAACCGGATTACGTCAGGGGGGTGCGCGTGCCGGGAACGGTGAACCGGAGAGCCCTCTTTCGCGTCCGAGTATCGGAGAGGTCGTCCGGGGCCGACGGGGGTGGTTCCGGGCGGCCTCTCCCTGTGCCCCCTTGACGCCGTTGCGCTCACTTCCCTCGCAGCGACCCGGGCGAGACGGGGAAGTCGAAGTAGGTGTCGGGGAACAGCTCGGGCTTGTGGGTGAAGTGCCACCACTCCTCGGGGAGGTTGGTGAAACCCTGCCGGGCGAGTGCCGAGCGCAGCAGGTCGCGGTTGGCCCGCTGCTTCCCCTTGATCCGGGGATCGTCCGTGTGCGCCAGGGGGTCGAAGCAGTCGAAGCCCGTCCCCATGTCCACGGAGTTGTCGGGGAAGCGCTCGTTCCGCGGTCCGAAACAGGGCCTGAGCCGCTCGCCGGGGATGTACGGACGGGTCGGCAGGGCGGGCAGCCGCACCACGGTCAGATCCACCGTCGAGCCCCGACTGTGCCCGGACTTCTCCGCGATGTAGCCGTCCGCGAAGAGCCGCGACTTGTCGACATGGGGATAGAACTCGGCCTTCATGCGTTCGTCGCCCAGGTCCTTGGCCCAGCGCACGAAGTGGTCGACGGCCCGCTGAGGCCGGTAACAGTCGTACACCTTCAGCGAGTAGCCCTTGCGCAGGAGCGCCCGCTGCGCCTTGTGCAGCGCCTTCGCGGTGGGCGCGGTGAGGATGCACATCGGCCTGCGGTAGCCGTCGACGGGCTCGCCCACGAAGTTGTGCGGCGTGATGTAGCGCATCTCCTGGATGATCGTCGGGTCCACGTCGCGCAGCGCGACGAACTCCGGCGGAGCCTTCGGCTCCGGCTTCGCGTGCGCGGGGGAGGGGGCGGCGGCCACGGCCAGCAGGGCGGCGGCACCGAGGGCGATGGTCCGCAGCGCGGGGACAAGTCGGGTCATGCCTCCTGCGTCTATCAGGCAGACGGGGGCCCGCGAAAGACCGGTGCGTCGACGATCGGATACAGTCCGCCGCGTGTCCGCATCCCCACACCAGACCAACTCCCGTCCGCACTCCCACTGTTCGAGCTGTGGAGCCTCCTTCGGAGACCGGCCCGCGGACGGGCCCCGCACCTGCGCCGCCTGCGGCGCCGTCACATACCGCAATCCGCTGCCCGTGGCGGTGGCCCTCCAGCCCGTCTACGACACCCAGGGCACCGGCCTGGTCGTCGTGACCCGCACCATCACCCCCGCGCGCGGGGGCATCGCCCTGCCCGGCGGATTCATCGACGACCGGGAGGACTGGCGCCACGCGGTCGTACGCGAACTCAAGGAGGAGACCGGCATCGGCGCGGACAGCCGCGACGTGCGCCTGGCCGACGCCATGAGCGCCCCCGACGGATACCTGCTGCTCTTCGGCCTGCTCCCCGAACGCCCCGCCGCCGACCTGCCGCCCTCCGCGCCGACGGACGAGACCGAGTGCTGGAGCGTGCTGCGCCGCCCGGACGAGCTCGCCTTCCCGCTGCACACACTGGCGGCCGGGGCGTGGTTCCAGGGCCGCTACTGAGCCCCCTGCCGCCCGCTCAACGCCCTAGCCCGCGCACCCGCACCGGACGCTCCGGTGCGGGCCCTGCGCCGCCGTCCTCCCGCTCCACGACCACACGCCCGCCGCTCCACCGCGTCGTATACCGCTCCCACTCGCCCTCCTCCCACCCGTCACCCGCATCGGCCACCACCAGCCCCCCACCGGAAGCCCCCACGGACGGCGCCCACGCCTCCAGCTCCACACCGCCGTCAGCGCCCCGCACCGGCACCACCGAGCCCGCACGCGCCAGCACCGGGACGCGCGACAACGGAGCGTCCAACAGCACCTTCCCGGGCCCCTCGTACGCCGCGCCCGTCACCGTGTCGTACCAGCGGCCCCGCGGCAGCTGAACCGTCCGCCGCACCGCCCCGCTCTCGAACACCGGCGCCACCAACAGGCCGTCCCCGAGCAGGAACGCGTCCTCGCAGTCCCGCAACACCCTGTCCTCCGGAGCCCCCCACCACAGGGGCCGCACATAGGGAGCGCCCGTACGCCGCGCGAGATGCGCGAGGGTCACGAAGTACGGCAGCAACCGCCTGCGCTCGGCGAGCACCCCGCGCGCGTGCCCCAGCACCTCGTCGCCGAACTCCCACGGCTCGCGCCGCCCCGCCGTGATCGCCGCATGCGTACGGAACAACGGGAGATACGCCCCGAGCTGGAACCACCGCAGATACAGCTCCGGCGACGGACTGCCGTCGAACCCGCCCACATCCGGACCCGAATACGGCACCCCGCACAACCCGAGCCCCAGCACCAGGGAGAGCGACGCACGCAACCCCGCCCAACTCGTCGAGACGTCGCCGGACCACGTCCCTCCGTAGCGCTGCATTCCCGCCCAGCCGGAACGCGAGAACAAGAAGGGCCGCTCCTCGGGATGCAGCCGGCGCAGCGCCTCGTACCCGGCCCGCGCCATCGCCAGGCCGTACACGTTGTGGGCCTCCCTGTGATCGCCACCCCGCCCCTCCAGGCAATGCCGCGCCGAACGCGGCAGCGTCGTCTCGCCGAACGCCGCGAACGACACCGGCTCGTTCATGTCGTGCCAGAAACCCGAGAACCCCTGATCGAGGCGCTCCTCATAGAGCCCGCCCCACCACTCCCGCGCGCGCGGGTCGGTGAAATCCGGGTACACCGCCTCTCCGGGCCAGACGACACCGCGCACCTGCCGCCCCGCGGCATCCCGTACGAAGGCGTCGGCCGCCACCCCGCCGTCGTACACCGCGACCCCCGGCTCGGCCTTCACCGCAGGGTCGACGATCGAGACGAGCCGGGTGCCCGCCCTGCGCAACTCCCCGGCGAACTGCGGCAGCTTGGGGAAGCGCTCCTTGTCGACGGTGAACACCTTGTGCGCCTCGTAGTGGTCGATGTCCAGGTGCACGGCGTCCAACGGCAGGCCGCGCTCCTGATAGCCCGCGACGACCCGGCGCACCTCCTGCTCGCTGCCGAAGCCCCACCGCGCGTGATGGTGCCCGAGCGCCCAGGACGGCGGCAGCGCCGGGGGACCCGTGAGCGACGCCCAGGAGTGCAGCACGCGCGCGGGAGGCCCGACCATCGCCCAGTACCGCAACGGCCCGCCCCCCATCCGCACCTCGCACGAACCGGCCCGGTCGTGCCCCGACCCGTCACCCACCACCCCCTCGCACACCACGACCTCGCCCTCCCACGCGTTGTCGTGGAACACCAGATGCGTGCCCGCGTCGGCCACCACCATCTGCACCGGCATGGTGATGTACAGCGGATCGTCGTCAGGACCGAACGAGCCGCCCGGGTCGGTGTTCCACAGCCGGTACGTCCCGTTCCGCAGCCGGAGCCCGCCGGCGCGCCCCCCGAGGCCGAAGAACCGCGCGTCCGCCGCCACCTCCGAGCGCTGCACCCACCGCGCCGCCCCGCCCGCGACCGGCTCCCACCAGCGCGGCGGCAGATCGCGCCGCAGCAGCACCCCGCCCGGCGTGTACAGCGCGACGGCCCCGAGCCGCGAGACGACGACGGTGACCCGCTCCGACACGACCCGCCAGCCGCCCTCCTTGTCCGGCTCCAGGACGGCCCGCGGATCCGGCTCGGGACTCCGGCCCGACAACGCGTACGACGGCTCGGGCTCCGCGCCGTCCCAGCCCAGGAAGACCGCGCCCCCGGCGGTCACCCGCACCCGCAGCTCCGCGCGGGCGAACCGCACCACGCCACCACCGGACGCCGGCTCGATCGCCGTCACGGCACCCGGCACCCGCGCCCGCTCCGCGCCACCCCTGGGCAGCGCCCGCGCGTCCGACCGCCACCTGCGCCACGAGGAGCGCACCGTGCGCAACCCCTGCGCCGTGCCGACCATGCCGACCGCCTTCACCGAACGCACCAGGTCACGACCGTTCATGCTGCTCACCCTGCCACCGAAGAAGCCGCGCGTGTGCCGCGTTCAGCTGCCGTTCACCTGGGGCGACGCCACACAGCGGCGAGGCCCACTGTGTGGGGCCCACCCTGGTGCGGAAGTCGATCACGTGGCATCGTCCCCTTCAGCCGTGTTCACGCGCACACCCAGCACGTGCGCACTCCACGCATACGACGCGTACAGTCCGGGAGCCGCCCCATGACGTCCTCAGCGAACCCTGCGCCGCTCTGGCAGCCGAGCCCGGAGAGGATCGCCGCCGCGCAGGTCACCCGGTTCCAGGCCTGGGCGGCCGAGCACCACGGAGCCCCGGCCGACGGGGGATACGCGGCGCTGCACCACTGGTCCGTGACCGAGCTCGAGACGTTCTGGAAGGCCGTCACCGACTGGTTCGACGTCCGCTTCTCCACGCCGTACGCGCGCGTGCTCGGCGACCGCGCCATGCCCGGCGCCACCTGGTTCCCCGGCGCCACCCTCAACTACGCCGAGCACGCCCTGCGCGCCGCCGACGACCCCACGCGCGCGGACGAGCCCGCCATCCTCCACGTCGACGAGAGCCAGGACCCGCAAGCGGTCACCTGGGCCGAGCTGCGCCGCCAGGTCGGCTCGCTCACCGCCGAACTGCGCACCCTCGGCGTCCGCCCCGGAGACCGCGTCAGCGGCTACCTGCCGAACATCCCGCAGGCCGTCGTCGCCCTGCTCGCCACCGCGGCCGTCGGCGGCGTCTGGACCTCCTGCGCCCCCGACTTCGGTGCCCGCAGCGTCCTGGACCGCTTCCAGCAGGTCGAACCGGTCGTCCTGTTCACCGTCGACGGCTACCGCTACGGCGGCAAGGAGCACGACCGCCGCGACACCGTCGCCGAACTCCGCTCCGAACTGCCGAGCCTGCGCGCCGTCGTCCACATCCCGCTGCTCGGCACGGACGCCCCCGAAGGCGCCCTGGAATGGTCGGCCCTCACCTTCGCCGACGTGGCCCCCACCTTCGAAGCGGTGCCCTTCGACCACCCCCTGTGGGTGCTCTACTCCTCCGGCACCACCGGCCTGCCCAAGGCGATCGTCCAGTCCCAGGGCGGCATCCTCGTCGAACACCTCAAGCAGCTCGGCCTGCACTGCGACCTCGGACCCGACGACCGCTTCTTCTGGTACACCTCGACCGGCTGGATGATGTGGAACTTCCTCGTCTCCGGCCTCCTGACGGGCACCACGATCGTCCTGTACGACGGCAGCCCCGGCTACCCCGACACCGGCGCCCAGTGGCGCATCGCCGAGCGCACCGGAGCCACCCTCTTCGGCACCTCCGCCGCGTACGTCATGGCCTGCCGCAAGGCGGACGTCCACCCGGCCCGCGACTTCGACCTCTCCCGCGTCACCTGCGTCGCCACCACCGGCTCCCCGCTGCCCCCCGACGGCTTCCGCTGGCTGCACGACGCGTTCGCCGACATCCCCGGCGGCCTGTGGACCGCGTCCGTCAGCGGCGGCACCGACGTCTGCTCCTGCTTCGCCGGTGCGGTCCCCACCCTCCCCGTCCACATCGGCGAGCTCCAGGCCCCCTGCCTCGGCACCGACCTGCAGTCCTGGGACCCCCAGGGCAAACCGCTCATCGATGAAGTCGGCGAGCTCGTCGTCACCAACCCCATGCCCTCCATGCCGATCCACTTCTGGAACGACCCGGACGGCACCCGCTACCACGACAGCTACTTCGACACCTACCCCGGCGTCTGGCGACACGGCGACTGGATCACCCTCACCTCACGAGGCTCGGTGATCATCCACGGCCGCTCCGACTCCACCCTCAACCGCCAGGGCGTCCGCATGGGTTCGGCCGACATCTACGAGGCCGTCGAACGGCTCCCCGAGATCCGCGAATCCCTCGTCATCGGCGTCGAACAGCCCGACGGCGGCTACTGGATGCCGCTCTTCGTCCACCTCGCCGAAGGCGCCACACTCGACGACGCCCTGCGCGACCGCATCAAGCGGACCATCCGCGCCGAGCTCTCCCCACGCCACGTCCCCGACGAGGTCATCGAGGTCCCCGGCATCCCGCACACCCTCACCGGCAAGCGCATCGAGGTCCCCGTCAAGCGCCTCCTGCAAGGGGCGTCCATGGACAAGGCGGTCAACCGCGGCTCCGTCGACCGCGTCGAACTCCTCGACTTCTACGCCGACCTGGCCCGCGAGCGCGCCTGACGCACACACCTTTCCCCAGCTCAACCCCGGTTGTCAGTGGCTCTGGTTACTGTGAGTGAGCATTGATCGACCGAATGCAGGGGGAAGCATGACGCACGCACGACACGACACGATGCGCCGCGCACTGCGCCGCGAAGTCGCCGGAACCATCGGCCTGCTGGCCGACGAGGAGGACTTCGCGGCCATGCGCCGCTACCGCACCTTCACCTTCGACGACCACCAGACCTACCTCCAGCAGGTCGAAGGCCTCCTCAAGACCTTCGCCTCCCAGGGCAGGCACACCACGGTCGCCCTCTTCGACCCCGAGGACTACGCCCACTATTGCGCGGAGAGCGGCCTGGACCCGGACGCCCCGGCCAGCCGCACCCGCTTCACCGCCGAACTGGCAGCAGGCGGCCCCACCGTGCCGTACGAGGGCCAGCCCCTCGCCGACCTCGTCCCCGACCTGGTCGACGAGGCGGTCCGCCAGGCCACCTGGGAGTACGCCACGGTGACCCTCGCCCGCACCGGCACCTGCGCGACCTGCGGCGAGGACATCGGACGCGCCGCCTTCACCCGCGCCTCCCGACTGATCACCCGAGCCCTCGACATCCCAGGGCCTGGCACCCGGCACCTGGTGTGCAGCGTGCCCTCCGATCCCGAGACCCTCCTCGCCGCACTCCACGTGGAGATCGACGCCGAAGGCCGCGCACTGCTCGACGACACCGAAGCCATGGAGTTCGCCACCGTCCTCGCGGTCGGCATCGCCACCCACCGGGCGGCCGGCATGGTGCTGCGCTCCAGCGCCGACGGGACCCGCGACCGCGTCCAGGGCTGGCGCATGGACGGCGGCAGGCTCCAACCCCTCACCGCGGCCGAAGTCTTCGACGCGTATTGCACCGACGCCCTCTCCGGAGAACTCGTCGCGCCGGAATCCAACGTCGACTACTGCGCGGCGCCCGACCTGGACGACGCCCCCGACACCGGACACCACCACTGAACGCACCAGGGGCGCCCCACCGATGCGGTGGGGCGCCCCTGGGACAGGACAGGCGGACGACTACTCGCCCGACAGCACCGCCTGCGCGGCCTTGCGGGCCTCCTCGGCGCTGTCCGCGGCACGCGCCGCCGACGCGGCACGCTCGCACTGCGCCAGCGTGTACTTGCCGAGCGTCGCACGCACGTAAGGAATGGACGCCGCACCCATCGAGAGAGAGGTGACACCCAGACCGGTGAGCACACAGGCGAGCAGCGGATCCGAAGCGGCCTCACCGCACACGCCACAGCTCTTGCCCTCGGCGCGCGCCGCCTCGGCGGACAGCGACACCAGGTCGAGCAGCGCCGGCTGCCACGGGTCCTGCAGCCGGGACACGGCACCGACCTGCCGGTCGGCGGCGAAGGCGTACTGCGCGAGGTCATTGGTGCCCAGCGACAGGAACTCGACCTCCTGGAGGATCGAGCGCGCCCGCAGCGCGGCCGACGGAATCTCGACCATCGCGCCGAACTTCGCCTGCAGCCCCGCCTCACGGCACGCGTCCGCGAACGCCTTGGCGTCGATGCGGTCCGCCACCATCGGGGCCATGACCTCGAGGTAGACGGGCAGCCCCTCGGCGGCCTTGGCCAGCGCGGTCAGCTGCGTGCGCAGCACCTCGGGGTGGTCGAGCAGCGACCGCAGACCCCGCACACCGAGGGCCGGGTTCGGCTCGTCACCGGGCGTCAGGAAGTCCAGCGGCTTGTCCGCGCCGGCGTCCAGCACACGGACGACGACACGTCCCTCGGGGAAGGCCTCGAGCACCTTGCGGTACGACTCGACCTGCTTCTCCTCGGACGGCGCCTTCGTGCTGTCGTCGAGGAAGAGGAACTCGGTACGGAACAGACCGACACCCTCGGCACCGGCCTCGACGGCGGCCGGCACATCGGCGGGACCGCCGACGTTGGCCAGCAGCGGCACCTTGTGCCCGTCGGACGTCGCACCCGGACCGGTCGCCGCGGCCAGCGCCGCCTTGCGCTCGGCGGCGGCGGCCTCGAGCTGCTCCCGCTTCTCTACGCTCGGGTCCACGAAGATCTCACCGGTGCTGCCGTCGACGGCCACGACCGTGCCCTCGACGAGCTCACCGGCGCCCGGCAGCGCGACGACGGCCGGCACCCCGAGTGCCCGAGCGAGAATCGCGCTGTGACTGGTGGGCCCACCCTCTTCGGTGACGAAGCCGAGCACCAGCGCCGGGTCGAGCAGCGCGGTGTCGGCGGGCGCCAGGTCACGCGCGATCAGTACGTACGGCTGGTCGCTGTCCGGGACACCCGGCATCGGCACACCCAGCAGGCGCGCGACGATGCGGTTCCGCACGTCGTCGAGG
The DNA here is from genome assembly GCF_042871345.1 of Streptomyces sp. NPDC005863. NCBI lineage: Bacteria > Bacillati > Actinomycetota > Actinomycetes > Kitasatosporales > Streptomycetaceae > Streptomyces > Streptomyces sp. NPDC005863. The sequence continues at coordinate 1,349 of NZ_JBIAII010000009.1, read as the reverse complement.
TCGGCGACCCGGCCTGCCATGTACTCACCGGCACCGGCGAGCAGTTCGCGGTAGTGGGAGAACGCGTCGTAGACGGCGCGCTCGGCGGTGCTGCCGACGGTGATGCGCCGGTCGACGTCCGACATCAGCTCCGGGTCCTGGGCGATCATCGCCTGCGCCTCGAGGACCGCCTGGGCCTCGCCACCGGCCAGATTGCCGCGCGCATTCAGGTCGGCCGCCACAGCTTCCACGGCCTGGCGAGCGCGCCCCTGTTCACGCCCGGCCTCCTCCGCGGGAATCTGCTTGGCCGGCGGCTCGAGAACCGCCGTGCCCATGTGCCGAACCTCGCCGATCGCCACACCGTGGCTCACACCGACGCCTCGCAGCGTTGTCTCCATTTCACCCGTCTCCGGTAGTGCGACGGGCCGAGCCGTCGCGGTGGTTGTCGTGCCTGCCGTCAGCGACGGCGATGACGTCACTTCCAGCTGAAGAGCGCGTCGCCGGACTTCACTTCGCCGTCCTCGACGAGATCGGAGAGCGATTCGGCTGTGGCCTCGAGCGCCACGATCGGGCACACCGGGGACTTGCCGGCGGCCTCGACGGCCGACGGGTCCCAGCGCACCACGGCTTGGCCGCGCTGCACGGTGTCGCCCTTGTTCACGAGGAGCTCGAAGCCCTCGCCGTTGAGCTGCACGGTGTCGATGCCGAGGTGCGTCAGCACACCGTGACCCTGGTCGTCGACCACCACGAACGCGTGCGGGTGAAGAGAGACGACGATGCCGTCCACGGGAGAGACGGCCTCGGAAGGCTCGCGCACGGGATCAATGGCAGTGCCAGGCCCGACCATCGCGCCCGAGAACACGGGATCAGGTACTGCAGAGAGCCCGATGGCGCGTCCTGCAAGCGGGGACGAAACACTGGTCATGGCATGCCTCCCAGGGGGTGGAGATTCGTAGTCGTCGCCACTACCTGTCCTGGACGACGCACTGTTCAGAAGCGTAAGTCATAAGAAGTCCCGGTTCCGCACGATGGGTCCCGGTTGCGGGACGTAGAGGCAGTGCACAACGATTTGCGCCCACCGGGGACCCGATGTAGAGTCGGACTCCTGCCTGAGGCCGTGGGGCGCGGTAAGCGCCCGGCTTCGGCGGCAACCTTCACGTCAGATCCTATCCCTGGGTTCGCCTCCGCATGTCTGCGGTGGGAGTGGTCAGGGAGTCGAATAAGACCTGATAAAGTCGGAGCCGCCGGAAAGGGAAACGCGAAAGCCGAAAGGCCGGAGCGGGAACCGGAAAGGCACCGAGGAAGTCGGACACGAAAGAGTCTGATAGAGTCGGAAACGCAAGAACGAAGAACAAAAAGAAACACCGAAG